>NZ_JBDVNU010000033.1:0-8582 GCF_039969435.1 Ilumatobacter sp.
GAGACTCACCGCGGTGGTTGGGCGCCGGCCGCCGGGGTGGGTCGAGTCGGGTTCGTCGAAGCGCGTTGCGCGATGTCGTGTGGCTCCGTAGCATTTCACGGTCCTCTCAGCGGGGAATCCCTTCGTGGGCCGCTGTACGGCGGGTGCGCATCCGGCGCATCCAACCCACCACATGTCGGCGAACGCCTACTGCGTCCGCCGGTCCCGATCGGAACGAGATTCCTTTTCATGCCAACCATCCAGCAGCTCGTCCGACAGGGACGCAGCTCGAAAGTCACCAAGTCGAAGACGCCGGCGCTCAAGGGCTCCCCGCAGCGTCGCGGTGTGTGCACCCGCGTGTACACCACGACCCCGAAGAAGCCGAACTCGGCACTGCGCAAGGTCGCTCGTGTCCGCCTGAACTCGGGCATCGAGGTCACGGCCTACATCCCGGGCGAAGGCCACAACCTGCAGGAGCACTCGATCGTGCTCGTTCGTGGGGGTCGTGTGCGCGACCTCCCCGGTGTGCGCTACAAGATCATCCGCGGCACGCTCGACGCCGTCGGCGTCAAGAACCGCAAGCAGGCTCGCAGCCGCTACGGCGCCAAGAAGGAGAAGTGACCCGAGATGCCTCGTAAAGGACCCGCACCCCGCCGCGATCTGGTCGCCGACCCGATCTACAAGTCCGTCGTCGTCACGCAGTTGATCAACAAGGTCATGCTGCACGGCAAGCGCAACGTCGCCGAGAAGATCGTGTACGACGCGATGGAGATCATCCAGAGCAAGCTCGAAGGCGAGGACATGGCGATCGACACGGTCAAGCGTGCGATCGACAACGTCAAGCCGCCCCTCGAGGTGCGCAGCCGCCGCGTCGGTGGCGCCACCTACCAGGTGCCCGTCGAGGTTCGCCCTCGCCGTGCGACCACCCTGTCGATCCGCTGGCTCGTGGACTTCGCCCGCAACCGTCGTGAGAAGTCGATGGCTCTCTGCCTTGCCAACGAACTGATGGACGCAGCCAACGGTCTCGGCGCCGCGATGAAGCGCCGCGACGACATGCAGAAGATGGCCGAATCCAACAAGGCCTTCGCCCACTATCGCTGGTGAGCGCCCGGCGCTGGTGAACTCCTGCGCCGGTCACGTCGTGGCCGGTTGAAGCAGGCCGACGTCGCCGACTCCAAACGATGAACACGAACGGAACTCCGGGCCGACGGCCCGGGGTTCCGTCGTTCGAGCGGGAGTGCTCAGAAGGGGAGGCCGGCGCCGACCCGCAGCGGAAGACCGATCGCAGCGATCGTTCTCCACAGGCTTCGCACCGCCAGGCACGTCGATCGGTGACCGGATCGCCTCGACGCTCGAGCGGACACCGCGAGTCCGACCGACACGGTCGCGCCGAAAGTGAGCCACAGCCATGGGATCGCCAGGCGGATGAGGAGAACGACGAGGAGGGCGACGGTGAGGACCCCGGCGATCGCCGATGCCGGACTCCACAACGTGTCGCGCTGGCGCCATGGCGCAACGTCCGCGACGCCACAACTGCAGGTCCTCGACGGCGGCTGCAGGTCCTCGGCCCGCTCGCCGGGTGAGCGCGCCGTCTCGTCGTGATCCGTCACGTTGTCCAGTCTGGCCGAGCTGTCGTCAGCCGCGACCCGAGGGGAGGCCGAACAGGGCGCGGGCGTTGTCGCCGGTGAACTTGGCCCGATCGTGGTCCGGGAACGACGCCACGAGGTCGTTGAGGTCGTGGACGTACTCAGGCGTGTGATCGGCGTGCGGGAAGTCCGACGCCCACAGGAACCGCTCCACTCCGAAGCGTTCGGCGAGCGAGGGGATCGTGCGTTCGTCGGGGTCGCAACTGATCCAGATGCGTTCGCGGAAGTAGTCGGAGGGCTTGTGCTCGAGCGGCACCCGTTCGCCGATGAACGTGTGGCCGTAGACGGCGTCGATCCGATCCAGCCAGTAGCCGATCCACCCGCCGCCGGACTCGAGCACGAGCACCTTGAGAGTGGGGAACTTGTCGAACACCCCGTAGTCGAAGAGGGTGGTGAACTGGTGGCGCACGCCGTCCGATGCCTGGACCGATGCGAGCAATCGCAACTGCTTCACGTTCTGCCAGTCACCCATCCGCGTCCCCTTCGTCCACTGCGGCTCGAAGGTCGGGTGGATCGCGAACGGGACATCGAGGTCCTGTGCCGCGGCGAAGACGGGATCGTGGGCGGGGTGGCCGAGAGGGAGCCCGGCGTGGGTGAACGGGCAGACGTAGGCACCCTTGGCGCCGGCGTCGACAGCACGTTCGAGCTCGCGTGCCGCGGCGAGCGGATCGCTGAGCGAGATGTGGGCGGTCGGCACGAGCCGCGGTGAACCGGCGCAGAATTCGGTGATCCACCGGTTGTACGCCGTGGTGTATGCCTGAGCCAGCGCCGGGTCGGTCACTTCGGCTTCCCAGAGCAACCCGACCGTCGTGTACAGGATTGCGATGTCGATGTTCTCGGCGTCGAGCATCGCCACTCGTTCACCGGCGTGCATCGTGCCGTACGGAGCTTCGGCGAGGTAGGTCCGCTCCGGGTCCTTCTGCATCGCCGCCAGATCGGGGTCGCCCATCGCGCCGAGGGTCGACGGCATCCCGTTCCTCGCCATGACCGAGCGTCGACCGTCGAGCTCGAGTTCCTCCAGCCCGTTCTCGTCGATCACGATCCGCAGCGCCCGGTCCCGGAACTTCGGGTCGATGTAGTCCTCCCACAGGGTCGGCGGTTCCAGGATGTGTCCGTCGGCGTCGACCGCTCCGTCGACGGCGATGCGATGCGTCTCGTGGAGCGCCTTGCGTGACTCGATGAAGGTCGTCGGCATCGAGTCATGTTCACCCACCGGGGTCCACGATCGTGAGTCGGAGTGTCCGGACGGCCTCGTCCGGAGCCACGGTCCGGCATCGCCGCCCGGCGATCGTCACGGCGATCGTCGTCGACGGAACGTCGGTCTGCGATCATCGGTGATGGCTGTCATCGACCATCTCGTGCTCGCGGTCCCCGATCTCCCGTCGGCGGTCGACTGGTTCGAGGACGCCACGGGGGTTCGCCCTGCGATCGGTGGTTCGCACGAAGGGCTGGGGACGCACAACGCGCTCGTGTCACTGGGGGAGTGTTACCTCGAACTCCTCGCTCCTGACCCCGACCAACCCGACCCGTCGACGTCGGGGACACCCCGCCCGTTCGAGCTCGACCGAGCACTCGCCGACGGTGGCGGGGCGATGGTGCTCGTCGGCTTCGCCGTTCGTCCCGACGACGGTGAGACCATCGACGACCTCGCGGACGCGATGTTCGACGCAGGTCACGACGTCGGCCCGTACGTCGACATGAGCCGGCTCGCTCCCGACGGTGGACGACTCGCATGGCGACTCACGATGCCGACGCAGCGCACGTTGCCGTTCCTCATCGAGTGGGGCGACACGCCGCGTCCGAACGTCACGCAGCCCGGTGGGGTCGAACTCGTCGAGGTCGCGATCGTCCATCAGCGACCCTTCGACGTGCTCGGGATCCTCGCCGCACTGTCCCTGGACATCACGGTCACGGAGCCGGAGCCCGGCGGCGCACCGGGGTTGCGCGCCACGTTGTCGGGCGATGCCGGAGAGGTCACCCTCTGAGGGTCGAGGACTGCGAGACGAAGCCCATGGCGCGACTTGCGTCGTTTCACGAATGCACTAGGTTGGGGCTCCCATCGAGAGGAGCACACCATGAACGTCCAGTCCATCCTGTCTTCCAAAGGGTCCGAGGTGGTCACGATCGCGCCGACGGCGACCCTCGCCGACGCAACGGCACTCCTGCGCGAGAAGGGCTTCGGTGCGCTCGTCGTGAGTGGCGACGGGTCCACGATCGACGGGATCGTGTCCGAACGTGACATCGTCCGGGCGCTCGCCCGTGACGGCGCCGCCACCCTCGACGCCGACGTCGCCAGCGTCATGTCGTCCGAAGTCTTCACGTGCAGGGCGAGTGATTCGATCGACAGCTTGATGTCGCTGATGACCGACCGACGGATCCGCCACCTGCCGACCGTCGACGACCGCGGCGCGCTCACCGGCATGATCTCGATCGGTGACGTCGTCAAGTCCCGCCTCGGGGAACTCGAGCGGGAGAACGACCAACTCCACGACTACATCCAGGGCAACGTCAGCTGACGCGCTCCACCCGGACGGCGTAGCTTGTCGACATGGCCCGGCTGCGTGACTTCGTTGCGGGGCTGATCGGCCGACCGTCCGGCGACCGACGTGGACGAGAGCTCGACCCACTGACCGGACGCGTCGCCGCCGACGGTGCACTGAGGATCGGCGTGCTGGTGTACCGCGGCGTGTCCAGCAGCGAGGTCGACGAACCGGTCGCGCGCCTCGCCGATCGGCTGCAAGCGGGTGTGGTGTTCGTGGGTGCCGCGGTCGGCCCGATCCATGCGGTCGAGCCGTCTCGTGCGATCCGGGTCGACTGCACCCCCGTCGACGCGCCGCACGTCGACGTCCTCGTGGTCCCCGGCGGACTCGGGTGGAAGCAGGTGATCGACGACCCGGCGACCCGGGCGTGGCTGACGACGGCAGCGCTCGAGGCGCGAGGAATCCTCGCGATCTCGACGGGCTCGCTGCTCCTCGCGTCGGTGGGCCGACTCGAAGGACGATCCGCCACGGGGCACTGGCTCGCCGAGGACGAGTTGGCGGCTCTCGGGGTCAACGTGTCGTCGATGCGCACCGCCTCCGACGACGGTGGTCGGGTCGTCACCGCATCGGGAGCACTCGCGGCGGTCCAGGTCGTCGACGGACTCGCCGATCAGGCGCGATGGGCGGAGTGGATGCCGGACGGGTCCTGAGGTCGATGTGGTGGTCCAGCCCGAGGCGTGTGTCGATCGGGACGCCACCGGGTACAGCGACACCATGAGTGACACAGCATCCTGCACCGTCGAACGCACCATTCCCGCACCGGCGCGAGCCCTCTTCGCGGTCCTGACCGATCCGAACCGCCACATCGATCTCGACACCTCGGGCTTCGTGACCGGACTCGATCATGGAGATCGTCTCCACGAGGTCGGCCAGAAGTTCACGATGAACATGACCGGTGACCACATGGGCGGCGACTACCAGACCGACAACTTCGTCAGCGCCTTCGACGACAACAAGATGGTCGGTTGGAAGACGGCGCCGGCCGGGACCGAGCCTCCGGGATGGGAATGGCTGTGGGAACTGCGCTCGGACGGCTCCGACCAGACCACCGTCACGCTCACCTACGACTGGAGCAAGGTCACCGATCAAGCCCTGTTGGACAAGGTCGGGTTCCCGCTCGTCAGCGAGACTCAGATGAGCGAGTCGGTGAGCAGACTCGCCGCCGCCGTCAACGCGACGTGACCCCGGCGCGCAGGCGGGCTCTGCCGTTCGCAGACGCAAGGGACGCGATCGCCGGAACGGAGGCGATGAGGAAGGTGTCGCCTGCCGTGAGGCCGATTCGCTGGAACAGCCCGCTCTGATCGACGACGAGGCTGGTGATCATCGATGCGCCCGCCGTGAGGGCGGCGACCGCTCCGAACATGGCGAGTCGGCGGTGTCCGGCCGCGACGAGGCCGGAGTGTGCGAGCACGGGAACGAGGGCCAGAGCCACGTAGCCCACGCCCGCGGCGGCGAGGTGGAGTGCATCGACGAGTGGCGAGTGGTCGAGCGGCGCGGCGGCGACGCCCAAGGTGGCGAGGCCCGCCGTGACGGCGGAGATCCACGCCGGCCCGTCGAGAGCTCGACGGATCGCGATGCCGTACACCGGTACCGCGATCCCGAACACGACCATACCGGTCGTCATCAGCGGGCGGGTGTCGGCACCGATCGCAGCCAGTCGGCTGATGGTGTCGTGGACGGGTGAGTACCGCCGGCCGGTGATGATGCCGCCGAGGGCCCATGCGCCGACGAACGCCGCCGGCCCGAGTACTCCCGTCCACGCCAACCGTCGAAGCACGTGGGCAACCTACCGTCGTGGCCGATACCCCACGGCCGCACCGATCATGGGTGATGGCCGTGCGGGGGCCGGGTACACGGACGGCATCGGTCACGCGCGGTTGGGGCGGGCAAAGCGCCGGTACACTCGGACGCCGTGTCCCCGCCTGTCTGGCTGGTCCCACGTTGTCAGCACCGGCCCGGATCGTCCGGATCGTCAGCCCCTTGAGAAGTAGAAGAAGAGTTCGGAGTCAGCATCAACATGGCCAAGCGTGAATTCCCCCTGAATCGCACCCGCAACATCGGGATCATGGCGCACATCGACGCCGGCAAGACCACCACGACCGAGCGCATCCTCTACTACACGGGCAAGAGCTACAAGATCGGTGAGGTCCACGACGGCGCTGCGACCATGGACCACATGGCCCAGGAGCAGGAGCGTGGCATCACGATCACCTCGGCGGCCACCACGTGCGTGTGGGACAACCACCGGATCAACATCATCGACACGCCGGGACACGTCGACTTCACCATCGAGGTGGAGCGCTCGCTGCGCGTCCTCGACGGTGCCGTCACCGTGTTCGACTCCGTCGCCGGTGTCGAGCCCCAGACCGAGACGGTCTGGCGCCAGGCGAACACCTACAAGGTGCCGCGTATGTGCTTCATCAACAAGATGGACCGCATCGGCGCCGACTTCTACCGGACCGTGCAGATGGTCATCGATCGTCTGCAGGCCGTGCCGCTCGTCATCCAGCTGCCCATCGGCGCAGGTGGCCCCGAGGCAGTGAAGGCCTACGAGGGTCTCGTCGACATCGTGCGGATGAAGGCACTCGTCTGGCGCAACGTCGACGAGAAGGACCTCGGCGCGACCTACGAGATCGAGGACATCCCGGAGGACATGGTCGGCCAGGCCAACGAGTACCGCGAAGCCATGATGGAGACCATCGCCACGCAGGACGAGGCCCTGATGGACGCCTACCTCGGCGGCGAGGAGATCTCCGAGGCCGACATCAAGGCGGCGATCCGCAAGGGCACGCTGGCGTTCGACTTCGTGCCGATCCTGTGCGGCTCGGCGTTCAAGAACAAGGGTGTCCAGCCGATGCTCGACGCCGTCGTCGACTTCCTGCCCAGCCCGCTCGACATCCCGCCGGCCCACGGCACCCTGATGAAGGGCGGCGAAGAGATCGACATGTACCGCGGCCCGGAGGACAAGGAGTTCGCCGCTCTGGCATTCAAGATCGTCGCCGACCCGTTCGGCAAGCTCACCTACTTCCGCGTGTACTCCGGTGAGATCAGCAAGGGCGAAGAGGTCTACAACTCGGTCAAGGAAGACCGCGAGCGCCTCGGCCGCATCCTGCTCATGCACGCCAACCAACGCGAGGACCTCGACGTGGCCATGGCCGGTGACATCGTCGCCGGGCTCGGCTTCAAGAACGTCACCACCGGCGACACGCTGTGCGACAAGGACCACCCGATCGTGCTGGAGCGCATGGAGTTCCCCGAGCCGGTCATCCACGTCGCGATCGAGCCGAAGACCAAGTCCGACCAGGAGAAGCTCGGCAAGGCCCTCAAGTCGCTCTCCGACGAGGACCCCACCTTCCGCATCCGCTCCGACCACGAGACCGGCCAGACCGTCATCTCCGGCATGGGCGAGTTGCACCTCGAAGTGCTCGTCGACCGCATGCAGCGTGAGTTCAGCGTGGAAGCCACCGTCGGCAAGCCGCAGGTCGCGTACCGCGAGACGATCACCAAGGAAGTCACCAACGTCGAGTACCGCCACATCAAGCAGTCCGGCGGTACCGGCCAGTACGCCGTGGTCAAGATCGACATGGCGCCCAACCCCGGTGGCGGCTTCGTGTTCGAGGACAAGATCACGGGCGGCAAGATCCCGCGCGAGTACATCAACCCGACCGCGCAGGGCCTCGAGGCGGCGATGGACAACGGCGTGCTCGCCGGCTACACCACCGTCGACGTCCGGGTGTCCCTCGTCGACGGTTCGGCGCACGACGTCGACTCCTCGGAGATGGCGTTCAAGATCGCCGGCCAGCAGGCCTTCCGCAAGGCGGCCGAGATGGCCAAGCCGGTCCTGATGGAACCGATCATGAAGGTCGAAGTCGTCACCCCCGAGGACTACATGGGCGACGTGATGGGCGACATCAGCAGCCGTCGTGGCCGCATCGGCCAGATGGAGGCCCGGGGCAACACCCAGGTCGTCAACGCCACGGTCCCGCTGTCGGAGATGTTCGGCTACTCGACCGACCTGCGCTCACGCACCCAGGGTCGGGCCACCTACACGATGCAGTTCGAGGAGTACCAGCAGGTACCCGCGGCCATCGCCGAAGAGATCGTCAAGCGCGTCCGCGGCGAATAGCCGCAGGCGATCGACCACCAGTTCCTTGAAAACCCACGAAGTCACGAAAGACAAGAGAGAAGTAGTGCAATGAGCAAAGCAAAGTTCGAGCGGGACAAGCCGCACGTCAACATCGGCACGATGGGTCACATCGACCATGGCAAGACCACCCTCACGGCTGCGATCTCCAAGACGTTGGCGGCTCGTGGGTTGGCGGAGTTCACGGATTTCGATGGGATCGACAAGGCGCCGGAGGAGAAGGCGCGTGGGATCACGATCTCGATTTCGCACATCGAGTACAACACCGAGAAT
>NZ_JBDVNU010000034.1:0-67957 GCF_039969435.1 Ilumatobacter sp.
ATTCTCGGTGTTGTACTCGATGTGCGAAATCGAGATCGTGATCCCACGCGCCTTCTCCTCCGGCGCCTTGTCGATCCCATCGAAATCCGTGAACTCCGCCAACCCACGAGCCGCCAACGTCTTGGAGATCGCAGCCGTGAGCGTGGTCTTGCCATGGTCGATGTGACCCATCGTGCCGATGTTGACGTGCGGCTTGTCCCGCTCGAACTTTGCCTTGCTCATTCTTGCTTCCTCTTCCTCCGAGGTGGATTCCTCTGGATCTGTGGTGTGTCTGGACTGGTAGCGGCGCTCGGACTTGAACCGAGGACCTTCCGATTATGAGCCGGATGCTCTGACCAACTGAGCTACGCCGCCGTGTGGCTTGGTTGATTGCTCGTCGCCGGGTTTCCCCGACCACTGGTCGAGCCCTCTGTGAGAATCGAACTCACGACACCAGCCTTACCATGGCTGTGCTCTACCGACTGAGCTAAGAGGGCCTTGTTCACAGGCACCCGAAGGCAACCTTCGGGCCGCAGCTGAGCTGCGGCCAGCCCGAGAGTGTATCGGCCGCGTTGCGACAACCACCGCGCGATTCCGGGTCGGCGAGAGCGCCCCCACCGGGTACCTTCGGGCGCCATGTCCGAGCCGTCGAGATCCCGCAGCGAGATCACGACGCGGCTCGCCACGGTCGACGACGCCGAGGTCGTCCGGTCGATCTACAACCACGAGGTGGAGAACCACACCACCACGCTGGACATCGTCCCGCGCAGCCTCGTGGCCCAGCGGGAATGGATCACCCAGCGATCGGGAGCCTTCTCCGCGATCGTCGCCGTGAGGAGAGTCACGTCCGATTCGGTGGTGGGCTTCGCGTCGATGTCGCCGTACCGGGAGCGGGCCGCCTACTCCACGACGGTGGAGGACTCCGTCTACGTGGCGCGGGACCACGCCGGGCTCGGCATCGGACGGACGTTGATGGACGAACTCATCGACACCGCCCGCGGGTCGGGGTTCCACTCGATGATCGCGCGGATCGAGGCGAGCGGCGAGGCGTCACGCGCTCTGCACCGGGCGTGCGGGTTCGAACTGATCGGCGTGGAACGACAGGTCGGGCGCAAGTTCGGTCGCTGGCTCGACATGGCCGTCATGCAACTCATGCTCTGACGCAGGAGAACCGCCGAACACCGATGTCCACGCCGACGGTCGTCGACCGGCGTGGTCGTCGTGGTTCCGGTCAGCGCGCGGCGAGCGCGAGGTCGAGGACGTCAATGACGACGGTCGCCAAGGAAGCGGGATCGGGCGCGATGCCGGCGCCCGACGCATCGACCTCGACGAGCGACCCGTCGACGATCGCGGCTGCGTATCCGACGCTGCCACCGGTGGGCGAGGACCCCACGATCACGAGCGCCGTGACCCCACCGACGTCGACCTGCTCCGACGAGGTCACCTCGGTGAGGACGAGTTCCCGGGTGGACGCCAGGGTGGCGAGTGCGTCGGCGGGAGTCGCATCGGCGAGTTCACCGCCGAGGAAGTCGCCCACGGACTGCGAACCGATCGAGATGGCGTCGGTGGCAGCGGGGACCGAGAAGAGACAGGTGACGTCGACGTCGACGCTGATGTCGTCGACGTCAGCGATACCCGCGACTCCCGACGCTGCGGCGACATCGGCCGCCGACAGGCCTGCGCACGCGTCATCGGACGGATCCGCCTCGTCGTCGGGAGCGTCGTCCGGTGTCTCGACCGCCACGGAGGTTCCGCCGTCGGCCGGAACCGTGGCGTCGGGCGACCCGTCGACCTGGGCGGTCACGGGTGGGTCGTCGGACGGCGCGTCGGCGTCGTCCGATCCGGAGCAGGCGGACAGTGCGAGCAGCACCGACGAGGCGAGTGCGGCGATGCGCACCGAGCGGGAGGAGGACATCACGGGCCGGCCGATCTCTCGAGTGGGGCGCCCGATGCGTCCCGCCGGAACGGTACACCCACACCGGATGCGCACCCGGGCTTCGCGCACGGCCGTTGCATCGTGTGCGTAGTGCGACCCGAGGGGCGGACTGCGAGGACCGACGGCGGCGGGGTGGGTTAGCGTCGGGGTCGTGGCGGCACGACTCGATGCACTGATCCTCTGCGATTTCGCACAGGTCCGTGAAGGTCTGCTGTTCGTCCAGTCGGGCGGCCTCACCCGGTTGGCGACCGGATCGTTCCCGGCCGCGTTCGGATGCCACGTCGCCGCCATGGTCCACCTGCCTCCCGACGAGGCCGTCGACGCGCACACGATGGTGATGAAGGTGAAGGCCGCCGACACGGCGACCCTCGTGGCCACGGTCAACGTGGCGTTGCACGAGCAGCCACAGCCTCCCGGCCTGCAGCCGGGCGAGGGTCGTCAGGTTCCGTTCGTCATCCCGCTGCACGCGGTCAGCTTCCCGGCGCCAGGACAGTACGACCTCCAGGTCGACATCGACGACGAGTTCGCGGGCGACCTCACGTTTCGCGTCGAGCGCCACCCCTGATGACGGCGACTGCGAGGAGGCTGCGCGATGAGCATGCGGAGGATCGACGAGCTGCGGGTCGGGCCGAGGAACCGCCGGATGGAACGGGTGAATCACCGGGGTGAGTGACTGGAGGGTCGACGTCTCCGGGCCGACGGCGGTGATCGGGCCCGATGGCATCGCGTCGCTCCGCGCGAAGGAGCGGTCGATCGTCGCGGCACTCGCGCTGCACCACCCGGCCCCGGCCACGGCGGCATCGCTCGCACCGCTGATCTGGGGTGACGAGTTGCCGAACACGGCGATCAAGTCGGTCCACAACCACGTCTCGCGGATCCGCGTGAGCACGCCCGACCTGATCGACACCGCCGAGCAGGGATATCGCTTCCACGACGGCATCGAGATCACGTGCAGCGGCGGCCCGCTCAGCTACCTCGACCTGGCGGATCAGCCGGCGGTGACGATCGCCCGGGCGCGCGATCGCGTGACGGCGCTGCGACGAGCCGAGGACGATCTGCGTGACCGCGTCCGAGCGGGCGCCGACGACGACCTGCTCGCCGACGTCGAGCATCTGCTCGAGGCGGCACCCCAGCGCCTCGTCCGCTGGTGGTGGGTCGCGCTCGTCGCAGCCCGTCTCGGTCGCCGACGACGAGCACTCGACACGTTGCGCGAGTGCCGTCGAGGACCCGTCCACCTCGGCGTGGCGGGAACCAAGGCATTGGACCTGCTGGAACGGGCGATCGCCGACGACGACGTGTTCCTCGACAGCCCGGCCGCAGCAGACCCCCGATCGCTCGGAGCGGAGCCGGCGGCCGGACCGGGTCCGTCGTCGACCGTCGCCCCCGTCGGCATCATCGACCCCACGGGCGTGATCGGCGAGGTGGCGCACGCCATCGACGCGGGATCGTCGCCGTCCCTGTCGCTCGTGGCCCCCGCCGGAGGCGGCAAGTCGAGTGCGCTCGCTCTGATCACGCAGCGCCTCGCACCACTCGGGTGGAACTGCTTCGTCACCACGTGTTCTCCGATCGAGATCGACCCGCTCGCCCCGCTGATCGACCTCGACACGCAACGGCGCGAACGGCACGCCGCGACCGCCCTGCGTCGCCAGGACGGCGAGGCCGGCGGTGACTTCGCAGCAGCGGTGCTCGCCTCCGTGACGGCTCCCGGCAACCGCAGAGTGCTGCTCGTGGTCGACGACGTCCACCACGCGACTCCCGAGACGGTGGTGCAACTCCGGCGACTGTCACGGGCCGTGGAGGACACGTCGGGGCGGGTGTCGATCCTGTTCGCCACCCGCCCGGAGGGCCGACCCACCGACCGAGGTCCGTCGGTGGACGCAGGGCACGTGGTGGAGTTGCCCCGCTGGGAGCGCCCGGCCATCGACGCGTATCTCCACTCCTTCGTCCCACCCGGGCCCTGGTCGAACGGCGCAGGACGATGGATCGACGGGCGCGCCGACGGCAATGCACTCTTCGTTCGTGAGCTGACGATCGACGTCCTGCGGCGACTCCCCGACGATCCGGCAGTGACACCGTTCGTCGAGCCCGACGTCGCCTCACTCGTGACCGGCCACTCCGGACTCCGGGTCGACTCGCTCCCTCCGATGCTGCGCGACGCCTTGATCGTCGCGGCGGTCCTCGGCGACGAGTTCCGCAGGTCCCATCTGCTCGAACTCGCCGACAACGCCTCGCCGATGATGGCGCTCGGACAGGCGCACGGTCTGATCGAGGCGGTCGACCCGGACCGGTGGAAGGGGGAACGGTGGCGGTTCGTCCACCAGCGGTTCCGCCAGTCGTTCCTGGATCTGATCAGCCCCGACGAGCAGGTGGCGATGGCGCAGCGGGTCACGATGACGATCGGAGCGTCGACCGGTGGGCTGTCGGCCGACGATGACGAGCACCTCGCCGACATCGCCCGCTTCGCGCGCTCGGCGTCGAGTCGCGACCCGGAACGCGCCATCGCTGCAACGATGACCCAGGCCGAATCGGCCTTTCGTGGACTGCGGTCGGAGGAGGCGCTGAGCCTCGCCCGTCTCGCCGTCCGACTCGTCGAGGACCTCGAGGGCCGATCGGCCCGATGGGCGGAGATGACCGTGCTCGCCGGCACCGCCGCCGTCGACGCAGGCGACCCGGAGGCTCCGGACCTGCTCACTGCAGGCGGCCTGCGCGCCATGGAACTCGGCGAGCACGACACCGTCGCACGCGCCGCCACCCGCCTGTGCAACCTCAACCAGACCACCGGTGTCGGGCGGATCGAGGCGACGACCGCCACGCTGTTCGCTCACGCCCACGAGCACGTCACCGAGCCGACACTGCGTGCACTCGTGTGCCGGGCCGGGGCGACTGCTGCATCGATCGCCGACGATCCGGCGACCTCGCGGCGGCTGTATCTCGAGTCGGAGGACCTGTCACGCGCCTGTGGGGACCCGGCCGTGCGCGCCGAGGTGCTCGCGACGGCGTACACGCCGCTCAGTCGACCCGACGACGTCGGGGAGCGACGGCGGATCGCCGCCGAGCTGCATCGACTCGGCGCAGATCTCGGCCGTGACGATCTCGTGTACGCGGCACACCGCCTCGACTTCGCCAACGCGATGTCGGCCGGCGACGCCGACCCCAGGATCCCGATGGCCGCCATCGAGGAATTGGCCGCCCGGCTCGGACAGCGCAGCCGGAACTGGACCCTCTTCAACTTCCGCGCCACCGTGTCGCTCCTCGACGGCGACGTGATCGAGGCCGAGCGTCACGCGAGCATGCTGCTGGGCGACGACGTCACGGCGAGCAGGCAGCTGATCGCCTCCAGCTACGGCGGGCACATGTTCGCCATCCGACTGCTGGAGGATCGGATGGCCGAACTGGACCCCCTCGTGATCGACTTGATCGAACGCCAGCCGGAGATGATGATCTGGAAGGCCGTACGGGTCGTCACGGGTGCCCTCGAGCACCCCGACGAAGCCCGAGGGGCCTTCGACGAGGTGTTCGCGAACGACATCCATCGGATCCCCGAGAGTTTCACGATGCTCGGCGGACTCGTCCTCGTCGGCGAAGGGGTGGTCCGCCTCGGCGACCTCGATCGCGTGCACGCCATGATCGGCCACCTCTCGCCCTTCGCAGGTCGGTGGGGATGGTTCAACGTCGGGTGCATCGGTCCCGTCGACCTCACGCTGGCGCGGCTGCACGCGACGACCGGCGACCTCGATCGGGCTCGCGACGCGGCGATCCGGGGCCTGCGTTCGACGGCGCTCGTCGGCGCTCCGGCCTACGCGGGTCGACTCGCAGGAGTCCTGGCGGCGACCCGATGACCATCGGCATCCGCGTGGTGGCCGGGCACCCCATCGCCGTCATCGTCGACGGGCACCCGGCGGCGCTGCGGCCGAAGGAGCGGGTCGTCGTTGCGGGGCTGGCGCTGCGCCACCCGGAACCGATCTCGCTGAACCAGTTGATCTCACTCGTGTGGCCCGACGAGGCACCGGCCACGGCGAAGCAGTCGATCCACAACCACCTGGCGCGACTCCGCACGACGGTTCCCGGACTCGTGGCCACCACGCCGGCCGGGTACTCGTTCGGAGCCGGTGTCAGCCTCCACGTCGAGCGCCCCATCGCCGACCCGGCGAGCGGTGGCGACGACGCCGACGCCGACGCGAGCGGTACGGGGCTCCTGATCGAACTCGCCGACGTCTCGGATCTCCGGCGGGCACGGATCGAGTTCCGGCGTCGACACTCCCCTCCCGAGGCGCACGACCTGGCGAACCTGCTCCAGACCACGGACGTCGACGCGCTCATCGCCTCCCTGGAGGCACGAGTCGGCGGCGACGGATGCGACGAACGAGCATGGTGGTTGCTCGCCGTCGCCGAAGTGAAGCGCGGGGGAATCGGAGCCGGGACCGCGGTCCTCGCCCGAGCACGCTCGGCGATGAGCGAGGTCGGTCTGGGCGTCGGTCGCCGACTGGTCGATCTCGACGGAATGTTGCGCGACCGCGTCGACAACGTCGACGTTCTCGTCCGCGACGCGTACGGCTCGCCGCGCGGGGCGTTGCTCGAACATCGCGATGCGGGGATCGCCCGGCGGGCATCGGACGTCCGCACGGCGTGGGAGGCCCACGAGCGTTTCGTCGTCGTACTCCGCGGACCCGATGACGCGCATCGACGGGCACTGCTCGCTCGGGTGGTCGACGACGCGCGCGCCAGCGGCTTCTCGACGGCCTCGGCCCGGCTCCGTGTCGACGACCTCGGGAGTCCGTCGATCACGACGTCGCTGCTGGGTGGGCGCCCGTTGGTCGCCGTGGTCGACATCTGCGACCCCGGAGCCGACCTGTCACTCCTCCTGCGACGCATCGCAGCACGGCTCGACCAGACGCCCGTCGGGTGGGTCGTCACCGGCGACGCCGACCCGGAGGCCGTGTCCGCGGCGGTCGGTCACGGCGCATCCGAAGGTCGGGTGTCGATCCGACACTCCGACACGGCTCCCGGGACGCTCGGCCTGGAGACCGCGTCTCCCGGCGTCCACCGACTTCTCGCCGCTCTCGCCACCCTCGGTGAGCCGGTGCCGATCGACGACCTCGACGCGGCGATCCCGGCGGCGCGTGCGCTGGCCCTCGAGGCCGCGCGCGCCGGGTTCGTCCGCGTCGACGCGACGAGCAGGACGATCGACCTGGCGAGCAGCGACGTCGCAGACGCAGCCCTCGCGCCGGCGAGCGAGGCGGACCGCGCCGAAATCGCCCGCGGCCTGTGTGCGCTCGAACTCCCGGCGCTCGACCACGCCCGCCGCGAGGACCTGCGGTCTCGCTGGTCGACCCGGGCGTTCGGAGCCGGTGACGAGCGCACCGTCGCCCGGACGCTCGCTGCGGCCGGTGCCTACGTCGAGCACGGCGAGTACGACGTCGCAGCAGCGATCATCGGTCGCGTTCTCGACCCGATCGCACGCACCGAGGGCCGATCGGCGTCGTGGTGCCGGTTGGCGATCGAGGCGGGCCGGGCACTCCTCGCTGCGGGCGACGCCGCCGGCGATGCCCTCCTCGCCGATGTGGTCGCCGTCGCATCCGACATCGGTGACGACGAGCTGGCAGCGCGGTCCACGCTCGAGTGGTGCCGCCTGGGTGCGGCAGGCGGCGTCGGCCCGGTCGACACACGACGAATGCGCGTCGTCGACGAACTGCTCGATCGCCTCGCAGATCCCGGGGACCGAGCCCGGGTCGGCGCCGCGGCGGCGATGGTGCTCAGTCTCGCCGGGGACCCCGACCTGCTCCGGACGCGCTTCGACGACTCCGTCCGCGACGCAGACGCGAGCGGTGACCCGACGGTCGCCGCCGAGGTGCTGCCCTTGGCCTACATGGCCGTTCCCCTCCACCGCGACCTGCAGGTACGTGCGAACCACGCCGACCGACTGCTCCGACTCGCCGACGGACTGGGTCGGGCCGACCTCCGGTGGGAGGGCCTCCAGATCAGGTACTCGTGCGAGGTGATGCGGAGCGATCCCGCCTACCGGGGCACGGTGTCGGAGTTGCACGACGTGGCCGCGCGACTCCACGAGCAGAGTCGCGAGTGGGAGATGCACTACATCCGCTCGAACGTCGCGATCCTCGACGGAGATCTGGACGGAGCTCGTCGCGAGGTCGACGAGTCCCTGGTCTTCGCCGGGCCGGTCGATGCCGACCGCGTCGCCGCGGTGTTCGGCGCACATCACCTCGTCGCATCGATGCTCGACGGGTCCGTCGGCGACCTGCTCGACTCGCTGCGTACGCTCGCGACGGACCAACCGGGCATCGGTGCGTGGCACGCCGCCCACGCCGCAGCCGCCGCGGCTGCCGGCGAGCACGACGAGGCGGTCGCAGCGCTCGCACACGTCACGGGCGCCGGGGTCGTGGCCCTGGTCCGCGACCCCGTCTACTCGGCGGGCCTCGTCGCGATCGGGGAGGCGGCCGCCGCCACGGGAGATCCGACGGCGCTGGCGGTCGCGGACGCAGCGCTCGACGAACTCGCCGGAACCTGGTCCTGGTGCGGGTCGTGCACGTTCGGTCCGATCGATCTCACCCGCGCCCGGGTCGCCCGTACGCTCGGCGACACGGCCCGCGCCGAGACCCTCGCGACGGCCGCCGTGATCACGTCCGGCGAGATGCGTGCACCGTCGTTCACGCGCCAGGCGACCGAACTGCTCGTCTCCCTCGCGACACCGATCGTCCGCACCTCCGTTCGCGCCGACCCCGATCCGCGGTCCGATCCGACCGGTCCCGACGACGAGGGAATGCACGCGGACACCGGGCACCCGTAGGGTCGACCACATGACGAACGACGCTTCGCCCTCCGACGGATCGACTCCCGAGACGCAGGACGACGCGTCGCCGGACGACGAACTCCTCAACCGGGTCACGTGGAAGATCCCGAATGCTCTCGCACTGGTCGGCTCGGCACACGACGGCGTTCGCAACGGGATGACCACCAGTTGGATCACGCAGCTGTCGATGGAGCCGGTGCTGATCGGCGTCGGCGTGGACAACGATGCCGTCACCCATCGCCTGATCTCGCAGGGTGGTTCGTTCTCCGTCAACCTGTGGGATGCGGAGAACACCCGGGTGTTCGTGAAGTTCTCCAAACCCGCTGTCGACGACGGCGACACGCTCAATGGTCGAGCAGTGTCGACATCGGTCACCGGCGCTCCGATCTTCGACGAGGCCATCGCGTGGATGGACTGCGAGGTCCGCCACACGCTCGACCTCGGCACGCACACGCTCTTCGTCGGCGAGGTCGTCGCCGCGGCGATCGCCGACGACGACGCACGGCCGGCGTCGATGTCCGACACCCGCATGAAGTACGGCGGCGTCAAGCGGCACTGACCCCCCGGCGCGGCCGGGTCCGTGGTCGCAGCACCGCAGTGGGGCGAGACCACCGGGTGCGGACGGCTCGATAGGCTCGGTTCGTGCGGGGTCGAGCAGGAGTTCCTGTCGAGGTCGCCGACCGGAGGGCCGCCACCGACGGCGATCCGTCGGACGGTCGCCGACCCGCTGATCGCCTCCCCTATCTGCCCGGTCTGGACGGACTGCGCGCCGTCGCGGTCGGCGCGGTGTTCCTCTTCCACGCAGGTGTGGTCGACGGTGGTTTCATCGGTGTCGACGTGTTCTTCGTCGTCTCCGGGTTCCTGATCACCTCGATCGCCCTCGCCGAGGTCGACACCACCGGTCGTCTCGCGCTCGGTCGCTTCTGGGCCCGTCGAGTGCGCCGCCTGTATCCGGCACTCGCCGCTCTGACCGCGGCGGTGGCTGCGTACTCCTTCGCGCAGGGTGGACGGGTGCTCGAACGGATGCCCGGCGATGTGATCAGCACGCTGCTGTACTTCGCCAACTGGTTCCAGGTCGGAGAAGACCGCGACTACTTCGCCACCTACGATTCGCCGCCCCTCCTGGAGCATGCGTGGTCGCTGGCGGTGGAGGAGCAGTTCTACATCGTGTGGCCGCTGGTGATCGCCGGCCTCGCACTCGTCTCGTCGCGCCGGGCACCGACGCGATGCACCACCCGTCACCTGGTCGGCGCACTCGCCGTGCTGGTCGCCGCCACATCGTTCGCGTCGGCGATGTGGCTCCGGTCGCGGGGCGCCGGTATCGGGCGGCTCTACTACGGGACCGACACCCGCGCGGTCGCACTCGCAGTCGGCGCAGCGGTGGGCTCGATCCGCGGCGTCGTGGCTCGCATCGCACGGGTTCCGGGGCGCATCCGCGACGTGTCGGCCGGTCTCGGCGTGGCCGCATTCGTCGTGTTCGCCACGATCCTCGACGGCTCGCAACGCTGGCTGTACGGGCCGGGTTTCCTGCTCGTCGCCCTCCTCTCCGTGGCGTTGATCGCCGGATGCGTGGACGGCACCGCCTTCGTCCGAGTCATGTCGAGCCGCCCACTCGTGGCGATCGGCAAGGTGTCGTACGGGGTCTACCTCTGGCACTGGCCCGTGATCGTCGTGTTCTCCTCCGAACGCACCGGCCTCTCCGGGCCGCTCCTCGGTTCGCTGTGGGTGTCGACGACCGCACTCCTCACCGTCCTGTCCTGGATGCTCGTCGAGCGACGGGCTCCTCTCCCCCGCCTCGCGTCGTGGCGCACCGGTGCCGCGTATGCCTGCTCACTCACGCTGTTGCTCGGTGTCGCCGTGGCAGGAGCCGATCTCTCACGACGTCGTCAGGACACCGTCGACTACGCGGTTCCCGAAGCGCCACCGCTCGCTGCATCATCACGAGTGGGCGCTCCGGTCTCCGCCCCGCCCCGCCCCACGCCGCCGTCCGTCCCGGTCGACGTCGTGGATGCGTCGTCGGACACCGGGTCAGGACCGGGCGACGCACCGACGGCCCCGCTCCCCACCACCGGCCCATCGGACACGCAACGACCGACGCCCGAGCCGCTGGGCGCCGAGGAGGCGGTCGTCGCACCGACGCCGACACCGATCGCAACGATTCCGTGGCCGACCGACGATCCACTCCGCGTCGCGATCGTCGGCGACTCCGTGGCGTTGTCGCTGTCGTCGGCGGACCAGCGGAGCCAGCGACTCGACCTCGACGACACCCGATCCGTCGAGATCCTGAACCTCGCCCAGATCGCCTGCCCCGTGATCCAGGAGGGCGAGTGGTGGTTGTCCGACGGATCCACGCTGCGAGCGCCCGATCAGTGCCGGGGCGACGACCGGTTCGCCGACGACCTGGCGGCGTTCGCGCCCGACGTGGTCTACGTCCTGTTCGGCTGGCCGGGTGGTGGCGGGCGACGCCTCGACGACGGGAGCATCGTGCAGCCGTGCGAGCCCGGCTTCGACCAACGGTGGGCTCGCGATCTGGAGCAGCTCGCGACCCGCATCGACCGAGACTTCCCGGTGGTGATCTCGACCGTCGCCCCACCGCAGCTCGACCCCAGCGAGCAGGACGGGGTGACCGACTGCCTCAACCGGGCGGTCGCCGGCATCGAACTCCCCACGTTCGACTACGCACGATGGTTGTGCCCGGACAACGACTGTTCGGTCAGTTCCACGCTGCGCAGCGACGGCATCCACTTCGACAACGTCGACCGGCTGCAGGTCGACGTGATGCGCATCCTCCTCGATCAACTCGTGGAGATCGCCGGATACTGATCGCCTGTCACCGGTGTGATGTCACCGGTACTCGGCCTCTCGGACGACCACCAGTGCGTCGACGAGTCGTCGGACGAGATCCTCGGGAGAAGGCGTTCCTCCAGAGCGTCGACGTACGCCGCGATCGCCGCTGCATCCGCCGCCGACGAATCGGAGCCGGGCGTGCGGCGGGGCGAACTCATCCGATCCGCTCGCCGAGTGTGACGGTGACGGTGTCGCCGGTCTGCTTGCCGATCGCCGCTCTCGTCGCTGCCGACACCGGGAGCTTGTGTGTGCCGTCGCCGAGCGCCATGAGCGCACTCTCGAAGGCGTGCCCGTCGACCGTTCCGCGAACCTTGACGAGGCCACGAGTCCCGAAGTGTTCGGCGGTCCAGTCGGTGACCACGTAGGTCCAGCCGCCCTTCGCAGGGCTCGTGACCAGCACGGCGTCGAACGACACGGTCGGAGCGCTCATGGCCGGGCACCGATGCTCGGGGGCGTCGGCGCGGAGCGCAAGTGGCCTGGCGTCGTACCGAACATCGTGACAGATCTACCAAACGGGTGGTGTGCCGCGGCACACGGACCGTCAGGCCTGCCGACACACACCGTGTGCGAAGGAGCAACGGGCGACCGCTCGAAGCAACTCCGGACGAGACGACGAGAGCCCGTCGACCTGAGTCGACGGGCTCTCGATGCTCGACGGCGGTCGAACGCTGTTCGCCACGCCATCGTCTCCTGTTGTGGGCCGAGAAGGATTTGAACCTTCGAAGGCATACGCCGGCAGAGTTACAATCTGCTTCCTTTGGCCGCTCGGACACCGACCCATTTGGTCCCCGTTCGTCAGACGTTCGACTCGAGACTCGCAGTGGTCTGTCGAACAGGGCACCCAGAGCGTATCGCTCACGGCCATCGCCGCAACACGCGTCTCGGCACCCCGGCCGACGCCCGCTACCGTTTCGGTCATGCCGAGTTTCGACGTCGTGTCCGAAGTGGACGAGCAGGAAGTCAGGAATGCGGTCGACCAGGCCCAGCGGGAGGTCGCCCAGCGCTTCGACTTCAAGAACACCAACTCCTCGATCGAGTTGAAGGATCTGGTGATCACGATGCACACCGCCAGCACCGACCGCCTCGACGCCCTGCGCATCGTGGTCGAGGAGAAGCTGGTGAAGCGGGGCGTGTCACTGCGCGGTGTCGACTACGGCGACGTGCAGGAGGCGAGCCAGGCAACGGTGCGTCAGGTGATGACGATCGCCGTGGGCATCTCGTCGGAGAAGGCGAAGTTGATCAACCGTACGATCAAGGAGAAGGGCCCCAAGGGAGCGACGAGCCAGCTCCAGGGCGACTCGATCCGGGTCAACGCCAAGAAGCGCGACACGCTGCAGGAGGTGATCACGATGCTCAAGGCCGAATCCGACATCGGGATCCCGCTGCAGTTCCAGAACTTCCGGGACTGACGTCCCGACGAGCCAGGTCGCCGCGTCCCTGCGTGCCGTACGCCGGCGAACGCGACGATCCCCCGGCGCCTGATCGGCACCGGGGGATCGGTTCGGTCGTCGACCGGTCGGGTCACGAACGGGTCACAGGGTGACGTCGTATCCCACCCGCAGCTCCTCACCTTCGAAGGCATCGGAGAAGCGGATGCTCCACGAGCTCCCGTCCTCGAACGTGTAGAACTCGTCCTCCGCCGTCACGTCCTCGAAGTCGGGGGCGGGCAGCTGAGGCAGCAGCTCCGCCGAGATCGCGGCCACGTCGGCGGCCGTTCCCGTTCCGGCCGTCCAGTCGATGCCGCCGGAGGTGAACGCATCGCCGCTGAACTGGTTCACGCCGGGAGCCCAGCGCCAGCCACGGACCGTCCAACCCGCCGTCTCACCGATGTCCTGAGCCGTCGCGAAGTTCTCCTCGGCCGGAGCGATGTAGGCGGGGAGTTCCCCGTCGCGGCTCTCGAAGAGATCGATCTCGATCAGGACCACGCCGGGCACCTCGGTGTCCGACGTGACGAACACGTCGAATTGCGGTGCTTCCCCGAAGTCGACCGGGTCGAGCGAGGTCGAGGTCGTCGAGGTCGTGTCCTGGGTCGAGGTCGAGTCGGTCACGTCGTAGTCGCCGTTCGCACTGATCGCGTCGACGAACGCGATCCGCACGTCGTCGATCGCCATCGGGGTCGCGGCGACGAAGGTGAAGGACTCGCTCGCCGAGTACTCCGGGGCGTCGGCGAACGTGTCCACGTCGTAGCGCACGTCGTACTCGAGCACGCCGACGTCTCCGGCCGGAACCGGGATCTGCGTGATCCCGGACTCGGCCACCGCGTCGGGTGCCGAGGTGATGAGGTCGGGGATGTCGAGCCCCGGACCCGTCGCACCGATCTCGACCGTCCCCGCGGCGCCGGGCTCGGCCGTTTCGGGCGGCTCCGGTGCGGAGTCCTCGGGCGTGGTCGCCTCCGGTTCGGTCGTGGCCGGCTCCGTGTCGACGGGTTCCTCGGTGGTCGCAGGGGTCGACGGCGCGGACGGCGCGGGAGGGACCGTCTCGGTGGACACGGTGGGCTCGGTGTCCGGCACGGTCTCCACCGACGCCAGTGTCGGGATGTCGAGGTCGCAGTCGAGGTCGTCGTTCAGGAGGTCGACCACGTCGTCGAGTGCGTCCTCGTCGGCGTCACGGACCAGATCGTCGACCTCGTCCAGGTCGGTCAGGTCGTCGATCCCGTCGATGTCGGCGAGCCGATCGAACTGGCGGTCGATTCCGTCGTCGTCGAGATCCGCTGCGTCGTCGACGAGCCGCTGGGCGGTGCGACAGGTGTCTTCGCTGTCGGCCGACGATTCGTCGGAACCCGTCCCGCACGCAGCGACGGTCAGTGTCGCTGCGACCGTGAGGGGGATGAACTTGCGGATCGCCGAGTTCGTGGATGAGGTCCTGTGGATCATGAGAGCTCCTCGCTCGTCGAGTGCCCGTGGCACTGGTGGAGACGTGAGCATTCCTCCGAGACCACCGATTCCAAACGGGGAGGTGTCCCCTTCGGTGCCAACTCGGCGACGGTCGGAACCCGCCGACGCGCGACGAGGAGGCGTGACGACGACACCGGACGGGGTCAGCGACGCTGTGCCAGCAGCAGGGCGAAATCGTCGTCGTCGTCGGCGAACACGCCCCTGGACGCGTCGAACCCCGCTTCGTGGAGTTCGGCTGCGAGCCGCTCTGGACGGAACTTCGACGAGATCTCCACCCGGATCTCCTCCCCCGCCCCGAGGTCGAGGTCGAGATCGAGTCCCTCCAAGCGGGCGTGCATCGGTTCCTCGGCCCGCAGGCGCATGTCGATGCGCTCCTGACGTCCGTCCCAGAACGGCACGTAGCCGAAGTTGCCCACGTCGAGATTGCCGTCGTAGGTGGCGTTGATGTTCGTCAACGCATTGCGGATGAACGCCTCGGTCACCCCCTGGTCGTCGTCGTAGGCGGCGATCAGGCGGTCGACCGCCTTGATCTGGTCGAGGCCGATCAGCACCCAGTCGCCGGGTGCGAGCACGTCGCCGAGCGCACCGAGGAAGGCACGGCGCTCCTCGACGTAGAAGTTGCCGATCGTTCCACCGAGGAACATCACGAGCTTGGGTCCTGACGACGCCACCTCGCCGAGGCGGTGGAGATGGCGGGTGAAGTCGCCCACGACCGGGGAGATCTCGATGTCGGGGTGACGTTCCGACAACATCTCGCCCGCGTCGAGCACGGTCTGCTCGCTCACGTCGAGCGGCACGAACCGCTCGATCAGGCCGTGAGCGGTGAACGCGTCGAGCAGCGTCCGTGTCTTGTCGCTCGTGCCGGAGCCGAGTTCGATCACGGTGGTGGCCTCGGTGATCTCGGCGATCGCCGCCGAGTGGTCGGCGAGGATCTGTCGCTCGGTCTCGGTCTGGTAGTACTCGGGGACGCCGGTGATCCGGGAGAACAGCTCGCTCCCCCGGTCGTCGTACAGCCACCGCGGCGGCAGGGTCCGCGGTAAGCGGGTGAGTGCGTCACGCAGTTCGCGCGCGGTCTCGTCGAGTTGTCGGGTCACGTCCATCGTCTCTGCTTTCGAGGTGTCGAGCCGCGCGCCCGTGGTCGGATCCGATCCGACCACGGAGGTCGGTCAGTCGCGGGCGAGGCGGAGGCCTCCCAGGTGCCAGCGGGTGTGTGGGTGGAAGAAGTTGCGGTAGGTCGAGCGAGCGTGGCCGGGCGGGGTGAGTGCGCCGCCGCCGCGCAGCACCTGTTGGCCCGACATGAACTTGCCGTTGTACTCGCCGATCGCACCGTCGACGGGCCGGAACCCCGGGTACGGCTGGTATGCCGACGACGTCCACTCCCACGCGGCACCGAACAGTTGCCGCAGACCGCCGGTGACGGGCCCGGCCGATGTCGGGTGGAACGTGAAGTGGTCGTTCTGCTCGTCGAGGAAGCCGTCGACCGTCGACGAACGCCCCAGCGTGCGTGCTGCGTGCTCCCACTCGAACTCGGTCGGGAGGCGCGCGTCGGCCCACGTGGCGAAGGCGTCGGCTTCGTAGTGCGACACGTGACAGACCGGCTCGTGCCGGTCGACGTCACGCATCCCGGTCAACGTGTGGATCCACCAGGAATCGATCTGGTCGGGGTTGCGACGCCAGTACAGCGGCGCCGTCCACCCCTCGGACTGGGCGCGGTACCAGCCGTCGGACTTCCACAGTTCGGGTCGGTCGTATCCGCCGTCGGCCATGAAGTCCAACCATTCGCCTGCCGTGACGAGGCGGTCGGCGAGCGCGAAGTCGTAGAGGCGGACCTCGTGTGCCGGGCCTTCGTTGTCGAACGAGAAGCGGTCGCCGTGAACGCTGCCGGCGTCGACGAGACCGATCGTCACGAGGCCGCCGTCGAACTCGACGAACGACGCCGGACCGGGGTCCGCAGCAGCGATGTCCGTGCGCTGCACGTAGGCCGGGCCGACGGCGGGGTTCATCGACAAGGCGTGCTTGATGTCGATCAGCAGCAACTCCTGGTGCTGTTCCTCGTGATGGGTTCCGAGTTCGATGACGGCGAGTTCGGCCCGATCGAGATTCCCGCGCCGGAACCGTTCGTCGATCGCCGCGTCGACGTGACGGCGGTACTCGCCGACCTCGGCGAGCGACGGGCGGGTCACCAGACCGCGGTTGGGCCGCGGGTGTCGAGCGCCGACGGCGTCGTAGTAGCTGTTGTAGAGGAATCGGTACTCCGGTCGGTCGCCGGGACGGCCGCTGGTGCCGTCGGCGCCGAGCACGAACTCCGCGAAGAACCACGACGTGTGTGCACGGTGCCACTTCGTGGGACTGGTGTCGGCCATCGACTGCACCACCTGGTCCTCGGCGGACAACGGGGCCGCCAGACGTTCGGTGCGTGCCCGGACCTCGACGAACCGACGAGCGAGTCGATCGGGGTCGAGTCGGTGGGAGGCGACCTGCGAGTTCCCGGTCGGGGTCGACACCGGGTGCGAGGTCGTGGTCGACGATGCGGGAGCAACGTTCATGCACCCATCGAACACCACCCCGACCGGCGATGTTCCTCACCAACAGGTGAACAGTGGGACAACACGCCCAATCGACACGGGAGCTGTCACAGACACCTGGCGGGTGCGCCTCCGGTGGGCGGAGCCGGGCAGACGTGGCCGAGACCGGTCGGGTTATGGTCGATGCATGCGAATCGGTGTGATGATCTTCCCGACCGACCAGACGATCGACCCGGTCGAACTGGCCCGCGAGGCGGAGGCACGAGGGTTCGAGTCGCTCTGGTTCCCCGAGCACTCCCACATCCCGACCAGCAGAGTCACGCCGTGGGGTGGCAACGAGGGAGCGCCGCCGCTGCCCGAGTTCTACTGGCGCACGCACGACCCGTTCGTGTCGCTCGCCGCCTGCGCTGCCGTCACGAGCGAGATCAAGGTGGCCACCGGCATCTGCCTGGTCGCACAGCGCGACCCGATCCACACCGCCAAGGAGGTGGCGAGCCTCGACCGCATCTCCGGCGGCCGATTCCTGTTCGGCGTCGGCTACGGATGGAACAAGGAGGAGATGGCCCACCACGGAGCCGTGTACGGCGAGCGCCGAGACGTCCTGCGCGAGAACGTGCTCGCCATGAAGCAACTGTGGACCCAGGACGAGGCGTCGTTCGACGGTGAGCACGTGAAGTTCTCCTCGTCGTGGTCGTGGCCCAAGCCGACCCAGGAGGGTGGTCCGCCGGTGATCATGGGCGGGAACGCCGGGCCGAAGACCGCAGCTCACATCGCCGAGTTCTGTGACGGCTGGATGCCCATCGGCGGACGGCACCCGCTCGAGAAGTGGCAGACCGTCGTCGACGCGTGCGAAGCGATCGATCGCGACCCCGAGACCGTCGAGCGCGGAGTGTTCGGGGCAGCACCGTCGCAGGACACGTTGACCGACCTGGCAGCGGCCGGCATCTCGCGCGCCGTGCTCGGGCTCCCGCAGGGTCCTCGCGACGAGGTGATGGCCAAGCTCGACGAGTACGCCCCACTGGTGGCGGCCCTCGCCGACGCCTGACTCTGCGTCCTCGGAGCTTCGCCACGCGACGTTCGACGTCTCGAAACATCTCCGACACGTCGCGCCGCGACGATGAACCGATGGAGCCGTACATCGTCGCCGTCGATCATCCCAGCCTGTTCTTCCTCGTCGGCCCGTTCGTCACCGAGCTCCGCAACGAGTCGCGTCGCTTCGGCCGGGTCGACGCGGCGAACCCCAAGCCGTTCCCGTCCCTGGTGCGCCGAGTCGTGGACCCCACGCGGACGCGTTTCGGCGTGATGTCCGAACACGGGCTGGTCGCGATGGCGTCGCTGTCGATCGACGGCGAGATCTCGATGGCGGTGGCGGCGGGTCACCGGGGGGAGGGCCACGGGACGAAGCTCCTGATCCACGTGATCCAGGTCGCGGAACACGCCGAGTTCGGGCGTGTGTTCATGACGTCGAGTCGCCGGAGCCGGCCGATCTCGCGGCTCGGCTCGCGGTTGGGCTGGACTCCCGTCGACATCACCCCCGGTCGCCTCGACCTGTTCCTCGACCTGCCGCGACGACGGAGCGCGTAGCACCCGGCCGGGTCCCGCGATCCGGCACCCGCCGGCGAACGACGATGCGGCCCGCCCGCACGAGTGGCCACACGACACGCCACGTTGCGGCGAACTGCCACGTAGTCTGGACGAGCTTCGACACCACGGGGCATCAAACGGGGCGACTGCGCTCCAAAGGGATCGAAGCCATGTCAGAGCACACCTCATCCGACCATTCCTCCACGTCCACGTCCTGGGACCCGCACGCAGAGTCACCGGTCGTACCCGACGGGTCCATCACCGAGGAGCCCCGAGCCGAGACGCTGTTCGATGCCGTCGACGCCGACCACGGCACCGCTCCCGAGTTCGCGACTCCGGAGGTCCGCGCTGCGCACGACGTGCCCGCGAGCGACCTGCCTGCGCCCACGGCGGGTGCTGCGTACGGCGGCCCGACGGACGGTCCCGACCACGAACAGCACGGCGAGGCCGACGACACCGTCGAGATGAAGGCGCCTCCGCTCGACGCCATCGACCGACTCCTGGCCGAGCACGAAGCTCGGACCGACGGGAGCCTCCCGGGCGTTCTCGTCGACGACGTCGAGCTCGAGAGCACCACGACCGATGACGCGCCGGTCGAGGACACGACCGCCGACGACGCGGAGGGCGGTCACGTCACGCCGGTCGATGGCGACGCACTCGACGATGTCGACGACGGAGGCGGGCGCCTCCACGCCGACCTCGGGGACGACGATCTCGGGGACGACGACGAGATTCCGGAGGACGGGCCACTCACGTTCGCCGACCTCGGGTTGTCCGACGACCTGTTGGAGTCGCTGACGAAGCTCGGCTACGAGCATCCGACGCCGATCCAGGCCGAGTCGATCCCGCCGCTCCTCGACGGCTTCGACCTTCTCGGCCAGGCCGCGACCGGCACGGGCAAGACGGCGGCGTTCGCGCTGCCGATGCTCGATCGTGTCGTGTCGTCGAAGAAGTCCAAGCTGCCGTTCGGGCTGGTGCTCGTGCCGACCCGCGAACTCGCCAACCAGGTCGCCGAGGCGTTCAAGGAGTACGGCGCCACCGGTCGTGTCCGCATGGCCGCGTTGTTCGGCGGCACCAACATCGGGCCGCAGTTCAGCCTGCTCAACGCGGGGGTCGACATCGTGATCGGCACCCCGGGACGCGTGCTCGACCACTTGAAGCGCGGATCGCTCGACCTGTCGAACTGCGGCATGGTCGTGCTCGACGAAGCCGACGAGATGCTCGACATGGGCTTCGCCGAGGACCTCGAAGCGATCCTCGACGCCGCTCCACCGGAGCGCCAGACCGTGCTGTTCTCGGCCACCATGCCCAACCGCATCGACTCCATCGCCAACCGGCAGTTGAGCGATCCGGTTCGCATCAGCATCAAGCGCGCCAGCGACACCGAGGGCACCACACCCAAGGTCACCCAGCGCGCCTACCTCTCTCATCGCTCGCACCGCGCCATGGCTCTCGGCCGCATCCTCGACATGGAGAACCCGGAAGCAGCGATCGTGTTCTGTCGCACACGGGGCGACGTCGACGAGTTGACCGACACGATGAACGGCCGTGGCTACCGCGCCGAAGCGCTGCACGGCGGCATGAGCCAGGACCAGCGCGATCGAGCCATGGGCCGCTTGAAGAGCGGGGTCGCAACGCTGTTGATCGCCACCGACGTGGCCGCGCGCGGCATCGACGTCGACCATCTGTCGCACGTCGTCAACTACGACATCCCCCAGACCACCGAGGCATACACGCACCGCATCGGCCGCGTGGGGCGCGCCGGACGCGAAGGCATCGCGATCACGCTCGGCGGACCCAAGGACCACCGCAAGATCCAGAACCTGTCGCGATACACCAACCAGGAGATCAAGATCGAGAAGGTCCCCTCGGTCAACGACCTCACCGTGCAACGCATGAAGAAGACCGGTGAGGAGGTCGCTGCGAAGATCGGTGACGAGGAGTCCGCCGACCTGTACCGCACGATCGTCGAGGGTCTCACCGCCGACCACGATCCGATGGAGGTCGCAATCGCGGCCGTGCGGATGGCACACGAAGCGGCCGGTCGCACGACCAAGGAGGAGGAGATCCCCGACGTCAACGCCGGTTCCGGCAAGAGCCGCAACGACCGGGGCGACCGTCGCGAGCGCTACGAACGCGACGACCGCGGAGACCGCGGAGGACGCTTCGAGAAGCAGGGCCACCGTGGTCAGCGTGATGGTGGACAACGCGAGGGTCGCGGCGGCGACGAGAAGCGTGCCGCCCGCAACCCCGACGGAAGCCACAGCGTCGAGGCCGGCTTCGTCAGCCTGCAGTTCAACCTCGGACGGTCGGCAGGGCTGCGCCCGGGCGACCTCGTCGGTGCCATCGCCAACGAGGCGAACATGCGCGGCAGCGAGATCGGCGCGATCAAGATCAACGACAAGTCGGCGTTCGTCCAGGTTCCCGAACAGCAGGCCGGCAAGATCCTGCGCAGCCTCGAAGGCGCCAAGATCCGCAACAAGCCCGTGCGCGTCCGGCGGGCCAACAACGACTCACGCTGATCGGGGCCGTCACGCACCTGTTCCCGCGACCACGTCCCTGTTCTGGTTCTGACGACCCGGTGAGCTCCGGCGGTCGATCGAGGGGGATGTCAGGTTGGCCTGACGCGACCGACCGCGATGTCAGCCCAGCCTGACATTCCCGCAATCGTGAGGTCGGAACCCAGGCGACGCAGGCGCCGGCGTCAGGGAGCGAGGACGACGGCTACCGGCCCGATTCGTCGGTCGACTTGCGAGGTCCAACCACCGACGTGCGAGGGTTCGGGGATGGGGACGACTGCACCGCTACCGAAACAGCATGCTGCGATCGAGGTCGACGGGGTCACGAGGTCGATGGCGTACTTCGACAGCGGCCCGCGTCAGGGATCCGAGCGCACGATCGTGTTCCTCCACGGCAATCCCACGTCGTCGTACCTGTGGCGCAACATCATCCCGCACGTGGCGCACCTCGGGCGCGTCGTCGCACCCGACCTGATCGGCCAGGGCGCCTCCGACAAGCTCGACGACTCGGGACCGGGCAGCTACACGTTCGTCGAACATCGGGCGTGGCTCGATGCACTGCTCGACTCCCTCGAACTGGGCGACGAGGTCGTGCTGGTGATCCACGACTGGGGATCGGCGCTCGGGTTCGACTGGGCGCACCGCCACCCCGACCGCGTCGCCGGCATCGCGTACATGGAGGCGATCGTCATGCCGATCCCCTCGTGGGACGACTGGCCGCCCAACGCCCGCGGCATCTTCCAGGGGCTGCGTTCCGAGGCCGGCGAGGAACTGTGCCTGGAGAAGAACCTGTTCGTCGAGGCGATCCTGCCGAATGCGATCATCAGCGGCCTCACCGCCGAGGAGATGGCCGTCTACCGTGAACCCTTCGCCGCAGCGGGAGAGGATCGTCGACCCACCCTCACGTGGCCGCGCCAGATCCCGATCGAGGGCGAACCTGCCGACGTCGTGGAGATCGTCCGGGGGTACGCCGACTGGATGAACAGCAACGAGATCCCGAAGCTGTTCATCGACGCCGACCCGGGTTCGATCCTCGTCGGTCGGCAGCGGGAGTTCTGCCGCAACTGGCCGAACCAGACGGAGGTCCGGGTGGTCGGGACGCACTTCGTCCAGGAGGACAGCCCCGACGACATCGGCGAGGCCATCGCGCGTTGGCTCACGTGACGTCCGGCGCCGCCGTCCGCCATCACCACGACGGGTGGATGGCAGGTCGAGCCGGGAGGCGCGACGCGGGGCGGGCTACGGTCGCCACATGAACGAAGCAACACAGATGCAGGTCGAGTGGACCACCGTGATCGACGGGATCGACTTCGGTGAGGGCCCACGCTGGCACGACGGTCGTCTGTGGTTCAGCGACTTCTACCAGCAGACGATCTCCTCGGTCGAGATCCACGCCGACGGCACCGGCACACGCCACGTGGAACTGGAACACGACGGTCGGCCGTCCGGGCTCGGCTGGCTGCCCGACGGACGTCTGGTGTTCGTCTCGATGCTCGACCGCAAGGTGATGCGTCGCGAAGCCGACGGAACCGTGGTCGAGCACGCCGACCTGTCCGAGGTGGCAGGTGGCCACTGCAACGACATGGTCGTCTCGTCCACCGGCATCGCCTACGTCGGCAACTTCGGTTTCGACTTCGAAGCCGGCGATGCGGTGAAGACCACCACCATGGCGATCGTGTATCCCGACGGCCGTGTGGTCGCGGACTCGCACGAGTTGCTCTTCCCGAACGGTGCCGTGATCACCCCCAGCGGACGCACGCTGATGGTCGGTGAGACCTTCGGTGGTCAGTACACGGCGTTCACCATCGACCACGACGGTCTGCTCACCGAACCGCGGGTCTGGGCCGAGGTGGACGGCACGGCTCCCGACGGGTGCACTCTCGACGAGGACGAGGGCGTGTGGTTCTCCGACGCGGTCGGCAAGCAGATCGTGCGGGTGATCGGGTCCGGCGACATCGGCGACCCGTCCACCATCCGGATGGGCACGCCGAACAACACCTACGCCTGCGTGCTCGGAGGCGACGACGGACGGACGCTGTTCGTGCTCCTCGCCGACGACTCGAGCCCCGACGTCGTCGCAGGCACCGCCACCGGTTCGATCGTGAGCACGAGGGTCGACGTGGCCCACGCCGGGAGGCCGTAGGGCGAACGCCGTGGGCGCAGGGTCCGTCCGAAACCGCTACAGGACCTTCATGCCGTACATCTCACCCAGCGGATCGCTGATGATCTCGATGCGCTCACCGTCGGGCCCTGCGAAGTAGAGCGACGTGTCGTCGACGAGGTACGTGTCGACCCCGGCGGCCTCGAGCTTGGACTTCAACCGCTCCCAGTTCGCCCGTTCCACCGAGATCGCCAGGTGGTGGTGGCCACCGAGCACCTCGGCGTACTCCTCCAGGCCGAGGCCGGGGAAGTCGAAGAACGCGAGTGCGTTGCCGTTGCCGATGTCGAAGAAGAAGTGGGTCGACCCTGCGTAGTCCCGATTCTCGAACAGTTCGGTCAACGGGAACTCGAGGAGCCCCTGGTAGAACTCAATCGTTCGCACGACGTCGGAGGAGATCAGCGCCTGGTGGTGCTGGCCACGGGCGGATGACGGTGGCCGGTCCTCGGGAGGTGCGATGAAGCGCCCGCGAAGCGCCTCCCACTCGTCGTCTCGATCGGGGTGGTCACCGTCGCGTGAAGTACCGAATGTCGGGCTGGATCCAGGTTCGCTCGCCATCGGTTCAGTGTTCCAGGTCGAGAGCGAATTCGCGCTGCAGGGACCGGCTCGCTCGTCTGGAAGACTCACGATGCAGCGGGCGGGGACCCCGGTCCCACCCCGAGGGAGCCGCCGAATGTCCATCACCGAGTCCCACCGCATCACCACGACGTCGAGTTCCTCGGGAGTCTCGGTCGAGCCGATCACCACGTCCCCCGCGTGACGCACCCCCGATGAACGACCGCGTCCCCCTCGTCGCCGGTCTCCCGATGTACGACTGGCCCGAGGTCGAGAGCGACGTCGATCGCCTGTGGTCGACGATCGCTGCCGCGGCACGGGAACGAGGCGTGCTCGCGCCCGACCGCCTGACCCGTACCGACTCACTCGTCGACCTGTGGGGTGACCCGACGATGATCCTCGGACAGGTGTGTTCCCTCAACCCCGTCCGCGACGGGCTCGGGGAGACCGAGGTGGTGGGGACGATCGTCTACGAACCGCCACCGGGCCTGCCCGACACCGACCCCGGCACGTACTACTCGGTGCTGATCGCACGCACCGACGACGAACGCCGCAGCGGGCTCGGACCCGACGGTGTCGGCTCGTCCGTCGCCGACGAGTCGATCCAACGGTTCGACGGGTGCACCATCGCCTCGAACGGCACCGATTCCCAGTCGGGATACTGGAGTCTCGGGCACTTCGTGCGGGACCGACTCGACGACGGCCCGATCTTCGGCGAGCCGGTCTTCACCGGCGCGCACCGCGAGTCGGTGCGTGCCGTGGCCGGTGGTCGAGCCGACCTCGCTGCGATCGACGTCCACTCCTGGCGTCTCGCGCTGGAACACGAGCCGGCATCCGCGGGACTGTCGGTGATCGGCACCACCGAGCCGACCCCTGGGGTGGTGTGCGTGGTCTCGTGGGAGCTCGGGCACCACCGCGCCGCCCTCGATGCGGCGCTGCGGGCCGCGATCGACTCACTCGACACGCCGACCGCCGCCCGCCTCCACATCGTCGGCTACCGGTCCCGACGTCTCGAGGAGTTCCAGGTGGTGGCGGACCGCGTCGAGCACGCCGCGCTCCACCCGTGGCATCGCTGAGAGCGCCCTCGGATCGAACCGCGGCCCGCCACGCGTGTCGCCGTTCCACGCACCATCCCCGGTCTGCGAGAATTCGTCGATCATGAGTGGCGTGGTGGGTTCATCGATCGGGACGAACGACCACCGACCGTGGGCGCGCGACGACTGGTGGGCCGGCACCCGGGCCGGACTGACCGGTGCGACCGGACTCTCGCCCGCCGCATACGCCGACGAACACTTCTTCGCCGACGAGCAGGCGGCCGTCTTCGCACGGGCGTGGGTCTGCGTGGGGCTCGCCGACGAGGTCCGAGGTCCCGGTCGGTTGCTCGTGCGCGACGTCGGCGAGCGTTCCGTCCTGATCACCCGCTCGAACGACGGCGAGTTGTACGGCTTCCTCAACTCGTGTCGTCATCGTGGAACGGAACTGGCGGCCGCCGACTGTGAGATCGCGAACACCATCCGGTGCCCCTACCACCGATGGGGCTACGCGACGGACGGACGCCTCGTCGCCGCTCCGCACTTCGAGGACCTTCCCCGTGACTCCTTCGACAAGGCCGACCACGGGCTGGTGCGCGTACGCGTCGACACCTGGGGCGCGCTGCTGTTCGCCTGTCTCCACGAGGGCACCGCACCGTTGCTCGACTGGCTCAGCGACCTCCCCGACCGGATGGCCGGCTACGGGCTCGACGCCTGGACGGAGCGCACGTCCGAGCAGGTCGACATCGCGGCGAACTGGAAGCTCGTCTCGGAGAACTTCCAGGAGTACTACCACCTCACGTGGGTGCATCCGGAACTCTCGAAGGTCAGTCGGGTCGACGACCACTACCGCTACCAGGGTCGCGGGATGTACTGCGGTCAGAGCACCACCCCGGTGTCGGGCAACGATCGCGACGACTGGCTCCGGATGCCTCCCGCCGACGACCTCGACGACTCCGACATGCACAGTGGGCGGTTCGTGGCGATCTTCCCGAACGTGCTGCTGTCGGTGCTGCCGAACCACGCGTTCGTGATGCGTCTGGCACCCCGATCCGCCGGTGTCACCGTCGAGACCTGCTCCTGGCTGCTGCCGCCGCGGTCGACCGGTCTCGGTGACGACGACTTCGCGCCCACCCGTGAGTTCTGGCTCGAGGTGAACGGCGAGGACATCGACATCGTGGAACGGGGGCAACGCGGGTTGGCTCGTGGCAGCGTGCCGGCGGGGCCACTCGCACCTCGGTTCGAGGAACCGCTCCACCGCTTCCACAACATGCTGGCCGACTCGATGACCTTGGCGTCACCTTGCGAGATCCGGATCCCGGAGGGCGACGACCCCGCGAGCGAGGCCGACCGGCGAGGAACCCGAGCCAATCCCGCGCCGGCAGCGATCGACGACCTCGTTGCGCGAGTGACCGTCGCGGGTCGGACCGGTCGCGGTCAGTCGAGGAACGTCAAGAGCGCGTCGAGCGCCAAGCGGTAGCTCGTCGGGCCGAAGCCGACGACCACACCGAGGCAGACCGCCGAGAGCATCGACGTGTGGCGGAACTCCTCGCGTGCGTGCACGTTCGACAGGTGCGTCTCGACCACCGGCAGGCGCGTCGCGGTGATCGCATCGCGCAGCGCGATCGAGGTGTGGGTGTAGGCACCCGGGTTGAACACGACGCCGAGCACGCCGTCGGCGGACGCGGCGTGCAGCGCATCGACCAGTTCGCCTTCGGCGTTGGACTGCACGGCTCGGACCTCGAACCCGCGTGTCTCGGCGAGCCGGCTGAGGCCTTCGACGATGTCGTCCAGGGTGTCGGTGCCGTACGTCTCGGGCTCACGGGTTCCGAGGAGGTTCAGGTTGGGCCCGTTGAGGACGAGGATCTCGCGCGTCATGCTCCGAGCGTAGGCCGCGCCGGTGCACGGCACCATGTGGTGCCGTGCAGGTCAGAGCGAGTACTGGGACATGAACGCCCACGCGTCTCTGGTCGCGTCGACGTCCTGGGTGAAGTAGCCGAAACCGTCGAGCACATCCGACAGCGGCGACGAGGGCCAGGTGTGTCCGCCACCGATGATCTCGTAGAACGCCAACGCCACGTCGTCGGCGCATCCGGCGTAGTCGTAGCGGACGACCTCCGGGGTCTCCTCGACGGGCGTCGGGTCGGGCTCGCACCCGAAGTCGGCGGCGAACTCGGCGAACTCGCCCGGCGTCGTGTCGTCGATCAGCGCGTCGACACCGGCCTGCGGCAGCAGGACCGACGGTTCGTCGGCGTCGAAGGGGACCACGTCGTCGGCCGTTCCGTGGAAGGCGATGTACGGGACGGCGCGCTCGGGGTCGCAACCCGGGGCATGCGTGGTGCCGGCGATCGACGCTGCCGCTGCGATGCGCGCCGATCGGTTGCACACGAGTTCCGAGGTGAACAGCCCGCCGTTGGACATCCCGGTGGAGTAGATGCGGGCCGGGTCGCCGCACCAGTCGGCGACGACGGTGTCGATCAGCGCGTCGGCGAATGCCAGGTCGTCACGATCGTCGGTGGCGAACTGGGCGAGTTCCCACGAGTTCGATCCGGTGCCGCCGTCGATGCCCGTTGCATGGACCACCACGAAGCCCTCTTCCTCGGCGACCGTCTCGTAGCCGGAGAAGGCCGCCTGATCGGGGCCACTCGAACCGAGGCCGTGCCAGTTCAGGACGACGGGCGCCGGGTCGGAGGAAACCGTCTCGGGGACGTAGATCCGCACGTCGTGCACGGCACCACCGCCCTCGAGGGTGAACTCCGAGACACCCTGCGGCAGCGATGCACACGACATCCGCACCTGAGCAGGACCGTCGATCACGAGCGGTTCGTCTCCGGTCCCTCCCCCGTCGACTTCGGCGGGGGAAGCGACATCGTTCCCGCTCGCGTCGGTCGACGCTGGGGCGATCGACGTGTCGGGTGACGGCGTGTCGGACGACGTGGTCTCCGAGGACGACGTCTCGGGCGACGAGGTGTCGGTCGCGGTGTCGGGTGACGACGTGACGGTCGCCGCGGGGTCGCTGTTCACGGGCGACACGACCGGTGACGCGTCGTCGCTTCCGCCCGACGAACAGGCGGCGGACGACACGACGAGCGAGAAGGCGAGGATCCGGGCGGTTCGCATGATCGCATCATCGCACCGGCCCTGCACGATCGCATCGCGTCGCGGCCCGACACGCTCGGGCTGTCGGTCAGAACAGCGAGATCAACACCGCAGCGCCGGCGGCGACCGCGCCCGCTGCGGCGGCGAGGCCTGCGATCAGACGCAGCGAGATGCCGCTCCGATCCGCATCACCTGGAGTCGGCACCGGGGCCGGGGCGTCGAAGGACCGCGCCGTCCCGAGCGTCGGAGCGGGCCACGGTTGTACGGCACGAGGCCGCCCGCCAGACGGTCGGTCGGCACCCGGTCGCCCGAAGAGGGGCTGCTCGACCAGCGCCGGTGCGGTCAGCGGTTGACGGGAACGAAGCTGCGCGGACCCGCTGTCGGACGGCGATGGTGCAGCGAGTGCTGCGAGGGACGCCGCAGCGATGTCGGGGATCGACACGTCGTGTTGCGGTTCGACGAGGTCGGCCCGCCGGATCGACCCGTCGACGGGCACGAAGGCACCGGGACGAGGGAGATCGAAGCGCATCATCGCATTCGGCGGCGCCCACGGAGCGAGTCCGGATCGCACGACCGGGAAACCCGTCGGCGCGCCCCACGAGTCGAGCACCCGGGCGGCCGGATCGGGTGCCGGCCAGGAGATGAACACGCGATCGAGCGCCGACGCACCGCGTTCGCGCATCGGCCGCGCTGCACCGGGCAGAGTGAGCGTGCGCGAGTAGGCGTTCATATGACTCTCAGTTTCACAGACGCCGACGCAGCGGTGGTGGATGTTCAAGGCACGCCGTCCGCGGAGACGGAAGCGACGGCCGACGGTCCCTCACCGGCGATCCGTAGATTCCCATCCCATGCGCAACGGACTCCCGGCGATCGTGGGTGCGGGGAACGGTCGCCCGCAGTCACCAGCGAACCGGGAGTCGCATTCACGGACGCCGCAGCGACCGAACGGGCGGTGGGTCACGTCGTCGACTCGAGCGACCGCCATCGACCATCACCACCATCACCATCACCATCACCATCACCATCACCATCACCATCACCATCACCATCACCACCATCACCGCCGATCGATCGGAACACCATCATGAGCAACACTCCGAGCGCCACCATCCCCCGATTGCTCGACGAGTACGAACGGGCGATCGCACACACGGCGACGCTCTGGGCCGATCTCACTCCCGAGGAGGTGGCGTGGCGCCCGCACGCCGAATCGAGCGCGATCGGCTGGCACCTCGGCCATCAGGCCGCCGTCGCCCACTTCATGATCCGCAACCTCACCGCAGCCGAACCGAGCCTCGACCCCGCTCTCGACGCGCTGATGGACGGTGCCACCCCCGAGACGGACCGTGGGGAACTTCCGACGCCCGAGCGGCTCGGTGCGTACCGCGATGGCGTGGCGGATCGGGTTCGCTTCCGGATCGGGAACATCGCGAACGGCGACGTCGGCGCACCCGCACAACTCGACGCGATCGCACGGACGCTGCTCGTCGCCGTGGTCAACCACGAGTACCAACATGCGCAGTGGATCGGCGAGGTCCGTCACCGCGACCTCGGTCGGCCACCGATCGCCCACCCCACGTCGCTGCTGCTGACCGAGATCGACGGATACTGCGTCCTCGCCGGCTGACCCGCGCTCGCCGAGCGAGTGGTCACGCGGGCGCAGACCGGGTGTCCGCGCACGCCGCTCTGGTCGTCGTGTCAGGAGTCGGGATGGGCGTTCTCCGGGAGCGCGTCGTCGGGGAGCTTGCGCACCTTCTGGCGACGTTTGCGACGAGCCGGGATCATCTCGCGCATCTCCTCCAACTTGCCGAAGCAGGTCATCCGGTCGTTGGCCTCCAACACACGAGAGGTCCGCGGGTTCGGGATCACGACATTGTCGCGGTGCAGGGTGAGCACGGTGATGTCTCGCTCGCGCAGACCCGAGTCGGCGATCGTGGTGCCGACGAGACCGGCGCCCTCGCGCACGAGCAGTTCGGCCACGCCGTACCCGGTACTCACCGAGAGTCGCTGACGCACGTCGAGCTCGGGGAACGCCACCTGGTTCGCGATGTAGTCGATGATCGCCCCGGCGATGTCCAGTTCGGTCGCCCGTTCGATCCCTTCGAGCCCGGGCGACGAGTTGACCTCCATGACGAGGGGTCCGTCGTTGCCTTCGAGCATGTCGACGCCCGCCACCCTCAGCCCCATGATCTGAGCGGCGCGGACGGCCGTCCGCTCGTACTCGGCATTCAGTTCGACGCCCTCGACCGATCCACCGCGGTGGACGTTCGACCGGAACTCGTCTCCCTGCGCGGTCCGGCGCATCGCCCCCACCACGCGATCGCCGACCACGAGCGCGCGGATGTCGCGCCCCTTCGACTCGGCGATGAACTGCTGGATCAACACGTTCTGCTTCGTCGACTGCAGCGTCTCGATGATGCCCTCGGCGACTCGGGTGTCCGGCGCGAGGATCACCCCGATGCCCTGGGTGCCCTCGAGCAACTTGATCACGACCGGTGCACCCCCGACCAGATCGATCGCGGCGAGCACGTCTTTCTTGTCCCGCACGAACGAGGTGGCGGGCATCCCGATCGCGTGACGGCTGAGGATCTGGGTCGCCCGCAGCTTGTCGCGCGAGTTGGCGATGCCGTTCGCCGTGTTCGGCGTGTACACGTCCATCTGCTCGAACTGGCGCACGACGGCGGTGCCGAAGTAGCTGATCGACGCACCGATGCGCGGGAGCACGGCGTCGTAGTCGGACAGTTGCTTGCCGCGGAACTGGAGATCGGGTTCGTTGTGGCCCGACAGGTCGATCGCGAAGCGCAGCGTGTTGAGCACCTTGCAGTCGTGACCGCGTTCGAGGGCAGCGGCCTTCAGTCGATAGGTGCTGTAGGCGCCGGGCGAGCGAGAGAGGATCGCGAGTTTCATGGTGTTGGACTTTCTGACGGCGAGGCGACGGGAGGGGGGATGGGCAGATCGGCGGGCGCTGCTGTGGCGGCCGGCCGATCGAGCAGTTCGGCGATGTGGATGATCGCGTCACCCTGGTTCACGAGCGGCTGCCGCGTGAGGCCGATCACCAGGCCCGACCGGTTCGCTCGGGCCTGGCTGAGGCGTCGACCGACGGAGTCACGAACGGTTGCGACGATCTGGCCACGCTCGACGAGTTGGCCCAGTTCGACGTCGATTCCCGCGATCCCGCTGCGGCGCACGCGGACCCAGCCACTGGACCGGCTCTCGACGGGCTGCGGTACTGCGGTCGCGCCGTCCAGCCCGACCGGTTCGTCGAGCGTCGTGACCATGCCGAGCCGGGCCAGCACCCGACCCACGCCGACCACCCCCGCCTCGATGGCGGCCCGATCGAACCGCCACGCCTCGCCGCCCTCGTACAGCAGGACGGTCGCGCCGGTCGCGGTGGCGGCGGCGCGCATCGAACCGTCGCGGAGCTTGGCGTGCATCATGAACGGCGCGCCGAACGAGATCGCCAGATCACGAGTGCGCGGATCCTCGAGGTCGGCGCGGATCTGCGGCAGGTTGGTGCGGTGATCCGATCCGGTGTGCAGGTCGATCCCCACATCGCACCGGCTCACGATCTCGGTCAGGAACAGGTTGGCGATCCGGGCGGCGAGCGAGCCGTTGGCGGAACCCGGGAAGGAGCGGTTGAGGTCGCGCCGGTCGGGGAGGTAGCGGTCGCCGTTCACGAAGCCGTGCACGTTGACGATCGGCACCGCCACGACGGTGCCCGCCAGCGTCTTGGGATCGAGTCCCTGGAGGGACCGACGGATGATCTCGACCCCGCCGATCTCGTCGCCGTGGACCGCCGCACTGAGCCACACGACCGGTCCTTCGTGGCGACCGTGCAACACGTTGATCGGAATCGACATCCGGTTGCCGGTGACGAGGCGTGACACCGGGATCTCGCCGATCGCCGATTTCCCCGCCGCCACGTCGAGGTCCCCGATCGCGAATGACGGCCGGCGGATCAGGCGCCGCCGCAACGGTGGGGGCGGGGCGACGAGCGTGTCGTCGAGCTCCGATCCCGTCGAGATCGGCGGCGACGGTGGGACGGACTCGAACCCGGTCATGCGCTGCTCCTGTTCCGGCGACGGGTCGCCAGGTCGGGCCGGCCCGTCAGATACGAGTGCGACGGGTCGACGAGGTAGCGACCCTCCATCGCCTTGCGTCCGAGCAACATCCGGAACCCCATGTCGTCACGACGGGTGAGTGTCAGCTCGATCTCGTGAGGCCGGCCGTCGAGTTCGATCACGGCCATCACCACGGGCCGGGTCGTCGTCTCCCCCGACGAACTCGTCACCGATCGTTCGTCGACGAGCGGCACGCTGACCTCGACGCCGTCGCGCTCGGATCGCTGCCAGGGGTGCACGATGAAGGTGGCGATGCGACGGCCGTCGCGCTCGACGATCTCGAGGTCGTCGACGTGGAGTGCCGATGTCCGTGCACCCGAGTCGATCTTGACCTTGACGGCCGGGATGCCCCACTCCGGGAAGGCCAACCACTCCCGCCAGCCGACGAGGGTCGGTTCGCTTCGGGTCGCGTCGGCCACGTCGGCAACCTACTTGCACGATGCTCGGATCTACGCTCTCCCCATGCCATCCCGCCGCGCCATCGCTCTCGTCGGTGTGGTTCTCCTGTCACCGATCTCCATGTCGGCCTGCGGTTCCGACGACGCCGGCGCACCGGGCGGGGATCCGACCCAGGTGGTCGAGATCGCGGCCACGGACTTCGCATTCCGCGCCGATGCGCGCATCACGATCGAGGCCGGCGACACCGTCGAGTTCCGGGTCCGCAACGAGGGGGCGGTGGAGCACCAGATGGAGGTGCTCACCGACGCGAGTCGACGACTCGGCATCACCGAGCGGATCGCTCCGGGCTCGTCCGACACGGTCGTGGCCACGTTCGACGCCCCCGGTGTGTACGTCGTGATCTGCGACATCGACGATCATCGATCGCTCGGGCAACAGGCCGAGTTCGAAGTGATCGGCGGTGCCTCCGAAGAGGGCTGACCGCCCGGCCCGGCCGGCTCCCGCCCCGCCCCCAGCGGTGAGTCCTCGTCGCCCCCGACCCGACCCAGACTCACCGACACCCAACGCCCCCACCCAACGGTGAGTCCCCGTCGCCCCCGACCCGACCCAGACTCACCGGACCCGTTCGCAGACCGTTCGTCCGCCTTCGTGGCGACCACTCCGCCTCTGCTCAACTGGCGTCATGTCGACTGCCGAGACGAACCAGCCCAAACCCGCGACGGAATTCACGGCGCGTCGCAACTCGGCTGCGATGATCGACTTCGACGACGGGGTCGATGTCGCCGGGGCCAACCGCGGTCTCGTCGCGCAACACCCGACCGGCCGGATCGAGAAGAACGGCCGCCCGGTGTGGGACACAGCACACCACGACTTCCTACGCACCGATGACCCGGCACCCGACACCGTCCACCCCGGTCTGTGGCGCCAGGGCAAGCTCAACGCCATCCACGGCCTGTTCGAGGTGGCCGACGGCGTGTGGCAGGCGCGCGGATACGACATCTCCAACATCACGTTCATCGCAGCCGACAGCGGCTGGATCGTCATCGACCCGTTGACCGCCGAGGAATGCGCCCGCGCTTGCCTCGACCTGGCGAACGAACACCTCGGCGAGCGGCCCGTGAGCGCCGTGATCTACACCCACAGCCACCTCGATCACTTCGGTGGGATGCTGGGGGTCACGTCCCGAGAGGCCGTGGCCGCCGGCGACGTCCGGGTGATCGCCCCCGAAGGCTTCATGCACGAAGCCGTCGGGGAGAACGTCTTGGCCGGCCCGATCATGGGCCGGCGGTCGATGTACCAGTTCGGCCCGCTGTTGCCGTTCGGACCGATGGGCCAGGTCGATGCCGGCCTGGGCAAGACCGTCCCGCTCGGCACGTCGGGCCTCGTCGCTCCGACCGAGTTGATCCTCGAGACGGGAGCCGAACTCGACGTCGACGGAGTGCGGATCGTCTTCCAGAACACACCCGACGCCGAAGCTCCGTCGGAGATGAACTTCTTCTTCCCGGACAAGCGGCTGCTGTGCATGGCGGAGAACTGCACCCACACGTTGCACAACCTGTACCCGATCCGCGGTGCGCAGGTCCGCGACGCGCTGGCCTGGTCGAAGTACATCCACGAGGCGATGCGCATGTGGGGATCGCACACGGACACGATGTTCGCCAGCCATCACTGGCCGCGCTTCGGGGCGGCGGACGTCGAAGGGTTCCTCAAGCTGCAACGCGACGTGTACCGGTGGATGCACGACCAGACGCTGCGCCTCGCCAACCACGGACACACGCCCGACGAGATCGCCGCCGAACTGTCGCAACTGCCCGACTGCTTCTCGAGGCAGTCCCACGTCCAGGGCTACTACGGGACCGTGTCGCACAACGTCCGCTCCGTCTACAACCGCTACCTCGGCTGGTACGACGGCAACCCCGCCAACCTCCAGCCGCACCCGCCGGTCGACGCAGCGCACCGGTACGTGGACATGATGGGTGGAGCCGACGGCGTGATGCGCGGTGCCCGGTCGGCGTTCGACGACGGCGACTACCGGTGGACCGTCGAGGTGCTCAAGCATCTGATCTTCCACGACCCCGAACACCGTGAGGCGCGGTCGCTGTCGGCTGACGCCATGGAACAGTTGGGCTACCAGGCCGAGTCGGCCACGTGGCGCAACGCGTACCTGATGGGTGCGTACGAGTTGCGCAACGGCACGATCCAACTCGGACGTGGTGGCCCGCCCGGTATGGCGAGCGGGATGACCGGCGAGCAACTGATCGACATGGTCGCGTCGCGGTTCGATCCGTCGAAGTGTTCGCTCGACACGCTGTCGGTCACGTGGACGGTGACCGACCTGAACACGTCGGACGGTCCGCTGAGCCACCGGTGCACGGTCGAGAACGCGACGATCCACCACGACGCGGGCGAGGCCGACGAACTCCCGGCCGATGCACAGGTCCGGTGTGACCGGGGGGCGATGGTCGACGTGATCGCCTACCCCGAGCGGCTCGACGAACGCATCGAGAACGGCTCGATCGAGATCGTCAGCGGCGACCGATCCGTGGTCGACGCGCTCCTCACGTCGCTCGACACGTTCGTCAGCGCCAACCTCGTCGAACCCTAGAGATCGATCGGTGTCACCACCTGTCGAACGGTGTCAGACACCGTTCGACGTTCACGGGCCGATTCTCCTCAACGACAGCTGGCGGCGGCGAGTTCGCGCGCGACGATCGCTTCGTGGGTGTGGGTGACGCCCCTGATCGAGCGGGCGACGACCGCATCGACCCAACCGTGACCGCGAGCGACCGCGGGGCCGATCAACACAGCGACCATGACCGTTCCCAGCCCGGCCGGGCCACCGAGGGCGACGCCGACGGCGATCCACGACATCTCGATCACGAATCGCACCGAGCTCTCGGACCTGCCGACACGGTCTGACGTGGCACTCGCGAAGAGCTCACCCGAGCCTGCGCCGAGGCCCGACACGATGAGCGCTCCCGCGCCGACACCGATGCCGAAGATCGCGAGGAACTGGAGGGCGATCAGCACGACCAGCGGTCCGGGAGGATCGAACCGACCGAGGACGGCGTCGACCGACTGCAGCATCGGGCCGATCATGAACGGCGACAGCAGCGTGCCGAGACCGGGTCGCCGACCGAGCATCCACGCGACGGCGATGATCACCCCGACCGTCGTCCACACCGCGACGGCCAGTGGGATCCCGGTGATGTTGCGGACGGCACCGATGAAGACGTCGAGCGGCCCGGGGCCGAGTTCGGTCCACAGCGTGACCGCGACGGAGGAGGCGATCAGGAACGACCCGACCGTCAACATCATCAGCCGCGTCGAGAATCCGAGAACCCGGCGCGTCGGGCCGGTCGACACGACAGCGGCAACCGCACCGGCACGCGACCAGGCGCGGCGACGCAGACGATCCCAGATCGTCGGCTCCACCCTCCTCGGGGTCGTGTCGGCGGCGCGGTGCTGCACGAATTCCATCGGAGGGAGTATCGGCACGGCCCGGCGTCGATCCGAGCGGAGAACCGGTGCCGTTCGACACGTGCCAGCGACCTGGAGCCGGGAACCTGGGTGGGAAACTAGTCGCGACCGCCCGTCGACGTGCTGACAGGAAAATTTCACCGATGGTGCCAAAGTTGGTTTGATCCAGACGTGTTCGGGGAACGAACTCGCGCGACTCAGTGTCCGACCGGGCACGACACACCATCAAAAAGGGCCAGCCACCGCATGACCGACCAGATTGATCAGATCACCAACGACGTCGCAGACGTCCCCACCGAAACCGCCACGCCAAACCGCCGCCGCATGTTCATCGCAGGCGCCGGCCTCGCAGGCGCCGCCGCCCTCGTCGGGTCCAAGTCCGCGTCCGCAGCCGACGACGACCCGGTGCTCGTGGGCAACCCCGACAACACCACCGCTGATGGCGCCACGGTCATCACGAACACGAACGGCACGGCGACGACCGCCGGCACCCCGGGCCAAGAGGCCGTGCTCGGACAGCTCACCGGTGCAGGCAACGGCTCGCACGCGGTCCGCGGCATCACGGCGGGCCTCGGGCACGGCATCGCCGGCGAGAACACCCTGCGCGAGAACACGGTCGGCGCGACCTGGGGCCGTCACTCCGGTCTCGGCGCCGGCACCAGCGGCGTGAACATCGCAGCCGACGTGCCGATCGCCGGCACGGCGCGCGGTGCCGAGGGCATCATCACCGATCCGACCAACGGCTCCCATGCCGTGTTCGGTCGGACCGTCGGTGGCGGACACTCCGTCGCCGGTGACACCCCGGCCGACGCGGCCGGACCCGGTGGCACCGGACCGAACACGACCGCCGCCACGTGGGGTCGCCACGCCGGTCTCGGTGCCGGTGTGGGTGGTGTCAACACGAACACCAACGTGGTCCCGATCGCCGGATCCTCCCGAGCCGTCGAGGGGACCGTCGTCGCTCCGACGAACGGCTCGCACGCCGTCTTCGGTGAGACCTTCGGTGGCGGCCACTCGATCGCCGGTGACACCCCGGCCGACGCAGCGGGTCCGAACGGCGATGGCCGCAACACCACGGCCGCCACGTGGGGCCGTCACGGCGGCATCGGTGCCGGCATCGGTGGCGTGTCCGCCGAGGGCTACGGCGGCGAGTTCGTCGGTGGCAAGGCCTCGGCCCGTCTGATCCCGTCCGAGGGTGTCGCAACGGGCGCCCCGACCGACGACGGCCACCTCCGTGGTGAGCTCTACGTCGACGGTGCCGGAGTGCTGTGGTACAACACCAGCGACGGCAACAACTGGATCCCGCTCAGCCAGGGTGGCAACGTCCTGTGGGTCGACCCGGCACGTGCGTACGACTCCCGTGCGAACAAGCCGACGCCGGCGAACAGCAACAAGACGAAGTTCGCCGCAGGAGAGATCCGTTCGATCGACCTGACCGAATTCACCGACTTCCCGGCAACCGCGACCGCGGCTCTGATCAACCTCACGGTCGTCAACGCCGAGGGTCGCGGGTACGCGACGCTGTTCAACGGTGCGACCGCCGATGCCGATCGTCCCGACACCTCGAACATCAACTGGGACACCAACACCGGTACTGACGTCGTCGCCAACTCGGCGACCGTTCGTGCCGACCTCAACGGTGTCATCAAGGTGTACACGAGCATGCCGACCAACATCGTCATCGACATCCAGGGCTACATCGCCTGATCCCGCCGGGCGTCTCGGCGCCCGACACCGGTTGCCGCAACGCCGCACCGTTCGTTTCTCCCGACGAACCGTGCGGCGTTGTCGCGTCCGGGACCGTGTCCGAACGGCACGGCTCGGTACCGTGACCGGTGTGCAGCTGAACGTGATCCGTCGGGGCTCCGGTCCGTCCGTCGTCCTCCTCCACGGGCTGGGGATGTCGGCATCCACCTGGGACGCCGTCGCGGAGCGACTCGCCGACCGCCACACCGTGCTCGCCGTCGACCTGCCCGGGCACGGTGGGTCACCGTGCCCCGACGACCCCGACGCCTTCACGCGCGACGCCGCTCTCGCCGACCTCGACGAGGTGATCGCCGGTCTCGACGACGTTCCGGTCATCGTGGGCCATTCGCTGGGCGGCTATCTGGCCTTGGCGCACGCCGCCACGCGTCCGACGGCGAGTCGGGGGATCGTCGTGCTCAACACGGGTCCCGGGTTCCGCGACGCCGAGAAGCGCGAGGGATGGAACGAACGGTCGCGTCGCAACGCCCATCGGTTCGGGGTGCCCGAACGGGTCGCTGCACTGAACCTGCAGGAGGACTCGGTGGTGATGGACCGAGTGGCGGAGATGACCACACCGACGATCGTGCTCGCCGGCGGAGACGACCGACCCGAGTACGCGGGCGCCGGGGAGTACCTCCAACGAAAGATGCCGGACGCGAGGCTCGTCGTGCTCGACGGGGGTGGCCACTCGATGCACGAGGACACCCATGCGTCGGACGTGGCCGAGATCATCGCCGAGTTCGCAGCGTCGGCTCGACCGACGACCGACTGAGGTTCGGGTCCCCAGCGGGTGCGGGCACGGTCGCACGGACCGCACGCACCGCCCGCTGGTGATTCCCGCCTCGTTCCGATCGAACTCCCCGGAGTGAACCGACGCGTCGCCGAGCCGATGCCGGACCGATGCCTACGCCGCGGCGTCGGCCCGGTGATCCACTGCCGGATCGTCGGCTCGTGCGTCGCGCGACTCGTGGAGTTGAGTCCCGCGCGCTCCGCTCGTCATCTGGTCGTGCATCGCCAGGATCCGTCGACTCGCGGTCGCGGAGCAGCGCGACGGGACGACGGCGTGGACGGCGGCGGCCACGGCGGCGATCGCGAGCGATCCGGCGAACCCGGCCGCGACCTTGAAGTGCTCGCCGTACGTCTCCCCGACCGAGGCCGGATGTTCCGTGAAGTGCTGCCGGATCTCCATGAGACCACCGTACGGAGTCCGCGGGAGTGGTGCATTGCGTTCTTCGCGGCTGATCCACCATTTCGCGCACGAATCGTGTGCCACTCGACCCATCGACGCAGTACTGTTCGATTGTGGACGAAGTCGATCGGGATATCGTGCGTTTGCTGCAGGTCGACGGTTCGCTGACCGCACGGGAACTGGGGGACGCCGTCGGGCTCACTCCCACGCCGTGCTGGCGACGGGTGCGCGCCCTCGAGGAATCGGGTGTGATCACCGGCCGGGTGGCGCTCGTCGATCCAGCGGCGGTCAACCTGGACGTGACCGCGCTGGTGAGCATCCGCACGAACGATCACACGTCTCGGTGGGTCGAGACGTTCCAGTCGGCGATCGATCAGCTCCCCGAGATCGTCGAGGCCTACCGCACCAGCGGAGACATCGACTACCTCCTCAAGGTGCTCGTGCCGAGCATCACCGAGTTCGACCGCTTCTACAAACGACTGATCGACGCCGTCGACCTGTACGACGTCCGCACGACGTTCGTGATGGAGGAGATGAAGCACACCACCGCTCTCCCCCTCCATCACATGACGGTCCGCTGAGGCCCGACTCCCGAGTCGGGCCTGCCTTCGGGTCGGGCACGGACACGGACTGGGGCCGACGGGTGGCGCTGCGCGATGCTGGGGAGATGACCGTTCTCGAAGACTCCACCGTGGCCAGCTCGCTCGATCCCGATGCGCAGCGCGTCACCGACGCCGTCGAGGCGCTGCTCGCCGAGCACGACCCGACCACCATGGACGACCGCGAGTTCCGAGGCGCGCGCTTCGACGCCGGTCTGGCCTGGGTCCACTTCGCCGAAGGCGACGGAGGGCTGGGCGTGCGCCCAGAACTGAACAAGATCGTCGAGTCGGCGATGCGCACGGCCGGGGCGAAGCCGACGGACCCGTCGACCTTCTTCATGCACCTCGCCGGGCCGACCATCGCGACCCACGGCTCCGCCGAGGTCAAGGCGCGCTTCCTGCGTCCGATGTTCACCGGCGAGGAGAAATGGTGCCAACTGTTCTCCGAGCCGGGCGCCGGCTCCGACTTCGCCGGTCTCGGCACGAAGGCCGAACGCGACGGAGAGGAGTGGATCGTCAACGGTCAGAAGGTGTGGAACACGCTCGCGCACCTCGCCGACTACGGCATGCTCGTGACCCGCACCGATCCCGATGCGCCCAAGCACAAGGGCATGACCTACTTCGCGCTCGACATGAAGGCCGACGGTGTCGAGGTCCGTCCGCTCCGCCAGATCACCGGCGAAGCGGAGTTCAACGAGGTCTACATGACCGACGTGCGCGTACCGGACTCGTGCCGCGTCGGTGACGTGGGCGAGGGCTGGCGTGCATCGCTCACGACGCTGATGAACGAGCGCAATGCGATCGGCGGCGGTGGAGGTGGTGCTCCCAAGCGTGGCGCAGCGGCGAACGACGCCGTCGAGGTGTGGAATGCGATGGACCCGTCGAAGCAGAGCGCTGCCGACAAGGACACGCTGATGAAGTGGTGGGTGCAGGCCGAGGTCGGGCGCCTCACCAACATGCGCGCCGCGCAGAACGCGAAGTCGGGCAACCCTGGCCCCGAGATGTCGATCGCGAAACTGGCGTACTCCGAACTGAACAAGGGTCTCTACGAGTTCTGCATGAACCTGCTCGGCGCCGACGCTCTGATCGACTTCGACTACACCTACCGCCGCCCCGAGGATCTCGACGTGTCGGGAACTGCTCACGGCCTGCGGTACGCGTTCCTGCGTGTACGCGCGAACTCGATCGAAGGCGGCACGTCGGAGATCATGCGCAACATTCTCGGCGAGCAGGTGCTCGGCCTGCCGGGCGAACCGCGGGTCGACAAGAACGTCGCCTGGAAGGAAGTCCCCCGGAACTGAGCCCGGAACTCAGCTTGCGTCCCCGTCGATGCCGACCGTTCACGGGGACGCCACTTCTGAACCGAACCTGAACGAATAATCGAAGCCGATGGCCTGTCGCTCTTGGCATCATCTCCCCATGAACCTCATGCCTCACCCCACGAACCGTCTTCGTCGCCCGTTGGCCGTCGCCGCGCTGGCTGCGCTCGCACTGACCGCCTGTGGCGGTTCCGACGACAGCTCGACGGACACCCCGGCCGTCGACGGTGCCACCCAGGACGACGCCTCCGTCGAGGACGACGCCTCCGTCGATGAAGCATCCTCCGACAGCGGTGAGCCGCCCATCGGTGTCGACGAGAGCGGCGACATCGACTTCTCCGACGACGTCGATTCGGCTCTCGACGCCGTCGGATTCGAAGGAATCGTCGGGATCGCCGCCGATCAACTCGACCCGAAGCCGGCCGTCGAGGTCGACGGCGACAACGCGACACTGACCTTCTCCGAAGGATCGGTCGAGGCCGACGCATGGCTCCCGTGCAGCGTGATGTCGGCCCTCATCAGCGACGGCCAGACCGTGACCGTCGTGTATCCCGACGGCGAACAGGTCTGCTGACCGACACGTTCGAGGGCCTCGGCGCTCCGGACGCCCCCATCCCCACAGAGAGCAGACCCAGACGATGCCGATGACCTTCGACGAGGCGTGCGCAGCCGTGTGCGCGCCGGGCACGATGTTCGAGATCCAGGAGGCTGAGGTGCTGGGGCGCACCAGCAAGGTATTCGCGGGCACTCCGCCCGACATCCGTGCACTGTTCGCGCTGGCCGCTGCGCGCACCGACGAGTTCATCGTGTTCGAGGACGAACGGTGGACGATGCCCAGCGTGCTCGACACCGCCGCCCGGATCGGGAGTCTCCTGGTCGACGAGTTGGGTGTGGCCAAGGGCGACCGGGTGGCGATCGCGATGCGCAACTATCCGGAATGGATCGCTGCGTTCGTGGCGATCACGTCCATCGGGGCCGTCGTGGTGCCGATGAACGCGTGGTGGGTGACCGACGAACTGGTCTTCGCGATCGCGGACTCCGGTTCGAAGGTGGTGATCGCCGACGACGAACGGTTCGAACGGATGCGGGCCGCGGAACCCGGAGCGATCGATGCCACCGTGATCGTCGCCCGACCGACCGCCGACCTGCCCGACGGTGTCGTCTCGCTCGACGACGCAATGGCCCGCCACGACGGGGCGACGATGCCGGAGGTCGACATCGCACCCGACGACGACATGACCATTCTCTACACCTCCGGCACCACCGGGCGTCCGAAGGGAGCGGTGTCGACGCACCGCGCCGTGCTCAGCGCGCTGCTGGCGTTCGCCGCCCGAGGAGCGGTGTCGGCGCTGCGCGAACCGGAGGACCCCGACACCGTCGAAGAGGGCGGCAGGCCCCAGACCGCCTTCATGCTCTGCGTGCCGCTGTTCCACGTAACCGGCCTCGTCCCCGTCATGCTGGGGTCGTTCGTGAGCGGCGCCAAGCTGGTGATGACGTTCAGATGGGACCCCGATCGCGCCCTGGAACTGATCGAGCAGGAGCGCGTCACGAACTTCGTCGGCGTTCCGACCATGAGCTGGGACCTGCTCGAAGCCGAGACGTTCGCCGATCGCGACACCTCGTCGCTGCGTTCCGTCGGCGGGGGTGGGGCACCGATGCCACCGGAGTTGGTGAAGCGGATCGACGCGAACTTCCAGCGGGGTCGCCCGGGCCTCGGCTACGGCATGACCGAGACGAACGCCTACGGCCCGCAGAACGCCGGCGACGACTTCGTGAACAATCCAGCGTCCACCGGTCGGGCCGTGCCGATCATGGACGTCAAGGTCACCGACCCGCTCGGTGAGGAACTCCCGATCGGAGAGACCGGCGAGATCTGGTTCAGGAGCCCGTCACTGATCCGCGGCTACTGGAATCGCCCTGACGCGACCGCCGAGACGATCGTCGACGGTTGGCTCCGGTCGGGCGACATCGGGCGCCTCGACGACGAGGGCTTCGTGTACGTGAGCGATCGCGCGAAGGACATGATCCTGCGCGGTGGGGAGAACATCTACTGCGCCGAGGTCGAGGCGGCCGTCTACGAACATCCTGCGGTGTACGAGGCCGCGGTCTACGGCGTGCCCCACGAGCGGCTCGGCGAGGAACTCGCCTGTCACGTCATGGTGAAGGACGGCGAGGAACTCGACGCCGGCGAGTTGCAGCGGTTCGTCGGCGAGCGGTTGGCCAAGTTCAAGGTCCCGACGATCGTCACGATCGTCCACGAGCAACTGCCACGCAACGCGAGCGGCAAGATCCTCAAGCGCGAACTGCGCGACAGCGTCACGTCCGGCTGACCTCGGCGGGTCGGGACGCTGGTGTCCCGAACGATCCGGCGCGATGGGGCACGACCTCACACCCATTCGCGAGGATGTCGCGATGAACGAACTCTGGGCACGGTCGGCACTCGAACTCGCGGCGATGATCCGCACCGGCGACACGACGAGCCGCTCCGTCGTCGAGGCCCACCTGGCGCGCATCGACTCGGTCAACGGTGACCTGAATGCGATCGTGCGACGTCTCGACGACGACGCACTGGCCGCCGCCGACGCGGCCGACGCCGCCCTCGCTCGCTCCGAGGCGACCGGACCGTTGCACGGCGTGCCCTTCACCGTGAAGGAGAACATCGATCTGGTAGGGAGTCCGACCACCGAGGGCACGGTCGCATCCGCCGAAGCAATGCCCACGTCGAATGCGCCGGTCACGGCGCGGATGCTCGCGGCGGGTGCGATCCCGATCGGCCGGACCAACCTTCCCGACTTCGGTCTGCGGGTCCACACCGACTCGTCGCTGCACGGCCTGACCCGCAACCCACATCACCCGGGTCGCACCGCCGGCGGCTCGAGCGGCGGCGAGGCGTCGGCGATCGCTTCGGGGATGAGCCCGCTGGGGCTCGGCAACGACATCGGTGGGTCGCTGCGCAACCCGGCGCACTGCTGCGGGATCGCGTCGATCAAGCCGTCGATCGGGGTCGTCGCGTCCGCCTCGTCGTTGGCTCCGGGCGATCCGATGTTGTCCTCGCAGCAGATGGCCGTGCAGGGCACCATGGCGCGTCGGGTGGCCGATGTCCGTGCGTCGTTCGAGGTCGTGGCCGGAGCGGACCCGCGAGATCCCACCAGCCTGCCCGTCACCCTGACGAGTCTCGGCGACGGCGAGCGGCTCCGCGTCGCCGTGCTGGCCGATCCGCCCGGTGGCGCGACCCATCCCGAGATCGCTGCAGCGGTCCGATCGGCTGCCGACGTCCTCTCCGATGCAGGGCACGACGTGGTCGAGGCGACCCCGCCGATGTACGAGGAGACGATCGAGATGTGGGCGGCGCTCCTGATCCAGGACCTGATCGTGATGCGCCCGATGTTGGAGATGGTGATGGGTGCCGACGCGACGGCGATCGTCGCGAACCTTCTGGCGGGTGGTGCACCGGTGACGGTCGAGTCGATGGTGATGCTCCAGGCGCATCGGAGCCAGGCGATGCGGCAGTGGTCGGAGTTCTTCACCGAGCACCCGGTGATGCTGTCGCCCACGTGGGCGATGCCCGCCTTCGAGCACGGCGCCGACCTGGTGAACGGCGACACACTGATCCGCGACACTCTCCGCCCGGTCACGCCGATCAACTTCCTCGGCTTGCCCGCCGCCGTCGTGCCGCACGCGAAGGCCGACGGGTTGCCGGTCGGCGTGCAGGTGATCGGTGACCGCTTCACCGACCTGCGCTGCCTCGACGTCGCCGCCCAGATCGAAGCCGCATCACCCCCGCTGATGCCGATCGACCCGGTCACCGCCTGAGAGCCCGACCGGACCCGTTTGCGTTCCGACCGCGGCGGACATCCTGCGTCGATGCACCGCTCCGACCAGGCCGACCCTCCGCCGTTCACCCACGGTGTGGCGAGCGGCGATCCGACGGAGTCGAGCATCGTTCTCTGGACGGCGGTGCCGACCGAGGCATGGGGCGACGTGGAGTACACCGTCGGACTCGACCCCGACTTCGCAACCGTGGTCGCGTCCGGTCGCATCGGCCCCGAGAACCACGTCGGTGCGGTCGGGCAGCACGAACCCGAAGGTCCGGTTCGAACCGTGTCGATCCGGGTCGGGGGACTCGCCGAGCACACCGTCCATCACTACCGCTTCCAGGTCGACGGGGTGGTGTCGCCCGTCGGGCAGTTCGCAACGCTCCCCTCCGCCGACGCCGACATCGATCACGTCCGCGTCGGACTCGCCACGTGTGCACGCCTGGCGAGTGCGACGTTCGAGCCGTATGCCGACCTCGCACGGGCCCGGCCCGATCTCGTCGTCCACCTCGGTGACTACATCTACGAGGACGGATCGGCTCCGCACGAGCCTCCGGCGGAGTGTCGGACCGACGGCGACTACCGCCGACGCCATGCCCAGTACCGACGCGAGCCCGCGCTGCAGGAACTCCACCGGAGCGCGCCGTGGGTCGCCGTCTGGGACGATCACGACGTGGCCGACGACTCGTGGAGAACCGGTGCGGCCGATTCCGACGACGGTCGGCACGAGTGGGAGCAGCGCCGCGGCGCAGCCGAGGGGGCGTACTTCGACTGGATACCGCAGGAGCCGAGCACGACGGGACCGACGCCGATGGACCGGCGGATCCGGCTCGGCGCCCTCGCCGACATCGTCGTGCTCGACGCACGCAACGCTGCACGGGATCGTCCGGTCCGCGAGTCCGGTCCCGCGCTGGTCTCGCCGACCGACGACCGCCGCATCATCTCCGACGAACAGTGGGCGTGGCTCGAGCAGTGCGTCGACGAGTGCCCGGGCTGGCTCGTGGTGTGCACCCAGACGCAGGTCTCGCCGCTCCGACTCGCCCGCCTCCCGAACCTGCGTCGGCGAGGTCGCGTCGAGCCGCTCGTGAATCCGGGCCAGTGGGACGGCTACCCACTGGAACAGGAGCGCCTGGCGCGCACACTCGCTCCGGTGGCTGGCCGGATCCTGCTGTGCTCGGGCGACCTGCACGGCAGGTTCCACACCGGCGTGCGATTCGCCGACGGACGGCTCGCTCCCGAGGTCACCACCCCCTCCATCGCATCGACGCCCTTCGCCGACGCGATCCGCACGAAGCTGCCGATCCCGACGACCCTCTTGATGCGCTGGCTGCACCGCCTCAATCCCCAGGTGTCGTACATGGATCTCCAGAGTCGAGGCTCGACGGTGTTGGACATCACCGACGAATCGATCCGGATCGCGGCGATCGGTCCGTCCGGCACGAGGCCCAGAGTTTGGCGACTCGATCGGAACGATCCCGAGATCCGTCGCGCCGAACCGGTCCCCACCGCTGCCACCGGTTCCTGACCCGACGCTCCTGACCCCGTTGTCGACAATCGTCGCGTGGAGGTCGGTGGATCAGGTCTCGATGGTGCCGGACTCGCCCATGTCGGGGGCGTCGTCGGTGATCTTCGCCTTGACGAACTCGAACACCTGCACGGCCGCCGTGGCCGCCGTCCAGTACTCCCAGCGGTCGGACTGGACGTGAGCGACCACCGCATCGGCCTTGCCGTGCGGGAAGTATGCGGCCGAATGGTCGTCCCACAGTTCGTCCAGCAACTTCTCGTCGGTCGAGATGTTCAGTCGGCCGGCGATGGAGAGCCAAGTCGATCCGTCGTCGACGATCGCGACGTTGGCCGCTTCGGTGCTCGCGGCGTTCACCCAATCCGAATCACGACCGACGAGGAAGAACACGTCGCCGTAGTCGTTGAAGGTCTGCACGGCGAGCGGCCGGGACGACAGCGTGCCGCGCTCGTCGACGGTGGTCAACATGGCCGTCCGCTCACCCTGCAGCCGGTCACGGAGATCTTCGATGGTCATCTGTTCGCTCATCGATCGTGCGTACCCACGCCCGGATCGTCCGAACCCTGGTGGCCCGGGCATGCTCGGTCCATGACGATCTTCGAGCCGGCGATGTTCGAACCGTGGTCGGTGATCGCAGCGAACCTGCCCGAGCACGCCGACAACGCGATCCACACCGACGACGGCGCACGGGCCGCCGGATTCGACGGCGCGCTCGTTGCCGGTGTGACGACGTACGCCTACCTGACCCACGTGCCGGCCACGGCCTGGGGCCGGTCGTGGCTCTCGAGCGGAGGCGCGGACGTCCGCTTCCTCCACCCGGTGATGGACGGCGATCGGGTCGACCTCGTCCGCGACGACGATGGCGACGGCGACGGCGACGGCGACGGCGAGCATCCACAGCCGGGTCGGGTCGTCGCCAGCGTGGCCGGAGAGGTGAAGGTCCGGGCGAGGTTCACCGAACGGGGCGAGGAGTTGGCAGATCGCTCGGGATCTCCGCTCGAACCGATCGAGTTCGTCCTCGATGCGTCGTGGTCCGACTACGGATTCCGCGCAGGTGACGACTGCCCGCTCTACGCCGATCTCGGCGTCGCCCACCCCACGAGCTGGCCGCGTCTCGCCAACCGGTTCTGTCACGAGCAGCTCGTCGACGGGGCGTGGATCCACGTCCGGAGCCGCATCGCCCACCACGGACTCGCCCGCGTCGGAGCGACCATCCGAGCGACCGCCGTCGTCGCCGACCGCTTCGACAGTCGCGCCGGAGAGCGTGCGGTGCTCGACGTGCGGATCAGCTCCGACGGATCCCCGGTTGCATCGGTCGAACACGAAGCGATCATCGATCTCCGCCCGTGATCGTCGGCAGTCACGGGAGTTCCTGGACCACACATGGGCGTGCGAGCATGTCGAGGTGAGCAGTGACCTCCACCACCGTTCGCAGCGCATCGTGCTGGCGCGCCACGCGGAGACGGAGTGGAGCATCTCCGGGCGGCACACGGGCCGCAGCGACATCGCTCTCACGCAGGAGGGTCGCGATGCTGCGGTGCAGCTCGGCAGACGCATCGCGGGCCACTCGTTCGATCGTGTGATCTCGAGTCCGCTCGAACGGGCCCGCTCGACCGCGCTCCTCGCCGACTTCCCCGACCCCGAGATCGACGACGACCTCCTCGAGTGGGACTACGGCGACTACGAGGGCGTCACCACCGCCGACATCCGGGCCGAACGTCCGGACTGGGAACTGTGGACCGACGGCACCCCGAACGGCGAGTCACCCGCCGACGTCGCTGCACGAGCCGATGCGCTGGTCGCCGATGCGGTGAGGATCTGCGAAGGTGGCGGCGACGCGATCGTGTTCGGTCACGGCCACATGTTGACGGCGCTGGCGGTGCGATGGATCGGCCTGCCGATCGAGCACGGCAAGCACTTCCGCATCTCGACGGGATCGATCGGGGTGCTGCGCTGGAAGCGCGAGAACCGTGTGCTCGACCTGTGGAACGACCGGTCGCACCTGACCCGAGCGTTCGACGACACGCCGTGACACCAACGGCCTGACGCGTTTCCCGGCGGGCCGTCGCGGGTAGTCGATGGCCTATGGCGAAGGACCACGGACCATCGATCGCGAACGACGAGCAGTACGAGGCGCTCCGCGCCGACGGCATGTCGAAGGAGAAGGCGGCCCGCATCGCCAACACACCTGATGCGTCGGAGAAGGGCGGCGCGGCGTCGCCCTACGAGGAGTGGACCAAGGTCGAGTTGTACGAGCGGGCACAGGAGCTCGAGATCGACGGCCGTTCCGACATGACCAAGGACGAGCTGATCAGCGCACTCCGCGAGGACTGAGCGGACGACGCTCCGCCCGAGCGCGTCTGCGGTCGAGGCGCTCTCCGACAGCTTCCGAAGCGCGAGCCGGTGGGCCGGTGCCGAGCACGTCCGACCCTCGAGCGCACATCGACGGCGTCCGGACTGCCATGAACCTGCGCAGCATCACCGGGATCGGCAACCCGATCGCGGGGCGGGACCTCTTCGCTCCCCGCACATCGATGCCGACGCGCCCGGATCCCCCTTCTCCCGCGCACCGCCACCGGCACCGCGCACCGCCACCGGCACCGGCACCGGCACGGGCACGCTCCCTCAGCACAGATCACCGGTTGCAGGAAACCCACTTGATCGCATCACCGTCGATGAGCCATGGTGTCCCTTCACACGAGAGGAGGTGCCCATGTCGATGTTCGACACCAACGTGACGATTTCCCGCCGGGCGCCTCGCGCCGTGTCCCCGCTCGCGGCCTGACGCCCTGAGCTCCCCGTGCGCCGACGGCGCAGCCGATTCTCGGATCGACCCCTCTCGTCGCGCGCACCCACACCCCACCACCACCATGTCCCCACGTGGGACGGAAAGGACATCGAACGATGTTCCACTCACTCCACCCCGAGTTGCAACTGGAAGAGATCCGCGAGCGTCACGCTCGGATCCGTGCCGACTTCGAGCGTTCGCGTGCATTCCGCCGCGCTCGTGGACAGCACCGGTTCCGCTCCAGACAACGAAGTCGGTAGCACCGGCGACGTGGCGGGTCCGTTCGGTCGACCGATCGGACGGGCCCGCCCCACCACGCCTCCTGGCGACATCGACGCACGCGGCGCCCGACGCCGGATCGTCTCTACAGTGACCCCCGATGTACTTCGACCTCATCGTGATCGGCGGAGGCGCCGCCGGCTTCTTCTCGGCGATCACCTGCGCGGAGAACTCCGGCAAGTCGGTGCTGATCCTCGAGAAGTCGTCGCAACTGCTGCAGAAGGTGAAGATCTCCGGCGGCGGTCGCTGCAACGTGACCCACGCGTGCTTCGAGCCGCGCGAGCTGAGCCGGAGCTACCCGCGTGGCGAGAAGTCCCTGATCGGCCCGTTCCACCGGTTCGGTGCCGCCGACACCGTCGAGTGGTTCGGTCGCCGCGGTGTCGTGTTGAAGACGGAGGCCGACGGCCGGATGTTCCCCGACACCGACAGCTCCCAGACGATCATCGACGTCCTCCTCGACGCCGCCGAGGCCGCCGGGGTCCGGGTGCACACGTCGGAGGGGGTCACTTCGGTCGTGAGGAACGAAGACGCCTTCGGCGTCGCCACCGATGCCGGGCGGTCGTACACCGCGGCGAACGTCCTCCTCGCCACCGGCGGAACCCGCAACCACGCCGGCGACGAACTCGCCGGCCGACTCGGCCACGCGCTCGCACCGGCGACACCGTCACTCTTCACCTTCAAGGTCGACGATCCGCGTCTCGAAGGACTGCTCGGGCTGTCCGTGAGTCCTGCGGACGTGATCATCCGCGGGAGCCGACTGCGGAGTCGCGGACCGGTCCTGATCACCCACTGGGGTCTCAGCGGGCCGGGCATCTTGAAGATCTCGGCGCACGGGGCCCGCGATCTCGCGGAGCTCGACTACCGGTTCGACATCTCCGTGAACTGGCTGCCCGACACCGATCCGGCCGAGGTCGTCGCCGAGAAGCGACTCGACGACGCGAAGCGACAGATCTCCACCCGCAGTCCGTTCGACACCATTCCGAAGCGACTCTGGGTGAGTCTGCTCGCCGCCGCCGAGATCCCCGATGCCACGACCTGGGCGCAGCTCGCCAAGAAGGATGCGAACCGACTCCTCGGCCAGCTCACCGACTCGACGTTCGCAGTCACCGGGAAGAGCACGAACAAGGACGAGTTCGTCACGTGCGGTGGCGTCGCGCTCGACGAGATCGACTTCCGGACGATGGAGAGCAAACTCGTGCCCGGCCTGTACTTCGCCGGAGAGGTGATCGACGTCGACGGGATCACCGGTGGCTTCAACTTCCAGAACGCATGGACGACCGGCTTCCACGCCGGTTCGGACATCGCCGCACGCTGACCCGACCTCGTCCGATCCACTCCGAACCGGAACGACGAGGTCACCCGAATGAGCGTGTGGCAGGGTGAGGTGATGAGCGGTGTCCCGTTGAACCACGGGTCCCCCGTCGACGGGTCATCGGACCCACGCCCTTCGGCTGCAGGATCGCCGGGCGGTGGTCGTGCGAGCGAGGTGGCAGCCGGAGTCGGGCCGTACCCCGGGCCGTGGCCCGACGATCCCCGCCTCGACCCGGACCTGCTCCGCCACGGCGATCGCCGCAACGTCCTCGACCGGTTCCGCTACTGGACGGTCGACGCGATCGTCGCCGACCTCGACACGCGACGACACCCGTTCCACGTGGCGATCGAGAACTGGCAACACGACTTCAACATCGGCACCGTCGTCCGCAACGCCAACGCGTTCGGCGCCGCCGGGGTCCACATCGTCGGCCCGCACCGTTGGGACCGCCGTGGCGCGATGTCGACGCACCGATATCTCCACCTGCACCATCACACCGACATCGACGCGCTGAGCGCGTGGGCTGCGTCGGCGGCGGTCGAGATGGTCGCCGTCGACAACGTTCCCGACGCTCGTCCCCTCGAGTCCGCGACACTCCCCCGCGACTGTGTGATGGTCTTCGGGCAGGAGGGTCCCGGTCTCAGCTCGGCGGCGATCGCCGCGGCATCGATGGTGTGCGAGATCACCCAGTACGGATCCACACGGTCGCTCAACGCCGGCGTCGCATCCGGGATCGCCATGTACGCCTGGGTCGCCCAGCACGCCTGACCGACCGTGAGTGGCGCGCACCGCCGCGGCAGCATCGATCGGCGTAGGTTCGAGGGTGATGGCCGGTCGATCCTTCACTGATGCGGTTCGCGAGCGACTGGGCGACGTGGGATGGCTCGACCGCTCCGAGATCGATGCCGCGCTCGTCGACTTCCGCGGAGTGTTCACCGGCGAAGCGATCGGGATGGCGCGTCCGTCGTCGACGGCCGAAGTGTCCGATGTCGTGCGCCTGGCCGTCGAGCACGACGTCGCCATCGTCACCCAGGGCGGCAACACCGGTCTGAGCGGCGGTGCGGTCCCCGCCGCGCCCACCGCCAACGACGACCGACCCCGGGTGATCCTCTCGCTCACCCGAATGCGCGAGATCGAGGACGTCAACGTCGATCGCGGCACGATCACCGCACAGGCAGGCGTGACGATCGAAGCCCTGCAACAGCGTGCGGCCGACGTCGGTCGCCTGTTCGCGCCGGACTGGGGCGCTCGTGGATCCGCGACGCTCGGCGGCGCGGTGTCCACCAATGCCGGTGGCATCAACGTGGTGAAGCACGGCAACATGCGTGAGCACGTGCTCGGGCTCGAAGTCGTGATGGCCGACGGCCGCGTGTGGGACGGGCTGCGGTCGCTGCCGAAGGACAACTCGGGCTTCGATCTCAAACAGCTGTTCATCTCAGGTGAAGGAACGATCGGGATCGTCACGCGTGCGGTGGTGACGATCCACCCTCGGCCCGCCGCACAGCGAGTCGCCTTCGCCTCCCTTCGGTCCCTCGATGCGCTCAACGACCTGATGACGTTGGCGCGGACGTCGACGCCCGGAGCGTTGAGTGCGATCGAGTTGATCCCCGAGGTCGGCGTCGCCCAGGTGGTCGAACGCTTCGGAGTGCAGCGCCCGCTGGAATCCATCGCCGAGTGGTACGTGCTCGTGCGCTACGACTCGGCGGGCGAACCCGTCGATCCCGGCGACGATCTCACCTCGCTGCTCACCGACGCCATGTCGTGCGACCTGATCTCCGACGGCGTCGTGGCCTCGACGCCCGCCCAGGAGGCCAATCTCTGGCTGATGCGCGACGAACTGACGGCCACTCGCTCGTTCGGCGGGTTCGGCGTGAAGTACGACCTGGCGATCCCTCCCGACCGCATCGCCGAGTTCCTCCGGGCGGCCGAGGCATTGGTCGACACGATCGTCGACGACGCCCTGTCGTTCGCGTTCGGCCACGTCGGCGACGGCAACCTGCACTTCACCGTGCTCACGCCCGACCGAGACGACGGACCCCTCGAAGCCGCTGCCCCTGTGCTGCGCGCGGCGCTCGATGGGTTGGTGTGGGAGTTCGACGGCACGATCTCGGCCGAGCACGGCCTCGGTCGCGAGCTGCGCGACCGCATCGTCGGTCAGAAGAGCGAAGTCGAACTGGATCTGATGCGCTCGATCAAACACGCCCTCGACCCGGACGACCGGCTCAACCCCGGCGTCATGCTCCCCTCCGCACCGCTCCCCGGCGTCATGCTCCCCTCCGCACCGCTCCCCGGCGCCCACCACTCTTGACGACCCTCTCCGATCCGGTCGGCGCCATCGACTCTCCACCGCCGTGGGCGGCCTCGGTGAGGATCTCGATCGATCCGAGCAGGCAGTCCAGGTCGGCGGGGCGTGTGTCCCCATCTGTTGGTTCGAGCAGCCCGCGGCGAGTCTGTCGCACAACGACACCATCGTCTTGCGACCTCCTTCACGAATGCTTACTTTCGGGATTCAAGATGCTTCGATGATGAGACTTCTGCCGTCTGCGCCCACTTCTGGACGAGTGATGCTGCTGTGTGGCGCGCTCAGCGTCGTCGGGTGCGGCTCCGGCCCGGACCCCGCCGCCCAGACCACTGCGTTCCCGGGCCCGCCCGCCGAGGCCGCTCCCGGCGATGAGGCTCCACAGACCATCAACGACAGCGCTGTCGCGAGTGAGTCGGCGGACCGGGAGCCGACGGCGACCGAATCGGCTCCGGCCGACCCTCTCGACCCGGGCGGCGTCGTCGACATCACCGGAGTGAACCTGGTCTCGACCGATGCGAACTGTTCCACCCGGACCGGCGAGTACAGCTCGATGGTGATCGACGTCAGCAACGGCAACGAGTTCCAGGGCGAACTGTCGATCACCGCTGATGCCGGCACGTGCACGCTCGTGTCGAATCAGATCCCGAACCATGACATCAGCGTCGATGCCGACTTCGCCAACGACGCCAGCGCGGTCACCGGAGCCTTTTCGATCACCGACGATCCCACCGTCAACGCCGAGCCGACCGAGCTCGGCTTCACCGCCCACGCCGTGATGCTCAATGGCGTGATCTGGGAGGCCTACCCCGCTGCCTGCTTCGATGAAGGACCGAACCCCATCGGTCGCGAGGCAGTCGGTTGTGGCGGCAACCTGCTCGACCACCCTTGGCGCTACAACGTCGGCTCGCCAGAAAATGCGTTCAGCCTGGACGCATTCTCGGCTCACGTCCAGCCCGACGGGCTCTACCACTACCACTCGACGCCCCAGGCACTGTACGAAATCGACTGCAACGGAACGGCCGCTTCACCCGTCATCGGATTCGCACGCGACGGCTTCCCCATCTACGGACCGTGCTTCGCCGACGACAACGGGAGCATCCGTGCCGCACAGAGTGGCTACGAACTCCAGACTGGCGTCCGAGCCGAGGTCGTGGGATTCACCACGCCGTACGCCGTCGGCAACGTCACGAGCAGCGACTACAACGGCCAGTTCATCGGTGACTACACGTTCTCCGGCTCGGGTGACCTCGACGAATGCAACGGCATGATCGTCGACGGTCAGTACGGCTACTACGTCACGGGGGCCTACCCCTACGTGATCGCTTGCTACCGGGGAACTCCCAGCGAGACGTTCGGCCCACCCTGAACCCGGCGAACGTCGTCGGGCGGATTCGAGTCAGACGAGGCGGATCTCGGTGCCGGAGATGACGTGGACCGCGCCGACATCGGCGCGGTCGCGCGCACGCATCTCGACGGCGCTCAGTCGGTCGGGTCCGGCCCCGCTGCCCGCCACCACGCGCACCGTGCCTTCGTCCAACTCGATCGACCAGGTTCCCGCCGCGTCGACCGAGCACGGCTTGTCGACCAGTCCGGAGAACCCGACCGCGAGCGCCTCGGGATCGTCGGAGCACAGTTCGACGCCGACGATCCGTTCGACCACGTCGGTGTGCACGTGGCCCTGCCAGGCGCGTCCGGCCCAGGCCCACCCGTCGTCCGGGTCCATCCGGTCGAGCGACATGATGCATCCACCGGTGTCCGCAGGATGGAGGTGGATGGCCTCGGCCTCCACGCCGTGGTGTCGGGCGGGTGGCTCGTCGTACACGATCCGGATCCCGAGCGCCTCGACCCGCGAGCGCGCCACAGCGAGGTCGTCGACCTGCATGATCAGCATGTAGCCGCCGGGACCACCGCGCTTGGCGAGGAATCTGGCCGACGGAGCGGCGTCGGACGTCGGCTGCAGCACTTCGAGGAACGTGTCGCCCACGGCGAACACGACGTTGCGCATCTCGAACACGTTCGGCGGATCACGATGGACACCGGCCACGGCGAGCGCCGCCGCGATCGCCCGCTCCTCGCGCCAGATGTCGTCCGTGCACAGCGCGACCTGACGGAGGCGGATCATCGGAGCTCCGGGCTGTGGACCGTCATGGTCCCGACCGTATCGATCGCCCGCCTCCGAGCCCGGAGCGAGCCGATGCCACACTGGCCCGATGACCAGCACCACGCGTGACATCGAAACCGGGACCGACGACCTGCTCGCACACGTCGACGGCCACGTCGGCGTGATCACCTTCAATCGACCCGACCGCCGCAACGCACTGTCGAACTCGATGTACGACGGGTTCCACACCGTTCTGCCGACCCTCGCCGACGACCCGACGGTGCACGTCGTGATGATCACCGGCGCCGGCTCCGCGTTCTGCGCCGGCGGCGATGTGAAGGGGATGAACGAGTCCCACCAGGAGAACGGCGGCGATGCGAACGACCGACTCGGCGTCGATGCCGAATCACGCGCTCACGGCCTGGCCGAACGCCAGCGATGGGTCTCGCTCGCGATCCACCGCTTCCCGAAGCCGGTCGTGGCGGCGCTGCCGGGAGCGGCCGCCGGAGCCGGGATGTCGATTGCGCTCGCCTGCGACCTGCGTCTCGCTGCGGAGCGGGCGATCATCGTCCCCGCCTTCGTGAACGTCGCCGCGTCCGGTGACTTCGGCGGAAGCTGGTTCCTCACCCAACTCGTCGGAACGGCGAGGGCGAAGGAGTTGTACTTCACCTCGCCACGACTCTCGTCGCAGGAGGCGCTGGACCTCGGCATCGTCAATCGGGTGCTGGCCGACGACGGATTCGACGACGCCGCCCTGGACTGGTGTCGGTCGCTCGCCGAGCGCGCTCCGATCGCACTGCGCCTCATGAAGCAGAACCTGAACCGGGCGATCACCTGCGACCTCGAGACCGCTCTCGACGCCGAGGCCACGGCGATGGTCCGCACCATGAGTACCGCCGATCACCGAGAAGCGGCAGCAGCATTCGTCGAGAAGCGCACTCCCGTCTTCACCGGACGCTGAGAACCGAGGGGTGTGGAGTGGGTCAGACCCCTGCCACACCCCGGGTGTGGAGTCGATCGGGTGTGGAGTGGGTCAGACCCCTGCCACACCCCGGGTGGCGAGCTTGTCGAGCGCGCGTTCGACGGCGCTCACGTAGGCGCCGCCGAACTTGATCGCATGCACGATCAACGGAGCGAGTTGGTGCAACGGGACGCGAGCCTCCCAACCGACGGCGAGCGGGAACCTGCTGTTGTACGTGTCGAACGCATCAGCATCGAAGCCACCGAACACGCGCATCATCGCCAGGTCGAACTCCCGGTGGCCGCCGTGGCTCGCAGGATCGATCAGCCAACTGTCACCGTCGACGTCGACCAGGCGATTGCCGGCCCACAGGTCGCCGTGGAGCCTCGCCGGCGGTTCGACCGGGCCGCCCAGTTCGTCGAGACGGCCGGCGACCGACTCGATCCGCTCGATCGACGCCGTCGGCAGCGAGTTGCGATCCGCGGCGATGCGCGCCAGCGGCAGCAGTCGACACTCGGCGTAGAACGCCGCCCACGTCTCGGTCGGCTCATTCGGCAGCGCGAGGGAGCCGGTGGTGCGACCGTCGGTCCGACCGAAGCAGTCGGCGCCAGCCCGGTGGAGGCTCGCAAGACCCGCTCCGAGATCTGCATCGGTCGACGGTCGCCGCCCGCCCGGCTCGATCCATTCCAGTGCGAGGAATGCGGGGAAATCGTCGGACACGGCGAGCACCTTCGGAACCGGCAGTGCCCTGGCGGCTGTGAGCCACGCGAGGTCCGACGCCTCCCGGGTGAAGAAGCCGAGCGGCGGCGACGAATGCGTCTTGGCGAAGATCGTGCGTCCGTCGTCGAGCACCAGCCGGAACGACGCGGCCATGTCGCCGCCCGAGACGGGCGCGCTCGTGACGACGCCGCTCCCGAGCGCCGCGCTGATCGCTCCGTCGACGTCCGTCATGGTCACCCCCGGCGCGCGAGGTAGCTGCGGGCGATCTCGTACATGCGGTCGCGGCCGAAGCTCGGGTCGTGACCACCGTGGACGACCGTGACCGGCAACGTCAACAGCCGTTCCATCGTGGCGCAGTACGCGACGATGTCGGAGTCCTCGTCCTGGTCGAGCAGCGGGCCGTCGTAGATCGCATCTCCGGAGAACAGCGTGCCGGTCGACTCCTCCCACAGGCCGATCGATCCGGGCGAGTGTCCGGGCAGGTGGAGCACTTCGAACGATCGGTCGCCCAGCTCGAACACATCGCCCTCCTCGATCGATCGGGTGACGGTTGCGCCGTGCAGTCGGAAGTCGTCGAGGGCCATTCCGGCCGGGAGCGCCGTCACGAAGTGCGGCGCGTCGAGTCGATACCCGGCCGCTTCCAAGGATGCGATGCCTGCTGCGCCGAACGCCTCCAGTGGGTCGAGCGACTGCGTGATCGGCGATTCCAGGTTCGACGCCTCAGCCGGATGGATGGCGACGTCGTCGAACTCGTGGTGCGAGCCGATGTGATCGCCGTGGGAGTGGGTGGCCACCGCGGTGACCGGCTTGTGGACGAGGTCGGCCAGTTCGTCGGTGAGGCTGGCGACGCCCATGCCGGTGTCGATCACGAGGTCACGGTCGCGCCCCGCCACGTGCCAGATGTTGCACTGCATCAGCGGGATCACGTGGGGCTCCCACAGCAGTGTGACCGAGTCGTCGACGGTCCGACGCTCGAACCACCTGTCGGCGATCGGGAGCCTCGTCGCATGCGTCACGGGTCGAGTCTCGCGCACCGGTGTTTCCGGTGGCATCGTGCGGACGGACGACCACCCGGTCCACCATCGACCGCCACGGCGACGGCGACGGCGACGGTGGCATCGTCAACCGACTGCGGTCGGCCGTTCATCGACGTTCGTCGCTGCGCTCGAGACGTAGGGAAGCCGAGTTCATGCAGTAGCGGTCGCCGGTCGGCGCGGGTCCGTCCGGGAAGACGTGGCCGAGGTGGGCGTCGCAGGTGCCGCACCGGGCTTCGATCCGCGTGAAGCCGAACGAACGATCCTTCACCCGCGCGACGGGCCGACCCTCGACCTCGTCGAAGAACGACGGCCAACCCGTGCCCGAGTCGTACTTGGCGTCGCTGTCGAAGAGTTCGGTGTCACACACGATGCAGCGGTAGGTGCCGGCGTCCTTCGTGGCGTGGTACTCACCGCTGAACGCACGCTCGGTCCCGCCCTGCTGTGTCACGCGGTACTGCTCGCGTGTCAGACGTTCCCGCAGGCCGTCGGCCCGCTCCCCCGTCGTTCTCGGCGTGGTCGACCACGGCATTCTCATCGCTTCGTCTCCTTCGTCGTCAAGTGGGTGGATGGGGACAACGCCCAGCGACCCGATTCCATGCCCCAGTCCGAAATGTGTGCGCGTGAGCCCGCTGAGCGCATCGCACCGCACCGCACCGCACCGCACGAGTTTCGCTGCCTGCCGCGGTGCGGGCCGGCCGAGGTGGGGTGCCCGCGCGAGTCACGGCGCAATTGCCGGCGCGACCAGGCCGCTAGCGGCACGGATCCGCGTGCGGAGGTACACGGCGAGAGCGCAACCGAGCAGCAGTGTGGAGGCGCCGAACAACCACAGCGCGCGGTAGCCGGCCGTGTCGATGATCAGCCCTCCGAGAGCAGGGCCGACGGCCGCGCCGACGAAGACCCCGACCTGGCTGATGCCGGTGGCCGACGCCGGCGCCGACGGGTTGTTGCGGACGACCGACAGGTTGAACAGCCCCGGCCACGCCCAACCGAAGGCGAAGGCAGGGAGCGGCGCGATCACGTAGGTCAGAGGGACGTCGACCGCGAGCAGCAACGTTCCGAGCCCGCCCAGGCCGTACAACCACACCAGGCGTTGGATCGGCAGGATGCCGTGACGATCCACCTGCCAACCCTGGAACAGTCGACTCACGACGCCGACGAACGAACCCACGCTGAGCACCAGCCCGGCCGAACCGGCATCGAGACCCGATGCCTCGGCCCCGCTGGTGACGAAGCCCACCATTGCGCCGGCGCTGGTCGAGCCGAGCATGCCGACCGTTGCGTAGAGCACGAGCAGGGGAACGCCCAGATCGGGTCGAGCGGCGCGGCGTGCCCCCGATGCCGTGGTGGAGAAGTGACGCTCGGCCCGTCCGTGCGCATCGACCGGGAGGCAGACGAGTGCCGCCGCGACGATCGCGGCTCCGGCCACGTAGGCCCACTGCCAACCGACCGTCAGCGCGATGGCCGGAACCGCTGCGCCCCCGAGCAGCGCCGCCGCCGGCATGCCGGACTGTTTGGTGGCCAGTGCGAACCCGAGGCGATCGGCGCCGATGTGAGTCGTGAGCATCAGGTTGGCCGACGGTTGGTTCAGCGCATTGGCTGCTCCGGCGACCGCGAGGATCACACAGAACTGCCAGAAGCTCCGACCGAAGGCCGCGACCGCGAGCATCGTCGCCCCCGAGACCGACAGCCCGAGCCGGAACCCGAGTCGGGGTCCCAGCCGTTCCGCGACCCGCCCCATCGGTGCCGACAGGAGTGCAGCGACCGCGAACGACGCACCCATCGCCAACCCGATCTCGGTCGCCGACAACCCCACCTCGTCGGCGAGTTGCACCCCGAGCGCGCCGGTGAGGAACACCGGGAAGGCGCTGCACATCGTGCCGAGCGCCACCACCGGCCAGATGCGCGTCGCCCTTCGCCCGGGCAGGTCGATCAGCCCTTGGCCTTGCGGGCGTAGCGATGAACGCTCAGCGGGGCGAAGATCGCAACGATCGCCGCCGCCCACATCAAGGTGTAGATCACCGGATTCTGGAGCGGCCACGCCGTCGGCTCCGGAACATCGGCCGGGATGTTGCCGAACAGCTCGCGCGACGCCTGGGTGACCGACGAGACAGGGTTCCACTCGGCGAACACCCGCAGCGGGCCGGGCAGGTCGTCGGACGGGACGAAGGTGTTGGCGATGAACGTGAGCGGGAAGATCACGATGAACGACGCGTTGTTGATCACCTCGACGCTCGGAACGTTGAGTGCGACATAGGCCATCACCCACGACAGGGCGTACGCGAACACGAGCAGCAGCAGGAACCCGCCGAGGGCTTCGAACACGGAACTGCGGATCCGCCAGCCGACGAGCAGTCCCGTCGCCGACATGATCGCCAGCGAGAGGACGTTGTAGATGACGTCGCTGATGGTGCGGCCGGCGAGGACCGCAGCGCGCGACATCGGCAGGGACCGGAAGCGGTCCATGATGCCCTTCTGCATGTCCTCGGCGATCCCCGCCCCGGTGAACGTGGCACCGAACGCGACCGTCTGGGCGAAGATCCCGGCGATCAGGAACTCGCGGTACCCCTCCCGGTACCCCAACTCCTCGACATCGATCGAATTGCCGAACACGTAGGCGAAGAGCAACACGAACATGATCGGCGAGATCAGCACGAAGACCAGGACTTCGGGCACCCTCGTGATCTTGATGACATTGCGTCGGGCCACGACCGAGATGTCGTTGACGGTGTGGGCGAAGGTCGTGCGATCGCCGCTCATGAGCGTTCCTTTCCAGCGGTGTGTGTCTGTTCGGCGGCGGCGTCACCCGACGCGCCGTTCACCGTTCCGTGACCGGTGAGCGTGAGGAAGACGTCGTCGAGTGTCGGACGGCGAAGTCCGATGTCGGACACGGCGATCGACTCGGAGCGCAGATCCGAGATCACCGCGGCGAGCGTGTCGATCCCGCTGCTGATCGGGCACAGCAGGGTGCGGGTCGACGTCTTCACCTCGACGTCGGCAGCCGCACCGGACGGGGCGTGTCGTGCCAGCAACTGACGAGCCTGGTCGACGTCGGCTTCGTCGGCGACGACCAGTTCGAGCCGCTCGCCGCCGACCTGTGACTTCAGTTCGTCGGCAGTCCCGCGCGCGATGCCGCGTCCGGCGTCGATCACGACGATCTCGTCGGCGAGCTGGTCTGCCTCCTCGAGGTACTGGGTCGTGAGCAACAGCGTCGAGCCGTCGGACACGAGTTCGCGGATCACGTCCCAGAGTTCGATGCGACTGCGCGGATCGAGCCCGGTGGTCGGTTCGTCGAGGAACAGCACCGGTGGTTGCGCCACGAGCGCTCCCGCCAGATCGAGGCGACGACGCATGCCGCCGGAGTACCCCTTCACCGGCCGGTCTCCCGCGTCGGCCAGGTCGAACCGTTCGAGCAGTTCGTCGGCCCGTGCCTTCGACCGCACCTTGCCGAGGTGATAGAGCCGACCGATCATGTCGAGGTTCTCGCGACCGGTGAGGACCTCGTCGACCGCGGCGTACTGGCCCGAGAGCCCGATGCGCTCGCGCACGAGCTGCGGGTGGGTGGCGAGGTCGACGCCCGCGATCGTGGCCGTGCCGCTGTCGGGCTGCATCAGCGTCGTGAGGATGGAGACCGCCGTGGTCTTCCCCGCACCGTTGGGTCCGAGCAGCCCGAGGACGGTCCCGGTCTCGACCGTCAGGTCGAGACCGTCGAGCGCCATCACGTCGCCGAATCGTTTGGTGAGCCCGCGCGCTTCGATCGCCGAGGAGGTCGCAGTCTGCATTCCGACGACGGTACGCGTCGATGCGGACAGTTGATGACCTGGATTTCGAGAGATTCGCGACCGATTCGGGTCAGTCGGTTCCCACGCGCGCCGTCGGCGTGAACGTCACCGGCAGATGCTTGATGCCGGTGACGAGCGGGATTCCCGCCACGTCGAGCGGGACGACCTCGCCCGACACCTCGATGTCGGGGAGCCGTGCGAACAGGTCACGGAACACCACGGCGAGTTCGCGGCGTGCGAGGTTCGCTCCGAGGCAGAAGTGGGGGCCCGGTCCACCGAACCCCAGGTGCGGGTTCGGATTGCGCAGCACGTCGAATCGCTCCGGATCCGAGAAAGCACTCGGATCCCGGTTCGCTGCGCCGTACAGCATGACCACCTTGTCGCCTTCGACGAAGTCGTGACCCGACATCGTCATGTCGGTGGTCAAAGTGCGTCGCATGAACGTGACCGGCGACGAGTAGCGGACGATCTCCTCCACCGCCGTGGCGGTGACCCCGACGACGTCGTTCTGCCAGATCGCCCGCTGGTCCGGGTGCTGTGACAGCAGGTTCATGCCGTGGCTGATCGCCGTGCGGGTGGTGTCGTTGCCGGCCACGGCCAGGAGGATGAAGAACGGGGCGACCTCCTCGGGAGCGAGCATCTCGCCGTCGAGGTCGTTGTGGACGAGCTTGGAGGTGAGGTCGTCGGTGGGACTCTTGCGTCGCTCTTCGGCGAGCCCGTTCATCAGCTCGGTGAGCTGCATGCCGGCGCCGAACATCGCCATCATCGGGTCACCGTCACCGATGAACTCGGGGTCGCCACCGCTGAGGATGACGTTGGTGGAGTCGAGAACCGTCGTGAACTCGCTGCGCGGGATCCCCATCATGTCGCAGATGATCAGCAGCGGGTACGGCTGCGACAGCACCTCGACGAGGTCGACCTCGCCCCGTTCGCAGAACCCGTCGATCACCTCCGTCGAGACCTTCTCGACCGATTCGAGCACGTTCGCGAGGTCGGTCGGCGTGAACGTCTTGGCGACGATGGCACGCTGACGCTGATGACGCGGGTTGTCCATGTTGATGAACGATCCGAAGAACTCGAGTGCCTCGGGGGGCAGGTCGACGACCGACACCGCACCCTGCGCCGAGCTGAACGCCTTGGCGTTCTTGGAGATCGCGACGATCTCGTCGTAGCGGGTGACGGCGAAGAAGCGCTCGTGCTGGCCCGTCATCTCGTTCAGGAACTCGACCTCGGAGAACGGACCGGCGGCGCGGATGTCGATCATCTCGCGCATCCGGTCGTCGAGGGGCTGCTTCCAGAAGGACGGTTCGATCAGTCGGGTGGACATCGCCCGAGATTACGACGGCGCGGTCCGAAGTCCCGCTTCGTCAGGACGATCAGGCCGTGGCGAGTGCCGCGAGGATGGTCTCCATGGCGGCGATGCGATCCTCCTGGGTGATCTCCTCCGCATCGCGTCTGCCGACGATCTGCAGCGAGACCAGCGTGTCGTCGGCGAGCACCACCACGGACGGGCCGCTCGCGAAGCCCTTCGTGCCGAGGTCGGGGAGTTCGGTCTCGACTCCCAGGAGCTCGACCGAGTTGTCGTAGTTCGCCGCCGCCGCGTTCTGCGAGATCACCAGGTTGACGCTCGCGAATTCGCCCACGATCGAGCACGACGCTGTGCTCGCCTGCGGCACGGCGTCGCTCGCACCGATGAAACCGCCGAGGGCGAGCAGTTCGAGGTATCCACAGACCGCGGTGCCGTCCACGTCGTCACCGTCGAGCGGCAGTTCGCCGACGAGCGCGTCGCCCGCTGCGGCCTCGTCGCCGAAACCGCAGTACGCGTCGAGTTCGGCTTCGACGCCCGGGAACTCCTCGTCCAGCGTGTCGAACGAAGCGAGTGCATCGCCGTCGGGGTCGTTCGCCGCAGCGTCGAAGTCGAAGTCGTTGCGTTCGAGCACGTCGAAGAACGCGCGCTGCAGTTCCGTGGTTCGCTCGATGAACGGCCGGAAGCGGTCGGGGGCGACGGCGATCGCTTCATCGGCGAGCTCGAAGAACTCGTCGAAGGTCGCCCGCAGGTCCTCGGGCGATGCGGTCAGGTCGAAGTCGAGCCCCTCGAGCTCCTGCCCGATACCGCAGAATTCACTGTCGATTCCTTCGCTCGGACCGTCGGACGGTGCGCCCGTGTCAGGGGGCTCCGTGTCAGGGGGCTCCGTGACCGGGGACTCGGTGGACGATGGTTCGGTCGACGCTGGCTCCGTGGTGGGAGCCGCGGTGGTCGCCGGCTCGGTGGCGGGCGCCTCGGTGTCGACGGTGATCGGATCGGTCACCGGTGCAACGGACGAGTCCGTCACATCGGTCCCCGTCGAACTGTCGGTGTCGGAGGACCCGCACGCAGCGAGCACGAGCAGAGCCGGGGCGACGACCCCTGCGATCAGACGATGGGGGAGCTGAGTACGCATGGCTGCCGAGCCGTTCTGTGAGCGGGCTGCGGATGCACCCGGTCAACGAAGTATGCGCCTTTTCGGGGGCCTCTGTCTCCGATTTGTCGTATCACCTCACGCGAAGGCGTCGCCGATCACCCGGGCCGCCGCCGCCACGCCGGACGAACCGATGGTCGCACCGAGCGAGTGGAGTCCCGCCTCGATCGTGCCGAGGGTGCCGAGCAGCATCGGCGGGTTGAGGTGGCCCATGTGGCCGATCCGGAACTGGCGGTCGACGTCGGCGCCGATCCCGAGCCCGAGGGTCAACCCGGCCTGGTCCTCGCACACCTCGCGGAGTCGGGTGGCGTCGACGGAGCCCGTTCGCACCGTGGTGACGGCATGGGAGCGACACTCGACGGTGGCGATGCCGCAGCTCAATCCGTCCGAGCGTCCACCGCCCCACGCATCGACGGCCGCCCACACCGACCGGGCGAGCACCTCGTGGCGGCGCCATGTGTTCTCGAGCCCTTCCTCGAAGATCATGTCGAGCGCTTCGCGCAGTGCGTAGAGATGCGAGATCGGCGGCGTGCCGTTGTACAGCTGATAGTGCGCATCGACGTCGAGACGCGACTCCCAGTCGAAGTAGCCGACGCGCATGTCGGCCCGCTCGTGCGCAGCGAGCGCCTTGTCGTTGGCCCACACGAATGCGATGCCGGGTGGCGTCATCAGGCCCTTCTGGCTCGCGGCGACCGTGACGTCGACACCCCACTCGTCCATCTCGAACGGTTCGCACGCCAGCGACGCGATGGCGTCGACCATGAGCAGCGCCGGGTGACGGGCGGAATCGATCGCGCGACGGATCGCCGGGATGTCGTTGCGCACGCTGCTCGCGGTGTCGGTCAGCACCACGAGCACCGCCTCGATCCCGCGGTCGACGTCGGCTCGCAGACGATCCTCGACGGCTCCGGGGTCGACCGGGCCGTCGACCGCACCGGGAAGCACCTCGACGTCGACCCCACTGAGCGCGGCCTGCTCGCCCCAGACGACGGCGAACCGACCGGACTCGAGGACCAACACCTTGCGGCCGCGTCGCATCGTGTTCGAGACCGCCATCTGCCATGCGGCATGTCCGTTGCCGATCACGATGAACGCCTCACCCTCGGTTCGAGCGATCTTCGGGAGGTCGGCGAACAGGCTGCTCGACACGTCGACGAGCGGACCTTCGTAGATGTTCGGCATCGGCCGCTGCATCGCCGCGAGCACTCGCTCGGGGATGATCGAGGGGCCGGGGATCGCGACATGGAGGCGGCCGTGGCGCAAGGTCGTCGATGTCGTCGATGTCGTCGAGCGCAGGGTCGTCGGACGTGTGGTCATCGGGCGAGAGTACGAGTGTCGGCCACGGTTCCGGCACCCGGTCGTCCACGGACCGACCACCTGTCGCCGACTCCATCGGTGCGCCGTGCGTGGATCGCCGCAGGTGTGGGTAGTTCCAGGTCATGCAGACGAAGCAGGTCGGACTGGCAGGACTCCGTGGATGGCGCAGCTCGGTGGCGGGCGCCGTCGCCCGACCGGTGGCGAGGCGCTCACCGTTCGGGGAGGACCAGGTGCGCGCCGTGATCGGAGCGGCGTTCCTGGCGCTGTCGATCGTGTACGTCGTCACCGCGCTGAAGGATGCGTTCACCGACGGGAACTGACCGCATGGCGGGGCCCACGAACGGGTGATACGCGAGTCGCCACGAATGACATCGCACGGCCTGGGGTATTTCCCGCTTCTCGCCGAGACGCTCGGCGAGTGCACCATTCCCCCGCCACACAAGGAGCTTCCATGTCAGTCGACCGCAAGATCACCAAGGACCTCATCGAGACCCTCGAGGACGGCCGCAAAGGCTTCGCCGATGCAGCCGACAAGCTCGCCGACACCAATCGCGCCGATATCGCCCCCAAGTTCCGTGAGTTCGCCGAACAGCGCGCCGGCTTCTCCGCCGAGCTCGAGACGATGGCGGCGGCGTACGGCGACGACATCGACGAGGACGGTTCGGTTCTCGCTGCGGTGCACCGCGGATGGATGTCGCTGAAGGACGCGCTCGCCGGTTCCGACCCGGACGGCGTCCTCGACGCCGCCGAGCAGGGTGAAGACCATGCGCTGTCCGAGTACGACAAGGCGCTCGCCAACACCGAGATCTCCGCCGACCTGCGCACGGTCGTGCAGCGCCAGCACGCTGTGATCGCGACCGCTCACGCCGAGGTCAAGCGGTTGCGCGACACCGTCTGACGACTCGGTTCCCGATCGGGAGGAATAGGTCTCGGTTCGAGTGGGTACGTCGCCGTTCATGAGCAACGACAACGCATCCATCTCCAACGACGACGTCTCCACCGGACCCACCGAGGACGACGAGAACCTCGACGCTCCGGGTGAGCACTCCGCCGACACCGGCGACGAGCCCACCGAGAACGACGAGAACCTCGACGCCCCGGGAGAGCACTCCCAGGACACGGGCGACGAGTCCTGAACATCCAGGATCGGATCGCAGGTGCGCCGCCGGAGAGATCCGGCGGCGCACTTGCGCGTCTGGTCGGTGATGCGACTCGCTTCGCGACGGACGACTGGGGCCGACGACCGCACCGATTCCGGGTCGGCCCAGGCGGCTTCGGCGACGTTTTGAGCGTCGATGCGCTCGACCGCTTCATCTCCTCGTCGCCGCGCCGGCCGCTGATCCGCCTCGTCGACGACGGACGCCCGATCGCTCCCGACCGATACACCTGTGTGCGTCGACTCGGGGGCGCTGACTTCGACGACGTGATCGACGCTGGTCGCGTGGCCGAGTTGTTCGCCGGTGGCGCAACGGTCGTCGCCCAGTCGCTCCACCGCACGCTCGACTCGACCGCGCGCTTCGTGGCGCTCTTGTCCGACGAGGTGTCGCACCCCGTCCAGGCCAACGCCTACCTCACGCCTCCGAGGTCGCAGGGCCTGGCACCGCATGTCGACCGTCACGACGTGTTCGTGGTGCAGTTGCACGGGACCAAGTCGTGGACCGTCGACGGGATGGGCGAGATCGAACTTCGTGACGGAGACGTGCTCTACCTCCCGGCCGACACCCGCCACAGCGCAGCATCGACCGACGAGACGTCGCTCCACCTCACCATCGGCATCCTGCGCGTGACCTATCGGTCGGTCGTGCAACGACTGCTGCGCGACGGCCCCGCCGCACTCGACGACCCACTCCCTCTCCTGTACCGCGACGACGCCGCACTCGGCGACGCCATCGGGCACCGTCTGGACGACCTCCTGGTCCACCTCGGCTCCCTCGATGCCCACGTCGTCGCAGCGCGTGAACGGTCACGCCCACGTCAGGACCTGTCCGTTGGCGGAGGGCTGCGACGAGCCGTCGACGTCGTGTCGATCGACGGGACCGAGACCATCGTCCGAGGGAGAGCGGAGTGGTCCATCTCCTCGCTCGAAGACGGACGGATCCGCGTGGACGACGGAGCGCACCATCTCGACGCCCCGTCGTCGTGTGAACCGGCGATCCGACAGCTCGCGACCGGACGACCTCACTCCGTGTCGGACCTCGACGGCCTCGATCCGGCGAGCCGGGTCATCATCGCTCGCCGATTCCTGGAGGTGCGATTGTGCGAGTTCGCCGCACCGACCGACGACGGTCAGCGTCCGACGTAGTTCGCCTCGCGCTTCTCCAGGAACGCAGCGACGCCCTCCTTGTGGTCGTCGGTGGCGAACAGATCACCGAGAGTCGAACTGACCCACCGGCCCAGATCGTCCCAGTCCGGATCGAGCGCGCGACGCAACCCCGCCTTGAGCGCCCGCACCGCAAGCGGCGGATTCTCAGCGATCGACGCAGCAACCTCATTGGCCGCCGCAAGCAACCCCTCGTGCGGCACGACCCGCGACACCAAACCGATCCGCTCGGCCTCCACCCCGTCGATCACCCGCCCCGTGAACAACAACTCCGCAGTCCGTTCCCGACCGATCAACTGAACCAGACGAGACATCCCCGCCACGTCACAGCACAACCCACGCTTGACGAACAGTTCACCGAACCTCGCCCGCTCCGACGCCACACGGATGTCAGCCATCACCGCCAACTCCATCCCCCACCCCACCGCCGCACCATTCACCGCAGCCACGATCGGAA
>NZ_JBDVNU010000035.1:0-59069 GCF_039969435.1 Ilumatobacter sp.
GGGGGGGGGGGGGGGGGGGTCGGAGGTGGCGTCGTGGGCGGCGCCGTGGTCGTCGTGCTCGTGCTCGTGGTCGTGGTGGTCTCGGGGACCGTGGTGGTCGTCGTCTCGGGGACCGTCGTGGTGGTGTCGGGAGGACTCGGGTCCGGGTCCGTCGGCTCGGGGTCCGACGACGTGCACGAGACGACCCGCCGGAAATCGCCGAGGCTGCCGGGCCGGTCGCCGTCGGCGTCGGACAGGAAGTCTCCGGGATCGATCTCCTCGAACGTGTCCTCGAGGCAACGGGCGTCGACGTCGCCGGCTTGGTCTTCGATCAGGCGGGCGAGTTCACGGTCGTCGGCGCAGTTGTAGAAGTCGTAGACGTCGTCACGGTCGTCTTCGTCGTCGACGTCGAGGTCCACCTCGCCGCCGTCGTCGACGATCGCCTGTGCCACTTCGTCGCTGAGCCCGAGGGCCGTGCGACGGAGACAGTCGTCGTCGAACTCGGCGTCGGACAGGTCGCGGTCGTCGTCGACGAACGAGGCAACGGCGTCGCCGGCCTGTTCCTGCACGGTGGCGCTCGCACCACAGGCGGCGAGCGCAGCGACGGACACGGCAGCGAGGGTGGCGGTGCGTTTCACAGCGCGATCATGACACTCGAGGTGCATCCCGTGCCCGGGGAGGTCTCCCCATCGTCGCGACCCGGCCGCACGGGTCAGCTCACGGCTGGATGGACACCTCGAACTCGTCCTCTGCCGTGATCGTGGAGACGAACGTGACCTCGCCGATGCCCTCGACCTGACCGGTGCAGGTGTACGTGGTGCCCACGTCGGTGTTGGCGGGCTCCTCGCAGGTGGCGTCGGTGACCTCGCCCTCGATCTGGGCCTCGACCTCGTCGCTCTCGATGAAGTCCTCGGTCTGGCTCTTGAAGTTGGCCGTGTCCGAGCACGCGGCGAATCCGAGGGCGAGTACGGGTACGGCGATGAGGATCTTGCGCATGGGACCGAACCCTAGCGAACGATCGTCAATCGGTCGTTGATTCCAGTGTTGCGAACGTCGGAGCCGAGGTGGCGACGGCCGCCGGTCCGTGTGCAGCACGGAACCGGTCGACGATCACGGCCAGCAGGGCGGCCCACACGAATGCGAAGCCGACGACCCGGTCGAGCGGCATCGGTTCGTCGTACAGGAGCCAGCCGAGACCGAAGTTGATCACCGGCACGACCAGGTTCAGTGGGCCGAGCAGCGTGAACGGGATGCTCTTGGCGGCGGAGGCGAAGAGCATCAGGGGCACGGCAGTGATCACACCGGTGCCGGCGAGGAACAACCAGTCACGGGTGTCGGCCACGTCGACCACGCTTCCCGCTCGCCCGCCCACCACGAGGAGGAATGCCACGGCGGGAACCAGGAGCACGAAGGTCTCGCCGGCGAGGCTGTCGACGGCGTCGAGCGGGATCCGCCGCTTGGTCAGGCCGTAGAGGCTCCACGATGCGGCGAGGACGATCGCGATCCAGGGAGGGCGACCGTTGGAGATGGTGAGGATCACGACGGCGATCGAGGCGAGGCCGAATGCGACGCGCTGCGCCGTCGACGGCTGCTCGCGCAGCACGAAGACGCCGATCGCCATCGTTGCGAGGGGGGCGATGAAGTACCCCAGCGCTGTTTCGATCACGCGGTCGTTGGTGACCGCCCAGACGTAGCTGCCCCAGTTGCCGGTGAGCAGCACGGCTGCGACGCCCAAGCGGAGGAGCGTGGTGCGATGACCGAACGCGGCGCGCAGTTGCGGCCAGGTCCGACGGACGCTCACGACCCCGGCCATGACCAGGCCGGCGAACACCATCCGCCATCCGATCAGTTCGAGTGCGTCGAACGCTCCGAGCTGCTTCCAGTAGATGGTGAGCAGGCCCCACAATGTGTACGCGGCGAGCCCGACCCTCACGCCCCGAGTCACGGCGTCTGACTCCGTGCCGGGCGGTTCCTCCACGGCCAGGAGCCTACGGATGCCGGTGGCGGGTACCTTCGGCGCATGCGCATCCACGTGTCTCCCGACCCCGCCCGGGCGTGCGCCCGGTTCATCGGCGCTCGACTCTCGATCGCCGTCGCCGAGCGTGGAACGGCGTCACTCGCCGTCAGCGGTGGAAGCACGGCGCCACCGTTGTTCGACGCACTGGTCGACTGCGGCCTCCCCGCAGGTGACTGGTCGGCGGTCGACGTGTGGCAGGTCGACGAACGCGTCGCCCCCGACGGCGACGACGATCGGAACGCGGGCCAACTCGGCGCGCTCCCGGCGACCACGCATCCGATGCCGGTCACCGCCGACGACCTGGACGCAGCCGCCGTGCGCTACGCCGACGAGTTGCCCGCCGTGTTCGACGTGGTCCATCTCGGCCTCGGTTCCGACGGACACACCGCATCGTGGGCGCCGCGTCCCCATCCCGACGTCGAGGAGACGTTGACGTCCTCGGCGCACGTGCTCGCGATCGGTGAGTTCAACGGTCGTCGACGGATGACGCTCGGACCGGCCGTCGTGAATGCCGCTCTCTGGCGCGTCGTGCTCGCGACCGGCGAGAGCAAGGCCGGACCGGTGTCGTCGTGGGTGCGTGGAGTCGCCGAGGCCGGCGGCGCCCGGGTCGACCCCGACCTGCCGATCGCGAGCGTCCGACTCGACGACACCGTCGTGTTCCTCGACGAAGCCGCCGCCGAGGATCTCGACCCGTCCGACTTCGTCCGAGTGGACGCCGACGGGTTCCCGGCCGATGTCGCGGTCGACGAGCACGGTGCGTGGGGCTACGTTCCGGTGTCGATGAACGACATCACACTCGACGACCTCGCCTCGCTGCCGCGCCCCGACCACCTGCGCGAACTGTTCGCAACGGACCCCGGCCGGGCGGAGCGGTACGTCACGGCCGCAGGAGACCTGCGCATCGACTGGTCGAAGGCCTCGATCGATGATCCGACGCTCGACGTCCTGCTCGCGCTCGCCGAGAGCTCGGGCGTCGAGGCTCGTCGCGACGCGATGTTCGCCGGTGACCACATCAACGTCACCGAGGACCGCGCGGTCGGCCACGCCGCGCTGCGGATGCCCGCAGGATCATCCTTCGAGGTCGACGGTGAGAACGTCGTGCCCGACGTCCACGAGGTACTCGACGCGATGGGCGCCTTCGCCGACCGCATCCGCAGCGACGAGTCGATCACCCATGTCGTCAACATCGGCATCGGGGGATCCGACCTCGGCCCGGCCATGGCGTACCGGGCGATGCGGGCGTTCCGCCACGACCGCATCCGCTGTTCGTTCGTGTCGAACATCGGCGGGGACGACATCGCGTCGGTGCTCGCCGACTGCGATCCGGCCTCGACGCTGTTCGTCGTGGCCTCCAAGACCTTCGGCACGATCGAGACCCTGACCAACGCTCGAACGGCCCGGACGTGGCTGATCGACGCACTCGGTGAAGCCGCCGTGGCCGATCACTTCGTCGCGGTGTCGACCAACGCCGAGCGGGTCGCCGAGTTCGGGATCGACACCGGCAACATGTTCGGATTCTGGGACTGGGTCGGTGGGCGATACTCGGTCGACTCGGCGATCGGGCTGTCGCTGATGATCGCCATCGGCCCGGTCGGTTTCCGTGAGTTCCTCGGCGGGTTCCACGTGATCGACGAGCACTTCCGGACCGCGCCGTTGCGCGAGAACGCTCCGGTGCTGATGGCGTTGCTCGGCGTCTGGTACGCGAACGGGCTCGGCCACGACACCAAGGCCGTGTTGCCCTATGCGAACGACCTCGCCCGATTCCCGGCCTACCTCCAGCAGTTGGACATGGAATCCAACGGGAAGTCGGTCGACCTCGACGGCCACCGCGTCACCCACGACACCGGGCCGATCATCTGGGGCGAGCCCGGCACCAACGGCCAGCACGCCTTCTACCAATTGATCCATCAGGGCACCCGGATCATCCCGTGCGACTTCATCGGATTCGCCAAGGGCAACCATTCGTACCAGGAGCACCACGATCTCCTGATGGCGAATCTGTTCGCGCAGTCCGAAGCGCTCGCGTTCGGCAGGTCGAACGACGCCGAACCGCACCGGAACTTCGAGGGCGACCGGCCGAACACGGTGATTCTTGCCGAGCGCCTCACACCGTCGGTTCTCGGGCAACTCATCGCGCTGTACGAACACGTCGTGCACGTCCAGGGAACGATCTGGGGTGTCGACAGCTACGACCAGTGGGGGGTGGAACTGGGCAAGGAACTCGCGAACCAGATCACCCCCGAGCTCACCGGCGAGGCGAAGCCCGACGATCACGACAGCGCCACCAACGCACTCATCTCCTGGTATCGAACCCACCGGTGACCTGAGCATCGCCGAGTTCGGAATCCTCCCGACGGCCGGGCAGGCGCGAAGATCCGGGGATGAGTGAGCAGGTACCGGGATTCGACGTTCCCGTGGTCGAGGCGTGGATGGGTGCGAACACGAGCGTCGTGGCCCCGTGCAGTTGGGTGCGCCTGGAGGGCGGGCACTCCAACCTCACCTACGAACTGACCGACGCCGACGGTGCGTCGTTCGTGATCCGCCGACCGCCGAAGGGCGAGTTGCTGCCCAAGGCACACGACATGTGGCGCGAGTTCCGCATCATCGAGGCTCTGCATCCCGCCGGCGTGCCGGTCCCCGAGCCGATCGGATACTGCGACGACCGCGACGTGTGCGACACGCACTTCTACGTGATGGGCAAGGTCGGTGGCGAGGCGCTCTACACGGCGCAACAGACGGCGCCCCGCCTGGGGGTCGAGGCACGCGTCCGGGTGGGAGACTCGTTCGTCGACGTGCTCGCCCACCTCCACTCGATCGACCCGGACGACGTCGGACTGGGCGACCTCGGGCGCCACGACGGATACGTCGCCCGTCAACTGCGGACCTGGTACGGGTCGTGGACCGCGTCGGCCGAACACGCCGACTACGACGACGAGCGACTCCATGCCCTCCACGACCGGCTTCTGGCGAACATCCCGGAACAGGGTCCGGCGCGCGTCGTTCACGGTGACTACGGCGTCCACAACGTGATGGTCGACGACCACGGCACCGTCGCAGCCGTGCTCGACTGGGAGATCGGCACGCTCGGCGATCCGCTCGCCGACTTCGCCTACGCCCTCAACGCCTGGATCGAACCCGACGACTCCGACGACGCCCGACGGGTGTCGCCCACGGCCCTGCCCGGGTTCGCCTCACGAGCGGACCTGGTCGAGCGCTACGCCGATCGGACGGGTGCCGACCTGTCCGACCTCGGCTACTACCGCAGCTTCAACTCGTTCAAGACGGCGTGCATCATCCACGGGGTGTACGCGCGGTACAAGCTCGGGATGAAGTCCACCGAGGGCATCGACATGGACGGTCTGTTCCAGCGGATCGTGCGCAGCATCGAGCTCGCCGAGCGACACCTCGCGGGCTGATCGAGCGCCGCCCGGGACGAGGACGGGGAGTGTTCCCCGTCGAATTCGTCCCGCCCGTCGACGGCGAGCGCGTATGTTCCGATCCGACAGTGTCACAGCGTTCAGAAGGAGCACATCATGTCCAACACTCAACCACCTCCCGGCTACCAGCCCTACGGCGGCGGTCGCGGCGCCGCCGGCCCGAAGCCCGACAACTACCTGGTCTGGGCGATCCTGTCGACGCTGTTCTGCTGCCTGCCCCTCGGGGTCGCCAGCATCGTGTTCGCAGCGCAGGTCGACGGCAAGTACAGCGCCGGTGACTACGCAGGGGCGCGTGAGTCGTCGGAGAAGGCGAAGAAGTTCGCGATGTGGGCGGCGATCTCGAGCATCGTCATCATCGTGCTGTACGTCCTGTTCGCCGTCGTGCTGGTCTCCAGTTCCAGCACCTGACGCCGTGACGATGTCGAATGCGTCGGTGACGCGACGCGACGGTGTCGCCGGCCCGGCGTGCCGGCACGCCGTCTGGCGCGCTGCGTCCAAGCCGATGGCGGTCGCAGTGCTCGCTGCTGCCGCGGTCGTCACGGTGGGCGTGCGCGATCCACACGCGGCAGGCAACTACCCGACCTGCCCGTCGATCGCTCTTCTCGGCGTGCACTGCCCGGGATGCGGATCCATGCGTGCGATGCACGAACTCGCCCACGGCGACATCGCCGGAGTGTTCTCGCTCAACGTCCTGGTTCCCGTCGGACTCGCGCTGCTGGCCTGGGCGTGGGTGTCGTGGTTCGATCGGCGTCTCGGCCACGCACGCGTGCCGGCGCTGCGACCGCCCGTACCGGTGCTCTACGGGTCGGTCGTCGTGCTCGTCGCCTTCGCCGTGCTGCGCAACCTGCCGTGGGCTCCGTTCTCGGGACTCGCGCCCTGACGCACCGGTGATCGCAGATCGGTTCGGCCCGACGGGTCGCGCTCTGCGAGGCTGTGGGGATGCGCAACTACGAACAGATCTACATCGACGGTGCCTGGGTGGCTTCTGATGGCGAAGGAGCCATCGACGTCGTCAACGCCGGAACCGAGAAGGTCATGGGCTCGATCCCGAACGGCTCGGCGAGCGACGTCGCCCGAGCGGTTGCCGCCGCCAAGGCCGCCTTCGAATCCTGGTCACAGACCCCGGTCGAGGAACGCCAGAAGTACCTCGTCCGCCTGAACGAAGCGCTGCAGGCACGCTCGGCCGAGATCGCCGAAGTGATCGCCGGCGAGGTGGGGATGCCGATCACCTGGTCGACCATGATCCAGGCCGGCCTCCCCGCCGGCAACATGCAGACCTTCGCCACGCTCCTCGACACCTTCGAGTTCGAAGAGGAGATCGGCAACAGCCTGGTGGTGAAGGAGCCCGTCGGTGTCGTCGGCGCGATCACCCCGTGGAACTACCCGCTGCACCAGATCATCTGCAAGGTCGGCGGGGCGCTCGCCGCGGGCTGCACGATCGTGCTCAAGCCCTCCGAGGTGGCCCCGCTCAACGCATTCATCCTCGCCGAGATCATGCACGAGGTCGGCCTGCCGGCGGGCGTGTTCAACCTGGTCAGTGGAACGGGGCCCGAGGTCGGCGCAGCCATCTCGTCGCACCCCGACATCGACATGGTCAGCTTCACCGGATCCACCCGGGCCGGCAAGGCGGTGGCGGCGTCGGCCGCCGAGACCGTCAAGCGTGTCGCCCTCGAGCTGGGCGGCAAGTCGGCGAACATCGTGCTCGACGACGCCGATTTCGCAGCGGTGATCCCGAAGGGCCTGTTCGCCTGCTACCTGAACTCGGGCCAGACCTGCACCGCTCACACCCGCATGCTCGTCCCGAACAGCCGGTACGACGAAGCGGTCGAGATCGCCGTGGCCGCCGCCGAGGCGACCCAGGTCGGCGACCCGACCGAGGAGGGCATGCACCTCGGGCCGCTCATCAGCCAGGCCCAGTGGGATCGCGTGCAGGACTACATCCAGAAGGGAATCGACGAGGGTGCCGTGGTCGTCGCCGGCGGTCTCGGCAAGCCGGAGGGCCATGAGACGGGCTACTTCGTCAAGCCGACCGTGTTCGCGAACGTCACCAACGACATGACCATCGCCCAGGAGGAGATCTTCGGCCCGGTGCTCTCGATCATCGGCTACGAGGACGAGGACGACGCCATCCGCATCGCGAACGACAGCCTCTACGGTCTGTCGGGCGGCGTGTGGTCGGGCGACCAGGACCGGGCCATGGCGGTCGCCCGGCGGATGCGCACCGGCGCCGTCGACGTGAACGGCGGCAGCTTCAACATCGCTGCTCCGTTCGGCGGCTACAAGCAGTCGGGATACGGCCGTGAGAACGGACCGTACGGCATCGAGGAGTTCCTCCAGACCAAGTCGATGCAGCGCTGATCCCGCTGCACCGTTGAACGAGGTCGGCCGGGTCGCCCGATGGACGTGACCCCATGGACATGAACGGCGTCACGTACGTCGTCGACCCGGCCGATCCGCGTCTCGACGACTACCGGGAACTCAACTCGATCGCGGTGCGCGCCGAGATGGAGGGCGACGAGTTCTTCATGGGCGAGGGGTACGTGCCGATCGACCGGATGCTCGATTCCGGCCACCGGATGCGTTCCGTCCTGCTGCATCCGAAGCGTCTCCCCCGATTCGCAGCGACGATGGAGCGGCCCGAGATGGCGGGCGTGGCGGTCTACGTGGCCCAGCAGGAGGTCATCGCCGAGGTCGTGGGCTTCGACATGTACCGCTGCTGCCTCGCGTCGGCGTTCCGCGCCCCGATGCCCAGCGTGGCGGAGTTGGCCTCGACGTGCGCTCGGTTGGTCGTGCTCGAGGCGCTCAACGACGACCAGAACGTGGGCGCCATCGCCCGCGCCGCACGGGCCTTCGGCATCGACGCGATGGTCATCAGCCCGACCTGCAACGACCCGTACCAGCGTCGGACCGTTCGGGTCAGCATGGGCGAGATCCTGCACGTGCCCGTCGCCCGCGCCAGCCGGGACGACTGGCCGGGCGCGCTCGACACACTGGCCCGAGCCGGGTTCGAGACCTGGGCGATGACTCCTGGCGACGGCTCGACCGACCTGTGGGACATGGACGTGCCCGAGCGCATCGCCGTCGTGCTGGGCGCCGAGGGTCACGGCCTCGAGGAGGCGACGATGGCGGCGTCGACCCACCGGGTCCGCATCCCGATCTCGACCGAGGTGGACTCGCTCAACGTCGGCCACGCAGCGGCGGTCACGTTCGCGGCGATCGCACGTCCCGCTCGGGCTCGTTGACACCGTCGGACTCCGGCGGGCAGTGGGTCGGTGTGGAGTGGGTCAGACCCCTGCCACACCTCAGGCCTCGGTGACCCCGACGACTCCGGCGTCGACGCGGAACGTCTTCCACGTGCTCACCGGTGAGTCGGCGTCGCCGACGACGTCGACGCTGCGGTACTCCGCCGTCCACGCCTCGGGCGTGACGGTGTGGCGGGTGTAGCCGCGCCCGACGAGGTCGGCGTCGACGATCGACGGGATGCTCAAGACCACCTCGGCGAGTGCCGGGTCCACGTTCGCGACCGAGGAGATCGACGTGGTGACGAACTCGATGCCGACGGTCTCGCCCGACCGGCCGACCATACCGACGCCGGCGAGGTGGATGTCGCCGGTCACCGTGACGAAGTTCGCCGGTGCGCCGGCGAGGAGCCGCTCGCGAGCCGGGTGGTAGCCGTCCCACTGGTCGTAGTTGAAGATCGCACCGCCGGGCAGACGGGTGTCACTGAGGATCGTCTGCTGCGCGACACAGTTCCAGGTGGCGGGCGACGTGGCGAAGCGCTCGGCGATCCACGCCTCCTGCTCGGCTCCCAGGATCGAGCGTGCGGGGTCGTCCCACCCGGCGGCCGGCGGGCCGGTGTCGAGGGTGACGTCGCTCACCTGGTCGTCACGGAACTGGCGTCCGTCGAGCGCGGAGATGCGCAGCAGACCACCGATGTCGAGCCCGCGGTGGATCGGGTACGGCGCGGTCGGGTCGCGGTCGAGTTCGGGCATCGGGAGTCGGGTCGGCTGGTTCTCCCACCACGCCCGGTACGCAGCGTTGCGACGCACGCCGAACACGGCCGGGTCCTGATCGGGTTCGTCGTCGACCTGGGAGACCAGGCCGGCGTAGTTGTTCTCGACCTCGTGGTCGTCCCAGATCACCAGCCAGGGTGCCGATGCGCGGCTGGCCTGGAGGTCCGGGTCGCCGAGGTAGGTGGAGTATCGGATCCTGTACCCGTCGACGTCCATCGGCTCGGGATTCTCGTGGGATCGCACGATCACGCCGGACCCGTCGTCGGTCCGCGGGTCGCCCTCGTACATGAAGTCGCCGAGGAACAGCACGAGGTCGGGCTGCCACTCGGCGATGTCGCGGTGGGCGGCGTAGAAGCCGGTCTCGTAGTGCTGGCAACTCGCCGTGGCGATCCGGAACTCCGACGGATCTCCGGCGAGTGGCGACGTGCGCCCCGTCGGGCTGGTCCATCCCGGTACCTCGAACCGGTACTCGGCCGAACCGGAGATGTCGGCGACCACGTGCACGCTGTATCCGAGTCCGGCGTTCGTGACCGCGGTACCGGCCACGGTGTCGCCGTCGTCGGTGGTGGCGAACCAGTCGACGTCGATGTCGCCGTCGGGGAGGTCGCCCCCGAGGCGGGTCCAGAGCACCACGGAGGTGGCGTCGGGGTCACCCGACCCCACTCCGTGGACGAACGGATCCGCCGCGAACGGGCTGTCGGGCTCGTCGTCGACGACGGTGTCGGTGGTCGTCGTGTCGTTCGTGGTCGGGGCGGGTTCGGTGGCGGGCGGTCCGGTGTCGGACGGCTCGGTCGCCGGTGGATCCGTCGGTTCGGGTGGAGCGTCCCCGTCGGTCGTGGCGGGCGCGGTGTCGGAGTCGGATCCTGCACATGCGACCAGGGTGACGGACGCTGACAGAGCGAGGAACCGGCGGCGTGAGAGTTGCACGGATCGAGTGTCACACACGCAGGTCGGGGACCGCGCAATCGAACATCGGTCCCGATGCGAAGCTGCGTACCGGCGCGGATACCGTCCCGCACCATGACAGACACTGCGACATCTGCTCCGCCATCCATCGAACGCGTCGGGGTCATCGGTTGTGGCCAGATGGGCGCCGGCATCGCCGAGGTGTGCGCCCGAGCCGGGATGGACGTGGTCGTCCACGAGGTCGACGCGGCGTCGGCCGAACGCGGTCGGACGAGGCTGCTCGGCTCGTTCGACAAGGCGGTCGCCCGCAACAAGATGACCGAGGAGGAGCGTGAGACGACGGTGTCGAACCTCACGTTCACGACCGATCTGGCCGACATGGCCGACCGCCGCATGGTCATCGAGGCGATCATCGAGGACGAGGCGATGAAGACCGATGTGTTCACCCGACTCGACGGGATCGTCACCGCGGACGATGCGATCCTGGCCAGCAACACGAGTTCGATCCCGATCATGAAGCTCGGCATCGCGACGCAGCGACCGGAGAACGTGGTGGGGATCCACTTCTTCAACCCGGTGCCCGTCCTGAAGCTCGTCGAGTTGGTGACCAGCCTGATGACGTCGAAGGAGACGGTCGCCCGCTCCGAACGCTTCGCCGAGGACGCTCTGTCGAAGGTCGTCATCCGCAGCAAGGACCGTGCCGGTTTCGTCGTCAACGCGTTGCTGATCCCCTACATCCTCTCGGCGATCCGGATGATGGAGTCTGGTTTCGCCACGGCGGAGGACATCGACAACGGAATGGTCGAGGGCTGCAACCATCCGATGGGTCCGCTGGCGCTCGCCGACCTGATCGGCCTCGACACCACGGCAGCGGTGGCCGAGTCGATGTACTCCGAGTTCAAGGAACCCCTGTACGCGTCGCCGGCCATGCTCTCCCGCATGGTCGAGGCCGGCCTCCTGGGTCGCAAGACCGGCCGCGGCTTCTACGACTACTCCCACTGACGGGTGGGCTGGGGTCGGAAACCCAGCCACCCCCGTCAGTCGGCGGTGACGGCGTGGGCCCGGAGGTCGGCGAGGTCGACGTACTCGAGCGTCGACACGTGAGTCGCCTCCAACACCACGTCGCAGGCCATGTCGGCGTCGAAGGCCTCCTTCCACCGCATCGCGCACACGCACCACTGGTCGCCGGGCTTCAGGCCGGCGAACCCGTACTGCGGCATCGGCGTGCTCAGGTCGTTGCCCATCGACGCCGAGAAGGCGAGGAAGGGTTCGGTCACCCGGCAGCAGACGGTGTGCATGCCGGGATCGTCCCCGCGGTTCTCGCAGCAGCCCGTCCGGTAGTAGCCCGTCATCGGGTCGTAGGAGCACGGCATCAACTCCGTGCCGAGGACGTTGATCTGGCCGGCGGTGGAGCTCATCTCCCCAGTGTGGTCGCGCAGTGGTCAGATCCACCATCCGGCGAGGTCGACGATCAGGTGTCCACCCGCCGAGTCGAACAAGCACGACGTCCCGGTGGGGGAGAGTTCGACCAGTGCACCGTTGGCGGTGGCGCCGCCGCTCGACGGGTTCAGCGCCGACGTGTTCGGGCGTTCGTCGCAGGCCCACGCCGTGACGTACCCGCCATCGCTCGCAGCGGCGGTCAGGTTGACGCTGGCCGCCACGGGAGCACGCTCCAGGGCACTGGCCCCTGCGGCGGAGTCGACGTCGAACGATGTCGTTCCACCGGCGCTCAGCCGGCCGGTGTCGCGGGTGTCGAGGATCCGCTCCGGTGAGAGCGTCGCCACGAAGGTGAGCCCCGGAGCCGTTCCGAACTCGCCGGTGACGTCGATGGTGAGGTGGGTGTCGGTGCTGCTGGTGACGCAGATCTGGCGGTCGGCGCCGATGGCGAAGACCCCGTTGTTGCCCCGGATCTCGTCGGCGACGAAGTTCAGCGACGACGTCGGCGGGAGTCCGTCGGAGCAGTCGTCGATGGTCAGGAAGCCTCCCGAGGCCGGGCGGATGGCGGTGACGTTGAGCGACACGGCGCCGACGGTGTCGCTGCGCAGGACCGCATCGAGGGAGACGGGGGTGCGCACACCGGCGGGCAGGCGACCGCCGATGCCGGTCGCGGTCCGGGTGTCGACGGCGCGGGTCGAACCGAGGTGTTCGAGCGACAGGTCGCCGTCGGCGCCGATCCAGCCGGTCAGGTCGAGCAGCGCGTGAGCCGGGACGGACGAGAAGAGACAGATCTGACCACGGGTGGCGGACGACTGCGACACGGGCACGATCACCGAGTTGGCGATGTTGCGGCCGGCGGCGAAGTTGAGTGCGGAGGTGCGAGCGTCGTCGTCGGAACCGCAGGGCGTGAGGCTGAAGTAGCCCGACGCCTGGGGTGCCACGGCGGTGAGGTTGACCACGACGGCGGTGGCGTCGGTCGGGATTCCGCCGAGGGTGACCGGGGTGTCGAGCCCGGCGGTCAGGGGGCCACGGACCGCTGCGTCAGCGGCACGGGTGTCGAGCAGGCGACGGGGCGCGACGGCCGTGAGGCGGTCGCCGCCAGCCGGTGTCGGCGTCACGGCCGGCGAGGTGCCCGTGGTCGGGGTGCTGGTGGGCGGGGTGCTCGCGGGCGGGGTGCTCGCGGGCGGCGTCGTCGGCCGCGGGGTCGGAGCCACGGTCGGGGGCGCGGTGGGAGTCGGAACGGCGGCCTGGGCGGGAGCGTCGACGGTGAGGACGTAGCGGCCGATCGACCCGTAGCTGCTGAAGGCCTGATCGGTGCCGGGAGCCCAGCCGATGCTCTGGACCTCGACGGTGTGGAGTCCGCTCGGCGTGTCGAGCGGAAGGGTGGCCGCCAGCGACCACTGGGCGGCACCGGCGGGTTCGGCGCTCGCGACGATCCGGCCCGACGCGTTGCGGACGACGAGGCGTGCGAGGAGGTTGCCGGCGGGGTCGGCCTTGTCGACCGTGATGGTCACCGGCCCGATTCCGACGTGCAGCACGTGAACGTCCGACGTGCCGCCTCGGGAGATCGTGTGCTCGGTGGTGGACTGGCCCGGGCCGATCGCGGTCGCGGCGCCGGTGGCGGTGCCGGGGAGGCGCGTGAGGTAGCGGTCGATCACCGCGATGTCGTCCTGGGTGGTGGTCGCGCCGGGGTACTCGCCCTTCGACCACTGAGTGAGGGGACGGCTGTATCCCACCCCCATGATGGGGGCCCAGTCACCGTGGCCTCCGTAGTACTCGAGATGCGTCGCGGACCCGTCGGCGTTCTGGACGTGCACGCCGTCGTGGTGGAGGCCGAGGGTGTGGCCCGCCTCGTGCGAGACCGCTTCGGCGACCGAGTTGGAGCTGCCGTTGGCGAGGTTGGCCGAGAAGACGAATGCCGGCAGGTCCTCGGCGAAGTCGAAGGTGTCGACGTAGGCAACACCGCCCGAGCCGCGTGTCTCGTACCACGACGAGGTCGGGGTGATCATGATCCGCACCCCGTAGTGGACGTCGCCGCTGTCGCTGCGGGCGAGGCCGCTCGATCTCGGGTCCTCGGTGGTGACGTCGACGTCCCACGCCGCGTAGTCGTCCGAGACCTTCTCCCAGATGCGGCGCATCTCGACGAGGTCGATCTCGGAGAACGACTGGTTGCTCGTGTCGCTGCCGCGCGAGTAGGCGGCGGCCTGGATCGGCCGGCCGCCGTTCCAGTACCTGCTGGTGATCGTGCCGCCGTCGAAGTCGAGCAGGATCTTGCGGGTGGCGCCGGGACGCGAGTGCAGCGTCAACGTCTCGACGACGGATGGAGCGGACTCGGTCCGGGTGCTGCGCTCGACCGCACCGGGCGTCTCCGCTGCGAACGGTCCCAGGATCGCAGGCTCCGTGATGCGGATCAGTCCGCCGACCTCGTCGACGAGGTCCGCCCCGTCGACGCCGACCGCGGTCGGGGTGTCGGCATTGGCCGGGGACGACGATCCGGCGTGGAGGAGTCCGCCGGTCAGGGACGCGAGGGTGATGGCTGCGGCGAGCACCGACGAGCGCATCCGGCGTCCCGATCGCTGTCGCTGCTGGTCTTCTGATGTCACGTGTCGGTCCTGTACGAATTTCTTTGCTCGAAGTAGCCGTTGCCGGTGGCACTGTTGCTCGATGCAAGGTTGTCTGCAGCATTGTTGCCGGCGCAACATTCGACGTAGTTTCGGGATCGGATCACTGTTCTGAAGCCGTGCGGACCATTCTTGAAGGAACCGTGAGGCGAGCCAGACGAACTCGGGAGGCGACCTCACCGTCGGTAGCGTTCGGAGGCGAATGACCTCCACCAGACCTCGCTTCCGATTCGCACCGTCACCGACCGGCTCGTTCCACGTCGGTGGTGCACGGACCGCTCTGCACAACTGGGCCCTCGCACGTCGCTCGGGTGGCACGTTCGTCCTGCGGATCGAGGACACCGACGAGGCGCGCAACCGACCCGAGTGGACGCAGGGGATCATCGATGCCCTGGCATGGATCGGGATCTCGGCCGACGACGCTCATTTCGAGGGGCCGCACTTCCAGAGCGAGAACGCCGACGCACACGTCGCAGCTGCACACCGACTCTTCGAGTCGGGGGCTGCGTACTACTGCGACCTGACCGGCCAGGAGGTCCAGGACCGGGCGAAGGAACTCGGGCTGACGGGCTACGACGGGTACTCGCGTGACCGCGGGCTCGAGGCCGCGCCGGGCCGAGTCCTGCGATTCCGCGTGCCGGACGGGACGACGGTGGTGTCGGATGGCGTTCGCGGTGACGTGAGTTTCGAGAACGAGACGATCGAGGACTTCGTGCTGCTGCGGGGCAACGGCACCCCGATGTTCCTCCTCGCCAACGTGGTCGACGACATCAAGATGGAGATCACCGACGTCGTGCGCGCCGAGGAGCACCTCCCCAACACGCCCAAGCAGCAGATGTTGTGGGAGGCACTGGGGGCGACACCACCGCGCTGGGCCCACGTGCCGGTCCTCGTCAACGAACAGCGCAAGAAGCTGTCCAAGCGTCGTGACAAGGTGGCGCTCGAGTCGTACCGGGACGAGGGGATCCTCCCCGGCGCCATGGTGAACTACCTGATGACGCTCGGGTGGACTCCGCCCGGAGCCGAGGCCGCCGGCAGCGAGATCTTCACCTGGGCGGAGATGGAAGCCGACTTCGATCTCGCCGACGTGACGTTGTCCCCGGCGTTCTTCGACGTCAGGAAGCTCGTCGCCTTCAACAAGCAGTACATCAAGAACCTGCCGCTCGACGAGTTCCTCGCTGCGGTCGATGCCGAACTGCCCGTCGACTGGGACCGTCGACGGTTCGCCTCGATCGCTCCGCACATCATGGAGCGCCTCGAACGACTCGGTGATGCGCCGGGACTCGTCGACTTCCTCTTCCTCGGCGACGGCGTCGACCCCGAGCTCGACCACGACGCGTGGGCCAAGGCCAGCGCGCCCGACTGGGCGGCTCCGCTGTTGGACGACGTGATCGAGGCGTATTCGGCGCTCGGAGACGGTGAGTGGACCCACGAGACCCTCAAGGCAGCGATGGAAACCGCAATGGGGCCCTACGAGGTCAAGCTCGGCAAGGCGCAGGCGCTGCCGCGTGTCGCGGTGACGGGCCGGGCGGTCGGACCGCCGCTGTTCGAGGCGATGGAGACGCTCGGGCAGATCGAGACGATCCGCAGAATGCGCAGTGCCGTGACGCGCCTCGGTGAATCCAGCGCGCCAGACTGAGGCCATGTCGAGTACCGGCGGACCCGACTCCGAGTCCGCGATCGTGTCGGGCCGGACCGAACCGGCGATCGATCCGGATGCCGTCGAGGCGAGCCGGACCGGCGTGCGATGGTCCCGGATCCGACGACGGATCATGGTCGCCGTCGCGATCCCACTGGTGCTCGGCCTGGCCTACTTCCTGGTGTCGTTGCTGCAGGTGTGGTCGACCGGGCGCACCCGCGACGACGGTCCGGTCGATGCGATCGTGGTGATGGGCGCCGCGCAGTACGACGGTCGTCCGTCGCCGCAGTTGGCGGCGCGGCTCGATCACGTCGTGGAGATCTGGCCCGATGCGGTGGCGCCCCTCGTGGTCGTCACCGGTGGCAACATTCCCGGTGACCGCTTCACCGAGGCCGAGGCCTCGGCGGACTACCTCGTCGAGCGGGGCATCCCGGCCGATGTCATCCTGCAGGAGAACGCCGGCGCCAACTCCCAGGACAGCCTGACGTCGGTGGCGGCGTTGCTCGAGGCGCGAGGTCTCGACAGCGTGTTGATCGTGACCGACCCCTACCACGCCCTGCGCAGCCGGCTCATCGCCGAGGAGGCCGGTCTCGGCACCGAGGTCTCCTCCACCGACACCTCGGTGGTCACGGGATCCGAATCGTTCAAGCGTCACGTCCAGGAGGCCGGCGGTGTGGCCGTCGGGCGCATCATCGGATTCCAGCGCCTGAGCGACCTCGTCGACTGACGCGACGTCCGCGGTCGGCGTCACCCGATCAGTCGTGTGCGTGATGGACGTGCGCCCGCTGTCCCTCGCGATCGACGATCATGATCAACTCGGCGGGTCCGTCGACCGCGGCGAAGGCGTGGGGTGTCATCGTCGCGAACTCCGCGGCCTGGCCGGTCTCCACCATCATGTCCCGGTCGCCGAGGTGGAGCCGGACACGTCCTTCGACCACCACGAACCAGTCGTGCCCGGGGTGCACCTGCTGCTCGGGCATCTCGGACGGAGTGAGTCGCATCTTGATCGCGATCGTGTTGCCGGTCGGTCGGCTGAGGGTCCAGATCGTGTGTTCACCCCACGGGCTCGGCTCGGGTCGGATGACGACGTCGTCGTCGTGACGTACGTCGAGAAGCGTGTCGAGGTCGATCTGGAGCGCCCGTGCGAGTGGCACCAGGACGTCGAGGCCGATCGTTCGCTTGCCGGTCTCGATCCGGCTGATCGTCGAGGCGCTGAGATGGGTGCGGTCCGCCAGGTCGTCGAGCGACAGGCCCAGGGTGGTGCGCAGACTCCTCAGTCGCGTGCGGACCACGCGTTCGATGTCGTCCGTCCCGACGGGAGTCACGACGTCCCTCTCTTGCGAATATTGCAACAGCTCTTGCACTTCATCGTCCGGAGCGTACCGTCGATCCCATGAGCGATCACACGCACTCCGTCCACCCCGATCACGCCGGCCATGCACACGGTGGCACCGAGTCGAACGGTGACCATCGACCGAACTTCGAGCGCCACTGCGACGTGGTCGTCGTCGGCGGATCGGCTGCCGGCCTGGCCGCTGCGCTGCAGTTGAGTCGCCAGCGCCGTTCGGTGATCGTGATCGACGCGGGAGAGCCACGCAACGCTCCAGCAGCGCACATGCACGGGTACCTCGGCCATGACGGACGACCTCCCCGGGAGTTCACTGCGATCGCTCGCGACGAGGTGCGCAGCTACGGCTGCGAGGTGCTCGCCGGACGGGTCACGGCGGCGAGCAGGACGGACGACGGTCGGTTCCGCGTCGACACCGCGGGCGGACTCACGGTCGTGGCGCGACGGGTGCTCGTCGCAACGGGCCTCGTCGACGAACTCCCCGAGATCGACGGCGTGGCCGAGCAGTGGGGCAACGGCGTGATCCACTGCCCGTTCTGTCACGGCTACGAAGTGCGCGACCGCCGGATCGTGCAGATCATCACCCATCCGATGGGCCTGCACCCGGCCGGACTCTTCCGGCAACTCACCGAGCGGTTCACGCTGGTTCTCCACGAGGGTGTCGCGTCCGACGACGAGGCCCTGAGTGCTCTGCGCGACTCCGGTGTGCTCATCGTCGACGGACGCGTCGAGCGCGTCGTCACCGACGACGCGGGATCCGTGACGGGTGTGGACATCGTCGGTGGTCGGCGACTCGACGCCGACGCCGTGGTCGTGACCGCCCCGTTCCGGGTCGGGGCGCGGGTCGAACCGTTCTCCGCCCTGGGGATCACCCCGGTCGAGCATCCGTCCGGTCTGGGTGATCACGTCGCCGTGGACGACATTGGCGCGACCTCGGTCCCCGGTGTGTTCGCCGCCGGCAACGTCACCGACCCGATGCAACAGGTGCTGCACGCCGCGGCCCACGGGAACCGTGTCGGAGCGATGATCGCAGCGTCGCTCGCAGCGGCCGACCTGGAGACGCACGTCCGCCGTTCGGCGAACGAACGCGAGTGGGACGAGCGCTACAGCGGTGCTCAGGTGTGGAGCGGCAACCCGAACGGCGCGCTCGTCGCAGAACTGAGCGGGGTGGCACCCGGTCGGGCCCTCGACGTCGGAGCGGGCGAGGGTGGCGACGCGGTGTGGCTCGCCGAGCAGGGCTGGCAGGTCACGGCATCGGACGTCTCGGAACGCGGTCTCGTCCGGGTCGCCGAAGCTGCAGCCGGCCGAGGGTTGGTGGTCGCCGCGTCGCACGTCGATGCCAATGCGCTCGACCCGTTCGAGTCCGGCGGATTCGACCTCGTGACGACCCACTATCCGGCGATCCCACGGACCACCGACGGGCGTGGCATCCAGAACCTGATGGACGCGGTGGCGGTCGGGGGAACACTGCTCGTGGTGAGTCACGACGTGACGCCGATGCGCGTCGTGGTCGGCAGTGGGGGAGCGAGTCAGATGTTCGACCCCGACGCCTACGTCCACGCCGACGACGTCGCCCGGGTCGTGGCTGCGGCGCCGGGTTGGACGGTCGAGGTTCACGAGCGGCGGGAGCGTCCTGCGGCAGCCACGTCCCATCACGTCGACGACGTGATCCTGCGAGCGCGCCGCACGTGAGGCCCGAAAACGGAGAAACCCCCGATCAGGTCGACTGATCAGGGGTTTTCGCGTGGCATCCCGTACGGGATTCGAACCCGTGTTGCCACCTTGAGAGGGTGGAGTCCTCGGCCCCTAGACGAACGGGACGTGATGCAGCACCGGCCGTGGCTGGTGCGGTCGCCAACGATAGCGGCCCGGGTCCGGAAATTGCACCGAGTCGATGGGCGGAGCCGCCGATATCCTCGGTTCCCGCACAGGCTCCGACCGCTCCGGCGGATCGGGGTCACCGCACTCTGGGGTGTGGTGTAATTGGCAACACGACAGTTTCTGGTTCTGTTATTAGGGGTTCGATTCCCTTCACCCCAACCATGCGACGGCCGGCCCATCAGGGCCGGCCGTCGTCGTTCTCGCCGGAGGACCGCCATGGACGTTCGGGCGGGACGCGGAACGGCCCGCCGATCGCTCGACGGGCCGTTCCCTTCAGGTCTGCCGCACGAGCGGCATGGTTCTCAGACGATCAGGTCGCCGGTCGGAACGGGACGACCGGATCGATCGAACCCGTCACGTCGACGATCAGTTCCGTCTCCTGTGAGGTGTAGATGCACACGGTGCCGTCTGCACTCACCTTGGCCACCACGGAGTTGGCGATGATGTCGCCGCCCTCGTAGTTGAGCGTCGATGCGAGCGGACGGTCCTCGTCGCACGGGTACACGGTCAGGAACCCTCGGGCGGCGCCGCGGATCGCAGCAGCGTTGAGGATCACCGTCTCGGGCATCGGCCCGACGCCACCGCGACCGGCGACGGTCAGGGTCAGGGTCTCTTCCGCTGCGAGCGGGCCGTCCCCTTCGTTCTGACCGTCGATCGTGGTGGAGGTGTCGAACGTGCGGGTGTCGACGAGGCGGGCCGGAAGCAGCGGCTCCGGTGTTCCGCCCAGCGGCACGAATGCGTTGATGTCGGCGATCAGGTTGGTGGCGACGGAGGTGTAGATGCACACCTTGCCGTCCTCACCGATCTGGCTGCTGACCGAGTTCGACGCGATCCGACCGAGGTCGTAGTTCAGGCTCGACGCGAGAGGCCGGGTCTCACCACACGGGTAGATCGTGAGGAACCCACGATCGGCTGCGTTGATCGCTCCGACGTTCAGCACGGCCGAGACAGCGTCGGTGTCGACGGTGTCGCCCGCTGCGCCACGTCCCGTGACCTGCAGTTCGACGGTGGTGCCGGCGGCAACCGGGCCACCGCCCTGGAAGTCACCGTCGATGGTCGTCGAGCCCGGGATGGTGCGGGTGTCGATGAGGCGAGCGGGGAGCACCGGGGTGGGTGATCCGTTCGCCGGCACGGCACTGTTCACATCGGCGTAGACGTCGGTCTCGACGCTGGAGTAGATGCACGTGGTGCCCTCGCTCGAGAGCTGAGCGAACACGGCGTTCGAGCGCACGTCGCCGGCATCGGCGTTGAGGCTCGACGCGGTGGGCCGCTCGGCTGCGTCACAGGGGTAGACCGTGAGGAAGCCTGTCGCACTCGGGTTGACCATGCCGATGTTCAGCACGGCAGCCGACGCACTGGCGGGGACGCCGCCACGATCGCCGACCTGGAGTTCGATCTCCTCGCCTGCGGCCAGTCGACCCACGCCTTCGAACAGGTCGTCGACCGTCTGGCTGTTGGGGCCTGTCCGGGTGTCGAGCAGACGCCCGGGGGTCACGGAGACCTGCGGAGCCGGCAGCGTGGTCAGCGTTTCGGTCACCCGGTCGGTGCCGGGCGAAGTGAGCGGTGCGGCCGACTCCTCGAAGTAGTCGATGAGCGCCTCGAGGTCCGTCGGTCCGGGCAGACGATCGCCCGGGGCGACTTCGGCGAAGGTGTCGAAGCTGTCCCCACCGTCGGCGAGGAAGTTGTTCACCGCGACGTTGTACGTCATGGCGTCGTCGATGTCGACTCCGTCCAGCTGGACATTGCTGACAGCGATGTCGGTGCAGACGGTTCCCTGCGTGGTGAGGTCGAGGTCGTACGTGAAGCCCTCGGACACACCGAGGAACAGCACCGGGCGACTGCTGTCACCGGGTTGGCACTGCTCGACGAGGACCTGCTTGATCTGCGCACCGGTCATCGGCAGGACCGACAACGAGTTGTTGAACGGCTGGAACGTGAACGCTTCCGCATAGGTGACGATGCCGTCCTCGGCTTCACCTGCGGAGGCCGCGAACGTCAGGTCGGAACGAATGCCGCCGGCGTTCATGAACGCGATGTCGGCTGCGATGCCGGCGTCGTTCACGCCGAAGAGCTGGGCGTCGGCGATCAGGTTGCCGGCGCTCGATTCCACTCCTCGGTCCGAACCGGTCGGAGTTCCACCGCGCGTGATGTCCTCGGCGATGCGTCCCACTTCCTGCTCGCCGATGTCGTCGACGATGGGGCTCCACTTGTCGATGACGGCCGTGATGGCCGGATCGGCGGTGAGTTCGCTCTGGATCACCGGGTGGTTGACGACCGACAGCGTGCTGCGGTCGACATCACCTTGGTCGTCGATGTCGAAGGTCATCTCGCTGACGACCTTGCCGTGCTCCCATGCGCTGATGACCGGACGGCCTTCGAGCTCGCAGTTGTACGGCTGCTGGGTGTGGCCCGAGATGACACCGTCGATCTCGGCGTCGAGGCCCTCGTTGATCGCCACGATGGGTCCGGAGACTCCCTCACAACCGTCGATCGCGAACTCGGTCGGGATGCCACCTTCGTGCAACAACACGAAGATCGACTCGACGCCAGGGTGGTCGGTCTGGATCTCGGTGACCAGGTTGTTCGCCGTCGTCACTTCGTCTTCGAAGGTGTACCCGTCGATGCCGGAAGCCGACACGAGTTCGTCGGTTCCGTCGAGGGTCATTCCGATGAAGGCGATCTCCGTGACGCCGCCCCCGCCGTTCACCTCGACCAGCGAGTAGCCGCCGAGATCTTCGTAGTCGCCCTTGGCGTCGTCGAGATCGAGCGGTTCACCGGTGAGATCGTCGGTGACGTTGGCGGCCAGCCATTGGAAGTCGGCGCCGGCGTAGGGATCGGTGGGGAAGAAGCAGTCGTCGGCGTCGTCGGTTCCGACAGCGGCCATGTCGCCATCGGTATCGAAGCATCCGCCGTTCTGCATGCGGAGCAGTTCTGCCACGCCATCGTCGAACTCGTGGTTGCCGACACCGGAGATGTCGAGGCCCATTTCATTGAGCGACTCGACCGAGGGCTCGTCGCGGACGATGCCCGAGAAGAACGGCGTGCCGCCGATGTTGTCGCCGGCCGCGACGGTGAACGATGCGTCGGCCTCGGAAGCAGCACGGAGTTCGGTCAGCTTGGCGGAGAGGAACTCGCCGCCCCCGGCATCCTCGTCGCCGATGGATCCGGCCGCACCACCTTCGACGTGGCCGTGGTAGTCGTTGAACGACAGGATCTGAACCGTGTCGCCTTCAGCGGCTTGCGCCGATGGTCCGCTGGCGCCGACGATGGCGACCGTCGACGCGACGGTGCCTGCTGCGACCAGCGAGGTGATGGCTCTCCGGCGTGCTGAGCGCACGCGGGGAGCGGGGACTTGTGTAGTCATGGAACCTCCGGTATTCGTTGTCTTCGTGGCGCCCGCTGAGTACGAGCCTCGCACACGAATCGCACTGTAGGAGGCCGCGCCGGAGAACGCCAGACCTGATCGGGTGCTTCCGAGGCGCGCCACCGAGCGTTCACCTGTCCGAAACCCGGGGCGCCCGGCACGTCCGCCCGGAGGCGGCGGACGGAGCGGTGACCGGAGTGGCCCGACTCAGGCCGGAGATGTCGTGGGAGCCGGTCCGATTCGCCCGGCATCTGCTGCGGTGACGTCCTTGTGGAAGCGCTTGTGCACGTAGAGTTTCTCGCCCAGGGTCTCGCACTTCCACCACAGCCCACTGGCGGGGCCGATCACGGTGCTCCGGTCGATCACGTTGCGGATCGACTTGGCCTTGGTGGCACTCCACTTGCCGGTGTCGAACACGACGATCCGACGGTCCGTCACCACCACGGAACGGTACGCGTTGCCGAACAGGACGATCCAGTAGCTGAGGAACGCCCAGTAGGGGTTGAACGTCTGCGCAGCGAACGCCGCTTCGACCCGTTCACCCTCGTCGAGGAATGGTGTCGCCCGTTCGATGATCTTGTCTCTGAGTGCCATGGAGCAGACACTACGTCACCGGCGTCCGGTCGTTGACGGGGACGTGTCCCCTCCTACGTTGGCTCGATGATCGAACGCTTCGACCACGAGACCACCACCGACGACGTGCTGGACGGCATGGATCTGAGCGCTCGTCGGTTCGCCATCACCGGCACATCGGCCGGACTCGGTGAGGAGGCGACGCGTGCGCTCGCCTCACGCGGCGCGTCGGTGCTGATGCTCGCCCGCGACGATGCCGCGAACCGCGCAGCGGCGGCACGGGTGCGGGCGTCGGTCCCCGATGCCGAACTGACCACGGCCGTGCTCGACCTGGCCGACCTCGCCAGCGTGCGAGCGTGCGCCGCCGAGATCGACGGGCGTGGCGAGGCGATCGACGTCCTCATCAACAACGCGGGGGTGATGGCGTGCCCGTTCGGTCGCACCGCCGACGGCTTCGAGACGCAGTTCGGCACGAACCACCTCGGTCACTTCGAACTCACGAGGCTGCTGATGCCGGTCGTGCTCGCCGGCGACGAACCGCGCATCGTGTGTCTCTCGTCGTCCGCTCACGACATCAGCGACGTCGACCTCGACGATCCGAACTTCGAACACACCCCCTATGACGCATGGATCGCGTACGGTCGGTCGAAGTCGGCGAACGCCCTTCACGCGCTCGGACTGTCGATGCGCCACGGAGCCGAGGAGGTGACAGCGGTGTCCGTCCACCCGGGGGCGATCCGCACGTCGCTCGGCCGCCACCTCGACGACGAACTGATGAACCAGGCGATCGAGCGCGGCCGGCAGCGTGCCGCGGAGCACCCGTGGGCCTCGACCGGGCGACGCTTCAAGACCGTCGAGCAGGGAGCGGCCACGGAGGTCTGGGCCGCGACGGCGCCAGGAATGTCGGCGCACCACGGCGGATACCTCGCGGACTGCGGCCCCGGTGTGCTCGGTGCCAATCCTGGCGAGAACGGGATGCGCCCGTGGATCGCCGACGTCGACACCGCACAACGACTCTGGGAGCTGAGCGAGCGACTCGTCACCTGACAGTGAGTGTCAGAGAGGGTCAGAGACTACGCTTTGTAGTGTTCACTACAAACACGGAGGCGACCATGGCGACACTCACCCCATCCGCAGCGAGCGATCTGTTCCGACGCGAGCCGGACCGCTACCTGGACGTCGGAGCAGGCGAGGTCGCCCTCCGGAGCGTCGGCTCCGGGCCCGACGTGCTGTTCGTGCACGGTTGGCCGGTGAGCGGTGCCACGTTCCGACTGCTCCTCCCGCACTTCGCCGATCACGTGACGTGCCACGTGATCGACCTCCCGTCCGCCGGATCGAGCCGGTTCGACGCCGAGACCCCGATGTCGGTCGAGCAGCACATCACGTCGGTCCGGCGGGTCGTCGACCTGCTCGAACTCGATTCGGTGGCCGTGGTGGGCCATGACAGCGGAGGATTGATCGCACGCCATGCGATGGTCGACGACCCGCGCCTGCGTTCGATGGGGTTGGTGGACACCGAACCACCCGAGCCGGGTTGGCGCTTCCGCTCGTTCATCGCCGCACGTCGCCTCCCCGGCTTCGCCGCCGGATTGGGATTCGTCGCCGGCCGGCCGCGTCTGCGCCGGATTCGCGCCGTCCTCGGCGACGCCTTCGCCGACCGGTCGCTCCTCGATGGCGAGTTCGACGAATTCTTCCTCCAGCCGTTGGCGCAGTCCCCCGCACGGCGAGCCGCCGCGACGAAGGTGCTGCGGACGTTCGACATGGACCACGTCCGCGAACTCGCTTCGATCCACCCCAGGATCGACGTGCCCGTCCAGTTGGTGTGGGGCGCTCGGGATCCGTTCTTCCCCGTCGATGCCGCCAGAGCCATGGTCGACACGTTCCCAGACGCACGACTCGACGTGATCGAGGGTGCCGGATTGTTCGCGCACGAGGAGCGCCCGGCCGAGGTGGCCGGCGCACTCCTGCCGACTCTGCTCGGGGAACGCTGAGCGCCGCTCGGCGCCGAGTCAGTCGTCGGCGAGGCGGGCCGGGAAGCCACCCTTCGCGATCGGCCCCCACCGTTCGATCGTGATGCGGATCAGGCACTTGCCCTGCGCCGTCATCGCCGCCCTGTACTCGTCCCAGTCCGGGTGCTCGCCAGAGATCACCCGGAAGTACTCGCACAGTCCGTCGAGTGCGTCAGGCAGGTCGATCACCTCGGCGGTCCCGTCGACCTGCACCCACTCGCCGTTCCAGTCGTCGCTCTGCACCACCATCGACGCCCGCGGATCCCGACGCAGATTGTGGACCTTGGCGCGCTCCGGGTAGCTCGACACGACGATCCGCCCGCCGTCCGTATCGCCGACTGCGCCACTCGACTCGTCGAGTCCCATCGACACGAGCGACGACTGCGGCCAGCCGTCGCTGCGACGCGTGAGCAGCACCCCGTGATGGCGAGGCCGGATGAACTCGTCGAGTTCCTCCCGGCTCACGTCGCGGTTCGTGGCGATGTACTTCTTGTCGACCATCCAGCCAGTGTCGCTCGGTTCACGGCCGGGAGGGGACCGGTGCGCCGGTCGGCACACTGGAACGATGAGTGGATTCACCGCCGACGACGTCACCGACCAGTCCGGGAGGACGTTCTTCGTCACCGGCGCGAACACCGGTCTCGGGTTCGAGGCGGCCCGAGTGCTCGCCGCTCGAGGTGGACGCGTTCTTCTCGGCTGTCGTTCCGAGGACAAGGCGACGGCAGCGATGGCCAAGATCGCGTCCGCTGTTCCGGGAGCCGACCTGCGCTTCGTCCCCCTCGATCAGGGTGACCTCGCCAGCGTCGAGACCGCGGCGGCTCTGGTGGGGGAGGAGGATCGCCTCGACGTGCTCGTCAACAACGCAGGGATCATGATGCCGCCGCTGGAGTACACGACCGATGGATTCGAGTCGCAGTTCGGTGTCAACCACCTCGGCACGTTCGCCCTCACGTCGCACCTGCTCCCGATGCTCTCGACGACGGGCGCCGAGCACGGTGGTTCGCGGGTCGTCGTCACGAGCAGCATCGCCCACAAGCCCGGCAGGATCGATTTCGCCGACCTCGAAGCCCACGAGCGCTACGACCCCCAGACCCGCTACCAGCAGAGCAAGCTCGCGAACCTGCTGTTCATGTACGAACTCGACCGCCGCCTCCGCGCCGCCGGTTCGCCGACGATCGCCGTCGCGTGTCATCCGGGCATCGCCGCCACGGAACTCGCTCGCCACCTGCCGAAGGTGGTGGCGTTGGCGATGCCGCTCGTGAAGTTGGTGCTGAACTCGGCGTCCCAGGGTGCCTGGCCGACGTTGATGGCCGCGACGTCCGACGATGTCGACGGCGGCGACTACACCGGTCCGTCGCGCTTCGGTGAGACCTCGGGCAAAGCCGAGAAGGTCGAGTCGACCGATCGCGCCCGTGACCCGGAACTGGCGGCTCGACTGTGGGATGTCTCGATCGAACTGACCGGGGTCGACCCGAGGATCTGACCGCCGCAGCCGGGTCAGGTGGACCGCAACCGAGAGCCGATGGAGGCAAGGCTGCTCCAGGCGAGGTAGCAGGCGGCGCATGCGCACACGCCCAGCGCCACTCCCACGCCGTTCGCGAACACGTCACCCATCTCGACGGCGCGGGTCGAGGAGTATCGGCCTTGGCCCACCTCCACCAGGATGCTGCCGGCGAAGGTCGCCATGGCGGCGATGATCAGCGGCGCCCAGCGCCAGACCGCGAGCCCGACCAACGTCATGGCCACGGCCCACACGCCGACGTGGACGATCGCGTCGTTGCCGGGGTCCCGCCCCTCGGTCAGCGAACCGATCCGATCGGATCGGTTCAGTCGGTCCGACAGGCGTACGGCGAAGTCGCCGAAGATCCGCTCCATCAAACCCGGGGCTCGGTCGGACAGCATGAGTGCGACGTTGAACAGTGCGGCACCGAGTGCGAGGAGACCGACCAAGGCGCGCAGGGCGAGCGGTGGTCGATACGCAGGACGGCTCGGTGGGCGCTGTCGAACGTCTCCCGGTGCCGCAGTCGTCGTCGTCATCCGACCAGTCGACCACGCGTTCGGCTCGATTCCGACGCGAGGTACGGGCACGCCCGCACGTGAAGATCAGACAGATGGGGTGCCGCGGACGGACGCGGACAGCGGACCGCCGGGCAGGGCGAGGCCGACGAGTGGTGGACGCAGGACGGTTGCGTTGCCGTGTGGGTCGTTCAGGTTGAAGTGGCCGCCCCCGAGGGGCTCGATACTCCAGTGCTGCTCGTGCAGCAGATGGTGATGGAACCAGCAGAGCAGGACGAGGTTGTCGGGTGTCGTCTCGCCGTTGTCGAGCCAGTGGATCGCGTGGTGGGCGTCGCACCCTCCGGCGGGAATCGCGCAGCCGGCCCAGCGGCACCCGTGGTCGCGGACGAGGAGCGTGTCGAACAGCGAATCGCTGACGACGCGCTGGCTGCGTCCGAAGTCGACCACGGTGCCGAGCGGGTTGGTGACGTACCGGTGGATGTTGCAGTCGCACGCCACGCGCCGCACGGCATCGGAGGACACGAGGATGCGGTCGGTGTCGGTGTCGAGCGCCCCGCCCATTGGCCGACGGGCTTCCGGTACCGTCGTCCGCGATTCGTCCGCTGTGGTGTGTGCGCCGGGTGCTTGTTGCGCGTGCCAGGTGTCGACGAGGTCGTCGTACGCGATGGTGGCGACGACCCGGGCCTTGCGGCGTTTCCTTCCCGGAACCGGGAGGTGGTTCTCGACGGCCATGCGCGCGATGGTGACGAGAGCGTCGGCGCGTCGTTGGGCAGCACTGCGAGTTTCGCCGTCGGCGGGTTGGGCGTGGAGGCGGATGGCTTCACGCAGGAGAGTGAAGCCTTCGGGGTCGAGCTTCCCGTCGATGACGCCGACGCCGTCGAGGAGTCGTGAGAGGTGCAGTGCGCGCGAGTCGAACCGGTCGTCGTCGGTGGCGGCTTCGCGGTCGGGGTCGGCGCGCATGCGCCACGTGTCGAGGACGAGTCGGAAGTCGGCGTGCGGCATCGTGGTGGCCCAGCCACAGAGCATCCGTTCGTCGTGGGCGAACTGGTCGGCGATCGTCGGCACCCACGCATCGGCCAGGAGGCGCAGCGACGATTCGGCGAGGATGCCGTCGGCGAACGCGGCTCGGATGACGGGCATCTTCTGGATGCGGTCGGCGAGGTGGAGAGTGAGCTTGCAGAACCCGACGCCTTCGCGAGTGGTGACGACCAACCAGTCGGTGGGCGAGCGGAAGCCACGGGCGTAGAACGACCCGCCGTTGACGACGGCATCGACCTCGTCCAGTTGCACGGAACGGTTGCGTCGCATGGCTCGGGTGGCGGCGTCGACCGCAGGCGCGGGATCGGCCCGTTCGGCCATCTCCTCAACGCACTCGGCAAACACCTGTCGGGTCATGATGTCCATTCAAGCACGGGGGTACTCCAGAGTTTCCGGGAGACCGGCGGGCACCCGACCGTCCCATTCCTTCCGTGGTGGGCGATCACCTAGGTTGACGTGCGCATTCCCGGGGTCGCCTCGACAGGTGATCGGTGTGCCGGGTCGAGCAGGAGGAGTCGATCGTGGTGTCACCGCTGTCGGGCATACGTGTCGTCGAGGCGACGAACTGGATGGCTGCGCCGAGTGCCGGCGCGATCCTGGCCGACATGGGGGCCGACGTCGTGAAGGTCGAGCCGCCGACCGGCGACGTCGTGCGCGGCATGATCCGGCCGCCGAAGGTCGAGGGTCCAGCCGCCGAGATCGACTACTCGTTCACCGTCGACAACCGCGGCAAGAAGTCGATCGCGATCGCCTTCGACGAACCCGGCGGTGCCGCCGTGATGCGTCGGCTCGTGTCGGGGGCCGACGTCTTCCTCTGCAACCTGCTGCCGCAGCGCCAGCTCCGCTACGGGCTCGACCCCGAGACGTTGTTCGCCGAGACACCGCGGCTCGTCCATGCCACGTTGACCGGATACGGCCTGCACGGACCCGACGCCGACCGTCCCGGTTTCGACGTGACGACGTTCTTCGGTCGAGGTGCGGTCACCGACTCGATGAGCGAGCCGGGCTCGGCGGCACCGGGTCCGCGACCGGCACAGGGCGACCACACGACCGGCCTGGCGCTGGTCGCATCGATCCTCGCCGCGCTGCGGCTCGTCGACCAGACGGGCGAGGGTCAGGTCGTCGACGTGAGCCTGCTCGCCACTGCGACCTGGACGATGGCGTCGGACCTGGCAGCCGTGCTGATCGACGGACGCCAACCGACCAAGCGAGATCGTCGCCACGTCATCACACCGCTGGCGAACCGGTTCCGCTCGAGCGACGACCGTTGGATGATCTTCAACATGCCCGAGCCCCGCTGGTGGCCGAAGTTCTGCATCGCGACCCACCAGGAGGCACTGCTCGACGACCCACGCTTCGAGACGCCGCGCGACCGGTTCCAGAACATGCCCGAACTGATCGATCTGATCGACGAGACCTTCGCGGCGAAGACCCTCGCCGAGTGGGGCGTGATCTTGGACGCGGCCGGGCTGATCTGGGGTCCGGCGTCGACGATGGTCGAGCTCGCCAACGATCCTCAAGCGGCCGCGATCGGGCTGTTCCCCGAGATCGAGCACGCCGAGGGATCGTTCCGGACCGTCGCATCACCCATCGGCGTGCGCGGAGCCGACATCGCACCGCGCGGCCTCGCGCCGGGCATCGGCGAGCACACGGTGGAAGTACTCGAGTCGCTCGGCTACACCTCCGCCGAGATCGATGCGCTCGCGACCTCGGGTTCGGTGTGGCTGCCGACCTCGGAGGAGACCTGACGATTCGAGCGGTCCGAGGGTCGGCCGTCAGCGTCGAGTCGCGTCGGTGAGCATCGGCCACGGCACGAAGCCGAGGCGGGGGATCCGGCCCTGGTGCTCGACACGGAAGCGGTCGGCTTCGAGCAGCTTCTTGAGGCGTCGCTTCGGGATCGGCCGGATCGGCCGGCCGGCGAGTTCGGTCGCCCGTTGGATCGCGTCGTCGGCGAAGCCCGTGACCGTGGCGATCGACGCGATCACGAGACGACCTCCCGGCCGCAACAGACGTGCGAGTTCGGCGACGGCGGCCTCCTGGTCTCGATACCAGTGGAACGACTCGGTGCACGTGACCACGTCGAACGACCCGTCGGCGAGCGGGAGTCGCTGCGCGTCGGCGCGGACGAAACCGCCGACGTTCGTGAATGCGTCATCGGCCTCGGCACGCTCGAGCGCACGCCCCAACATGCCGTCGGAGAGATCGGCGCCGACGATGGTCGCTTCGGGAAACTTCTCGCCGAGGCGGCGGGTGAGCTGGCCGGTGCCGCAGCCGAGGTCGAGGACACGTTCGGGTCGGAGGCCGTCGAGACGGGCGAGCACGGCATCGTGGACCGGTCGGTACGTGCTCTGCTGGAGGCCCGCCCGATCGTAGGTGGCCGACCAGAGGTCGAAGAAGATCGATTCAGCGGGCACCGACATGCGTCACACTCTGTCAGAGATCGGTGAGGGGTGCAGACGGCCCGCGACCGACATCGTTCGACGGGAGACCTCGTGGGAGGGGACGCTCGACGCCGGGTTGCATACTGGGCCGATGAGTGACGCCGACGATCGCCCGACCGCCGCCAACTTCGTGCGCGAACTCGTGATCGCCGACAACGAGCGGGGCACGTTCGCCGGCCGTGTCCAGACCCGGTTCCCACCGGAGCCGAACGGCTACCTGCACATCGGTCATGCCAAGGCGATCAGCGTCGACTTCGACCTCGCCGCGGAGTTCGGTGGTGTGTGCAACCTGCGCTTCGACGACACGAATCCCGACACCGAGGACACGAGCTACGTCGATGCGATCATCGAGGACCTCGCCTGGCTGGGGTACCGCCAGGGAGAGGACTACCCCGAGCCGCTCTATGCGAGCGACTACTTCGAACAGCTCTACCGCTGGGCGGAGTTGCTGATCGAGCGGGGTTGCGCGTACGTCGATGAACAGGACGGCGAGACCATCTCGGCGCAGCGCGGCGGGTACGGGAACCCGGGCGTGGAGAGCCCGCACCGCGACCGGCCGGTGGAGGAGAACCTCGACCTCTTCCGCCGGATGCGCGCCGGTGAGTTCGCCGACGCCGCGATGGTGCTGCGCGCCAAGGTCGACATGCAGCACGAGAACATGCAGATGCGCGACCCGGTCATGTACCGCATCCGAGCCGCCGAGCACCACCGCACCGGGACGTCGTGGCCGATCTACCCGACCTACGACTGGGCGCACGGGCAGAGCGACGCGATCGAAGGGGTCACCCACTCGCTGTGCACCCTCGAGTTCGACAGCCACCGCGAGCTCTACGACTGGTACCTCGACCAGCTGCGCGAGGCCGGCGAACTGCCCCACGAACAGCCCCGCCAGACGGAGTTCGCCAGGCTGGCGTTGACCCATACGATGACGTCGAAGCGCAAGCTGCTCCAGCTCGTCACCGACGGTGTGGTCGACGGATGGGACGACGCTCGGATGCCCACGCTCAGCGGACTGCGCCGACGGGGGTATCCGGCGGAGTCGATCCGCGAGTTCTGCTCCTTCATCGGCGTGTCACGCACCAACAGCCGCAACGAGATCGAGCTGCTCGAGTCGTTCGTGCGGACCCGCCTCAACCGGCTCGCCCTTCGACGCATGGCCGTGCTGCGCCCACTCGAGGTCGTCATCACCAACTGGCCGACCGACGACGCGGGCGACCCGATCGTCGAACACGTCGAACTGATCAACAACCCGGAGAACTCCGAGGACGGCACGCGCACCGCGCCGTTCTCCGGTCGGTTCTGGATCGAGCGGGAGGACTTCATGGCCGAGCCCGAGCCGAAGTACTTCCGGCTGTCGCCCGGTCGCGAAGTGCGGCTGCGCGGCGCGTACTTCGTGACCTGTACGGGGTTCGAGGCGAACGACGACGGCTCGGTCGCCCGGGTGCTCGTCACCTGCGACCCCGAGACGCGCGGCGGCAATGCGCCCGACGGCCGCAAGGTCAAGTCGACGATGCACTGGGTGTCGGCTGCGCACGCCGTCGGCGGCAGCGTGGCCCTGTACGACCGGTTGTTCTCCGCCGAGGTGCCGGGCGAGGCGACGGGGGACGTGTTGGACGACCTCGATCCCGACTCGCGCGAACTGCTCACCGACTGCAAGCTGGAGCCGGCGCTCGCCGACACGCCGCCCGGTGCCGTGGTCCAGTTCGAGCGGCTCGGCTACTTCGCTCACGATCCCGACCAGCCGATGCTGTTCCATCGAACGGTCGGGCTCCGCGACGAGTGGGCGAACATCCAGAAGCGCAAGGGCTGACGGGTCGGGTGGGTCGGCGCTCGAAGCCCGGCGGCCGGCGTGTCGGTGTGGCGGTGCTGGTGATGACGCTCGCCGCCACGTCGGCGTGTGGTGGCGACGACTCCGCCGCCACGACCAGCTCGCCTCCGACTTCCACACTCGCAGGCGTCGCGAGCACGGTGCTTCCGCCGGCCGTCTCGACGACGACCGTGTCGACCACGACCGCTGCCTCGACGGATGTCCCGACCTCGGTGACGACCACGATCACCACTCTCCCTGCGACGACCCTTCCTGCGACGACCATTCCTCCGACGACCCTCGCTCCGACCACCACGACGTGGACCACCGTTGCTCCCGCCACCACCACCGCCATCACCACGGCGACCTCGGTGCCCACTGCGCCGCCGCCGCTCGGCGGGACGGCGACCGCATGCCAGGGGGTCGCACTGATCGGCGACTCGACCGCGGTCGGACTCGACGGTACGAACGGTGTGCTCTCGGGCGGTGCGACGATCAACGCGCAACTCGCCGCCATCGGTGTCGCCGACCTCCGCATCGACGCGAGCGGCGGTCGGTCGATCGTCGAGACGCTGCCGGGACAGGCCAACGGTCCCGATGCGATCGCCGCGATCCAGGCCACCGGGTTCGCTGGATGCTGGGTGATCCTGCTCGGAACGAACGATGCCGCCAACATCGCTGCCGGGTCGAACGCCGACGCAGCGCGACGGATCGGACTCGTCCTCGACGCCGTCGCCGGCGAACCCACCTTGTGGCTCACCGCATCGACGGTGCGAAACGACGGTTTCTGGGCGCGTCCCAACACGTTGGCGTGGAACGATCGACTGCTGGCGCTCCTCGCGGGCGTGCCCAACGTCCAGGTCGCCGACTGGGACGCCGCCGCCAGTGCGCAGCCGTGGTTCGTCTCCGACGACATCCATCCGAACCCTGCCGGACTGACCGCCCGTGCCCGCTTCGTCGCCGACAATCTCCGCGTCTACTTCCCCGCCTGACCCGAGCCTCGTCGTTCTGGCTCGGAGGACATGCGACGAGGCCTCGTCGTTCTGGTTCAGAGGAGATGCGACGGGGTCTCGTCGTCGTGGTGGGGTGACGGAACTCCCGATCGGGTGAGCGACGTGAACTGCACGAACGGCCACGCGCCGTGTCGCTACATTCGCGACCATGTCGACTCTCAATGGCCGCATCGCGTCGGGCTGGTCCGCTGCGCTGGCACTGGTGCTTCCCGTGATCACGGTGCTCCTGCCCGTGGCGACGCCGACCGCGTCCGCCGCCGCCACCGCCGCCGTCACCTGTGCACCGGTCGTCGCCTCGCAACCCCCCGTCGAACCGACACTGCTCTCGTTCGACTCCCAGGTTCCGGAGCGCATCGTGGACACCCGCGCGGGAACGGGTGGGGTGGCGACGCCGCTCGGTGCGGGCTGCACCCTCCGGGTCGACATGTCCGGCATCGGACCGGCTGACGTGGCGGCCTTCGCTCTCTCGGTGACCGTGATCTCCCAGGAACGTGGCTTCTTCACGGCGTTCCCATGCGCGTCCGGTCGGCCGGGAACGTCGAGCGTCAACGCGCGCTCGTCGGTGGCCACTCCGAACCTCGTCGTCGGGGTGCCCGATGCGAGCGGCGCCGTCTGCCTGTACTCCGATCGGGGTGGCGACGTCGTGATCGACGTCTCGGGCTGGTGGGCCGACGGCCCGAACCGGATCACGCCGATCGAACCCCAGCGCGCCTACGACAGTCGCGTCGCGCCGACGTCCGGCGTGAAGCTGCCGGCCGAGGCCGTCCAGGCGGTCGAGGTGGGCGGCGTGGTCGTTCCCGACGACGCCGTGTCGGTCACCGTCACGCTGGCAGCGGTGGCACCCGAGACGAACGGGTTCCTGGTCGTCTACCCGTGCGGTCAACCCAGGCCACTCGCCTCCAACCTGAACTTCCTCGCCGGCGAGCGGCGAGCCGTCTCGGCGATCGTCGAACTCGGATCGATCGATGCTGCGGCCGACGGCAAGGTGTGCGTCAGCGGCAACGCCACGACCCACTTCCTCCTCGACGTCACCGGCTACAACGCTCCGTCGGCCTTCACCAGTCCCGACGTCACCATCGAGCCGGTCGCCGACACTCGTATCGTCGACACACGCGAACCCAACGTCCCGGGAGTGCGCTTCGGCGCCCGGACGACCCAGCGGTTCGACCTGTCCGACGTGATCGAGCGACCCGACGACGCGGTCGCCGTGGTGCTCAACGCCGTCGCCGTGCGTGCGTCGAGCGCATCGTTCCTCTCGATCACCCCGTGCGTGGCCGGCACGCCGACGACGTCGTCGATCAACTACGACCTGAACCAGACCGCCAACCTCGTGGTGACTGCGCTCACCGACGACACCGAGTTCTGCGTGTACACCGACACCGCGGTCGACGTGGTCATCGATCTCGTCGGCGTGGTCACCGGACCCGAGGGTTCGTTGATCAACCAGCTGTCGCTGTCGGAGGTCGACGGCACGCTCGTCCCGCTCGACCAGGAGTTCGCCGTCGACTCACCCGACGCATCGATGCGGTGCCCGGCCACTCGGAACCTCCGCCTCCGACTCGGAACCGCCTCCGGCGTGACCGCGACGGCGAACGTGAACGGACTTCCCGTCGGAGCCGGGACCACCGTCGAGCCCGACCGTCCGATCACACTCGGCCCCGACGACCTGCTGACCGTGCGGCTCACCCGCGGCACCGAGACAGCTGAGTACTACGTCCGCTGCCTCCCGGCCGACTTCCCGACGCTCCTGGTGGAGAAGGCCGATGGCGCCGCGCCGGGCTGGTACCTCACCGACCTGAACGCGCGAGCCGCCACCGGGGCCGACTTCCTCGCCATCCTCGACGAACGCGGCACGCCGGTCTGGTACCAGCGACTCGACCGGGCGCTGATCGACGCCAAGCTCCTGTCGACGGGCAATATCTCTGCCGCGGAAAATGAGAGTCGCTTCAGCACTAAACCGGAGGTTGGTCATCGCATGATCGCACTCGACGGGACCCTGGTGGACGAGTGGCTCACCGATTCGAATGACCACCCGCCTGATAAGCACGACATCGCAGAGATCCCTGAACTGCCGGACGGGAGGGCCATCATCAGTTACCCGCTCCTGGACGGCGTCGACTTGAGCTCCCTCGCTCCGGATCAGTCACTGCCCGCGCCTATTCGCTGCGACGGGTCAGTTGCGGGGGTCGACAAGACGATTGTGGACGGTTCGATTCGGGAGATCTCCGGCGACGGCACGCTGGTCTGGGATTGGAACATGTCCGATTACTTCGGGATGGAGGAGGTGCGGATTCCGCTCTGCTTCAAGAAGTACCCCGCTGAGAATTCGGGGGCTGGCGAGGTCGATGTCTTCCACATCAACTCGCTCCAACGAGTCGTGGAGGACGACTGCGGCACGGAGTGCGACTACGTCGTCTCGGCTCGCCACCTCGATGCGGTCTTCCGCGTCGATCGCCCGACCGATGCAGTGGAGTGGATCCTGTCCAGCTCGCCCGAGAGCCTCGAAAATTTGTCTGGCGCCGAGCGTCTGAACATCGTCGGAGACCCCCACTTTGGTCCGCTGCGCCCGCACGATGCCATCCTCAAGGGTGACATTCTCACGATGCACGACAATCGGAGCCTGACGAATCCCGAAGAAGCGGCACGGTTCGTTCAATATCGCATCGACACCTCAAGTTCCGACTCTGCCGACTGGACGGCGACGATGGTCCGCCAAATCGAATCGCCGTTCGGTTTCTCCAGCGGCGCTCTCGGGAGCGCACGACTGGCGGACGACGGCTCTGTGTTGGTGGGTTGGGGGTCCTTGCAACCGGTATTCGTCGAGTATGGATCCACCGGAACTGAGTTGCTCCGTATCGCAGTTCCCGGCGTCACCCCGTACCGCATCGTCAAGTACGCACCCGACGACTTCGACGCCGACGAACTCCGAGCCACCGCCGGGAACACGACCCAGGCCCCGCCGCCACCTCCCTGACGTCCGACGTGCGAGGCCCGTCGAACGGTGTCTGACACCGTGTGACAGACGGGGTCAGCGGGGTTCGACGAAGAGGCTCTGGACGCTGCGGCCGACACGACCGTCGGCGTCGTACAACTCCGACTCGGCGAATCCGGCTCCCGACGAGTCCGTGTCGGTGCCGTATCGCGAGTGGCTGACCATTCCGATCCACTCACCGACCGGTGGTCGGGCGAGGTGCACGGTGAGGTCCGGGTTGATGAACAGGAACCGCTCGTAGTCGATCGCACTGCTCACGCCGTTGCCGAAGTCGGCAGCAGCGACCGCCCGCTGGACGCCGGACAGCGGTTCGCCCTCGACGAGGACCGTCGTGAGCCGGACCCACAGCGACATCGGCCCGGGCTCGTCCCAGCTCCCGGCGACCACCCGATGTTCGGCGCTGTGGCTGTGGAAGGCGACCTGGTCGCCATCGGTCGCCCAGGACATGAGAACCCGTGGGGCGTCCTGCGCATCGCCGGTCAGCGAAGGCGGTGCGGTCGGGTGGATCGGGAGCGGGAAGTCACGGCGACGGACCCGCAGCGCACGAACCTTGGCGACCTCGATCCCATCGACATCGTTCAACGACGCCGCCACGACGGACACCTTGCGCCCCGGACGTTCCACCTCGGCTGCCAACCTCAACGGTCGTCCGACGGGGACCGGCCGCGTCAGTTCGACCGTGAGGCGGGTGATCACCCAGTCGACATCGGGCGACTCGATCTGTTCGCACGCTCGGGCGAGCATCGCCGACACCGGGCCGCCGTGGCAGTGCGCCGGATCCCACGGCCCTCGTGCGAACTCCGTCGCCGACCACCAGTCGCCCGGACCCGCGCCGGCGGCGTCGACCGGGACGAACAGCGCCGGCGGCCTCGACGATTCCTGCGGTTCGGGGGACGACGGCATCAGCCGACCTCGAGCGGTTTCAGAGCACCGGCTGCCTCGGTGAGATGTTCGACCCATTCGTCGGCGTCGGCGGGCTCGTCGAGAGGGAGGACGACAAACTTCGTGGTGCCCACGTCGACGAAGCGGGAGATCATCTCCTGCAGCGACTCCCACGAGTCGGGGACGAGTTCGGTGATGTCGTCGAGGTCGGGTCGACGCTTCGCCAGCAGCTTCTGGATCGGCTCGGGGATGATGCGGAACGAGTAGGGGATCAGGACTCCGTAGTGGTCGGCCTCGATCTCGCGGTCGTGCTCGGCGCAGACCTGTTCGATGGTTGCGCGACCCGCCTCGGCGTCGGCCGGCAGCACGAACGACGGAAGCCAACCGTCGGCGAGGCGACCGACACGCTTGAGTTCCGACGGAGCGATCCCGCCGAGCCACACGTCCATCCGCTTCGGTGCGGGTCGGACGAAGGCCCCGTCGTAGGAGAACCGGGGTCCGTCGTGGGTGAACGGTTCGCCGGTCCAGCACTTGCGCATGACGGCGAGGGTCTCGTCGAAGAGCGCAGCTCGCTCGCCGCGTTCCACGCCGAACGCCTGCTGTTCGATCGGGTCGACGGCACCGAGGCCGAACGCCGGGAGCAGTCGTCCGCCCGACATCGTGGCGAGGGTGGCGAGCTCCTTGGCCAACACCACCGGGTTGCGCCCGGGGAGCACCATCACCGACATGCCGAACTTGAGCTTCGTCGTGCGCCCGGCGCCGTACGCCATCGCCACGAGCGGGTCGGGAGCTTCGCCGCTGATCTTCTCCGACAGCCAGAGGGAATCGAAACCGAGGCCTTCGAGTGCGTCGACGACGGCGCCATAGCTCTCGTCGTGCAGGTTCGTCCGAGTGCCGAGCCCATATCCGATCCGGACCTTCATGTCATCGCTCACGAGTCGGTTCCTTCCGGTTGGCGTGTGTGGCCGACACCACGAGCGATGTCGGACACGATGTCGGTCATTGCGTCGACGTCACTCATGAACGGTGAGTGATCGGTGTCGAGTTCGATGCGGTGGGTGCATCGGGCAGCCATTGCGGCCTGGTGGTCGGGATGCACCGCACGGTCGCGACTGCAGACGACGAAGGTGGACTCCACGCTGTCGCGAGGCGAGCCGTCGACCTCCTCGGTCATCGAGGCCATCGGCTGCGGCGACAGGCGTGGGAGCGCCACAGCGATCGTCTCGGGAGCGCACTCGCCGTACAGGGCACCTGCGGCGGTTGCAGGGTCGAGGGTCGTCGCGGTGCCGTCCGCCGTCGGGATCATCGCCGCGCCGAGGTCGACGTCTCGTCGTTCGAAGGATCCGAGTGCGCTGAGCACCGACTCGCCCGAGTCGAGTGCGAACGCCGCGACGTAGACCAGGTGGCCGATGTCGGTGCGGCCGGCGGCGGCCTGGGTGATCACCGCGCCGCCGTAGCTGTGGCCGACCAGCACGATCGGTCCGACGTCGCGTGACGCGAGTACGTCGAGGGTCGCCGACACGGCCGCAGCGTCGCCGTGCAGGCCCGTCAGGTCGGCGGTGGATGCGCCGTGGCCGGGGAGGTCGATCGAGAGCGACGCGATGCCGCGTTCGTCGAGTCGGGTCTGGAGTGCGGCCCAGCACCAGCCTCCGTGCCACGCTCCGTGCACGAGCACGACGAACGCAGGGCTCGAGCGGACGAGCGGGGTGTCGTCGACATCGGTCGAGTCGTCGGAGGTCACTCGGCGATCGTGTCACACGGCGATCCGAGGGACGCAGGCCGGAGCAGTGGACCGTTCGGACTCGACCGCGTGGTGCCGTCGGCCGGCATCGGGTCGAGGTCAGTGACGTGCGGAGACGATCACCATGTCGGCGACCGCACGACGGCGGATCCGCTCGGTCTGGAACCAGCTGGCGGCGAAGGCGACGACGATCACGGGGACCACGACGGCAGCCTGAGGAACGTCACCGGAGCGCGAGACTCCGACAGCGATCAGCGCTGCGAGCACGGACAGGACCACGGCGAGCTTGACGGCGGCGGTCCAGGTGCGGCGGCTGACTTCCATGTCCTGATCATGCAGGTCCGATGTCACCGCAACGTCCCGTGCGAATGTGTCGCGCGCCGATTGTCACCAGATCGCGACAAATGTCGCGGAGTCGTGAGGCGCGACATGACGAACCGGTGTCGGCTCGCGCGCCGAACCGTGTCGTTGTCATTTGCGGCGGTGCGAACAGATCGTGGTCCACTCCGGTGATGGTGTGCGGCGATCGGGATCTGCTGATGCCGCACCGGTCGAACATTCGTAGAGTCGGCCGTGTGACCGACGCCTCAGCTCAGCCCGACGCCGCCCGATCCGACCACGTCGAGTCCGACCCGGGCGGCCGGCCCACCTCCACGCCGGGCGGCCTCGACCCGGCCGAGATGTTCCGCCTCGACGGGCAGGTCGCGATCGTGACGGGAGCGTCGTCGGGCCTCGGGGAGCGGTTCGCCCGGGTCCTCGCTGCGGTCGGTGCGAGCGTCGTGCTGGCCGCCCGTCGGGCCGATCGCCTCGAGGCGCTCGCCGCCGAGTTGCCCGGATCCCTCGCCGTCGCCGCCGATCTGTCGGTGGCCAAGGACCGTGAGCGACTCGTCGCCCGGACGCTCGAGCGGTTCGGCCGCGTCGACGTGCTGGTCAACAACGCGGGCATCGGAGAGGCGACGCGGATCGAGGACGAGACGCTCGAACAGTTCCGGTTCGCCATGGAGGTCAACGTCACCGCGATCTGGCACCTGTCGAAGTTGTGTGGTGAGTCGATGATCGCTGCCGGGTCGGGTTCGATCATCAACGTCGCCTCGATGCTCGGTCACGTGGCGTCGGCGCCGATCAAGCAGGCCCACTACTGCGCGAGCAAGGGAGCGGTGATCAACATGACGCGCGAGTTCGCCGCGCAGTGGGGTCGCAAGGGTGTGCGGGTCAACGCTCTGAGCCCGGGATGGTTCGAGTCGGAGATGACGGCGGGCATGGAATCCGACGAGTCGAGTCAGGCCTTCGTGAAGGCGAATGCGATGCTGCCCCGAATGGGTCACGCAGACGAACTCGACGGCGCTCTGCTCCTGCTCGCCAGCCGGGCCGGCGGATACATGACCGGCCACAGCCTGCTCGTCGACGGCGGCTGGACCGCCCGCTGACCCGATGTTGACCGATCGGCTGGAGATCCGAAACCCGGTCGAGTCGGACCGTGATCGGTTCGTCGAGTTGTTCGGCGACGAGGAGTTCATGGTCTTCTCGGGCGGGGTGCTCGACGTGGACGCCGCCGACGCGCGGTTCGACCACATGTGTGAACTCGCCGTCGAGATGCCGTTCGCGAAGCGGCCGATCGTCGAACGGTCGACTGGCACCATCGTCGGCTACACCGGCGTCGACCGGTTCGAGTTCGAGGGTGCGATCGAGTTGGAGTTCGGGTGGCGGCTGGTGCCGTCGGTACGCGGCACGGGGTACGCCACCGAAGCGGCGGGCGCTGTGATGGCGGTGCTGGAGCGTGAGTTCACCGGAACCGTGTTCGCCATGATCGACCCGAGGAACGAACCCTCGAAGGCGGTGGCCCGCAAGGTCGGTTTCGAGTTCTGGAAGCTCGCCGTCGTGAACGGATTCGACGACGAGATCCACCGCCGCCACGTCCCCTGAACGATGCCGACGCACCAACCTCTGTTGATCGGTCCGGGACGGAACAACAGAGGCTGGTTGCGGGTGAGCTGGGGTGATCAGATCGAACTTGCGTTCGTAGCACATACGTTCGATACTGTGGTGGATGGGATTCAACAACCCGTCCTGGACGTGGGGCGAACTGGAAGGTGCGCTCTCCGACCGGGGCCGCACCCCACAGGCGCCGCGTACCGGTCGCGACGGGCGTGCCCCCGGCTCTCCGTCGTGGAACGGCGGCGGCGACAGCCCCGCATGGAGCCGCAAGCGCCAGCCGTTCGAAGCACCCGACGACCTGACCTCCCGGGCGGTCGATCCCGTACATCCGTATGCGGAGTTGCACTGCCACACGAACTTCTCGTTCCTCGATGGTGCGTCGCATCCCGAAGAACTGGCGGTCGAGGCGGCCCGGCTGGGGTTGGAGGCGTTGGCGGTCACCGACCACAACGGCTTCTACGGCGTGGTCCGCTTCGCCGAGGCGGCCCGAGCGGTCGGCCTGGCCACCGTGTTCGGCGCGGAGATCACACTCACCGCTCGACGTGACGGCCGACTGATCGAAGGGAGCGTCGCCCGCTCGGAAGCCGACACGCTCGTCCAGGTCGACACCGGGCTCGTCCCCGACTCCCACGCCCCCGATCCGGCCGGCACCCATGTGCTCGTCCTCGCCGACGGTCCGACCGGGTACGCACGTCTGTCACGGATCCTGAGCCAAGGGCACCTGGCAGGCGAGAAGGGAGCGCCGCAGTTCGCGTTCGACGACCTGGTGGGCGGCGGCGACTCGGGCCTGGTCGGCCCGACCGGCACGCACGGCTGGGTACTGACCGGGTGCCGCAAGGGCGCGGTCCCGGCGGCGCTGGTGAACCACGGCGTGGACGCTGCCCGTCGTGAACTCGAACGCCTCGTCGATGCATTCGGCCGCGACCGGGTGCTCGTCGAACTGTGGGACCACGGTGATCCGGCCGACACGACACGCAACGACGCGCTGTACGAGATCGCCCGGCGGATGGGCGTGGCGTGCGTGGCCACGAACAACGTGCACTACGCCACCCCCGCCCAACGCCGGCTCGCCACCGCACTCGCCGCCGTCCGCTCGCGACGCAGCCTCGCCGAGATCGATGCGTGGCTCCCGTCGTCGGCCGGTGCCCACTTGCGTTCCGGTGCCGAGCAGGCCACACGCTTCGCCAGATATCCCGGTGCGGTCGAGACCTCGTCGGAGATCGGCCGCGCTGCGGCGTTCGACCTGTCCCTCGTCGCCCCGAACCTGCCGCCCTTCCCGTGCCCGGTGCGTCCGGTGTCCGGCACAGGGAGCGACGCCATCGTCGCGCCGGTGCCGGATCCCGGAGTCGATCGTGAGACGTCGACGGAGCCGGATCGCGAGACGTTGACGGAGATGGAATACCTGCGCGAGATCGTGGCGCAGGGAGCAGCCCGTCGCTACGGCACGCGGCCACCGCCCGGCGAGGACCTGTCGCTGCGGGCGCGTGCGTGGAAGACGATCGACCACGAACTCGCCCTGATCGAACAACTCGACTTCGCCGGCTACTTCCTCATCGTGTGGGACCTCGTCGAGTTCTGCCGTCGCTCGAACATCTACTGCCAGGGACGCGGGAGCGCGGCGAACTCGGCGGTCTGCTACGCGATCGGCGTCACCGCAGCCGATGCGGTGTCGCTCGGCCTGCTGTTCGAACGCTTCCTCTCACCGGAACGTGACGGGCCGCCCGACATCGACATCGACATCGAGAGCGACAGGAGAGAGGAGGTGATCCAGTACGTGTACGCGACGTACGGGCGCCACCACACCGCACAGGTCGCCAACGTCATCACCTACCGGTCGCGCTCGTCGATCCGCGACATGGCCAAGGCGCTCGGCTACGAGCCGGGTCAGCAGGATGCGTGGGCCAAGGAGGTCGATGCGTGGGGCAACGTGGCTGCCACCGCCGAGCAACCCGGTTGCACGATCCCGCCGACGGTGCTGGCCCTGGCCGCCGAGATCGAGGACGCGCCGCGCCACCTGGGCATCCACTCCGGCGGCATGGTCATCGCCGACCGGCCGGTGGTGGAGGTGTGCCCGGTCGAGTGGGGGCGCATGGAGAAGCGCTCGGTCCTGCAGTGGGACAAGGAGGACTGTGCCGCCACCGGGTTGGTGAAGTTCGACCTGCTCGGCCTCGGGATGCTCTCCGCGTTGCACTACGCCGTCGACCTGATCCACGATCACCGGGGCTACGAGATCGACCTCGCCACCATCCCCCAGGACGACGACGTCTACTCGATGCTGTGTCGGGCCGACACGGTCGGCGTGTTCCAGATCGAGTCGCGCGCCCAGATGGCGACGCTCCCACGCCTCAAGCCGCGCAAGTTCTACGACCTCGTGGTGGAGGTGGCGCTGATCCGGCCGGGCCCGATCCAGGGCGGCTCGGTGCACCCGTACATCCGCCGGCGCAACGGCCAGGAGCAGGTCACGTACCTGCACCCGCTGTTGGAGAACTCGCTCGCCAAGACGCTCGGCGTGCCGCTGTTCCAGGAGCAGATGATGCAGATGGCGATGGACGTGGCGAACTTCAGCCCTGCCGAGGCCGACGAGTTGCGACAGGCGATGGGCTCGAAGCGGTCGGCGCGTCGGATGGAGGCACTGCGCCAACGGCTGTACGCAGGGATGAAGGAGAACGGGATCGAGGGGGACATCGCGGACGAGTTGTTCACCAAGCTCAAGGCGTTCGCCAACTACGGCTTCCCCGAGTCGCACTCGGTGTCGTTCGCCTACCTGGTCTACGCCTCGTCGTGGATCAAGCACTACGAACCCGCTGCGTTCTGTGCGGCACTCCTCAACGCGCAGCCGATGGGCTTCTGGTCGCCGCACACCCTGGTCCAGGACGCCCGCCGCCACGGTGTGGTCGTGCACACCCCCGACCTCAACGCGTCCGGCGCCGGAGCGACCCTGGAACCGTGCGAAGGTTCACTGGGTTCCACCGCCCGCCCGACAGCGCACGGATTCGCCACGTCGAATCGTCGACAGGAGCCGGGAACTCCCGGGAGCGGAGGAGTGGAGGAGTCGTTGGCGACGGGGCTGGCGGTGCGGTTGGGGTTGGGGTCGGTGCGCTCGATCGGGGCCGACCTGGCCGAGGCGATGGTCGACGCCCGCGAGCGTGACGGCGTGTTCACCGGCACGGAGGATCTGGTGCGTCGGGTGCCGTCGCTCACCCTCGGCAACCTCGAAGCACTCGCGACGGCGGGCGCGTTCCAGGAGTGCTTCGACCTCGATCGCCGTGAGTCGCTGTGGACCGTCGGGGCCACCTCGCAGTCGAGGCCGGGTCGATTGGAAGGGATGGTCACCGGAGTCGACGCACCGCGCCTGCCGGGGATGACACCGGTCGAGGTCGCCGTGGCCGACCTGTGGGCCACCGGCGTGTCACCCGAGGGGCATCCGACGATCTTCGTGCGCCAGGAGATGGACCGACTCGGGGTGCTCACGTCGAAGGACCTGTGGGATGCCGAACCGACCTCCACGGTCCGGGTGGCCGGCGTGGTCACCCACCGTCAACGTCCGATGACCGCACAGGGCACCACGTTCCTCAATCTGGAGGACGAGTTCGGGTTGATCAACGTCGTGGTGTCGAAAGGCTGCTGGGCCCGGTTCCGAACGGTCGCCCGCGGTGCTCCGGCGATGCTGATCCGCGGCCGCCTCGAACGTTCCGAAGGCGTCATCAACATCGTCGCCGATCACCTCGCCGTGCTCCCGATGCCCGGCAGGACCGTCAGCCGTGACTTCCGTTGATGTTTCGGTCCGCCGAGCTTCGCCTACCCTCGCTCACGACGACTTCTTCGAAAGGGTTGAGACACCGATGGCACAACTGATGGTCTGGATCGATCAGGATCTCTGTACGGGGGACGGCATCTGTTCCGAGATCTGCCCGGATGTCTTCCAGGCGAGAGACGACGGACTCTGGGTCGTGAAGGAGGAGGCCAGCCACTTCGGGACGACGATCGTCTTCGACGGTGCTGACGGCCCGGGTCACGGACCCGACATGGGCAAGGGCGTCGCCCGGATCCCCGACGGGAAGATCGACGATGCCGTCGAGGCAGCCGAGGAATGCCCGGGTGAGTGCATCATGATCGAGCCGCTGGACCAGGGCGTGATCGACGCGCGCGGGGTCTGACGCCGTCTCGTCGAGGGGGACCCGTCCGGCGGACCGTCAGCGTGAATCGGTCGACTCGACGAGTCGCTCGTGCAACGACTCCTTCTGGCCGTCGGACAGTGGCTTGTTCGACCGGACCTGCACGGTGGTGACACCCGTCGGATGCGCCATCGCGGTCAGTTCGGGAAGGAAGATCACACCGGTCAGCCCGACGTCGTTGGATGCTGCGGCGAGTCGCTTGGCCGCCACGTCCTCCACGTCGTTCCACTGTTCGGTCGGCACCATCAGTTCCGCGACCGCCGCGACCTGGGAGAAGTTGGTGACGGAGTCGATCGACGAGTGACCCGCGTGCCACGTCGCACCGTCGGCCGTGCGCAGACGGATGGAGGCCGGACCCATCAGGTCGACCGTCCCGCGGACCTCGTTGCCACCGAGTGCCAGGAGCACGTCGTCGCCGACGGCGTAGCGGTCCTCGAGCAGCGCCAGGGTGCCGGTCAGCACGTTGCGGATGATCTCCTGGCACGACAGTGCGATCGCCACCCCGAGGAAACCGGCACTCGACACCGCGTACACCGGGTTGACCCCGACCAGTTGCAGCCCGATGAACGCTGCGGCCACGAAGATGAACGACGTGACGATGTGGCCGAACATGCGCGCTGCGGCGTCGGCCCGCTGCCGTCGTCGTGTCTCGACCTCGGTGTCGACCTCGCTGACCCGTGGCAGACGGAGCCGCCAGGTGCCGGGACGCTCCTGAGCGAGGCGGACGGCGCGACGAGTCGAGGCACGGATGACCCGACGCACGACCCACGCGAGCATCCAGGCACCGGCGAACAGGATCATGACTTCGAGAGCGGGAACGATGGTCATCAGGTGGGTCTCCATTCGAAACGAGTCCGCGACGAACCGGGTTGCATGGCAGCGGAGCCTTCGATGGTAGGTGGCTTCGTGCGCGACCACCGCGCGGGAACGGGTGCGACATCCGACTCGTCTCCGGCCCGACGTCGCACTGCCGGGCGCAGCGCGCCCGGTTCAACGGTTCAACGGGGGAGCGAGATCACGACGAGGTCGGTCGGCGCCTGGAACTCCGGTGGCAGCAGGCGGGTGACGTCGCGTCGGTTGCCGACGACCTGCACGAGGACCGGACCGTCGGGCGTGTCGATCACGCCCTTGGCGCGAGCGATGCGGCCGCCGACGTGCAGCGGGAGCGAATCGATCAGTGCATCGATGCCGGCGCGGTCGAGCGGCCCGTCGACCGGGATCGTGTCGATCTGGTGGAGATCGAAGAGGGTGGGTCCGGGGACCCGGGCGGCGTCGCCGGCCCGGTGACCGCCGAGAGCGAGGAACCGTCCGAGTGATCCGGGTTCGCGTCGATGGCGGCCGGCGTCGACCACCGTGACGCCCGGCGCGAGGTCGGCGAGTCGTGCCGCTGCCGACTCGATCGCCCCGGCGTCGGCCAGATCGGTCTTGGTGAGCACGAGCAGGTCGGCCTCGACGATCTGTCGGTCGAGGTGCGTGCGGACCCACTCGGGCATGTCGTCGTCGAGCACCTGGTCGACGGCGACCACGACCACGACACCGTCGAGGAGGAATCCGGCCGACTGCCCCCACGGGACGACGTTGGCCGGTTCGGCCACGCCGCTCAGTTCGACGATGACGTGCTCAGGCGGCTCGACGCGCTCGCGGATCTGATCGAACGCTGCGCCGAAGCCGTCGATCGACGAACAGCAGACGCACCCGTCGGCCAGCTCGATCGTGTCGCCCGACCGCTGGCGGATCAGCTTCGCGTCGATGTTGATCGCACCCACGTCGTTGACGATCACGGCGATCGGACGATCGGTTTCCGCGAGGATCTCGTTGATCGCCGTGGTCTTGCCGGCGCCCAGGTAGCCGCCGACGAACGTGATCGGCACCCGCCGCCCGTCCCACGGCAGGAACTCGGGTTCGACGTAGACCATCGCAACGGAGGCTACGGCTCACATCGGTTCCGAACCGCCCGTCAGGAAGGTGAGAGCAACGAGGTAGCCGACCACGAAGGAACCGTTGGCCGCGGCGAACCAGTACAGCCGGTCGCTCGGCCACCAGAACACCAGCCGTCTCCATCGCGAGTCCGGCTCGACACCGCGAGACGGTCGCTGCGCGGCGATCACGGTCACGACGACGACGGCGGCGGCCACGACGAAACCCCACGTCACGGTGTCGGCCCGGCTGCCTCGCCACACGCCGAACGAGGCGCCGATCGCGATCGCCACCACCCACATCACGCGGCCGGCGCCGGTCCGCAGCGACAGTGACGGACCCGTGGATCCGGCGGCGACCCTCACCGATCGCCCTCCGAGTCCGAATGCCTTGCGGACCCCCTCCACCACGAGTTCGAACAGCAGTTGGCCGAAGATCTCGAACACGACCTCGGCGATGATCTCGACGATGAACGCGACGACCGCGACACCGAGGACGACGAGTGCGATCGTCATCGCACCGGGTCGGAGACCATCGACAGGTGGAGTGGGCCGCCGTCGCCCTCCGGCCACGGGTTGGCCAGAGCGACCTCCTCGTTCAGTTCGACACCCAGTCCCGGCGCGGTCGGCGGGATCACGTAGCCGTCCTCCCACACGATCGGAGTGTTGAGCAGGTCGGCGTGGAAACCGTTCCACTCGCGGATGCCCTCGATGATCAGCAGGTTCGGAAGGGTCGCGGCGAGTTGCACGTTGGCAGCTCCGAGGATCGGCCCCGAATAGAGGTGCGGTGCGATCTGGCAGCCGTTGACCTCCGCGATCGCCGCGATCTTCTTGCCCGCGAGGATGCCCCCGCAGCGCCCCAGGTTCGGCTGCCAGATCGACGCCGCCTGGTGTCGACCGAGAGCCGCGAACTCCGACACCGTGGTCAGACGCTCGCCGGTGGCGATCGGAATCGTCGTGTGCGACGCGACGCGCGCCATCTCGTGGGGCAGGTCGGGAGCGCACGGCTCCTCGAACCACAGCGGGTCGAACGGCTCGAGTTCCCGAGCCAGGCGGATGGCTCCTGCGGCGGTGAACTGTCCGTGGGTCCCGAACAGCAGGTCGGCCTTCGGTCCGACCGCGCCGCGCAGTCTCGCGATCATCTGCACCGAGTTCGCGATGTCGTCCTGGCTCGGCATGTGGCCGTCGAACGCGGTGTAGGGACCGGCGGGATCGAACTTCAACGCCGTGAACCCGCGCTCGATCTCGTTCACGGCCCGGGCTGCCGCATGGTCCGGGTTGGTGTAGACCTCGCGGTACCCGGCACTCGGATACAGGTACGTGTACGTGCGGAGCTTCTCGTGGACCCGGCCGCCGAGCAGGTCGTGGATCGGCTTGCCGGCGTCCTTGCCGACGATGTCCCAGCACGCCATCTCCAGCCCACTCATGATGCCCACGAGTGTCGGGTCGGGTCGCAGTGCGTATCCGCTCGAGTAGATCCGTCGCCACATCAGCTCGATCCGGTTCGGATCCTGGTCGATCACCCAGCGCGCTGCGACGTCGTCGACCATGGCGGAGATGGTGTGCGGGCCGAACGTGGCGGCGTAGATCTCTCCGTACCCCACGATCCCGGTGTCCGTGGTGAGCTTGACGACGATGAAGTACCGGCCCCCGAACGCCGGCGGGGGATTCTTGATGACGAACGTGGTGACGTCGGTGATCTTCACGTCGCCGAGCCTGCCACACCGTCGCAACGGTCACACCCCACCGGTTTCCGGGGGTGCGAGGTGAGATGCGACGCTGACCGGGTGTCCGATGCGATCGATCATGTGCCCGACCTCGACGGTGGCGTGCCGCTCGCGCGATTCGACCTGCTCGAACTGGCCGACGGGGCGACAGCGACGTCGTTCCGACTCGACGTCCGCTCCGAACTGTGTACGCCGTTCGCCTTCCTCTACGGCGGTTCGGGCATCGCAGCGTCGGTGGAGGCGTCGGAGCGGGCGACGGGTCGGCCGCTGCAGTGGATCACGACGCAGTACGTCGGTTCCCCGACGCCGGGCGAGGTGGTGGAGTTCGAGGTGAACATCGCCGCAGCCGGGCGCGCGACCACGCAGACGCAGGTGACCGGATCGGTGGACGGGCAGGTCGTCCTCGCCTCGGTGTGTGCCCACAACGTGCGACCGGCCGGCGACGAGAATGCCTTCGCCACCATGCCCGACGTGCCCGGCCCGCACGACTCCCGCCCGTTCGACGAGATCTTCCAGACCGGAGTGTCGGCGTCGTTCTTCGGCTCGTTCGAGCGTCGGATCGCCGCCGGCAAGTTCGCCCACGAGGCGGTCGGTGAACCCCAGACCGACGGACTCGCGATGTGGGTGCGGATGTTCGACCAGGGGATCGGCAGCCCGGCGACGCAGGGCTTTGTCGCCGACCTCGGTCCGCTCGTGGTGTGCGCGTCACTGGGCGTGCCACCGGGAGGGACGAGCCTCGACAACACGATCCGTGTCGTCGACCCCACGCCGAGCGACTGGGTGCTGATCGACCTCGAAGCCGACGGCTTCCACCGCTCGGTCGGCCACTCGACCGCGCAGTTGTGGAGTGAGGACGGCCGACTCCTGGGACTGGCCCAGCAGTCGGCGATCGTGCGCACCAGCCACCACCGACGCTGACCTCGCCCGGTGGGCGGCGGATTCCGGTCGTCCTCAGACGCCCGTCTCGATCGGGGTCGACGGTGCACCGTCGGTGCTCAGGGCACGGACCAGACCACCGAGGCGACCTGGGGCGAAGCGCACGCCACTCGTCGTCGCGTGATCGATCTCGTCGATCGTCCACCAGCGCAACTCGTGCAGACGTTCCGCCCTGAGTTGATCCCAGCTCAGGGCGGGCGTCGGTTCGAATCGGGCCGGCACCGGCACATGGTGGTACACGTCGCGCTGACCGTCCCAGTTGCCGTCGATGAACTCGATGATCTGCTCGCGTGTCCACACGTGCGGGCCGATCTCGGCACCGACGAGTCCGACCTCCTCGTGGAGTTCGCGATGCAGCGCCGTGAGGTGATCCTCGCCGGGGTCGAGCCCGCCACCGGGCAGCGCCCAGACGGTCGCGGTGGGGAACTCGAATCGGACGAGGAGGATCGAGTGGTCCGGGGTGGTGACGACGGCACGCACCGCCTGGCGGATGCGTAGCGGATTGCTCAATCGACGGGGGTGTCGCGGTTGACGTTGTCGCTGAACGACTTGTACATCTCGTAGACGTCCTTGCACTTCTGGCACACCGGCAGTTGCTTCGGATCCTTCGACGGCACCCACACGAAGCCGCAGAGCGCTTCGATCGGGGTGCCCATGACACGGGCTTCGAGCACGATCGCGGCACCGTTCTCGCCGGGTCCGGCCTTGACGATGTGGGCCGACGTGGGCTCGCTCGTCTCGTTCTCGGAATCCGTGATCGTGTCGAAGTCGATCTGGGGCATCGTCTCGAGATCGGTCATGACGTCATTCTTGCAGGCGGACGCACCGTCGGTGGATCTCGTGAGTCGCCGACGCACGTTCGACAACACCTGGTGAACATCGAGAAGCGTCGTCCGACACCCACGCCATTGGGGTACGGTCATCTCATGTTGATCACGATCATCGTCGCCGTCGGGGCTGCTGCTGCGGCCATCGGCGGTGTGATCGCAACGCAGCGCGAGCCCGAGCCGGCACTCATCCCGATCCCGGTGAACCCTCCTCGTCGGCCTCGCCCGGACTAGCAGCCCACGAGTCGGACGTCGGGCCGACCGACTCGACCATGCCCGGGACGGTCGGTGATCAGCGTCGGAGTTGCGCGATCTCCGATTCGACGTTCGTCCGGGCGGACGACTCCCACCTGGCGTAGCCGGTGCCGGTGGAGAAGATCCGGGTGCGGCCGATGAATGCGGCCAAGACGTCCGAGCGGCCGGCGGCCCACGCCACATCGTCCACGTGGGCGTACTCGGCTCGCACGTTCGCCACGTAGGCGGAGTACTCGTCGGGCGCTGCGCCGAGGATCGCCAGGTCGGCGTCGTAGAGCACGGCGGTGCCGAGATCGTCCGGATCGCGATGATGCGTGGTGCCCTCGACCATCGTGGCCACCGACTCCACGCGCTCGCCGGCCCATCCGAGTTTCGTCAGGTCGCGTCGCGCCAGCCGGGCGCTCGCACGTTCGTTCGCCGACGAGCGGGGCTCGTACACGGCGTCGTGGAACCAGGCCGCAGCCACCACGGCTCCGAGATCCCCGATCGCCTCGACCGATGCCAGTTCGTCGACGTGACGGACGACGGCGAGCACGTGGCCGAGCGTGTGATAGCGGCGGTGGCGCTCGCGGTGTCGGCGGACGAGACCGTCCAGCACGGCGTCGTCGCCGACGAGTTCCACCCACTGGGCACGTTCCTCGGCCAACGGGTCGCCGGGTGCGGCGAGGTCGGTCGAGGCGGGTTCGCCGGGGTCGTCGGGCACGGATGGAGTCTCGCGCATGCCGACCCGGTCGTGGCATGCTCGGCACGTGGCGATCCTCATCGACGAAGCCCGCTGGTGGTTCCAGGGGCGCAAGTGGTGCCACCTGGTGAGCGACGTGTCGTACGACGAACTGTTCGAGTTCACCGATGCGCTCGACATCCCCCGCCGGGCATTCCAGGGCGACCACTTCGACATTCCCGAGGAGTACCGCGACGACATGATCTCGGCGGGTGCCGTGGTGACGGAGAGCAGGGAACTCGTGCGGCGTCTCCGGGCGGCGGGGCTCCGGCTCAGCCCGAGCGAGCGGCGGGCACGGACGACAGCCGCCCAGACCTCGGACCCCTGACCTCTGGCGGTCCGAGTCGTCGCTACAGGTCGAGCACTCGTCCCATCGCCCGTTCCAGCGACCACATCTCGCTCACCGAGAGATGCCCGACGACGTCGCCGATCCGGCTGATGTCGGCCGCTCGGAGTTGATCGGTGAGCACGCGGGTCGCAATGCCATCGACCTCGACCTCGGGACGGAACGAACTCGGCTGGGCTCCTGTCGAGAGTGGTGCGACGAGCACGGTCGACCACCGAAGCAACGCATTGGACTGGACGACCACGCCGGGTCGAGTCCCGGACTGCTCGTGACCGACCGTGCGGCCGATCCGAAGCCGCACGACGTCACCCCGAAGCATCGGAGACCCCACCGATCGGTTCGTCGAGGCCGTCGAGTTCCGCGTCGAGCCGGCGCATCTCAGCTCGGTCGACGGAATCGTTCATCAGCTCCGCCGCCTCCGCCGCCAAGACCTCGGGCTCCCACAGCCGGTCCGCGGCGGCGACGAGTGCCTGGCGGATGGCATCGGAGCGGGACAGGCCGGTCGCTTCGAGTCGCCGAAGGGAGCCGAACGACTCGAGGTCGAGTCGGACCGACACAGGGAAGGCGAGTTCGGAAGCCACGCGCATCAATGTATCACGCGTTGCGATACGCCGATCGGTCGGCGAGCTCATGCGGCCCAGCGGGGAGCGTCGCCGAGGAGGGCGCGCGGGCACGAGACGGATCGTCCGATGACGAACCATTCGACCAACTCGATGCCGACGAGCCCGAGTTGCTCGTCGATGGTGAGCCAGCGGTCGATGTCGTCGAGTTCGTCCGAGCCGCCCGGTCGCATCGACGCGATGATCACCGCACCGATGTGATCGATGCGGTGCCCCCGCTCGATGACGTGGTCGGCCACGTGCAGGACCGAATCGTTGTCCACCGTTCCGTGGATGATCATGATGGTCGACCCCCGGCGCTCGGTGTCGAGCAGGATCACCAGCGTCTCGTGGGCGGGCGGATCGGACGCCAGTTCCCCGATCAGCGTGAGCGCCAGACTCGGATCGTCGATCGCGTCGACGTCGGCGACCGGGAGTCGCACGCCGGTCACGGCGCCGAGCGCAGGCCACGGTGAGGCGATGCCGGAGCGGCGTCCGGAGTGGGAACGGTGACGGAGTGGGCGGTGGTGGTGCATGGGTCCCCCTGTGGGATTCGTCGGGCGCGTGCCCGGAACGGAACGGGGGAGGGAGTTGGTTTGACGAACAGTACGCAGGGGGTGTCACACTCTTGGCGTGGCCTCCTCATCGTCAGACACCGACACGCCGTTCACACCGACGGCCGACGAACTCGTCGCGGGCAACGAACGCTTCGCCGAGGGATTCGCCGATCAGGACCTCCAGGTCAGCCCGACGCGCCGCATGGCCGTCGTGACCTGCATGGACTCGCGGATGGACATCTTCGCTCTCCTCGGCCTCGGCCACGGCGAAGCCCACATCATCCGCAACGCAGGCGGCGTGATCACCGATGACGTGATCCGCTCGCTGTGCCTGTCGCAGCGCTACCTCGGCACACGCGAGATCGTGCTCGTCCACCACACCGACTGCGGTCTCATGTTGGTCACCGAGGACGGCCTCAAGTCCGAACTCGAATCCGAACTCGGCGTGAAGCCCTGGTGGGCCGTCGAGTCCTTCGAGGACCCGTACCTCGACGTGCGTCAGTCGATGAAGCGTCTCGAGATGACGCCCTTCGTGCCGCACAAGGAGTACGTACGCGGCTTCGTGTACGACGTGTCGACGGGCCGACTCGACGAGGTGTCGTTGCACACCGACGACTGATCGGCCGACATCGAGCCGGCATCGGAGGGCCGCCGAACCGATCAGTGGGATCGGATCACATCGGCGTAGTCTCGACGCCATGTCCCCCACGAACGATCGAGTCACGATCTACCACAACCAACATTGAAACTCTTCCGTCAATGCCGTGCGCATTGCCGAAGAACTCGGCGTCGAACACGACGTCGTGCTCTACATCAAGGACCCACCCGATGCCGACACGTTGCGCGCGATCATCGCCAAGCTGGAGGATCCGGCCACCGACCTGGTTCGCCGAGACAGCAAGTTCAAGAAGCTCGAGCTCACCGATGACGACGTTGCCACCGACGATCAGATCGTCGACATCCTGGTGAAGCACAAGCAGTTGTTGCAGCGGCCGCTCGTCGTCACGAAGGACACGGCCATCATCGGACGACCCAAGAGTCGAGTCGCCGAACTCCTCGGCTGATCACTTCCGCCACCATCCATGTCCGACCGCGCCTCCACGACCGCAACGACGAAGCCCGTGTCGTCGAAGTGGGGTCTGCTGTGGCTCACGCTGCGGGCGCAACGACGCAACCTGATCATCGGAACGTTGATCGGTCTGTTGTGGACCATCGGGAAGGTCGCTTCGCCACTGCTGATCCGCTTGGGCATCGACCGCGGGATCCGTGAGGACGACCGCCTGTGGCTGTGGGCGGGGCTGATCGCCGCGGCCGGCCTCGTCGCCGGCACGTTCACCGCCTTCCGTCGGTTCTACGCATTCCGCGAGGCTCGCTGGACCGAGACCCGTCTGCGCGAACGCCTGTTCAGCCACATCATGTCGCTGCACATCGGCTACCACGACCGGGCCCAGACCGGGCAGTTGATGAGCCGTTCGTCGAGCGACCTCAACTCGATCCAGATGTTCGTGGTGATGATCCCGATCACGCTGTCGAACATGGCGATGATCGCGTCCGTCGTGGTGATCCTGTTCGTCACCGACTGGTTCCTCGCTCTGCTCGCCCTGATCTCCCTGCCCCTGATCCAGGTGCTCGGTGCGCGCTTCTCGAGTGCCATCCATCCCGCGATGCTCTCCGTCCAGGCCGAGCAGGCCGAACTCGCGACGGTGGTCGAGGAGTCCGTGGGCGGCGTCCGCGTCATCAAGGGCTTCGGTGCCGAGCGCGTGCAGTCCGCCAAGCTGGAGCTCGCCGCCGACGACATCCGCCGGGAGTCGATCGCTGCGGCCCGCATCCGCGCCGTGTACCTCCCGGCCATGGAACTCCTGCCCCAGGTGGGGTTGGTCGCGGTGCTCTGGTTCGGTGGCAACCGGGTGATCGACGGCGACCTCACCCTCGGCGGGCTCGTGCAGTTCAACGTGTTCGTCGCCCTTCTCGTCACGCCGCTGCGGATGATCGGGATGACGATCGCTTTCGCGCAGCGCGCCGCTGCTGCTCTGCAGCGGATCAACGAGGTCCTCGACGTCGACTCCCAGGTCCGGGACCCGGATCGTCCCACGACCCTTCCCACCGGGAAGGGCGACCGCCCGACCGACGGGTTCGGCGCCGTGTCGTTCCGCGACGTCACGTTCGGGTACGAGGCGCCCGACGCCGCCGACGCAGGTCCGGTGCTCGCCGGCTTCACGCTCGACATGGCGCCGGGCGAGTCCGTGGCCATCGTCGGGGCGACCGGATCGGGCAAGTCGACCGTGGCGCGCCTCCTCGTGCGGTTCTACGACGTGCATGCGGGCTCGGTGTCGATCGACGGGGTCGACATCCGCGAGTTGAGCCTGCACGACCTCCGACGTGCCGTCGGCATCGTCTTCGAGGACACCCTGCTGTTCCACGACACGGTGCGCGCCAACATCGCCTTCGCCGACCCCGAGGCCGACGGCGCCACCATCGAGCGGGCGGCGCGACTCGCGGGTGCCCACGACTTCGTGATGGGCCTGCCCGACGCGTACGACACGATGCTCGGCGAACGTGGCTTCTCGCTGTCGGGCGGCCAGCGACAGCGGATCGCGATCGCCCGTGCGATCCTCGCCGACCCGCGCATCCTGGTCCTCGACGACGCCACGTCCGCCGTCGACCCGTCCAAGGAGCACGAGATCCGCTCGGCGATGTCGACGGTCATGGACGGGCGGACCACGATCGTCATCGCGCACCGGCCCGGAACGATCGCACTCGCCGACACCGTCGTGCTGCTCGACGGCGGGCGCGTCGTGGCGAGCGGACCTCACGACCGACTCCTGGCGAGTGAGCCGCGGTACCGCGACGTCCTCGCCGCGATGGAATCTCCGTCCGGAGCCGACGCTGCGGACGACGTCATCGGCGCCGTCGGGGTCGTGGCGGGGGACTGACGTGTTCCGCGTGGGTGGCGTCGCCGACGACGACAAGCTCGACAAGGACCAGACCCGCGCCGTGCTGCGTCGTGCGATCCGGATGGCCGCGCCGTTCCGCCGCACGATCCTGGCTGCTCTCGGCTTCGTCCTGCTGTCGACGCTCGGGCTGCTGCTCGGGCCGGTGATCGTCGGCTACGGCATCGACAACGGCATCGTCGCGAACGATCGAACCGTCTTGCGCAACGCGGTGCTCGCCTACGTGGTGGTCGTGGTGATCGGGTACCTGGCGGCTCGCCAACAGTACATCTTCGTCAACCGGGCGGGGGAGGGGTTCCTGCAGTCGCTGCGGGTCCGCACGTTCGATCACATCCAGAAGCAGTCGCTCGGATTCTTCGACCGGTACCAGTCGGGCGTGCTGATCTCGCGCATGACGGCCGACATCGAGTCCATGGGCGAACTGGTCCAGTGGGGGCTGCTGCAGTTGATCGCCGCCGTGTTCCTCATCGTGATCGCACTCGGGTTGATGCTGGCGATGTCGTGGCAGTTGACGATCGGCGCACTGCTGGTGATGCCGGTGATCATCATCGGGTCGCGCAAGTTCCAGCGCGACTCGAACGAGGCGTACCTCGAAGTCCGTGAACGGGTCGGCCAGAACCTGTCCGAGCTTCAGGAGGGGATCTCCGGCGTCCGAGTGATCCAGGCGTACGCCCAGGAGGGTCAGCAGACCCGCCAGTTCGTCTCCTCGAACCGCTCGCTCTACCGGTCGCACGTGCGCAGCATCCGCGTGTCCACCTGGTACTTCGGTCTGGTCGAGGCCATGGGCATCTTCGCGACGGCGATCACCATCGGGGTCGGCGGCTGGCTGGTCGGGATGGACGCGATCGAGATCGGCACGGTCGTGGCCTTCGTCCTGCTGCTGTCCCAGTTGTTCGAGCCGGTGCAGCAGCTGTCGCAGCTCTACAACACGGTCCAGTCGTCGGCTGCCGCGCTCGACAAGCTGTTCACCATCCTCGACACACAGCCCGAGGTCGAAGGCGGTCCACTCGACCTGCCCGAACGTGGCGAGCTGGTGGTCGACGGGATCGGTTTCGCCTACCCGAACACCGAGGCGTCGGTGTTGCGCGACGTCACGATCACGGTCGGCGACGGTGAACGTCTGGCGCTCGTCGGGCCGACCGGCGCCGGCAAGTCGACCCTGGCCAAGTTGATGGCACGGCTCTACGACCCGACCGTCGGCGCCATCTCGTTCGGGGGGGTCGACCTGCGTGACGCCACCCTCGACTCACTCCGCCAGCGCGTCGTGGTGGTGCCCCAGGAAGGTTTCCTGTTCGGCGGGTCGATCGCCGACAACGTTCGCATCGCGAAGGCGGGGGCGACCGACGACGAGTTGCGTGAGGCCCTCGACGCCATCGGCGCGCTCGACCGGTTCGAGGAGTTCGAGGACGGCATCCACACCGAGGTCCGCGAACGCGGCTCGCGCCTGTCGGCGGGGGAACGGCAACTGGTGTCGCTGGCCCGCGCTGCTCTCGTCGACCCGGCGGTGCTGGTGCTCGACGAAGCGACGAGCAGCCTCGACCCCGGAACGGAACTGATCGTGGAGGCCGCCCTCGAGAAGCTGATGACCGGCCGGACCACCATCGTGGTCGCGCACCGGCTCTCGACGATCCGCACCGCGGACCGCATCGCCGTGATCGATGCCGGCGAGCTCGCCGAACTCGGAACCCACGACGAACTCGTGGCACAGGGCGGCCGCTACGCCGCGCTGTCGTCGGCCTGGCAGCAGTCGCTTCCGACCTGATCCGGGTGGGCGACGCCTGTCGCGGCCGCACGACCTCGCGAGCGGGGTGCCAGTAGCGTGACCCGTGTGGTCGAGTTGACGAGAGCGCACGAACGGCTGCGCGAGGAACTCGAGGACGACGGGGTCACGCTGCCCGGAACGCCCGAGGAAGTCGACCTGCTCCTCACCGAACTCGAGTACGCGTGGAGACCACCGATCCACGAGAACCGCACGATGCTCTACGGCTCGTTCGTGCTGCCGGGCGAGCGCTCGCTGGTGAAGATCGACAACCTGGTCGAACTGCTCGACCTCGACATGCCGATCGAACAGGCCCGACGGTTCTCCGACGGACGGTCGTCCTTCGTCGTGCGTCGCGCCGACGGATCGACGCAGCTCGCGTGTTTCCGACGGACCATCCAGTACGAGGCCGACCTGGCCGAGATCGAGCAGTCGACCGGCGCGGCGATCGTCCAGCGCACCGTGATGGGCGTGACCCGGGTGTTCACGCCGACCGGCGTCGTCGAGTGGAACGGGCACCGCTGGCTGCACCGGCCCTCCGCTCGGGTGTACCTGTCCTCCGTGCGGGCCGCGGTGCCCGAGGCCCCGGCCAGGCTGCTCGAAGGTCTCCTCGAACTGGCGGTGCACTGGCTGAGCCCGGCGCACATCGGCGCGACGTTCCTGCTCGACCTCGACCCCCAGGACCACGACGACCACGGCCTCGACCTGACCGCGGCCCTCCCGTCACCGAACCTCAGTGTGATGTCGCGCCACCACTATCCCGCGCTGTTCGCCGTGCTCGCACAGACCGACCTCGCCACCCTCGTGGCGTCGAACGGCGATGTCGGCGCGCTCGGTGTGGGCCTGCGCAGCTCCGTCGACTCCGAGGCGGCGATCCACCTCGAAGCCGGCATGCGGCACCGCTCGGCTGCTCGGTACACGTGGGACCACGACCACACCGTGGCCTTCGTGGTGAGCGAGGACGGGCCGGTCACGCTGTTTCGCCACGGCCAGCCGATCGCCGTCTGCCTCGGCATCCCCGACTGAGGGGTCCGCTCGGGCGGCGGCGCCGGCGTCGGCCGCTCGCACGGCACTCGGTCGTTCCTCCCTCGGCCGACCGCTCGCTTCCCCGACCCCGGCACCGCCACCCTCGCTCTGCGCGCTGGAGACCACGCACTCGTCGCGCGGGAGATCTGGTGTTCTTGCGGTGAGTCTTCGTCGCCCGGCGGGCG
>NZ_JBDVNU010000036.1:0-754058 GCF_039969435.1 Ilumatobacter sp.
GGCGGCACCGCAAGCGCGGGTGGCGCCGGTGGTGGCGGTGGTGGCGGATCGATCGGGATCTGGGCGGTGGCGGTCGATCGTGTCACCGTGCTCGAGTCGCTCGTCGCTGCGGGTCGCGGCGGTGACGGCGCGGCCGGTGCCGCTGCAGGCGCACCGGGAGTCGGCGGCCCCGGGGGATCGGGAGCGCCGGGTGCTGCTGCGGGCACCACGAGTACCACGAGTACCACGAGTACCACGGGTCCCGGCACGGGCGGCGGGTCGGCGATCAGCGGCGGCGACGGCGGCGGTGGTGGCGGTGGTGGCGCAGGAGGAACCGGCGGCGTCGGTGGCGGCGGTGCGGGTGGTCCGGCGTACGGTCTTCTCACGACCGGGGTCGACGACGTCGAGATCAGGGCGTCGACGATCCGGGGCGGCGGTGGTGGCACCGGCGCGGACGGCGGTAACGGCGGCGCGACGGGCACTCCGGGCGGGGCCGGTCGCGGTCGGGACGGCGGCGCGGGCGGGACCGTCGGTGTGCTCGACGACGATGCCGCTGTGGGCGGGCGCGGCGCCTCCGGGGGTGCGTCGTTCGGTTGGTTCGACACCGGCCAGGCGACCCAGACGTTCGATTCCGCGGAGTTCATCGAGGGCGTCGCCGGAGCCGGTGGCCGTGGTTCGACCGAGGGCGAGACCGGCCTCGAGGCGAACTCCAACGTCGACGCCGAGGGTTGACCGACCTCGATCGACTTCGAGTCGACCCGGGCCCGACCCGACCGTGTCGGACACCGTTCGCTCGGCGAATCGTCGGGGGACAGGAACGGGCCGCCGCGTTGTATCGTGTCCGCTGGCCTCGGTAGCTCAGTGGATCAGAGCAGCGGGTTTCTACCCCGTCGGTCGCAGGTTCGAGTCCTGCCCGGGGCGCCACGGCGATCTTCCTGTGCTGCCGGTAGGTTGGGAGGCCGCCGCGACTGTGGCGTCACCCCCGACAGTGAGGTACTGCGTGAGTTTCAAGAAGGGCGAGACCGTCATCTACCCCCAGCACGGTGCATGCGTCGTGCAGGGAATCAAGAAGATGGAGTTCTTCGGCGAGAAGCAGGAGTACCTGATTCTCAAGACGGTCATCAACGAGATGACGCTGAAGGTGCCGATCGAGAAGACCGACGACGTGGGCGTTCGCCCGCCGGTGTCGGCTGACGAACTCGAGGACCTCGTGTCCGTGCTGGCCAAGCCCGACCCGCGCGTGCCGTCCAACTGGAGCCGACGTTTCAAGAACCACCAGGAGAAGCTCAAGTCGGGCGACGTGTACCAGGTGGCCGAAGTCGTGAGGAACCTCGCCGCTCGCAACCGCGACGCGTCGCTGTCCGCAGCCGAGCGCACCATGTACGAGCGTGCCCGCGTCAACCTGATCTCCGAGATCTCGCCGGCCCTGAAGGTGTCGGCCGAGGATGCCGAGATCTACCTCGACGAGGCTCTCGCCAAGGGCGTCCTGAAGGACGGCGACGACGACGGCGACGACAAGAAGAAGTCGAAGAAGAAGAAGTAGCGAGCCGGCGGCGGAAGCGCCGTCAGCCGGCGAACCCGCCGCCGACCCAGTCGAGCGTGAACCGCACGGTCACCGGCAGGTGGTCGGACAACTCTGCCCAGTCGCTTCCGCCCGACGGTGCGGAAGCCGACACCTCCGTCGCACCGGGCGGAACGAGTACGTGGTCGAGTGCCTGGGTCGGGGACCCTGCCGGGTTGGAGAGGGGGGCAGCGAGCGCCTCGATGCCCGGCAGCGCCGCGATCACCGCCGGTTCACCCCAGTCGTTCAGGTCACCCGCCACCACCGCCGGTGGCGACTCGCCGTGGAGCTCGACGATCCGGGCGATCCGATCCGCCTCGCGGACACGCTCGGCCGCGAGGTCGTGAGGGGAGAGGTGAGCGTTGTAGATCCGGTACCCGGATGCATCGTCGCGGGTGACGGTCGCCCATTGGAGGATCCGGCGCCGGTAGCTGCGTGGCGACGACTCGTCACTCACCACGGCGTGTCCGGCGGCCGACAGCGAGTGTGGCGTGAGGATGGCGGCACCTTCGGCCCGACCGGGCAGGAACGGTCGGAAGGGATGATGCTTCTCGTTCCAGCAGTGCGTCATGGCCAACCGAGCGCCCAGATGTTCGGCCTGCGGCCTGCGCACTTCCTGCAGCACCACCACGTCGGGGGCCTGCGGCGAGATGACCTCGACGAGTCGATCGAGGTCGGTTCGCTTGGTGCCCTGGATGTTCCAGGTCACGACCGTCCACTCCCGTGACACCGTCTCCACGGTCTGATTCTGGCATCGGATCGATCGCGTCCGGTGCCGGTTCGACGACATGTCGCCACACTCGATCGACGGCATGTCAGACTCGCCCCCGTGACGAACGACGACGACCTGAGCCCTTCGACCACGACGGACGCACGGGGCGCAACGGGCACCCCGGAAGTCTCCGGTGACGGCGAGCGAGACGAGATCGTCGTGCTGCTCGGCGACGACGTCGACGACGATGACGACGACGAGGTCGCACGGGTGGCGTTCCTCGGGATGGGGGTGATGGGCGCGCCGATGGCCCGCCACGTCGCCCGGGCCGGTCACCCGGTCACGGTCTACAACCGCACCGCAGCCAAGGCGCTGGCGTGGGTGGCACTCAACGGCCACGGTGCGTCACCCACCGCCGCCGAAGCCGCCGAGGATGCCGACGTGGTGATGATGTGCGTCGGCAACGACGACGACGTGCGCGAGGTGGTGCTCGGTGCGAACGGTGTGCTGACCACGATGCGCGAGGGATCGATCCTCGTCGACCACACCACGGCATCCGCAGAACTGGCCCGCGAACTCGCCACCGCGTGCGTCGACCGCGGAATCGGGTTCGTCGATGCACCGGTCTCCGGCGGTCAGGCAGGTGCGGAGAACGGTCAGCTGACGGTCATGTGCGGCTGCGACGACGAAGCGGTGTACGAGCGGGTCGTCCCGGTCATCGCCCACTTCGCCCAGTCGTGCGTTCGTCTCGGCGATGCGGGTGCGGGACAGCTGACGAAGATGGTCAACCAGATCTGCATCGGCGGGATGATCCAGGGCCTCGCCGAGGCCGTCAACTTCGCTCAGCGGGCCGGACTCGACGTCGAGCAGGTCGTGGAGGTGATCAGCAAGGGTGCGTCGCAGAGTTGGCAGATGGAGAACCGGGCGATCACGATGGCCGACGGGAAGTTCGACTTCGGGTTCGCCGTCGACTGGATGCGCAAGGACTTCGGCATCGTGTTCGACGAGGCAGCGCGCAACGGAGCCCGCCTGCCCGTCACCGTGCTCGTCGACCAGTTCTACGCGCAGATCCAACAGCGCGGCGGAGAACGATGGGACACGAGTTCGCTCATCGATCTGCTCACGAACCCCTGACGTCCGGTCGACGACGTCCTCACCACTCGCCGACGCGAACGCGAGGTGATCCGTCCGAGGCGCGTCCACGGTGACCCGCTGATCGGGCCGCTAGCGTCTGGCGCCATGCAGAAGCCCGACGTGACCATCCCCGACGAGCAGGCCCCGGCAGTCCTGGTGATCGACGACATCACCGTCGGAGACGGCGCCGAAGCGACTGCCGGCTCCCAGGTGAGCGTCCACTACGTCGGCGTGTCCTGGTCGACCGGCGAGCAGTTCGACGCGTCGTGGGACCGGATGGAACCGTTCGCGTTCGGGCTCGGCCAGGGTCAGGTCATCGCGGGTTGGGACCAGGGCGTCCAGGGAATGAAGATCGGCGGCCGTCGCCGTCTGACGATTCCGCCGTCCATGGGCTACGGAGCATCGGGCGCCGGCGGTGTCATCGCGCCGAACGAGACGCTGGTCTTCGTCGTCGACCTGCTCGGCGTCCGCTGACGATCAGTTCGCCGAGCGGCTCGCGCGCGTCGTCGTTCTGACCGCGGGCATCCACCGCGGTCCGGCCGTTGCGTCGATCCGAGCCACGAATGCGTCGTGGTGGGGCTCGATCGCGTCGCAGAAGCGCGTCGTGGCCTGCTCGCCGACCGCGCGCCACGCAGGTGCGGTGAGCACGTCGGTGCGGTCCTCGAGGTCGAGGCGGAACCGGCGGCCCTCATCGCTGATCGCTCGACCTGTCGCGAACCCCTTCGCCTCGAGGCGGTCCCATCCGCGCTCGATCGAGGCATCGTCGTTGCCTCGACTCCGGGCGATCCACTCCTCGCTGCCGTACTCCTCGATGTCGACCATCACGGAGTGCAGGAGGCCGACCTCGACGTCGTCGAGGTCGAGGCTCGCGCACAGGGCCCAGTGGTTGTCGCCACGGAGCTCGCGGAGGCAGTTCGCGGCGAGCCAGGCCGAGACGCCGGGGTGCGTGTCGTCGGAGGGGCGGCGCGACCGGTTTGCGGCGAACAGGGGTCGAGCTCCGAAGTGCACGGCATCCACGCCACGCCACAGCGGCTCGGCCAGGTCGGCCAGTTCGTCGAGCAGCCCGGGCGCGATGTCCGCGAGGCCGGGCTCGATCGCCGCATCGCGAACTGCCAGGATCGAGTCCGTGTCGGTTGCTGCGCCGTAGAGACCGATCACGGCGGCGATGACGTCGGGGTTGATCGAGTACGTGGTGGCCGCTGCGGCCTGGGGCTGGACGTCACCGAGCGAGGCGAGTCGCCAGGCGACCACCCAGCCGGTGCCGTTGGGGACGCCCAACGCTTCGTACGCGGCGATCGCCGGTGGGTCCCACATCATCCAACCGACGAGATCGTGGCCGGACGCCCCGGCACGGGCGGTCAGTGTCTTCCAGTCGTCCATCCGCTCGAACCGTAGGCGCTGGGTGGGATCTTCGGTGCACTGGGTGCGAGCGTCGAGGTCGCGTGTTCGGGTCGCGCGTGCCGGTGCTCGTCGGTCGTGGCCGCGGCGCGAGCCGTGTCGACTCAGAAGACGGTGTAGCCGCCGTCGACGCAGACCTCCTGGCCCGTGTGGTACGTCTGGCTCGGGTCTGCGAGAAACGCCCCGACGGCCCTGAACTCGCTCGGATCGGCCCATCGCCGTGCCGGCGTGCGCTTGGTCGTCGCCGTGCGGAACACGTCGCTCGCGTAGCCGCCCGATGCCAGATCGGTGATCGTCCAGCCGGGGAGCAGTGAGTTGACGCGGATCTTGTGGCGGGCGAGGCCGACGGCGAGAGCCCGGACCAGCCCGTTCAGGGCGGTCTTGGCCGTTCCGTAGGCCTCGTTGCCGGCTGCGCCGTGGACGGCCGACGTCGACGAGACCGCCACCAGGCTGCCGCCCGACCCCTGTGCGACCATCACCTTCGCCGCCTCACGGAGCGTGAGGAACACACCGTCGAGGTTGATCTCCATCACCGAGCGCCAGTCGTCGAGCGACAGCTCGAGGAACGGCGTGCCGGTCCCGCCACGTCCGGCGTTGGCGAACAGACCGTCGAGTCGGCCGTGGTCCGCCACGGTAGCAGCGGTCGCATCGACCACGGCGTCCTCGTCCCCGACGTCGCACTGACGGGCGGTGATCGTTGAATGCGCTCCCGCGTCGTGGGCGAGTCGTTGCAGGGTGTCGATCGCTGCGGCGTTCTTGTCCTCGTTGCGACCCCAGACCGACACCGATCCGCCCGCCTGCACGATTCCCTCCGCCATCCCGAGTCCGATGCCCCCGTTCCCGCCGGTCACGACGAACGTGCGACCGGTCAGGTCGATGCGTCCGCTGGTCGGGAAGGTCGGGGAGTCGGTCGGGGTGGCCATGTCGCCAGTCTCGCGAGTCGGGTTCGCCGAACCGGCATCGACACCGCAACTCGGGTCGCGACCGTGGCAAGGCCCCGGATGTCGGCCACACTGAGGGGCGATGAGTGATCGGATCGACATCAGTGGGTTGCGTGCGGTCACGATCGTCGGCGCTCTGCCACACGAACGTGAGATCCCCCAGCCGCTGAAGATCGACCTGTCGCTCGAAGTGGACCTGCGGGATGCAGGGAGCTCCGACGAACTGGACGACACCGTGCACTACGGACTCGTCGCCGATCGAGTCGTCGCGGTGGTCGAGGAGTCGAAGGACATCCTGCTGGAGCGGCTGGTCGCCCGCATCGCCGACGAAGTGTTGAGCTTCGACCGGGTCGAAGCGATCGAGGTGGAGTTGACCAAGCTCCGCCCGCCACTCGCCGTCGACGCCTCGACCACGTCGGTGAGGATCCGCAGGACCCGTGCCGACGCTGACGTGCCGGCCCGCACCGTCACCGCCGCCTACGTCGCACTCGGCTCGAATCTCGGTGATCGGGAGTCCTTCCTGCGTCTCGGTGTGCTCGGACTCGGCCACGTCACCGCGATGTCGAGCGTGTACGAAACCGACCCGGTCGGTGGCCCCGACGACCAGGGCCCGTACCTGAACATGGTGGTCGAGGTCGAGACGTCGCTGGACCCGTTCGCGCTCCTGCGGCGTTGTCGTCGCATCGAGTCCGAGGCCATGCGCCAACGAAGCGTTCGCTGGGGGCCGCGAACGCTCGACGTCGACATCATCCAGTTCGGCGACGTCCGGATCGACAGCGACGATCTCGTCGTGCCGCATCCCCGATTCGCCGAGCGACGCTTCGTGCTCGAGCCACTCGCCGAGATCGCGCCCGACCGCTGCCCCGACGGCTGGGACGCAGAACTGGAACCCGGCGGTGTCCATCGCCGTGGCCCGCTGGTTCTCGACTGACCGATGACACGCTCCCGACCCGCTGCAACGACAGCGACCCCACCGTCACCGTTGCGCGACGCCGTGCGCACGTTCGACGTGCGCGACCGATCCGGTCCTGACGATCTCGCCGAGTTGGTCGAGGCGAAGGCGGGGCGCACCGTGTCGGTGTGCATCCCATGTCGCGACGAAGCCGCCACGATCGGCCCACTCGTCAGCGTCATCCGCAGCGAACTGATCGACGCGCACGGTGTCGTCGACGAGTTGATCGTGCTCGACGACCGCAGCACCGACGACACGGCGATCGTCGCCGCTCATGCCGGGGCCCGGGTCGTCTCCATCGACGACCTGCATCGCGAGCACGGCGACGGTCACGGCAAGGGCAATGCGCTGTGGGCCACGCTCCTGGCGAGTCACGGCGACATCGTCGTGTGGTGTGACGGTGATGTCACCAGCTTCGAACCGGACTGGGTCGCCAAGCTCATCGCTCCCATGCTCGACGATCCGACCGTGGCGATGGTGAAGGCCCTGTACCACCGCCCGACCAGGTACGGCGGTGGCGGCCGCACGACCGAACTGGTCGCCCGACCGTTGATGTCACGATTCTTCCCGGCGCTCACCGGCCTCGCACAGCCGCTGTCGGGCGAGTACGCCGTTCGGCGCGACGTCGTCGAACAGTTGGAGTTCGTCCAGGGGTGGGGCGTCGAGATGGCACTGTTGATCGACATCGCCGCCGCTCACGGCGCGCACTCGATCGGCCAGGTCGATCTCGGCAGCCGGCTGCATCGTCACCGTTCGTTGCACTCGCTGTCGGTGCAGGCCGCAGAGGTGATGGCGACGATGCTCGACCGCGCCGGCGTGACCGCCTCGCCGAGTGTGACGACCCCGGACGGCGACGTGCCGCCGGTGCTCGCACGTGCCGACGGCTCTGCGGTCCCACTCAACCTCGCGACGCGTCCACCGGTCGCGTCGATGGGTGGCGTCCGTGTGCCGGGCGACGTGCGACGGGCCGTTTCGTGAGCGGGTCGACCCGGATCCTGCTCGTACGCCATGGCGAATCGACGTGGAACGCCGTCCGCCGGTGGCAGGGGCGGTCCGATCCACCGCTCACGCCGCGAGGCGAGGCACAGGCGGCCCGTGCCGCGCTCGCTGCGGTCGACCAGGGGCCGTTCGACGTGGTGGTCACCTCGACACTCCGGCGCGCGTCGCGGACGGGGGAGATCATCGCCTCGGCGCGTGAACTCCCGATCGCCGATGGGATCGATGCGATCTCGGAACGCTCGGCGGGCGAGTGGGAGGGGCTCACACGCACCGAGATCGAGGAGCGGTTCCCCGGTTTCCTGGCGGACCACCGCCGACCTCCCGGCTACGAGGCCGACGACTCGGTCGTGGCGCGTGCGGGACTCGCACTGAACGATCTCGCCGAACGATTTCCTGGCCAGACCGTGCTGGCCGTGTCGCACGGTGGCGTGATCCACGCTCTCGAGCGTGCTCACGAGGGTGAAGGCGGGTGGCAGCGCCTGGACAACCTCACCGGTCGATGGTTCGAGGTGGACGACAGCGGGTGGCGCCCGACGGGGAAGCGCGTGGCACTCGTCCCCGACGGCGGCCCGAACATCCCCCCGCCCGACAAGAACTACACCTGACGGTCGGCTGGGGTCAGACCCCGACCGACCCCGACCACGGCCGACCGGGTCGCCCTCAGATGCCGTGGGTCGCTTGGACGCGGCGGATCTTGGCGGGGTAGTGGGCCCGGCCGTACTCGGGGCGTTGTCGCACGACGATGTCGAGCAACTCGTCGTGCTGTGGAGTCTCCTTCCAGGGCAGGGCGATGTAGATCGGCAGGCCGAAGACACGCAGCCGGTCGAGACTCGAATACACGATCTTCTGGTACTCGAAGCGCTGCTCCCACACCCAGTTCGCCGGAGCGAACCCGGTTCCCGGATCGACGATGCATCGCGACCGCAGGCCGAACCGGTCGGCGTCGGCCAGGCGCGCCTCGAAGAAGTCGAGCATCGTCTGGACCGGATCGGCCGTGACCAGATCCATCTCGCGCGGGTTCGGCCCGGACAGGAACGGCACGACGATCGGTACGTCGTAGTCGCTCGCCACGTGCCACATCTCGTCGCTCTGCATTCCGTCGGCCGCGTTGATGACGGTGGCGCCGGCCTCGAGGGCACGTCGAACCACCTCGGGTCGCCACGAGTCGATCGAGACGTCGACGCCGAGTGCTGCGAGTGCCGGGACCAGGTGCTCGACCCGTGCCCACTCGTCGGTCCAGTCGACGACCTCGGCGAAATCGGTCGATCCCTGCCCGCCCAGGTCGACCGCATCGGCGCCGTCGGCGAGGAGTCGACGGGCACGCTCGACAGCCTCGTCCGGCGAGGTGGCGATCGAGTCGATCGCGAGCGAATCGGGGCTGGCGTTGACGACGCCGTAGATGATCACGTCGGGCAAGGTAGCGCCCGCTCGACCGAGCCCCTTCGAGGTCAGGTGCGCGTGGTGTCGGCCTCGACCCGTTGCTTCAAGGCTGCGAGGGCAGGGGGGAGACCCTTTCGGGCGGGGGTCCACGCCAACTTCATCAACCACCCGAGGCCACGTCGTCCCTCGACGCCCTGGCGGTACGTCACCCGGCACCGGCCGCCGTCGATCGACTCCAGGCGCACCGATTCGGCCGCCGCAGCGAGCATCGGCAACTTCGATCCGACGATCGCGAACGCGAAGTGCTCGCCTTCGTCCCATGCGGTGAACTGCTCGTCGATCGTGATCGGCTTGGCCACGACCTGTCGGGTCCCGCCGACACCGGTCGACGTCGCGCCCGGGCGGACCTCGTCGAGCGCCTCGAACCACTCGGGCCACGCGGTGTGGTCGGCGATGTGTGTCCAGACCCGATCGGGCGACGCATCGATCTCGATCGTCTCGGAGACGAGGATCGGCGCAGTGTCGATCCAGTCGGGTTGCTTGACCGGATGTGTCGCCATGGCGTGACCGTAGTCCCGTCGCAGGTCGGTCCGGAACGAATCGTGACCGGTCGGATGCGTCGCGTGCATCGCGCAGTCCCTACGGTCGGGCCCATGACCGACACCGCCTACCCGCTGCCGAACATCTCGACCGACCTCACGGGCCAGGTGGCCCTCGTCACCGGAGCCACCTCCGGGCTCGGACGCCGCTTCGCGCAGGTCCTGGCGGCTGCGGGCGCACAGGTCATCGGAACCGGTCGGCGTCAGGAACGTCTCGACGAACTCGTCGCCGAGATCGAGGCGGCCGGTGGATCGGCGACCGGCGTGACGATGGACATGACCGACACCCAGAGCATCCTGTCCGGTGTCGAGGCGGCGCAGGCCGCGTTCGGGACGATCACGATCCTGGTCAACAACGCAGGAGTCCCCGACGCCCAGCGGGCGCACAAGATGTCGATCGAACTGATCGACACCGTGTTCGACACCAACCTGCGGGGTCCGTACGTGTTGTCGTGTGAAGTCGCCCGCCGCCTGATCGAGGAGAGGTCGCCGGGTCGGATCGTCAACATCTCGAGCGTGTCGGCGACGAACTACGACGGTCACGGTGCCGCGCTCTATTCCATCACCAAGGCGGGCATCTCGCGGATGACCGAGGTGCTGGCCGTCGAATGGGCACGGAACCACATCAACGTCACCGGCATCGCCCCCGGTGCATTCCACTCCGAGATGATGGACGGGATGATGGAACGGATGGGCGACTTCAGTGGATCCATGCCGCGCAAGCGGCTCGGTGACCCGGCGCAACTCGACTCCACGCTGCTCTACCTCTGCTCGCCCGCATCCGACGCGGTGACCGGCACCGTCATCAAGGTCGACGACGGCCAGAGTTCTCGCTGACGCCCGCCGGTTGCGACCGGACCGAACGGTTTTGGCAGACTCGCCCGATGAGCGAGAACGGACCGATCCACGGCTGCATGGAACGTTGGCACGAGCACATGCGAGGGCGCCTCGACGGTGGGCTGGACGCGATCCTGCACCCCGACGTCGTGTTCCTGTCACCGATCGTGTTCACACCGCAGAAGGGGATCGACGTCACCAAGCTCTACCTCACGGCGGCGGGCGGAACGCTCGGCGGTGACGAGGATGGCTCCGACGGCGTCGAGTCGACCGGTGGCGGGGCGTTCCGCTACACGAAGGAGATCCTCGACGGACACCACGGTGTGCTCGAGTTCGAGACCTCGATCGACGGCAAGTACGTGAACGGCATCGACATGATCACGTGCGACGACGACGGGATGATCACCGAGTTCAAGGTGATGATCCGCCCGCTCCAGGCGATCAACCTGGTCCACGCGCAGATGAAGTCGATGCTGGAGAAGCTGTCCACGCCCGGCTGACCCGGTCCGAGTCGGTCCGATCCGTTCAGAATCAGAAGGACCGACGCGGGCGTCGGCCGGGCCGAGTTGGTCCGATTCGTTCAGAACCAGAAGGACGGACTCGGGTGTCGGGCGGGCCGAGTTGGTCCGATCCGTTCAGAATCAGAAGGACCGACTCAGGTGTCGGGCGGGCCGAGTTGGTCCGATTCGTTCAGAATCAGAAGGACGGACTCGGGTGTCGGGCGGGCCGAGTTGGTCCGATTCGTTCAGAATCAGAAGGACCGACTCAGGTGTCGACGGTGGCGTTGCCGGGCGTGACGGCATCGGGCGCCGGTTCGTGCGGGTAGGTGCCCTGCACGTTGACGGTCACCCCGATGCCACCGAGGGGACCGGGGGCGTCCTGCAGGCCGAGCCAGGTGACGAGAGTGTCCTGGTTGTCGGGGCTGAGGCGGGCGCAACCCTTCGACTGGGGCGTGGTCGGCACGTTGTTGGCGCCGTGGATCGCCTGGCCGCCATCGAAGTACAACGGCTTGTACATGTTGCCGCTGAGCGGGCTGTCGACCGGGACGGGGTAGTCGGTGGAGTTGTGCCAGCCGCCGTTGTCGAGTGCCGGGTCGTAGCGGAACACCGGCGACTGGTCCTGGTCACGAGTCTCGAAGCCGACGCTGCCGGTGGAGGTCGGGAAGACGAAGGTCAGGGTCGTGGCACCTTCGCCGGCGAACATCACCTGGCAGGTCCGGTCGATGAGGATCCAGCGCTCCTGGTTCAGAGCCGACGTGAAGGGTGCGACGAGGCCCGTCGCCGCCATCAGCGTGCGTTCCTCGTCGCTGCCCGGCTCCATGTCGGTCAGTGTGACGTCGAGGCCCAGGCCGAGGCGCGCTGCACACAGGTGACGACGCGTGACGGGGCCCGACACGCCATCGACCCCCAGTTCGCGCATGCCGTACGGGGTGAGCAGCTCGTTGAGCTTCTCCTGCTGCAAGCTCACCGCCTCGGCGTTCTCGTTGGCTTCGATCGCAGCATTGCGTTCCGTGCGTTCGGTTCCGGTGATGTCGTCCAAGCCGTTGTCCACGCAGATGTCGAGGAGTTGTGCCGGGTAGATGGTGTCGCCGTCGATCGAGTTCTCGGCGCGAACCGTGGCGATGTTGATCGTCTCGTCGTCGTAGCGCTCGACGATCAGGCCGAGAGAATCGCCCGACTGCACCTCGACGACGCACGCCGGATCGAACACGTCGAGCGCCGGAACGGTGGTGGTGGTCGTCGTGCTGGTCGTCGACGTGCTGCTGGTCGTCGTCGCGTCGGGGTCCGCGGTTTCGGGGGTGGAGGCGTCGGGTGCTGCATCCGGGCCGGTGCCGTCGGGGGTGGAGGCGTCGGGAGCGGACGAGTCGGGGTCTGCGGTCGGGGTGGGCGCTTCGGTTCCGTCGGGCGTCGTCGGATCGATCGTCTCGGTCGAGGTCGCGGAGTCGGCCGGTGTGTCGGTGTCGTTCGAACTTGTCGACGCCGAGGCGTCGCGACCGGGGATCGGAACCGACGCCGTGCGATCGCCGCCACCGCTGCTGCACGATGCGAAGACGAGCGCCGAGGCGGCGAGCGCGAGAGCGGTCCGTCGAGGAGTCACCGTATGAACGTATCCAAACGGACGGCGCCGGAGGCGTCGGCGCCGGGGTGTTTCGCTTTCCGTTCGCAGGTCGCGAGCACACCGTGACCTGGGCCGATGTCGGACCGGGAGTGGTGCGGGTCGGTGTGGGTACGGTGGGGGCATGACCGATGAGGCACGTCCCTACGGCGGTGGAACCAGCGATCCGGCGCTCAAGCGGGTCCGGACCCGGCACTTCCGCAGCGCCAAGGAGCAGGGCATCAAGATCACGGGGCTCACCAGCTACGACTACCTGTCGGCGTCGATCTTCGACGAGGCAGGAGTGGACTTCCTCCTGGTGGGAGACTCGGCCGGCAACACCGTCTTCGGCTACGACACGACGATTCCGGTCACGATCGACGAGTTGATCCCCCTCACGGCGGCGGTCGTGCGGGGCGCCAACCGTGCTCTGGTCGTGGCCGACATGCCCTTCGGGTCGTACGAGAACGGACCCGACGATGCGCTCCACACCGCGATCCGATTCATGAAGGAGACCGGCTGCCAGGCGGTCAAGTGCGAGGGAGGGGTGCGCAGCGCCAAGCAGATCAAGCGGATCGTGCGCGCCGGAATCCCGGTGATGGCCCACATCGGTTTCACCCCGCAGAGCGAGCACGGGTTGGGCGGCCACATCATCCAGGGTCGAGGCGACGACGGAGCAGATCAACTCCTCGCCGACGCGCACGCCGTCGAGGACGCCGGTGCGTTCGCCGTGGTGCTCGAGATGGTGCCGTCGGAGATCGCCGGCAAGGTCACCGAGGAACTGTCGATCCCGACCATCTCGGTCGGTGCGGGCCCGAAGTGCGACGGTCAACTCCTGGTGTGGTCGGACTGGGCCGGGATGACCAGAGGGAGGATCCCTCGATTCGTCAAGCAGTACGCCCAGATCGGCGACACGCTGCTGAACGCAGCCAAGGCCTTCTGCGAGGACGTCGAGAGCGGCGAGTACCCGGGGCCGGAGCACGAGTACGGCGAGTGACCACCGTTCGTCGTGACGCCGTGAAGTCGGTCACTCGTTCGGATGAGGATGACCCGCCGTCTACGCTCACGGATGTGAGCGTGGACCTGGAACAGTCGACGATCATGGGCCGTTTCGCCGAGTCGGTGTTGTCGCCGGAACGTCTGGCGGCGGTGCGCCGCAGCGGAATGCTCGGAGCGGAGGCGGGTCGCCGCTTCGCCCAGTTGACCAATCTTGCGTCGACGTTGACGGGCGCGCCGATCGCCCTGATCTCGATGGTCGAGTCCGACCGACAGTTCTTCACCTCCCAGGTGGGTCTGCCCGACGACCTGGCTGCGTCGATGCAGACTCCGATCTCGCAGTCGGTGTGCCGCACCGTGGTCGAGACCGGTGCGCCGCTCGAACTGAGGGATCTCGGCGACGACGAGCGATTCGTCGAGCATGGTGCTCGAACCGAACTCGGCATCGAGGCCTACTGCGGCGTGCCCATCCGCGACGGGGACGGTCACGTTCTCGGGAGCTTCTGCGTGCTCGACGTCGAGCAGCGGACCTGGGCGCCCGAGACCGTCGAACTCCTCGAACAGCTCGCCGGGGTCGTGGCCGATTCGATCTCGACGAGCATCGACTACCTCTCGCTCGTGACGGACCTGCAGACGCGCCTGATTCCGGCGGACCTCGAGCCGCCCGCCGTCGGCTCGCTGCGCGCCCGGTACCGCCCCGTCGCCGCGAGTGAGCGGATCGGAGGCGACTTCTACGATTCGTTCCGGAGGCGTGACGGTTCGGTGGACATCGTGCTCGGTGACGTGGTGGGTCACGGTGTCGAGAGCACGCAGGCGGCCGCCCAACTGCGCGCAGCAGCACGTGCCGTGTTCACCGGCCTCGAACGTTCACCGGCACAGATCATCAACCGCATCTCCGACGCGTGCGTCGACCTGCCCGGGTGCATGTATGCCGCGATCATCGTGGCGAGCATCTCCACCGACGGTCGTCAGGTGACCTGGGCCCGGGCCGGTGCGATGCCGCCGATCGTGACGGGTCCGAACGCACGCGTCCTGGACGGGTGTGGGTCGCCGCCGCTGGGCGTCGCTCGCTGCGCCGAGGACGAGACGTGTGAGGTCGACATCGACGGCGGCGAAGGCGTGCTGTTCTTCACCGACGGTCTGGTGGAGCGTCGTGGCGAGATCGTGGACGACGGGCTCGCACGCATCATCGACCAGGTGAGCGGGCGGGTCGACCTCGACACCCTGGTCGAGGTCGCGAACCCCGAAGGCATCCAGAACGACGACATCGCCGTCGTGTGGTGGCGTAGCGACGACTGAACCGATGTCAGTCGGTCGCGGTCGCATCGCGAGTGACCGCGACCTCGATCATGGCCTTCGCTTCGGTGCTGTCGCCCCAGTGATCGATCCGGGCCCACTTGTCGGGCTCCAGATCCTTGTAGTGCTCGAAGAAGTGCTCGATCTGGTCCCGGGTGATCTCGGGGAGTTGCTCGTACTCGTACACGCTGTCGTAGCGACGGCTCACGTGGGGGCTCGGGACGGCGATGATCTTCTCGTCGTTCCCGGCCTCGTCCTCCATCACGAGGACGCCGATCGGGCGACAGTTGATCACGGCTCCGGGGACGATCACCCGGGTGTTGCACACCAGGACGTCGATCGCGTCGCCGTCCTCGGACAGCGTGTGCGGGACGAACCCGTAGTTCCCCGGATACCGCATCGGCGTGTACAGGAATCGATCGACGAAGAGCGTGCCCGACTTCTTGTCGAGCTCGTACTTGATGGGTTCGCCGCCGACCGGGACCTCGATGACGACGTTGATGTCTTCTGGCGGGTTGGTGCCGATGGGGATGTGTTCGATTCGCACCCCGTCACCGTAGACGAGCCTCGGTCGCCGTTGCGATCATGAAGAGCCCGGTGAATCCGTCCCGGACGGATGTCACCGGGGATCGACCGGACGGCGGCGGTTCAGACGTTGTTGCGGCGCGTGAACGTCGGTGCGTCTCGCGTCGAACGGTCGGGGTCGTAGCGGTAGCCGTGTGCGTCGAACTCGGTGAGGGCCTTGATCGTGAGGATCCGCTTGCGCACCATCCACCCCGCCATGGCGCCTCGCGCCTGCTTGGCGAAGAAGCCGACGATCTTGAAGTCGTCGTCGCCGTTCGCATCGAGGAAACGCGGCGAGATGATCCGTCCCTCGAACCGCGTGGGCCGCACGACCGAGAAGTACTCCTTCGATGCAAGGTTGACCAGTGCATCGGCGCCGGGAGACGCAGCGAGCGCTTCGTTGAGTCGGTCGGTCACCTGGTCACCCCAGAACGAGTACAGGTCGCCGCCGCGGTCGTGCTCGACCTTGGACCCCATCTCCAGGCGGTACGGCTGGATCAGGTCGAGCGGTCGCAGCACACCGTGCAGGCCCGAGAGGATGCGCAGGACCTTCTGTGCGTGGGTGTAGTCACGCTCGCCGAATGACGCGGGCGCGTCGAGGCCGACGTAGGTGTCGCCCGCGAACGCGAGGACGGCGGGGCGGGCGTTGTCCTTGGTGAACGGGGTGGTCCAGTCCTGGAACCGCTCGTGGTTGAGTGCGGCGAGGTCGTCGGAGATCGACATCATCGCCGAGAGGTCCTCGGGCGACTTGCGAGCCATGATCGCGGCCAGTTCCTCCGATCGGTCGAGCATCTCGGGCATGCTGCGCTTCTTGGTGGGCAGCGGCGATTCGAAGTCCAGTGCTTTGGCGGGCGACACCACGATCAACATGGCCTCCGGTCTATCTGGCGGTCGACCGATCAGTCCAGGGGAGACGAGCTCGATCGACCGCGAAATCGCCGGAACCCGGCCAACTCTCGACGTTCGAGTGAGAGTCGAGAGATTCTCGTAACAAGAACGCAATGGCCAGCTAGTCTCTCGAGTTCATGTCGTGTCGGGAGACCTCAGCGTCCGGTTCGGGCCGCACCATTCGCCGTGCCGCCGCTCGGTGCGTCGGCGTCGCGGTCGTGGTGTGTTCGTCGGTGTTCACGCCGGCGTCGATCGCAGTGGCCTCGGCGCCGCTGACACCGGCCGAGAAGGCGGCCCAGGAGATCCAGGCGGCACGCGATCGGGCCGATGCGGCCGCGCAGGCCCTGTTCGACACCGAGGCCGAGATCGACCGACTCGATCTCGCGATCGCCGACACCGAGGACGAACTCGTCGAGATCGAAGCCGAGTTGGCCTCGGCGCGGTCCGGGCTCGAGCAGCAGGCCGTGCGCCAGTTCGTCGGTGCGGGTGGTCCGACGATGCCTCTCCTGATCGACATCGGCGACTCGAACGACGTGCTCGCCGCCGAGGTCTACAGCTCCGTCGCCACGCAGACCGTGTTCATCGATCTCGACGACTACGACGCGTTGATGACCGAGGTGGGCGAGAAGCGCGACGACCTCGAAGAGCAGCAGGCCGACGCCGACGCCGCGAGTCTCACCTTCGCAGCGCAGCAGGAACAGGCCGAGGCCGAGGTGATCCTGCTGGGCGAGATCGAGGAGCAGCGACTTGCCGACGAGGCGGTGCAGCGGGCCCTCGAAGCCGAACGACAGGCGCGTGCCGAGCAGGAACGACGGGCCCAGGAGGCCGCAGCCGAGCAAGCAGCAGCGGAGCAGGCAGCAGCCGATGCTCGAGCTGCGGCCGCCACGCCGGCCCAACCCCCGACGCCGTCCGGGCAGACGCCCGCCACTCCTGCGTCGGGAGCGTCGCAAGCGAGCGCCGATCCGGCGCCAGAGAACACCGCCGAGCCTGCTGCGCCGGCTCAGGTCACCCCGGAGGTGGCACCCCAGCCGTCCGGGTCGAACCTCGCCTGTCCTGTGGCGGGACCGCGAGCATTCGCCGACACGTGGGGAGCGGCGCGCTCGGGGGGCAGGTCGCACCAAGGCGTCGACGTGATCTCACCGAGTGGGACGCCGCTGGTGGCGATGGAGGCCGGCCGAGTGGAGTACCGGTCGAACGCTCTGGGCGGACAGACGTTGCGGCTGTACGGAGCGAGCGGGACGCGGTACTACTACGCGCACCTGAGTCGGTACGAGGGTGGCAACCGCACGGTGAACCAGGGTGACGTGGTCGGCTACGTCGGACGAACGGGCAACACCACGACGAACCACCTGCACCTGCAGATCCATCCGGGTGGCGGCCAGCCGATCAACCCGTACCCGATCACCCGCGCCGCGTGCGGCTGAGCGTTCAGCCCGCCGACCGACCGACCTTCCAGTAGCCGCGGGCGGTCACGTCGGAGCGATTGCGGCCGCGCTCGTCGAACAGGTGCGTACGGAGCCGTTGCACTGCGGCAGCCTCTCCGGCGATCCACACGGCGTCGGGCAGGTCGTCGAGGTTCGAGACGACGTCGAACAGAGCGTCGCCCGGAGCGGCACCCTCGTCGATCACGTACCAGGAGACGGTCGCTCGCCCGTGAGTCGGCAGTTCGATCCGGGCATCGGCGTGGCGGATCTCCACGTGGACGTCGACGACGTGATCGGCGGGGATCCATTCGAGGAGCTGGGCGATGGCGGGGAGGGCCGACTCGTCGCCGATCAACAGGTGCGACCGGGCATCCGCGTTCAGGTCCTCGCTGCGTCCGGGTCCGGACACCGCGACGTCGTCGCCCGGCCTCACCGAACGCGCCCAGTCCGTCGCCAGTCCGTCGTCGTGCAGGACGACGTCGATCGTGAGTTCGTTGCGATCGACGTCGAAGCGGCGCGGGGTGAAGGTGCGGATCGGCGGGCGTGTCCCGTCGGGGAGTTCGAACTGGTTCCCGGTCCAGGTGACCATCACCAGTTCGTCGGATCCGGGTGGCGGCAGGAGCAGTCTCACGCTCGATGCCGGGGCCGTGATCGCGAACCCGTCGAGTTCGTCGCCGCCCAGCACGACGCGCATCATGAACGGGCTCAACGGTTCGATCGAGCGAACGGCCACGCGGCGATACGGAGGCGGCTCCTTGCGGAGTCCGGCGAGCTTGGCGGACACGTCGGCGTTGCTCATGACGACAGCGTGCCAGCGGTCGCTACGGTTCGACGACGATCCAACCGCGACGCTGGAGTTCGGCGGCGAGTTCCTCTGACGTGAGCTCGCTCAGCCCGGGGCCTCGCGACCGAGGGAGCGCCCGCTGCGGCCGGGCTGGCGGTGGGATTCGGGCCGGGGTCGTCTCCGACGAGGGGTCGGGCTGCCGAGCGCGTGGAGGCGAATGAGATCCAGCGGGTGGACCGTCGCCGTGGATCTCCTTCTGCAGACGTTCGATGAACTCGTCGGCCTCGGAGCTGGTGAACTTGCCGCCCGCCTGGCGTTGGGTGAACCCCATCGGCCCGCGGGCGTCACGGTAGCCGGCGTGTCCCGCGGCCTCCAGCAGTTCGAGCAACTCGCGGAGTTGGCGGCCGGTTGCAGGCGGACCCGAATGATCACCGAACGCCATCTCGTCAGCCGTGGACGAGTTCTTCGGCGATCACGGTCATCGATGTGAGCGTGACCGCTCCGAAGGTGGTGACCATGGCCACGTCGGCGGCGTCGCGACCGCGACCGATGATCGTGCGCCCGATGCGATGCTCGTTGTTGCGCGGGTCGTACGTGTACCACCGGTCGCCGATGTACACCTCCATCCAGGCGCAGAAGTCCATCGGCGAGCCGGGATCGGGCACCCCGATGTCGGGCAGATATCCGAAGACGTACCGGGCCGGGATGTTCAGCGCACGACAGAGGGCGATCGCCAGGTGGGCGAAGTCACGACAGACGCCGTGACCGTCGCGCAGCACGTCGACGGCGGTGGTGGTCGGTGATGCGACGCCATAGTCGAAGCCGATGCGGTCGTGGACCCACTGCGTGATCGCCCGGACCCGGTGGACCCCGTTCATGTCCGGCATCACACCACCGAAGTGTTCGAGAGCGAACGACGCGAGTTGGTCGGACTGGCAGTACCGGCTGGGGAGGAGAAATGCCAGTGCTTCGTCGGGCAGATCGGCCGGATGGAGTTCACGGGCGTAGTCGTCACGATCGTCGGGCGTGCCGGTCGCGTCGACGGAGGCGTTGAACTCCAGGTCGACCGTGCCGACCGGGAGCGTGAGACGTCGGCAGCGGTTGGCGAAGAGGTCGCGATACGTGTTCGACGCAACCGAGGGCTGGGTCGAGAAGGACGCGTTGCTCACCCGCCACTCCTCCTCGACGTGCGGTTCGACGAGGACCACGGCGTGTGTCGGTTCGTCCACCTCGAATCGAAAGCGACAACCGATCGAGATCTCCACGGTCCCACCTTGCCACAGGTTCTTCCGTCCCAGGAGTCCGGCACGTGTCGTGCGTGTGAAGGTGCACCTCGTGGGGCGAGCGAGCGAACGAGATCACACCCCTGACCAACTCGCCCGATGCGCCCGACATCGCCGGATTGCGCGTTAGCGTGTCCGCAGAGCGCGTCACAGTGGTGCGCTCGAAGCGAAAGTGAAACAAATGCAAGGCACCGTAAAATTTTTCAACAACGAGAAGGGCTTCGGCTTCATCTCACGCGAGGGTGCGGATGACGTGTTCGTCCACCACACCAACATCGCGGGAGACGGCTACAAGTCGCTCGACGAAGGCCAGACCGTCGAATTCGACATCGGTCAGGGACGCAAGGGCGACGAAGCCCAGAACGTCCGGGCCATCTGATCAGCCAGACTCCGAACTCCGGAGTCTGAACGTCGCCGCCGACCTCCGGGCCGGCGGCGTCGTGCGTTTTCGGGCCGGACGGTAGGACGTGGCGCGTCAACCGGCGCGCGAGGCGAGGTCGTGCGGACCCGACGAGAGATAACCCTTGGCCGATCGGATCGCCACCCCCCACGGAGCGAGCAGTGAGACGAGTTCGTCGACGTCGTCACCGAGTGCATCGACGACGGGCCGCATCATCGAGTCCGTGTCCACCTCGACCTGCTCGCGGACGTCACGACCGGCGTCGGTGAACGCTCCAGCTGCGTCGATCAACCCACGGGAGCGGAGCCGTTCCTCTGCGAGGTCGAAGTAGTCGTCGCTCCACGCCCGGGTGCGTGTGTAGCTGCGCAACGGAAGCCCCCAGTACAGCTCGGTGAGCAGACCGATCTGCACGGCGTCGAACCCGGCGTGGATCCACGCCGCCGTGTGGGAGTCGCCGCGGAACTCGCGCAACAGATCCCCACGACGGAAGATCGTGCCGAGTGGGTGGTCGGGATCGGGAAGTGCGGTGATGCCCGAGGCCAGCGGACGCCCCTCGACGCGGAGACCGTCCGTCGCCTTCAGCAGGAGTTTCTCGACGCGGTCGCGCCCGTCGGGGTCTGCTCCGAGGATTCGCTCGAGTTGGCCGATCGCCCCGCGATCACGTGCGTCGCACACGGTCGGTGCGTCGGTGACGGACCAACCGAAGTCGACCGAGGGCACGACCGCCGCCGGGTTGAACACGGCGAACGCCGATGCCACCACCTCTCCGCGTACCTGGCCGAGCAGCGAGCCACGGCTGGTGAAGTAGGCGGGTCCGTCGGGTAGCGCGACGCCGTCGGCGTCGCGTGCGGAATCGGCGAATCCGAGCGCGGCGTAGGCGCTGTGCGCCTCGGGCGAGAAGAACACCTGGCCGATGACCGGCTCCAGTGCGCCGCCGAGTCGTCGTTCGATGGTGGGTGCGTCACGTCGATCCATGCGCTCCGGTGTATCGCACGGCACCCCGTCGACTCGTGTCGGGCGCCGCGACCGCCGTCACGTGGTCGAGATGCCCAACGCCGACCGCAGTGCCAGACCCGCCTCGTCGTGAGCGAGCTCGGCGCGTGCCATCTGGGTCCACCGGCTGACGAAACCGTGGACCACGCCGTCGTAGCGCGTCACCGTCACGTCGACGCCGGCGTCGCGGAGTCGTGCACCGAATGCCTCGCCTTCGTCGCGGAGCGGATCGAACTCGGCGGTCTGGATCAACGCCGGGGCGAGGTCGGAGAGGTCGTCGGCCATCATCGGCACCGCGTAGGGGTCGTTCCGCAGTGGCGCAGGCACGAACTGATCCCAGAACCACCGCATGTCGTCGGTGGTGAGGAAGTAGCCGGTCCCGTTGTCGATCATCGACGCACGGGTGAAGTCGACGTCGACGGCCGGGTAGATCAGCAACTGGAACGACAGGTCGAGGCCCTCGTCACGAGCGCGCAGGGCGACCCCCGCGGCGAGGTTCCCGCCGGCGCTGTCGCCGGCCACCGCGAGTCGCGATCCGTCGCCACCGAACTCGCCGGCGTGTTCCGCGAGCCACGACGTGACCGCCCAGCAGTCGTCGTGCGGCGCCGGAAAGGGATGTTCGGGTGCGAGTCGGTAGCCGACCGACACGACGATCGCGCCGCTGCGCACGGCGAGGCGACGGGCGAGGCTGTCGTGCCCATCGAGGTGTGACAGCACCCAGCCGCCACCGTGGAAGAACACGACGACAGGCGGCTCGGTGTCCCCCGGGGTCGCCACGGTGGGGGAGTACACCCGGACCGGGATGTCGCCGGCCGGCCCGGGAACCGTGGCGTCCACGACGAGGGCGACGGGGTCTCCGGGCGGTTTGGGCGCAGCGTCGTAGTCGGCGCGAGCGAGTTCGGGTGTGCCGGCGCTCAGCGGAGGAACGTCGAGTCGTCTCAGCGTGTCGAGCAGTTCGGCGGTGTCACGGTCGAGCCCCATCGCACCACTGTTGCATCCGGTCGTGTGTGCCCTCTGGTTCGAGACGACCGAGGCGACCCGACTCAGCGGACTCGAGGATCTTCGCCGATTCGGGACTCGAGGTGATCACTCGCTCTCGGCGGCGACGAAGAGGCGCAAGGGCTGCGGGTTCTTGGTGATCGCGAACGACCTCGCCCCGGCGGGGAAGACCTCCCCGTCGGCGGCGAGCAGAGGCGCCGCGTCGTCGACCTCGATGTCGATCCGATCGACCAGCACTCGCGAGTACACCGCCGACCGTGCGAGACGTCCGGTGAGCAGCGCCGCGATCAGACGGATCCGGGCGAACGGGTGGTCGGCGTCGACGATGCGGACGTCGAACAGCCCGTCGTCGAGGCGATGTCTCGCAGAGGGCGCGAACCCGGCGGGCTCGTAGGAGCAGTTCCCGATGAAGATCATCCAGATCCGTCGCCGCTCGCCGTTGATCGACAGCGTGAACGGGGTGCCGTCGATCAGGATCTGGAGCAGTGCGATCACGACGGCCGGCCATTTTCCGAGTGTCTTCTCGTACTGCTCCCGGAGTTCCACGAGTGTGGAGTAGCTCCCCAGGCTGGTGGTGTTGACGAAGGTGCGTCCGTCAGCGAGGCCTGTGTCCACGCTGACGAGTCGCCGGTTCTGCACGGCTCGGATCGCGTCGGCGACCGTGTCGACCCGGGCATCTCGCGCGAAGTGGTTCAGCGTGCCGCCCGGGAAGACGGCGAGTGGGATGTCGGCAGCCAGGGCCGCCGCGGCGGTGGCCCCGACCGTTCCGTCACCGCCGATGGCACCGATCGCCTCCGACGCGCGCGCAACACGTGTGAGTTCCTCCTCGAGAAGGGCGACGTCGTCGACCCGCACGACCGTCACGTCCGGGAGTTCGCTCTCGATCTTCGCGATGATCTCGTCGTGCGCCGGGTCGCCCGCCGACGAGTTGACGACGATCGACAGTCCACCGCCGGTGGTCGAGACCCGGTCGGTGGTGGTGGCCGGCGCCGACGCCGGGACGACGTCGGTGTGCTGCGTGCGCGGCCAGATTCGCAGCGTGGCGACCGATGCGACGACGCCGAGGACGGTCGCACCGATGATCTCGGCGCGTCCCGGGCGGGTGCTCCTCGCCGAGGACGCAGCGGTCACGACGGCCAGCACCCCGATGGGCGCGGTGAGCCGGGGCGCCTCGATCGCGGTCGCTGCGGTGAAGGCGGCTGCCGTGGCGATCGCAGGTCGAGACGGTGCCCCGGCGCCCAGGCCGAGCGAAGTCCACCCACGGGAGCCACGAGCGTCGATCGAGTTCGTAGCGCGTCCCAGCGTCGCAGCCGTGGCGATCGAGATCGCCGCCCGCAGAGTGGCGCGTCGGCCCGGGCGATGTCCGAACCGCGCGGTGGCGAGGCCGACGGGCACCCACAGGGCGACACGCCAGTCCATCCGGCGCAACGACGCGACTCGTGTGTTCGCCTGACGTCGGAGCATCGGCAAAGTATGACGGGTGGCAGCGGAATCAATCCCTCACGAACGGGGTACGGCTCCGGGCATGAGCGAAACGACGCAGTTCTCGACCACGGAGCCTCTCGTGCCGGATCCCGACCCGACGCACACGCCGGTGATCCCCGACCCCGATCCCACCCACACTCCCACGATCCCCGATCCCGACCCCACGCACACGCCGACGGTCCCCGATCCGATCGTGCCCGAGCCCGGTCCGACGGTGCCCGAACCCGATCCTGGTCCCGCTCCCACGACCCCGGAAACCGAACCGGCGCCTGCGATCGGGGCCGGCGCCGCCGTTCTCTCCGTCTGAGTCGGTGGCGGGTCCGGCGCGAGTGCACGGAGGCCGCCGCCACATCTTCGACACGTGTGATTTCGATGCATGGAGCGCAACGAGTCCGGGTACGGCCGACACCATGAAACTTCTCATTGGAATCGTGATCGGTGCCGCAGCAGGCGGCTACATCGTCAACAACATGAGCGCCGACCAGCGCCGCAAGCTCGAATCGCAGATCGATCGGATGGGCGACAAGGTGTCGAACGCCAAGGTCACCGAAGCGGTCAAGGACAACGTCCAGAAAGTAGCCTCCGATGTCGCCGATGTCGCTGCTTCCAAGATCGACGAGGTCGGCGACAAGGCGAGCGAAGCGGTCGGCACGACCACGGCCTGACCCCACGATGGGTCACCACACGCCGTTGCCCAACGACGAAGCCCCTGTTCGGAAGGTCCGAACAGGGGCTTCTCGTTGAGCGGGCGACGGGAATCGAACCCGCGTAGTCAGGTTGGAAACCTGAGGTTCTACCATTGAACTACACCCGCTTGCAGACCGGATCCTACCGGTCTCCGGGCCAACCACTCGGGTCCGATGTAGTGGGATCGGCGACTCAGACCAGCAGGCGGCGCATGAGCAGTCGCCAGGCATCGGCGATCTCCTCGTCGGTGCGTTGGAGCACCGAACTCTGGTGGTCGTATCCCTCGAATCCCATCTGGGAGGACAGCAGAGCAGTGACGTGAGCGCGGTCGCGTGGCTCCATCTCGGCGAGTTCGATCTCGAAGTGGCGCCGGAACTGGTCGCGGTTCATCGCGGCGACGTTGGCCACCATGCGATCCACCTCGGGGAGCGTGGCCGACTTGGCTTTGGCGACCCTCACCAGGAACTTCGTGTGCGTCAGGATCCGGAGGCGGGCGGCGATGACGCCTTCGATCCGGTCGTCGAGAGATCCCGTTCCGACCCCTGCGATCACTGCGAGCGGCAGTGCGTCGCGCAGGGCGGTCTCGAGAGCGGTCCGAGCCAGGTCGTCGAGGTCGTCGAAGTAGCGGAACACCGAACGGTGCGACACCTCGGCACGGTCCGCGATGTTCGCGACGGTCGGGTCGAGATCGCCTTCCTGGATGAGCGAGATCAATGAGGCGATCACGGCATCACGGTTTCGACGGCGGCGTAGTGTCCTCCCGTCGGTGTCGGTCTCGAGTGAGGTGATGTCGGTGGCGACAGTGAGTGCCGTGGGTGAGTTCGTCATGAGAATGGTGACCTCCGATGTTCAACCTAGTGATGATGCGACCGCAGACAGTGAACAACTCCAGCAATGACACTATCAGAGACACAACACGATCGGACCCTCGTCGAGCGGATCCGCAAGCTGCTCGACAAGGCGGAACGGACCGACAGCGTCCACGAAGCCGAGGCATTCGCGGCCAAGGCGGCGCACCTCGTGGCACGTCACCGGATCAGCCCGGAACAACTCGCGCAGCGAGGGGGTGCTGCCGACGACCTCGCAATTCGCGAGCTGGTCGTCGGGCGGGGTGCGTACGTTCGCGGCCGGATTGCGCTGCTCGGCAACATCGCCGAAGCGCACGATGTCCGGATGGTGTTCCAGGCCACCCCTGCGGGCAGCGTCGCCTTCCTCGCGGGACGGAGCGAGGACCTCGACGTCGTCGAGGTGATGTACGCATCGCTGCATACGCAGGTTGCCGGACAGATGGCCGGCCTGCGCCGATCGACCGGTGCAGCGACGCAGCGTGAACGACGTGCCTTCCTGTTCGGGTACGCGAACCGGATCGGTGACCTGTTGGCGGAGTCTGCCGTCGCAGCGAAGGTCGAGGCCGACCGTCGAGCCGGTGGTGGCGCCGCCACCGAACTCGCCATACGCGAGCGGCGGGAACGCGTCGACGAGTTCGCCGACGAGTCGTGGGGCAGGGTCCGATCGGCGACCAGACCGGCGAGGTTGTCGCCCGACGGGTACCTCCGGGGTGTCGAGGCGGCGGATCGTGCCGACGTGGGGCGCACCCGGTTGAGTGGTCGTGCGGCCCTGGGCCCGGGTCGGGGCCATGGTTGACCGCGAGCGTGCGCAGGTGTACGCCGCGGAGCTCGCTGCATTCGACGGCACGGATCTCGAGGAGGTGATCGGGGTCGATCGTGCGGTCGCCCTGATCCGGTCGGTGACCGTCCGAAGGTGGTGGCCCGTCGGCGCCGTGCAGGCACGCGCCGCTCGAGCCGACGCTCGATCGTCCGCGACCCGGTGTGGCCTCGAGGACGGCTCGGTGGCGTCGATCGCGATCGCAGCGCCGCAGGCGACGGTCGCCACCGCGGCGCACGAGTTGGCGCATGCGTTGGCCGGGGTGGCACACGGGCACGACGCGCGGTATCGACGGGCGCACCTCGACGTCGTCCAGGCGATCACGAACGTCGACCGGACCTCGGGCCGCGGGATGATCCACGTTGCCCAGCTCGCATCGGCCTATGCCGACGCCGGACTCGACGTCGGCGATCGGGTCTGGCCCGCTCCGCCCGATGTCGGCGGCGCCATCGCGCTCTGAGGGTCGTCCTGTCGATCAGTCGATGCGGCCTGCCGCTCGTGCGGCATCCTCCGCTGCGGTCAACTGGCCTTCGACGATCTTGAGACCGTTGGTCCAGAACGCCGGATCGGCGAGGTCGCATCCGACGATCTTGCCGAGTTCCTCCGGGGAGCGACTGCCGCCGGCGCGCAGCAGGTCGAGATAGGCGGGCACGAATGCATCGCCCTCCTCCACGTAGCGGGCGTAGACCGACAGGGCGAGGAGTTGGCCGTACGCGTAGGCGTACACGTAGCCGGGGGTGCCCATGAAGTGCGGCACGTAGCTCCACCAGTTGCGGTAGCCGTCCGTGATCTCGACCGAATCACCGAGCATGTCGGCCTGGCTCTCGGCCCACAGGTCGCCGAGGCGCTCGACGGACAGTTCGCCCTCACCTCGCCGTGCCGTGTGGCAGGCGTGCTCGAAGCGGTTCATCGCCACCTGGCGGAACACGGTGGCGATCGAGTCCTCGAGCGTCGCGGCGAGCAGTGAGAATCGCTCCTGAGGGTCGGTGATGGTCGACAGCAGTCGGCTGCTCGTCACCGTCTCGCCGAACACCGATGCGGTCTCGGCGACGGTGAGCGGAGTCGTCTGGTGGAACACGCCCTGATCACGGGCGAGCTGGAAGTGCAGGCCGTGTCCGAGTTCGTGCGCGAGGGTTGCCACATCGCGCGACGTGCCCGTCCAGTTGAGGAACACGTAGGGGTGGTGCTTCGGGCTGACCGGTGCGGCAAAGGCTCCACCGCGCTTGCCCGGGCGCACGGGTGCGTCGATCCAGTTCTCGTCGATGAACCGACCGGCATGGTCCGCCAGTTCAGGGGAGAAGGACGCGTACGCGTCGCGAACGATGCGGGTGCCCTCCTCCCAACCGAACTCGGCTTCGGTGGACGCGACCGACGCCATCCGGTCGTAGTCGGCGAGCTTGTCCACGCCGAGGATCTCGGCTTTCAGCGAGTACCAGCGCTGGGGGAGGGCGTAGTTCGAGGTGACCGCGTCGATCAGGGCCTGGACCGATTCGTCGGACGCCTCGTTGGCGAGGTTGCGTGACGAGACCCACGTGTCGTACCCGCGCATCCGATCGTTGATCGACTTGTCGAGCAGCAGCGTGTTGAACACGTAGGCACGAGTTCGCAGGCCAGGTTCCAGGCCTGCGGTGACGCCGTCGGCGACGGTGCGGCGCACGTCGCGGTCGGGGTGCGAGAGCATGGACAGGGCTTGCTGGAGTGACTGGCCGGAGCCGCCGTGTTCGTCGGGCAGGTCGACCTCGATCGCCGAGGTCAACTCGTCGAACAGCCGGACCCACGCCGCGGCGCCGACCTGTGACTTCTCGGCCAGGACGGTCTCCTCGGCCTCCGACAGCATGTGTGGACGTTCCAGGCGGACCTGCTCGAGGTGATGACGGCAGAAGTCGAGTTGCGGGTCGTCGATGATCGAGGCGACGTGCTCGTCGCTCGCCGCAGCCCACTCGAGGTCGAAGAAGATCAACATCGTCTGGATGGTCGTGGCCCGTTCCTGGGAATGGGCGACCGCCGCCCCGCGAGCCGGGTCGGTCGTGTCGGTGCTGAATGCGAGCATCGGGTGATACGCAGCGCGGTTGACGAGGTCGAGGACATCGGCCATCTGCGTCATCGCCGATGCGAGTTCGGAAGCGTCGAGATCGGCGACGCGACCACGTCGCTCGGCGAGTTGGCGTGCTCCCTGCTCGGCTTCGTCGAAGAGTTCGTCAGCGGAACGCTCGCCGAGGATCGTGTCGATGTCCCAGCTGACGCCGGCGGCGGCGAGGTCAGCCGCAACCGGGTCGAGGTCGGCGTGGTCGTTGATGTCGACGGTGGTCATGTTCCCAGTCTGGTGGCAGTCCGTGCGATCCCGCCGACTCGATCGCGCTCCACCCGGTCGGTTGGTCGGATCGGGTGCGAGATGCAAGGCTGGAGCGTGTTTGCCGCACGCATCCGAACGGGTACGACGTACGAACTCGTCGATGCGAGAGCATGCATTGCGAAGCGCACGACATCGAAAGGCTCGACCCCACTCACCATGACGTCTCTCTCGGCCGCTCTCCTCGCTTCGTTCCGAACGGATTCACGACCATGACATCGGGCGGTTCCAACGGAGCCGGATCCACGGTTCGCCAGCTTTCGGTCCTCTCCACGATCTGCGGTCTGGTCGGGGGTCTGCTCATGGACTTCGACGCCGCCCTGGCCCCACTGGACGACGATCCGAGCCTCGGTGCCGAGCACCCCGTCAACGCCTCGTCGTTCCTGTGAGCCGTTGGCGCGATCTCCTCGACGAGCCATCCACGACGCGGCCGAGCCCCCGCTAGGTTCTGTCCTTCACACACGGGGTGTGGCCCAGCTTGGTAGGGCGCCTGCTTTGGGAGCAGGAGATCGCAGGTTCAAATCCTGTCACCCCGACCACGCTGAGCTGGTGTTTTGCCATTCGGCGTTCTGCTTGACACGCCGTTGTATCCGATGAGGTCTTCGATGGTGCGGCGGAGGAGTCGGATGGAGTCGCCGACCTTGATGCAGGGGAGGCCGTCCTCGCCGTTGGTGTCGAGGTGCAGCCGGGCCTGCTCGTGGGCCTTGGAGATCGTCTCGGTGCTCGTCGACGAAACCGACGATCACTTCCATGGGCGGTCGAGTTCCGCCTGGGCGAAATACGCCGACGCCTTCCGCAAGATCTCGTTCGTGCGTTTCAGCTCACGGTTCTCCTGCTCGAGCCGCTTCATCTTCTCAGCGTCCTCGCTCGACAACCCCGGCTTCGAGCCGTCGATCTCAGCGCGCCGAACCCAGGCCGCAGCGACTCGGTTCCGATGCCGAGCTGCTCAGCAACCCGTTTCACCGTGCCGTGATCGGTCCCCAGCTCCTTTCGGAGCTGACGCACCGCACGCTCCGCACGGTCCTTCTCAGCTTCTGAATATCGACGCGTCGTTGGCTTCCCAGGCGACATCTCATGTGGCATGACTCCATCCTCGTTTCCAAGGTCAGGAGCCTCCAACCATCCCAGGGCGACTCACGACCGACGCCGGTTCGTGCCAGAGTTCCGCCGCATGGTGGGCGCCGCTCCCAAGCAGTACGAACGCATCTGCCGTTTCAACTCCGCCGTCGCAGCGATCCGACTTCCAAATGCTCGTCCGCTCGCAAGCGTCGCGGTCGACCACGGATTCGCCGACCAAGCGCACCTCTCTCGCGAGATCGGCCACTTCGCTCAGATCAGCCCCTCACGGCTCCACCGAGACGGAGCCACGATGGCCAACCACCTCGAGTACGACAAGATCTTCAAGACCTGACCCGCAACGAACTGCGAACGTCGAGCCTCATGACATCTCCAGCAATTCATCCCCGCCTCGTTGTCGACGACGCCGCCGCAGCGATCGACTTCTACGTCACAGCACTCGGCGCCACCGAACTGATGCGCTTCGCAGAGCCCTCCGGCAAAGTCGTCCAGGCCGAAATCCAGATCGGCAACGACGTCATCGCACTCACAGAACACGACGGCCACTGCAACCTGTCGCCCAACCACCTCGGCGGCTCACCCCTGCTTCTCACCGTCACCGTCGATGACGCCGATGCCACCGGACACGCGATGGTGAACGCCGGTGCCGACGTCATCATCCCCATCGATGACCGGTACTACGGACGGCGTGAAGGCCGACTCCGCGACACCGCCGGACACCTCTGGATTGTCAGCCAACACCTCGAAGACCTCACCGACGACGAGATCACCGAACGACTGAACGCCAACTGACGGCACCCCGCCACCACGACCTCGAAAACACGCATATCAACGCTCGACCCAAGAGTCGTGGACCGATCGAGAACGGCACAAGCCGTAGAGAATCGGATCCATCCGAGATCGGCACGTACGCGATCGGCAGACCGCACGGAAACGTGCGGTGTCGTTCGTTCTCTAGAAAACGGCGAAGGGGAGAACCGCCATCATGCAGAAGAACGAGCCGATGAGACTGGCGACGCCCAGCAGGGCGTAGCCGCCCGTATGAGGCTGCCGCCAGATGTAGACGGTGAGAGCGATCGTGGCCATCAGTGGAATGCCGGCCCAGGCCGCCGCCCACAGCCATATGCCCGCACTGGAAGACGACGCAGCCAGTCGGATGACCACGATGAGCATGAACCCGAAGAGCGTCACGCGTCCGGCCGTGATCGAATAGCCCACTGCACGTGCGCTCATCGAGCTGACGCCAGATCTCACCGTCCCTCCGCAAGCCTGAGCGAGGTCGCTGGGCCGACAGTTTGGCCTCAGCCGAGGACCTGAGGGTCAGCTCGTCCCATGACGTCTCCCTCGGGGTCGCTCAGAACAACGGCAGGCCCGTCGGCGCCAACGTGTCCTCTACCGGCACGGATGCGCTCGGCTAGTCATTCGATAACGCGCGTCGCCTGAAGCCCGCTTGGCGTGTACAGGTTCACGAGGACCAGCGCCGACGTCGCCATCGCTGTCGCAGTGATGATTTTTGTCTCCAGCGCGAGCGTGGAGGTGCCGATACGAAGTCATGCCCTCGCTCGTTTCGCGCCCGATCGGTGACGCCGCTGTCGCCGACGGGTCTTCGCGAAGTCGCGCTTCAGGGGTGATTGGCATGGCCAGCCTTCTCGTTGCGACCGCGCTCATCACAGTGCATGCTGCGTTCGCTGAGGACGCCATCGGAGACTGGACCTACCTCGCCGTTGTCGTCGGCTCGGGGGTAGCGGCCTGGGCCGGCGCACGTCGGAGCGGCTTCCAGATCCCGCTCACCCTGATCGCGCTCGGCGTGACGCTGTCGGCGGCGGGCGACGTCGGTTGGCAGTACTTCTTCTGGACGAACGACGAAGCACCGAATATTTCGGTGGCTGATGTCGGCTGGCTCGGCTCATACGCTGCGATCGGTCTTGGCTTGTTGGGAGCGACCCGTCGCCGGAGCGGATCGCGTGTCGACCGTGACGGGGTCCTCGACGTCGTTGTCGTCTTCCTGGCGGCGATGGTCGCCCAATGGGAGCTCTCGCTGCACGCGACCGTCACCGACACGTCGATGACGGTTCCCGTGCGTGTCGTGTGGGCGCTCTACCCCACGTTCGACGCCGTCCTGCTGGCGCTCGTCCTCCGAGCCGTGTTCTCGCACCGCCTGCAAGGCTTGGCCGCCTGGCTCGTCGCAGGCGGCGCAACATGTTGGTTGATGTCGGACTTCGCGTTCACGCTGTTCGCCGCCGATGGCAGCGCCGCAGTCGTGATGAACGTCGGCTGGATGCTCGGCGCCGTACTGCTCGCCACCGCAACGTTCCGCGGTCGCGACTCGATCGCTCAAGTCAGCGGCGCATCGACCGGTGCAACGTACAGCGGGATCATGGTGGCCCTCGTTCCATTGCTCCTGCCCGGTGGCATCGCGGTGATCCAGCACGCCAGAGGAGCCGAATCGGACCCCGTCGTGCTGTACATCGTGACGCTGATGCTCCTCGGGCTGGTGTTCACCCGCGCTGCACGTCTGTTGGCGGCCGAGACGGAACTCCGCGAGGCGATCCGGACGCAGGAACGTTACGCGCAGGCGCTCGCGGCCAACTCCTCTGACGCCTCGATGGTCGTCGGCGAGGACGGCTTGATCCTCAGCGATGCCCCAAGACTCGCCGAGCTGACAGGGTATGCCGGAGCTCCCACGCGCGGCCAGGACGCCTTTCTCCTCGTCGCACCCGAGGACCTCCGCGCCGCCCGCGCGATGTTCAACCGCTGCCTCACGCTCCAAGGCCAGACGTTCGACACAGATCTGCGCGTACGCAACGGTCTCAGCCGGAACCAGTGGCTCAGCGTCCGCATGGTCAACCTCATCAACGATCCCGACGTCGGCGGAGTGCTCGTCAACCTGCACGACATCACCGACCGCAAGACGGTCGAGGAGGCGCTCACCCACCAGGCGTTCCACGACGGCCTCACCGACCTGGCGAACAGGGCGCTGTTCATCGACCGGGTCGAGCACGCGCTTCGGCGCAACTTCCGCACGGATTTCGAGGCGGCTGTGCTGTTCATCGACGTCGACGGCTTCAAGACCGTCAACGACAGCCTCGGCCACGTCGCCGGCGACGTCCTGTTGAAAGAAGTCGCCCAAAGGCTCATCCATGCCGTGCGTCCTGGCGACACCGTCGCCCGGCTCGGAGGCGACGAGTTCGCGATCCTCATCGAGCAGAGCCCACACGTACGTGATGAGTCGGAAGCGGTCGCTGAGCGCGTGCTTCAAGCGCTCAAGACCCCGATCGTGCTCGAGTCGCAGACCGTGACGGTCTCTGCCAGCATCGGCATCGCTTCCAGTGGCGCTCGCACCACCGCCACATCGCTGTTGCGCGACGCCGACGTCGCGATGTACAGGGCCAAGTCGTCCGGTCGCGGGCAATGTTCGGTGTACGACCCGGACATGCGAACCGCCGCCGTCGAGCGCCTCCAGCTCGAAACAGGTCTCGTCGGAGCGCTCGATGCCGGCCAGTTCTCGTTGATGTACCAACCCGTCGTCGAGCTCACGACCGGCCGCATCGTGGGGTTCGAAGCACTCCTGCGCTGGAACCACCCAACATTGGGGGTCGTGCCGCCGGACCGGTTCATCCCGGTCGCCGAGAACAGTGGGATGATCGTGGACATCGGGGTCTGGGTGATCCAGGAGGCATGCGCCACCGCAGCTCGCTGGAACCGCGATTACCCGACGCTCGGCAACCTGTCGATGGCGGTGAACGTCTCGGCCCGCCAGATCGCCTCACCCGAACTTGTCACCCACGTCGCCAGAGCACTCGCAACTACCGGTCTCCAAGCGCGGTCACTGATCGTCGAGATGACCGAAACCGCATTGATCGATGACACCGCCGTTGCGACCGCACGGCTTCACCAGCTTCGCGGTCTCGGCGTCCGCCTGGCGATTGACGACTTCGGCACGGGCTACTCGTCGCTCAGCTACCTCCGGCAGTTCCCCGTCGACATCCTCAAGATCGATCGCTCGTTCATCGACACCATCGACGACCGGGGTCACACACCGGCAATCGTGCGGGCGATGATCGACCTCGGCCGCACCCTCGGCCTCGAAACGGTCGCAGAAGGGATCGAGCTGAGCGTGCAGCTTGATCAACTCCGAGAGCAGGACTGCGACCTCGGACAGGGCTACCTGTTCTCGCCACCCCTCGAACCGGTCGACGCCGAATTGCTCCTCGTCAAACTGGCGCCAGCGAGCGCACTCCGACGACAGGACCCGCCCCTCGCCAGTACATGATCACGCACGCTGAATCGGTCGGTGTTGCGCCACCGCCTTGGGACTCGGCACCAGCCGTCCGCGATCGGCACTTCTACTGCGCTGCACGTCAGACAACGGGACCCGCAACATGCCTCCCGCCTCCCGCCTCCCGCCTCCCGCCTCCCGCCTCCCGCCTCGGCACCGACGCGCTGACACGTTGATCTGCAACACCCGCTGCCGCAGTCGGCCTGACGTCGGAACTCGGCTGACGAAAGGGTTCGCCAACCGACCTCGGGAGCGCATATCAACACCGACCGGCGGCGTGCATGACTGCGAGAGGTCGGCACCTATCGATCGGTCGCTGCCCGGCTAGACCCGAGCGATATTCGCGGGCCGGAACGCTCCAATCCGCACATGAATCCGCCGGCGTGTCTGAGGTGCATCGTGGTCTGAGCCGACGCACTACTCCGTCCTCGAGGGAGCTCGCTATCGCGAATGTATCAATCCGGGTTGCACCGGCTGATGACGGCCCGTCCGGGTTGACGCGTGCCGTGCGGACATCACCCCAGCTGGATCGCAAGAACGCAGCGAAATCCGACACGAAGCGACATTCGCCGCTACACCCCAGATCCCGATTTGGGAGCAGGAGATCGCAGGTTCAAATCCTGTCACCCCGACCACGTGAGCTGATGTTTCCGGCTCGGTGATCGGGCGCACGTCGCGGATGCAGGTGCACGTTCGCTCGGCGGCGGGTCGCGGGAAGTTCGCTTCGACTTGCCGCGCCGGGCATGCGATCGCGTGTGTCAGGCCTTCATCTCGTCGTGCTTAGGCAACCCTAACAACTATTGATGGAAAGAGTTATGGTCTCCACCATGCTGGAACTGCTCGACGAGATGCGGATGCACCTCAACATCGACCATCACGACACTGTCAGCTTGATCGCGCAGTTCGTCGCAACGCAACAGACAGGCGAACGTGGCTCGGCGGCGCCCATCGAGGCTTCGGACATCGAGGGACTGCGGTCCGGCGACTCGCACGGGTCGATCGAGGCGGTCGACGCCGACGGCCTCGACGTCGCGATCGGGTCGCACGCTCGCGGTCATCGGCGGTGCATCCGGCACTCGTTCTCGGCACCCTGCTCGTCCGTCGACGACGTGAGCGCCGAGTTCCACTCGCTGCTTCAGGCGGCGCGTGCGTGGATCGGTGACGCCCTGCCGCTGACGAGCTTCGAACGCGAACTCGCCGTCGGCCATCTCCGGACCTTCGTCACCCGGGTCGGCGACGTGCGCGACATCACTCCGAACCTGCGCCAGATCACATTCGAGGGCGGTCTCGACGACTTCGTCTCGATCGGCGGCGATCAGTTTCTCTACGTCCTGCTCCCACCTCCGGGTCGGAGCGAGTTGACCGTCGACGCTGGATTCTCGTGGGCGTCGTACGAGGCGATGGACCCCGCCGATCGACCTGTCGGGGCGTACTACAGCGTGCGGGCCTGGAATCCGGCGACCCGTCGGCTGGACATGTGGTTCGTCCTCCACGGCGACGACGGCGCGGCCTCGTCGTGGGCGCAGCGCGTCGAGCCCGGCTCGCCCGTCGCACTCTGGGGTCCGCGCACTGCGTACGACCCGCCCGCCACCACGAGCTCCCACCTCATCGTCGTGGACGAGACCGGCTTCGGTGCCGCATGCGCGGTGCTCGACCAACTGCTCGCGGCCGATCCGCTCGCCACGGTGCACCTGCTGGCCGAAGTGGGTGACGCCTCGGGCCGGGTGGACGTCCCGGCGGGCCCGCGAGTGACCGTCTCCTGGCTGGACCGGGGCGGGGCGCCCCCGGGGTCGACGAGCGCACTGGTCGACGCCGTCCGCGACACCGCCGTCGCCGACGACGTGTACGCCTTCGGCGCCGGTGAGTCGCGCCGCATCACCGAGGTCCGCCGCCACCTGCGTGACGAACGCGGTCTCCCGGCCGAACGGGTGTCGATGACCGGCTACTGGCGGGCGTCGTGACCACCGGCTGGCCCCCCGAGTTCCTCGGCGCGGTCGACCGGGTCGTACGGCTGCGTCCGCCGATGGTCCGGATCGTGCTCGGGGGCTCCGATCTCGACGGCGTCGACCGGGCCGCCGACGCCTGACGATTTCCCTCGCATCGTCTTGCATCTGATGTAAGGCGCACCTAACATCAAACGGATGGCACCGCTACCACGAGGTCTCTCCCGAGTGGTCGTGTCCGTCGCCGTGTGCACGTCGGTCGCCACGGCAGGCTGTCGCAGCGCGTCGACGGATCCCCTGGGTCAGGAGGGGCCGACGGTCAGCGCACCACCGATCGTGTCCGACTCGACGCCGTCGACCGACCCGTCGCCGGTGGTCGCGACGACGGAGCCGGTCGGATCGGCGCTGACGGGCGAGTCGGTCCCCGCAGAGACGGCGCAGTCGGAGGTGCGGATCGTGCCCGTCGACGGCGACCTCGCCGAGATCGTGTTCGCGCTGGGCTTCGGTGAGCAGGTCGTCGCAACCGACATCTCGGCCACCTACCCGGCGTCCGCGGACGAACTCCCCGTGGTCGGCTACCAGCGTGCGCTGTCGCCCGAGCCGATCCTCGCATTCGAACCGACGATCGTGCTGGCCACCGACCTGGCCGGACCGGCAGAGACCCTCGACGACCTCGACCGGTTGGGTGTGGAGGTCGTCGTGATCGAACGTCAGAGCACGGCGCTCGGCCCCGGTGACAAGATCCGCGCCGTCGCCGATGCGCTCGGGGTGCCCGAGAAGGGCGACGAGCTCGCCGATCGCGTCGATGCCGAGATCGCGACGGAGACCGAGCGCGCGGCGAACGCCGTCGGATCGCCACGCGTGGGTGCGCTCTACGTCCGTGGCGAGAGCGTCCAACTGCTCCTCGGCGAGGGTGGGGGCGTCGACTGGCTGATCGAGGCCGCCGGTGGCATCGACATCGCCGACGAACTCGGCGTGGTCGACCACGCGCCCATCAACTCCGAGTCGCTGCTCGTCGCGGCCCCCGAGGTCCTGATCGTCCCCGAGCGCGGTCTCGAGTCGGTCGGCGGGTTGGACGGACTCCTCGAACTCCCCGGCATCGCCGAGACGCCGGCAGGGCGCAGTGGTCGGATCCTCGTCTACGACGACCAGTTCCTGCTCGGCAACGGACCGCGTACCGGCGCACTGCTGCACCAACTCATCACCGACCTGCACGGAGACATCTGAATGATCGCCACGTCAACCACCGAGCCCGATCGCGCCGTCGATGCGCACGAGACGTCGGGTCCGCCGACCCTCGGCGACGTCGACAGTTTCGCCTCCCACGCCGAATTGGCGCGGACGCTCGTCGAGCCCGGTGGAACGGCCACGCTGTCGACGCTCACGCGGTCCGGCCATCCGTACGCGTCGGTCGCGCCGTACTCGGCGTGCAACGCCGGCGCGCCGTTGATCTGCGTGTCGACGCTCGCGGAACACACGCAGAACCTCCTGGGCGATCCCCGCGCCAGCGTGCTGGTCGAAGCTCCGGTGGAGCCGGGCGTCGATCCCCTGTCGGCCGCCCGGGTGACCGTCGTCGGAACCTTCGTCCCCGTCGAGCCGACCGACTCCGAGATCGCCGCCCACCTCGAGATCCACCCGTTCGCGAAGAACTACGTCCACTTCGCGGACTTCACGTGGTGGCGCCTCGAGATCTCACAGCTCCGCTACGTCGGTGGGTTCGGCGTGATGGGCTGGACGACCGGTGCCGACTACGCAGCTGCGACGGCCGATCCGATCATCCCGCACGCCGCACCGATGATCGCGCATCTCGACGCGGATCACGCCGACGCGTGCCGTGCGATCGTCACGTACCTCGCGGGCGTCGCAGGGGCCTCGTTCGCGCCCGTGTCGTCGATCGACCGCTACGGGTTGACGTTGGACGCCCTCGACGACGACGGACGACACCTCGCGACCGCTCGTGTCGCGTTCGACGAGGCGCTCCACTCGCCCGACGACGTGCGCGCTGCCACCGTCCGACTCGTGCACCGCGCCCGTCAGGCGGCGACCGACGCCTGAGCGACGGACGCATCCACTCGACGACCGCCCTGTCACTGCCGGCTCATCCCCACCCGAACTTCCAACCCAGGAGACACCCATGACCCCCCTCGAACGCCTCCGGCTCGCCACCGCGCTGGTCCACACCATCCCCGACGCCGACCTCCGGCTTCGCACCGACGACGGTGAGCTGATCGTGGTCACGCACGAAGCCGGAGCCGACATCGATCCGTGCAAGATGCGACGCCTCGTCGCGGCCATGGCCTGTCCTGATCGTCCCGACCTCGCCAACCACATCACCGAGGTGTCGCTCGGAGGCGGCCTGACCGATCTCGGCGGCGGCGTGTTCGGCTCGAGTTCACCCGACGGTGTTCATCGCTGGTTGGCCAGCCTGCTCGGCTTCGCAACCCTGTCCGAGCTCCTCGACGGCGTCGACCTCGACGCCCTTCCCGATCACGCGATGCACGCCTGCCTCAAGCCCGATCCTGCGCTCGGCGTCACCGTCGTCGGGATCACCTCGAACGACGCCCGGTTCGACCACGCCCTCGACGAGACGGCCGCGCAGGTTGCCGCCGCATGTTTCGTCGCGGAACTGTGTGGGTCCGCCACGAGCGCCCGACATGCAGGCGATCGCATCGGAGGTGTGTCGTGAAGCGGATGGCCGCACTCGCGATCGTGGGCGCCGTCGTCGTGACGGCGTGCGGTTCCGAGGACGCCGCGCCCGTCGGCACCGACGCGCCGCGGGCGACCGAGGCGGCGTCGACGGACTCGACCGATGTGGACGGTGCGACCGTTGCGGACGGCTCGACGACCGGCGACGGGGCTGACGAAGACGCCGGCGACGAGGCGTTCCCGGTCACGATCGACCACAAGTTCGGCCAGACGACCATCGAGACCGAGCCGATGCGCGTCGTGTCGGTCGGCTTCAACGAGCACGACTTCCTCCTCGCCCTCGGCGTCACGCCCGTCGGTCTGCGCGACTGGTACGGCGACCAGCCGAACGGTGTGTGGCCGTGGGCGCAGGACGAACTCGGTGACGCGACCCCTGCGGTGATCGCACCCGACGCGATCAACTTCGAGCAGGTCGCGGCGTTGGAGCCCGACCTCATCGTGGGCGTGTGGTCGGGCATGACCGCAGAGGACTACGAGTTGCTCGCGGCGATCGCGCCCACCGTCGCGCAGCCCGACACCTACGACGACTTCGGAACGCCCTGGCAGGAGCAGACCGAGATCCTCGGTCGTGCGACCGGCCGAACGGAACAGGCGGAATCCGTCGTGGCGGAGATCGAGGCGGAGTTCGCTGCGGTCCGCGAGGCGCACCCCGAGTGGGCTGGGCAGGAGGCGTCGGTGGCGTTCGTGTTCGAAGGCAACCCGGGCACCTACGTCTCCCAGGACACGCGCAGTCGGATCCTGGTCGACCTGGGATTCTCGATCCCCGAGATCAACGACTCGGCTGGCGACGACTCGTTCTACCTCGAACTCACGCCGGAGGACATCGAACCCCTCGACGTCGACCTCCTGGTGTGGACCTCGAGCACGGACGAGGAGGTCGACCTGATCCTCGAAGGTCTTCCCACCCGATCGCAGCTCGACGTCGTGCAGCAGGGACGCGAGGTGTTCGCCGACGCAGCCCTGACCGGCGCGTTCTCCCACGGCAGCCCACTGAGCCTCGAGTTCGCCCTCGATGCGCTCGTACCCGAGATCGAGGCAGCGGTCGACGGCGACCCGGCGACCGTGGTGCCCTCGGCGGCCGAGGTCGGCGCGGCCGACGCCGACACACGGGCCACCACCCCGGAGGCCGCCGCGGAGGACACCGCAACCGAGGCTGTCGGCGAGGGTGGTGACGACGCAGCGACGGCGGCGGCCGGCGCATGGTCGACCGTGTTCGACTCGACGATTCCGTTCGAGGAGAAGTCGGCGTTCCTCGAGGACCCCGACGCGCTCGTCGACGCCGTCCAGGCGTACGCCGACGCCGGCGCCGGGTTCGGTGGCATCGGCCTCTCGCCGACCGCGGTCGCCGTGGACGGCGAGACCGCGACGGTGACGTACGACGTCCTGTTCGGCGAGAACCCCGCGTACTCGGACCAGAGCGGGACCATCCAACTGGTCGACGGAGTCTGGACGGTGTCGCGGGACGAGTTCTGTGCCTTCATGTCCTCGGCTCGGGTGAGTTGCTGATGGTGCCCGTCCCTGCGGAATCCGAGGTCAGCGGCGGTGTGCGCCGTCGCGGTGTCCGAGCCGGTCGGGTCTCGACATCGAGGCCGACACTGCGCGAGGTCGCAGGACTGGCGGCGACCTACGAATCGCACGATGGCGGCGCCACGTCCTGCGCATCCGTGACTCACGGCCGCCTCGTCGCGCCCCACCCGCTCGTCTCCGAGTGACCGTGGCGTCACCCACGTCCCTCGCCGCACCTGGCACGCCGCCGCGGATCGCCGCAGACCCTGCGACGCGACGGCCGATCTCGCGTCGCCTGACCGGGATGCTGCTGTTGTGCGGTGCCGTGGCCTTCGGCGTCCTCGTGTCGCTCGCGGTCGGGGCCAAGTCGATTCCGTGGGGCACGGTGATCGATGCCTTCGTGGCCACCGACCCGGCCGCAACCGACCACCTCATCGTCCGCGAGCTCCGGCTCCCGCGCACGGTGCTCGGTGTCCTCGTCGGAGTCTCGCTCGGGATGGCCGGCGCGCTCATGCAGGGCGTCACCCGCAACCCTCTCGCCGATCCCGGGCTGCTCGGGGTCAACGCGGGAGCGTCGTTCGCCGTGGTGCTGGCCATCTGGGCGTTCGGCATCGCCTCGGTGTCGGGGCTCGTCTGGTTCGCGTTCATCGGCGCTGCCGTCACGTCGGTGGTCGTGTACGCACTCGGGTCCGCCGGGCGGGGCGGGGCCACGCCGGTCCGTCTCGCACTCGCGGGCGCAGCCCTCGCCGCGCTGCTCTTCGCGCTGACGCGAGCAGTGACGCTGCTCGATCAGGCGACGCTCGACCAGTTTCGCTTCTGGGTGGTCGGGTCGCTCGCAGGACGGGGCCCGGAGGTCGCCGGTCAGGTCGCGCCGTTCATGGTGGTCGGCATCGCGCTCGCGCTCGGCGCCGCGCGCCAACTGAACGCACTCGCGCTCGGCGAGGAGGCTGCGACGGCACTCGGTACGCGGATCGCGGTGACGCGTGCCGTCAGTGTGCTGTCGGTCACCCTGCTGTGCGGCAGCGCAGTGGCTACGGCGGGACCGATCGGCTTCGTCGGCCTCGTCGTCCCCCACGCCGTGCGCGTGTGGTTCGGTCCCGACCAGCGGTGGCTGCTGCCGGCGTCGGGTCTCGCGGGCGCGGCGCTGCTCCTGTACTGCGACACCCTCGGCCGCATCGTCGCCCGCCCCGGCGAGATCCAGGTCGGGATCATGACCGCTGCCGTCGGTGGCCCCGCCTTCATCCCCCTCGTCCGCCGCACCCGGATGGCCCAACTCTGAGAGCTCCGCGGAGCAGGAACACAGGACACCACATGACCGACATACTCGACCCGCCGGTCACGCGACCGATGCAGTCGCCGTCATCCCACCTCGTCGCGCTACCCGTTCCGATCCGGGGTCGGGTGATCCGGTTCGCGTCGTGGTCCGTGCGCTTCGACCCCCGGGCGCTGGTCGTGTGTGCCGCGCTCGCCGGTGCCACCGTCGTCGTCGGGCTGTGGTCGATCAGCGTGGGGGACTTCCCGATCCCGATCTCGGACGTGGTGTCGACGATCTTCGGCCGCCCGACGGCGGACTCGGAGTTCATCGTCGGCACGCTGCGACTCCCGCGGGTGCTCGTCGGTGCGGGAGTCGGTGCGGCGTTCGGGATGTCGGGGGCGATCTTCCAGTCGCTCGTCCGCAACCCGTTGGGCTCACCCGACATTATCGGGTTCACCGGCGGGGCGTCACTCGGCGCCGTGACCACCATCGTGTACGTGGGCGGCAGCGCGACATCGGTGTCCGTCGGTGCCGTGGCCGGGGGGCTGCTGTCGGCCCTCGCCGTCTACCTCCTCGCGTGGAAGAGAGGAGTACACGCCTTCCGGCTGGTGCTCGTCGGCATCGGCGCCGGGTTCGCGATCAACGGGGTGATCGACTACATGATCACCCGTGCGGAGATCAACGACGTGCAGCGTGCGGCGGTGTGGCTGACCGGTTCGCTCAACGGGCGCGGATGGGACGAGGTGCGCATCGTCGGCCTCGCGCTGCTGATGCTCGGCCCCCTCGCGGTCCTGATGCAGCGTCAACTCGACCGCCTGGACCTCGGCGACGACACGGCAGCCGGGCTCGGCGTGCACGTCGGTCGCGCCAAGCTGTCTCTGGTTCTGGTCGGCGTCGGGCTGGCCGCTCTGGGCGTCGCCGCCGCAGGTCCGGTCGCCTTCGTCGCGTTCGTGTCGGCGCCGATCGCTCGTCGGCTGGTGAGCTCGCCGAGGGCCTGCATCGTCCCGGCGGCCTTCGTCGGAGCGCTGGTCACGGTGGCCGCCGACCTGGCGGCGCGCCGGGTCCTCGCTCCCATCGAACTGCCCGTCGGGGTCATGACCGCGATGATCGGTGCGCCGTACCTGATGTGGCTCCTCACCCGCCAGGCGCGGACGGGCGCACTGTGATGGCGCGACGCTCCGACGCCCACACGGTCGGCGGCCCGGCCAACGGGGGCCCGACCAATCGGCTGGCCGCACGCCGGGTGACGCTCGCCTATGACGGCCACGTCGTGGTGGACGGCCTCGACCTCGCGATCCCCGACGGTGAGGTCACCGCGATCATCGGACCGAACGCATGCGGCAAGTCGACGTTGCTGCGAGCGCTCGCACGACTGCTGCGACCCTCGGCGGGCGAGGTCGTGCTCGACGGCGAACAGATCCACGGGTTGGCGACCAAGGAGGTCGCACGTCGCCTCGGGTTGTTGCCCCAGACGCCGATCGCCCCGGAGGGGATCCTGGTGGTCGATCTGGTGGCCCGTGGGCGCACCCCGCATCAGAAGCTGTTCCAGCAGTGGTCCCACGCGGACGAGCGGGCGGTGCGCGCCGCGCTCGACGCCACGGGCACCGCCGAGCTCGCCGACCGGGCGGTCGACGAACTGTCCGGCGGGCAACGGCAGCGCGTGTGGATCGCGATGGCGCTGGCCCAGGAGACGGAACTGCTCCTGCTCGACGAGCCGACCACCTTCCTCGACATCGCTCACCAGATCGACGTCCTCGACCTCGTCGAACGTCTCAACCGGGAACGTGGCCGCACGGTCGTCGTGGTGCTCCACGATCTGAACCTCGCCTGCCGCTACGCCACCCACGTCGTCGCGATGCGCGACGGGTCGATCGTCGCGGCCGGCCGACCCGCCGACGTGATCACCGCCGACACCGTCCGAGACGTCTTCGGTCTCGACTCGATGATCATCGACGATCCCGTCAGTGGGACCCCGCTCGTGGTGCCGATCAGCTCGAACGCCCGCGCAACTGCGCCCGACAACCGCCCCGACGAAGGATCGACGCAACGACGCGGTTGCAGCGATCCAGGATGACGAGGTCGCCGACGGGCTCACGAGTCGACGTTCGGGCCGGCACAGGTGGCGGCCCGACCACCGAGGCGCTTTCGCAGCCGCCGGTGGCGATGAGCGAACAGTTGGCGGGCGATCGCGCCGACGATCCCTCTCATGATCGTCAGGCGGGGTTCGATCGCGAGGTGGTCGGTGACGACGCAGCGGCCCGCCTCGCCTCGAGTCAGGCGTCGCTCGTGTCGCCATCGGCGCTGCAGCCAGGAACTGGATTCTTCGACGAATCCTCGTCCGTCATCGACGTCGACGAGAGCCAGTGCGTGGCGATCGAACGGCACGACGCCGAACAACAGGAGCCCGCTCCGGAAGACCACCTCTCCGGGGACGACGACCGACGGCAGTGCGGTGAACTGCGGGTGGGTCGTCATGCGTGCGAATGGACGGAGTTCGGAGTTGACGCCCTCCATCGTCGAGACCGCTCGCCAGACCTCGTCGCAGTCGGCACCGAGCCCGGACGCGATCTCGAACTCGATCGGACGGCGCGTCGTTCGACAGTAGCGACGACCGCTCCGTCGCCTTCGTCATCGGACCGAGGTCAGCCCGTGCCGGGAGGCGTGCGTGACAGTTCGATCGTCGCAGACGGACCTGCGAGCGTCAGGAGAGTTCCGTCATCGCTCACGGTGACTTCTGCGCCGTCTCGAGGGGACGGCCCCGAGATGCCGTCCTCGCACCCTCTCTCGGTTCCGACCAGTTCCAGGTTCTCGAGGTGCCCATCGACGATCGACGCGTACGCAGCGCCCGGCTCGTCGATGGTGCTGATGTTGTTGCACCCGTCGAACCCACTGATCCCGAGTGCCGTGTCGGTTCCCCTGAACGACCAGAAGTCGCCGCGGGTGGGGTCGACAGCGACACCGTCGACAGCCACCACGTACCAGCGTCCCGCCATCTGCTCGGCCAACGTCTCGGCAGGGGGAGCGGTCGTCGACCCGTCGCTGCCGGCCGGCGGCGGTGACGTGCTGCCCGAGTCGCTCGGTTCCGACACTGGATCGCTCGAACCGCAGGCAACGAGGGCGAGAGAGAGCAGGCACACGGCGGTTCTCGACTGGACGTCCATTCCGGTTGGACGCTTCACGGCGTCGAACGGTTCCGTTCGTGACGAGTTCCTCGTCGCGATCATCCGGACTCGAGATCGCGGCCCGAAGGACCGACACCCTCGTCATCGGCGGAAGATGCTCGATCGTCGGACCGGTCGGCGGCAGGGCGGAGGGAGATCTCCGTGACGGCGCGTCCTCGCATCGCTCGCACTTCGAGGTGCCAGCCGGCGGTCGTGGCATGGTCACCGGCGACCGGGATCCGTCCGAGCAACTCGAGGAACAGCCCCGCCACGGTGGCGTAGTCGCCGTCCGGCAGATCCACGCCGATGTCGGGCAGGTCGTGGATCGGGAACCGTCCAGGCAGCACGATCGTGCCATCGTCCTCCCAGATCACCGAGGCCAGGTCGGGATCGGTCTCGTCGTAGATCTCGCCGACGAGTTCCTCGACGAGATCCTCGACGGTCACGATCCCGGCAGCACCGCCATGCTCGTCGACGACGAGCGCCAACTGCACCCGCAACGTCTGCATCTCCCGCAAGGTGGTGAGGGCTCGCGCCGATTCGGGGAACATCGGGATGTCCATGACGACGGTCGACACGGGTGCGTCCTCACGTCCGAGGAGCTGGCGCAGGTGCACCGCCCCGGAGACGTGGTCCAGGCTGCCGCCGTCGGCGACCGGGGCGCGGCTGTGCCCCGACTCTGCGAGCTGGACGAGTGCGTCGCGACACGACGTCGAGGCATCGATCACGAACACGTCGCGGCGCGGCACCAGGATCTCGTCGAGCGAGCGCTCGGCGATCTCGAACGCACCGTCGATGATCTGACGTTGCTCCGGGGTGAAGGTGGCCTGCAACGCGACCATGTCGCGGAGTTCCTCCTCGGTGACCTCCTCGCGCTGCACGTTCGGGTCGCCACCCATCACCCGAACCGCGAGGTCGGTGGAGTGCGAGAGCAACCACACGACCGGCCGGGTCAGCTTCGACAGGAAGGCCAGGGGCCGGGCCATCACCAGACCCCACCGCTCGGCCTTCTGCATCGCGACACGTTTCGGCGCGAGTTCGCCGAACACCAACGTCATGTACGACAACAACAAGGTGACGACGATGATCGACGCCGGACCTGCGAACCCGCCGAGGAAGCCCAGGGGTTCCTCCAAGGGTTCGGCGAGAGACACGGCCGCGGCCGCGGACGCGAGGAATCCGGCCAGCGTGATGCCGATCTGGATGGTGGCGAGGAACTGGTTCGGCTGGCGGGCCTGGCGTGCCAGCAGCGCACCGGTCGCGGAGTGCTTCTCCAAGCGCTGCAGCTGACCCTCGCGCAGCGACACCATCGCGAGCTCCGTTCCGGCGAATGCCGCGTTGATCACGACCAGCACCACCACCAACCCGAGCTGAATCCACAACTCAGACATGACGACCCCGCACTCGATCCGCTTCTCCGTACCACCAAGACACCATGAACCTCCACCATCGACCACGACATGAACAACCCGCCGACGCTCGGTGGCGTCGACATCACGAGAGAACGTTCCGACGACACCGTGCGCGTCGGAGACGTCGTACTCAGATCAACAGCACCGGCGGACCACGCCACGGCGGTGGCGCATGAAACAGCCAACGAGCAGGACCGCATCCGACCGCTCGGAGCAGGCGGGGCAGCGCCTCGACGTCACGGTCGATCGAGCGCACGGTCGGCCGACGGGAAACACGGGGGCACGTCGAGTCGTCGACCTCGTGCTCGACCTTGTGCTCGGACATGGCATCGAGCAACACCGGAGAACTCAGCGGGGGAGCGGACGAGCCGGCCGCCCCGGATTCGACGCCGACGAGCACTGCGGCGATCACGAGCAGGGAAGCGAGCACGCGCCGTGCTCGCTTCGTACTCGGAGGGTCCTGTGCAATGTCCACGACGATCGACTGCCGACGCTAGCGCCATGTGCGTGCCCGCACTCCTCGCCGGGGTGGCTGTCGACGGACACCGGTGCGACCACTCCGTCCACTCGGTTCGGCGCGCGCGAGCCGGTGGGAGGCGGGTGGCTCGTCGACATCGTCGGTCGTCCCGAGCGACGCATACGGTGCCACCCATGACCGAGCACGACCACCTCCACCTCGACGTCGACGATTCCATCGCGACCATCACGATCGATCGCGCCGAGAAGCGCAACGCCATGACGTTCGAGATGTTGAACGGCTTCATCTCCCTCGTGCGCGATGCGGGCCGACGCGACGACGTGCGGGTGGTGATCGTCACCGGTCGCCCGGGCGTGTTCTGTGCCGGGATCGACCTCGCGGCACTCGCCGGGGCGACCGGCAGCCTCACTCCTGACGACGACCCCCAGGTGCGCGGCGAGGCGGACGAGGCCGATGTGTGGTGGCCGCTCGTGTCGTGCCCGAAACCGGTCATCGGCGCGATCGACGGACCCGCCGTCGGGATGGGGGCCGAGTTCTCCAGCCAGTGCGACGTTCGCATCGGGACGCCCAACAGCCGCTTCGCCTGGAACTTCGCACATCGTGGTCTCGTCCCCGACACCGGCGCCGGCACCTGGTTGTTGCCGCGCCTCATCGGGCACCAGCGGGCGCTCCACCTGCTCTACTCGGGGGACTTCCTCGACGCCGACGATGCGTTGGCCATGGGGTACCTGTCCGAGGTCGTCCCCGCTGATCAGCTCCAACAGCGCGCCCGCGAACTCGCCGAGACGTTCCTGGTCGGATCGCCGTTCTCGCACCGGCGGATGAAGGAACTGGTCTACGAGGGGCTCGCCCGCGACGTCGGCGACCACATGCAGGCCCACGTCGAGGCACTCAAGGAATGCTTCTCGTCGAGCGACCACAAGGAAGGCGTCGCCTCGTTCCTGGAGCGACGGCCCGCCACGTTCACCGGCACCTGACCGCGACGGTTGACCGGCGTTCCTGTGGTGCCTGGTGGACGTTTCGTGAACTGAATCGGACGGGTGCTCGGTTCGGAGCGGTCGAGTGCGAGACTCGCCGCTTCCCAAGCCAACGAAAGGAGTCGCCATGCCGACACGATTCACAGGAGACCGAACATGACATCACCGTCCATCCTCGACGTGCTCGAGGAAATCATCACCACGGTCGTCGAGCCGGGCGCCACCGACGTCGACACCAACGGAGAGTTCCCCCGAGCAGCCCTCACGGCGCTCGGCGAGGCCGGGCTGCTGGGGCTGCTCAGCTCGACCGACGTCGGAGGACTCGGCGGCACCCTCGGCGAGGCGGCGCACGTCGTCCGCCGCCTCGCAACCACCTGCGGCAGCACCGCGATGGTGGTCTGCATGCACTACAGCGCTGTCGTCGTGATCGAGCAGCACGGCTCCGAGGAGACTCGTCGAGCCATCGCCTCCGGCAACCACCTGTCGACGCTGGCGTTCTCCGAGACCGGTTCACGGAGCCACTTCTGGGCCCCGATCGGCACGGCGACCGCTTCGGGCGACGAGGTCGTCCTCGACGCCAGCAAGAGCTGGATCACCTCGGCCGAGGAAGCTGACTCGTACGTCTGGACGAGCCGGCCGACGGCCGCAGACGGTGGGGCGTCGCTGTGGCTCGTGCCCGCTGACGCCTCCGGGTTGAAGGTCGCCGGACCGTTCGACGGACTGGGCCTCCGAGGCAACGGATCGAGCCCGGTGGTCGCCACGGACGTCCGCATCCCGCTCGCCAATGGTCTCGGCGACGATGGAGCGGGTCTCGACATCGCACTCGGGGTCGTCCTGCCCACCTTCCAGATCCTCAACGCGTCGTGCAGCCTGGGCGTGATGGACGCCGCGGTCGCCAAGACGATCCAGCACGTGACCACTGCCCGCTTCGCCCACCTGGATCAGAGCCTCGCCGATCAACCGGTCGTCCGTCAGCACCTGGCCCGGATGAAGAATCTCGCCGACGCTGCGAGTTGTCTGGTCGACGACGCCGTCGACGCACTCGCGACGGGACGTGACGATGCGCCGTTGCGGATGCTCCAGTCGAAGGGCGTGGCAGGCGCCACCGCCCTGGAGGTGGTCGATCTCGCGATGCGAGTCGGAGGCGGAGCCGCGTTCCGCAAGGACATCGGCATCGAACGTCACTTCCGCGACGCGCGTGCGTCGGCGGTCATGGCACCCACGGTCGACGCGTTGCAGGAATTCATCGGACGAGCACTCTGCGGCATGCCGCTGTTCGGCTGAGGCAACCATGACCGATTCACGACCGTTCACACTCGGCGCCGTCGCCTACGACCCCAAGGTGGTGACCATCTGGGAGGGCTTCAAGGACTGGTTCGCCACCCGCGACTTCGCGTTCGACTTCGTGCTCTACTCGAGTTACGAAGCCCAGGCCGAAGCTCATCTCGCCGGGCACGTCGACGCCACCTGGGACTCTCCGCTCGCATGGGTCAGGACCCGACGTCTCGCCGCCGCACGAGGCCGCGAGGCTCGGGCCGTGGCGATGCGCGACTCCGACCAGGACCTCACCTCGGTCGTGCTCTTGCGCGCCGACAGTGACATCACCGACGTGTCGCAGCTCGCGGGCCGCACGGTCGCTACCGGTGCGATCGACTCGCCGCAGGCGACGCTGTTGCCGCTCGCTCACCTCGCCGGGCTCGGGCTCGACCCTCACACGTCGTTCACGGTTCAGCGCTTCGACGTCATGGTCACCAAACACGGTGACCACGTGGGTGGCGAACGAGACGCCGTCCGCTCGCTCATCGACGGCACCGCGGACGCGGCCTGCGTGATCGACGGCAACCAACTGATGTTCGCGAAGGAGGGCACCATCGCACCCGACTCGGTGCGGATCCTGACCCGCACCGCTTCCTACGACCACTGCACCTTCACCGTGTTGGACGACGCCGACCGACCGACGGTCGACCGGTTCGTCGAACTGCTGCTGTCGATGTCGTTCGACGACCCGGAGGTGCGGCCGCTGCTGCAACTCGAAGGCCTCCGGGCGTGGCGTCCCGGCCGCGTCTCGGGGTACGAGCTGCTGGAAGCGGCCGTGGATCGTCTGGGCTTCTACGACGTCGACGGCACGATCCTGGTGGAGGGCTACCCGCGGTGAGTCGTTCGCTCGCCACCGTCGATCTCGGCTCGCTCGGGCTCGACGGTGGCGGTCACGTACTCGTCAAGTTGTCCCTCGCCGATCTCGAGAACGGGGGAGAAGTGGGCGTGAGCGGGAGCCACCCGGACCTCGCCGGGCATCTCGCGACGTGGTGTCGTCAGAACGGTCATCAGTGGCGGTCGACGGATTCGGCGGGGTTTCCAGGTGTGGTCGGCATCGTCCGTCGGGGGAGTGCGCCGAGTGCGCGCTGGGTGGGCGCCGAGCGGTCGGGTCGTTCGGATCCCTCCGACGGCGAGGCGATCGCCGCTGCCCCGCCTGCGGCGTGGGGGCTCGCCGCCCGCGGCGCCGCGATCGAGCCGGGTGGACCCGAACCGATGTTCCGGATCCACCTGCGCGACGAGATCTGGAGCGATCGGGCGACCGCGCTGTACGCCCAGGCCACAGCAGCGCAGTGGGACCCGGCGACGGCGATCGACTGGGCTGGATCCATCACCCACGACGGTGCCGTGGAAGCCGCCGTGGTCCAGGTGATGACGTTCCTCGTCGAGAACGAAGAAGCGGCACTCGTGGTGCCCGCCCGGTTCCTCGGCCAGATCCACCCGCACTTCCGCGAGATCCAGCAGTTCCTGGCCGTGACCCTCGCCGACGAGGCGCGACACGTCGAGGTGTTCACCCGTCGTGCCACGCTGTCCGGGCACGAGATGGCGCTCTCCACCGTCGGCGGCCGGGCCTCGCTCCAGACGCTGCTCGACGAGCCCGACTACGCGACCGCCAGCTTTCTGCTGTCGGTCATGGGCGAAGGCACGTTCGTGTCGCTGCTGAGCTTCCTCGAGCGCCACGCGCCGGACCCCGTCACGCGGCGCATCGCCCACCTCACCCGCAACGACGAGGCGCGCCACGTCGCATTCTCGCTCTCGCATCTCGAGCGACACGCACAACTCGATGCCGAGCTTCGCGGCCGCCTCGCCACCGCTGTCGAACGGCGGCACCGGTCTCTGCAGAACACGTCGGGCCTGAACGACGACGTGTTCGACTCCCTGGTGCTGCTCGCTGCCGGCGACACGAGTCCGGAACGCATTCGCGCCGGTTGGCTGCTCGTCCAAGCACTGCAAGCCGAGATGAACGACGCACGGGCGGCTCGGTTGGCCCGACTCGGGTTCACGACGGGGGAGGCCGACGCTCTCTCGTCGCTGCACACGCGCAACTTCATGTGAGCGCCACGTCCGACGGTGCACCGGGCGGTGAACCCCCCGACCCACGCGCCCGTTCGCGCGGGCGAGGTCGGCACGACGCCCCCACGGTCCCGTCAGCCGAGGCGGAAGGGCGGGTACCGATCGGTGACGAGGAGGAAGGCGTACGCCTGGACTCGGAGCACCCAACGGAAGACCCCCTCGACGAAGTCGAACAGCGGACGCGGGTACCTGCCGGTGAACAACACGGAGAACCAGGCGATGACCACGGCGCCGACCGCACCGACTCCGAGGAGGACCAACACGACGTAGTGCGGGATCGCCAGGAGCCACTTGACGAGTGGCAGCCACCTGTTGAGGTCCCGTTCGACGTCGGGGTAGTCGACGTCGAGGTGCACGTACTGCGGGTCGTCGGTGGACGGATACCGATCGCTCATCAGAGCGAGGTAGGAGAAGATCCGGGTCTCGAAGCGTGCGAGTTCGACACCGAAGTCGAACCACCACCGCGGGTACTTCCGGCGGAACACGATCATCAGGATGATCGGGACGGTGAGCAATGGGCTCCCCGCGACCTCCTGGCCGCCGATCGACGCGAGCACGACCCCGATCGGGATGATCCAGACGATCCGCAACAACGTCGACACACGGTCGAGGGGGCGGTCGGGGTAGTCGATCGTCAGCCGGAGCGGATCGTCGACCGTCCGGCGGTCGGGCGGGGGTGGATCGGACTTCGTCGCGTCGGGCACGGAACCAGCGTCCTCGCTCGACTCGGTGACGGCATCGGGAGTCCGGCCACTTCGAACCCGTCCGATCGGCCCGTGCCGACGTCGTCCTTCCGACCGAGACGCCTCACCTCACGACGGGGCGTCGCTGCGGGGTACCGCCTTCACGCCGCTGTGCGCAGCCAGTCGGCCGGGCCGATCGCGAAGTGTGGGTCCAGCGTGGGGTCGAGCAGCCTGACCGTCGACACGAGGTCCCCGTCGGACAGCGACACGCAACCACTGGTCGGGCGGGTCGCACCGTTGCGATAGCTGTGGCGGTGCAGGAAGATCGCAGCTGCGTACGCACGATCGGCCTCGGCGGGGGAGTCGCCGGAGATCGGGTCGAGGTTGGCGCCGATCACCACGGCGTGGGAGTACACATCGCCGAATCGCTGGAGCCATTCGTTGGACGGTCCAGGGCAACCGGGACGATCGACGAGCTTGTTGTAGGCGGCGTCGCCGGGCACCGCACCCCAGCAGTCCTGCGGTCGCACCGCCCGATATCCGATGCCGGCGCGTACCCCGGGGTCGGCACGATTGCCGAACACGTTCACCGACTGCCCGTCCCAGGCAGTCGTCTCACCCAGGGGGAAGACCCCCGCAGGCGTCGTTCCGTCACCGGATCGCCGTTCGAGAAGCGGGCGGGTGCCGTTTCGTCCGAAGCGGGCGTCGACGGCGTCCGTCTGGCAGTGCCACGCGCCGCCGACGTCGCGCACGGCGACGAAGGCCTGGCCCGCCGTGGCGGCGAAGGAATCGGTCGCCAGCACGACGAGCTGTCGGGAGTCGGGGTGGCGGGTCGACACGGCGCGGACGAGGTCCAGGTCGCACGTCGCGACCGAGGACCACTGCACGTCGCGCCGAGCGGTGTCGAACGCCTGGGCGGAGCGATCCACGGTGTCGGTCGTGCTCGTGACGGCGGCAACCGAGGACGGAAGCAGAGCCGTGACTCCGACGGCGAGAACGGCGAGCCTGCGGATCATGATCGCCAGTATCGCCGGACGCAGCGGAACGGGGGGTCCAGCACGCACGTCCCGCCGTTCCGCCGGGCCGCCGATGTCGACCCCGATCAGCCGATGATGCGATCGATCACGGCGCTGTGGCCGCGGACCTTGCCGGGTTTGGCGTCGCGAGCCGTCTGGGGGAACGCCAGCACCGACACCGACGTCGGCTCGGTGCCGTCACCGGTCTCGTACACGATCACCTCGCTCCGACTGGTGAGCGCTCCGACGTGCAGCGGTCCCCACTTTCCGGCGGGCATCACCCGCACGCCCTTGCCCCCGCGTCCCTGTTCGGGCAGTTCGCCCGGGTCGATGCGCTTCGCCATCCCCTTGGTCGTGGCGAGCAGGAGCCAGTCGTCGACGGTCGGGATGCCACCGAAGACGACGGACGCCTCGGTCCTGATCCCCCGCACGCCCGCGGCGGTGCGACCCATCGGGCGCAGCCCCTCGGGAGTGAAGCGGATGCCCTGACCGTCGGAGGTGGCCAGCACGATGTGCGCATCGTCGTCGAACGGCTCGACCGCCACCACTCGAGCCTCGGCGCCGAGCTTCACGATCGAGATCCCGCCCTTGCGGTCGCCGCCCTCGCAGTCGGCCGTGGCGATCCGCTTCACCTGGCCGTCGGACATGACGAGCAGCAGGTCACTCGGCAGGTCCGACTCGAGCCACCAGCGGATCGGTTCACCGGCGAGCCCCGGCAGAACACTGGCGGCCGCCGTCGGCTTCTCGCCGATGTTCGCCACCAGCGTCCGGAACAGGTGGCCGCTGTCGGTGATCGCCACGAGCGTGGTCGCGGTCGACGTGTCGAAGGTGTGCAGTGGAACGATCTTCGGCTTCGCCTTCGAGCCGTGCCCGATCGCCTGCATCCACCCGGCGGCATCGAGGTACAGGGTGGTGGGGACGTCGATCACCATCTGCGCCTTGGACACCTTCGGGGCGCTCTCCGTGGTGATCGTGGTGACGCGCGGCGGCAGATCCTCGAACGCCTCCATCGTCTCCTTCAATTCGCGTGCCACGAGTGAGCGCTGGCGCGTCTCGGACGACAGGAGCAGTTCGAGCTTCGCCTGCTCCTCCTCGAGCGCCGTCGCCTCGGTCCGGAACTCGATGACGGCGTCCTCGGTGAGTTGGCCGAGGTTCAGGTCGAGCACGGCGTTCGCCTGGGCCTCGTCGATCGAGAACCGTTCGATCAGACGCCCGCGGGCGACGCCACGGGTCTTCGACGTGCGCACGATCGCGATGGTCTCGTCGATGTCGACGAGCACGGCGAGGAACCCGCGGAGTCGGTGCAGGCGTTCGGCGATCCTGGTGAGTCGGTACTCGGCGCGCGACACGACCACGCGGATGCGGTGGGCCACCCATGCCTGCAGTGCGCTGCGCAGGTTGTAGAGCCGGACGGTGTCGTTCTCGTCGAGGAAGTGCATCTGCACCTTGTTGGTGACCTGCAGGTTCGTGAACCGCAGCAGGCCGGGCACGACCATGTCGGCGTCCACACCGGCCCCGAGTTCCACCGTGATGCGGGTCTGACCGTTCGACGACTCGTCGTTGAACGCGGTGATCCCGCCGAGATCGCCGTTGTCGAGTGCGTCGCCGACCTGGGCGATGAACTTCTCGACCGACCCGAGCGTCGTGTCGGCGTAGGGAAGCGAGGTGACGACGATCTGCTGGCGACCGCGACCGACCGGCTCGACGACCCACGCGCCCCGCACGACGACGCGGCCCTGGCCAGAACGGTAGATGTCGTTGAGTTCGTCGCCGTTGGTGACGGTGCACTCGGAGGGGAACGACGGCCCCGGCAGAGCGGCCATGAGTTCGTCGACGCTCGCCGACTTGCGCTCGAGCAGGATCAGCGCTGCTTCGCACACCTCGCGCGGATCGTGGGGTGGCAGGTAGGACGACAGGCCGACGGCGATGCCGTTCGCTCCGTTCACGAGCAGGTTGGGGTAGGCGGCGGGGAGGACCCGTGGTTCGACCGTGGAGCCCTCGTAGTTCTCGACCATCTCCACCACCCCCTGGTCGACCTCGTCGAGCAGCAGCATCCCGAACCGGCCGAGTCGTGTCTCGGTGTAGCGCGGCGCCGCGGGAGCGAAGTCGGGCGAACCGACGTTGCCGTGGAAGTCGAGCAACGGGACGAGGTTCGAGAACGGTTGAGCCAGGCGGGCGAGCGCATCGGCGATCGATGCGTCTCCGTGGGGATGGAACAACGCCATGGTGTCGCCGACGACACGGGCGGTCTTGACGAAGGGCCGATCGGGAAGGAGTCGCTGGGTCCACATGTCCCACAGGATCCGGCGGTGGACCGGCTTGAGGCCGTCGGCCGCGGCGGGGATCGCCCGGTCCTCCACGACCGCACGGGCGTAGGCGAAGTAGTCGCGGTCGAGTTGGTCGCCGGCGGACAGCGCCACGATCGTCTCGGTGAAGTCGAACAGCTCGGCGGCGGCCTTCTTCTTGCGGGCCATCAGCGATCACCTCCCACGGTGAGCGAACCGCCGGATCGTTCGAGGTACCACGTCTTGCGGAGCTCGGACTTCGAACCGAACAGGCGCTCGGCGAGGCGGGCGACGTTCGCGGGGTCGTCGATCTCGACGACGCCGATCTTGCGATCGGTGCCCATGACGGAACGGAGTTCGACGGCATCCATCTCGCCCAGGCCCTTCAGTCGACCCATGTGGGCCTTGTGGGTGGGATTGTCCGCTCGCCAGGCGCGCATCGCCGTGTCGTCCTCCAGATAGATCCGCTCGCCCTGGTGGACGGTCGTCCACAGCGGCGGGAGTGCGTAGTACAGCCGGCCGGACTCCACCATGCCCGGGCACCACGTGTAGAGGAACGCCAGGATCAGGGCGCGGATGTGGAGACCGTCGTCGTCGGCGTCGGCGAGCACGACGAGTCGGTCGTAGCGGAATTTGTCGAGGTCGAAGTCGTCGCCGATGCCGCACCCCATCGACAGGATCAGGTCGGCCATCGACTTGACCACGCGGCTGATCGACTCCCGATAGGAGTTCAGCGGCTTGCCACGCAGCGGCAGGATCGCCTGGAACGAGGGGTCCCGCGCATCGATCGCCGTGCCGCCTGCCGACTCGCCCTCGACGAGCAGCAACTCGGTCGGCCGGTCGGTCTTGAAGGTGCAGTCGCGGAGTTTGGCCGGCAGCCCGTTGCGCGACTTGTTCCCCTTGCCGAGCAACGCCCGGACGGCCGCCTGCTCGGCATTCGACCTGGTTCGCGATCGCATCGACGAGATCGCGAGTTCGGCGATCTTCCTGGCCGACTCGGGATTCTCCTCCAGCCAGCGGCTCATGGCCGGCATGACGATCGCCCGCGTCCGTGACGTGGCCTCGGGGTTCATCAACTTCGACTTCGAGTTCCCGGCGAACTGGGGACCGGGCAGCATGATCGAGGCGACCATCAGGCCCGCCGCGAAGATGTCACGCGTGTTCGGCTGGGCCTCCTTGTCCTTGAGCATGTCCCGTTCGCCGATGTACTTCTGCACCGACTCGGTGACCGCCGTGCGGAACCCGTTGATGTGCGTGCCGCCTTCGGGCGTTGCGACGCCGTTGGCGAAGCCGATGCTGGTGTCGCGCCCTTCGACCGTCCAGGCGATCGCGGCATCGACCGTGACGTCACCGTCTCGTCCCTGGAACGACACGACCGGCGCCACGAGACCGGTGTCGACGGTCATCTCGGTCACGAGGTCGGCCACCCCACCGTCCGAGCACCACTCGAACGTCTCCTTCGTGCCGGCACGGTCGTCGACGAGGACGAACGTCACCCCCGGGTGCACGAAGCTCTTGTGGCGGAAGCGGTCGGAGATGATCCGCGTCGACCACTGCGGCTCGTCGAAGGGGACGCCGTGATCGTCGTGGAACAGGGCGAGGTCGGGCCAGAAGCGGATCAGCGTGCCGGTGTCGCCCTTGGCGCACTTGCGCACCGTGTGGATCGGCTCGGTGACGATCCCCGGTTCGACGTTGCCCTTTCGGTCGCGGACGGCTTCGAGGACGAGTCGGTGGACCTCTCCGCCGCGACGGACCTCGGCGGCGATCTTGCTCGACATCCCGGTGACGACCGACGCGCCCACGCCGTGCAGGCCTCCCGACACCTTGTAGCTGTCCGAGTCGAACTTGCCACCGGCGTTGGTCTCGCAGAGCACCACCTCGAGTGCCGAGCGACCGGCGTGCGGCCCGTCCTTCATGGCGCCGACGGGCACACCGCGACCGTTGTCGTGGACGGAGACGGAACCGTCCCTGTGCAGTGTGGTTTCGATGCGGTCGCCGTGCCCGGCCATCGCCTCGTCGACGGAGTTGTCGACGATCTCCCAGATCAGGTGGTGCAGTCCGGCGATTCCGACGCCTGCCGACCCGAGGTACATGAGCGGCCTGGCGCGGACGTGGCTGAGGCCGCTGAGTGCCTGGATCTGGTCGGCTTCGTATCCGGTCGTGGTGCTCATTGCGTCACCCAGATTACGAGCCTGTAGTTCAAACGGCGCCGATGGTGGCCGACTGATTCCTCTGGACCCATGTGGCGAGACGGTCGCGATCGCTCGGTGCCGTCACGGTCGGGTCGCATCGGGCACCGCACTCGAGGTCACGGGAGACGGAACCACTCGTCCGGCCGACTCGACCCGGTCACGCCGGGGGAGCGGGCGTAGGTTCCGGAGCATGATCGACGACCCGATGCTCGGAGCCGCACGTCCCGTCGGACTCGGCTACTGGCCGTTGCCGCAGGACGATCCCGGTGTGGCGGTGCAACGCGAGGAGGTGCGACTCGTGTCGCCCGACGGCGCTCTCGTACGTGGCGTGCTGTGGACCCCGCCGGTGGGCACGCCGTGGAGGACGGCGGTGATCCTGTCACACCCACGAGGTGACTTCAGCGTCCACTACGCGTGCCCCTTGCTCGCCGCCGCGGGCTACGCCGTGCTCGGCTTCGGTACCCGGTACATGAACAACGACACGGACTGCCTGCACGAGAACTGCATCATCGACGTGAAGACCGCGCACGACGAGATGGTCCGGCGCGGCGCCGACGCCGTCGTGCTGCTCGGCAACTCGGGCGGCGGGTCGTTGATGGCGATGGCCAACGCCGAACTCGGCATCGGTGACGGATGGGTCGGCGTGGCTGCGCACCCTGGCGAAGGCGTCTTCATGCTCCAGGTGATCGATCCGTCGGTCGCCGACGAGACCGACCCGTTCTCCACCGTGCCCGAACTCGACATGTACCACCCGGACAACGGGTGGCGACCTTGGCCCGAACCGTGCTCGTACGACCCGGAGTGGCTGGCGACCTACCGCGCCGCGCAATGTGCGCGAGTGGAGCGGATCGACGCGATCGCGAAGGCGTCGATCGCCGACGCCGCGGACGTCCTCCCCGAACTGAAGCAGACCGACAAACGGGTCGACGCCGTCCGCTACAGGGAACTCCGGCGTCGGGCCGTGTTCACGAAGTACCTCACGGTCTACCGCACGCTCGCCGACCCTGCCTACCTCGATCTGTCGATCGACCCCGACGACCGGGCGATGGGCTCGCTGTTCGCGTTCCCCGACCCGTTCGACGCCAACTACGGGCGCGGTGGCCTGGCTCGCACCATGACGGCACGCGGGTGGCTGAGCACCTGGTCGGGGTTGTCGAGTGGAGCCAAGCTCGCCGACACGATGCCGAACGTGCTGGTGCCGACCCTGTTGATCCACCCGACCGCCGACACCGAGATCCGGGTGTGGCAGGCTCAGGAGATCGTCGACGCAGCCGGCGCCGACGACGTCACCTACGTCGCGATGAAGGGTGCACTCCACTACCTGGAGGGTGACCGCCCCGAAGCGATGCAGCACGTCGTCGACTGGCTCTCGAAGCGGTTCCCGTGATCAGCGACGGACAGGCCCGACCGCCATCCACCGTTCAGCGTTCGACGGGGTTCGTGACCCGGTGGCCGGGAATGATCGCAGCGCTGCAGGTGCCGCAGGACCACCACTCCTTCAGTTCCGCAGGGTGGAGATCGCCGGAGGTGGGAAAGAGTTGACGGCACCGTCCGCATCGACGCTGCGGTGCATCGGCAGGTTGCACGGACGATCCGGTTCCGGTCATCCCGTCAGCGCTCGATCAGCTTCTTGTCGTTCTGCTTCGTGCGTTTGGCTTCACGCTTCTCCTTGAGCGTCTTGCCTTCCTTCTTGCCGTCTCGACGTTGCGGTGACTTGGGCATGGCACTCCTGTGAGCAAGGGCTCAGAGGAGGCGACCGCATCGAGTCGACGAAGAGCGCCGAGCGTGAGAAGTGGTCCCCGGTGAGTCGGTGGACTCGCAACGTACCACGGCGTCGCAGACCAGCGAGGTCGGGGCATCCGCCGCGCGAGCGTTCAGTCCAGCGCCGACAGAGCGTCGACGATGGGAGTCGAGCCGGAGATGACTTCGAACGTGTGACCGTCGCCGAGACCCGAGTCGATGATCTCCGCGAGCACGTGGGCAACATCGGCTCGGGGGATCTTTCCGCTGCCTGTGTGTTCAGCAACCTGGACGGACCCGGTGGCGTCGTCGTCGGTCAACTGGCCCGGTCGCACGATCACGTGACCGATGTCGTTTCGCTCCGACGCGGCACGGACGCCTTCGTCGGCCTCGTGCTTCGCTCGGAGGTAGACGCTGAACGTCTCGTCGTCCTGAGGCGGGTCGTCGGCGCCCATCGAGCTGATGATGACGAAGCGGGACGCCGCCACTCGCACCGCAGCGTCCATCGACTTGAGTGCTCCGTCGCGATCCATCGACCACTTGCGGTCGGGTCCTGCGTCGGGTCCGGAGCCGGCTGCGAACACGACCACGTCGCTGGCACTGAACACGGTCTCGATCTCGGAGATGTCGGCGACCTCGACGTCGCAGACGACGGGGTCGCCGCCATCGGCACGGATGTCGTCGAACTGGTCCTCCGATCGCACCAGGCTGCGGACGCTGTGGCCGCGTCCGACGAGTGTCGTGGTCAGGAGTCGTGCGATCTGGCCGTGCCCTCCCACGATCGCGATCTGCAGTGGTGTCTCGGTGGTCATTCGTCCTCCCTACCCGATGTCCGCCCGGTGAAACGGATCCGGTTCGATCCGTGGGAAGTTGCGCGCGCAATGTTTGGGTTCGGCGAGGACGGGCACCACCACATCAGGAAGTTGCTCCCGCAACTGTTCCGTCCACTCTCTGAAGGAGACCATCGATGACCATCGGAATCGTCTACTACTCCACCTACGGAAGCACGTTCGCATTGGCGAAGGAGATCCAGCAGGGCGTCAGCGACGCCGGTCAGGATGCCGTGCTCCGCCGGGTCGAGGAACTGATGCCCGAGGACCGGATGGACGACAACGCCAAGTCCGCTGCTCGGTCGCAGCAGGACGTGCAACTCGCGTCGGTCGACGAACTGGCTGAGTTCGACGGGCTGATCATCGGCTCGCCGACACGGTTCGGCAACCGGGCATCGCAGATGTCGCAGTTCCTCGACCAGACCGGTCCGCTCTGGCAGGCAGGAACCCTCGCCGGCAAGCCTGCCGGGTTCTTCACCGGGACGTCGTCACTGCACGGCGGCCAGGAGACGACCATCCTCACGATGTCGACCTATGCGTTCCACCAGGGCATGGTCATCGTGCCGTTCGGCTACATCCACGAGAACATGCAGACCACCCGGACCGGCGGCACGCCCTACGGTCCGAGCCACTTCACGCCGATGGACGGATCGAAGACCTCACTCGACGACGAGGAGATCGCGATCGCCCGCGGCTACGGCAAGCACTTCGCCGAGATCGCCGCGAAGCTCAAGGCCTGACCCGCAGGGTCACGCCGGAGCAGTGTCCGACGGAACCCCGGTCGTTCGGCCGGGGTTCCGTCGCGCCGCACCACGGCGACGGGCGACTCGTCGTGTGGTCAGTGTCGACCGACCATCGATGCCCACACGGCACGCTCCTCCTCGAACGGCGTCTCCTCGACCCGGCACTCGCGATCGAAGATCATCGTCGCCCGTCGGTCCGTGTCGTACGCAGGCCAGGGTCCGATGCCCTCGTGCCCCGGAGAACCGGTCCGGGCGAACGCGATCCAGGCATCCATCATCTTCGGCATCAACGCGTCGACATCGGGTCCGCTGCCTGCCAGTCGGTCGTTCCCGTCGATCCCGACCGTGCCGAACACCAACGTGATCTCGACACCGTGGCAGGCTCCGAGGGTGCCGCCACGTGCGGGCGACTCCCAGTCGACCTGGTACAGGTAGATGTCGCCCTGGTGCTCGAGCTGGGCCTCGGCGAGCGTCACGGCAGGGAACCGGAACCGGGAGGCGGTCGCGACGGCGTCGACGATGTCATGGGCCGTCGCCGGCAGCCCACGTGATGTCCGGGACTCGCGGTACACCTCGGCGACCTCGACCGCCCGGTCGGCTGCTCGTCGGGGCAGGATCGCCGTGATCTGACGTGCCAGTTCGCCGTCGTCGATCGGGGAGCGGTCGGCGCGAACGTACAGCTTCTGTTCGTCGCGGGCCGTGCCCACCATCAGCGGGATGTCGCAGGCGTCACCACGACGCACGGTGGCGAGCGGGTTGTCGGGCAGGCTGTCGCCGTCGATCACCGGCGACAGCGGGCCGCGTGGACCCTGTGCCCGGAGCAGTTCGGGGACCGAGATCGAACGCAGCCGCTGCGGGTCGGCATCGACGACGCCGAGGCGCTCGAGGAACCGGCCCGTCATGGCGCCGGCGAATGTCGTGTCGCCGAGCCGGTTGGCGGTGCCGCTCTGGGCGATCGCCTTGTGGAAGAGCCCGCGGGCTGCCGGCATCGCCATCAGCGTGGCCACGGCTGCCGCGCCCGCGGACTGGCCGAAGATGGTGATGTTGCCCGGATCCCCTCCGAGGAACTCGATGTTGTCGCGTACCCATCGCAGCGCAGTGATCTGATCGAGTTGGCCGACGTTGGCCGCTGCACCCCATGTGTCGCCCGCGTGCCCGCCGAGGTAGAGGTAGCCGAGCGCGCCCAGGCGGTAGTTGACGTTGACGACGACGACGTCGCCGCGCTCCGCGAGGGGGCCACCGTGGTACGGCGGCTGCGACCCGGCGCCGTGGCTGAAGCCACCGCCGTGGATCCAGAACATCACGGGACGCCGTCGGTCGTCACACGCAGGAGTGCGCACGTCGAGTGTGAGACAGTCCTCGCTCTCCGTGCCCGATGCTCGGAAGGAGGACGGCACGAACGGATCCTGGGGGCAGACGTGGCCGTGGGTGGTGGCGTCCACGACGTCGACGGACGATGGACTCGGTTCCGGCGCTCGGAAGCGGCGATCACCGACCGGTGGGATCGCGTACGGCACGCCGAGGAAGGCCAGGTGGCCGCCTTCGTCGTTGCCCCGCAGCGTCGCGTTCGAGATCTTCACCCGTGGTTCCATGTGTGCTCCGTCGGTCGTGTACGTCGTGTGTCGCGTCGTGGGTCGTTGTCAGCGCTTCAGTCGCCGAGACCGTGACGGGAGTTTCCGCGAGGTGTGGAGTGGGTCAGACCCCTGCCACACCGCGAGGTGTGGAGTGGGTGGTGTGGAGTGGGTCTGACCCCTGCCACACCCCGGGGTCCCAACCGCTGGTGACAGACTGTAACCAGTTGAGTTACACTTTGTCACCACAGGGGGAGTGGAGCGTCCGATCGGACGGTTCCACTCGCGATCACACAAAGGGGAACATCGGTGGCCGCCAACAGGACTTCGAACTCGCGTCTCGGTCGACGGCTCTCGCCGTTGCTCGTCGCGGCACTGCTCTCGGCGTGCGGGGGTGGCGGGAGCGGCGACTCGTCGACCGCGCCGGCCGCTGACGGCTCCGAACCGATCGACGCCGGCACGTCCGAACCCCGCAACTCCGAACCCGACGACGGGGAGCCAGACTCGACGGAAAAAGGCGGCACCTCGGTCACCGCCGACACGTCGGCCCTCGCGGTGTCGGGTCAGGTCACCAGTGAAGGTGAAGGCAGTGGCTCGGACGACCTCGAGCCGCAGTCCGGTGGCGTGCTGCGAATCGGACTCTCGGCGGACGGGAGCGGGTTCGACACCAACCAGGCGATCTCGGCAGGTTCGAGTCGGATCGTCAGCGCGATGAACGACCCGCTCGTCGCCTTCGATGCCGAGGGTGAACCGGCGCCGTGGCTCGCCGCGGGCGTCGAACCCAGCGAGGACTTCCTGACCTGGACGATCACGCTGCGACCCGACGTCCGCTTCCACGACGGTGTCGCCGTCGACGCCGCAGCGGTCAAGGCCAACCTCGATTCCTTTCGTGGCTCGGCATCGGTCGGTTACGGAATGGCGCTCGTCACCGACATCGCCGTCGTCGACGACCTGACCCTGACGGTCGCGATGAGCAGCCCGTGGGTGGCCTTCGACAACTACCTCGCCGGCCAACCCGGCTTCATGGTGTCGCCCACCTCGATCGGGACGAACAACGACTTCGTCGGCACCGGACCGTTCGTGCTCGACTCCTGGTCGCCGGGCGACAGCGCACGGGTGGTTCGCAACGACGACTACTGGCGTGACGATCTCCCGTACCTCGATGCCGTCGACTTCAAGTTCATCTCGGATCCGACGGTCCGACGCCAGGCGCTCGAGGCCGGGGACATCGACGCGTACACAAATGCGAACGACTTCGACATCCTCGACTTCCTCGATGACCCCGACGTGGATGTCTGGATCGGTGAGGGCAACAGCAACGAATCGCTGTTCCTGCTGAACACCACCGCGGCTCCGTTCGACGACGTCCGGGTCCGCCGGGCGATGGCTGCGGCGATCGACCGGGATTTCGTGATCGACATCGTTCGCTCGGGATTGACGACGCCGGCCGACGGGCCGTTCGATCCGACCTCGAAGTGGTTCGCCGAGACCGACTACCCCGATCACGACGTCGACGAGGCGATCCGTCTCGTCGACGAGTACGAGGCCGAGAACGGCCCGATCTCCTTCGTGCTCAAGGGCGAACCCGGGCTCCAGTCCGAGGAGTTGCGCGACCTCGTCGTGAGCTTCTGGCAGGACGCCGGAATGGAGGTCACCCAGGAGGAGATCGGCCCGGGTACCTCGGTGTCGACCGCCATCAGTGACGAGTTCCAAGCGATCGTCTGGACTCAGTTCAACGCAGCGGATCCCGACGGTGACTATTCGTTCTTCCGGTCGGGTGGTCCGCTCAACTGGACCAACTTCGTCGACGAGCGCATCGACTCCGCCCTCGACCTGGGGCGTTCGACGGGTGATTTCGATGCCCGCTACGCCGCGTACGCCGAGTTCCAGCAGGTGCTCGCGAGCGAGGTCCCCATCGTGTGGATCGACCACCTCGGTGGTGTGGAGTCGGTCGTGAGCGTGCCGACCGTGCACAACATCGCGGAACGTACGCTTCCGGACGGGACGCCGGGTCAGGCGCTCCTGGCGGGAAGCTTCTTCAGCTACGAAGACGTCTGGATGGAACAGTGACTCGACCTACGACACCGCATCCGAGCGAGGTCGCTCGTCCAGAGCCGACAGTGCCGCGATCTGCATGTTGACGAACCGGTCCGTCAGACGCGCGCGCTCGGCGTGCGGTGTCGACGGTCGCACCATCCACATCAGCGGGTCGAGGCCACCGAGCAGGATCCTCAGCGCCTCGTGCGCGGTCTCCTCGTCGAGGCCGTAGTCGGCCACCGCCAGGTCGGCGAAGTAGTCGAGGGTTCGGCGGTGTCGTGACCGGCCCTCGCGGCGCCTGATCGGCCCCGCCGCGGTGTCCTGCAGCGGGACGAAGACGGTGCCCCATCGGTCGACCGAGTCGAGGAGCCCCCGCACCAGCGCGCGCATCTTGGGCTCGAAGCCCCCTTCGGTGTCCTGTACCAGTGCGATCAGTTCACGATCCACCCGCCTGGACTCACGTCGGTTCAACTCGATGAGGAGATCGTCGCGGTTGTCGAAGTGCTTGTACACCAGCGTCCGCGTGACCCCGGCGCGTTCGGCGACACTGCCGATCGTGACGGCGGGTTCTCCCTCCTCGGCGAGGACCCACAGTGCGGCGTCGAGCAGGGCGGTGCGACGATCAGCACCCGACAGCCGCTCGTTGGTCTGCTCGGCGGGTCGCGACGTCGTCGTCCTGGTGGTCGTCTTGGCGATGGGTCGACTGTACATCGAGTGGTCGCAGCGTCGGCCAGCCGACGACCTGACGGTCGACCCCGGGGACATGCGAGGTCCCGGGGAGAACGAGGGTTGGGGCCCGAGACCCTCAGCAGGACGACACCGCTGCGGGGCGTGCTGCGGGCACGTCGTAGCGGTCCAGCATCATCACCTTGTGCCAGGCGGCGACGAAGTCGCGGACCAGGTGTTCTCCGCCGTCGTCGGAGCCGTACACCTCGGCGACCTGTCGCAGCTCGGCGTTCGCACCGAACACGAGATCACAGCGTGTGGCGGTGTGCTTCGTCTCGCCCGTCGTGCGGTCGTTCAGGTCGAACAGCATCTCGGAGTCGTCGTGGGGTGACCACTCGACGTCCATCGACGTGTCGACCCTGAAGAAGTCGTTCGTCAGCACGCCGGGACGATCGGTGAACACACCGTGTTGCGATCCGTCGCTGTCGACGCCGAGCCCCTCGAGTCCGAAGGCGAGTGCGGTCCACTCGGGAGCGGTGAGGGTCAACAGCTGTGCCTGTCGGCCGAACCGCCATCGAGGTCGGTGCGTTCCTCCCCGACGGATGTACCGACTCGCGAACCGTCGTGCTCGTGACGAGGCAGACTTGGCACCGGATGAAACTCCTGAAGTCACGGCCCATCGATCTGGTCGACCTCCTGTCCCTCCCCGTCTTCGTCGGGACGATGATGTGGGAGTCCCGCGTGCTCGCACGGCGTGACCTGCGAACCGACGGCGACCTCGACGACGCCACGCGCGACGAACTGTCCGATCCGTCGCTGCCCGCCGACCCTCTGGTGCCGGTCGGCTACGAACCTCGGGACACGCGGGCGAGCCTGACGATGCTCGGCGGCAACATCGTCGTGAACCTGGCATTCGCCGGCGCCATCGGGGCGATGAACACGTACGTGTTCAAGCGAAGGCTGGCGAACATCGGTGCCACGAAGTGGTCGCTGCCCGTCGCGATGGTGGCGTGGGACTTCCTCTACTACTGGGACCACCGGTGGATGCACGAGGTGCGCCTGCTCTGGGCGAACCACGTCACACACCACTCGAGCGAGCGCTACAACCTGTCGACGGCTCTTCGGCAGCCATGGTCGAGCTATCTCACGGCGTGGGCCTTTCTGCCGATGCCGCTGCTGGGCATTCCCGCTCACCACGTCGTCAAGGCCGGCCAGCTCAACCTGCTCTACCAGTACTGGATCCACACCGAGGCGATCGACAAGCTGCCCCGACCGGTCGAAGCGGTCTTCAACACGCCATCGCACCACCGGGTCCACCACGGCGCCAACCCGCAGTACCTCGACAAGAACTACGGCGGCATCCTCATCGTGTGGGACCGGATCTTCGGAACGTTCGAACCCGAGGTGCGCAGGATCAAGTACGGGCTCACGAAGAACGTCGACTCCTTCAATCCGATCCGCATCGGCTACCACGAGTTCGTCGACATCGCCCGCGACGTACGCACCGCAACCGGTTGGAGGAACAAGCTGCGCCACGTGTTCGGTCGGCCCGGCTGGCGGGCCGACGTGGCGGCGGCTGCCTGACCGCCACGTCCTGAACCGCCACGTCGCCGTCTCACGCCGCAGCGCGACCGACACGGCATGCGCAGCGTCTCGCTCGTCGTCCACGGGGCGCGCGACACTCGGCGCATGGAGTTCCTGGATCCACGTGGCGTGCCGAGCCGGGCGATCGAGCCCTACGACCTGTCCGCCGAACTCGGCGACGGCGAGACGGTCGCCCTGTTCGCCAACGGATTTCCCGACTCGGTCGCATTCCTCGACCACGTCGAGGCGGCACTGTCGCACGAGCTCCCCGGCGTCTCGTTCATCCGACTCGACAAGGGGAACGCGAGCGCACTCGCGTCTCCCGAGCATCTCTCGACGATCGCCGACTCCTGCTCGGCGGTCGTCGCGGCCTACGGGCATTGAGGGAGTTGCACGTCCGGCACCGTGCGTGACGGAATCGAAGCAGCTCGCCGAGGTGTTCCCGCCGTGGCCCTCGTGACCGATCAGTTCTGGTTGCAGGGCGATTCCGTCGCTGCATCGGCGGGGATGCCCGACCTCCCTCGCCTGCGCCTGCCCCATCCGGTGGCGGGAACGGGGCACGACGCGATGGGCGCCGTCGCCGACTCGGTCGCGGTGCGCATCGTCGGGGTGCTGCGCGGCCTGGTCGCGGCGGACAACAGCCCGGTGGGCGACGCACCCGGGACGCCGGGCTCATGATGTTCGAAGCCGACGACGAGGCAGCAGCTCTCGAGCTGCTCCACGACTCGAGTTGCACCGACGGGCTTCCCGTCGTGATCCCGACTCCCGAGCGCGTCGCCCGCCTCGTGCTCTCGTCGGGTCTCGACGCCGACCTCGACCTCGGCTCCATGGGTCCCGGCGGGGGAGCGGCCACCGTCGAGAAGATCGCGACCAACGCTGTGATGGCCGGTTGCCTCGCCGATCACATGCCGGTGGTGGTGGCGGCGATCCGGGCGATCCTGCAACCGGAGTTCGACCTCGCCGAGATGCAGGCGACCACGCACTCGACCGCGCCGCTGACGATCGTCAACGGTCCGGTCGTCAGACACTGCGACATCGCCGCAGGATTCGGTGCCCTCGGGCCCGGACACCGTGCCAACGCCTCGATCGGGCGGGCCGTGCGGTTGTGCATGATGAACATCGGCGACGCCCGCCCTGGCGTGTCCGACATGGCGTTGCTCGGCCATCCCGGCAAGTTCGGCTTCTGCCTGGCCGAAGACGAGGCCGCGTCGCCCTGGGAATCTCTCGCCGCCTCGAGGGGTCACGCCGCCGACGAGTCGGTGGTGACGGTCCTCGGGGCCGAGGCGCCACATTCCGTCGTGTTCACGAACGACGCCGACGATCCGGATTCACCCGCCCGACTTCTCCGTGCGCTCGCCGCCGTCATCGCCAACACCGGCTCCAACAACGCCAACTTCGGCGGGGGAGCCGTGGCTGTTGCGCTGAACCCCGAGCACGCGCAGGTACTCGCCGACGCCGGGCTGACGCGAGCCGACGTCCAACGTGAGCTGCAGCGGACGGCTGTCAACACGCGAGGACACCTCCGGTCGATCAACACCGGCTTCATCCGCTCCGGTGACGATGCCGATGTCATCCATGCCGTGCGGCGACCCGATGACATCGTGCTGTTCGTCGCCGGCGGGAGCGGGCTCTACTCGGCGGTGTTCCCATCGTGGGCGGCAGGGGCCCACCGCAATGCGATCGTGAGCGAGACCGTGGTCACGGGCGAAGCCTGCGAACTGCCGTGGGCAGCGTCCGCCGGGTCCTGAGCAGAGTCCGCACGGCGTTCGGGGTGCACGGTTTCGGCGCCCTCGGCGTCTGATCTATTGTCGTGCTCCGTGACCATCATCCACGAGAGTCCGTTGCCCGATGTCGACATCCCCGACGTGGCGATCAGCGCTCACGTGCTGCGCAGGGCCGCCGAGATGCCCGACCGTGTCGCCATCCGCGACGCCGCCGGCACGAGTTCCTTCACCTTCGCCGAGCTGAGCGCCGCCATCCACTCACTCGCCGGCGGTCTCGCCGAGAAGGGTGTCGCGCCGGGCACGGTGGTCGGGTTGATGGCACCGAACGTGCCCGAGTACGCCGTCGTCTTCCACGGCGTCGCCGTCGCCGGGGGAGCGGTCACCACGATCAACCCGACCTACGGTGCCGAGGAGGTGCGACACCAACTTCAGGACGCCGGAGCCACGATGCTGTTCGTGGTCCCGATGTTCCTCGACGTCGCGCGACTCGCGATCGAGGGGACGAACGTGACCGAGATCGTCGTGATGGGTGACGCAGCCGACGGCACGACGGCGATGGCCGACGTCTTCGGCGACCCGATCGAGCAGGTCGCGGTCGACGCGTCCGAGCACACGGTGGTCCTGCCGTACTCGTCGGGAACGACCGGGCTCCCCAAAGGCGTGATGCTGACCCACCGCAACCTCGTGGCGAACATCGAGCAGGTGCAGCACGCGATCCTCTACACCGACGACGAGGTGGCCCTCGCCGCACTGCCGTTCTTCCACATCTACGGCATGCAGGTCCTGATGAACGGATTGATCGCCAACGGCGTGACCGTGATCTCGATGCCCCGGTTCGACATGGTCGAAGCGCTCCAGGCGGTGCAGGACCTGAAGATCACCCGCTTCTTCGCGGTGCCTCCGATCATCCTCGGCCTGGCCAAGCACCCGGTCGTCGACCAGTACGACATGTCGTCGGTCCGCCAGATCTTCTCCGGCGCAGCGCCACTCGGTGCCGAACTGGCCGTCGAGGCCGGCGCCCGACTCGGCTGCGAGGTCGTGCAGGGCTTCGGCATGACCGAGCTGTCGCCGGTCAGCCACTGCACGGTCGAAGGCCAGTTCCGCGCCGGAACCAGCGGTGTGACGGTGTCGAACACCGAGAGTCGCGTCGTCGACCCCGACACCGGCGAGGACCAGGGCGTCGGTGGGCGCGGTGAGCTCTGGGTGCGCGGCCCGCAGGTGATGAAGGGCTACCTCAACAACGACGAGGCAACGGCCGCGACGATCGACGCCGACGGGTGGTTGCACACGGGCGACGTCGCGATCATCGACGAGGCCGGCCACATGACGATCGTCGACCGGCTCAAGGAGTTGATCAAGTTCAAGGGGTTCCAGGTCGCGCCGGCGGAGCTGGAAGCACTGATCATCACGCACCCCAAGGTCGCCGACGTCGCCGTCATCGGCGTGCCCGACGACGAAGCGGGCGAGGTGCCCAAGGCGTTCGTCACCGCGGTCGACGGTGAGACGGTCACGCTGGCCGAGATCCAGGAACTGGTCGGGCGGCACCTCGTCAGCTACAAGCAGATCCAACTGCTCGAGGTCGTCGAAGCGATCCCGAAGAGTGCCGCGGGCAAGATCCTGCGCAAGGAACTGCGGGCGCGCTGATCCAGCGGCACGCGGCATCACACTTGATCGGATCTTGACGATCGCGTCCACTCGACACCGGTCGAGGATGCGTGAGGTTCAGCCACGACCGACCGTCCTTCTCGGCGTCGGGACACGGCGGCACTCGACGCCGCACTGCTCTTCGACATCATCTCCGGTTGACGGAGCACACGTCGCCCGACCCGTCGGCCCGACGGTCTGCTCCGCACATGATCGCCCGGACGACCCGGTCGCTGCGGCCCGTCGGCGGATGGTCGTCAGCGGTTGGCTTTGGCCTCGGCCTTGGCGATCCGCTTCGCCGTGCGACCGGTGGCCTCGATGTTGCGGTGATCGCAGTCGCCGACCTCGACGCCGTTCTCGAACAGCACCCGGTACCGCAGCCAGTTGAAGCCGTTCGCCAGGATGACCTTGCCCTCGGTTCCGATCGGCACGTCGCGGATCTCGGCCGTGCTCACGACCCTGTCGTTCATCTTCAACGAGATCTGGCCGTCGTGCGGCGACGCCAGCTTGTGCGGCTTCCAGTACTCCATCGAGACCATTCTGCCCGATGGGCACACCGAAACGCATCCTCCCGCCCGAAGTCCGAGTTCCGGCGGTTCCCGGCGGGCTTGTCGTGGTCCGGTCTGAGGTCGAACCAATCGGGATAGCCTCGGCCTCCGTGAAAAGTTCGGTTGAAGTGCTCGAGGACAACAAGGTCAAGGTCTACGTCGAGGTCGACGAGGCGGAATTCGACCGGGACATCGACAAGGCGTTCAAGTTGCTGGCCAAGGAGGTGAACCTGCCGGGCTTCCGTGCCGGCAAGGTGCCGCGCAAGGTGCTCGAGGCCCGTGTCGGAATGGGTCCGGCCCGGGAGCAGGCGATGCGCGACGGAGTCCCGGAGTACCTCTCCCGGGCCGTTCGCGAGAACGACGTCGACCTGATCGCCACCCCCGAGATCGAGATCACCGAAGGCGAGGAATCGGGTCCGGTCGAGTTCGAGGCGATCTGCGAGGTGCGTCCGATCATCACCGTGACCGGGTACGACACGCTGCGGGTCGAACTCCCCTCGGTCGAGGTCGAGGAGTCCGACATCCTCGCAGCGCAGGAGCAGGAACTGGCGCGTGATGCGTCGCTCGACACCGTCGAGCGGGCTGCGGTCGAGGGCGACTTCGTGGTGCTCGACATGCACGTCGTCCGCGACGGCGAGGAAGTCGCCGGGCTCAACACGTCGGACTGGTCCTACGAGATCGGCAAGGGCTGGGTCACCGACGACTTCGACTCCCATCTCGTCGGTGCGTCCGCCGGTGACGTGCTCGAGTTCTCCTCCACGCCCAAGGGCACCGAGGACGAAGCCGACTTCACGGTCACGGTGCAGTCCGTCCAGACCCGTGAGCTTCCCGAACTGACCGACGAGTGGGTCGACGAGAACGTCGGCGAGTTCGACACGGTCGAGGCGTGGACACAGAGCATCCGTGAGTCCCTCGCCGATCGCAAGCTCAGCGCAGCCCGTCAGCAGGCCGGCACGAAGTTGAACGACGCCCTCGCCGCCCTGGTCGAGATCGACGTCCCCGAGCCGATGGTCTCCTCCGACCTGAACCAGCGGGTGCAGGGCACGATCCAGCAGTTCCAGGCGCAGGGCATCGACTTCGAACAATGGATGCAGGCCACGGGTCAGGATCCCGCGAGCTTCGTCGAAGGGATGCGAGGGCAGTCGGAGATCGCCGTGAAGGTCGATCTCGCGCTGCGCGCCGTCGCGGTCGCGGAGAAGATCGAGGTCGGCGACGACGAACTCGAGCGTGAGTACGCACGCCTGGCGATGCAGTACCAGCAGAAGGCCAAGGACATCCGCAAGGCCTACGAGCAGAACGATGCCGTGAGTGAACTGGTCGCCCAGATCACCAAGGCCAAGGCCTTCGACGTGCTGGTGCACGGCGCCACGTACGTCGACGAGAACGGCACCGAGATCGATCGCGACCTCCTCATCGGCGATCACGATCACGATCACGATCATTCCGGTCAGGACGACGACGCAGCGACCGACGACGCGTCAACCGACGATGCGGCAAACGACGAAGCCGGAACCACCGAAGCCACCGACGAAACGAGTGAGGACGAAGCCTGATGGATCTCGAAGCAACCAACTACATGGTGCCCAACGTCGTCGAGCAGACCGCTCGCGGCGAGCGTGCGTACGACCTCTACAGTCGCCTGCTGAAGGAGAACATCATCTTCCTGCAGACGCCGGTCGACGACACCGTCGCCAGTCTCATCTCCGCTCAGTTGATCTTCCTCGAGTCGGAGAACCCCGACAAGGACATCAACATCTACATCAACAGCCCGGGCGGTGACATCACGGCGCTGTTCGCGATCTACGACACGATGCAGTTCATCAAGAACGACATCGCCACGATCTGTCTCGGCCAGGCCGCGTCCGCCGCAGCCGTACTGCTCGCCGCCGGCACGAAGGGCAAGCGTCTGGCGCTGCCGCACGCCCGGGTGCTGCTCCACCAGCCGTCGGGCCAGGTCGGCTACGGACAGGTGACCGACCTCGAACTGGCGGCCTCGGAGATCATGCGGATGCGCGAGATCCTCGACGGCATCCTGGCCGAGCACACGGGACAGTCCATCGAGAAGATCCACAAGGACACCGACCGCGACTTCGTGATGGAAGCGCACGAGGCGCTGGAATATGGCATCATCGACCAGGTGATCAACTCCCGCGAAGCGGTGGACCGCGCCGGTCCCATCCGCTGAGCGGGCTCGACACCCCGCACGGGGTGTGCACGCAATGGTCCCCACCCGGGCGACCGGGATGTTGCATGATGGACAGTCGTTCGTGTCGGGGCACGGAACGACGAAAGACGATGTGAGGAGAATCGACAGTGGCGAAATTCGGCGACACCGGGGAACTCCTCAAGTGCTCCTTCTGCGGCAAGTCCCAGAAGCAGGTCAAGAAGTTGATCGCCGGCCCGGGCGTGTACATCTGCGACGAGTGCATCGACCTCTGCAACGAGATCATCGAAGAGGAGTTGACCGAGACCGCCGACGTCAACTTCGAGTCGCTCCCGAACCCGCGTGAGGTCCGAGCGTTCCTCGACGACTACGTGGTGGGCCAGGACGACGCGAAGAAGATCCTCTCCGTGGCGGTGTACAACCACTACCGCCGCATCCAGCACCAGGCCGACAACGAGTCGACGGTCGGTCGGCGCGACGAGGTCGAACTGTCCAAGTCGAACATCCTCCTGCTCGGCCCCACCGGCTGCGGCAAGACCCATCTCGCACAGACACTGGCCCGCCAACTCAACGTGCCGTTCGCCGTTGCCGACGCCACGGCCCTCACCGAGGCCGGCTACGTCGGCGAGGACGTCGAGAACATCCTGCTCAAGCTCATCCAGGCTGCCGATTTCGACGTGAAGCGAGCCGAGACGGGCATCGTGTACATCGACGAGATCGACAAGGTCGCGCGCAAGAGCGAGAACCCCTCCATCACCCGCGACGTCTCGGGTGAGGGAGTGCAGCAGGCGCTGCTGAAGATCCTCGAGGGCACGCAGGCGTCGGTTCCACCGCAGGGCGGACGCAAGCACCCGCACCAGGAGTTCATCCAGATCGACACCACCAACGTGTTGTTCATCCTGGGCGGTGCGTTCGCCGGTCTCGACGACATCATCGAGAACCGGATCGGTCAGAAGGGTGTCGGCTTCAACCACACCGTGCGCAGCCACGTCGACCGCGACCCCGGCGCACTCTTCGCACAGGTGCTTCCGGAGGACCTCGTGAAGTTCGGGATGATTCCCGAGTTCATCGGCCGGCTTCCGATGGTGGGTGCCGTGCGCAGCCTGGACAAGGAAGCGCTGGTGTCGATCCTCACCGAGCCCAAGAACAGCCTGGTCAAGCAGTACGAGAAGATCTTCAGCTTCGAAGACGTCGAATTGGAGTTCACCGAGGACGGTCTGTCGGCCATCGCCGATCAGGCGCTGCTGCGGGCGACGGGAGCCCGCGGTTTGCGGGCGATCCTCGAAGAGGTCCTGCTCGAGACCATGTACGACCTCCCGGGCCGCAACGACATCGGCAAGGTCGTCATCGACGCCGAGTCGGTGACCGACAAGGTCATCCCGACGCTCGTCCCCCGCAAGGTGCCCCGCCAGCGCAAAGCCGCCTCCTGACCGTCCCTCGCGGTGCCGGACACCAGCACGGACACCCCCACCTCCGACAGGACATCATGGACTACCAGGCCGCGCTCGCGTATCTCGACGAGCACATGTCGTATCAGAAGACGGGCCGGATCGACTCGCCGTCGATCGAGCCGATCCTGGCCATCTGCGGGGCGCTCGGCGATCCGCACCTGAGCGCCCCGGTCATCCACGTCACCGGAACCAACGGCAAGGGTTCGACGGTCCAGATGATCTCGCGGCTGCTCGCTGCGCAGGGTCTGACGGTCGGGACCTACACGAGCCCGCATCTCGAGTCGGTGACCGAGCGATTCCGTCGCAACGGCGAGTCGATCACCGAGGAGGAACTCGCCGAGCAGATCCAGGCGGTCGCCGAGGTGGCGCCGCTCGTCGGTCAGGACCCGGGGTACTTCGAGATCCTCACGGCAGCCGCGTTCCGCTGGTTCGCCGACATCGCGGTCGACGTGATGGTGGTCGAGGTCGGATTGCTCGGTCGGTGGGATGCCACCAACATCGTGCAGTCGCAGGTCGCCGTGGTGACCAACATCGGAATGGACCACAACGAGTTCGCCGGACCGTCGCTCGAGGACGTCGCCCGGGAGAAGTCGGGCATCGTCAAGCCGGGAAGCGCGGTGATCATCGGTGAGACGAGGCCCGAACTGATCCAGATCTTCGAACAGGCCGGGGGAGCGGCATCGCTGGTGCGCGGTGACGACTTCGCCGTCACCAGCAACGCGCTGGCGGTCAACGGCCGACTGCTCGACCTGCGCACCCCGACCACGATCTACACCGACGTGTTCCTGCCTCTGAACGGCGCACACCAGGGCGATAACGCAGCGGTTGCGTTGGCGGCGGTCGAGACCTTCTTCGCGGCGCCGCTCCCCGAGGACGTCGTCCACGAAGGTTTCGGCGAGGTCGTGATGCCGGCGCGCTTCGAGATCCTCGGCCGTCAACCGTTGACGATCCTCGACGGTGCGCACAACCCGTTCGGCGCCGACGCGTGTGCCGAGGTGTTCTTCGGGGACTTCCATCCGGAGGGTCGCAGGATCCTCGTCGTGGGCACCCTCCGCGATCCCGCCGAGATGCTCGCGGCCCTGCGTGCCGACGAGTTCGATCTCGTGCTGGTGGCCACGGCACCGACCCCTCGGGCGGTCGCGGCGTCCGATATCGCCCGCGCCGCGGACGAGCTCGGTTGCGACAACGTCGTCGTGTTCGACACCGTGGAGTCCGCGTGCCTCCGCGCCTTGGAGTACGCCGATGGTGACGACGCCATCCTCGTGACCGGCAGCCTCTACACCGCCGGCGCCGCCCGCCCCACCCTGCTCCGCCGCGCCAACTGAACGCCTGAGTCCGGGAGCCGATGACGCCAGCGCGGTCTCGAGCTGCGTGGGAGCACCGGTGTCCGACACCGATCACCCGCACCCCGAAGGCACCACCCGTGCGGCAATCGGTGTCAGACGTCGATCACCCGCGGTCCACACCGACCTCGTCAACCGTGCGGCCATCGCGGCCATCGGTGTCAGACGTCGATCACCGAGACGTCGATCACCTGCGGTCCACACCGACCTCGTCAACCGTGGAGTACCCCCTCGTCATGATGTGGCGTATGGGCAGACCAGCGAGACGAGACGGACCCGGTGCCTGGCACCACGTGATGCATCGCGGAGCGGGACGTCGACTCGTGTTCCGCGACGACGAGGATCGGCTGCTGGCACTCGGATTGATCGGGGATCTCGACGCTCGATTCGGGATCGAGGTGCATGCGTTCTGCCTCATGGGGAATCACCTCCACCTCCTCGTTCGTTCACGTGACAGTGCCCTGTCGTCGGCGATGCAGTGGCTGATGTCGACGTTCACGAAGGCGGTGAATGTGAGGAGAGGCGTCGACGGGGCGATCTTCCGGGGTCGATTCCACTCGGTACTCGTCGTACGTGAGAGTCATCTGGACTGGCTCTTCCGATACATCAACGCCAACCCGCGCGATCTCGGTTGGAGTCGGCCGCTCATCGACTATCCATGGTCCGGTCTGTCAGGCGCCGTCGACAGGGCTCGGTTCCCATGGCTGTGCACCGACTACGTCCACGAGCGTTTCGGCCCGGACCCCTCGACGTTTCTCCGCTTCGTCGACCCTGCCGCCAAGGGTTCCGAGTCCGGAGTTGCCGATCTGACATGCGACATCGAGTCGATCGCTCTCGCGGCGCAACTCGCCTGTGCCCCAGGGCCCGACGTGCACTCGCGTGCAGACGTGAGGCGAATCGTCGAGATCGTCGGTCATGACATCGCTGGAACCGAGCTCAGCGACCTCTACCCGCACGACGCGAACGAACGCAGTCGGCGACGCCGGTTGGCCGCCGCCCGTGCGCTCGTCGAACAACGGCATGATCTCGCTGGCTTTCGTGACCGGGTCCTCGAAATCCTCCAGACGGATCGAGTCCGCGGCTCGGGACCGGGTGAACGACGTCTGACACCGATCGCGACACCGACACCGATCGCGACACCGATCACCCGGATCGGCCCGATGTCGACAGCCGGGTGAACGACGTCTGACACCGATTGCATCGGTGTCTGACGAACCGGATGCATCGGTAGCGTGCAGGGCCATGTCTGATCGCACACTCGTCCTGTTGAAGCCCGACACGGTGGAGCGCAAGCTCGCCGGCGAGGTGATCTCGCGTTTCGAGGCGAAGAACCTCGACATCGTCGCGATGGAACTGCGCCAGCTCGACGCCGACACCCTCGCGAAGCACTACGAGGAGCACGTCGGCAAGGGCTTCTACGGCGAACTCGTGGAGTTCATGAGCCGCGGACCGGTCGTGGCGATGGTCGTCGAGGGTCCGGAGGACACGTGGCAGGTGGTGCGCAACATGATGGGTGCGACCAACCCGCGCGACGCAGCACCCGGCACGATCCGCGGCGACCTGGGCATCCTCTTCACGGAGAACCTGGTCCACGGCAGCGACTCGCTCGACTCCGCCACACGCGAAATCGGGATCTTCTTCCCGAATCTGTAACATTCGGACCGGACGGGGCAACGCTTCCGTCGGGTCCCACTAGATTCGGACATCATCTGGATTTCGGCATTCAGGCAGGGCGCAGCATCGTTGGGATCGCCCGTCACGACCTGACCACACAGCTCGCGAAGGGACGGCCAGTACATGGCCCGCAACAACCCACTCAGTCTGGGGCGTGACCTCGCCATCGACCTCGGTACTGCCAACACCCTCATCTACGTGCGCGGTCAGGGCGTCGTGCTCGACGAACCGTCCGTCGTGGCGATCAACGTCAACGACGGCCGCCCCGTCGCCGTGGGCCTCGAAGCGAAGCGGATGATGGGTCGCACGCCGAACCACATCAAGGCGATCCGCCCGTTGAAGGACGGCGTCATCGCCGACTTCGAGGTGTGCGAGAAGATGTTGCGCTACTTCATCCAGAAGGTGCACGCCTCGAAGTGGTCCAAGCCCCGCATGGTCATCTGCGTCCCGTCGGGCATCACCGGCGTGGAGCAGCGAGCCGTGCAGGACGCCGCCGAGTACGCGGGCGCGCGCAAGCCGGTGCACATCATCGAAGAGCCGATGGCCGCTGCGATCGGCGCCGACCTCCCGGTCCACGAGCCGTCGGGAAACATGATCGTCGACATCGGTGGTGGCACGACCGAGGTCGCGGTCATCTCGCTCGGAGGCATCGTCACGGCCCAGTCCGTGCGCGTCGCGGGCGACGAACTCGACGAAGCGGTGTTGCAGTACGTGAAGAAGGAGTTCTCGCTCGCGATCGGTGAACGCACCGCCGAGGAGATCAAGATCCAGATGGGCTCGGCCTGGCCGCTGGAGGAGGAACTCACCGCCGACATCCGCGGACGCGACCTGATCTCGGGTCTGCCTCGCACGATCCAACTGACCACCGAACACGTCCGTGAATCCCTGGCCGAGCCGATCTCTGCCATCGTGGACGCCGTGAAGACCACACTCGACAAGACCCCTCCGGAACTCGCAGCCGACATCATGGAGGACGGCATCACCATCACCGGTGGCGGCGCACTCATCGGCGGCCTCGACGAACGACTCACCCACGAGACCGGCATGCCGATCAAGATCGCCCACGAACCGCTGTACAGCGTCGTGATCGGCTCCGGTCGCGCCCTCGAGAACATCGACGCGATGCGCGGCCTCATGTCGATGGGCGGCGAAGACTGACCCGACCCCGTCACGGGGTCCCTCTCACATCATGGCCATCTACACCGTCGGTCGCCGCCGCGTCATCATCTCGCTGCTCCTCACCGCAGTGCTCCTGCTCACCCTCGATCTGCGTGGCAACCCGGTCCTCGACACGGTGCGTGACGGGTTCTCGCAGGCGATGTCACCGGTCGAACGGGCTGCCGACGTCGTGACCAACCCGGTCCAACGCGGCTGGAACGCCTACAACAACTACGACGATCTGGTCACCGAGAACCAGGTGTTGCTCGATCAGATCGACCGTCAGCGCGGTACACAGGCGGCCGCCGAGGCGAGCATCATCGACTACAACCTCCTGCTCGCGTTCGAGAACCTGCCGTCCCTCGCTGGATTCCCAACCGCCACGGCACAGGTCGTCGGCGGGGCGACGAACAACATCGACCAGACCGTCGAGATCAACAAGGGGAGCAACGACGGGATCGCCGTGGGCATGCCGGTCGTCAACCAGGCCGGACTGATCGGCAAGATCACCCGGGTCAGCACGACCACGTCGATCGTGATGCTCGTGACCGACCCGCGTTACTCGATCGCCGTCGAGATCCTCGGCGGCACGGGCGAGACGAGTTCGCTCGACGACGGATCGCTCGACGACGCGGCGACCTCCGGCACGACCCCGTCCGGGAATACGCCCGAGGAGAACGAGCAGTTGGCGCAGGACGAGGTCGACGCCGCGAACGCGCCGGACTCCGTTCCGTCCGACACGTCGGTCGAGGTCGATCCCACCGACACGGTCGCCGACGAGTCCGACGCCCCCGGCGGGACGACGCCGGCCGACGTCTTCGAGCAAACCGATCCCGACCTTCCCCAGGCCGGTGACCTGCCCGAGCCGGGTGTCGTGTCGCCCGACGTCGTGGATCTTCCGCCCGCGGTGATCCCCGACGAGGACGAACCGCCGACCACCGATGCCGAGGGCAACCCGGTCGAACCCACCGAGACCACGACGACCACGATCGTCGAGCTGATTCCCGAACAACTCGAGAAGGAGTTCGGCGTCCTCGAAGGTCGTGGCGCAGGCAAGCTGACCCAGATCCGCTTCCTCCAGGACATCCCGTCGCTTGCCGTGCTCGAGGAGGGTGACCTCGTCGAGACGGCCGGTCCGTCCGACAGCCCGGCACCGCCGAACATCCCCGTCGGTCGCGTGATCAACCGTGCCGACCGTCCCGGCGTGGCGGGTCCGCTCCTGGAGATCGAACTGAACGCCGACCTGGACAAGTTGAACTTCGTCCGCGTCGTGCTCTTCCGGCCGCTGTCGGAAGCAGGGGAGTGACCGGTCGCCGATGCTCGCGGCGATCGTTCGCAGCTCGCTGATCCGACTGATCCCCGTCGGCATGGTGATGCTGGCTCTGCAGCGAACCGTGTTCATCGAGATCCAGGTGTCGGGCGTCGTCGTCCAGGTCGTGCTGGCGCTCGTCGCCGCCGCCGGTGCGGCCGGAGGGTCGGAGCGAGGAGCGGTCGCAGGATTCACGCTGGGCATCATGTACGACCTGGCAGAGGGCACTCCGGTGGGGTCGACGGCGATCGCGTTCACGCTCGCCGGGGTCGTCGCCGGACTTCTCGCGTTGATCGCAGCCGACCCTCAGTGGTGGCTCCACGCGATCTTCGTCGCCATCGGCTCGGCGGTCGGCGAGGCGATGCTTCCGGTGGTGCGGATCTTCATCGGGGAGGAGAATCCGTGGCCGTCGGAGATGCCCAAGATCGTGGCGATCGTCGCGATCGCGGCCATGTTGATGAGCCCGGTGCTCGTGCCTCTCGGACGCTGGTGTCTGCGGATCCGCGGACCCGAATGGACTGCTCCCACCGATCTCCCGCCCGTCTGAGACCGTTCACCGGCGTGGGCCGTTCGAGACACCCCAGGCGATCCCCGAGCGGACCGTTCGGTTCCCGTGATCAGTGCCACGACGAAGTTTCCGCCCATGCCCCACATTGCGGTTGTGTGACAGGCAGACTGTCCGGATGGCCCTGGACAAACGCTCGACGCGCCTCGGCGTGCTCGCACTCGTGGGCACGATGTTGTTCGGTCTGGTCGGGGCACGGCTGTGGTTCCTCCAGACCGTCGAGCAGTCGACACTCCAGGAACAGGTCGACACCACGAAGCGTCAGACCCGTCCGCTGCTCCCCGAGCGTGGACGGATCTTCGACGCCGAGGGCCGCATCCTCGCCGACAACGAACGGGTCCTCACCGTGGGCGTCGACTGGGACTACGTCCGACGCTCGGACGATCGCGCCGAGATCTTCCGCCGGCTGTCGGGCTGGGTCGACGTCCCCGTGGAGGAGATGGAAGCGCGGTTCGACAGTGGGATCTACAGCACGCTGATGCCGCTCCCGGTCGCCGACGACGTCGACGAACCCACGGCGATTGCCCTGCGCGAGCGCGTCGAGGACTTCCCGGGGGTGCAGATCCTCGAGCTCTCACGGCGCGTCTACCCGTACGCGCCACTCGCCAGCCACGTCGTGGGATACATGGGCCGGATCACGGCCGAGACCAAGGACCAGTACCTCGATCGTGGATACGAGCTGATCGAACGCGTGGGGAAGTTCGGGATCGAACTCTCCATGGAGGAGGAGTTGCACGGCACACCCGGGTACGTCGTCTACGAAGTCGACAAATCGAGTCGCATCGTGCGGGTGATCGAGGAGGTGCCGGCGGTCAACGGCAAGGACATCCAGCTCACGATCGACCTCGACCAGCAGCAGTACGCGGAACAGGCCCTCGAATCACAGCTCAGGTTGCGCCAGGCCGAGGTGGCCACGAACGGGCTCGACCCCGAGACGAACTTCGAGGAGCGCTACTTCACCGACTTCCCCGAAGAGGTGCCGTACAAGGCGCCGGCCGGAGCCGTCGTGGTCCAGAACCACGACAACGGCCACATCGTCGCCCTGGCGAGCTACCCGACCTTCGACAATCGCTGGTTCGAGTCCGACCTCGGAGGCGGAGTCTTCGAGGAGGTGTTCGACGCCACCGACGTCAGTGCTCTCGAGTTCGACGAGAACGGTGAGGTCATCCCCGAGAGCGTGAAGACCGACCCCGATCGGTCCACGCTGGTCAACCGAGCCATCCAGGGTCGGTACAACCTCGGATCGACCTTCAAACCGTTCGTCGCATACGCCGCACTGCACACGGGCCTGCTCGACGTGAACGAGTACTACGTCGACGAGGGCACGTACCGAATGGTCGACACGATCGATCAGAACAGGTGCGACTCGGGTCTCGTGCGTTGCGTGTTCAAGAACGCCACGTGCTCGGGAACGGGCCGTCCGTGCGTCTACGGGCCCGTCGACGTGGAGACGGCTCTGGCGGTGTCGAGCGACGCGTTCTTCTACCGCATCGGCGAACAGATGATGTTCCAGAACGACAACAAGCCGGTGCTCCAGGAGGAGTTGCGGTTGTTCGGGTTCGGTGCCGACACGGGCATCGATCTGCCGTTCGAGTTCGACGGAACCGTGCCCGACAAGGAACTCAAGGCGCGCTACGCCGAACTCGGTGTGATCTCCGAGGACGAGGGCCGGGACTACTACTCGGGAGACAACGTCCAGTTGGCGATCGGGCAGGGTCTGCTGTCGGCGTCGCCACTGCAGTTGGCAACCGGGTACTCGACGCTCGCCAACGGCGGATTCGTGCTGCGGCCCGAGATCATCAAGGCCATCTACCAACCCGGCGTTCCCGACGCCGCCGAGCCCGGATTCGCCGACATCTCTCAGGGCGTGTTCGCAGAGGACCCGAACCTGCGTGGCGACCTCGTGCGCCAGGTCCCGATGTCGGAGGAGATCGGTGGCGAGATCGTCCGCGGCCTGCGCCGGGTGATCACCGGCCCCGGCACGACCAGCGACTACTACCACTCCACCACGGGCGAGAACCTCTTCTTCGGGTACCCGGACGCCGCCATTCCCGTCGCCGGCAAGACCGGTACGGCGCAGGGCGCCGAGAACTATCCGTGGAACGACTCCTCGGCGTTCGGTGCGTTCTCCGTCGACCCCGAGCGCCCGTTCACGGTGAGTGCCTACCTCGAGAAGGCCGGATACGGATCACAGGCTGCCGGGCCGGTCGTGAAGTGCATCTTCCTGCAGCTGTCGGGGATCGCCCCCGCCGACGAGGTGGTGCTGTCCGATCCGCTCGACACCGACGTCCTCGTCGCAGCACCGCCGAAGAACCTCACCGACCAGGCGTGCTTCGCCGGCCGCTTCTCGCAGCAGCGTTCGACCGAGTGATGATCGGGAGCAATCCGACCCGCTCCGTCCCGGCCGTGGCGCCGACCCCCACCGTCTACGGTGGTGGTCGGCCATGACCGCATCGTTCCTCACGCGCAAGCCCGACTCCGGGCTCGGCAACATCAAGGCGAGCCCCGCCGACCCCAGGCGCAACATCGACTGGGTCCTGATGGGAGCACAGATCCTGCTCACGGTCATCGGTTGCTTCGTCGTCTTCTCGACAACGTGGGCGCGGCCCGGATTCGACGACGAGTTCCAGTACGCCACCCGCCAGGTCGTGTTCGCGATCATCGGCTTCGTGGTGATGGTCGTGGTGATGAGCGCCGACTACGAGTTCTGGAAGGAGCGGTCGCGCTCGTTGTACATCCTCACCATCGTGAGCCTCGTGTTCCTGTTCGGACTCGCCATCGCGAGCGGCGAGGACCTGCTGTACTTCGACGTCGGCCCGATCAACGTCCAACCTGCCGAACTCGCCAAGTTCACCACTCTTCTGATGCTCGCTGCGTTCCTCGCCGAGGAGCGCAGCGACGAGGTGTCCTACGCCCGTTTCCTGGGAGGCCTGCTCATCGTCGGACTTCCGGCGGTCATCGTGATCCTCCAGCCGGATCTCGGCTCGGGATCCGTCATCGTGTCGATCGCGATGGGCGTTCTTCTGGTGGCGGGCGCGAAGCTGCGCTACATCTTCCTGATCTCGCTGCTCTCGATCGCCACCGTCGCTGCGGCCTTCGTCGGTCGCATCGTGAACACCTACCAGATCGCACGGATCCGAGCGTTGGTGAGTCCCGAAGCGGTCGACGCGAGCGACACCTATCAGGCCGACAACGCCATGCGAGCGCTCGGGACCGGCGGTCTCTGGGGCAAGGGGTGGTTGAAGGGACCGTTGACCAACGAGGGCGACATTCCGGTGATGTGGGCCGACTTCCCGTTCGCCGCCATCGGCGAGCAGTTCGGGCTCGTGGGGTGCGCTGCCGTGCTCGCCCTCTTCGGCGTCTGCCTCGTGCGCATCTGGCGCATCGCACACCTGTCCCGCGACCTGCTGGGCACCTACGTGTGCGCCGGCGTGTTCGTGATGTTGCTGTGGCAGACCTTCCAGAACGTCGGGATGACCCTCAAGATCATGCCCGTCACGGGTCTGCCGCTGCCGTTCATCAGTTACGGCGGCTCGGGCCTCATCGTCTACTTCGCGATGTTCGGTCTGGTGCAGAGCGTGCACATGCGACGGATGCGCTGACCCGTTGCGGCTGATGTCTGCACTGCCCCCACGTCGGGCGTCATCCAACGGCCGAGATGTCGGCGCAAGTAGGCTGCGGCGCCAGTGATCGACACCGACGAATCAACCCCCTGGTCGGCCGACGCCGGCGTCCAGGTGCTGGTGGTGTCTGCACCGACCACCCGCCTCATCAGCCGATGCAGCGGTACCAACACGAATGCCGGGGTCCGCCCGCAGTGCGGCCCGACCCGGGCAACGGAGCGGCGCCGACGCGCCCTGCTCCTGAGAAGGGACACCACCCATGGACAACGACCAGAGCACCGGCTCCGCCACCGAAGCGGCGGCCGAGCACACGTCCGACGCCACCCCACCGTCCGGGCGCACGACCAGGAAGACCGCTGCGAGCAGGTCCGCCGCTCCCGATGACGCCACGACGGACGACGCGCCGGTCGCGAAGGTCCCGGCCAAGAAGGCGGCGACCCGCAAGTCGGCGGTGAAGAAGGCTGCATCGAAGACGGCGCCGGCCGAACCCGCCGCAGCGAAGAAGGCGGTCGCCAAACGGGCAGCGACCCCGAAGAGTACGAGCGCGCATTCGTCCTCCGAATCGTCCGACGCAGTCCCCGCCGACCGCGTCGTCGACCCCGATCGGGTGCGCGGTGCGGAGGCCGCGGGTCCCGTGGGCGGCGACAGCCGCAACGACGTGGAACTCCCCGACAAGATGTCCGAAGGACGGCCGTCGGCCGAAGCGTCCGAACGGGCGCTGGTGCGCAAGCCGAGGATCGGCGACACCATGCCGGTCCCGTCGGCCCCGCCCCCGGGACCCGCCCGCGACCGCCCGGCCGACGCGGACGACGGTGACGGGCCGAAGCGTCGACGTCGAGGTGGCAAGGGCCGTTCGGGAGGCGGATCGGGCGCGGAAGGGAAGCAGTCGACGCCGAAGAAGGGTGCTCGAGAGGGCCAGACGGATGGGCCCGCCAAGAAGCGTGGTCGGAGCCGTGGCAAGGGACGCGACAGCGGTCTCGACGACCAGGCCCTGATCGAGCAGCGGAAGGGCCGCGAGCGAAACGGCAAGCCGATCGGCCGCTACTTCATGTGTGTCCAGGTGCGCCCGGGAATGGCCCAGGTGGCGGTCATGGAGGGTCGGAACCTGATCGAGCACTACGTGAGTCGGCCCGCCGATGACGTGGCTCAGATCCACGGCAACATCTATGTCGGCAAGGTCCAGAACGTGCTGCCGGGAATGGAGGCGGCGTTCGTCGACATCACCACTCCCAAGAATGCCGTGCTCTACCGGGGCGACGTGCAGTACGACCCGGCCGACATCGAGGTCAAGGGCAAGAACCCGCGCATCGAGGACATCCTCAAGAACCGGCAGTTGATCCTGTGCCAGGTCACGAAGAACCCGATCGCGCACAAGGGTGCCCGGCTCACCCAGGAGGTGTCGCTTCCCGGTCGGTTCGTCGTCCTGATCCCGAACTCGAAGACCTACGGGATCTCCAAGCGCCTGCCCGACGACGTCCGCAAGCGTCTGCGCAACATCCTCGACCGTGTCAAGCCCGACGAGCACGGCTTGATCGTCCGCACCGCCGCCGAGAACGCCACCGAGGCCGAGTTGGTGGCCGACATGACGATCCTGCTCAAGCAGTGGGATCAGATCGAGCAGAAGGCAGCAAAAGCACAGCGCCCTGCACTGCTGTCACGCGAACCCGAACTGGCCGTGAGGGTCATCCGCGAGGAGTTCAGCACCGACTATCGCGGGGTCCTGATCGACGACTTCGCACTCTTCGAGGAGGTTCGCGACTACGTCCAGGCGTTCAATCCCGAGTTGGCCGACCGCATCGAGTTCTACGACGCCGACAAGGAGGGCCTGTCGCTCTTCGAACGTCACCACGTCCACGAGCAGGTCCACAAGGCCCTCGACCGCAAGGTCTGGCTGCCCTCGGGCGGGTCGCTGATCATCGAGCACACCGAAGCCCTCACGGTCATCGACGTCAACACCGGCAAGAACGTCGGGAAGTCGAACCTCGAGGAGACGGTCTTCCACAACAACATGGAAGCAGCCGTCGAAGTCGCCAAGCAGCTGCGGTTGCGAGACATCGGTGGAATCATCGTCATCGACTTCATCGACATGGAGATCCGTGAGAATCGTGCCAAGGTCGTCGGCGCCCTCCGCGACGGTCTCGCGCGCGACAAGACCCGCTCGCAGGTGTTCGACATCGGTGAACTGGGCCTCGTCGAGATGACCCGCAAGCGGATCGGGGAGGGTCTGTTGACCGAGTTCAGCGAGATCTGCCCGGACTGCGATGGACGCGGTGTGAAGGTGGACCACTCACTCCTCGAGTGACCCGCGGCATCGGATCGCTGTCGGCAAGAGTCGGCGATCATTGCAGGCAGAACTCGTTGCCCTCCGGGTCGAGCAGGGTGATCCAGTGGCCCTCGGGCTCGTCGAACTCCTCGACGACGACCGCACCGAGATCGACCAGTTCATCGCGGCGCAGGTGCAGTCGAGCGGGATCGGTGTGGACGTCGAGGTGCATCCGGTTCTTCGCGGTCTTGGCCTCGGGAACCTTGAGGAAGAACACGCGTGGCCCGACACCGTCGGGGTCGACGATCGCACAGGCTCGATTCGGGTCGGACCGGTCGATCCCCATCGCATCGAGGGCCTGATCCCAATCGTCGAAGCCGTCGGGAGGGGGTTGCTCCTGGTATCCGAGCACCTCGCACCAGAAGGCGCCGAGCCCTCGTGGGTCGGCCGCGTCGACGGTGATCTGGATCGTATGCGCCATGTTCCCCAGTCTTTCACCATGTGTCGCGACGTGTCGATGGCCCTCAGATCTACGCTGCGGCCATGGAGATCGAGATCACCGACGAGGCGCAGAAGCTCTTGGAGAAGAAGGGCGGCACGATGTCGATCGACTTCATCCGCCCGACCGGTTGAGGCAAGGTCGCAGAGGTGTCGGTCGACACCAACGTCAAGAACAAGAACCTCGCGCCGTACCGCCGGCTGCGCCACGAACAGTTCCGGATCCTGATCACGCCGCAGTTGATCGGCATGGCCGAGTCGCTGCGGATCGTCACCACGGGATCGATCTCGAAGAAGCTGAAGGTCGAGTTCCGTGCCGCTCCCGCCGCCGACACCGGTTCGTGCGAGGTCTGCTGATCGCCAGTACACGCCAGCGGTGAGTCTGCCTCGGCCTGCGGCCGGTGGAGACTCACCGGCTGGCGTGGTCCGTGTGACCCCGGGCGACCCGGTGGGAGTGGGGAAGTTGGGCGATACGATCGCTTGTCGCTATGTACGCAGTCATCGCTTCAGGCGGCAAGCAAGAAAAAGTCGCCCAAGGTGAGCAGGTCCGAGTCGAGTTGCTCGATGGTGACGAGGGAAGTGTTGTTGCACTGACCCCCGTCATGATCGTCGACGGCGACACCGTGCTCTCCACCCCCGACGAACTCAAGGGCGCCAAGGTCGCCGGCAAGATCGTCGCTACGACCAAGGGTCCCAAGATCAACGGGTTCACCTACAAGAACTCCACGACGTACCGCCGTCGCTACGGCCATCGTCAGAAGTACCACATGGTCGAGATCACCTCGATCACGGCGAGCTGAGACCAGGAGACACTCATGTCCAAGACAAAAGGTGGCGGGTCAACCCGTAACGGCCGCGACTCGAACGCACAGCGCCTCGGCGTGAAGGCGTTCGACGGTGAGAAGATCACCGCGGGCTCGATCATCATCCGTCAGCGCGGCACCCGGTTCCACCCGGGCCACAACGTCAAGATCGGCAAGGACGACACGCTGTTCTCGACGATCGACGGCAGCGTCAAGTTCGGCGCTCGCAAGGGCCGCAAGGTCGTCGACGTCCTCGAACTCGACAACGCCTGACACGCCGGCGCCTTCGCGGTGCCACCAGAACTGACCGAAGCCCTGGCCGTGAGGCCGGGGCTTCGTCCGTTCCAGGGCCGGTGCACCGCGCCCCCTCCGACGTGAGGTTCGCCCCGCTCTGGGGCGGGGTCTGGCTCACGTCGGGGGTGGGTGTGTGGTGGCGTGAGGATCGCCCCGTTCTGGGGCGGGGTCTGGCTCACGTCGGGGGTGGGATGTGTGGTGGCGTGAGGATCGCCCCGCTCTGGGGCGGGGTGTCGCTCACGTCGACCGTGGGGCCGGTGCGAAGTCGTGGGGCAACGGGGTCAGGCGAGGGCGGACTCGAGCTCGTCGACGGCGTCGTTCAACTCGTGGGGGAGCTTGTCGCCGAACTGGGCGAAGTGGTCGCGGATCTGGGGGATCGCGTTCTTCCAACCCTGCGTGTCGACCGACAGGATGGCGTCGAGGTCGGCGTCGTCGATCTCGAGACCGGTGAGGTCGAGCGAGTCCCTGGTGGGGAGCTTGCCGATCGCCGTGTCGACGACCTCGCCTTCACCATTGCAGCGATCGAACACGAACTTCAGGACACGGCTGTTCTCGCCGAAACCCGGCCACAGGAAGCGGCCGTCCTCGTCACGCCGGAACCAGTTGACGAAGAAGATCTTCGGCAACTTGGACGCATCGGTGCGGTCCTTCATCGACAGCCAGTGGGCGAAGTAGTCGCCGTAGTTGTAGCCGCAGAACGGCAGCATCGCCATCGGGTCGAACCGCAGCTCGCCCTGGACACCCTCGGCCGCCGCAGTCTTCTCCGAGGCCATCATCGAACCCAGGAACACACCGTGATCCCAGTCGTTCGCCTCGGTCACCAAGGGGACGGTCGTGCGACGACGGCCGCCGAACAGGATCGCGGAGATCGGCACGCCGGCCGGGTCCTCCCATTCGGGTGCTGCGCACGGGCACTGCGACGCGGGAGCCGTGAAGCGGGCGTTGGGGTGGGCCGCAGGCGTCTCCATCTCCGGGTTCCAGGGGTTCCCCTTCCAATCCGTGGCGCATGCCGGGGGCTCCTCGGTCATCTCCTCCCACCACACGTCGCCTTGGTCGGTGAGAGCGGTGTTGGTGAAGATGGAGTTGCCCCACAGGGTCTCCATCGCGTTGTGGTTGGTTTCGTGACTGGTGCCGGGCGCCACGCCGAAGAACCCGGCTTCGGGGTTGATGGCGTAGAGCTGGCCGTCGTCGCCGAACTTCATCCAGCAGATGTCGTCGCCGATCGTCTCGGCCTTCCAGCCCGGAAGCGTGGGCACGAGCATCGCCAGGTTGGTCTTGCCGCACGCGGACGGGAACGCACCGGCGATGAACTTGGACTCGCCCTGCGGGTTCGTGAGCTTGAGGATCAGCATGTGCTCGGCGAGCCAGCCGTCGTCACGGGCCATCACCGAGGCGATGCGCAGAGCGAAGCACTTCTTGCCGAGCAGGGCGTTGCCGCCGTACCCCGATCCGTACGACATGATCTCGCGGGTCTCGGGGAAGTGGACGATGTACTTGTTCTCAGCGTCGCAGGGCCACGGCACGTCGGCCTCGCCCTCGGCGAGCGGGGCGCCCACGGAGTGCAGGCACGGAACCCACTGGTCGTTGCCGAGGGCGTCGAGTGCGCCCTGACCCATGCGGGTCATGATCCGCATGTTGGTGGCGACGTACGCCGAGTCGGTGAGTTGCACGCCGATGTGCGCGATCTTCGAGCCGAGCGGACCCATCGAGAAGGGGACGACGTACATCGTGCGACCCTTCATGGATCCGGTGTACAGGCTCGTCATCTCGGCGCGCATCTCGTCGGGGTCGCGCCAGTTGTTGTTCGGCCCGGCCTCTTCCTCGGTCGCGGCACAGATGAACGTGCGATCCTCGACGCGTGCGACGTCGGCGGGATCGGAGTGGGCCCAGTAGCTGTTGGGCCGCTTCGCCTCGTCGAGCTTGGTGAAGGTGCCGGCGTCGACGAGCGTCTGCGCGAGCCGGTCGTACTCGTCGGCCGTGCCGTCACACCAGTAGACGTCGTCGGGCTGCATGATCTGCGCCCATTCGTCCACCCACTGCTGCAGGCGTTGATTGGTGGTGGTTGCGGCCATGGCGATGACTCCCCGTTGAGATGGTCCGAATACCCGGAGGGTGCACGGATGTCAACAGCGTAAACACCGAATGGCCTCGGCATGAAAAGCGGAACGTGATGTAAACGCTTTCATCGCAGAGACCCATGAAGCCATCACGAAAACCGATCGATCGTACGTCTCGATCGCAAACAGTGATACAGCCCCGTGTGGACCGATCGGGGTCGAACTCAGTGGCCGGGGGTGCCCATGTCGACCTCGGATCCGAGGTGCAGGCCTGTCGCCCGACCGGCCTCGTCGAGGTCGAACACGACGCGTTGGCCTTGGCGCAGCATCCGGAAGATCGAACCGTCGAGCGCGTTGGCCGCCAACTCGTAGTCGGCGAAGTCGGTGTCGCACATGATCAGACCGTCGCCGGTGGCGGGGTCGTATGCCTTGATGACGCCTTGCATGGAATGCAGCGTTGCAGCAATCGTCGTCGGCGGCCTCAGCCGGCCTTGACGACCTTGCCGGACTTGATGCATCCGGTGCAGACGTTGACGCGCTTGGTGCCGCCGTTGATCGACGCCCGGATGCGCTGGATGTTCGGGTTCCAACGACGCTTCGTGCGACGGTGCGAGTGGGAGACGGACATGCCCCACGACGGGCCCTTGCCACACATTTCACACTTCGATGCCATGATCTTCTCCTGCAGGTGTTGCGATGGTCGGTTCATTGCCCCCTGTGGGCAGAACTGAACGGCCACCAGATGCTAGCGGCGGGATCGGTGCCTCCAACCGTGCGGCGGGGCCGCTCGACACCGCACGCCCTACACTCCGGTCCCGTGCCCACACTCGAACGGATCAACACCGAAGCGTTGCGCAACGTGGTGTCGACGTTCCGTGACGCCGTCAAGGCGCATGCCGGTGCGCTGAATCGGCTCAACGTGTACCCGGTCCCCGACGGCGACACCGGCACCAACATGGCGCGCACGCTCGAGGCGGTCGTGGCCGAGATGGAATCAGCGGAGCGAGACGACCTCGAGGCGACGTGTGATGCGATCAGTCACGGGTCGCTGATGGGGGCGCGGGGGAACAGTGGCGTGATCCTCAGCCAGGTCCTGCGCGGTATCGCATCGACGCTGAAGTCCGAGACGCAGGGCGCCGACGGACACGGGCTCGCAGCGGCGCTGCAGGCGGCGTCGGCGGGTGCGTACCAGGCCGTTCTGACACCGATCGAGGGAACGATCCTCACCGTCGTCCGCGACAGCGCCGATGCAGCGACGGCGTCGGCGACGGCGGGAGCCACGCTCCTCGAGGTCGCCCGGGCGACACGGGCTGCGGGGCAGGTGTCGCTCGACCACACGCCCGAACTGTTGCCGGTGCTCGAGGAGGCAGGCGTCGTCGATGCGGGCGGCGCGGGGTACCTGCTCCTGCTCGACGCCCTGCTCCACGTGATCGACGGTGTTCCGCTTCCCGAACCCGAGGAGGACGACGGGTCCGGCGGTGCTGTCGCGGCTGCATTCGACTCGCCCTCCGCAGCGAACCGTTCGGGGAGTCGCAAGGTCGGTGGCGCAGGCGTCGTCGACGTTGCAGATCAACGCTACGAGGTCATGTACTTCATGGACCTCGACGATCCGCTGATCGACGCTTTCAAGACCGGGTGGGGCGAGATCGGCGATTCGATCGTCGTGGTGGGCGGTGACGGCATCTGGAACTGTCACGTCCACACCAACGACATCGGCGCGGCCGTCGAAGTGGCGTTGGACGTGGGGGGACGACCCAAGCAGATCAGGGTGAGCGACCTGTTCGAGGAGGTCGACGACGAGCACGCGATGCGTGAGGCCGCGATGACCGGTGGTCGTGCGCCGGCGGGTGGAATGGCGGGGCTCCCCCCGGTCACCACGGCCGTGGTCGGGGTGTGCGTCGGTGACGGAATGGTCGAGTTGTTCGCCCAACTCGGCGTGCAGGGCGTGGTGTCCGGCGGCCAGACGATGAACCCGTCGACGGCCGAGCTGCTCGACACCGTCGAGCACGTCAACGCCGACCAGGTGATCATCCTCCCGAACAACAAGAACATCGTCCCGGTCGCGGAGCAGGTGGATGCCCTGACCTCGAAGTCGGTCGTGGTCGTCCCGACCGTGTCGATGGCCGAGGGCATCGCCGCCCTCATCGTCTACGACCCCGAGGCATCGAACGAGGACAACCGTGCCCGCATGGTCGAGGCGGCCGATTCGGTCACCACCGGCGAGGTCACCCAGGCCGTGCGCGACACGAAGGCCGACGTGGGCGAGATCCACGAGGGCGACTGGATCGGGATCGTGAAGGGCGGAGGCATCGTCTCGTGCGCGCCGGCCCTGCTCGACGCGATCTTCGCGTTGCTCGATTCGATCGTCGGCGACGAGGCCGAACTGATCACCGTGATCACCGGGGACGGCGCCACGGCGGCGGTGACCGATTCGATCACCGGCTGGCTGGGCGATCACCACGCCGCAGTCGGCGTCGAGGTCCACGCCGGCGGTCAGCCCCTCTATCCGTATCTCTTCGGCGTCGAGTAGCTCGTGTGGCGAGGTGTTCGTGGCTGATCCGATCACGTTGCGAGGGCTGGCGGAGATCCCCGTCGCCCGGCTGAAGGGTGTGGGCCCGAAGAAGGAGGCCTCGCTCGCCGGGATCGGCATCACCAACCTGTTCGACCTCGTCACCACCTACCCGCGCCGGTGGGTCGACCGCAGCAACGAGGCGCGTATCGCCGACCTCGTGCCCGGCGAGGAGGCACTCGTGCTCGTCACCGTGCGCTCCGTCACCAAACGCGTCACCCGCAACCGTCGCACGATGGTCAACGTGAACGTCGGCGACGGGTCGGGTCGGATGGACGTGGTGTTCTTCAACCAGCCGTGGCGGGAGCGACAACTGCAGGACGGACTCCAGATCGCGCTGTTCGGCAAGGCCGACACCTATCGGGGCGGGCTGCAGATGTCGAACCCGGTGGTCGATCTGATCGGTGACCGCACCGGACGCATCGTGCCGATCTACCCGCAGAGCGAGAAGGCACAGATCAACACGTGGGAGATGGCGGGGTGGATCGAGGAGACGCTCCGGCGCTGCGCCGAGCGCGGGATCGCCGACCCGGTTCCGGCCGACGTGCTCCGCTCGAACAAGATGATCGACCGGCCCGCCGCGTTGGCCGGCATCCACCTCCCCGAGGACATGCAGCAGAAGGAATCGGCCCGCCGGCGACTGGCCTTCGACGAACTGCTGCGTGTCCAGTTGCTGCTGGTGCTGCGCAAGCGGGCGATGGAACGCGACCAGCGAGGCATCGCTCACGTCATGACCGGCACGCTCGTCGACCGCTTCTACGAGGCGCTGCCGTACGACCTGACCGGCGCACAGGCGCGGGCGATCGCCGAGATCGAGGCGGACCTCGCCGCACCGCACCCGATGCACCGGTTGTTGCAGGGCGACGTGGGCGCCGGCAAGACCGTCGTGGCGATCGCCGCGATGCTCGCGGCGGTCGAAGGACGTCACCAGGGTGCGATGATGGCGCCGACCGAGGTGCTCGCCGAACAACACGCGATGAGTGTGCGCTCGATGCTCGACGGGGTGACCGTCCCCGACCCCGACAACCTGTTCGGCGACCGGCCGCTCAGGATCGAACTGCTCACGAACAAGGTCACGGGCGGGCGGCGCAAGGAGGTGCTCGCCGGCATCGCCGACGGTTCGGTCGACATCGCGATCGGCACCCATGCGCTGATCCAGGACAAGGTCGACTTCGCCTCCCTCGGAGTGGTGGTCGTCGACGAGCAGCATCGCTTCGGCGTGGAGCAGCGCTCGGCACTGCGAGACAAGACGGCCGGCGGTCGGATGCCCGACACGCTGGTGATGACCGCCACCCCGATCCCGCGTACCGCGGCCATGACCGTGTACGGCGACCTCGACGTGAGCGTGCTCGACGAACTGCCGCCGGGACGCACGCCGATCGTCACGATGTGGGCGAACGGCCCGCTGATGGAGTCCGGCGTGTGGAACGACATCAGGTCCGAGGTCGCGGCCGGACGCCAGGCGTACGTGGTGTGTCCGCTGGTGGGGGAGAGCGAGAAGCTCGAGGTGGCGTCGGCCGAGGAGACGATCCAGCGTCTGGCGTTCGACGAGTTGAAGGGGTTGCGCCTCGAATTGCTGCACGGTCAACTCCCGCCCGACGAGAAGCACGCGGCGATGGAGCGTTTCCGGTCGGGTCGGGCCGACGTGCTCGTCGCGACCACGGTGATCGAGGTCGGCGTCGACGTGCCGAACGCGACGGTGATGGCCATCCTCGACGCCGATCGTTTCGGAATCGCGCAGCTGCATCAACTGCGTGGTCGCGTCGGGCGCGGTGAGCACGCGTCGACCTGCTGGCTCGTCACCCAGCCGAACGAGGAGGACCCTGAAGCGGGCAACCCGCGCATCGAGGCACTGGTCGCCACGACGGACGGCTTCGAACTCGCCGAGGTCGACCTCGACCTGCGCGGTGAGGGCACGCTGATGTCGACGAGTCAGAAGGGGCGCAGCGACCTCAAGCTGGCGTCGTTGCGACGCGACCGCAAGCTGGTCGAGCAGGCCCGGGCATCGGCGTTCGCGATCGTCGACGGTGACCCCGACCTGGCGACACACCCGCTGCTCGCCGACGAACTCGACCTCATCTTCAGCGACCGCGACGAGGCGTTCCTCAGCAGGGGCTGAGCCACCGAGCAAGGGCGAATCCGGTGGCGGCGACGCTCGAGGGTCGGCGCAGCAACCGGTCGGCCAGAGATGCCTGCGAGGTCACGTGGTCGTCAGTTGCACTGCGTGCACGGCGACCCGGTCGTTCGTCGTGCACATCTCGACGTGGTGGACGACCGCATCGCCCGCTCCGGTCGGGTCGGTGGCTGCGGCCGTGGCGAGCCCGACCGTCAGGTCGGAGGCGAAGCTCGGCAGCACGACGGTCGCGTCGGAGATGATCCGGCCGCCGATCGGTCGGTCGTCGAGCAGTTCGGCTTCGAGGACCCGCACCTGAAGCGTGGTCGACGCTGCGAAGTTCTGGTAGTTCACAGCGACCGCGGTGACGATCGTTCCCGCGGAGACGTCGATCGGCGCCACGGCGCACCGGCGTCCAGCGATCGTGAAGACCCGTGCGATGTCGAACGCGCCGAGGTCCCACCCGTTGTCGACAGGGTGGAACGACGAAGGTGCGAGATCGATCGTCGAGGCCTGCCGGACGAAGCGGTGATCGGATTCGCCCTCGGTGTAGTAGCGGTCGTCGTGGGCGTGGTTCTCGTAGTAGCCGTTGATGTCGACGACGACATTGACGTTGCCGAGATCGTTGTAGATGTCGAACGTCTGGTCGACGGAGAGGTCGACGGTGACGGCGTTGGGGGTGGGCGGTGCGCCCGGGCTGGGGTTCAGGCTGGACGCGTCGGGTCGCGTACCACCGGCCCAGATGGTGAGGAAGCTCTGCGAGGTGGCGCCGACGGTCGTGACGTTGAGTGAGAGCGAAATGGCACCGACGGGGACCTTGCCGGTACATCTGGTACCGGGCTCCTGGGCCCGCACCGTCATGGTGTCAGCAGTTCCGAGAGGCGACGACCTCGGCCCCACGGTGCTCGATCCGGGTCGGGTGTCGACGAGTCGGCACGGTTCGATCGGCACCAGGACCGGTCTGTCTCCGGTGGAGATGTCCGCAGAAGCTTACTGTTGGGTCGAGACGCCGACGACGGTGCCGGCCGTGAGTAGTGAGAGGCCGATGGCCAGTGAGCGGAGTTTCATGCGTTCACGATTGCACATTGGCTCGATGCGTCGCTCCGCATTCGGCGACGGGGCAATGGCTCGCCGGCATCGGTACCGTCGGCGAGGTGACCGACACCGATGACTTCCTGTGGCTCGAAGACGTCCTCGGCGACGAGGCACTGGCCTGGGTGCGAGCGCGCAACGAACGAGCGGAGTCGACGCTGTTCCTCGACCCCGTGTTCGAACGCGTCCGGGTGTCCACGCTCGACGTGCTCGAGGCCGACGATCGCATCGCCTACCCCTCTCGACACGGCGACATGGTCCACAACTTCTGGACCGACGCCGCACATCGACGCGGCCTGCTGCGGCGCACGACGTGGGCGGACTACCGGGCAGGAAATCCGGTGTGGGAGACGATCCTCGACGTCGATGCGCTGTGCGAAGAGGAGAGGGAGTCGTGGGTGTTCCACGGGTCGTCCACCCGCCGCCCGGACCGGCGTCGGGCGCTGATCGAGTTGTCCCCCGGCGGCTCCGACTCGTCGGTCACACGCGAGTTCGATCTGGTCGACAAGCGGTTCGTTCCGGAGTCCGAGGGCGGGTTCGTTCGGCCCGTTGCCAAGGGGTCGTTGACCTGGATCGACGACGACACGGTGTACGTGACCAGCGACTTCGGCGCCGGCAGCCTCACCCGCTCCGGGTACCCACGCACCGTGCGGCGATGGACGCGTGGGACGCCGATCGCGGAATCAGAGATCGTGTTCGAAGGCGACGAGTCGGACGTGGCCGTGGGCGTGTCGGTGTCGAAGGTCGCCGGATTCGAGCACCACGTGTTCGAACGGGCGCCCGACTTCTTCACCACGCGGACGTCGATCACGCGCGACGGCCGCCCGGTCGAGGTCGACGTCCCCGACGACGCCGAGGTCGGGTTCCACGAACGTTGGATCTTCGTGTCGCCTCGGTCGGAGTTCACTCACGGCGAGGACACCCTCCCGTCCGGGTCGTTGCTCGTGGCCGACATCGACGGCTTCCTGGCCGGAACGTCGCCGCTGACGACGCTGTTCACACCGACGGACACCTCGGCCCTCGCGGGGTACTCCTGCACGCGCCACTTCGTCGTGCTCAACGTGATGGACGACGTCCGCAACTCGATCCACGTCGCGACACCGCCGGTCGAGGTCGACGGCGAGTGGACGGTGGCGCCGCTGGAGGGGGCGCCGGACGTGTGGACCGTGTCGGTCAGTGCCGTCGACTCCGTGGAGTCGAACGACGTGTGGATCAGCGGCAGCGACTTCCTCACACCGGACACACTCTTCGTGATGTCGGTCGGCGACGCCGATGCGCCCGAACTGCTGCGCCAGGCACCGATCCGCTTCGATGCCGACGCGATGGCGATCGAGCAGCACTTCGCCACGAGCGCTGACGGCACCCGCGTCCCGTACTTCGTCGTGGGGACGCACCAGGCACTCGCAGCCACCGACGGGTCACGCCCGACACTGCTCACCGGCTACGGAGGCTTCGAGGTGCCGCGACTCGCGGCATACTCCGCCGTCATCGGCCGCTCCTGGATGGGCGACGGTGGCGTCTACGCCTTGGCCAACATCCGAGGCGGCGGTGAGTTCGGCCCCGCCTGGCACCGTGCGGGTCTGCGTGAGAACCGCCCTCGTGTGTACGAGGACTTCGAAGCGGTCGCCCGGGCTCTGATCGCCCGGGGCATCACGTCGCCGGATCACCTGGGCATCTCCGGGGGAAGCAACGGAGGCCTCCTCGTGGGGAACATGTACGTGCGGACGCCCGAGCTGTTCGGCGCCGTGGTGTGCCAGGTGCCGCTGCTCGACATGGAGCGCTACCACCTGCTGCTGGCCGGTGCATCGTGGATGGCCGAGTACGGCGACCCCGACGAACCCGCCGACTGGGAGTACCTCCGGGGCTACTCGCCGTACCACCTGGTCGATCCCGAGGCCGAGTACCCGCCGATCCTGCTCACGACCTCCACCCGTGACGACCGAGTGCACCCCGGTCACGCCCGCAAGATGGCGGCACGCCTCGAAGCGGCCGGGAAGGACGTCACCTACTGGGAGAACGTCGAGGGCGGCCACGGTGGCGCCGCCGACGCTGCCCAACAGGCGACGATGCAGGCACTGATCTTCACGTTCCTGCGGGAACGGCTCGGGCTGGACTGACCGAGCTGTCGCTCAGATCGTGGTGATCGACACGCCTCGGATCTTCAGGTCGTCGGTGACGCTAGCCCACGATCCCGACTCGGCCATGAAGAAGTAACTGCACACCGAGTTGTCCACGGTTGCGTTCGCCGTGGTGATGGCGAGTTGGTCCTGTCCGCTCGACGGTGCTGCGGTCGAGTTCCCGTTCGCCACGATCTTCACGTCACCGTCGAGCTCCTCGCATCGCAGCTGCATCGTCAGCGAAGTGGCCGGGGCGTCGTCGGTGAAATAGCCGGTCACCGCGGTGATCGTCGCTCCGTCCGGCAACTGGACCGGCGCCGCGAGACCGGGGATCACGCCGCCCCCGTGGACGTTGGAGGTGATCCAGGCACCCCCGTTGCCGTTCCCGTTGTCGAGGCTCTTGTTCCAACCGAAGGCGGACTCCCAGGCGTCGAAGGCGGCGGCACCGACGCTGAACGTCCCGGCGGTCGAAGGACCGCTGGCGTAGCGGTCGTCGTGGTCGTGGTTCACGTAGTAGCCGTTGATGTCGATCACGACGTGGGTCTCGCCGAGGTTGTTGTAGACGTTGAACTCTCCACCGTCCACGCCCGTGGCGACACCGTTGGGTGTCGGTGGCTCTCCGGGTGCCGGGTTCAACGACGAGGAGTCCGGTCGGGCGCCGCTCGGCCAGAACGTCAGGAACGACAACTCCGTTGCTCCGAGCGCCGTGACGTTGGTCGAGAGGCCGACGGCGTCGCTCGGGATGAGGCCCGCACAATCGGTCGTGGCCTCGGCGGTGTCGTAGGTGACGGTCTGGCCGGCGCCGATCTTCCCCACCTGGGGTCCCACGGCGGTCGCAGGACGCGAGTCCGCGAGGCGGCACGGCGTGATCTGGATCAGGACCGGTCGATCACCGGAGGACACGTCGGCGGACACCGACTGTTGGATCGCCACTGCGGACACGGTGGCCGTGGCGGCGACTGCGAGACTGACGATGAGGGCACGTGACGGGATCATGCTGCCATCATCGAGGCCGAGCGTGAACCGGCCGTGAACCGATGGGCGCCGACCGCCGAGCGACCGCCTGGCGACCCGGCTCGCGGCAGGTAGGTTCGCCGGATGCGTCGACAGGACAAGGCAGACCGGATCGGTCGGATCCTCGACGAGTTGTACCCGGACCCACCCGTGCCACTCGACCACGCCAGCCCGTATCAGTTGCTGGTGGCCGTCGCGCTCTCCGCCCAGACGACGGACAAGAAGGTCAACGAGGTCACGCCCGCTCTGTTCGCGGTGGCCCCGACTCCCGAGAAGATGGCGGAGCTCGACCCGGACGAGATCCTCGGACACATCCGCACCGTCGGGCTCGCACCGACCAAGGCGAAGAACCTGTGGACCATGGCGAATCAGATCGTCGACGCCGGGGGAGAGGTGATCGGCGACTGGGACTTCCTCGAGTCGCTCGCCGGCGTCGGTCACAAGACGGCGTCGGTGGTGATGGGTGGAGTGTTCGGCGTGCCGGCATTCGCCGTCGACACCCACATCCACCGTCTCGCTGCCCGTTGGGGGCTGTCCGACGGCTCGAACGTGGAGCGCACCGAGCGCGATCTGAAGGCCGTGTTCCCGAGGTCGACGTGGAGCGACCGACACCTCCAGATCATCTACTTCGGTCGTGAGCACTGCCCGGCGAAGCGTCACGATCTGAGCACCTGCCCGATCTGCGGCTGGGCGGCGACGAAGAAGCGCATCGCGCTCGAATCCGGACGCTGACGATCAGCGGCCGTGTCGTCACCGCATCGTCGGTCGCGTCACCAGTCGGGGCGGCCGTCGTTGTCGATGTCGTCGTCCTCGAGCACGAGATCCCACCGGTCCAGACAGTCCTCGCAGCGATAGGCGACTGCGTCACCGGCCTCCCACGAGCCGTCCTCGCGGGCGTGCGTGAGCAGGAAGCAACGACCTCCGCAGTCGATGCACGTGATCTGCGGCGGGGGAGCGAACATCGGCCCAGTGTGGCCCGAATGTGTCGAAGCCGGCCGTACAGTGCGCCCGATGCGCGTGGTGGCAGGAGAACTCGGCGGTCGCAAGCTGGTGTCGCCCGACGGCACGTCGACCAGGCCCACGACCGACCGCGTGCGCGAGGCGGTGTTCAACGCGCTCGGCTCGGCCGGAGTCCTCGAGGGTGCGCTGGTGGCCGACCTCTACGCCGGAACCGGTGCGGTGGGCATCGAGGCGATCTCCCGTGGGGCGGCGCACTGCACGTTCGTCGAACGCGACCGGCAGGCGCTGCAAGCGCTGGAGGAGAACGTGGACACCCTCGACCTGGGCGACCGGAGCCGGGTCATGCGATCCGATGCGATGCAGGCAGCGGTGACGCTCGACGTCGACATCGTGTTCGCCGATCCGCCCTACGACTTCGACGGATGGGACCAGTTGCTCGCCAACATCCGCGCCGACTTCGTGGTGGCCGAGTCGGGCCGGTCGCTCGGTGAGCGTGACGGATGGACGGTGACCCGGTCGAAACGATACGGACGTGCGTGGGTGAGCTTCCTCGTGCGCAGCGCCAACTAACGTCATCACCGATGTCCGGTCCCTCCGCACGCGCACGGGTGATGTACCCCGGCAGCTTCGACCCGCTCCATCTCGGCCACCTCGACGTGATCGAGCAGGCGAGCGAACTGTTCGGAGACGTCGTGGTCGCCGTGATGTACAACTTCGCCAAGCCCTCGGGAATGTTCGACGTCGACGCACGCGTCGACATGGCGACGGCCGCCACGGCGCATCTGGACGGCGTGTCGATCGAGAAGCACACGGGCCTCGCGATCCAGGCTGCGGCTGCGGTCGGCGCAGACTTCATCGTGAAGGGGCTGCGCACGCCCGGCGACTTCGAGATCGAGCAGCAGATGGCGCAGATGAACCGATCGGTGGCCGACGTCCGCACCGTGTATCTTCCGTGCCGTCCTGAGCTCGGATTCGTGAGTAGCCGTTTCGTGCGCGAGATCGCTGACTACGGTGGCGAGGTCGGCCACCTCGTCCCTGCCGCGGTGGGCGAGGCACTGAGCCGCAGGGCGGCGAGCCGTGAGCAGAACTGAGCATCGATGACCTACGAACCACACGATCACCGCCACGACGACCGGGGCCACGACTACGACGACGTGGTCGACGACGACGACTACTCCCAGATGGGGGCCGGCAGCAATTACGTCGGCGACGCCGAGACGCTGTTGCGCCGTGCGATCGACATCGTCGCCACGGCACCCACCATGCCGCTGTCGTCGTCGCCGCGCATCGACCGTGACGAGATCATCGAGTTGTTGGAGGAGTCGCTGAACCGACTGCCCGACGAACTTCGTCAGGCGCGGTGGATGCTCAAGGAGCGTCAGGAATTCGTCGCGAAGACCCGCCGCGAGGCCGACGAACTCCTCGAAGCCGCACGGGTCCGCGCCGAACGGATGGTGCAGCGCACCGAGGTGGTGCGTGCCGCGGAGCAGCGTGCCCGACAGGTCATGGAGACCGCCGAGGCCGATTCGCGTCGACTCAAGCACGAGACCGAGGACTTCCTCGACCAGCGGTTGGGGTCGTTCGAGATCCTCCTGGACAAGCTCGGCAAGACCGTCCACGCCGGTCGTCAGCGCCTGTCGATCGGCGGCGGGGAGGTCGCTGCGTCGATCCCCGAGGACGACGATCACCACGGCTTCTTCGACCAGGAAGCCTGACCGGTACCGGGTCGGCATCGTCGTCCCGCTGCGTTCCGATATGACGTGAGGATGACCCCGTCCTGGAACCGGGCCTCGCTCACGTCGACGCCTCCGCGTCCGCCGAACCTCTGTTGTTCGCTCCCGGACGAAACAACAGAGGTTGGCGCGTTCGGGTGTGGTCGTAGCTTGGAGTGATGGAGACGAAGGGCATTCGGGACCTGCGGGTCAACGCCGTCGAACTGCTGCGCCAGCCCGGAGTGACCAGACCGGTCGACGCGACGGTGAGCGGTGCGGACCTCGACGTGGTGCACGAAGCGCTCGCGGGCGACATCGACGTCGACGTGGTGTTGACCGTGATGAACGACGGGATCGTCGTGCGCGGTGAAGTTCGTGCGCCGTGGGCGTCCCCGTGTCGCCGTTGCCTGCGCGACCTGTCCGGCGTGGCCGTCGCCGACGTCGACGAGCTGTACCAGGTCGAGGTCATCGACGAGGACGCGTACCCGATCCTCGACCACCAACTGGACCTCGCCGCGTCCGCCCGCCAGGCCGCCCTCCTCGAACTCGACGACGAACGGCTGTGTCGTGCCGACTGTGCCGGCCTGTGTCCTCAGTGCGGAATCGACCGGAACTCGGCGACGTGCGAGTGCGACAACGAGGTGAAGGACCACCGGTGGGCCGCTCTCGACGGGCTCGTCCTCGACGACTGACGAGGTCGGATGGGGCCAGACCCCAGCCGACCCGGGTTGGAGCGACACGACGGCCCGATATCGTGATGCGGCCCTGACGACCGACCAATGACCTGAGCCGACACGCCCACTGCGTGACGCCGGCGGTCGATACAGAGAGAACGAGAGCGAACGATGGCTGTCCCGAAGAAGAAGACCTCCAAGATGAAGACCCGCAGCCGCCGTGCCAGCGCGTGGCAGCTGAAGGCTCCGGCCCGCAGTGTGTGCCCGAAGTGCAGCGCCGCCAAGACCCCGCACGCTGTCTGCGGCGCCTGTGGCTGGTACCGCGACCGGTACGCCATCGACGTCAGCTGACCTGCGTCCTCCGACGCGTCTGTCACACATGTTGCCCGTCGCCATCGACGCCATGGGTGGCGATCATGCGCCATCCCCCAACCTTGCCGGCGCGCACGCTGCCGTCGCCGACGGCATTCCCGTCGTCCTCGTCGGCCCCGCCGACCTGGCCGGCCGTGACGGCCCAGGCGGCACGCTCGACTTGATCGAGGCGAGCGAAGTCATCGGGATGCACGACGACCCCGCCGCCGGCGTGCGCAAGAAGAAGGACTCCACGCTCGTGCGCGCCGCCGAAGCCGTTCGTGACGGCAAGGCCAGCGCGATGATCTCCGCCGGCAACACCGGAGCGACCATGGCCGCCGCTCTGCTGCGGATGGGGAGGATCAAGGGTGTGAAGCGTCCGGCGATCGCGACGCCGATCCCGGTTCCGGGCTCGACACCGACGGTGTTGCTCGATGCCGGAGCGAACGCCGAGGTGCAGGCCGACTGGCTGGTCCAGTTCGCTCAGATGGGTTCGATCTTCGCCCGCCACCGGTTCGACATCGCCAACCCCCGGGTCGGTCTGCTGTCGATCGGTGAGGAGTCGACGAAGGGCGACTCGCTGCGCAAGGAGACGAACGAACTGCTCGCTGCCACGCCGGGAATCGACTTCGTCGGCAACGTCGAGGGGCGCGACATCATGACCGACGAGATCGACGTGTGCGTCACCGACGGGTTCACCGGCAACGTGGTGCTCAAGACCCTCGAAGGCGGGATGAAGACCGTCATCTCGGCGCTGCTCGAAGCGTTCGACGCTCCCGAGTACAAGGAACACGCCGACGCACTCATGCCGGCGCTGCTGCCGCTCTACACGTCGCTCAGCCCCGACACCTACGGCGGGGCGATCCTGCTGGGAGTCGACGGTGTGTGCATCATCAGCCACGGCTCGTCGAGCGCCGACGCGATGCGCAACGGCATCGGAGTCGCACGCGACATGGTCGAGCACCGGATCACGGACGAGATCACCACTGCGATCGCTGCCACCCGCGACTGAGCTCCGATCACCGGTGGCCGTCGTCGGCCAAGCGGTAGTCTCGCCGGATGTCAGCGAACAAGATCGAACGTGACGAGATCCTGCGGATCGTGCGCGACAGCCTCTCGGACATCCTCGAGATCGAGCCCGACACCATCTCCGAAGGCCAGTCGTTCGTCGACGACCTCGACGCCGACTCGCTCGCACTGATCGAACTCGTCGAAGCGCTCGAGGAGCAGGTGGGGGAGAAGGCCGGCGACTTCCGCATCGAGGACGAGGACCTCGAAGACCTCAAGACCGTGCGCGACGCCGTCGACTACGTCTTCGAGAACGCGAACAACTGATCCCACCGGCCGTCTCGTGGCACCACCCGATCCCATCGATCAGGTCGCGGACCTGGACGAACTCGAACGCCGCCTCGGATACCGGTTCGCCGACATCGAACTCCTGGATCGAGCGTTGCGGCACCGGTCGTGGTGCGGCGAGCACGGGGGCGTGGCGAGCAACGAACGCCTGGAGTTCCTGGGCGATGCCGTGCTCGGCTGGGCGGTCGCCGACATCTCGTTCCGGCGCTTCGCCGACGTTCCCGAAGGCAAGCTGACCGATCTGCGCAAGAGCGTGGTGAGCGAACCGGCACTCGCGCAGATCGCGGGCGGCATCGGCCTCGGCGAGTTCCTCCGCCTGGGACGCAGCGAGGCGATGTCGGGTGGGGACCGCAAGCCGTCACTGCTGTCCGACGCCTTCGAAGCGGTCCTCGCCGCGGTCTACCTCGACGGCGGCGCAGATGCGGCGTTCGAGGTCGTGGAACGATTCGTCGCACCGCACCTCGATGCGACCGCCGGCGACGTCGTCCAACTCGATCACAAGTCGACACTGCAGTACCTCTGCGACCGGCTGGGGCTCGAGTGGCCGACGTACACCGTCACGTCGTCGGGGCCGCCCCACGCGCAGGTGTTCACCGCCGACGTGGCGGTCGGCGGGCGTTCGGTCGGTGTCGGAACCGGCGGAACGAAGAAGGCCGCCGAACAGGCGGCGGCAGCCACCGCGTGCGACGCGTTGGGCTGACGTGCCCGAACTCCCCGAGGTCGAGACCGTCCGTCGAGGACTCGAGCGCCACCTGGTCGGGCGTCGCATCACCCGTGTGGAGGTCGGCCGTGAGCGGGTGGTCCGTCGCACGTCGCGTGAGGCGTTGATCGACGGTCTGACGAACACGACCGTCGTCGCCGCGGACCGCCGCGGCAAGTACCTGCTGCTCCCTCTGGACAGCGGGGACGCGATGATGATCCACCTCCGGATGAGTGGCCAGGTGTTGCTCGCCGACGGCGGTGCCGCGCGTCCGCCGCACACCCATGTCGTGATGCATCTCGACGACGGTCGCGAGGCCTGGTTCGTCGACCCGCGCACGTTCGGCGAGGTGGTGGTGTACACACCGGACCGCATCGAGGTGGAACTGCCGAGCGTGGCCGCACTCGGGGTCGACCCGATCGCGGACGAGTTCCCACGCCAGCAGCTGCGTCGCATCGTGCGATCCACGGGACGGGCGTTGAAGCCGCTGCTGCTCGACCAGACCGTGATCGCCGGGATCGGGAACATCTACGCCGACGAGACACTGCACCGCGCCCGCCTCCGCCCCGATCGGCCTGCCAACACGATCGACGCAGCAGCCACCTGGCGACTCCACGCGGCGATCGTCGACATCCTCACGGCATCGATCGACGCGGGCGGGTCCACCCTCGGCGACGCGCAGTACGTCGACCTGATGGGCGAGGGCGGCTCCTACCAGGACGACCACCGCGTGTATGCCCGAACAGGGGAGCGGTGCACCACGTGCGGTCGGGGTTGGATCCGGCGCATCGTGAGCGGTGGGCGCAGCACGCACTACTGCCCGTTCTGCCAACGCTGAGGACCCACGCACCCGGCGAGGCCTCCGCTCCCTCGTGAGCGCTCCACGTCTCGCTTCGCTCGGTGGCGCGTCCGGAACGCCCACGCTCGCTGGTGGGGGACACCCCACCACTCGGACACGTGCGGACTCGGTTCCGTGCTGCGCCGCCGATCGTCAACGTGGAGCACATGCAGATCACCGAATCCATGCCCCTCCTGCCGCCGGAGTCTCCGCCGACACCGGTGTCGACGCCGGTCCACTTCGCGGCTCGCACGCAGAGCGCGACGAAGCGGTACGGACGCGGCGACACGCAGGTGCTCGCGCTCGACGCCGTCGACGTGGGCCTGGTGGCCGGCCGGTTCACGGCGATCATGGGACCGTCGGGATCGGGCAAGAGCACGCTGATGCACTGCCTCGCCGGGCTGGACACCCTGACCGAAGGGACGGTGTTCGTCGGCGACGTCGAACTCGGCGCGCTCTCCGACGCAGAGCTCACGCGCTTGCGTCGAGAGCGGATCGGCTTCGTGTTCCAGTCGTTCAACCTGCTCCCGGCCCTGAACACGCTGGAGAACATCACGCTGCCGATGGACCTGGCGGGTGTCCGACCCGACCGAGAGTGGCTGGACACCGTGATCGCGACCGTCGGTCTGTCCCAGCGACTGAAACATCGTCCGAGTGAACTGTCGGGCGGCCAGCAGCAGCGTGTCGCCGTCGCCCGCGCACTCGCCAACCATCCGGAGATGGTGTTCGCCGACGAACCCACGGGCAACCTCGACAGCAACACCGGAGCCGAGATCCTCGGCTTCATGCGCTATGCGGTCGACCGCTTCGCGCAGACGATCGCGATGGTCACCCACGATCCGGTGTCGGCGGCCTACGCCGACACGGTGCTCTTCCTCGCCGACGGCAGGATCGTCGACTCGATGGACGCCCCGACCCCCGAGCGCGTCCTCGACCGCATCAAGGCGCTCGGAGCCTGACATGTGGAACACGATCCTCAAGGGCCTGTGGAGCCACAAGCGTCGGCTCCTCGCCACGTCCAGCGCCGTCGTCATCGGCGTTGCGTTCCTCGCCGCCGCACTGTCGGTCGGCGACACCTTGACCCGGGGCTTCGACGGTCTGTTCGGTGAAGCCAATGCCGGGACCGACGTGATCGTGCGCAACGACACCGAGATCGGCTTCGACGACGCAGCGCAACGAGGGCGTCTTCCCGCTCGGCTCGCCACCGATCTCGCAACGCTCGAAGGGGTCGCCACGGTGGTACCGGTGATCGAGGGGTCCGGTCAGATCACCGGGTCCGACGGCGAAGGAATCGGTGGTGGCGGCCCACCGACGACGGCCACGAACTGGATCGGGGATTCACCGGTGAACCCGTGGTCATTGGCCGAAGGTCGCGCGCCACGCGATGTCGCGGCGGACGAACCGTACGAAGTGGTCATCGACCGTGCGTCGGCCGAGACGGGCGATCTGGGTATCGGTGATCGCAGCGTCGTCGAAATCCCGGGACCCGTTCCGGTGACCGTCGTCGGCGTCGCAACGTTCGGAGGTGCCGACAGCCTCGGACCGACGACGTATGCGGCGTTCACCACGGCGTCGATCGAGACGTTGCTCGACACGTCCGAAGAGGTGTCGTCGTTCCGGCTCGCAGCGGAGGAAGGGGTGAGCCAGGACGAACTCCGAGCGACGGTGGCGAGAGCGCTTCCTCCGGGCGCGGAAGCGCTGACGGGTGCGGAACTGACCGACGACATGGTCGCCGGGATCGAGAGCGACTTCCTCGGCCTGTTCCGCACGATCATGGTCGTCTTCGCCGCGATCGCGCTGATCGTCGCCGCCTTCAGCATCCACAACACCTTCTCGATCCTCATCGCCCAGCGCACCCGTGAATCGGCGTTGCTCCGAGCGATCGGCGCATCGCGTCGCCAGGTGCTCGCGTCGGTGGTCGCCGAGGCGATGGTCATCGGTGCGGTCGCCTCCGGGATCGGTCTGCTCGCCGGGTTCGGTCTCGCCCGGGGGTTCGTCGCCCTGCTTGCGAGCGCCGGCCTCGACCTGAACGTGCAGGGAGTCGTCGTGGCCCCGTCGACCGTGATGTCCGCAGCGGCGGTGGGGATCGTCGCCACGCTGGTGGCGAGCATCCTCCCGGCGGTCCGGGCATCACGGGTTGCGCCGCTCGCTGCCCTTCGTGAGTCGGCCACGGGTTCGGCGAGGGTGTCGCTGGTACGAGCCGGGTTCGCCGTCGTTTCGATCGTTGCGGGCAGCGCCGTGGTCGCGCTCGCGACGTCGACCGACTCCGCACTGGTGACGGCCGGGGTGGGAGCGTTCCTCGTGCTCGTCGGAGCGGTGGCGATCGGCCCTGCGGTGTCGAGTCCGGCGGCGTGGACGATCGGTTCGGTTCCCGCACTGCTCCGCGGCCAGACCGGGCACCTCGCTCGCCGCAACGCGATGCGCGACCCGCGCCGGACGTCGGGGAGCGCATCGGCGCTGATGGTCGGCACCGCGATCGTGGTGCTCTTCACCACTTTCGGAGCGTCGATCAAGGCGACGATCGAGCAGACGGTGAACCAGGATTTCGGTGGTGACCTCGTGGTCGTCACCGACAACTTCGGCGGGCCGGGCATCAGTGCGGACCTCGCAGGCCGTCTCGACGACCTGCCCGAGATCACGACGGCCGTCGGTTTCGGTGAGGCCCTGGTCGTGGCCGACGGTGTGGACCTCGATCCGACGGTCGCGGATCCGGCACGCCTCGGACGCGTGCTCGACCTCGGCGTCGTCGACGGATCGCTCGCCGACGTGACGCCCGGTCGGATCGCCGTGAGCGAATCCTGGGCCGACGACCGTGCGTTGGCGACGGGAGAGGCGATCGACGTGTCGTTCGCCGACGGAGAGACCGAATCGCTCACGATCGGCGCGACCTATGCGACGACGACGAACGTCGGCGACATGCTGTTGACGCCCGAGGACTGGGCCGATCACGCCGCCCAGGTCGGCGACGTCGTCGTCCTGGTCGACCTCGCCGACGGGATCTCGGAAGAGGACGGACGGGCGCTGGTCGAGCAGGTCGGAGCCGACTACGGCGCACCCGAGGTGCAGACCAGGTCGGAGTACATCGACACGGTCGGCTCCGAGGTCGACCAGATGTTGTTCTTCGTGTACGGCATGCTCGCTCTCGCGATCCTGATCGCTCTCATGGGCATCGCGAACACGCTGTCGCTGTCGATCCACGAGCGCACCCGGGAACTCGGCCTGCTCAGAGCGGTCGGTCAGACACGTGCCCAGGTCCGTTCCACCGTGCGATGGGAATCGGTCATCGTCGCGGTGTTCGGCACGCTCGGCGGTGTCGGCGTGGGCACCTTCCTCGGTTGGGGTCTGATGCGGGCACTCGCGGAGGACGAGGGGTTCGGCGTGTTCGCCCTTCCCGTGACGTCACTCGCGATCGTCGTCGTGCTCGCAGCACTCGCCGGCGTCATTGCGGCGTGGCGACCAGCTCGCCGGGCCGCCCGCCTGGACATCCTCGACGCGATCGCGACGGATTGATCCGTGACGGATGCTCGGGAACGTAGGTTGGAGAGACCATGGTGAACCTGCTCGAACCGTGGAGACGTCCCGGACAACTGGCCCGTTCGGCGGCGTTCGTCGCGACGGGTCTGCCCGCCGGCATCGTCGCCTTCGTCACGGCGGTGACGATGTCCGCCGTCTCGGTCAGCCTCTTCCCGGTCTTCCCGCTGGCGATCCCGGTCGTCTGGGTGACGGCGATGGTGGTGAGGGGAATGGCTCGGATCGAACGCCAGCGGGTCGGGTCGTTCCTCGATCCGATCCCGGATGCCGTGCCGGCCTTGACCGCCGGCGCGTGGTGGAGGCGACTGATGGAGCGACTGCGCAACGGTGCTCGGTGGCGCGAGTTCGGGTACTGCCTCGCATCGCTCCCGCTCGGCACGGTCGGCTACGTCGTCGTGTTCGCGATCTGGAGCGGATCGATCGCCTTGGTGCTGCTGCCCGCGGTCGCCGGGTCCCTGCCCGGTGACAGTGCGAAGTTCTTCTTCTTCGAGGCGACCGCCGGGGGCGCCGAGACGTGGGCGCTCGCCGCGCTCGGCCTGTTCGGTTCGGTGATCGTCGCTCCATGGGTGACGATCGCGGTGTCGAGACTCGAGTGGATCGTGGCGACCGCACTGCTCGGGCCGACGGCGAAGGAGCGCACCTCCCTCCAGGTGAGCAAGCTCGAGACCAGTCGTGCGGCGGCGGTCGACTCCGCCGAGTCGGAACGGCGTCGCATCGAACGCGATCTCCACGACGGCGCGCAGCAACGCCTGGTCGCGCTCGCCGCCAACCTCGGTGCGGCACGCGAGAAGCTCGACGACGACCCCGAGGTCGGTCGACGCATGGTCGACGCCGCACACACGGAGGCCAAGGCGGCCCTCGCGGAGATCCGAGACCTCGTCCGCGGCATCCACCCGGTGATCCTCGCCGATCGCGGCATCGATGCGGCTCTCTCCGCTGTCGTCGCCCGCTCACCCGTCCCCGTCGAACTCGACGTGCAGATCGTCTGGCGTCCCCCGCCTGCAGTGGAGAGTGCCGCGTACTTCGTGGTGAGCGAGGCGCTGACCAACGTCGCCCGTCACAGTGGCGCCACCCGGGCGACCGTGTCGATCGCACAGACCAGCGATCGACTGGTCGTCGAGATCCGCGACGACGGGCACGGAGGAGCCGACACGTCGCTCGGCACCGGACTGCAGGGACTCCGGGACCGGGTGGCCGGACTCGACGGGACGATGCACGTCATCAGCCCCCGGGGTGGTCCGACCACGATCTCCGTGGAGTTGCCGTGCGGATCGTGATCGCCGAGGACTCCGTGCTGCTGCGCGCCGGCCTGACACGCATCCTGGCCGATGCGGGTGAGGACGTGGTCGCCACGGTCGGTGACGCCGACGAACTGATCCGTGTGGTCTCGATGCACCGACCGGACCTCGCGATCGTCGACGTCCGGATGCCTCCCACCCACACCGACGACGGTCTGCGCGCCGCACTGCGCATCCGCTCCGAATGGCCGGTCACCGGCATCCTGGTCCTCTCCCAGTACGTGGAGGAGCGGTACGCGACCGAGTTGCTCGGTGACGACATCGCAGGCGTCGGCTACCTGCTGAAGGATCGCATCGCCGACATCTCGGAGTTCCTCGGCGCAGTTCGCCAGGTCGGCGGCGGCGGAACGGTCCTCGACCCCGAGGTCGTCGCCCAGTTGCTGGGACGAGCGCGTCGGTCCGATCCGCTCGAACGACTCACCCCACGCGAGCGTGAGGTGCTCGGCCTGATGGCCGAGGGACGCACCAATCCGTCGATCGCACGCACCCTCGTGGTCAGCGACAAGGCCGTCGAGAAGCACGTCGGCAACATCTTCTCCAAGCTCGATCTACCGCCCGCCGCCGACGATCACCGCCGTGTGCTCGCCGTGCTGCGATGGATGAAAGGACGGACGCAATGAGCATCACGACCGACGAACGGGTGGCGCGACCCGACACGGCGGGCGTCGATCCCGTGCTAGCCACGACGGTCTCGCCGCGAGCGCGACGGTGGTGGCGCGCGACCGGTGTCCTGCTGGCTCTCGCATCGCTGCTGTGGGGCGCGTTCAGCGTGATCAACCTGTTGGCCCACGAGGAGTCGTCGGAGACGTCGACCTATGCGGCCTCGGACGTGATGCGGCTCGACATCGCCAGCGACACCGGATCGGTGACCGTGCAGGCCGGAACAGGTGACTCGGTCCTGATCCGTACCGACATCAGCCGTGGCCTCGGCACGACCGAGACGACCGAGCGGCTCACGTCCGGCGTGCTCGAGCTGCGGGGGAGGTGTCGGGGTCCCAACGCCGTGTGGTGTTCCGTCGACTACGTGGTGGAGATCCCCGCCGACCGCTTCGTCACGATCGACGCGAGCAACGGCACGGTCGTGGTGCGTGGGTTGACGGGGAACGTGGAGATCGACAACGACAACGGTCGGATCGAGGTCGACGACGTGGGCGGTGACCTGAGCGTCTCCAACGACAACGGTTCGATCGTCGCGAGGGGACTCTCGTCGTCCGTTGTTCGTGCCGACAACGACAACGGTCGGATCGACCTGAGTTTCGACGAGGCGCCCGACTCGGTCACGGCATCGACCAGCAACGGAGGCATCGCCGTGGAGGTCCCCGACACCGACGTCGCGTTCGACGTCGACATCCGGGCCTCCAACGGCTCCACGGAGAGCGGTGTGCGCACCGATCCCGCCAGCAGCAACAGGATCGAACTGTCGACGGACAACGGGTCGATCGTCGTGCGGCCCGCACTCTGAACGTCGGCGCGAGGCCGATCCGGCGCACGATCGCCACGACCGGCACCCCGTGCCCTGCGACCGTGCACTGTCGACGTGGCGGCCACGGTCGACGTGCTCGTCGACAGTAGGCTCGGCCCGCTGTGTATCTGAAGAGTCTCGCCCTGAAGGGCTTCAAGTCGTTCGCCGATTCGACGACCATGGTCCTGGAGCCCGGCGTCACCGTCGTGGTCGGGCCGAACGGTTCGGGCAAGTCGAACGTCGTCGATGCCATGGCGTGGGTGCTCGGCGCGCAGTCGCCCAAGGCCGTGCGTTCGCAGAAGATGGACGACGTCATCTTCGCCGGCACGGCGTCGCGCCCGGCACTCGGTCGTGCCGAGGTGAGCATCACCATCGACAACTCCGACGGCACGCTCGGCGTGGAGTTCAGCGAGGTCACGATCACACGGGTGCTGTTCCGCACGGGGGAGTCCGAGTACCTGATCAACGGGGTCGGCTGCCGCCTGCTCGACGTGCAGGAGATGCTGTCCGACGCCGGAGTGGGTCGCCAGCAGCACGTGATCGTCAGCCAGGGCCAGATCGACGCCGTGCTCAACGCCCGACCCGAGGAACGTCGTGCGATCATCGAAGAAGCTGCAGGCGTCCTGAAGTTCCGCAAGCGCAAGGAGAAGGCCGAACGGCGCCTCGACGCCACCGAAGCGAACCTGCTGCGCGTCCAGGACCTCCTCCGCGAGGTGCGGCGCCAACTCCGCCCGCTCGAACGTCAGGCCAAGGCCGCCGAACGTCACGGATCGCTGATCGTCGAACTGACCGAACTGAAGACCTACGTGGCCGGACGCGAGATCGCCGGACTCCGCACGAAGCTCGAATCGTTGGCGGCGGTGATGCTCGACAGCTCCGGTGCCGAGCGCGAACTCAAGACGGCGCTGGCTGCGCTCGACACCTCGATCATGGCGATCGAGGCGCAACTGAGCGCACGTGGAGCCAGTGACGTCAGCGACCGACTCGTGAAGGTCGAGCAACTGCGCGAGCGTGCCCGGGGCCTGGCCGCCGTGCTGGTCGAACGCCGCCGTTCGCTCGAACGTGACCGGGGTCAGTTGATCGATGCCGGCGTGGTCGCCAACCTCGAGGCCGACGGTGCCCGATTCGCCGCCGAACTCGTGGCCGTGATCGCCGAGTTGGAGACCTTCGAACCGGCCGCAGCCGAACTCCGCGCCGAGGAGGAGGCGTTCAAGGCGCAGCGGGCACAGATGCTCGACGCCGTCGGCAGCGACCAGACGGGAACGAAGGCCGCGAGCGCCGCTGCCGAGGTACGTGGCGAAGCGCGCTCGATCAAGGCCGCTCTCGAACGGACACTCGGCGATCTGCGCCGCGCGACCAGCCGGCGGGATTCACTCCTGGAACGGATCCAACTCGTCGACGAGGAGACGACCCGCTATCGCACCCAGTGCGAGGAGGCCGGTGAGGTCGAGGGTCCGCTGTTCGACGAGATGGCGGCGGCCGAGGATGCACTCGCCGCGGCCGAGACCGCCGTGGAAGCGGCGCGTGCGGAGCGAGCGGACGCCTCGGACGCAGCATCGACGGCCACCGCTCGTGCCGAGGCCCTGGAGATGGCGCTCGACGCGGCGCGCGCCCGGGCCGGCGCCGAACGACTGCAGGGCGTCGACGGTGTGCTGGGCACGCTGCTCGACCTGATCGAGATCGACACCGGGTGGGAGCCCGCCGTCGAGGCGGCGCTGGGCGAATCGCTCACGGCCGTCGTCGTGTCCGACCCGTCGGCGGGCCGCTCGGCGCTCGACGCGCTGCGCAGCTCCGACACCAGCGGCGCGGTGATCGCTCTGGGCTCGCAGTTCTCCGACCGGCACGCTCCATCCGTCGGCGACCGCGTCCGACCCCACGCGCGCTCGGCGAACGCCGACGTCAGCGCCCTGCTCGACGGGCTGCTCGGGGCCGCAGTCCGGATCGACGACCTCGAAGGGGCGCTCGACGCCGCCATCGCCCACCCCGACGCCGTCGTCGTGACCGAATCGGGCGACCGGTTCGGACTCAGCGGATGGCGCATCGGTGCCGCCGGTTCCGGAGCCACCGCTGCAGCACTCGAGGATGCGACGTCGCAGGCGGAATCGGCCGGACGACGGCTGGCAACGGCCACGGACGCCCTGGCGGCGGCCGAGGCGACGGAGAAACAGGCGCGGAGCGCGGAGAACGAGATCAGCCGTCGCCTCGATGCGAACGACAACAAGCTGACGGCCGGGTCGGAGGGTCTCGCTCGGTCCCAGAGCGAACGCCGCGAGATCCAGAGCGAACTCGAGACCCTCGAGCGGACCGTCGCCGAGGGTGAGGAGAACAGCGCTCGCGAGCAGCAGCGGGTGTCCGAACTCGAAGCGCTGCTCCCTGCGCTCGAGTCCGACGAACGGGCCGAGGCCGACGCCGCTCGTGCACGCGGCGAGATGCGCGCCGAGTTCGAGAAGCGGGCGGCGCAGCTCGCATCGAAGCGAAAGGACCTCGAGGTCCGCAACGCAGGCCTGATCGAGCACCGTCAGATCCTCGAACGACGCATCGCCGAGACCGAACGTCGCCTCGAAGCCGACAAGGAGGCGCGCGCTGCCGCCGAGGACCGACGCGTCGTGATCGAGCGGGCGATGCGGGCGATCGACCGTCTCGCGTCGATCGTGAGTGAGCACCAGGTGGTCGTCGAAGCGCACCACGCCGACCTCGTCGACACCCGTCGCAAGCAGAGCGACGAGGTCCGTGGCCTCACGACCGAACTCGACGCACTCCGCAAGGACCGCGCCGGCAGGGAACAGACCCTCGACGTCACGCGTGAGCGTGCCCGCAAGGCCGAGATCGAAGAGGCCGAGGCCAAGCTGCGCTTGGAGACGTCGATCGAGACGCTGCGACGCGACCTCGACATCGAACCCGCGGTTGCCGAGGCCGCCACGATGCCCGCGATCCCCGACGGTGCGTCCCCGGCCGGACGGGTCCGCGAACTGGAGCGTGAGCTGCGGTTGCTCGGGCCGATCAACCCGCTGGCCCTCGAGGAGTTCAACGAACTGCAGACCCGCCACTCGTTCCTCGAGGAGCAGTTGGAGGACGTCCGTTCCACACGGCGTGAGCTGTCCCGGGTGATCGCAGCGGTCGACGCCGAGATCCAGAACGTGTTCGCCTCGGCATTCGCCGACGTGGCCACGAACTTCACCGAACTGTTCGGCCTGCTCTTCCCGGGCGGCAAGGGTGCACTGAAGCTGACGCACCCCGACGACCTGTTGAACACCGGCATCGAGGTCGAGGCCAAACCGTCGGGGAAGAACGTCAAGAAGCTGTCGTTGCTGTCGGGCGGCGAACGCTCGCTCACCGCGCTGGCCTACCTGTTCGCCGTGTTCCGCTCGCGTCCGTCGCCGTTCTACGTGATGGACGAGGTCGAGGCCGCACTCGACGACGTCAACCTGCACCGCTTCCTCGGGCTGATCCAGGAGTTCCGCAAGGACGCACAGCTGATCGTCGTGTCGCACCAGAAGCGCACCATGGAAGCGGGCGACTGTCTGCTCGGCGTGTCGATGCAACCCGGCGGCTCGTCCAAGGTCGTCACCGAGCGAACCGACACCTCCAAGCTCCCGCTCGACGCCTGATCATCGGCAGGCGTCGTGCGAGATCGGCACGGGCGCCGGGGATCGATCGATTCGGTTCTGGTTGGTGTTCGCCCTCGCCGGTAGCGTTCGGCGGTCATGGGTGTCGTCGAAATCGGTCTGCTCGTCCTGCTCGCTCTCGTCTTCGTGTTCGGCGTCGGCGTGGTCGTCGCGAATCGTCGGAGGGGAACGGCTCTGCCACCGTCGGCGACGCCGACCGAGCGGGTGCCCCGACCGGCCACCACGAAGAGTGGCACGATCCTCGAGGAACGGGAGTCCACCGACGACGCCGTCACCGCTCCGACGACCGTCGAACCCGCACCCGTCGACGTCGAACCCGCACCGGGCACGCTGCGCGACCGACTCGCCAAGGCGCGTTCGACGTTCGCCGGAGCGATCTCCGGCGTCCTCGGCCGCAGCGGCATCACCGACGAGAGCTTCGAGGACCTGGAGGAAGCGCTGCTGCGCGCCGATGTGGGTGTGGGAATCACCGACGAACTGCTCGACGGGCTCCGCGCCCGGGTCAAGGCCAAGGAGATCACCGAACCGGCAGCGCTGCTCGACGCCCTCCAGGAGGAGATGGCGAGCCGCTTACGAGGCAGTGACCGCAGCCTCACCTTCGAGAAGCGTGGTGACAACGAACCGAACGTCTGGATGTTCGTCGGCGTCAACGGCGTGGGCAAGACCACCACGATCGGCAAACTCGCCAACCAGCAGACCATCGCGGGTCGCAGCGTGCTGCTCGCTGCGGGCGACACCTTCCGTGCCGCAGCGGCCGAACAACTCGGCACGTGGGCCGAGCGATCGGGCGCAGAGTTCGTCCGGGGTGCCGAGGGCGGCGACCCGAGCTCGGTGATCTTCGACGGCGTCGAGCGTGCGGCGGCCAAGAACCTGCAGCTGGTCATGGCCGACACGGCGGGGCGTCTGCACAACAAGTCGAACCTGATGGAGGAGTTGAAGAAGGTGCGCCGCGTCGCGGAGAAGGGCGCAGGTCAGGTGACCGAAACGCTCCTCGTGATCGACGCCACCACGGGTCAGAACGGCCTGATCCAGGCCCGCGAGTTCAACGAGGTCACCGACGTCACGGGCGTGGTGCTGACCAAGCTCGACGGCTCGGCCAAGGGCGGCATCGTGTTCGCGATCGAGACCGACCTGGGGATCCCCGTGAAGTTGGTCGGCATCGGCGAGACCATCGGCGACCTGATCCCGTTCGATCCCGACGACTTCGTCAACGCCCTCTTCGAACGCTGACGATCGGACCGCAGTCCGTCGCAGGGAGAGTCAGACGGACACGTCGCCGTGTTCGCCCGAGTCCTCGCCGTCGCCGAGCTTGGCCTTCACGAGCGAGATCAGCGATCCGATCCGACCCGACGGTGAATCCCAGTACTCACCTCGTTCGGGGGCGATGTCCATCACGGCGATCCCGACGGATTCTCGGCCGTCGTCGAAGTACGCCCCGGCGAAGGGATTCCACAGTTCGTCGATCTCGGCGGGGTCGGTGGTCGTGGTGAACGTGCCCGTCAACGAGGCGAAATCGTTCGAGCGGGTGTCACACAGCGTCACGTGCGTCCAGTCGCCGTCCGTCAACTGCCGGGCCCAGTCGGCGGTCGTGTCGATCAGGATGCGGATGGTCGACCCGCTGACATCGGCCACGGTCAACGGCCGTGAATCGACCTCTCCGTCTGCGCTCCTCGTGGCGACCATGAGGGTCGTGCCTCCCTTCATCAGCTCGGGGAGCGGGCGGGACGGATCGGTTGTCATCCAGCACGGGTTCCCGGGTGACACCACGCGCAAACGAACCGATCCGGTGACGGTGGGCTCGATCGTGACGAGGTGATCCCGGAGCGTCAACCGGAGGGCCGGTAGCCTCGGAGCCGTATGTTCGACAATCTCTCCGGCCGGCTCGAAGGCATCGTCAAGAAGATCAAGGGCAAGGGTCGCCTCACCGAGTCCGACGTCGACGAGGTGATGAAGGAGATCCGCTCGGCGCTGCTCGAAGCCGACGTCGAGGTCACCGTCGTCCGCTCGCTGTGCAACCGCATCCGCGAACACGCGATCGGTGCCACCCGGTCCCAGGCGCTCGACCCCGGCCAACAGGTGGTCAAGGCCGTCAACGACGAGCTGACCCGTGCGCTCGGCGGCGAGACGCTCAAGATCCAGTTCGCCGCGAAGCCACCCACCGTCATCCTCATGGCCGGCCTGCAGGGATCCGGCAAGACCACCAACTCGGCCAAGCTCGCTGCATGGTTCAAGGCGCAGGGTCGCCAGCCGCTCCTGGTCGGCGCCGACCTCCAGCGCCCTGCCGCCGTCGAGCAGTTGCGCACCCTCGGCGCCCAGATCGACGTGCCCGTGTACTCCGATCCGGAGGACCCGATCCTCACTGCGCACCAGGGTCTCCAGGAGGCCAAGCGGCTCGGGCGTGACGTGTTGATCGTCGACACCGCCGGTCGACTGTCGATCGACTCCGAGATGATGGAGCAGGTCCGCCTGATCTCGGGAGCCGTCGACCCCGACTACACGTTTCTCGTGATCGATGCCATGACCGGTCAGGACGCCGTCCAGACCGCGCAGGCGTTCCACGAGACGCTGAAGATCGACGGCGTGATCATGTCGAAGATGGACGGCGACGCACGCGGCGGCGCAGCGCTGTCGGTGAAGGAGGTGATCGGGCGACCGATCGCGTTCGCGTCGACGGGCGAGAAGATCAACGAGTTCGAGCAGTTCCACCCCGATCGCATGGCGAGCCGCATCCTGGGCATGGGCGACATGCTCACGCTGATCGAAACGGCCGAGCGGGCCTTCGAGCAGCACGAGGCCGAGCAGGCCGCACAGAAGATGATGGACGGCCAGTTCACGCTGGACGACTTCCTCGAACAGATGCAGCAGATCAAGAAGATGGGCTCGCTCGGGTCCCTGATGTCGATGATGCCGGGCATCCCGAAGGAACTCAAGAACGCCAACATCGACGACGACGACCTCAAGCCGATCGAGGCGATCATCCGGTCGATGACCATGGAGGAGCGCACGTTCCCGAAGGTCATCAACGGTCAGCGTCGGGCCCGGATCGCCGCGGGCTCGGGGACGCAGGTGGGCGACGTGAACCGTCTCGTCAAGCAGTTCGACGAGATGCAGAAGATGATGAAGAAGATGGGCGTCCTCGGTGGAGCGATGGGCGGCGGCAAGAAGAAGAAGGGGAAGAAGGGCAAGGGCGGCAACGGGCCGAAGCGGCCCAAGGGCCTTCCGCCCGGGTTCGACTTCGCCGATGGTGGGATGGAGATCCCCGGCCTTCCGGGGACGCCGGGCATGCCGGGCCTCCCCGGCCTGTCCCGCTGACCGCGGCCGCGATCCGTCGGCTTCGCGTGTCTGACGCCTGGGTCTCGGCGTCCAGGTCTTCGGGTGGCTCGGCGTTCTGGTGGTCGGGTCTCGGTGTCTGGTGGCCCGGTGTTCCGGGTGCTGACCCCCGAGGTCGATCGAAGTGTGTGACACCCCTTCTGTAGGGTCGCCACGGTGATCGATTCGACTCAGTACGTGCCGTACGGGCGTCCCGCGACGACGGCGTTGGTGCAGATCATCGGCCAGGTCCAGAGCGATGATCCGCTGGCGCCGGTCACCGTCATCGTGCCGAGCAACTTCGTGGGGCTGTCGGTGCGCCGCATCGTCGGCTCCGGCGCGATGACCGTCGGCGATCGGGCCGGTCTCGCCAACGTCGGCTTCGTCACCCCGTTCCAGCTGGCCGAACACGTTGCAGCCGATCTGCTCCTCGACACGCGACCGATCACCAACCCGGTCCTCGGAGCGGCGGTGCGCCGAGCCCTTGCCGTCGCCCCGGGCCAGTACGCCCCGGTGGCGCACCACGAGGCGACCGAGCAGGCGCTGGCCGGGCTGTTCTCCGATCTGGCGAACGTCGACGAGGCGGCCATCGAGTCGATGCTCGACTCGGGATCCGAACACGCCGTGCGGGCGGTCGACTTCTACCGTTCCATTGCGTCTCGCCTCACCGGGTTCCACACGGAGCGCGAGCTCGCAGTCGCAGCCGCGGGGCGCAGCGACCTCGCCGAGCGTCTCGTTCCGTTCGGTCACGTGATCTGGCATCTGCCCACGCCCAGCACGGTCGCCGTGGCCGATTTCGTCGGGAGGGTGCTCGTCGAGGCCCGATCGAGTTCGGTGCTCGTCGGCGTCTGCGGGATCGAGGCTGCCGACTCGGCGGTCGTGCGCACGTGCGGCGATGCGGGCGTCGCCGCACCACCGCGACGCGAGGTCGCATCGGAGCCCCCGACCGGCGACCGGATCATCTCGACCACCGACGCCGCCGACGAGGTGCGTGCCACCTGCTCGCGGATCCTCGAACTGCTCGCTGCGGGCACACCGCCCGACCGGATCGGGATCTTCTTCCCGACGCCGGATCCGTACGTGCGCATCATCGAGCAACAGTTCGACGCCGCCGGCATCGCGATCAACGGGCCCGATCCGCGTCGCCTCGCCGATTCGGTGGCGGGCCGTGTGCTCCTCGGCGCCCTCGATCTGCCCGAGGAACGCTGGCGTCGCGACCGTGTGATCGCACTGGTCAGCGCCGGACCGCTGATGTCGAACGACGAACGGGTCCGACCGACGGCGTGGGACGAACTGAGCCGTGACGCAGGTGTGGTCGCCGACCTCGGCGACTGGAGGACGAAGCTCGATCGTCACCTCCAGGCCACGAAGAAGCAACTCGACGAGCTCGGTCCGGATGCAGCGGTCGGCGACGATGCCGTCGGTGAGTCCGCCTCGTCGTGGAGGCATCGCCGACTCACCGATCGTGTCCACGACGTCACACGACTCCGCCGTTTCGTCGACCAGACCGCTTCGGCGATCGGTGAGGTCACCTCCGCGCGGAGCTGGTCCGATCGATGCGCAGCGGCGACGACGCTGCTCAGGTCCCTGCTGGGCGCCGAGCACCGGCACGCGGTGTGGCCCGAGTCGGAGCAGGACGCGTTCGGCCGGGTCGAGGCGGCGCTCTCGCGCCTCGCGACCCTCGACGACATCGAGCCGTCCCCGTCGACGGCGGTGTTCGTGCGCGCATTGCGGTCGGAGCTCGAGGTCGCCCGTGGGCGCCGGGGCAGGTTCGGTCACGGGGTGATGTACGGCCCGCTCGCCTCCGCCGTCGGACACGACCTCGACGCGGTCTTCGTTCTCGGCGCCGCCGAAGGCGTCCTGCCCGTGCCCCGCCGTGACGACGCGATCCTGCCCGAACAGATGCGGCTCGACTCGCTCGATCAGCTGGAATCGAAGTCGGCTCGGCTCCACCATCAGCACCGGGCGTTCCTGGCGGCGCTGGCGTCGGCACCGCTCGGTCGACGCACGATCACCTTTCCCCGCGGCTCGCTGCGGTCCAGTCGGCACTCGCTTCCGTCGCGCTGGCTCCTCGATTCGGTCTCGGCCCTCGCGGGTCGCACCGTCCACTCGACCGACTTCGCAACGGTCGCCGCCGGTCTCGACCCCGAGGTGTTCCAGACCGTCGCGTCGTATGGCACAGGAATCATCACGAGCGACACGAGCACGTCGATCGAGGAACGCGACATCGTCGATGTCGCTCGCACGTCCACGGCTCCGGTCGCAGGCGCCGCCGCCCACCCGGCCGTCCACCCGATCGGACGTCTCGCAGGGCGGGGCATCCAGATGCAACTGGCCCGTCGCAGTTCGTCGTTCACGGAGTTCGATGGAAATCTGGCGCAGGTCGACGCCGCGTCGATCCATTCGGCGTCGGGTGATCGGCCGGTGTCTCCGTCGAGACTCGAGACCTGGTCGTCGTGCGGCCTGCGGTACTTCTTCCGCTACGTCCTCGACGTGACGGATCGTGACGACCCGGAACGTACCGACGAGTTGTCCGCGCTCGACCGCGGGTCGCTGGTGCATGCGGTCCTCGAACGCTTCGTCGCCGACTCGATCGACACGGGTCCGCCCGACCCGTCGGTCCCGTGGAGCGACGAGGACCGGGCCCGCCTCCACTCGACCGCCGTCGCACTCGCCGACGACTACGAAGCGCGAGGCATCACTGGTCGTCCGATCAACTGGCGGGTACAGCGCGACGACCTGCACGACGTTCTCGACCGGTTCCTCGACGCCGACGACGAGTTCCGTCGGTCGCACCTGGCAACGCCGGCGTACGTCGAGCTCGACCTGGGTGTCCGCTCGGGTGAACCCGTCGAGTTCCTCCTGCCCGACGGGCGCCGGGTGGCGATGCGTGGTCTCGTGGATCGGGTCGACACGACCGCCGACGGCCGGGTGATCGTGAGCGACTACAAGACGGGGAAGGGCTCGAAGTTCGCAGGCATCGACGACGACCCCTTCGTCGGGGGACGAACGCTGCAGTTGGCGATGTACTCCGAGGGCGCGATGCGCGCCACGGGGCGAACGTCGGCAGCTGCCGACTACTGGCTCGTGGAGACGAGAGGTCAGGAGCGACTCGGATACTCGTGGAACGATGCGCTGCATACACGGTTCGTCGAACTGCTCGGGGCGATCACCGAGGGCATCGACCACGGCGTGTTCGTGGCGTCGCCGGGCGAGTGGAACACCTTCCGCCAGACGCACGAGGAGTGCACCTACTGCGACTACGACGACGTGTGCGTGCGTGATCGCGGTGACCAGGCCGCTGCGAAGTCTGCGGCGCCCGAGGTCCGGGTCCGCCTCGTGCTCGAACCCGGAACCGAAGCGAGCGAGGAACGTGGCAGCGCTCCCGGCGACCCGCTCGTCGCAGCACGATCGAACGGTGGGCGAACGTGAGCCGGGCGGCTCAGCCGGTCGACCAGGAGGTCCGGACGCTCATCTCGGAGTCCGGACTGGACGACACCCTGTTCGTCGAGGCGGGCGCCGGCACGGGCAAGACCACCCAACTCGTCGACAGGATCGTCAACACCGTGCTCACCTGTGATGTCGCACTCGCCGACATCGCCGCGATCACCTTCACCGAAGCGGCCGCCAGCGAACTCCAGTCGCGGATTCGTGTCGCGTTCGAGCGACGACTCGAAGAACCCGACACGACGCCCCAGGAACGTGAACGATGTCGCCAGGCGGTCGGCGACGCCGACATGGCGGCGATCTCGACCGTGCACGGGTTCGCGGGCCGGATCCTCACCGAGTTCTCGGTGTCGGCAGGGCTCCCGCCGCGGGTCTCGGTGCTCGACGAGGTGTCGTCGCAGTTGGCCAACGAGCGGCGGTGGGAGCGCTTCGTCGACCGACTGCACGACGATCCGGCACGTGAGGAACTGCTGTACCGAGCGGCGTTGATGGAGATCCCGCTCCAACCGCGGTGGAACGGGCAGTCGTCGTTCAAGGACGTGGCTGCGAACTTCGGACAGAACTGGGATCGGCTCGACGGGCTCGACGCCGACTCGATGCCCGACCTCGCGCCGATCGACTTCGGCGACTACGACGCAGCCGTCGAGGCACTCGCGGCGTCGATCGGGTCCTGTACCGACCCGTCCGACAAGCTGTCGATCCACCTCACCGACACCTGCCTGCCGGACATGCGCTCGATCGCGTCGATCGTCGACCCGCACCAGAAGCTGCGCACCATCGGCCAACGCCTCCAGGCCGCGAACCAGCGCAAGATCTGGGGCCGATCCAACTTCGGCAGCAAGAAGTCGTGGTCGTGCGACCCCGGTGAGATCAAGGACCTGATCGAAGCCGTGAGCGCCGCCGCGGCCGACACCTTCGACCTCGCCGGTGAAGCCGTGGTCGGACAGTTGATGCGACTCACCGCCACCGAAGTGCTCGAGGCTGCCGACGAACGGCGTCGGAACGGCGGCCTCGAGTTCCACGACCTGCTCGTGCTGGCGCGACAGGCGCTGCGGCACAGCCCGACGGTTCGACGAGCGCTGCACGACCGGTACCGGCACATCCTCCTCGACGAGTTCCAGGACACCGATCCGATCCAGATCGAGGTCGCGTCGTTGATCGCAGCCGACCCGGCGGAGTCGCAGCCCCGACGATGGCAGGATCATCCGGTTCCGAACGGTCGACTGTTCTTCGTCGGCGACCCGAAGCAGTCCATCTACCGCTTCCGGCGCGCGGACATCAGGCTGTTCCTCGCCGCACGTGACGCGTTCGGCCACGCTGCCGGCCCCGTGGTCCTCCGTACGAACTTCCGAACCGTGCGTCCGATCATCGACTGGATCAACGCCGTCTTCACCGAGGTGATGCCCGAGGAGGTACCCGAGGCGCAGCCGAAGTACGAACCGCTCGAAGCGTGGCGCGAGGCCGACTCCGGAACCGACCACCGTCCTGTCGTGTTCGGGGGCGCACATCCCGATCCGAAGGTGAAGGCGGGCGCCCTGCGCGACGCAGAGGCGTCCGACGTCGGCGACATCGTGGCCGACATCGCCGGCCACCCCGAGAACTGGCCGGTGCTCGACGACGACACGAAGCAGTGGCGGCCGGCCAGGCTCAGCGACGTCACGATCCTGGTCCCCACCCGTACGTCGCTGCCGTACCTCCGTGACGCTCTCGAGCGCCGCGACCTGCCGTATCGGCTGGCCACCGGAACGCTCGTCTACGACACCCAGGAGGTTCGCGACGTCCTGGCCGCGCTGCGCGCCGTCGACGACCCGAACGACACGCTGAGCCTGGTGGCCGCGTTGCGGTCGCCGCTCTACGGATGTTCCGACGTGGATCTGTTCACGTACCACTCGGCGAACCGCCGGTGGGACCTCCGGTCGCAGACGCCGGACGGCCTCGACGACGACCACCCGGTCGTCGTGGCGCTCGACCATCTGCGAAGTCTGTGGAGTCGACGATGGTGGACGAGCCCCGCCACGATGATGGACCGGCTGCTCCGGGAACGGCGAGCCTTCCTCCTCGCGTTCGGTGATCCCCGGCCGACCGAGGTGTGGCGTCGGCTTCGCTTCCTCCTCGACCAGGCGCGCTCGTTCGAGGAGTCGAACGGTGGCGATCTGCGGGCATTCCTCGAATGGGCGTCGATGCAGAGCGCCGATGGCGCTCGAGTCCACGAGCCGATGCTCCCGGAGACCGACGACGAGGCGTTGCAGATCCTCACCGTGCACGGATCGAAGGGCCTCGAGTTCCCGATCACCATCCTGTCGGGCATGACCACGCAGGCCGGCGGCAACCGGGGTGGGGTGAGCGTGCTCTGGGGCGACTCGGGTCCACCCGAGATCAAGTTGCGCGGCGGCGTGGCCACGTCGGCGCACCAGCCTCGCGCCGACCTGGAAGAGGAGATGGGCCGCCACGAGAAGCTCCGGTTGCTGTACGTGGCGGCCACCCGTGCTCGCGACCACCTCGTCGTCTCCGGCCATCACAAGGCGTCCCCGAGGGACCCCGACGCGACGTTCGCCACGCGTCTCGCCACCTTCGCCGACGCACGTCCCGATCTCTGTCGCGACCTGCGGGTCGACGCTCCCGGCGCCGGTCTCGGTCCGGAGGTGACTCGCGTCGGACGCGCTGCCGACGACCTCACCGACGAGGAGGCGATGATCCTCGATCGACGCGCAGCGTGGCTCGAGGAGCGTCGCGCGCTCCTCGACAGGTACTCCTCGCCGACGGCACTGTCCGCCACTGCGATCGCCGCAACCGTCGATGCCGACATCGTCGACGTCGACGACGACAGCACGGGTTCGATCGACCGTCATGACGCCGGTCCGTCGTCACCCATCGTGCGCCGCAAGGGTCGTGCGGGGTCGTCGATCGGGCGCGCCGTCCATGCGACCCTGGAGTACGTCGACTTCGCCGACACGTCGAACGTGCGCGAGTTGGTCGGGCGCCAGTGCGATCTCGAAGCGATCCCCGAACACGTCGCCACGGTCGAGAGCCTGGTGCGCTCGGCTCTCGCCTCCGACGCCGTCCGGCTCGCAGCGGGTCACCAGGCCCATCGCGAGCTCTACGTGGGCGCTCCACTCGGCGACGTGATGGTCGAGGGCTACGTCGACCTGCTCGTCAGGACGGCCGACGGCCTGGTCGTCGTCGACTACAAGACCGACACGGTGTCCACCCCGGCCCAGATCGACGCGAAGGTCGCCACATATGAACTCCAGGCCGCCACCTATGCCGTCGCGCTCGAGATCACCACGGGTCTGGACGTGGTGGACTGTCGATTCGTCTTCTGCCAGGCGGGCGATGCCATCGAGCGGTCGGTCCCCGACCTGGCGGCGGCCAAGCAGCGGGTGCGTGACGCGGTGATGCGTGCCGTCGACCTGTGAGCAGGAGGGGAACGCAACCGCTGGCGCTAACCTTCCCACGTTCTCAAATCGATCCAGGAGTGACGATCAACGATGGCAGTCAAGCTGCGCCTCACCCGAGTGGGCAAGACCAAACAACCTCAGTACCGCATCGTGGCGGCCGACGCACGTTCGCCTCGCGACGGTCGTTTCATCGAGATCCTCGGGCAGTACAACCCGCGCGAGGAGCCCTCGCTGATCAACGTCGACAACGACAAGATCGTGAAGTGGCTGTCCGAAGGGGCACAGCCGACCGAGCGGGTCGCCAAGATCATCAAGATCTCCGGCGCACAGGAGCAGTTCGAAGCTGCCAAGGCCGCGTCCAAGTGAGCGACGTCGCACCCACGGCCGTTGCGGTCCTGGAGCACATCGTCAAGTCGATCGTCGACGATCCCGACCAGGTCACGGTCGAAGTCGACGAGTCCGGCCAGCGCACGGCGCTGAACGTGCGTGTCGGTGAGGGCGATCTCGGTCGCGTGATCGGACGTCGCGGGCGCACCGCTGCGAGCATCCGCACCGTCACGCGTGCTGCGGCCAGCAAAGACGATGTCGAGATCGACATCGAATTCCTCGACTGAGGCCGCCCATTTCTTCGCAGGCCGCTGCTTCGAGAGGCCCGAAGCCGCCACCCGACGGGTGGTTGTCCGTCGGTCACCTGCGCCGGCCGCACGGTCTGCAGGGTGACATCTTCGTCCAGTTGACCACCGACCGACGCGAGCGAGTGGTGGCCGGTGCGCAGTTCCACGCGCGGGACCGTCTGATCACGGTCACGTCGAGTCGCGTGCTCGGCAACGGTCGGATCATCGCTCGTTTCGACGTGTTCGACGACCGCACGCAGGCTGAACGCTGGACCAACGTCGAGTTGTTCGCCGAACCGATCGACGACCCCGATGCGCTGTGGGTCCACGAGATGATCGGCAAGCAGGTCGTCGACCAGCACGGCGTCGCACGCGGGACCTGCGTCGTGATCCTCGCGAATCCGGCGGCCGAGATCCTCGAACTCGAATCCGGGGCGCTCGTCCCGACGAACTTCGTCACGTCGATCGACGGTGACAGCATCCTCGTCGAGGTCCCGGACGGACTGTTCGAACTGATCGAGGACTGAGACGGGGCGACGTGCGCATCGACGTCTTCTCCATCTTCCCGTCGCTCGTCGACGGATTCTGCTCCGAGAGCCTGCTCGGCAAGGCACGGTCGAACGGCCTGCTCGACCTGCGGTGCCACGACATCCGGGAGCACACGACCGACGTGCACCGCACGGTCGACGACGCACCGTTCGGTGGGGGCGCCGGCATGGTGATGAAGCCGGGCCCGATCTTCGAGGCGGTGGAGGCTGCGGATCCTCCACGTCCGCTGATCCTGTTGAGCCCGGGCGGGCGTCGCTTCGACCAGCGCGCCGCCGAGCGGCTCGCGGCGCTGGCAGACCCACCCGGTGTCGACGATGGGAGCACAGGGCCCCGTCCGGGTGGTTCCGACGACGTCGTGCGTCAGGGCGGCTTCAGCTTGCTGTGCGGCCGCTACGAGGGCGTCGACCATCGGGTGGTGCGCCACCTGGTCGACGAGGAGATCAGTGTGGGCGACGTCGTGCTCAGCGGGGGAGAGGTCGCCGCGTGCCTGGTCATCGAAGCCGTGACCCGCCTGCGAGACGGAGCGATGGGCAACGCGGTGAGTCCGATCACCGAGAGTTTCGGCTCGACCGGGTTGCTCGAGGAACCGCAGTACACGCGTCCGGCCGACTTCCGCGAGTGGTCGATCCCCGACGTCCTGCTCAGCGGAGACCATGGCCGGATCGAGCGCTACCGCATGGCTCAGCGCCTCCACCGAACGGTCCGGGAACGTCCCGATCTGATCGAGGCGCGCGGTGGTGTGACGGCCGAAGAGGCCCGGCTGTTGGAAGAGTTCCCCGCGGACCCGTATCATTGACCGGCCTCTCCCGAGAGGGAGTGCCACGCCAGCGACCCGACGGTTGCGGGCCCATTTCGATCCCCAGCAGGTAGCCGCCATGCAATCCACCGACTTCATCGACAACGATTCGCTCCGCGACGACATCCCCGACTTCCAGGCCGGCGACGAACTCAAGGTCCACGTGCGCGTCATCGAGGGCGGCAAGGAGCGCATCCAGGTCTTCCAGGGTGACGTCATCGGACGCCAGGGTGGGGGCCTGCAGGAGACCTACACGGTCCGCAAGCTCAGCTACGGCGTCGGAGTCGAGCGTACGTTCCCCTTGCACGCACCCACCGTGCAGAAGATCGAACTCGTCAAGCGCGGCGACGTGCGCCGGGCCAAGCTCTACTACCTGCGCGATCGCAAGGGCAAGGCTGCCAAGATCCGCGAGAAGCGCGACTTCTGATCATCCGCTGATCGGATCGGTGCGCTCAGCCGCACCCTCTCGGCCCGCCACGGGCCCTCGTCATCACCTCACGACGAAGGGTCATCATGCGCGCCACTCCCCAGCAATCACCCGAACCGGCTTCCGGCGTCTCGCCGCGAGAAGGACCGGGCGTCGACCGGTCGAACATCGCCCGTGGCAGATGGGGTGAGAATCTCGCGGCGGCGTACTATCGGCGACTCGGGTACACCGTGCTCGACCGCAACTGGCGATCCGCGACCGGCGAACTCGACCTGATCGTCGAGCTCGACGGCGTCGTCGTGTTCAGCGAGGTCAAGGCCCGACGCACCGATCGCCACGGGCCCGCAGCGGCGGCGGTCGGGCCGACGAAGCAGCGCCGCATCCGATTGCTTGCGCTCGAGTGGTTGGAGCACAACCGTCCGACCCGCACCGGCATCCGCTTCGACGTGGTGGCGATCACCGGGACCGAGGTGGTGTTGATCGAATCGGCGTTCTGACCGACGACGATGCGTCGGGTCGGGCGCTCCGTCGTCGCCCGGACGTCCGTCAGCCGAGGAACGCCCAGGCCACCAGAGCCACTGCGACCAGCACCCCGGCCACCACGAAGACGTAGTCGCTCGGCTTGGCACGGAACTTGCGGTACGGATTGAAGCCCACCCGCGCAGTATCGCAGTGCCCCGACGCCGCCACACGGTTCCACCGACGGTCCGACGAGCCGGATCACGTGTGACCGGCGCCGTTCGCCGGTCGGCGAGGCATGCCCGCAGCTGTGTCGCCGGGTTCGTTAGCCTCGGGTGCGATGAATCGTGCTCGATGGTCGACGTGGTGGAGGGGTGTCCTCGTGGCGACGGCCGTCGTCGTGATCCCCTCTGCGCCGGCGTTCGCCACACCGGGCGTCCCCGATCCGCCCCCTCCCGTCGTGCCCGACCCGCCCGACCCGAGCGTCCCTGCGCCCGAACCCGAGGTGGTCAGCGACCCGGGGTCACTGATCCAGGCACCCGCCGGATGCCGAGTTCCGGCGCCCGCCGACGTGGCGTTCGTCGGTACCGTGCTCGCCAAGGACGAGTTCGTCCAGAAGGGCACCGTCCGGTACCGGATCGACCAGTTGCGGGCTGGAGATGCATCCCCGTTCTCCGTGGACGGCGTGATCGACGTCCGCTACGGACCCGACTCGCAGTACCTCGACGTCGACTCGCAGTACCTCGTGTCGGCGGCGGTCGACCCTCGCATCGCAGTCCTGGGGTCCAAGGTGTCGCCCGAGACGTTGTTGTTCGGTGGTGACGCGGTGGTCGGCCTCGACGACACGGAGATCGATTGCCCCGTCATCGACGATCCGGTCATGACGCTGAACCTCGACGGAACGCCGATCGATTCGGGGCTGTTCACCCCGCTGTTCGAGGACCGCAAGCTCCTCCTCGCCACGATCGGCGTCCCGGCCGCGATCGTCGCACTCGCGCTCGTCGGGCTCGTGCTGCTGCGTCGGGCGATGGACGTCGGCTTCCGCGGGATCTTCACCCTCGCACGCGCCGCCGTGACGCCGAGCCGCGACCACCGTGCGGCACGGGTCCGGCACCATCGGTCCGAGATGGACGCCGGTGACGAGGACGTCGACGACCTCACCGACGACGAACTCGTCGATGCCTGAGTCCGGTCACAGGGCGACGATCGTGCAACCGAGATCAGCGAGCGCGGAGGCGGCCCGGTCGTCGGGTGCCAGGACGACGACCGAACCGCCCGACCCCGTGTAGTTGACCGATGCGCCGTTGCCCCGGGCCACGTGGACCATCTCCACGTGCCGGGGGTCGAGGCGGTACACCTCGGCGCGCTGATCGAAGGTGGCGTCCATCGCGGCGCCGAGTGCCTCTGCGTCGTGGCGGGCGATCGCATCCGCTGCCGATCGAGCTGCATCGGCCGCAGCCGTCATCGCCCGGTCGAAGCTCGCGGCGGTGACGTCGACCCCCTCGTGCACGGATCCGCTGTCTCCGGCGGTGCCGTCCCGACACGCGATGAACAGGCCGTCGGGGATCGGGCCGAGCCGACGGTACGACCCGACGTCGAGGCCGTGTTCGGTGTGCGTGTGTTCCACCCCGAACTCCATCGCGACGGTCCCGCCGAGTGTCTGGACGACCCGGTCCTGCAGCCCGGCGGAGATGCCGAGCAGGTCTCGTTCGGCGACGAGCGCCAAGGATGCGACCAGCTCGGGCCGGTGGAGCAGTTCTCGAGCCCACGGATCGTCACGGTGAGCGGCGATCATCGTCCGGATGGTCGCGATCACGATGGCGCTCGAACCGGCCAGTCCCAGCGAACGGGGGATCGTGGTCGAGAACCGGAACTCGTGGGGTGACACGTCTGCACCGACGTACCGGTGCAGTGCAGTCAGTGCTGCGTGCGCCAGTGGAGCCGCTCGATCGTCGTGGTGCGGTTCCATGCTGCGCCGCTCGATCCAGTCGGAGACTTCGCCGACGGATCCGAACCGCTCGGAAAATCCCTCGAAGTCGAAGGCCGGGCCTGCCGTGGCCGACACCGTGGCGGCGAGCGAGGGGACCACGGTCGCCACGACGGCGCCGCCGTGGGCGTCGGACGGGTTCCCGGCGAGAGCAGCTCGGGCCGAGACCGAGGCGGAGACGGAGGCGGACGGCATCGGTGTGGAATCCTGGCATCCCGTCGCCCTACGTTGCACACATGCAGGTCCGTCGAGCCACCCGATCCGATCTCACCCAACTGTGTGTCACGGCCGTGCGGGCATTCGGGGAGGATCCGGTGATGCGGTGGTTGTACCCCGACGACGACGACTACTTCCGCCCGAGCGGCGAGGTCATGCGCGGCGCGATGGTGGGGTGGATCGAACATCGTGAGGTCTGGTGCACCGACGACTGCGCTGCGCTCGCCGTGTGGATCCAGCCGGGTCGACCCGAGATGCCCGACGACGGCCGGGCGGCCGATCCGCCACCCCCGGCCGACCTGCTCGACCGCTTCGGGATCATCGGACCGCTGATGGCCGAGCACTCACCGCACGAGGACCACTGGTACCTGCAGTTGCTGGCCACCCATCCGGACTGGCAGCGCCAGGGGATGGGCGCAGCGTTGATGGCGCAGAAGTTCGCAGAGGCCGACGCCGAGGGAGTCGTGTGCCACCTCGAGACCGAGACGCTCGTCAACGTGGCCTACTACCGACGCCACGGCTTCGAGGTGCACGCCGAGTTCGACATCCCCACCGGTCGACACCAGCACCGGTTCTCGTCGTTCGGTGGCGACCCGGCCACCGAGATCGGCCCGCACATGTGGGGCATGTCGCGTCCGCCCCGCTGAGGTCGGTGTCGGGGTCAGGCGCGCCGGCGCAAGGTCAGGCGCGAGCGGCTTCGGCCCGGGCCCGGAGGTCGCTCACGGCGTGTTCCAGGCCCTCCGGGTCGCGGTAGAGGGCGCTGCCGGCGATCAGCACGTTGGCCCCGGCTGCAGCTGCGCCGGCGATCGTGTCGGGGCCGATACCGCCGTCGACCTCGATGTGGACGTCGTCGGCACGACCGACGGCCTCGAGCATCGCCTGGACCTCACGGATCTTCGGTTCCATGGTGGGGATGTACGCCTGGCCGCCGAAACCCGGGTTGACGGTCATCACCAGCACCATGTCGACGAGGTCGAGGACGTGCTGCACGGCCGAGGCCGGCGTGGCCGGGCTGAGGGCGACGGCTGCGGTCGCGCCCAGATCGTTGATGTTGCCGCACGTGCGGTGGAGGTGGGTACAGGCCTCGGCATGGACGATCAGGCGGGAGCATCCCGCTTCGATGTAGTCCTTGGCCATCACATCGGGCGTGTAGACCATCAGGTGGGCCTCGAACGGCACCGAACAGTGCCGGCGTGCCGACCGGATGACGTCGGGTCCGAACGTGAGGTTGGGGACGAACTGTCCGTCCATGACGTCCCACTGGATCAGGTCCACTCCGGCCGCTTCGAGCGCCGCGACCTCCTCACCGAGCTTGGAGAAGTCGGCGGGCAACACCGACGGCACGATCATGACGGGGCGCTTGCTCGCGGGGTCGCTCATCGCCGAGCACGCTAACCGCGGGCGCACCCTGCGACGAAGGTCCAACGTGTCGGCCGGACGGTCAGTGCGGGTCGGCGTCGGACGACGGGGTGTTCCAGTCGTCGTCGGCGTCGTCCCAACGGTCGTTGCGCGACTCGACCTTCGCCCGCCAGTTCTCGGCTTCGGCCCGCGAGTCGTAGGGCCCCAGCGTGTCGTCACCCTTGCCGCGCTCCGACGCCGGCACCGCCCGTTGCGCGGTGAGGTCCCAGTACCACTGTTCCGACTCGGTCATGGTCAGAGTCTGGCACGATCCGTACGCTGCAGGGATGTCCCTGATCGAACCGTTGACCGTTCGCGCCGAACGGATGGTGGCCGGCGGCGACGCCATGGCCCGACTCGAAGACGGACGCGTGGCGTTCGTGACGGGTGCTCTGCCCGGTGAAGAGGTCGAGGTGGAAGTCCGCAACGATCGCAAGGACTTCGTGAAGGCCACCGTCACCGAGGTGCTCGAACCGTCGCCGGATCGGGTCGTGCCCACGTGCCCGCATCGCCGTGAAGGATGCGGCGGCTGTGGCTGGATGCACTTCGACACCGATGCGCAGATCGCCGCCAAGGTCGGCATCGTGTCCGAGTCGTTGCGTCGCGTCGGTCGCTTCGACGCCGACGAGGTCGAGCGCGTCGTCGCCGTCGGCGGCGCGGTCGATCCGTACGGGTACCGGACGACGATCCGACTCGTCGGGATGCCCGGCGGGGGCGTGGGCTTTCGCGAGGAACGCAGCGACGAGGTCGTGCCGATCGACCACTGCCAGGTCGCCCACGAGAACCTGTCGCAGGTGTTGCGCAGCGTGTCGGTGGCGCCGGGGGTCGAACTGACCCTGCGGACGTCGGCCGCCACGAACGGTGTGACGGCCCGATGGACACGCCCGGAGGACCGCAAGCGTCGCAACGAGAAGCGTCGTTCGAACGCACCCGCCGGCGAATCGGTGAGCGGACTGCCGGCCGACGTGCACATCGGCGATCGTGCCTTCCTCGTGGAACAGGTCGACGGCGTGAACCTCCAGGTGTCGGCACCGTCGTTCTTCCAGGCCGGCCCGGCGGGGGCCGAGTTGCTGGTCGACGCCGTTCGACGTGCGGCGCCCGAACTCGCCGACGCCGACCACGCCGTCGATGCGTACGGCGGTGTCGGGTTGTTCGCTGCGACGGTGATGCGGTCGGCGCGCCGGGTCACGCTGATCGAGTCAGCGAGGTCGTCGTGCTTCGACGCGAAGGAGAACCTGAAGCACCGCGCCGGACAGGGGGACAAGAGCGTCGAGATCGTCCGGTCCGACATGGGCGACTGGAAGCCCGGGGACGACATCGACCCGATCGACGTCGTCGTGGCCGACCCTGCACGGCCGGGGCTCGCGAAGCCCGGCGTGGCAGCCGTGATGCGGATGGATGCCCCCGTGGTCGTCCTCGTCAGCTGCGACCCGGTGTCGTTGGCCCGTGACGCCCGACTGCTCGTGGACGAGGGGTACCGGATGGAGTCGGTCGAGGTGTTCGACCTGTTCCCACAGACCCCGCACGTCGAGTGCGTGACGCGCTTCGTGCGGAACTGACCGCCGTGGAGACGGTTCGCGACCAGGAGTCATCCGACCCCCCGGGCCGTTCCGTAGAAGAGCTGATGCATCGTGAACTGGAGAGCGCTTCGGACTTCGCGCTGATCGTGTCGATCGGTCGGTTCAGTCAGGACGCCCTGGCCGAGGCGTACCGTCGTCACGCAGGAGCGGTGTTCGGTCTGGCGAAGCGTCTCCTCACCGACCATGCGCGCGCCGAGGAGATCGTGCAGGAGGTGTTCGTCCGCCTCTGGAACGAGCCGGACCGCTTCGACCCCGAACGCGGCACGCTGCGCAGTTTCCTGCTCGCGAACGCCCACGGACGTGCCGTCGACGTGATCCGCTCCGATGCGTCGCGCCGACGGCGTGAGGAACGCGAGGCGTCTCAGACCGCAGCGGCCGGCTACGACGTCGCTCGCGAAGTGTGGGACCTCGCCCTGGCGAGCCACGTGCGAGAGGCGATGCACGTGCTCCACGAGGGTGAGCGTGCAGCGATCGAACTCGCCTACTTCGGCGGGTTGACCTACCGGGAGGTCGCAGACCGCCTGGACGAGGCGGAGGGAACGGTGAAGAGTCGGATCCGGTCCGGGTTGAAGAAGCTGCGAAACGAACTGATCAGCAACGGCGTCTCGATGGGATCGGGCGCCTGATGAACGAGAATGGGAAGTCCATGGGTGACCAAGGCGAGACGGGCGACACCTACGAACTGGACGAACTGCTCGGCGTGTATGCGCTCGACGCGGTCGATGCCGAGGAACGCCGCAGGGTGGCGGACTACCTGAGCGTCAACCCGAAGGCCGCAGCCGAGGTGCGGGACCATCGCGAGGTCGCCACGATGCTGGCCTTCACCGGCATGGACGCGCCCGCCGAGCTGTGGTCGAGGATCGCCGCCGAGATCGACGCCGAGGCTCCCGCACCCGGCCCGGAACTCGCGAAGGTCTTCGCTCTCGAGGCACCGCAGATGCCGACACCGGATCGGCTCGCGCCCGAGCGGCTCGCGCCGGACTCGGCGACCTGGGCGGGTCCGGATCGTGCACCCGTCGACGGATCGTCCGCGTCGCGCACGCCGGGCGTCCGGTCGGGACCCGACCGACGGCGTCGCTCGTCGAGCGTGTGGATCCTCGGTGCCGCCGCGGCCGTCGTCCTCGCCGTCGCCGGGGCGGTCGTCGTGATCGGATCGCGTGGCCCGGCCGCGCAGGATCCGATCACCGAGGCCTACGTCGCGGCACTCGCGGCCCCGGGGTCGGTGCAGGCAGAGTTGGTCGCCGACGGCTCTCCGATGCGCGCCGTCGGCGTGATCGACGCGTCGGGCCACGGGTACGTCGACGCAGCTGCGTTGCCCCGCCTGTCCGCCGACCAGACCTACCAACTGTGGGGCGTGCTCTCGGCGAGCGGCGACGTCGTGTCGCTCGGCATCCTCGGGGGCGATCCCGGGATGGAGAGCTTCACGGTGCACACCGATCTGTCGGCCCTGGCGATCACGATCGAGCAGTCACCCGGCGTGATCACCGACGGCAACGCCGACGGTGCATTCGTCGGCGCCATCACCTGATCCGGCCGTTCCACGTCGGCACCCGGGCCCCCGAGCGGGTTCGATCTCGTCGGATCCGGTCCGGCATCCACCGGCTTGCTCGTACGATCGCCCCGTGATCGACGTGACGTGTTCGCCCGAAGTGAGTGAAGCGCTGCGGGAGCGTCGCCCGGTCGTGGCGATGGAGTCGACGATCTACTCCAACCTCGGTCTTCCCGCTCCCGCCAACAGTGAAGCGCTCGACCGTTGTGTCGCTGCCGTACGAGCGCACGGTGCGGTCCCGGCGGTGACGGCGGTGCTCGACGGCGTGGTTCGAGTCGGGCTCGAGGAGTCCGAGCATCCGCGCATCCTGGGTGCCGCCCGCAAGGCTGCCGAGCGCGACGTGCCCGTCGCCGTCGCCCAGGGTTGGGAGTTCGGGGCCACGACCGTGTCGGCGTCGGTCGCGATCGCAGCAGCAGCGGGCGTCGCCGTCTTCGCCACGGGCGGACTCGGTGGCGTCCACCGCGGCGCAGAGCGCACCGGTGATGTGTCGGCCGACCTCGATGCGCTCGCCCACCATCGAGTCGTCACCGTGTCGGCCGGCGCCAAGGCGTTCCTCGATCTGCCCCGCACGCTCGAATACCTCGAGACCGTCGGCGTCCCCGTCCTCGGCTGGCAGCACGACTGGTTCCCGGCGTTCTACACGCGCTCGTCGGGGTTGCCGGTGGCGCACCGGGTCGAGTCCGCCGCCGAGGTGGCAGCGATCTTCTCGAACCTGACGCGAGCTGCGTCGGGGCTGCTCGTCACCGTGCCGATCCCCGAGGACGACGAGCTCGACGCCGAGCACCTCGGAGCGGTCCTCGACCGTGCGCTCGCCGAGTGCGACGACGCAGCGATCACCGGTGCTGCGATCACCCCGTTCGTGCTGGGCCGGATCAGCGAAGCGACCGCAGGTGGCAGCATCCCTGCGAACCTCGCGCTGGCTGAGAACAACGCCGGCGTCGCCGCACAGATCGCCGTCGCCCTGTCCGCCACCTGAGTCGGTCCTTCTGGTTCAGAACCAGGAGGACCGACTCAGGTGGTCAGGCGGGCGATCTTCGACGGGAGCGCCGCGAGGAACGCGTCCTGGCGGGACACGTCGTGGGCGTCGATGCCGTAGTAGGCGAGCCAGCTGGTGCGTGTGAGCGGGTGGCACATGGTGCGCAGGCTGCGGAACAGCACACGCTTGCCGCCTTCGCCCTGGAGCGCATTGATCCGCTTCGGTGATCCGTGCGACGTGACCGCGATGATCCGACGAACGTTGCGCAGCGCTGGTCTCAGCCGATCGGCACCCTCGGGGAGTTCCCAGGCGACACCTGATGCCCAGACCCGGTCGACCCACCCCTTCAGCATCGCGGGCTGACCCGACCACCACGTCGGATAGACGAGGAGGAGTGTGTCGCACCACTGGAGGTCGTCGGCATGCTCGCGGAGTTCGTCGGGAACACCGGGCTGCACGTGTGTGCGGTGTTCGTCGGCGGACAGTTCGGGAACGAACTCCTCGGTGTACAGGTCGTGGAATCGGACCTCCGCACCCGACTCGGCGAGCCCCGCCTGCACCCGGGTGAGCGCAGCGGGGATGAACCCGTCGGCGAGCGGATGGCAGTGGATCAGGAGCACCCGACGGCGTCGGGCGGAACGACGGCGGCTCACAGCTCGCTCATCTCCCGCTCGACTCGCGCAGCGAACTCGGTACGGGCCTCGTGGCTCGCGCTGTCGATCGCGTAGAAGCCGAGCCACCGTCGCTCCACGCGCCACCCGCACGACAAGCGCAGCGCTCGCATCAGCGTACGGCGGCCGTTGTCGTTGACCGCCCGCACGTACCATTTCGGCGACCCGTAGGTCGAGATGCCGACGAGGTGACGGACGTCGGTCAGATTCGGTCTGACCTTGCCGGTTCGTTCGTCGAACCGGAATCCGACGCCGGGCACCATCACCCGCTCCAGCCACCCCTTCAGCACCGCCGGCAGCGCACTCCACCAGGTCGGATACACGAACACGAGGGCCTCGACGGAGCGGACCAGGTCGATCTGGGTGCGGACCTGTGGGTCGAGCACGGGCTCGTCACCGTGGTAGGCGGCTCGCTCCTCGCGTGACATCGCTGCACGGAAGCCGATGGCGTACAGATCGACCACCTCGACCTCGTGGCCCGCCGACGCGAGTCCGCTCGCAGCGCGCCGGGCGAGTTCGTGCGAGAAGCTGTCGGGATTCGGGTGGGCGAGGACGACGGCGACACGCACGGCGATGCCTCAGACGACCGGCGGCACGTCGCCGACCGGTTCGAGATCGGGGGAACGAAGCGTCCGGATCTGCATGATCGCGACGATCACGAGCAGGATCGCGAACAGGACGTTCGAGACGACGTCGCTGATCGACCGGGCGATGAGTCCGCCGAGGACGGCGCACGGGATCCCGGTCGCCCCGATCGCCACGGCCGCTCGCAGGTCGGCGTTGCGATTCGTGCGATTGCGGATCGTGCCGACGAGCGAGGACGGCACGATCACCGCGACCGAGGTGCCCTTCGCCACCACTGGCGGGACACCGAACAGAACGACCATCGCCGGGATCATCACCACGCCGCCACCGATCCCGACCAGACCCGAGAGCGTGCCGGTGACGAATCCGATCGCGACGAGAGCGAACGCACCGACGACCGAGAGGGTCTCGCGACCCATCGCGTCCTCGGCGACGAGGAGTCTGATCGCCGTGAGCAGGATGACGGCGACGAAGATCATGGTGAGCGGCCGCTTCGGGACGATCTGCAGCAGATGCGTTCCGGCCAACGCTCCGAAGATCGCGCCCGCCGCGAGACACCCGGCGACCGGCCAGTCGACGTGGCCGCCGAACCAGTACGTGACGAGGCTCGCCGATGCCACCGGGAGCGTGGCCGCGAGCGACGTGCCGTGCGCCAACTTCTGCTCCATGGCGAGCATCGCGATCAACGCGGGGACGATCACCACCCCTCCGCCGATCCCCAGCAGTCCGCTCAGCAGACCCGTCAGGACACCGATCACGAGGCCCTGCCACGGGAAAGAGGTCCATGTGATGGCCGACCGACGATCCATCGGTTGCGTCCTCGTGCCGTTCACGCGGTCACCTTATGGGTGACCGCGGAACGACACGCGATTCAGGCGTCGACCTTGATCCGCACCGGCCCACGTCGTTCCGACACATCGGCGTGCTCGGCGACGATCGCGACGATCTGGTCACCCGCGACCTCGTCGTGGGCACACAGCAGATCGGCGATCTCGTGCAGGGCGGTCCGGTACTTCAGGACGAGCAGGTCGGCGCGTGCGGCACCTTCGACCATGTATGCCTCGGCAGCCTCGCGACTCGCTTCGTCACCGAACACCTTCGCGACGAGGTTTCCCGCGCCGGGCACCATCGCCGCTTCGAGGCTGAGGAGCCCCGGACCGTTGCCGAGTTGGCCCACGAGTTGGCATGCGAGGTTGGTCGCCATGGCGAGGTCGGAGCTGATGCCGCTGCTCGCCTCGCCGTACTCGAGTTGTTCGGCGGCGCGACCGGCGAGAGCGACGCAGATGAGGTCCTTCGCATCGGTCGGCGTGCGCAGGAAGCGCTCCTCGCTGTCGCCGTGCGCCACGAGCCCGAGTGCGGAGGAACGACGCAGGATCGACGCGACCTTGACGTCGCGCCGGGTCAGAACCGCCGTGAGAGCATGGCCGGCCTCGTGGAGCGCGATCCTCCGCCGCTCGTCGGGGTGGTAGCCCATCTCGTGGGCCACTCCGACCTCGGTGACGAGTTGTGCCGACAGGACGTCGGACCGGTCCATCTCGGTCCGGCCATTGCGGAGTGCGATGATCAACGCCTCGTCGAGGAGCTTCTCGATCCGCACCGGCGTGTACCCGGCGCTGAGGTCGGCGATCAGTTCCCCGGTCACCTCGACGGTGTGGGTCTTGCGATCGAGGTAGTAGTTCGCGATGGCGAGCCGATCGGCGCGCGGTGGGAGGTTGAAGCCGATGGTCCGGTCGAAACGGCCGGGGCGCAGCAGCGCCTTGTCGAGGTCGGCGGCACGGTTGGTGGCCGCGACGATCAGGATGTTCGCGAACGGAGACCTCGGGTGCTTGAGACGACGGTGTGGCGGCAGGTGCTTGTTGATCCAGTCCACGCCCTTGGCCTTGATCTTGTCCCGAGGTGCGGGGAGGGCGAAGCTCTGCATCTGCACGAGCAACTCGTTGACGATGCCGGCGGAACCCTCGCTCATCGACGTCCCGTTGCCCATTCCCGAACGTGCCTGTCCGATGGCGTCGAACTCCTCGATGTACCCGATGGCACCGCCTTCCTCGCGGGCGGCCTTGCGCAGTTGCTTGAAGAAGGTGCGGATCTTCTTGTTCGTCGCGCCGTAGTACATCGACTGGAACTCGGAGGCGGAGACGAAGTGGAACGGCACCCCGGCCTCGGCGGCCATCGCCTTCGCGAGGTGCGTCTTGCCGGTGCCGGGAGGACCTTCGAACAGGACGCCGCGACGGGCCTTGCCGCCCATCACGCGTTCGAAGGTGTCCGACGCGAGGAACAGGTTCATCGAGTCGATCGCTTCGCGCTTGGTCTGATCGGCGCCGACGACGTCGTCGAGTCGGACGTCGGAGTCCTCGGCCCGGAGCACCGTGTGCGGCGACCGGCCGTGACTCAGCATCGGGATCAGGATGGCGCAGCCGAGCACGGTGATCAGGCCGACGGCGATGATGATCTCGGGGTTGCCCTTGAGCCACCCGGGGATGCCGGGTCGGACCGGATCGTCCATGGCGACTCGGTAGGCGAAGTAGACGAAGATCGGGGCGAGCACGTAGAGCTTGCGACGGAGTCGGCGCTGGCGGACCTTCTCGCGATTCGCATTGGCGTCGATGTCGTCTCCCGACAGCATGACGCCGGTACTGAGCTTCGTGATGTCCATGAGGACTCTCCTTCGAGGTCGTGTTCGAGGTGCTCGTCGCCCCCACGGCGACACCACCGAAGGTAGTGCGACAACACCCAGCGTGAGGGGTGCGGGTGAGTCAAGGCTTGGTCAAGAAACCGACCGGGACGCCGAGGCGGCGACTCGACGTCGGACGGTCACGACCCTGCGTGACGGGGTTGACGAAGCCTCGCGTCCAGCTTGAGAACGCCGCGTACCGACCGCATCCGAACGGTGTCCACACCGGATGACAGACGGCAACCACCGACCGCGCGCACTCGGACGTCACATGGGGGCTGTCAAACGGTGTCAGACACCATTTGACAGACGGCGAGCACCGACCGGGTGCGTTGGACGAGTGCGGCCACGACGGGGTCGAGATCGTGATGGATGCGAGCTCGTTCGAGGTACTGCAGACGGCTGGGTCGTGGAAGGTGGGCGATCGTGGAGATCTCGTCCAGGGTGAGTCCGGCGGCGGTGGCCACGAGCGTGTGTGCGGTACGGGCTTGCGCCGTCGACGCCACCTCGGGACCCGGGCGTCGAGCCAGGTCGACCGCTGCAGCGACCTCGACATCGGATGCGACGACGACGTCGGGGCATCCCGAGTCGATCTCGCGAGCCGACTCCACGAATCGTTCGAGTCGACGCCGGTCGGATCCGAAGCGGGCGAGCACGTGGTCGGCCCGCAGCCACGGCTGGTCGTGCCGTTCACCGAGTGATGTCGCGAGTCCGGACCACGGATACTCGGCGAGACGCCGTTGCCAACCGAGGTCGACCGGATTCGCATTGATGTAGCGGAAAAACCACGTCAAGTGGGCCTCGGCACGGATCAGCACGGAGTGGAATCGGCCGCGGAAGATCGCTCCGTCGACGCCTCGGCGGGAGTTCACGCCGAGCGTGAACGCCGCACCGAGCCACTTCATCGCAGCGGAGACGTCACCATCCCGCGAGCGCACGAGCAGGTGGTAGTGGTTGCCCATCAGGCAGTAGGCATGGACCTCGACGCCGAATCGGGCGTCGAGTTCGGCGAGCAGATCGACGAACACCGCTCGCTCGTCGTCGTCTCGGAACACGATCCGACGGCCGGCGCCGCGGTTCATCACGTGGTGCCAGCATCCTGGAGCGTCGAGTCGCAGAGGTCGTCCCATCACCTGATCATGACGACGGGGTACTCCACAGTTCTGCGACGCCACACGGTGGCGGACACCGGATGGTTCGGACGAAACCTGTCAAACGGTGTCTGACACCGGATGACAGACGCCGGTTGGTTGTCAGCCGAGGCGGATGGTGGAGATGCCGCCGTCGACGGGGACGATGGCGCCGGTGGTGAACGCTCCGGCGCGGCTCGCGAGGAAGATCACGGTGCCGGCGATGTCGGCGGCGCTGCCGATGCGCCCTCGAGGCACGTTGCCCTCCACCATGTGGCGGCTGTCCTCGTCGGCGAGCATGTACGCCATCATCTTCGACTCGAAGGGGCCTGGTGCGATGGAGTTGACGGTGAGGTTGCGACGCACCAGGTGCCCTGCGAGATGCCGCGCGAGCATCTGGATCCCCGCCTTGGACGCCGAGTAGCTGTAGTTGTCGCCCGCGGGAACTCGGATGCCGTCGATCGATCCGATCATGATGACTCGGCCCGGATCCTCGGGGGTGGCGTTGCGTTCGAGCTCCGGCAACAGCTCCTGGGTGAGCATGAACGGGGCCTTGACGTTGATGTCCATCACCTTGTCGAAGCCCGCTTCAGGGAACTCGCCGAGTGGCGCTCCCCACGCCGCCCCGGCGTTGTTGACGAGGATGTCGACCGAATCGGTGTGCTCGCGCAGCGTCGACACGAACGACGCCAACCCCGCTTCGTCGGCCAGGTCGGCGGGGATCGACCTGCAGGTGGCCGAGTCGGACATCGCATCGAGTTCGGCCGCGGCTGCGTCGCAGTCAGCGGCCTTGCGTGCGGTGATGAACACGTTCACACCGTTGGTGACGAGGCCGGCGGCGATCATGTAGCCGATGCCACGCGAGCCACCCGTGACCACGGCCGTCTTGCCGACGAGCCCGAACAGGCTGGCGAGGTCGAGGTCGTTGGACCCGGCGGATCGGTAGTTGGTGTCACTGCTCATGGTGCGTGTGTACCCCGCCGGACCCGACCGTTCCGAATCGGCTCGGTCGGTGACCGACCGCGCCCGACCGGCTCCTGCTCTCGAGCGGACGTGGTGCTGCGACGGGATCGGCCACGGGTGAGGCATGCTGGAGAGATGAGTGACGAGAACACGACCACCCTGGAGGTGCATCGCACCGACATCGGCCGGACTCGGCTGGTCGAGGAGGGCGGCGACGTCGGTGAAGGCCAGGTGCGTCTGAGCATCGACCGGTTCGCCGTCACGGCCAACAACATCACGTACGCCGTGTTCGGCGAGATGCTCGGCTACTGGGACTTCTTCCCGACCGCCGATGCCGAGGGTGGTGCGGACTGGGGCCGCGTGCCCGCGATGGGTTGGGCAACGGTCGTGGAGAGCCGCAGCGAGGAGATCCCCCTCGGTGGCCGCTACTACGGCTGGTATCCGATGGCATCGCACGCGGTGTTCACGCCGATGGCGACCAACGACGGATTCCGCGACGACGGCGCGCACCGCGCGGCGCACGCACCCGTCTACCGCGCCTACGTCTCCGCCGGGTCCGATCCGATGTACCCGTCGCCGACCGAGGGTGTCGACGGTTCGCTCGACGATGCAGAGGATCGTCACGTGCTCTTGCGTGGCCTCGGGCTGACGGGATTCCTCGCCGAGGAGTTCTTCGCCGACGGTGGCGGATCAGGCGAGTCGTACTTCGCCACGAACCGCGTCGTGGTGTTGTCGGCGTCGTCCAAGACCGCACTGGGCTTCGCCGACCGGGCGGCGCGGCGTGACGGCATCGAGGTCGTCGGCGTCACGTCGGCGGCCAACCGGGACATGGTCGTGGCCACCGGTCTGTACGACGTCGTGGTCGGCTACGACGAGATCGACACGCTGGCGACCGACGGAGGAGCGGTGTCGATCGACATGGCGGGCAACCCGACTGCGCTCGCTGCCGTGCACCACCACTTCGGTGACGGACTGGCGTACTCGATGACGGTCGGCCGGAGTCACCACGACGCCGAGGCATCGCCCGACGGGGAGATGACGGGACCGACGCCGCAGATGTTCTTCGCTCCCAGTGAGGTGGGCCGGAGGATCGAACAGTGGGGGCGCAATGAATACGGTCGCCGGTGCGCCGACGCGATCGCCGGGTTCGTCACCGGCAGCCATGCATGGCTCGAGGTCGAGCACCGGTCGGGTCCCGACGGTGCCAAACAGGCGTGGGCCGACGTCCACGCCGGGTCGGTCGCTCCGAGTATCGGGCTCGTCGCACGAATCGGAGGTGCCCGATGAACGCCGACACGCGCCTGCTCGACGCCCTTCCGACGCCGCCCGAACGACGTCTGGCCGTACGCGTCACCCCGGATGCGCTGCGTCGCATCCGTGCGCGACACCCGTGGGTGTACGACCGCTCGATCGAATCGGTCAATCACGACGACGGCGCACCCGGCGACGTCGGCATCGTGTTCGACAAGAACCGCAAGTTCGCCGCCATCGGCCTGTGGGACCCGAACTCACCCATTCGACTCCGGATGCTGCACGTCGGCGACCCGGTCACGATCGATGCAGCATGGTTCGGCGCGCGGATCGCCGAGTCGGTGGCTCGACGTCAGGTGATCTTCGACCGTCACGTCGGCAGTGGCCGAGCGGTGCACGGGCCCGGTTACCGCGCCGTCAACGGAGAGAACGACGGGCTCCCCGGCCTTGTGGTCGACGTGTACGACCACGTCGCCGTCGTCAAGCTCTACAGCGAAGTCTGGTTCCCGCATCTCCGTGGGGTCGTCGACGGCGTGTCGGCTGCCTCGAAGGCCGACACGGTGGTCCTGCGTCTCGCGCGCAACCTCGCCGAGCGCGCGACGTTCGGGCTCGACGACGGTGACGTGATCGTCGGTGAGTTGCTCGACGGGCCGGTTCTGTTCAGCGAGGGAGACCTGACCTTCGAGGCCGATGTGCAGCACGGACAGAAGACCGGGCACTTCCTCGACCAGCGGGCCAACCGGATGCACGTCGGGCGCCTCGCGGGCGGCAAGCGAGTGCTCGACGTGTTCGCCTCGACGGGCGGCTTCACCGTCCACGCAGCCGCCGGCGGTGCGGTGTCGGTCCACGCCGTCGATGCATCCGGGCCGACCCTCGAGGTGCTGCAGCGCAACCTCGACCACAACGCCGACGTCCCTGCGATCCGCGAGTGCAAGATCACCACCAATGTCACCGACGCCTTCGACGCGCTCGGCCAGTTGAGTCGGGCGGGGCGCAAGTTCGATCTCGTGGTCGTCGACCCGCCGTCCTTCGCCCAGACCGCTGCGACCGTCGGCCGAGCGCGCGCCGCCTACGCCAAGCTCACCAAGCTCGCGATCGGTCTCGTCGAGGACGGCGGGATCCTGATGCAGGCGTCGTGTTCGAGTCGGGTGACGACCACCGACTTCTACGACACCGTCACCGAAGCCGCCGAGGAGCACGGAGCGACGTTCACGGAGTTGCGTCGCACCGGCCACGACGTCGACCACCCCGTCACGTTCGACGAGGGCGAGTATCTCAAGGCCGGCTACTGGCGGGTCGAACCCGGGTACCGCGGTCGGCGATCCTGAGCCGACCCCGCCGACGGGTTCGACGTCGGCGACCGGCGGGTGGTGACCTCGCAGCAGGTGACTCCGGCGTTCGAACGCCTGTTCTGTCGGGGTAGAATCCCGGGATGACCGACGTCGCTGATCCCGCTGTCGAACCGTCCGACAAGCCGTCGAGACAGGCCGTCACGAAGCCCGCCTCCGTCGCACAGGACCTGTCCCTGCTGCAGGGCGACATCCAGGCGTCGAACTACGGGGTCGGTGAGGACCGCCGGTTCGAGGTCGTGTCGGACTGGCAACCCGCCGGAGCCCAACCGGCAGCGATCGAAGCACTGTCGAAGGGTGTCGACGAGGGCCAGCGATTCCAGACGCTGCTCGGCATCACCGGCTCGGGCAAGTCCGCGACCATCGCGTGGACCATCGAGAGGACCCAGCGGCCGACGCTGATCCTCGCCCCGAACAAGTCGCTGGCGGCACAGTTGGCGCAGGAGATGAGGGAGTTCTTCCCGAACAACCGCGTCGAGTACTTCGTCTCCTACTACGACTACTACCAACCCGAGGCGTACATCCCGTCGAGTGACACGTTCATCGAGAAGGACTCCTCGGTCAACGACGAGATCGACCGCCTCCGTCACTCCGCCACGGCGGCGCTCCTGACCAGGCGTGACACCATCGTGGTGGCCTCGGTGTCGTGCATCTACGGCATGGGGAACCCGGAGGAGTACCGGGGCCATCTGCTCGACCTCAACGTCGGCGTCGACTACGACATGCGCTCGATCCTGCGTCGCCTCGTCGACATGCAGTACGACCGCAACGACATGACCCTCGGCCGTGGCAACTTCCGGGTCCGTGGCGACACGATCGAGGTGCACCCGGCGTACGAGGAGAACGTGCTGCGCATCGAGATGTTCGGTGACACGATCGAACGGATCACCACGATCGACACCGTCACCGGCGAGAACCTCCGCACCCTCGAACGCGCCTACGTCTTCCCCGCCACCCACTACGCCACGTCCGCCGAACGGCTGCAGACGGCGATGGCCAAGATCGAGCAGGAGTTGCAGGTCCGGCTCAAGGAGTTCGAGGAGCAGGACAAACTGCTCGAGGCCCAGCGCCTGCGGATGCGCACGTCGTACGACCTGGAGATGATGGGCGAGGTCGGCTACTGCAACGGCATCGAGAACTACTCGATGCACATGGACGGACGCGAGTACGGCGAACCTCCGTTCACCCTGCTCGACTACTTCCCCGACGACTATCTGCTCGTGATCGACGAGAGCCACGTGGCCGTGCCGCAGTTGCACGGCCAGTACGCAGGTGACCGCAGCCGCAAGGACATGCTGGTCGAGCACGGCTTCCGTCTGCCGTCGGCCCGCGACAACCGCCCGCTCACCTTCGAGGAGGTGCTGGGTCGGGTGAACCAGGGCATCTTCGTGTCGGCCACCCCGTCGGAGTACGAGACCCGGGTGTCGACCAACCTCGTCGAGCAGGTGATCCGCCCGACCGGCCTGGTCGATCCCGAGGTGATCGTCAAGCCGACCAAGGGCCAGATCGACGACCTCATGGAGCTGGTCAACGGACGCATCGCGATGGGGGACCGGGCGCTCGTCACGACCCTCACCAAGAAGATGGCCGAGGACCTGACCGACTATCTGCTGGAGCAGGGCCTCCGGGTTCGGTACCTGCACTCGAACATCGACACGATCCAACGCATCGAGATCCTCCGTGCGCTGCGCCTCGGTGAGTTCGACGTGCTCGTCGGCATCAACCTGCTGCGAGAGGGCCTCGACCTGCCCGAGGTGTCGCTGGTCTGCATCCTCGACGCCGACAAGGAGGGGTTCCTCCGCTCCGAGACGTCGCTGATCCAGATGATCGGGCGCGCCGCGCGCAACGTCGACGGTCAGGTCGTGATGTACGCCGACAAGATCACGCCGTCCATGACCGCCGCGATCGAGACCACCCAGGAGCGCCGCAAGTTGCAGGTGGCGTACAACGAGGAGCACGGCATCAACCCCGAGACGATCCGCAAGGCGGTGGGGGACATCCTGTCGATGCTGCGTGGCACCGACGATCGTGCGCCGGTGCCGGGCAAGGACCGTCGTCGCCAGCGCGAACGCGACAAGGTGCAGAACGAACTCAAGAACCTGCCCCAGCAGGAACTCACCCGCCTCATCCAGACCCTGGAGGAGGAGATGCACGCCGCCTCGGCCGACCTGAAGTTCGAGTACGCGGCCAAGCTGCGTGACGAGATCAACGACCTGCGTCGCCAGGTCGTCGACGCCGGCTGACGGCGCCGGGCCGACAGGGGCTGCGCCTACGCTGCTCGGCCATGGTCGAGATCCACACCCTGGCCGAGTTCGACGGCCATGTCGATCGAGTGCGGTCGCTGGACGCGACGGTGGTCCAGGGCGTCGACCTGTCCGACCGCACCCACGAGATCCTCCGCCTCTCGTGTGTGGGCGGGACCTTCCTCGGTTGCCGACTCGTCGGCGAAGCGCTGGAACACGTCGTCGGCGGCGGTGCCGTCGTGTTCCCTCGGCTGCCCGACGTCCCGTTCGACCCGTATCGGCCGCACCTGTACCGGCAGGGCGAGCTCCTGGACGGATGGGTGCCCGGCGACTCGGCATCGTTCGACGACGACGCCCTGGACTCGCGCATCTACGCGTGGTCGGCGCGTCACCCGAAGGGCCGACCGGCGCCCGTGCTCGACGCCCTCGCCCAGCGTCTCCACGATCACGCGATCGACGATGCGCTGGGTGCCCATCTGGACGGCCACTCCGATGTGGTCGCCGTGATGGGCGGGCACGCAATCACCCGACGCGACCCGGCGTTCCGTCTCGTCGCCGATCTCGGTCGGGCGATGACCCGCGAGGGGTGGCTCGTGGCGACAGGCGGTGGGCCCGGAGCGATGGAGGCCGCGAATCTGGGGGCGTGTCTCGCTCCGTACCCCGATGCGGCACTCGACGATGCGCTGCGCCTCCTCCGTGACGAGACCGACTACCGCAACACCGACCCGTATCTACGCGCGGGGGCGTCGGTGCTCGATCGCTTCCCCGACGGAGCCGAGAGTCTGGCCGTGCCGACCTGGTTCTACGGACACGAACCGACCAATCAGTTCGCCACACACGTGGCGAAGTACTTCGCGAACTCGATCCGCGAGGACGGGCTCCTCGCGATCGCGACCCGTGGCGTCGTCTTCTCATCCGGGTCGGCCGGGACCACGCAGGAGGTGTTCCAGGACGCCACGCAGAACCACTACGGCGTGTTCGGCACCGTCAGCCCGATGGTGTTCCTCGATCGGACATTCTGGAACGACACGCTGCCCGCCGAACCGCTGTTGCGCACCCTCGCAGGTGAGCGGCCGTACGCGGCGATGATCGGCTCGGCCGACACCGCCGAGGAGGCGATGGCGTTCCTGCGCGCACACCCGCCCGTCGAGATCTGAACGACGGGTCCGTCGACGGCGTCCGACACCGGAGGGTTCAGTCGAGGCCGTGCTCGACGGCGTAGCGCACGAGGTCGCTGCGTCGACTGAGGTGCAGCTTGCCGAGGATGTTGCGTACGTGATTCTCGGCCGTCTTCGGCGAGATGGTCAGCTCGGCCCCGAGTTCCTTGTACGTGTGGCCCCGTGCGACGAGTTGGAGCACTTGGCGTTCGCGTTCGGTGAGCGGGTTCGTGTCGGCCGACCTGGACATCCGTCGGAACTCGCCGAGGACCAGCGCGGCGAGCGACGGGGAGAACACCGGCTCGCCCGCAGCCGCGGCGATCAGCGACGTGCGCACGTCGGCGATCGGCGAGTTCTTCAGCAGGTAGCCGGCCGCACCTGCGGCCACGGCGTCGAGCAGGTCGCGTTCGGCTTCGCTCACGGTGAGGATGACGATCGGGCAGACCGTGGCGCACGCCTGCACGACGGCGAGGCCACCGCCACGGGGCATGTGGAGGTCGCTCACGACGAGGTCGGGCAGACGAGCGTTGATGACGTCGATCGCGCCGTCGGCGTCGTCGGCCTCACCCACGACCTCGAAGCGGTCACCGAGTTCGTTGCGCATTCCCGACCGGACGATCTCGTGGTCGTCGGCCAACACGGTCCGGATGGGTGGCAGGGGGGTGCCGGTCGACGCGTTCACCGGCTCCACACTCTCACCTCGGCGCCGGCACCCGGCGCACTCACGATCTCGGTGCGTCCTCCGACGGCGCGGACGCGTCCGACGATCGAGCCGTCGAGACCCTGGCCACGGTGGACCGTCACCGGGTCGAAACCGGCACCGTCGTCGCGCACACTCGCGAAGATCTCCCCGTCGTCGTCGGTTTCCACGTACACGACGATCGACCCGGCTGAGGCGTGCTTGATCGCGTTGGTCACCGCTTCGCCCACGGCCCCGGCCACGGCCTCCTGTCCGGCACGACCGACGCTGCAACCGACGTCGACCACGTTGACCGTGACCGACACGTCGTGGTGTCGACTCGCTCGCTCGACGGCGTGCCTCACCCGACCTTCGAGGTCGTCGGCGGGCAGCGCCGAGGCGCCGAACAGAAAACGGCGCAGGTCGCGGTCGGCGTGTCGAGCGGCGAGCGCGAGTTCGGGGTCGTCGGCTCCGGTCCGTCGCTCCACGAGCGCGAGGGTCTGCAGCACGGTGTCGTGCAGAACGAGCGCCACGTCGTCGCGTGCCCGCTGGTCGGCGATCTGCCGTTCGACCCGTCGCAGCAACCGTGCGAACCATCCGAACAGGGCGCCGGCGGTGGCGAAGAAGATCGAACTGGCGACGATCGAGAACACGTGGCGGAGCGACCACGGCCCGAATGCGTTCAGTTCCGCAGCCCACAGTTCGGCGAGCCCGATCAGCGCACCGAGCGCGGCTGCGATCCACGGCCCGAACGCGATTCCGGCGGTCGCCAGCGCGATCAGCGGATACTGCGTGGCCAGGCTCTGTGACGTCTGGAAGACGTGCCCCGGGTCGAACACCCACCCGTCGACGGCGCTGAGAGCGAAGGCGAGGCCGACCTCGACGGCCGCGAAGGGTCTGGACATCACACGCGACGGGGCGTTGCGCACGGCCACGGTCGCGACGATGCACATGATCAGGACGGCGAGCACGCACGACCACGCGACCACGGGCTGGCGCAGTGCGGTGCCGGGTCCACTCGGGTCGTTCGCGAGCGGGTCGTCGACGTCGCGATTCCCGGCCACCACGACCACCCCGAGCATCCACAACCACGTCAACCACCGCGCTGCGGCGAGTGCACGCACGAGGGTGACGCCGGTGGGGAAGACGCGCGCTGCGTCGGGCGTCGGCCCGGCCGCGTCGACCGACGTCATCGGATCATGTGGCGGTCGCCGCCTCGATGTCGGCTTGCGTGACGATGCCCGCTTCCAGCACGTGCTCGGCGAGCCGCGTGCGACGGTCCTTGGCCAACCGGTCGCTGGACCCGTGCAGGCCGGACACGCCGGCCTTCGCGTACTTCGCACACAGACCGTCCAGCTTGCGGTTGAACTTGGTCACGGTCCAGTCGAGCGATGACGCGATGAGCCGGTTGGTCGGCATCGCTCCATCGTTCACGAGCGGACGGGCGAGCGCGACGAGCAGGGCGAACTGGTCGTCGCTCAACGGGATGTGCGAGGTGGTGGCGGTTCGTTCGTCGGGGTTGCCGGTCGGTTCGGGGAGCGACACGTCGGCATCGTCGTCGTCGGCAACGGCCGGTCCGATCACGTCAAGCGCGAGTTCGTACGACGTCCCCCCGGCGTCGAAGCGCAGAGTGGCCGAGTCGTACGCGATCGGTGACGACGTGCCGGGGGCGATGCGCGCCGACGAGGTGCTCGTGTCGTCGTTGAGGGCGAGACCGATCGAGGAGCCGACGTTGTCGATCCACCAGAGGCCGTTGGCGTGGCGGAACTCCGCGAGCACCCGGTGGAGGAACTTGTTGTCGTCGATGACGATGTCGGCCGATCGGCCGATCGTGAGGGTCTGGTCGTGGGTGGCCGAGTACTCCTCACCGCAGAACTCCACGCGGAGTTCGTGGCGGGAATCGGGATCGGTGTTCATGTGTTCTCGTCTCGTTCGGGAGGTCGTGCCGTGGGCGCCAGGGCGGGGGGCACCCGGAGTTCTGCGGGGTCGGCGATCCTCAGTGTGGTCGGTCCACCGAGATGGATGGTGTCACCGATGGACACGGGGTGCGGCTGCCACGGCGTCAGCGCGACCGGGGCGTCGTCGTCGAGGGACACGACCGCCGTGCGGCCACGTGCGTCGCAGTCGGTCACGGTGATGCGACGTTGGTCGACCCGCACGACGACGTGCGTCCGCGACACGGTGACGGCGGCGTCGATCCGGACGAGGCGTGGTGACCCCACGACGCGTGCCGCCGCCGCATCCGGGGATCGTCCGACGACGATGGTGCGATTGATCGGGATGACGGAACCGTCGGGAAGGGCGAGCCCGGCGACCGCCGTCGAGGCTCTCGGGCCCGATCTCGAGGCCGTGGAATCGAGTGGGTCGCCGCACAGTCGGCACACGACGTTGGTGTTGGGATTCGCGTGCCCACGCGGGCAGCGGATGTCGCCGGGACGACGGAACGTCCGATCCGTGTCGTCGTCGGGGTAGGTGATCGGGCCGAACGGCGTCAGGGTCACGTCGAGGTCGGCGACTCCGTGGAACTGGGGCGCGTCGGCGGTCGTGTCGAACGACGGCGTTGCGATCGGCGTGCTCGACTCCGCGGCGCGTCCGGCCATCACGAGGACGAAGCCTCCGCCGGGACCATCACCGTCGCGAAGGTCTCCCGGGGCGTCCGGACCGCCCGCGTCGATGTCGGAGAGGATGGCGTGACGGCGATCGGCACGGACGCGCACCGAGGTGCGACCGGCGGGAATCGTCGTGAGGGTGAACCGCGGCGTGTCGCGGTCGAGTGACAGTTCCTCCGTCAGTTCGAACGTCGAGTCGACGTCCACGACGCCGTCGGCCGAAGTCCAGTCCAGGATGCAGCGTTGCAGCGGCGTGGCGCGCACGGCGTCGCTCGGACCCTCCGCGAGGAAACGCGCGGCGAGCGTCGCCACCTCGTGGCGAGCCGATGCGTGCTGTTCGGGCGGGACGAAGATCAAGGAGTCGTCGCGGCGTGCGATCCAGCCGAGACCGGGCGTCACCGCGAGGCGCACACGTCGGGCCTGGTCGAGTCCGTCCATCGGGACATGTTGCCAAATCCGAACGGCACTTCGAGCCACGACGTGACTCGCGGCGGGAGTTGTGAGAACACACGTTCGGGAGCGGTATCGTGAGGTGCTCATGGCCTCACGCACGACCGCCACCGCCACGCCCGTCTCCACGGTCGCCACGCCCCCGAAGAAGCCCGTCGCGAAGCGCAACGCCGTTCGCAAGGTGAACGGGCACGATTCGTCCAGGATCATCGTTCGCGGTGCTCGCGAACACAACCTGAAGAACGTCGACGTGGAGATGCCGCGCGACAAGCTCGTGGTGTTCACCGGGCTGTCCGGTTCGGGCAAGTCGAGCCTTGCGTTCGACACCATCTACGCCGAGGGCCAGCGCCGCTACGTGGAGTCCCTGAGCGCCTACGCACGCCAGTTCCTCGGACAGATGGACAAGCCCGACGTCGACGTGATCGAGGGTCTGTCGCCGGCCATCTCGATCGACCAGAAGTCGGCGTCGCGCAACCCCCGGTCCACGGTCGGCACGATCACCGAGGTCTACGACTACCTCCGACTCCTCTACGCCCGCATCGGCGTGCAGCACTGCCCGAACGACGGCACGCCGCTCCAGCGTCAGACCCCGCAGCAGATCGTCGATCGAATCCTCGAGATGGAGGAAGGGCTGCGCTTCCAGGTGCTCGCACCCGTCGTGCGCGGTCGCAAGGGTGAGTACGACACGCTGCTCCAGGATCTGTCGGCCCAGGGGTACGTGCGGGCGGTGGTCGACGGCGAGATGGTCGACATCGACGAGTTCCTCGACCGCGACGAACGCCTCGCCAAGTACGAGAACCACAAGATCGCAGTCGTCGTCGACCGTCTCGTGCTCAAGGAGGGCATCGAACGCCGCCTCACCGACTCGCTCGAAGGGGCCCTCAAGCTCGCCGACGGTGTCGCCGAGATCGAGATCGTCAACAAGGACGCCGACAACGAGTCGATCACGTTCAGCCAGCACCTGTCGTGTCCGGTCTGCGACTCCAGCTACGACGAGCCGGCGCCTCGCAACTTCTCCTTCAACTCGCCGTACGGCGCGTGCGCGACGTGCGACGGGCTCGGCACCACGTTCGAGGTCGACCCCGAACTGATCATCCCGGACGGCGAGCTGTCCCTGGGTGAGGGAGCGATCGCGCCGTGGCGCAGCGCGAACACGCAGTACTTCACGCGGATGCTCGAGTCGGTCGCCAACGTCAACGACATCGACCTCGCCACGCCGTGGGAGGACCTCACCGCCAGGCAGCAGAAGGTCGTGCTGCACGGCGTCAAGGGCAAGATGACCGTCAAGTACAAGAACCGGTACGGACGCCAGCGTTCGTACGCGACGGAGTACGAAGGCGTCATCCCGTGGCTCAAGCGGCGCCACGAGGGCTCCGATTCGGAGTGGGCGCGCGAGCAGTACGAGGGATACATGCGCCTGGTCGCCTGCTCGGCATGCAACGGCTACCGGCTCAAGCCGGCCACGCTCGCCGTCACGGTCGACGGCAAGCACATCGCCGAGGTGTGCGACATGTCGATCGCCGACGCCGCCGAGTTCCTCGGCGCGCTGCAACTCTCCGAGCGTGACCGGATCATCGCGGCGCAGGTCACCAAGGAGATCAACGCCCGCCTCGGGTTCCTGCTGGCGGTCGGCCTCGACTACCTCACCATGTCGCGCTCCGCCGGAACCCTCGCCGGGGGTGAGGCGCAGCGAATCCGCCTCGCCTCGCAGATCGGCTCCGGTCTCGTCGGCACGCTGTACGTCCTCGACGAACCGTCGATCGGGTTGCACCAGCGTGACAACGCACGCCTGATCGAGACTCTCACGGCGCTGCGCGATCTCGGCAACTCGGTGATCGTCGTCGAACACGACGAGGACACGATCCGTACCTGCGACTGGATCATCGACATCGGTCCCGGCGCCGGCGAGCACGGTGGCGAAGTCGTCTACGCCGGGCCGGTGAAGGGCATCGAGAAGGTCAAGAACTCGGTCACGGGGCAGTACCTGTCGGGCAAGAAGTCGATCCCGCTCCCAGCCCAGCGTCGTCCGCAGAGTCTCGACAAGTTGCAGATCGTCGGTGCCCGCGAGCACAACCTGCAGGACATCACGGTCGACATCCCGCTCGGCAACTTCGTGTGCATCACGGGCGTGTCGGGCTCGGGCAAGTCGAGCCTGATCCGGGACATCCTGCTGCCGGTCCTGATGCAGAAGATCTACAAGTCGAAGACCGCCGCAGGGAAGCACAAGCGGATCCTCGGCACCGAGCACCTCGACAAGGTGATCGACATGGACCAGTCGCCGATCGGTCGCACGCCCAGGTCCAACCCCGCCACCTACACGGGGGTGTTCGACAAGATCCGCAAGCTCTTCGCGTCCACCAACGAGGCCAAGATCCGCGGCTATCTCCCCGGCCGCTTCTCGTTCAACGTGAAGGGCGGTCGGTGCGAGGCGTGCGCCGGCGACGGCACGATCAAGATCGAGATGCACTTCCTCCCCGACGTGTACGTGCCGTGTGAGGTCTGCAAGGGCGACCGTTTCAACCGTGACACGCTCGACATCGAGTTCAAGGGCAAGAACATCGCGCAGATCCTCGACATGCCCGTGTCGGAGGCGGTCGACTTCTTCGCCAACCAACCCGGCATCTCGCGATACATGGAGACGCTGATGGACGTGGGTCTGGGCTACGTGCGCCTCGGGCAATCGGCGCCGACCCTGTCGGGCGGCGAGGCCCAGCGGGTCAAGTTGGCGACCGAGTTGGCCAAGCGGTCGACGGGCAAGACGATCTACCTGCTCGACGAGCCGACGACCGGCCTGCACTTCGACGACGTCCGTCGCCTGCTCACCGTGCTGCAGCGTCTGGTCGACAAGGGCAACACCGTGCTGGTCATCGAACACAGTCTCGATGTGATCAAGACCGCCGACTGGATCATCGACCTCGGCCCGAACGGCGGAAACGGCGGCGGACAGATCGTGGCCGAAGGCCCGCCCGAACACGTCGCCACGGTGAAGGAATCGTTCACCGGCCACTACCTCCAACCGCTCCTCGCCCGCGGCTGACCCGACTCGGCGTCCCCACCCAACGGTCCGCGTGAGCAAGACCCCGTCCCAGGACGGGGTGATCCTCACGCCGGGGTGCAGTCCGGTGGGGTCGGTGACGGGCGGCTGAGTCGGCGTGAGCGTGACCCCGTCCCAGGGCGGGGTGATCCTCACGCTGGGCGGCGGTGCCGAGGTGACAGACTCAGCGGGGTGACGATCGAGCAGGCCGAGGTGGAGAGCACCGCGGACCGACGGGAGTTGCAGCGCCGGACACTGAACTCGCTGAGGCTCGTCACCGTTCCGGGCCAGGCAGCGGTCGCCGGCATGGTCGCTGTCGTGACGCTGTTGGCGAGCGACCTGCTCGGGTCGGACCGCCTCGCCGGTCTCGGAAGCGCGTCGTTCACGGTCGGTGCAGCGTTGACGTCGATTCCACTCGCTGCGTTCATGCGGCGGCGTGGGCGTCGACTCGGCCTCGCCCGGGCTCTTGCGATCGGCGCGGTCGGATCGGCGATCGCCGCATTCGGGGGAGAAGTCCGTCTGTTCCCGATCTTCGTGATCGGCATGGTCCTCTTCGGAGCGGGCCAGGCGGCCACGCTGCAGGGCCGCTACGTCGCCGCCGATCTCGCCGAACCGTCGAAGGCAGGAACGGCGATCGCCGCGATCGTGTGGGTCGGAACCCTCGGAGCCGTGTTCGGCCCGTTGATGACGCCGATCGAGAAGACGATGGCGGAATCGGTCGGACTGGACGAATTGGTCGGACCGTTCGTCGTCGCGTCGATGCTGTTCGGGGTGGCTTCGATGATCGTGATGGTCCGTCTCCGGCCCGACCCGTTGGCGGTTCTCGGCACGCTCGACCCCGACGCCGAGCGGATCCGCCCGCTGCGACAGGTCCGTCTGTCGGCCGGGGTCATCGCCGCATCGGCTCCGGCACGTCTGGGACTCGCTGCCATGGCGATCTCGCAGGCGGCGATGGTGGGCGTGATGACGATGACCCCACCGCACATGAAGGACCACGACCATGCCGACCTGTCGGCCGTCGTGATCGCTGTCCACATCGTCGGGATGTACGGGTTGGCCCCGGTGATCGGCCGCCAGGTGGATCGGGTCGGAGCGAACCGAGCGATCCGGGTCGGCGCCGTCGTGCTGGGGCTGGGCACGGTGTCGACCGTCGCGGCCGGATACGTCCCCGCCTTGATGTTCGTCGGCCTGTTCCTCCTCGGACTCGGCTGGAACGTCGGCCTGATCGCCGGGTCCACGCTGCTCACCGAGGCGGTACCGGTCGACGCTCGCGTGGAGGTCCAGGGGACCGCCGACCTGACCATGAGCCTCTGCGGAGCGACCGCGGCGTTCGGTTCGGGGTTCGTGAAGGAGTCGTTCGGATTCCACCTCCTCGCGAACGTCGCCGCTGGCCTCGCCGCCGCTCTGCTCGTCCTCGCCTGGTTCACCTCCACCCGTCCCGTCCGGCCGACCCCGAGCTCGACGTGAGGATCGCCCCGCCCCAGCGCGAGGCGATCCTCACGTCGAGAAGGTCGATCACGTCGTCGGGCACCTCGGGACGAGGAACTGACGGACGCCCGGTCCCGCCGCGGATGTTCCTCACGTCCTGGTGAACTCGGCTCGACGTCGCCGGTACCGCTCGACCACCTGCGTGACCGACACGACGAGATCGTTCTCGTAGTCGCCCCGTCCGATGCGGTCGACGAGCCAGTCGACCCGCCGGGCGGCCTCGTCCCGACGGAGGTCGGACGCGATGCCGAGCGTCTCGTCGTGGCTGGGGAAGACGTCGACCTCCAGCGCCCATCGGATCTCGGGAACGGCGAGATCGAATCGTGCCGGGCCGTAGCCGGGGAGATCGATAGCGAACTGGCGGACGAGTCCGACGACCGATCGCGCGTCGAGCATCTGTCCGACCACCACCTCGGGATCGGACTCCGCCGCCGGTCCGGCGATTCGCCGATCCACGGCCTCGAGGTATCTGCGGACCCAACGCCGGCGTGGAAGCCAGGGGGCCGCCATCGCTCGAAGATCGTCGTCCGACTTCCCGGTCATCTGCAGCACCTGTTCGATGACGGAGAGCAGCGGGTCGGGTCGCAGGTGCCTGGCGAGGTCGAGCGACGTGCGTTCCATCGTCGTGACGCGGAGTCCGTCGTCTCGTCGTTCGATGTCGCTCTCGCCGAAGGCGCGGGTGTGGAAGGTGACGACGTGACGACCCACGGCCGGGTTGGCTCCGGGGGGAGCGAGGAGGTGGGTCCGCTTGTCGCCACCCACCTTGCGGAGCCCGTGGACTCGTCAGGCCGTGGGGCCGGCGATCACGACCGCCGGACGAGCGAGGCAGATCGCCGCCAACCGACCGTTGTCGCCAAGTGCGACACTCGGGGAGGAGTACGCGCCCCTCACGACGCTGACGAGGCAGTTCCGATCGACGAGGTATTCGATCTGCCGGCGGGTGAGGCCGGTGTCGATCAACTGCTCGATCGACGCGACGCCGTGTTGTGCGGCGAACCGGGCGTGAGCCTCGGCGGGAAGGTACGTCATCGTGTGCTCCTGTCTCACGTGAGATGCAGGAGGGAGTCGGTGACGTCGATTCTACGGCGAAGCTGGCGGTGCGAGCCCCGATGGGCTCGGCGTGAGCGAGGCCCCGTGCTGGGGCGGGGTGATCCTCACGTCGGGGTGTCCGACGGGTTCGGCGTGAGCGAGGCCCCGTGCTGGGGCGGGGTGATCCTCACGTCGGGGTGGGGGTCGGGCGTGGGCCGCCGGGTCCGGATCAGCGGTTGCGGAGGCGTTTGCTGAGTTCGTTGAGGCGTTGCTTCTCGGCGGTCGACATGGAGTCCATGCCGACGGCGCTGATCTTGTCGAGCAGATCGTCCATCTCGGCCTGATCCTCCGGGGTCGGCCCGCTCGGAGGAACGGCTCGCGGGGCCGAGGTCTCGGGGTCACGCCGCCACGGCCCTTCGACGACTCGCTGGCCGGCACCGCCACGCTTCGGACGGCTCGGCGGTGTCGGCTTGGAGCGCTTGCGTCGACGTATGCCGCCCGAACCGCTTCCGGACCCGATCGGGACGTGTGGGATCGGCCAGGCCGTGGCGAATCCGAGGGAACGGCCGACGGACAGCGCCGTCGCGACCGTCAGGAGGATGAAGAGGATCCCACCGGTCGCCCGGTTGCCGCCGAGTTGGAGGAGTTGGAGGAGCGTGAACACGGCGGCCACCGCCCACAGCGGGATGACGTCGAACCAACGCACGTTCGGATACGTCGCTGCGTAGACCCAGATCCCGGCGAGGAAGATCGGACTCAGGCCGAACTCGCCGATGTCGAGTCCCGGGTCGAGCGCTCCGAGCCCGGTGATGACGACTGCGGGGACGACGGCGATCGCCAGGACCCACCCCAGGAACTTGGTCCGGCCGAACAGGCCTTCGATCTGCTGACCGAACGACCAGAAGAACGCGATGCTGATCAGTTGGAAGAAGCCGGGTTGCTCGGCGATCGGCCAGGTGACGAGGCGCCAGATCTCGCCCGTGCGGACCTCGCTGGAGATGAGAGCGAACAACGGCCAGATGTCGTTCGGGCTGGCCGCCCAGAGGAACATGGTGAAGATCGCGAGGGCCGTCATGATGTCGACGGTGGTGATGTCGAAACGGCTGACTCGGAACCAGCCGTCGTTGGGACGGCGGCTGAACAGGGCGGCGAAGTACTGCGACATCAGTGTCGTACGGTACCTGCCCGACGCCGACGCCAGCAGGTCACTGCGCCAGTCGTGAGTCGGTACGTCGCACGCCACGCGCAGGTGCGTCGCCTGCGCGTAGCCCGGACCCGGTTGGCACGTCGCCCTGATCCCGTTGGCACGTCGCCCCGATCCCGTTGGCACGTCGCCCTGATCCCGTTGGCACGTAGCCTGGGACAGCGATGGTCACGCGTCCTCCAGCTGGAACGATTCCCGATGCACCCGGGTCGTACCAGTTCAAGGATCGTCACGGCCGGGTGATCTACGTCGGCAAGGCGTCGAGCCTGCGCCAGCGCCTGTCGAACTACTTCCAGAGCCCGCGCAACCTGCACCCGCGCACGGCTCAGATGGTGCAGACCGCCGAGTCCGTCGAGTGGACGATCGTCGACAACGAGGTCGAGGCGTTGATGCTCGAGTACTCGTTGATCAAGGAACACGACCCGCGCTTCAACGTCCGGCTCCGGGACGACAAGAGCTATCCGTTTCTCGCCGTCACGCGCGAGGACATCTGGCCGCGGGCGATGGTGATGCGTGGCACGAAGAAGAAGGGCACCCGCTACTTCGGCCCCTACGCCCATGCGTACGCGATCCGTGACACGCTCGACCTGTTGCTGCGGAGCTTCCCGATCCGCACGTGCAGCGAGAACAAGTTCAACGAGCACGAGCGCATCGGGCGACCGTGTCTGCTGTTCCACATCGAGAAGTGCTCGGGCCCGTGCGTGGGCGAGATCGAGGAGATGGAGTACCGCCAACTCGTCACCGAACTGTGTGACTTCCTCGACGGCGACACCGACGAGATCGTCAACCGACTCGATGCCGACATGCGCAACGCCGCCGGCGACCTCGACTTCGAGAAGGCGGCGCGCCTGAGGGACCGGCTCGACGCCGTGCGCAAGGCCATCTCCAAGCAACAGATGGTTGCGGACAAGAACGAGGACGTCGACGTGATCGGCATCGCCGAGGACGAACTCGAAGCGTCGGTCCAGGTGTTCTACGTCCGCAAGGGCCGGGTGATGGGGCGCAAGGGCTTCATCCTCGACAAGGTCGAGGAACTCACGCCGGGTCTGCTGATCGATCGCATCCTCGAAGCGATGTACGGCGAGGAACCCGTCGTCGGCGTCCCCAAGCAGGTGCTGGTGCCGTACGAGGCCGACGACGTCGAGACCTACGAGCAGTGGCTGGAGCTGATCCGCGGCTCGAAGGTGCAGGTCCGGGTCCCGCAGCGCGGTCCGAAGAGGTCGTTGCTGGACATGGTGACCCGCAACGCCCAGGAGGAGTTCACCCGCCACCGGATGAAGCGTGCCAGCGACCAGAACACCCGGAGCCGGGCGCTCATCGAACTGCAGAAGCACCTGAACCTGCCCGAGGCGCCGCTGCGGATCGAGTGCTACGACATGGCGCACCTCCAGGGAACGGACTACGTGGGATCGATGGTCGTGCTCGAGGACGGTCTGCCTGCGAAGCGCGAGTACCGACGATTCAAGGTGAACAGCGTCGGCGGTGACGAGGTCGGCGCGGGCAGTGACGACTACGCGGCGATGGCCGAGGTGGTCCGTCGACGACTGACCGCGTACCTGATCGAGCGGGACAAGCCGGTCGACGAACGCACGGGGCCCCCGAATGAACTCACGAACGACGGCAAGATCGACGGTTCCAGCACGAAGGAACGCAAACCCGGCAAGTTCGCGTATCCGCCGCAGCTCCTCTTGGTGGACGGTGGCAAGGGGCAGGTCAGTGCCGCTCAGGCCGTGGTCGTCGAACTGGGGCTGGCCGACGAGATCCCGGTGGCCGGGCTCGCCAAACGTTTCGAGGAGATCTACGTGCCGGGTCGATCGGCACCGGTCGAGATCCCCCGCGGCTCCGAAGCGCTGTTCATGCTGCAACGGATCCGAGACGAGGCCCACCGCTTCGCCAACACGTTCCACCGTGAGCGTCGCAGCAAGGGGATGACCGTCAGCGCACTCGACGACATCGCCGGCCTCGGGGAAGTGCGCAAGAAGAAGCTGACCAAGGCGATGGGGGGAGTGAACGCCGTGAAGAAGGCGAGTCTCGACGAACTCAAGGCGCTCAGTTTCCTCCCCGACGCGGTTGCGGAGACGATCCACGCGAAGTTCCACGGCTGACGTCGGCCCGTTCTCCGATCGGTCGTCGGTCCTACGATCTCCTCGATGCGACCGACGACCCTCGCCGAGATCGAAGCTGCGATCCGTGCCGCGTGTGGCACCGACACCTGTTCACCCGACGACCTCGACGCCTGGTCCCTCGACAACCCGACCCGCGGGCACTGCGCCGTCGCTGCGCTCGTCGTTCACGACCTGTTCGGCGGCGACCTCCTGGGCGCGGAGGTCCATCGAGGCGGTGTCCACATCGGTCACCACTGGTGGAACCGGGTCCACGGGATCGACATCGACCTCACGCTCGAGCAGTTCGACCACGACGAGATCGTGCTCGACCCGACCGTGCACGAGCGGCCCGCCGGCGGGGGACCTCGCTACGAGGACCAGTACCAGGTCTTCCGGCGACGTGTCGAGGGGTTGCTCCACTCCGGTCCGGGATCGACCGGGTCAGAGCTGGGAAGCGATGTCGGCCTGGAAGCGTCGGTAGGCGTCGATCCGGGCCTGGTGTGACGCACCGAGCGTGAAGTCGGGGACGATCACCTCGTCGAATCCCTGGTCTGCGTACCGGCCGAGTTGCTCGAGGATGTGGTCGTCGGACCCGGCGATCGTGCGATCACCCATCGGACCTCCTCGGGCCGTGTCGATGGTCGCGTCGTCGTCGCTCATCACGATCAGTGCCTGCACGGAGGTGTGCATCGAGGCGGGGTCGGTTCCGACCTCGTCGCAGGCGGCGAGGAACTTGGTGCGCACCGTGCCGGCGAGGTCGGGTGCGCCCCAGGTGTTCCACTGCTGGGCATGGCGTGCGGTGATCTTCAACATGCGCGGGCTTCCCGTGCCGACGACGATCGGGAGCACGTCCTGGTGCGGCTTGGGATCGCACGGTGCATCGGTGACGTCGTAGAACTCGCCGTGGAAGGTCGTGCGGTCGTCGTCGAGGAGCGACCGGACGATCTGGATCGATTCCTCGAACCGGCCGACCCGCGTGCCGGCGGCCTCGAGGTCGATGCCGTAGGCGGCGTGTTCGTTGATCTGCCACCCGGCACCGAGGCCGAGCGTGAAGCGACCGCCCGACACGCGATCGATCGTGGCCGCCCGGTTGGCGAGCAGCGCGGGATGGTGCACCGACGTCGGCGCCACGAGCGGACCGAGGCGGATCCTCGACGTGACGGCGGCGACAGCGGGCAGGACCGACCACGCCTCGTGGACGTCGCCCGGCACGAACGTCTCGTCCCCGGTGTTGGGCATGTAGTGGTCGGCGTACCAGAGGCAGTACCAGCCGTCGTCGTCTGCCGTCCTCGCGAGGTCGAGCACCTCGGAGGGAGGTCGCGATGGATTCGGCCACACGGAGAACTTCATCCGGCAGACGGTAGCGACGTGTCGCTGGAGAGACCGTGACGACGGCGACCGGTGGGCGAGGGATTCGCTCGTGCAACCGAGACTCGGCGACTCACCGGGTGGAAGAGTCTCCGACGGTCCGGGAGCGGACGTACGCTCGCACCGGTGACGGACGCACTGTGGGAGACGCACGCCGACTGGTGGATCGACGGGTTCACCGACGGGGCCGATCCCGAGTACGTCGAGCAGATCATGCCCCTCGTCGCGGCCGAGTTGGCCGGTGCCGGACGGGTGCTCGACGTGGGGTGTGGCGACGGGCAGATCTCGCGCCTCGCCGCCTCCCAGGGGTCGACGGTGATCGGGATCGATCCGACGTGGAACTGCGTGCGCGTCGCTCACGAGCGCGGCGGGGGAGCGGTGTTCGCCCGGTCGGGAGCTGCCGCGCTCCCGTTCGCCGACGCGTCGTTCGACACGGTGGTGGCCTGCCTCGTGTTCGAGCACATTGACGAGGTCGACGAGGCGATCGCCGAGGTCGGCCGTGTCCTGCGTCCGGGCGGGCGGTTCTGCTTCTTCCTCAACCACCCGATCCTGCAGGCTCCCGGGAGCGTGTGGGTCGACGACCACATGGTCGACCCGCCGGAGCAGTACTGGCGACTCGGCCCCTACCTCGACGAGACCGAGACCATCGAGGAGGTCGAACTCGGCGTGTGGATCCGTTTCGTCCATCGCCCGATGTCGCGCTACGTCAACGCGCTCGCAGCGAATGGCCTCGCGGTCGAGCAGATGGTCGAGCCGGCACCGCCACCTGGCTTCCTCGCGCAGGCGCCGGGGTACGCGGCGAGCGCTGCGTTTCCGCGGCTGATGTACATGCGACTCGTCAAATCGCCCTGACGACTACCATGGCCGACATGGCCGAGATCGTCCTCATCACCGGCCTGTCCGGCGCCGGACGATCCGGCACCGCCGACGTGCTCGAGGACCTCGGCTGGTACGTCGTCGACAACCTCCCCACGACGTTGATCAGCACGATCGTCGACCTCGCCGCCAAACCCGGGAGCGACATCCCGCGACTCGCACTGGTCGGTGGTCGCCAGCACGGTTCGTTGCTCGAGAAGATCGGTGAGATCCGAGCGAGCGGGCACCGGGTACGCGTCCTGTTCCTCGACGCATCCACACCCGAACTCGTCCGTCGCTACAACGCGACGCGTCGGCGCCACCCGCTCGCCGACCAGGTCGAAGGCCTGGTGGAGTCGATCGAACTCGAACGAGAGAGGCTCGATCCCGCGCGCGCCGCCGCCGACCTGGTGATCGACACCACCGATCTGAACGTGCACCAGCTGAAGGACCGCATCGTCGACGCGTTCTCGGCGTCGACCGAGTCGCGCCTGCAGGTGTCGGTCGAGAGCTTCGGCTTCAAACACGGGCTGCCGCTCGACGCCGACATGGTGCTCGACGTCCGGTTCATGCCGAACCCGCACTGGGTTCCCGAACTCCGACCGCTCACCGGTCACGACCCCAAGGTCCGTGACCACGTGCTCGAAACGGCTGCGGGCTCGGACTTCGTCGACCGGCTCGACGGCTTGTTGGCCTCGCTGCTTCCCCAGTACGAGAAGGAAGGCCGCGCCTACCTGACCGTGGCGATCGGGTGCACCGGCGGCCGACACCGTTCCGTGGCCACCGCCGAGGAGATCGCCAAGCGTCTGCGCTCGCGCGGTGTGGCGGTCCGCGTGGCCCATCGAGACGTCGCTCGCTGATCTCCTCGCCGCCGAGCAACCGTCGGCTTCCCGCCGGCGAGCGCGGACGCTACAGTCGGCGCGGTCCGCCCCTGCCCCGGCACGGTGTCAGACACCGCAACACCTCCGCAACACCCCCGCCCATCCGCTGGGCAGGGTCCCGACTCCTTGGGGCCATCGACAACACCCAGCGCATCGACCACACCCAGAAGGAATCCCACATGACAGTTCGCGTCGGCATCAACGGCTTCGGCCGCATCGGTCGGAACTTCTTCCGCGCTGCCAAGGCCCAAGGGGCCGACATCGACTTCGTGGCGGTGAACGACCTCGGGTCGCTCGACCAGATGGCGCACCTGCTGCAGTACGACTCCGTGCTCGGCCGCTTTCCCGAGACCGTCAAGGTGGTCAAGGGCGGCATCCAGGTGGGAGGCGACATGCTCCAGGTGCTCAGCGAGCGCAACCCGGCCGACCTGCCGTGGGGCGAGCTCGACGTCGACGTGGTGATCGAGTCGACCGGGTTCTTCAACTCGCGTGACGGTGCCGGTGCGCACCTCGACGCCGGCGCGCCGCTCGTCATCGTCTCGGCCCCGTGCTCCGAAGCCGACGCCACGTTCGTGTTTGGCGTGAACCACAAGGACTTCAAGCTCGCCGAGCACAAGGTGATCTCGAACGCCAGCTGCACCACGAACTGCATCGTGCCGATGGTCAAGGTGCTCGACGACGCGTTCGGTGTGGTCGAAGGCCTGATGACCACGATCCACGCCTACACCGGTGACCAGTCGCTCGTCGACGGCCCGCACAGCGACCTACGACGCGCCCGCGCCGCCGCCATCAACATCATCCCCACGTCCACCGGCGCCGCTCGTGCGACCGCGCTGGTGATGGAGTCGATGAAGGGCAAGCTCGACGGCGGTGCACTGCGAGTGCCGGTGCCGACCGGATCGCTCACCGACTTCACGGCCAACCTGAAGACCGCGGCCACGGTCGAGCAGATCAACGCCGCCTTCGCGAAGGCGGCCAAGACCGGGCCGCTCAAGGGCGTGTTGAGCTACACCGAGGCGCCGATCGTGTCGAGTGACATCGTGACCGATCCGTCGAGCTGCACGTTCGACGCCGGCATGACGATGGTGCAGGGCAAGATGGCCAAGATCAACGGCTGGTACGACAACGAGTGGGGTTACTCGAACCGCCTCGTCGACATGACCGTGTTCGCCGGCTCGAAGGTCGCCAAGAAGGCCAAGCGCTGACCGAAGGCCGTTCGGGGCGATCGGTGTCCGACACCGATCGCCCCTGGTTCGCACCATGAGTGACATCCCCACCCTCGAAGACCTCGAACGTGAACTCGGCGACCTGTCGGGCACGCGCATCCTGGTCCGCACCGACTTCAACGTCCCGTTGGGAGACGACGGCCAGATCGTCGACGACTTCCGGATCCGAGCCGCGCTTCCCACCATCGAGTGGCTGACGGAACGCGGAGCGACCGTGGTGACGGCGAGCCACCTCGGCCGACCGAAGGGTGAACCCGACCCGAAGTACTCGATGGACGCGGTGCGCGAACGATTGGGCGAGCTGGTGCCGGGCGTCGAACTGTTGGAGAACCTCCGCTTCGATCCCGGCGAGACGGGCAATTCGCCCGAGTTCGTCGCGACGCTGATCGAGGGCATCGACGGCTACGTGAACGACGCATTCGGTGCCTCGCACCGAGCCCACGCGTCGATCGTCGGGCCGCCCCAGCACGTCCCGTCGGCGATGGGACGCCTCCTCGAGAAGGAGGTCGATGTCCTCCTCGGTCTGCGGAACAAGCCGAAGCGTCCGTTCGTGGCCGTCCTCGGCGGCGCCAAGGTGTCCGACAAACTCGGGGTGATCGACGCCCTGCTCGACGTGGTCGACGAGATCATCATCGGTGGCGCGATGTGCTTCACCTTCTTCCTGGCCCAGGGCAAGCCGGTCGGATCGTCCCTCCACGAACCGGACCAGGTCGACGTGTGCACGGCGCTGCTCGCCAAGGCGACCGAGCTCGGCAAGACCATCCACCTCCCCGTCGACATCACGGGCACCGACGCCGACGGGAACTTCGCTCAGTTCGGATCGCGCCTGGCCGAGGGGTCGATCGGCTACGACATCGGCCCCGGAAGCGCCGCGGCGTTCACCGACGTGATCATGGAGGCCCGCATGGTCTTCTGGAACGGGCCGATGGGCATGTTCGAGGACGAGCGGTTCGAGTCGGGGACGCGCACGATCGCCCAGGCGATGGCCGACACCAAGGCGTTCACCGTCGTCGGCGGTGGCGACTCGGCGGCTGCACTCGCGCAGTTCGGTCTCGACGACGAGGTCGACCACGTCTCCACCGGAGGCGGGGCCAGCCTCGAGCTCCTCGAGAACGGCGACCTCCCCGGCCTCCGAGCCCTCCGCAAGGACTGACATCCATTCGGGTCTCGTTCGTTCGGTGTCCGACACCGATCGGTGAGCGAGGCGACGGGTTCACAGCTCCGCTGTCTGTCGATCGGTGTCGGACACCGAACGAACGAACCGAACGAAACCGACTCCGGACGAAACCAACCAGAAGGACAACACATGGCACGCACTCCGCTCATCTCCGGGAACTGGAAGATGAACCTCAACCACTTCGAGGCGATCCAGACCGTGCAGAAGCTGCACTATCTCGTTCCGAAGGACGTGTTCGACGGAGTCGAGGTGTCGATCCACCCGCCGTTCACCGACATCCGCTCCATCCAGACGCTGATCGAGAGCGAGGACCTCGACTTCGAACTGGGTGCTCAGCACTGCCACTTCGAGGACACCGGAGCGTTCACCGGTGAGGTGTCGCCGGCGTTCCTCGCGAAGCTCAACACGAAGTACGTCATCTGCGGGCACAGCGAGCGTCGTGAGATCTTCGGCGAGACCGACGAGACGGTGAACAAGAAGGTGCTCGCCATCCTCAAGTACGACATGACCCCGATCCTCTGCTGCGGCGAGACGCTCGAGGAACGCAACGCCGGACGGATGGAGGACAAGGTGCTCGGCCAGATCGAGGGAGGCCTCGCCGGCGTGTCCGCCGAACTGATCGCGTCGATGGTCATCGCCTACGAACCGATCTGGGCGATCGGCACCGGCGTGACCGCGACCGCCGACGATGCTCAGGCGGCCTGTGCCGCGGTTCGTGGCAAGGTCCGCGAGATGACCGACGACGCGACGGCCGACTCGGTGCGGATCCAGTACGGAGGGTCGGTCAAGGGCGGCAACGCACCCGAACTGATGGGTCAACCCGACATCGACGGCGCGCTCGTCGGTGGTGCGAGCCTCGACCCCGACGAGTTCGCCCGAGTCATCCAGTTCCAGCGCTGACGCGGTCGAGACGGACCGGGCTGCCGCGATGATCGACCCCCTCATGCCTGAGGAGTCGGGTTCCGATGCGATCACGTTGCGGTCCGCTCCGGTCGGCCTGGCCATCACGATCGTCGGACTGATCGGATTCGTCGTCCTGGCCACGGCGGCCCTCGCGCTGAACGGACTCAACGTGGTGACGGGCGTGATCGCGGCGGCTGCGGTCCTCTGCTCGGTCGTCATCCTGGTCGATCTCCCTCTCGCCGTGGCCTTCGACGACCTGGGGATCCATCGTTCGACCCCGCTGCGCCGACACGTCATCGCATGGGCCGATGTCGATCGACTCGTGCGCATGCGACGAGGCGGAATCCGACGCCCCGGCTCGGACAGGTTCCGTGGAATGGTCGCCGTGCGCGGTCGCAAGCGCACCGTTCTCGTCGACCGGACCGAGTCCCGCGACGAGTTCCTCCGCCTGCAGGCACTGCTGCGGCGAGTGCTCGACGACGACCGCTTCTCCTCCCTGCAGCCACCGTTCGATCCCGGTGCCGACGGGCCCGAGGCGGGCCTGTCCGGCTGACTCGTGGCGGCACATCGGTCGCACCCGAGGCCAGTTCACGAAGCCGAAACGGACGATGGCTGTCAAATTCGTTACGAGACTGGTACGTTCGCAAATGTCTGAAGCGAAGGGGAGCGTTTCGGGCCTCGTCAGAGGGTGCGGTCGAACGCCGGTCAAGCCGGGCGGTTCCCGCACCACCACCCACTCCTATCCGTAGTCCAACTCAGGAGAACAACACGTGAACACGAAACGACGGAGCATCAAGCTGCTCTCGGTCGTCGCCGTCTCGTCCATCGCCATCGCCGCATGCGGCAGTGACGATGACGGTGGCACCGACACCGACACCGACACCGGGACCGAAGTCACCGACACGGCGGGCGAGGACACTGCGCCCGCCACCGACGGCGAAGACGCGGCACCCGCCACCGACGGCGAGGACGCAGCGCCCGCCACCGACGGCGAAGACACCGAACCTGTCGAAGGAGCTGCCGGCGGCGACTTCATCGATCTCGGTACCTTCGCAGGCGGACCGCCCGAGCACATCGACCCGGCGCTGAACTCGACGCTCGACGCCTACCAGGTGATCAACGCGCTGTACGACGGCCTCACCGAGGTCGACTCGAGCGACCCCGACAGCAATGTGATCGTCCCGCTCCTCGCAGAGACGGTGGAAGCGAACGAGGACGCCAGCGTGTGGACCTTCACGATCAAGGAAGGTGCCCAGTTCAGCGACGGCGAGGAGATCAACGCCTCGACCTTCCAGAACTCCTGGGAGCGCGCTGCCGACCTCGCCGGTGACTACAGCTACCTGCTGACCTTCATCGAGGGTGGCGCCGAGCGCCTCGCCGGTGAGGCCGACACGCTGACCGGCGTCGTCGCCGACGACGCGACCCGCACGCTGACCGTCACGCTCTCGGCTCCGTACTCCAACTTCGACGCCGTCGCCGGCTTCCAGTTGCTGTTCCCGGTGCCGGCCGCCGCCATCGAGGCCGGCGCGGAGTGGGAGAACGGCGTGATGATCGGCAACGGTCCGTACGTCATGGAGTCCGCACGCACCGACGAGGAGATCCAGCTCAGCCGGAACGAGAACTGGCAGGGCGACTTCAACGGCGAAACGTGGCCCGACCGTCTCGACACGATCACGTTCGTGTCCGGCTCCGACGTCGACACGGCCTACACCGCGTTCGAAGCGGGCGAAGGCGACAACGCCAACATCCCGCCGGGACGCGTCACCGACGCCGAAGCCAACTACGGCACCACCACCGGGCAGAACGTGCTCGGTTCGTACCACTTCGTGATCAACGATCGTGACCCCCGGATCGGCGGCGAGGAGAACCTCAAGCTCCGTCAGGCGATCTCGGCAGCGATCGACCGCGAGGACATCAACGAGTCGGTGTACAACGGCAGCCGCACGACGTCGACGGGCATCGTCCCGCCCGGCATCCCCGGCTGGGTCGAAGGCATCTGTGAGTTCTGCGCCTACGACCCCGACCAGGCGCAGACCCTGTTCGACGAGTGGGTCGCCGAAGGCGGCGTGCAGAGCGAGCCGATCCCGATCCAGTTCAACGCCGACAGCGGTCACGAGCCGGTCGTCGCGATCATGGTCGACAACCTCGCAGCCATCGGCATCGAAGCCGTCGCCACGCCGCTCCCGGCCGAGACGTACTTCTCCGAGCTCGCAGGTGGTGCGTGCACGATCTGTCGTGCAGGTTGGTTCGCCGACTACCCGACGTACGACAACTTCATGTTCGACCTGTTCCACAGCTCGGCGCTCGACGGCAACAACTACGGGTTCACGAACGAAGAGTTCGACGCACTTGTGGACGAGGGCAAGCAGACCACCGATGCCGACGCACAGGCCGCACTGTTCCAGGACGCCGAGCGCGTCCTGCTGAACGATGCGACCATGGCGATCCCGATCAACTGGTACAAGGGCGACTACGCCTACGACCAGGAGCGGGTCACCAACTTCCCGGTGACGAGCTTCGGCCTGATCAACTGGGAGCAGGTCACCCTCGCCTCCTGAGGCGATCGATGAACTGACACCGAAGACCGGACCGCCGGACCTGCCCCGTTTCGACGGGGCGGGTCCGGCGGTCGACGTCCTTCACCGTGGCGTCTGGACTCGCCCCGTGAACCCGCCGCTCGACCCTGGAACGCAACGCCCATGACCGCCTACATCATCCGCCGCGTGCTGATCATCATCCCGACGATCTTCTGTGCGATCTCGTTCCTCTTCTTCATCTTCTACGTGCTTCCCGGCGACCCCGCGACGCTGATCGCCGGAGGCGCCGACCGGAACCCCAACCCGATCCAGATCCAGCAGATCAACGATCGGTACGGCTTGGACGACCCGATCCTCACCCAGTTCGCCAACTACTGGAAGGCAGTGCTGCAGTTCGATCTCGGCACGTCCTTCCAGCGAAATCAGAGTGTCAACGACATCTTGAAGGACCGGGCTCCGAACAGCATCCGTCTCGGCGTGTGGGCATTCACGATCGAAGTGATCGTCGGCATCTCGATCGGTCTGTTCTCCGCCATCCGCCGGTACTCCCTGGCCGACAAGCTCACCACGATCTTCACCGCAGTCGCGTCGGCCATCCCGGTCTTCGTGTCCGGCTACATCCTGCAGTACTTCTTCGCCGTCGTCCCCGAGAAGTACGGCTGGCCCGAGTGGATGCAACTGCGCACCTCGGGCATCTCGGCACCGCGTACCGACGAGTCCTGGTTCCTGTTCTTCATCCCGTCCGGACCTGCACAGTGGCGCTACCTCGTCCTGCCGGCGATCGCTCTCGCCGGAGTGTCCACGGCGCTCGCCGCACGCATGATGCGCGGGTCCATGCTCGAGGTCCTCGGCGCCGACTACATGCGCACCGCCAAGGCCAAGGGCCTCAACGAACGCCAGGTGATCAGCCGACACGGCCTGCGCAACGCGATGCTCCCGGTCGTCACGTTGCTCGGCCTCGACCTGGGCACCGTGGTCGGTGCGGCCGTCCTGACCGAGACGGTGTTCAACTGGCCCGGTCTGGGCTCCGCCATCGCAGAGGCGGTGGGGGATCGCGACCTGCCCGTGGTGCTCGGACTCACGCTCGCCGTGGTGGTCGTGTACGCCGTCGTGAACCTCGCGGTCGACGTCTCCTACGCGTGGTTCGATCCGAGAGTCCGTCTCGGAGGAGGGGAGGACGCATGAGCAACCTCGACACCGAAGTGGTCGTGAACTCGCCCGAATCCACCGTTGCCACGTCGCTGTGGGCCGACGCGTGGAAGCAGTTCAAGCGCAACAAGCTCGCTCTGGTGGGTCTCGGTTTCATCGTCTTCGTCCTCCTGACCGCCGTGTTCGCCGATCTGATCGCTCCGTACTCGATCACCGACCGTGACGTCGGCCGGTCGCGTGAAGGTCCTTCGGGCGACCACTGGTTCGGTACCGACATCATCGGACGCGACCTGTTCAGCCGAGTGGTGTACGGCGCCCGGGTCTCGATGAAGATCGGGCTCGCGGCCACGAGCATCGCTCTCGTGGTCGGAGTGATCTTCGGCGCGCTCGCCGGGTACATCGGGAAATTCGTCGAGTCGGCGATCATGCGGTTCATCGACGTGTTCCTCGCGATCCCGTACATCATCCTGGCCATCGCCATCGCCACCGTGTTCGGCAAGAGCGAGAACTCCGTCATCATCGTGCTGGGCTTCACCGGGTGGTTGGGCGTGGCGCGCATCGTGCGAGCGTCGTTCCTGCAACTCAAGAAGCAGGAGTTCGTGGAGGCGGCGCAAGCGCTCGGATTCGGACGGGTCAGGATCATGTTCCGCCACATCCTGCCCAACGCGCTGCAGCCGATCATCGTGTACGGAACGATCGCCATCGGCTCCACCATCCTGTCCGAGGCGGCGTTGTCCTTCCTCGGGGTCGGCCCGCAGGATCCGACGCCGGCGTGGGGGCTGATGGTCTCCCAGGGCCGGAGCGACCTGGCCAACGCCCCGCACCTGCTGTTCTTCCCCGGCCTCGCCATCGCGCTCACCGTGACGGCATTCGTGTTCGTCGGCGACGGCCTGCGAGACGCCCTCGACCCGAAGCTGAAGGATCGTTGATGACCGACCAGGTATCACCGGGCGCCCCCGTCGCGCCCAAGTTGGCCAGCCGACACGGTTCCGGGAGCGGCGAGGTGCTCCTGTCGGTGAGGAACCTCGAAGCCGTCTTCGAGACGGGCGACGGGATCGTCCACGCGGTCGACGGAATCACCTTCGACGTCCACCGTGGAGAGATCTTCGCGATCGTGGGCGAGTCCGGTTCGGGCAAGTCGGTGTCGGCGATGACGGTGATGGGGCTTCTCCCAACGATCAAGGTGCGGTCCGGCGAGATCCTGTGGAAGGGGGAGAACCTCCTGGACTTCGACGAGAACCGGATGCGTCGGATCCGCGGCGGCGAGATCGCGATGATCTTCCAGGACCCGTTGACGGCGCTCAACCCGGTCCACACGGTGGGTCGACAGGTCGCCGAGATGGCGCGCATCCACGACGGGCTCTCCAAGAAGGACGCGATGAAGCGGGCGATCGAGACGCTCGACCTCGTCGGCATCCCGGAGCCGGCCAAACGGGCCGCCATGCATCCTCACGAGTTCTCGGGCGGCATGCGTCAGCGGGCGATGATCGCGATGGCGATCATGTGCAAACCCGACCTGTTGATCGCCGACGAGCCGACCACCGCACTCGACGTCACCGTGCAGGCCCAGGTGCTCGAGGTGCTCGTCGACATCAAGGACGAGATCGATTCGGGCATCGTGTTGATCACCCACGACCTCGGCGTCGTCGCCGGTCTCGCCGATCAGATGATGGTGATGTACGCCGGCAACCAGGTCGAGTTCGGCACCGTCGACGAGATCTTCTACGAAACAGCGCATCCCTACACCGAAGGTCTGCTGAACAGCATCCCCGATCTGGTCGGAGATCACAGCAAGCCCTTGATCCCGATCAAGGGTTCGCCTCCCTCGCTGATCAACCGTCCGTCGGGATGCGCGTTCCATCCCCGCTGTTCCTACGCACGCGTCCCGGGCGTGTGCAGCGAGCAGGAACCGAAGTTGCGCGACGAAGGACAAGGACACATGTCGGCCTGCCACTTCACGAGCGTCGATTGGAAGCCGCAATGAGCACCGAAGTCCTGCGAGCGAACGACCTGGTCAAGCACTTCCCGATCAAGGGGGGTGTCTTCGGCCGCACGGTTGCGGAGGTGTCGGCCGTGGCAGGGGTCAACCTGCACGTCGACGAGGGCGAGACGCTCGGTCTCGTCGGCGAGTCCGGCTGCGGCAAGTCCACGACCGGTCGTCTGCTGCTGCACCTCCTCAAGCCCACGTCCGGCACGGTCGACTTCGAGGGCACCGATCTCGATGCGGCGAGCAAGTCCGAGATGCTCGAGATCCGTCAGCGCCTGCAGATCGTGTTCCAGGACCCGTACGCGTCGCTCAACCCTCGCCGCACCGTCGGCGAGACCCTGAGCGAGCCGCTCAAGCTCCACCTGGGGTTGGGGAAGGCCGAGATCAAGACGCGTATCCGCGATCTGTTGCAGACCGTCGGTCTCTCGCCGGAGCACACGAATCGCTACCCGCACGAGTTCTCCGGAGGCCAACGTCAACGTGTCGGCATCGCCCGAGCACTGGTGCTCGACCCCCGTGTGATCATCCTCGACGAGCCGGTGTCGGCGCTCGACGTGTCGATCCAGGCGGGTGTGGTGAACCTGCTCAAGAAGCTGCAGGACGAGATGGGCATCGCCTACGTGTTCATCGCTCACGACCTCTCGGTGGTCCGCCACATCTCCGACCGGGTGGCCGTGATGTACCTCGGGCGGATCGTGGAGGAAGGCGACCGTGAGGCGATCTACGACAAGCCGTCGCACCCGTACACCCAGGCGCTGATCTCGGCCGTTCCCGTCGCCGACCCCCGGCGCGAGCGCACGCGCCAGCGGATCGTGCTCGAAGGCGACGTGGCGAGTCCGGTCGACCCGCCCTCGGGGTGCCGGTTCCGCACGCGTTGCTGGAAGGCCACCGAGCTGTGCGCCGACGAGACGCCGGAGTTGATCGACCGCGGTCGCGGCCACCCCGTCGCCTGCCACTTCCCCGACTGACCCGTTCTCGGGTCGCGGACGGTGTCAGTCGTCGGGTGACGACGGATCGTCGGCCGTGCGAGCAGCGAGTTTGTCGGTGAACCAGTCGAGGATGATCTCGGCGCGCTGGACCCGGTGGACGGGCGATCCGGAACGAGACAGTTCGTGGTTCTCGCCGGGGAACCGGTAGAAGTCGACCTCCTTGCCGAGCAGGCGCAGGCCCATCCACAGTTCCTCGGCCTGGCCGATGGGGCAGCGCCAGTCCTCCTCGGAGTGGATCAGCAGCATCGGCGTGTCGATGTCGCGGATCCTCTCGATCGGGCTCGACGCCCGATACACCTCGGGATCGTCGATGTAGAGCGGACCGTGTTCGGTGCGGAATGCGGTGCCGATGTCGCTGTTCCACTCCTCGGACACGAGGTTGTTGACCGACCGCTCCGAGCAGATGGCACGGAACCGCTCCCCGTGGTGTGCGGCCAGCCAGGTGGCCATGAAGCCACCGTACGAACCGCCGAGCATCCCGACGCGATCACGGTCACAGAAGGGGTATCGATCGAGGGCTGCGTCGATCGTGGCGAGCACGTCGTCGACGTCGACGCCGCCCCATCCCGAACCGGGAGCCACCGGGTGCTTCGGGCCCAGGATGGCCCGTCCCCAGCCGAGGTGACGACCACTCGAACCGCGGGGGTTGCCGAGCACGACGACGAATCCGGCCGCCGCCTGCATCTGGGCTTCGTCGAAGAAGTACTCGCCGTACTGCGTGTACGGCCCACCGTGGACGTCGAGGAGGACGGGATAACTCCGGGACTCGTCGAAGTCGGCCGGACGCATGATCCAGCAGTCGATCTCGTCACTGCCGTCGGTGGTCGGTACCGAGAACTTCTCCCAACCGAGCAGTGTCGACGACAGCGCATTCCCGACGAACGTGCGTCGATCTTCGTCGATGAACAGTTCGGCGGTCAGGTCGGCAGCGGAGTGGATCGTGGCGACGGTGCCGGCCGATGCGTCGAAGTCCATGACCGAGATCGCTCCGGTGGTGAGCCGTTGCGGCGCCGCCGACGCGTCGATCGTGACCCGGAAGAGATGGGTTTCACCGCGATCTTCGGCCGTCGCAAGAACGGACTCGTCGTTCTCCCACACCGGAGCCCGCCCGCCCACCGTGCAGATGAAGGTGCGATCGAGCGCCTCGGACGCCCAGGTGATGTCCGGTTCGACGGTTCCGTCCTCGTCGAACGGCACGGAGCCGACGGCGTGGTTGTGGACCATCGTCTCGGTGTCGCCGCGTCCGACGAACGCCACGCGCGATCCGTCGGGGGACACCGACGGCATCGAGTAGGTGCCGTCGTGTGCGGTGAGGCAGCGAATCCCATCGGGTCGCTCGTCGGCGTCGAGGGGCACGACGTAGATGTCCTCGGCGAGATCGCGATCCCACGTGTCGTGACGTGCCGCCGACGTGACGACCGCGGACGAGTCGGGCGTCCACGAGACACTGCTGTGCTGGAACGCTCCCGGCGTCAGGTTGCGCGGCTTGCCGGTGCCGTCGGCCGCGACGACGTGGACGTGCTTCGGGCGGTCGAACACCCAGTTCTCCCCGTTCAGACGGGAGAAGAACCTCTCGATCTTGCGCGGTGACTGCCACGACGAGTCCGGCGTCGAATAGCGCTCGTTGCGGGTGCGACTGGTGAAGCCCAACCACGTGCCGTCCGGCGACCATGCGAGGTCGCCGAGCCCGTCGGGCATGGTGGCCAGTGTGCGGACCTCGCCGGGGCCGACGACCGGGAGGATCCGCAGGGTCGTCTCGTGGTCGTCGTCACCGGTGGAGGCGAAGGCGACGAAGCGTCCGTCGGGCGACCAGGTCGGCGAGTGGTCCTTGGGTCCGGCGGTGACCGGCGCGTCGTCGATCCACACGCATCTCAGGGTCGTGTTGGTCTCCAGGTCGATGGTCGACACGACGAACGCGGTGTGCGAACCGTCGGGAGACAGGGCAGGGGAGCCGACCGTGCTCCGTCGGTCCAGGAGACGCTGTGCGATCTCGGTGTGCTGCTGGGCGACGGCGGCTGCTGGCATCGGTCGAAGATACCCGTGGCGTGCGGTCCGACACTTTCGCCTCGACACCGGGCCTCGATACGGGGCCTCGACACTTCGCGACGTCGGTGGCGGTATCGTTAGTCGGGTGCGTGACGTGATGCTCTATGTGACCCTCGTGCTCAATGTGGGCTCCCTGTTCGGCGTGATCGGTGGCATCCTGCTGCACAGCGGGCGCGGCGGCGGGCTGTCCGACATGTTCGGCGGCGGCGGTGGCGCAGCGCTCGGATCGACGGCTGCCGAGCGGAACCTGAACCGCATCACGTTCGTCCTGGCGCTCGTGTGGATCTTCACGCTCGTGGCGTTCTCGTTCTTCCTCGAACGCACCTGACGTCCGTCGGCGCCCGGCGCCGAAGTCGGCTCGTCTCGGACGAAGCCGTCCCGATCCCGGAGTGCGAGACGATGCCGCGCCGAGTTCCCACCGGTAGGAACGCGACACGCGTTCGTCATGGTGACGACATGCGTTGTCCTGTGAACGTCGTCCCGAGTTTGCTACGGTCCCGACCCAACGTTTCAGCCTGATCGGTGAGGTGCTGCGCACTCGATTCGTCGAGAGCCGTGGCGGGCGCTCCCACGTGCACCTCGTCGGTCGACAACAATCCAGGAGGATTCCCACGTGAACACCACCCGCCGGAGCCGGACGCTCCTCGCAGCCCTCGCTGCGTCATCGCTGGTCGTCGCGGCCTGTGCCAGCGACGACAGCGCAACCGTCGACGAACCGGACACGTCCGACGCCGTCGACACGACCGACGCAGAGCCCGACACGTCGGATGCGCCAGATTCGACCGACGCCCCGGACTCGACCGACGCACCCGACGGCACCGATGTGCCCGACACGAGCGAGCCCGACGGCCCCGCCACGACCGACGGTGGCGAGGCTCCCGCGGGCAACGACGGCGAAGTCGGCGGCAGCGCCTGCGGCACGCCGCACGGCCCGTACGAGGAGAAGGACGCCCCGTCCGGTGAAGTGCGCGTTGCCTGGAACCAGGCTGCGTACTCCTTCAACTCCGCCACGAACCGCGGCAACGCCACGGCGAACAACAACCCGCTCTACATCATGAACGCCGGCGGGTTCTCGTACTACGACGCCGACCTGAACTACATCAACAACGACCAGTTCGGCACCTGCACGATCGACTCGCTCGATCCGTTGACCATCACCTACACGATCAACGAAGGGGTCACCTGGAACGACGGCGTCCAGGTCGACGCCGCCGACATGCTCCTCACGTGGGCCGCACAGGGTGGCAGCTACAACGACGCCGAGACGGTCGTCACCGACACCGGTGTCACCGCTCAGGCCGACGCCGACGGTGCCGCCGTCGTCGTGGGACCCGACGGTGACCTCACCTCGGCCGACGAGGGCTACGACGCCGCGTTCGACCCCGAAGAGGGCACGCTGCTCGACGGCTTCACGTACAAGGAGTCCACGGGCGTCTCGTTCGACTCGTCGAGCGAATCGCTCGAACTGGTCACCGAGTTCCCGACCATCTCCGATGACGGGCTCTCCATCACCGCCACGTGGGACAGCTTCTACGTCGACTACGCCAGCGCCGGCCTCTTCCCGGGCGTCCCTGCACATGTCGTCGCTCAGAACGCACTCGGCATCGAGGACCCCGCCGAGGCCAAGACCGCGTTGATCGAAGCGCTCGAGACGAACACCGAGGACGTCAAGGCGATCTCGGAGTCGTGGAACCGTGACTTCGACGCCACGTCGCTGCCGGACAACCCGTCGGTGTACGCGAGCTTCGGTCCGTACAACCTGACCGACTTCAGCGAGGACGGCACGATGGTGTTCGAGGCTCGCGAGGACTACACGTGGGGCCCCCAGCCCGGCGTTCAGACCCTCGTGTACTCGATCATCGGCGACCCGACCGCCGCCGTGCAGGCCATGGCCAACGAAGAGGTCGACGTCATCCAGCCGCAGGTCACCGCGGACATCCTCACGCAGCTCGAAGGCATCGCCGATCGCGGTGTCGAGGTGCGTCAGGGTGACGGCGCCACCTACGAGCACATCGACCTCGCCGTCGCCAACGGCGGCCCGTTCGACCCCGCCACCTACGGCGGCGACGAGGAGACAGCGCGCATCGTGCGTCAGGCCTTCCTGCTGTCGGTGCCCCGTCAGGAGATCGTCGACCGTCTGATCCTGCCGCTCAACGAGAACGCCGTGGTGCGCAACTCGCTGACCCAGGTGCCCGGCTCGCCGGCGTACGACGACATCGTCGCATCGAACGGTTCGGACTTCTACGCCGAGGCGGATCCGGAAGCTGCAGCGCAGCTGCTGGCCGACGCCGGAGTGGAGACGCCCATCGACGTGCGCAACATGTTCGCCGACGACAACCCCCGCCGTGCCTCCGAGTACGAGCTGATCCGTGACTCCGTGGCACAGGCCGGCTTCAATCTCATCGACGGGCGCGACATCAACTGGGGCTCGAACCTGGCGAACCCGTCGCTGTACGACGCCGTTCACTTCGGTTGGCAGACCACGGCCATCGCCGTCGCCGACACCGGTCCGAACTTCGTGACCGACGGCCAGAACAACTTCTACGGCTACAGCAACGAAACGGTCGACGCTCTCTACGACGAGCTCAACGCGACCACCGACCCGGCCCGTCAGGACGAGATCCTGGCCGAGGTCGAGGCCGTGCTGTTCGAAGATGCGTTCGGCCTGCCCATCTTCCAGTTCCCGGAAGTCACGGCATACAACAGCACCTACGTCGACGGAGTGAGCAGCATCGCCATCGCTCCGACGGTGTTCTTCAACGTGTGGGACTGGACCGCAGTCTGACCGAGTGACGTGATCGGTGGGGCGCCGGGCACTTCGCCCGGCGCCCCACCGAACTGTTCTGAACTCCCGGCCGCCCAGCGGCATGTGGCGCGTGCGACCGTGTGGTCCGCGCCACAACACTCGTTTGGAGACCCATGTTCGTCTACATCTGCCGGCGCATCGTCGCCGGCGCCTTCGTGATGGTCGGCGCCTCGTTCATCCTCTACCTGATGATGACCAGAGCGGGCGATCCGCTCGCCTTCACCCTCACGATCTCGAATCCGACCCAGCGCGCTGCCGTGATCGGCACGGTCACCGAGACCCTGAGCCTCGACGTGCCGCCGGTCGAGCGCTACCTGCAGTGGTTGGGCCGCCTGGTCTTCGAACAGGACTTCGGTCTGGTGTCGACCACGCAGCAACCCGTGTCCGACGAACTGGCTCGTCGGATCCCACTGACGCTCAAGCTCGTCAGTGCCGCCACCGTGCTGTCGATCGTGTTCGGCGTCCTCACCGGAATGCTCTCGGCACTGCGCCAGTACTCCGGGTTCGACTACCTCGTCACCTTCGTCACCTTCCTCTTCTTCTCGCTTCCGGTCTTCTGGGTCGCCGTGATCCTCAAGGCCTGGGGCGGTATCAACCTCAACGACTGGCTCCGCGACGGCGCGCACTTCTCGGTGTCGTTCATCATCGCGACGGCGATCCTCGCCGCAGTGGTCGGAGCGTCGTTCGCAGGCGGCACCAGGCGTCGCAAGGCCACGATCGGCGCGATCAGCGCCGTGGTCTCTGCGCTCCTGCTCTCGTGGATGTCGTCGAACCAGTGGTTGCTCGATCCCGGCTTCGGACCGATCGCGTATGGCGTCATCAGCCTGGGCATCGCCGCCGGTGTCGTGGCGGTGATGTCGGGATGGCGCAACGCACGGGCCCGCAACGCAGCGCTCATCACGGCCGCCATCGGAATCATCTCGTACGTCCCGATGCAGTCGGTGTTCGACGATGCGATCAACATCTGGATGCTGCTGGGCTGGCTCGCCGTCGCGATCGGCATCGCCACGGCCGTCGGCTACGCCGTGGGTGGCTACGACAGGGGGCAGTCGGCTCGCACCGCCTCGCTCGTCGCCGTTCTCATGGGTGTGCTGATGTTCGTCGACCGCATGATGCAGTCGTGGGCGAGTTACTCGGCCTCGTCGGTGATCCGCAACCGACCCATCAAGACGATCGGTGACAAGGAGGACCGCCTCGAGGGGTCGTTCTGGCTGATCGCCAACGACACCTTCAGTCACCTGTTCCTCCCGACGATGGCGCTGATGCTCATCTCCGTTGCGTCGTACACGCGCTTCTCACGCGGCAGCATGCTCGAGGTTCTCGACCAGGACTACATCCGCACCGCCCAGGCGAAGGGACTCACCCAGCGCACGGTCGTGGTGCGACACGCGCTGCGCAACGCACTCATCCCGCTGGCCACGATCGTCGCATTCGACATCAGTGGCATCATCGGCGGTGCCGTCATCACCGAATCGGTGTTCCAGTGGGACGGAATGGGTCGACTGTTCATCGACGGTCTTCGTGAGATCGATCCGAACCGGGTGATGGCGTTCTTCGTCGTCACCGGCACCTTCGCCGTCGTGTTCAACCTGCTGGCCGACATCGGCTACGCATTCCTGGATCCACGGATCCGAGTCGGAGAGTGATCCGGTCGTGACCGACAACCCTCAACCACCTGACGACCTCGCAATGGGGACCTCGCTCGACGACGCACTCAACGCGGAGATGACCGAGACCGCCGGGCTCAGCCAGGCGCAGATCGTCCGCAAACGGTTCCTTCGACACAAGGGGGCGATGTTCTCGCTCTTCGTTCTCGTCCTCATCGTGCTGCTCGCGACGACGAGCGTGGGCTGGGGGCCGATCCCCGGCTGGTGGAAGTACAGCTACGACGATCTGGTTCCGCGAACGGGTGACGACGGCGGGCCGACGATGTCGCTGCGTCCCACCTGGCTCGGCGGGTCGGGCTTCGGCCTCGGTGAACACCCGCTGGGCGTCGACAACGAACTCGGCAAGGACATGTTCGCCCTGAACATGCGCGGCGTCCAGACGAGTCTGACGATCATCGTGGTCCTGGGTCTGCTGTCGACATCGATCGGTGTCGTCGTGGGGGCACTGTCTGGGTACTACGGCAAGTGGGTCGACTCGGTGTTGATGCGCTTCACCGACGTGGTCATCGTGCTGCCCCTCCTCGTCATCACGGCGGTCGCCGGCTACGCACTCGGGTTGAGCGGGAAGTGGTCGGTCGCCGTGGCGCTCGGCATCTTCACGTGGACCGGATTGGCGCGGCTGGTGCGGGCGGAGTTCCTGGCGTTGCGCGAGCGCGAATTCGTCGACGCCGCCCGCGTGGCGAACGCGTCGAATCTGCGGATCATCTTCAAGCACATCCTCCCGAACACGGTCGGCACGATCGTCGTGAGCACGACACTGCTCATGGGTGCCGGGCTGCTGACCGAGGCAGCGCTCGGCTTCCTCGGCTTCGGTGTGCGATCACCCGAGGTGTCGCTCGGGACGCTCGTCAACCAGTACCAGGGTGCCTACGAGACGCGTCCGTGGCTGTTCATCTGGCCCGGCGCGTTCATCGTGGCGATCGTGTTGTGCCTGCAATTCATCGGCGACGGCCTGCGCGACGCCTTCGACCCACGCCAGAAGAGGATCCCGAACCGCAAGGATCTCGATCGGAGCGGACCCGATCCGGTGGACGAGGCGATGGCGACGACCGCGGCGGCGAACGTCGCTCGGCAGCCGGGTGACGGAGCATGATGTCGATCCGACCGGATTCAACCAACCGCCAGAGTCGCCATCGAGAGTGCGGCGAACACGAAGATGCACGCCGCGATGTGCCAGTGCCACGTGGTGGGTGCTCGATCGAACTCGAGTTGCGGGTCGTCGAGGAACCCGTCGTCACGGAGGCGTTCCCACCGGCGTCGCACGATGGTCGCGGCTTCTCCGGACGCGGAGCCGGCGATGTCGCCCATCCTCGATGTCCCGACCACGCCGTCGGTGTCTCGAGCGCTCGTGCGGCGCGCACGCAACGAACTGCGCAGTGCCGTCCCGGCACCGGGCGCGGGCGCAGCCCAGGCGCTGAAGCGTCCGTACGCGGTGTGCAACGTCAGAGCGAACCGCGTGTCGACGTCGTGAACCGCCGGCCACGGAATGTCGATGGTGCGGGTCACGTTGACGAGTCGAACCCCCGCGTCGGACACGACCACACTCGGGCGCCAGAAGAACGCCCAGCAGGTGGCGACGACCAGCACCAGCCACGGCAGGGTCACGACCACCGCGCCGAGATCCGCAGTGATCGCCACGACCACGATGCTCACCACGGCGATCACGGTGACGAACACCGTGAGACCTCGACCGAAACCGGGACGGAACTCCTCACGCACTCGACCATCTTGCCAAAGCAGCGTCGTCACGTGGGGTTGCGTGGGTCGATTGCCGTTCACCCACGAAAGGCCGACTCATGACCGACGCCGAGATGCCCGAACCGGAACTCGTACGCGGGGTGACGAACACGGCCGAGATCCGAGGCCTCGGCGTCGAGTTCTGGGTCGATGGATCGTGGTTCCCGGCCGTCGTCGACGCCTCGTTCGACGTGAAGGCCGGCAAGACCGTCGCGATCGTGGGGGAGTCCGGATCCGGAAAGTCGACGATCGCCCTGTCGATGATGGGACTGCTGCCGCAGAACGCCCACGTCCAGGGGTCGATCCGGGTCGGTGAAACCGAGATCGTCGGGCTCGACAAGCGTGCGCTCCGCGCACTTCGCGGCCGCAGTGTGTCGATGATCTTCCAGGAACCGATGACCGCGTTGAACCCGGTGTACACCATCGGGTTCCAGATCTCCGAGATGTTGCGGAGCCATCAGTCGATGTCGCCACGTCGCGCCCGTGACCGCGCCATCGAGTTGCTCGAACTCGTCGAGATCGCCGATCCGAAGCGCCGGATCGAGAGCTACCCGCACGAGCTGTCGGGTGGTCAGCGTCAGCGGGCGATGATCGCCCAGGCGCTGGCATGCGACCCGTACCTGATCGTTGCCGACGAGCCGACGACGGCGCTCGACGTCACGGTTCAGGCCGAGATCCTGAAGCTGTTGAGAGACCTCCGCGACCGGATCGACGCCGGGATCGTGCTGATCACGCACGACATGGGCGTGGTGGCCGACCTCGCCGACGACGTCATCGTGATGCAGCGCGGTCGGATCGTCGAGACCGGGTCGACGCAGCAGGTGTACGAGCGTCCGGTCGACCCGTACACGAAGTCCCTGCTGGCCGCGGTGCCGCACCTCGGAGCCGCATCCGCTCCCTCGAGTGCAACGAACGGGTCGGAGGAGTCGCCGGCCACGTCCTCGACGGTGTCGGAGGCCGATGTCGTCGAGACCGCGTCGACCGGCGGCGAGATCGTCGTCGAGCTGACCAAGGTCGCGATCGAGTATCCGAAACGGGGGCGGACGCCTGCTTTCCGCGCCATCGACGGCGTGTCGCTGTCGATCCGCCAGGGCGAGGTCCTGGGCCTGGTGGGAGAGTCCGGCTCGGGCAAGACCACGATCGGTCGGGCGCTGGTGGGGCTGCTGCCGTTCGTCGAGGGTGAGGCGGACGTGCTCGGTCACGACATGGTCGGGATCAGTCGTCGTGATCTCGGTCTGCTCCGCAGCGATGTGAGCTTCGTGTTCCAGGACCCGGGATCGTCGCTCAACCCGCGCCTGCCGATCGGTGAGTCCATCGGCGAGCCGCTGAAGTTGGCCAAGGTCGCCAAGGGTGACGCACTCGATCGGCGCGTCGAGGAACTGCTCGATCAGGTGGAACTGTCCCGTCATCTCCGAAATCGGTATCCGCACGAGCTCAGCGGTGGCCAACGCCAGCGAGTGGGCCTGGCACGAGCGTTGGCGCTGGGGCCCAAGTTGCTGATCGCCGACGAGCCGACGTCCGCCCTCGACGTGTCCGTCCAGGCTCGGGTGCTGGAACTTTTCCAGGAGCTGCAGCGGGAGATCGGCTTCGCCTGCCTGTTCATCTCGCACGACCTCGCCGTCGTCGAGATCCTCGCCGAGCGGATCGTGGTGCTCAGCAAGGGTGTCGTCGTCGAGGACGGGCCGCGTGACCAGATCCTCCACCGACCCCGAGAGCTGTACACGCAGCGGCTGATCGCAGCGGTTCCGGTGCCCGATCCGCAGGAGCAACGTCGTCGGCGCGAGCTGCGCGATGCCTTGATCGTTCCGGAGGACGTCTGAGTCCATCGGTTGCGGTGGGACCGGCCGAGAGGGCGGCTATCATTTGTTGCCCACACCACGTCGAAGTGGCGGAATTGGCAGACGCGCTAGCTTGAGGGGCTAGTGCCCTTTAGGGCGTGGGGGTTCAAGTCCCCCCTTCGACACCACGCTGACCAGGGCTCCGGCCCTGGTCAGCGTCTTTTTCGGCTCGGTTGGAATCTCCGAGATCGGACGCTTGTCCGCGATTTGTCAGCACGGCGAATTTTTCGGCCCCGGTATGCGGGGCCGCGTCGTAGGGCGGCCGGTCAGTTCATGGATCTTCCTGCGGCGTCCAGGTTGTCGATCGTTCGGATGGCCAGAGCGGGCTACGATCTCGCACGAGGAGCGCCGCTCGGCCCTCAGAGCCGAGCATTGGCGGTTGTCACGTTCCGACTGTGTCGCCGTCCGGGCCCTGTGCCCCGATCGTGCTAGCCGAGAAGGATTGCGAGCACCGTTTCGAGGTCACTCCGGTCGGCGCCGTCGGACCAGCACGGGTGAGCATCATCGAGGAACGCTCGGCGTGCGGCGGCCAGCCGCTTCCGATCCTTCTTCGTGGTCATCTTCGCCCACTGGTCCAACTTCGGATCCTGTGCTGCGCACATCAAGAGAGTGGCGAGGTCGCGCTCGTGCTTCTGCTTGTCGAACCGTGAAGCGGAGGCGACCTCTGTTGCTGCAGCGGACTTCGCGACGATCGCGCCGAGCAGGTTCGGGGTGCGGACCTCGAACTGCTCGTTTGGGAGTTCCACGATGACGGGCCCCGCACGCTTGACCGCCTGCGTGGCGCCAGGCGCTTGGACGACCCGCCCTTTCCCGGTCTCGACCGGCCCGGCTCCGAGTCCGTCGGGTGCGAGCAGGTCGATCTTGGCGTCGCCTTTGGTGAATCGGACGATTCCCTCCGGCGACTGCTCCGAGCCGAACCCGTCGGCGACAAGCGCATCGGCGACGTCTCGCATGGCGTTGCGTGTGAACGTACGGACGTCGACCACGATGTCTCCGTCGTCGGTCGCCCGTGGCACTTCGACGCCCCAGATGGTCGCGTGAATGGCGACCATCTGCCCGCCGACGACCGCCCATGTCCGGATGTTCGTGGAGGCGACCAGTCGGGCAATCGCCGTCCACGTGGCGGAGGCGGCGGGATGCAGTTGACTGAAGTCGACGGTGCTCGTCATCGGATGACCCGGAGCGCCTCGGCGGCGGCGCGTGTGTCGGCGGCATCGAGGAGATCGAGCACCGCAACGATCGGGGGCATGAACTGGTCGTCGCCGTCGATGAGATCGTCGACGACGCGCACAACGACGTTCGGGTCGTCCGCATTCGGGTCGGCGCGATAGTCGGAGTGGAACGAATCGGCGTCCCCTGCGCAGATGTAGACGTCTCGTTGATCTGGGCGTCCGATGCCGGCGCCGTGATGGATGGCGGCGTGGGCGCCGCCGTGGCGGACACGCGGATCGTCGACGATGCGGGCGCCGAGGGCTGGAAGAATGCGGACCCGTCCGTTGCGGCTTCGTCGCCGCGCGAGGCGTGCGAGGTCGATGGCCTGATCGATGTCGGCTGGCGGTTCGGCCTCGAGCACCCGCTGCCACGCGGCTCGCTCCGAGAGCGGTCGACCTCGTCGAGGCCTCAAGATGCGGTAGCGGTGGAGCGAGTCGGGGTCGATGGCCCAGCTCCGCCCGAAGCGCTTTGCATCCAGTTCGCCAGCGTCGATGAGTCGGCCCACCTGCACGTGGGAGACGCCGAGCGCGTCGGCAGCCTGGTCGACACTGAGTTGGGCCATACGCACACGGTAGACCTAATACGTTAGATATGCAACGTATTATGGAGAGAGACGCGAAACGGCGCGACGAGCAAGGTGTCGCTTGTCAGCAATTTGTCCGCAAAATGTCTGCGAACGGGACGAAAACAGCGGGAATCAGACGCGATCGGATGAAACGACCAGTCGTCGAAAACAACCTCTGAGCAGGATAAACGCCACCAGACGAGACTCGACGTGATCTCCTCATACCGGAGTTCAAGTCCCCCCTTCGACACCACACTGACCAGGGCTTCGGCCCTGGTCAGCGTCATTTTCGGGTGGGGTCGCATTCCTGAACGGATGCGCCCCATCGGATGCCGGTCAGGACGAGGTCGACGTGGTTGTTCGTGCTGCAATCGTCGAGGGATCCCACCGACTGCTGCCGTGGCTTGCCGACGTAGGAGGCGATGTCGGACCCGTCGAGGTTCGCGCCGGGTAGACCTTCTCCATGACCGCTCACGCCGTGTTCATCACCCACCGAACCAAAGCGGGCCAGCGATCCAGCGCTGAAGCAGTGTGGAACCGGATCATGAAGCCGGCGATCACCGCCAACCCGAATCACCTCGTGTACGTCTACACGCTTCCCGTCGACGAGCCGGACGTGATCCGGGCATTTCAGCTGTACCGGACTGCCGACGACGCAGCAGCATTCCTGCGGACACCCGAGTACCTCGAGTACGCAGACGCCGTGGACGAGCATCTCGATGGGCCGCCACACGTCTCCTCGGCTCCAGTGGCGTGGGTCAAGCCATGATCGGCGGAGACGATCGACGAACACCCTGAACACAGGACTTCCCGTCGAGCGACATCGGGCAGTGGAGCCGCACGCCGACGAGCCGATCTGATCGGTCGACGGGTCTCTGCGGCGCGTGTTCGGGAGCGTCATGACGGATCGGGGGACCGTTTGCGTCGGCGGGGTTGCCAACGCAGCGGTCGCAGCATCGACGTGACGCACACGGTTCACCTTCGTTCAGGATCCTGTGAGCGGGTCGCAGAAGGCGCGGGTCGGTTGACCGAGATGACGCCGGTCGCGACACCCGATTCGTCCCGAATCAGGCTCTCCGACGTGCGGACCATCACCGTCACGCCGTCGCGGGTGAGCTGCTGGGTGTCTCTGACCGAGTGCCCGGTGAGTTCGAGTTCGCTCTGCGTCTCGAGTCGGTCAGAGCGGTCGTGAGGACGGACGACATCATCGAGGCCATGACCGAGCACGTCTCGCTCGGCCCACCCATAGAGACGTTGGGCTGCCTGGTTCCAACTGAGCACCCGCAGGTCGGTGTCGGTGACGATCACCGCGTCGGAGACCTCGTCGCGCTTCGCCGCTCAACTCGCAGCACGAAGCGACCCGACTCTTCGGATCAGGAGCGTCGAGATCGCCGACGAATTCCACGCAACGGTTCCGGGGGTCGTACTGAGCCGAGCACTCCGCACCTTCCACTCGACCACCAAGGACGACGGAGAAGTCTGTTGACGGCGCCGAACATCGCCGAGCGCCGGACCGCTCGCGGAGGTGAGGATCTGATCGGCTGTCGCGTGTCGGTGTCGTCACCGATGTGCGGAGCTCACGTTCGTCGTCGCACAAGACGTGCGAGGTCGATGGCCTCTTCGATGTCGGCCGGTGGTTCGGCCTCGAGCACCCGCTGCCACGCGGCTCGTTCCGATGTGCTGATCGCTTGGCACCGGCCTGTCGATCGTTGCTGTCTCTAGCCTCGGGGTGGTGTGTGAGACGACGCGAGCTGTGCTGCCGGTTGCAGGTGGCGGCGGTTGTGTCGGCGGCGTCGGACCGACCCAGCGACGGGAGACGAGCACGTCGAAGAACCAGGTGAGCCCGGTGACGCCGGCAGAGGTGTGAAGTGGTGACCTGGCGCCGCTGGTTGAGCGCTGATCAGCCGAACGTGCCGGAGACGAGCGGGTTCCACGCCGCCCCGCCGCGTCCACGTTGGCTGACGGTCGTCATGTTCTTCGTGGTGGTGTCGGTGTCGGTCTCAGTGGCCCATCTCTTTCGAGACACCGCAGAGATCGCGGTCGAATGGTGGTCGAGCGAGCCAGACGTCGTGGCCGCCGCTGCGGCAGTGAAGTGGTTGGTGCTGTTCGGGGTCGTGTCGGTGTCGGTGTTCGTGGCTGCGTGTCTCGGGCGCAGGGTCGAGACGCGTCGGGCTTTGCAGACCGGTATCGAAGCAGTGGCAGCGTCGGCGCGAGGTGAACCGCGCCGCATTTCGTTCCGGGCGTCGGGGACACGAGCCGTCGGAACATGGGTGGCGTCCACTGGATTGTCCTCGATCGGTCGGGAGTCGGCGATCATCGAGATCGGCGGCGCGTTCGGGACATTGGCGGGGCGTCGATCCGGCGGGCGCGGTGACGCCTTGGCGACAGCGGGAATCGCAGCCGCGTTCGCCGCCGCGTACTTCGCGCCGCTCGCTGCGATCCTCTATCTCGAGGAGCATCTCCGGGTGCTGCACTCGCGGCGGGCGCTGTGGTTCGCGATGTCGGGTGCTGTCGTCGGGCACATCGTGTCGTGGCGAGTCATGGGTGGGCGCGCGGTCTTCCCCGCGCCAGTCGGATCGCGTTGGCGAACGCTCCTGCTGTCGATCCTGGTACTCGTTCCCGTCGTGGTCGGAGCGCGCCTGTTCCGTGTCGTGCGCGTGCGGGTCAGGGTCGTGAAGCTCGCCGAACGGATCCGAGTGCCATGGTGGTCGGCGGTCGCCGTGTTCTCGCTGGCCGCCGGGGCCGCTGTCGCCACGTTCCCGTTCGCCGCAGGCAACGGGATGGAGGCGCTTCGCAACGCCTCGGTCGGAGCGACGCTGACGATCGCCGTGGCGCTCAGCATCGGCAAGTTGATCGGCACCGCCGCGTCGCTCGGGGCCGGCGCGCCAGGTGGTGCGCTGACGCCGAGCATGAGCATCGCGAGCGGCACGGGGCTGCTCTGTCTGCTCGCCCTGGAACACCTCGGCGTCGAGATCCACGGCGGAGTCACCTGGGGGGTGATGGTCGCTGCGATGGCCGTCGGCGTCACGGTCGGTTTGCGTTCGCCCCTGATGGCGATCGTGCTCGTTCCCGAACTGGTCGGCGACTACACGATGCTTCCGGTGATCGCCGTCGTGGTCGCGGCGGCAGTGCTGGTCGACAGAGGTGTCGATCGGGCGACCAAGCGCACGGCACGGGTACCCGACGTCATCTACGACGAAGATGCCTGACAGTGCGGATTCGTGCGGACCGAAGCCGACGACACCAGCACCCTGGCCCCCGTCCGGTCGGGCCCCTGCCTCCTCGGGCGGTGACGTCCTCTCAGGTGGCGCGGGGTGAGTTGGCGGAGGAAGGTCGGGAACGGGCGAGTTCACTCCCTTCCGCATGACTCATCCGTTGCTCGATGTCCTGCTCGAGGCAGCGCGCGGTACCTTCCCGGCCGTCGACGGAGCCGTCACGTTCCTCCCCGGCCTACCGGATGGGAATCGCGCCATCGTTGCGATGACGGGCCACGCATTCATCGCCGCTGATCTCGACGCCGGTGACTTCAACGGAATCGAGCTCGACGGATTCGGTGCCGCGCTGTCACCTGCGGCGGTCGTGCGGGTGGCGGGCGACGGAGAGATCGGCGTCCACGACGTCACCCTCGTCGCGCCGGGAACCGGACGAGGAATCACATCGCCGATCACCTCGGCGTGGGACGACCACCCGCGGGTGCTCCACGCACGCCGGCTCCGTACGAACGTCGTCGTCCATGGTGACGACCGTGGGATCGTGACGCTGAGCGAGGGACTCGCTGGTCGCACCGAGATGAGCATCGAACTCGCCGACACCGTCGGATCGACGGGTCTCGGTCGGCGCCTGATCCTGGATGCCGTCGGGGGCGTGCCCGAGGACGGTCATCTGTTCGCCGCGGTGTCGCCCGGCAACGCACGCAGTCTGCGCTCGTTCCTGGCCGCCGGCTTCGTTCCGATCGGCAGTGAGGTCATCATCGACCGGGTCGCGCCAGCCGTCGACGAATCGGTTCAGATCTGAGCCGTGACACGAGGGCGTGATGACGACGCATGCCCGTCCACCGGGTGCCGCATCGGGTGACCCGGACGCGTCCGAGGCGTGTGAGCGATGGGTGCCTGTCGACGACGCGTCAGGTGCGTCGGACCATCAATCCGACCCGGCGGCGAACCAGCCGTTGATGTCGACGATGATGTCGGTGGGGGAGTCGGCGTAGAAGCACACGGTCCCGGTTGTCGACACTGGTGCGATGACGGCGTTCGCGACGGTTCTGCCGGCGTCGTCGTCTCGCGGATCGATCGAATACGGGTCATGTCCGGCTCCTGAATATCGAGTTGAGATTCAGTCCGGCGGCCCTTCTCACCAGCAATGGTGGATTGGGCCCGTTGACCATTCGCCTGCGTGTGCAGTGTTGACCGTTCAGAGATCGAGACCGTTCCTGGCTCGACCCGGCTGGCGTCGCCCAGGTACCCACGTCATCGGCACGCGTGCAAGGAACTTGAGCACGAGTCCGAAGATTCTTCGTCGTCTGTGTGAATCACGTCGTCCCACATCCGGCTCGTCGGCGCCAGGAAGTGCGCCCGCTCCGGCGGTGGTCGTGAGTGCTTCAGCCTTTCAGCACAGCGCGGAACTGCTCGTGGAACCGGGCTCGCTCCGGACCGACTTCATCGTGCCAATCGGCTCCGAACTCTGTGCGGTCGGGGTCGTGAAGGTGGCGGGCGGCGTCGATCGTGGCCTGTTCGACCCGTACTCGTAACGGCCTCTCCCACCGACACGAGCACGTCGCCATCGTCCAGCTCACTCCTGGCTCGTCGTAACCGGCGACCTGGACTCTGTGGCCTTCGGCGACCATTCGCGCAGAGTAACAGTGCGACGAGGCGAGAAACGGTTGGCCTCGCGATGCGCGGAAGGTGCCGTCGACCGCCCGCCCCCGACGAGCCGGCGTCGGGTCACGCCAGGCGAGTTCCGATCCGGACGATCTCGTCCAGATCGCCGGGCGCAGGATCCCATGGCAGACGTGTGGATCGGTCCCTGGCGGGTTGGTTCTTGAACCGGGGGATGACGTGGACGTGGAAGTGGAACTCGGTCTGCCAGGCGTCGGCGCCGCTGCAGTTGAGCAAGTTGACACCGTCGGCGCCCAGCCGGTCCTTGGCACGCCGGGCGATCTCCTGGGACAGCAGTGCGCACGCGACGAGATCGTCGGGGGCGACGTCGAGAAGATCTGACGCGTGTTCTCGAGGCACCACGAGTGCATGGCCCTCGGTCACCGGGTTGATGTCCATGAATGCGATCGCACGGTCGGTCTCGGCGATCGTTGTCGACGGGATCCGACCGGCGACGATGCCGCAGAAGGTGCATCCGGGCTCGACCTGCATGAAATGGACTGTATTCGCATTCGACGAAGCCGTCGTCGACGTTCCCGACCGCCGACCGGGTGTCCCCGTCGGCCGGTTCGGACACGTCGCGCACACTCGGGCCCGCACCCGGAATTCGGTGGTCGACACGACTACCGTCGGATCGGTGAGGATCCGATCTGCGGAAGAGGACGAACTCGCTCAACTCTCCGACCTGGCCCTCCGGTCGAAGGCCGTTCACGGCTACAGCGAAGAGTTCCTCGAGGCGTGCAGGGAGGAGCTGACCATCACTCCCCACCGGCTCGCGAACGAGACCATCCTGGTGGCTGAGCAGTCTGGGAGACGACTCGGGTTCGTCGCCGTCGCGGTGCACCATGATCGCGCGGAGCTGATGGATCTGTTCGTCGAGCCCGATCGGCGTGGAAGCGGTGTGGCCTCGCGCTTGTTCGAGACGGCATCCGAGACGGCTCGCGCCGCCGGCGCGACCCGCCTGGAGATCGACTCCGATCCCCATGCCGAGGACTGGTACCGCAAGCGAGGCGCCGAACGGATCGGGGAGACGCCATCGGGTTCGATACCAGGCAGGGTACTTCCCCGACTCGCACTCCGCCTGTCGGCCCGACCAATGAGCCGGGGAACGCCGTGACGCGACGGGGACCGTCGAACCACGGACCGGTGGAGGCGGCCGCGTCCCGATTCCGGCCCGAGGCGCGACGTCGGGCCCTTGGACTGGGCCGTGACGTCTCGACATCGGCACACTGGGAGCATGTTGCACGACAGCGTCCACGTGTCGACGTCGATCGACCGTCCCCCTCACGAGGTGTACGCCTTCGTCGCGGATCCTGCGAACCTGTCGGTGTGGGCGGCTGGTCTCGCGGACAGTCCGCTCACGCAGGTCGACGGCAAATGGACGGCCGACTCCCCGCTCGGTCGTGTGGTCGTGGCGTTCGTCGCTCTCAACGACCTGGGCGTCGCTGATCACGACGTGACGTTGCCGTCCGGCGACACGGTCACGAATCCGATGCGGATCTTCGCGAATGGCGATGGATGCGACGTGGTGTTCAGTGTGCGACGCCTCGCCGGGATGACCCGAGAAGAGTTCGACGCAGACGTCGACGCAGTCTCTCGAGATCTCGCCACGTTGCGCTCCGTCATGGAGGCATGAGGACGTCGCCCCCCCCCCCCCCGGAACAGCGGATCAACCGGCGCTGGCCATCGACGGCGAACTCGAGCTTCGCCCGTTCGAGGTCGGCGACGTCGAGACGGTGGTGACAACGTTCTCGACGCCCGACAGCCAGTTCTTCCCCTTCCGTCATCTCGACCACGACGAGGCGATCGAGTGGATCCAGCAGTGTGCCGACTCCTGGCGATCGGAGAAGGCCGCGACCTGGGCGATCGTCGAGCGACCCTCCGAGCGGGTGCTCGGTCGGGTGACGATTCGCCTGTCACTGGCCGAGGGTCACGGTGAGGTGTCCTACTGGGTGCTCACACCTGGCTTCCGACATGCACGGGGACGTCACGGTCCGATCGCTGTCGTCCACTCCGGGCCCGGGGGTGCCGGACTCGGACGTCGACGGATGTGCTCGCGCGCACGTGCGACTTCGTCGGATCGCGGCTGGGCTGTCGGAGACGGACATGCCCCCGCTCCTCGGCCGGCTGCCGGAACGAGCCGACCATCGCGACGTCATGGCCTGGCTGCTCGGCCGTGGGCCGGCTCCAGAGCTCGACCCGTGGGGATGAAGAGCGATCTTCGCCGCCGCTCGTCGATCGAGGGGAGCCATGATGGCGTGATGGTTGGTGCTGACCTCCCCGGTGGCGTGTACGCGGAAGTCGACGGCCGCCTGCACACGGCCAGTCACCTGCGGGGGCATCCGAGCGTCACGCTCACGGACGAAGGTGACCGCCTCATCGATCGGGCCGCCGCCGACCGGCTGTTTCGTCGCACGGTTTCCGGCCGATGGCGAGGTGAACCGGTGACCGTCTGGGCCGCTCGAACCCCGGGCGTCGTTCGGGTGCAATTCGATGGCGACGATCCACGCCGCGCTCGCGCCGCCGGCATGCGCGGCGATCGAACGACGTGGGAACTCGACGTCCCGCCGGGTGAGGTCACGGTCACCAGCATCGACGAGGTCGAGCTCGAGTAGGCGGGGCCGGCTGCACACACCGCGGTGGGTCATGACTCCCGCCGTCGAGCGGCCTGCTCATCGGCGAGCCGCCGACGACGACCACTGGACCCACCCCGCTGAACCCTTGGCAACGGATGCGAAGCGACCCTGGCTCACATGTCGCCGACGACACGCAGGTGAGCGGGACTCGCCGCCCGTTCGGCGCCGAGGACACGCTCGAGCACTGCCTCGCTGGCGGCATCGGCCGGGATCCATGTCACGAGCTGTTGATCATGTCCGTTCAGGTCCATGACCTCGACGATCAGCCGGATCTCGTCGAGCCTCGGAAGCTGGAGGCGCAGTGCGGAGGACCGAGGTCGCGAGACTCGGTGGGCGGCCCACCGCTCCGCGAACTCGGGTGCCTCCATCAGTTCGTCGAGGAGCGCCACGAGGACCGGCTCGGCCTCGAGTCGGCCGTGCGCGATCCTGAGACCGGCGACCGTGTCATCGGCGATCGCAGCCCAATCCGGGAACACCGTGCGAGCGCCGGGATGGAGGAAGTGGTGGCGAATCAGGTTGTGCGGCTGCTCGACACCGTGGAAGCCCATCAACGTCGTCCACGCCTGGTTGGCTGTCACGACGTCACCGAGCGGGCCGGAGACGAACGCAGGAAGCGGCTCGAGCTGATCCACCAGCCGCTTCACCGAGGCGGTCACCGTCAGATCGAGCACCGGCGCAGCGGGGCAGAACTGCTCGAGGTGCGGCGAGGCGCCGAGGGAGGCCAGGCCCAACATGTAACGGGTCTCGTCCCCGTCGAGCTGGAGCGCAGTGGCCAGTGCGCCGACGATCTCGGTGGACGGGTTCGTGTCCCTGCCTTGCTCGAGTCGTACGAGGTAGTCGATGCTCACCCCGGCCAGCGTGGCCAACTCCTCGCGCCGGAGACCCGGGGTGCGTCGCCGACCGTTGTCCTTCAGCCCGACTTCGGCAGGCGTCAGCCCCTCACGTCGGGACCGCAGGAACTCGGCGAGAGGAGGTGGATGAGTCACGGCCAACAGTCTGGCAGCTGCGGCGCGGCTCCATCCTGGCCCCCTCGGTACCAGGATGGAGCCGGTCTTCCTGGTTGGCTCGGCGACGGTCATCGTGACCACATGACCACACACACCACCACACTTCCGCTCGTCGCCGGCCGCTGGGCCGTCGACCCCGCCCACTCGGCGGTCAACTTCACGATCCGACATCTCGGTGTGTCGAAGGTGCGCGGGCGCTTCACGAGCTTCGACGTCGACGTCCACGTCGGCGACACCGTCGAGACGACCTCGGTTGCCGCAACGATCCAGCTGGCATCCATCGACACCGGCAACGCAGATCGCGATGCACATGTCCTCGCCTCGGACATGGTCGACGTGAACCTCCGACCCACGCTCGCCTTCCGATCCACGATGGTGACGGCGAACGGTGACGACTGGCGTGTCGACGGTGAACTCACCGTCGGCGAGGTGACCATGCCGGTGACGTTGGCGGTGCTGTTCGGCGGAGTCGAGGAGTTTCCCGGGGGCCCGCGTCACGCAGGCTTCGAGGCCACCACTCAGATCCGTCGCCAGGACTTCGGACTCATGCCATCCATTCCCGCTGCAGCGCTCGGCGACGTGATCAAGATCGAACTCGACATCCAACTGCTCGAACCCGACGCCACATCGGACGTCGCTGCCGAGTGACATCAACCCGGAGTTGTCCGCGGACACTCCAGACCGCTCTGCATCGGTCGCCATTCCGCGGTCAGGGAGCGCTCCCTCTACCGCCACCTGACGCCGGATCCGGTTCGTTCGAGAGTGGGGCTCGCTCTCGACGGAGGGACCAGGTGCCTGCGTCGAGTTCGTCCTTCGTGACGGTCAAGGTCGGGACGCCGGGCATCGAGGAGTAGCCCAGCGCCAACGTCACGCAGAGCTCGTTCGCCTCCTGGACGCACACCACGTCGTCCGAACCGGCGGAGTTCCGCAGGGTCCACCGCTCGGCGAGCGATGCGAGCCCCTCGGCCAACACGTGGTCGACGGCGTCGTCTCGAGTCGAGTGATGTCCGAGCACGGCCCCGAACACCACGAGTGCCGACCACGAGCCGTCGCGGAACTCGACGTAGCCGCACAATTCGCCATCGTCGGCGCGCCTGATCTCCTCCACGCCGCAAGCATGCCCGGCCGGTGCCTCCACCTGCCATCGGGTTTCCTCGCCGGGGACGAGGTGACGGGTCGGTGTGTCGTTCGATTCGGTCCGCCGGTGTCAGGGCGTCTCGTCCAGAGGGCGATCGACGAGCGCCACCAACATCTTCGGCGCCATGATGCAGAAGCTCTCGGTCACGAGCTCGGCGACCTCGCTCCAGTCGGCGTCCTCGAGCACGATGCCCATCGCATCGCGTCCCCAGCCGAGATCGAGGTAGGGATGACCGCTGCGGCGCAGCACCTCGAGTTCCTCGCCCTCGGAACGGAACGAGACCACGGCGACCGAGGCGTCACCGTCGAACTCGATGCCCAGCACGTGTGCGAACGTCCGCTTTCGGACCATCCACCGGGTCCCCACCCACGCACGTTGCTCGTGGGTCTCGGGGAGTGCCAGGCACATCGCACGAAGGCGGTCCGTCGCATCGTCGGGAACGTCGTCGGTGTAGCGACGCTGACGGCCGGCCATGACCGAACAGTACGTCCGCACTCGTTCCCGTGCCCACCGGTCCATCTTCGAGTCTGCGGCATCCGGCTCGGTTCCTCGCGCCCGGCACTGCGGTGCCCCTCGTCGAACCGAACCCAGCTGATCTCAGGCGGCATCGGCCACGTCGTGATCGGCGAACTGGGTGCGGGCGAGTCGCGCGTACAGCCCGTCGCGTTCGAGCAACTCGGTGTGCGTCCCGCGTTCGACGACCCGTCCGCCGTCGATGACGGCGATCGTGTCGGCGGCTCGCACGGTGGCGAGACGGTGGGCGATCACGATCGAGGTCCTGCCGTGGAGTGCGGTGGTCAAGGCCTGTTGGACGAGTGCCTCGGACCCGGCGTCGAGGTGGGCGGTGGCCTCGTCGAGGATGACGACGGACGGGTCCTTCAGCAGGAGTCGGGCGATCGCGATTCGTTGCTTCTCGCCACCCGACATCCGATGGCCGCGGTCGCCGACGACCGTGTCGAGCCCGTCGGGCAGTGCACGTACCACGCCCCACACCTGTGCGGCGCGCAGTGCGTCGACGATCTCCTCGTCGGTTGCCTCGGGGCGTCCGTAGCGCAGGTTCGCCCTCAAAGTGTCGTGGAAGAGATGCGAGTCCTGGGTGACCACGCCGATCCGATCGCGCACCGACGACGACGTGGCCGTCCGCAGGTCGACGCCGCCGATCCGCACGGTGCCGGTGGTCGGGTCGTACAGGCGCGACACCAGGCCGCTGATCGTCGTCTTGCCCGCTCCGGAGGGTCCGACGAGCGCCAGCGTGTGGCCGGGCTCGACGTGCAGGTCGATGCCGTGGAGGATGGGTTCCGGCACGGTCTCGTCGAGTCGTCCGACCCCCTCGAGCGAGGCGAGCGAGACCTCGGCGGCGGTGGGATACCGGAAGGTCACGTCCGTCAGCTCGACGGCGAGTGGCCCGGACAGCAGGTCGGTGGCGTCTTCGGCGTCGACGATCGCAGGCCGCAGGTCGAGGACTTCGAGCACACGCTCGAAGCTGACCAGCGTGGTCATCACGTCGACCTGGACGTTGGACAGCGACGTGAGCGGACCGTAGAGGCGATTGAGGTACGCCGTCAGGGCGACGACCGTGCCGATCCCGAGCGAGCCGGAGATCGCCATGACCCCGCCGAGCCCGTAGACGAGTGCGGTCGCCAGCGAGGCGAGCAGGCCGAGCGCCGTCATCAGGACGCGTTGGTACATCGCCGTCGTGACGCCGATGTCACGAACGCGGCCGGCACGACGATCGAACGAGGACGATTCGCGACGGGGATCGCCGAACAGCTTCACCAGCAGCGCCCCCGACACGTTGAAGCGCTCGGTCATCATCTGGCCCATCTCGCCGTTGAGCCGGTACTTCTCGCGGGTGAGATCCGCGAGGCGGCGTCCGATCCACTTGGCCGGGAGGACGAAGAGCGGGAGCAGGATCAGTGAGAGCAGCGTGATCTGCCACGACAGGACGAACATCGCGGTGAGGGTCGCGGCCACGGTCACGACGTTGCCGACCACGTTGCTGAGCATCGAGGTGAAGGCCTGCTGAGCACCCTGCACGTCGGTGTTGAGTCGCGAGACCAGTGCGCCGGTCTGTGCGCGGGTGAAGAAGCCGATCGGCATCCGTTGCACGTGGTCGAAGACCTGGGTCCGCAGGTCGTGGATCAGCCCTTCGCCGATGCGAGCAGAGAACCACCGCTGGGCGAGACCCAGTGTGGCGGAGACGAACGCGAGCGCGGCGAGTGCCACGGCGAGACCGATGACGAGACCCGTGCGGCCATCGGCGATACCGGTGTCGATGATCTCGCGGTACACGAGTGGAACGGCGGCGCCGGCTGCGGCGTCGAGGACGATGAGGAACAGGAACATCGCGATCGCCCACCGGTACGGCCGGGCGAAGGTGAGGATCCTCGGGATGGTGCCCGGAGCGAGACGATGGTCGGTGACCGACCGATCCTGGGAGAACGAGCGTGTGGGTCGAGGCATCGGGCCGACTTTCCGGTGTCGGCGTCGCCGACGAGACCTGAGAGATGGTGAGTGGAATCTATGATGAGCTAAACTCACTACATGACCCGAGGTATTCCCCGTGTGGCAGGCGACACGCCCGACGAACTGGCCCCGCAAGTGGCCGACCTGTTGCACTCGGTCACGCACCGTCTCCGACGCGAAGCACGTGCCACGCAGGGCGCACACCGTGCGACCTGGACCCAGATGCGTGCCCTGCGTGCGCTCGAACGACTTCGGCCGCCGGTCCGGATGAGCGCACTGGCCGAGGAGTTGCACATCGCGCGACGCTCGGCGACCTCGCTCGTCGACGACCTCGAGTCCAGTGGCTTCGTCCGCCGCGTTCGTGACCCCGATGACCGCCGCGCCGTGACCGTCGAGTCGACCGCAGCGGGTCGTCGGGTGATGATCGAGGCCGGTGAGCGGCGTCGGCGCGCCACGGTGGGCATGCTCGGAACGCTGTCGGAGGCCGAACTGCGAACGCTTCGGGACATCCTGGGCCGTCTCGTCGAGTGAGTCGATCCGGGCCGACCGCCGACCGCGAGCGCCGTGCAACGCAGGACGGGACGTCGGCCGCCGTCGGCTGACTCGTCAGTGACGACGCGGTGGTCGGCGCGGCGAGTTGCTCGGGCCGACGGTCCGGGTGAACCCGTCGAGTGCGATCCCGGCGAAGGCGAGCGCCAGACCGATCAGCGCACCGCCCCCGACGAGCAACAGCATCGACGGGACGGCATCGGACCAGACGGCTTCGATCATCTCGCCGAACAACGTGTCGGAGACCAGGCCGATCAGCCACCCGACGGCCAGCAGCGTGACCAGCCACGCCCCGGCGACGATCGCGGCCTTGATCCCGATGCCACGCAACGCACGCCCGGATCGTGGGTGGACCAACACGGCGAGGAGCGCGGCCAGCAGTGTCACGACGAGCGCGACCAGGCGCGTCGTCTCCGCCGCCGAGCGGAGACCGAGACGAGGAAGATCGTCCGGAACGACCGTGGGCAGGCCGGCGTCGACAGCGATGGCAGTGGGGTCCAGACTCTGCGAGTCACCGACCCCGAGAGCGGCCACGTCGACACCGTTCGCCGCTGCGGTGTCGAGGATCGACGAGACGATCGCCGTGCCCACGGCCGTGTCGGCGTCGACGACCTCCACGGGAGGGTCGCTGTCGACGATCTGTGCATGAGCGTCGAGCAACGAGCGCTCGACGACGTCTCTCACGCTCGGGTCGTCGCTCGCGACGGTGGCGGCCTGCCGTGCCAGACCCTCGCCCGCCACCGGAGCGATCGCACGTACGACGGTCTGTTCGACCAGATCGCCGGTGAATCGCGACTCGGAGATCTGTGACGCCGCTCGCTCGGCGCGTCCGGCGTCGAGGATCGACATCAGGGCCAACTGGGCGGGGACGAGCGCGGCGAACGCGATGCTGAACACGGCGGCGGCGAGTCCGGCGAGGGCCATTCGTCCCCCCGACTCCCGACGACCGCCCACGCAACGAGTCTGACCGATCGATCGGGTCGCAGCGGGTCACGACGGCGTTCCGACTCGGCTCGGCGCGAGCTCAAGTCGGCCACATCGCTGCCGAATGACCTGAGGCATGGATCACTCTCCACCTCTGATCGCGGGGCGACTGACCCGCCGGGGAGTTTCGGGGCTGGTCCTCGTCGTGCTCTTCGTGACCCCGTTCCAGTCGATGATGATGGACTCGCGTCTCCTGTACGGCCTGCTCGCCGTGCGTGCACTGCTGCTCCTGGTGCTCCTCGCCGCGGTGCACAGAGACCGCGTGGCGCCCATCACGGGAGGTCGCCTGTTCCTCCTGATCGGGCTGTCCGACATGGTGGCCTCCGCGTTCGTGTTCGACTCGGAACCGAACGGCGTCCTCGTCGAAGCGGTCGCCCACGGCACGATCTTCTCGATCGTCACGCTCCTGATCGCCCCGAGTCGGACGAGGCGGAAGTGGTCACTGGTCGTGATCGGGATCATCTTCGGTGCGGCCGCGACCCGACTCGTTCCGGGCGACGAACTCCTGCTCGTCCAGCTCATGGCGATTCTCGTCGTCCACACCACCGCCGTCCTGGCCCTCGACGTCCACGCCAACCGCGCCGAGGTGGCCGGAGCGATGGCGACCGTCGACCCGTTGACCGGGCTGGTCAATCGGCGCCCGGCCATCGAACGGATGACGGAAGAACTCACCGCCGTCGCAGACCTGTCCGTTCCGTCGAGCGTGGTGATGCTCGACATCGACCACTTCAAGCGCGTCAACGACACGCTCGGCCACGAAGCCGGTGACGACGCCCTGCGTCACGCCTCCGGAGCGATGTCGGCCCTGGTGCGCGGTCGCGACACGCTCTGTCGTTGGGGCGGCGAGGAATTCCTCGTCCTGTTGCCCGGGGCGACGAGCGAGACAGCTGCGCAGGTGGCCGAACGGATGCGTGCCGAGATCGAACGCCTGGGTGTGACGGCGTCGTTCGGAGTGGCGCAGGCCGTCGAACGCGACACCGTGACCGAGTGGGTGCACCGGGCCGACGACGCGATGTACCGCGCCAAGCGCAACGGACGCAACCAGGTGGTCGTGAACGACCGGTCGGCGTCGGCATCTCGCTCCACGAAGTCCTGACGCGGACGGTTGATCGCGTCGCACCGTCAAGTCGAGCCGCGACTCGACCGATGAAGAGACCGATGCCGGCGCCGACACCATTCGATTCGATGCGAGCGCTCCTGCTCGTCGTGCTCCGTGACGGCACGATCTCCGAGGTCCACGGCGGATTCGGCGGGTTCCTCGGGCTCGACGTGCCCGCTCTCGCGGGTTCCAACGTGTTCGAGCACATTCCGGTGACGGACGGCGACGCCTTGGCGATGTACTTCCTCGACGCGGTCGGTGAGTCGGAGGAGACGATCGCTCTCCCGATGCCGTTTCGGATCTCGGTCGTCGGCGTCGACGGGTTCACGCATCCCGTCGATGTCGTGCCGAGCGGAACGGTGGACGGCGACGACTGGTCGTGGACCGTCCTGCTGATGCCCGTCGCCCTCAACGGGTCGATCACCCGGTCGCTCGACCTCGAGATGGCAGGCGCGCCACGGGAACTCGTGCAGCGGATGCTGTGCGAGGAACTCCGCGTCGACAACGCCAACTACACCAGTCGCTGGCTGCTGATCGACGTGCACGATCCGGCCGAACCGGAGGTGATCTGCGCACGCGCCGAGGACCAGGTCGTGGCCGACGCCGTCCGCAGCGCGGTGCACTCAGGAGGCTGGCTTCCGTGGGACGGCGTCGGACGCGGTGAGACCGCACCACTCGAGGTATCCGGCTTCCCATCGACCCTCCGGTCGATGATGGAGGAGCGCGGTTGGCAGCGTTCGATCGTCGCGCCGGTGCACGTCCGAGATCGCCAGGTCGCCGCCTTCGTGCTGCTCGGTCGGGTCCCGACGAGCTACGACCCCATGCACGTCAAGCTCAACGTCGCCGCTCGGATCCAGGCGCTGGTGCGCGCCACGGTGCTCCTGCTGGAGCGGTGGAGCGACCAGGACGCGCTGAGGTTGGCCGCCACCACCGACGAGCTCACCGGACTCGACAACCGACGTCAACTCCTCGCCTGGCTGGAGACCGAGAGGCGCTGCGGCTCTCTTCTGTACGTCGACGTCGACGACTTCAAGTCGGTCAACGATCGCTTCGGACACGTCGTCGGTGACACCGTCCTGGTCGAGATCGCGCGACGCCTGCAGTCCCTGTGCCGGACCGAGGACCGCATCGGGCGAATCGGTGGCGACGAGTTCGTCGTGGTGCTCCCCGGCGCCGACGACCGACTTGCCGGTGAGATCGCCGCACGCATCATCGACCGGATCGGCGAGCCGCTCGACGTCGCCGGTCAGGTCCACCGGATCTCGGTCACCATCGGTCACGCGCCGCTCGACGCCGGCGACCCCCTCGATGCAGCCGATCACGCGATGCTGCAGGCCAAGCGCATGGGCCGTGGATGCCACCTGCTTGCTTCGTCGGCCCGTCACTGAACCCCTCGGACCGGCGCAGGCGCCGCTCGCCACGATTCGGATCGAACGGGCCGGGACGGCGATGATCGTGCGATGAACAGCACCTTTCCGAACCGCGTCACGGAGATGTTGGGCGTCGAGTATCCGATCGTCCAGGCACCGATGGGTTGGATCGCCCGCTCCCAACTCGCCTCCGCCGTTTCCAATGCGGGCGGCATGGGCATCATCGAGACGTCGTCGGGCGAACTCGACGCGGTGCGGGCCGAGATCGAGAAGATGGCCGACCTGACCGACAAGCCGTTCGGAGTGAACATCGCCCAGGCCTTCGTGCGCGATCCGGACATCGTCCAGTTCGTCGTCGACCAGGGCGTGCAGTTCGTCACGACCTCCGCCGGCAACCCCACGAAGTACACGGCCCAACTCAAGGCTGCCGGGCTCACGGTCTTCCACGTCGTACCGACGCTGCACGGCGCCCTCAAGGCTGTCGAGGCCGGTGTCGACGGACTCGTCGTGGAGGGTGGTGAAGGTGGCGGCTTCAAGAATCCGCGCGATGTCGCACTGATGGTGCTGCTCCCGCTGATCGCCTCGAAGGTCGACGTGCCGATCATCGCCGCCGGAGGAATGGTCGACGGCGCCTCGATGGCCGCCGCGCTCGCGCTCGGAGCGGAGGGCATCCAGATGGGGACCCGGATGGTGTCGGCAGCGGAGTCGCCCGTCCACCAGAACTGGAAGCAGTCGATCGTCGACGCCGCCGAGACCGACACGGTGTTCCTCAACCGACACACCTCGCCTGCGCTGCGCGCACTCAGGACCGAGCGCTCCGAGGCACTCGAACTCGACACCGAGACCAATGCGATGACGGCGCTGGTCGGTTCGACGCTCGACCTGTACTTCGGCGGCGACATGAACGCCAGCCTTGCCCTGACCGGTCAGGTCGCCGGTCGGATCGAGAGCGTCGAACCCGTCGCCGACATCATCCGACGCTGCGCCGCGGAATGTCGCGAACTCCTCGCGGATCTGGCGCAGCGCTACGCCTGACCAGGCGTGCAACCACGTGGTGTCAGACACCGCTCGGTATCCATTCGGTGTCTGACACCGTGTGGTTCGGTCCGGTATCGGCGGAGCGGGCAGACTGCTCGACGTGACGCTGACCGACGACGATCGCCGACAACTCCACGAGCGCTATGCCAGCGAGCGGGACAAGCGGATCCGCGCCGACGGCAACGAGCAGTACATCGAGGTCACCGGGCTGTACTCCGACTACGCGGACGATCCGTACGTCGCGGTGGAACCCCGCGAGTCGCTGCACGACGAGGTCGAGTTCGCGTTCGTCGGTGGTGGTTTCGCCGGGCTGCTGACCGGAGCGAAGCTCAAGCAGGCCGGCGTCGACGACGTGAGGATCATCGAGAAGGGCGGCGACTTCGGCGGCACCTGGTACTGGAATCGGTATCCGGGGGCACAGTGCGACACCGCTGCCTTCATCTACCTCCCACTGCTGGAGGAGACCGGGCACATGCCGTCGGAGAAGTACACGCATGCTCCCGAGATCGCCGAGCACTGCCGACGGATCGGCCGGCACTTCGATCTGTACGACAACGCACTCTTCTCGACCGAGGTGACCGGATTGGAGTGGGACGACGATGCGTCGCGCTGGATCATCCGGACCAACCGAGGTGACGAGATGCGTGCTCGCCACGTGGCCATCGGTACCGGCCCTCTGCATCGGCCCAAGCTCCCGGGCATCCCCGGGATCGACACGTTCGCCGGACACAGCTTCCACACCAGCCGCTGGGACTACGACTACACCGGCGGCGACCCGTCCGGGGCACCGTTGACGGGGCTGGCCGACAAGCGAGTCGGCATCATCGGGACGGGTGCGACGGCGGTGCAGTGCGTGCCGCATCTCGCCCGCTCGGCCGGCGAGCTGTTCGTCTTCCAGCGCACGCCCTCGTCGATCGACGCCCGCAACAACCACGACATCGACCCGGAGTGGTTCGCCACCCTCGAGCCGGGATGGCAGAAGCGGTGGATGGAGAACTTCACCATCCTGCAGACGGGCGGATTCGCCGACGAGGATCTCGTGATGGACGGCTGGACCGACATCTCGCAGCGGATCCGCGATCGCCTCCTGTCCGCACCGGAACCGGACCTCAGCCCCGAAGGTTTCCTGAAGGCATACCACGACAGCGACGACGAGAAGATGGAGGAGATCCGACGTCGTGTCGAGGCGATCGTCGCCGACCCCGACACCGTCGACGCCCTCAAGCCCTGGTACCGACAGTTGTGCAAACGGCCGTGCTTCCACGACGACTACCTGCAGGCGTTCAACGAGGCCGGCACCACGCTCGTCCACACCGACGGCCAGGGCGTCGAGCGGATCACCGAGCGCGGCGTGGTCGTCGACGGGGTCGAGTACGAACTGGACTGCCTGATCTACGCCTCGGGCTTCGAGGTCGGCACCGAGTTCACCCGGCGGTGGGGCTTCGACGTGACCGGACGTGACGGGGTGCTGCTGTCGGATCACTGGGTCGACGGGATGACCAGTCTGCACGGGATCCACACGCGCGGCTTCCCGAACATGTACATCGTGAGTCCGTCACAGGGCGCGAACCTGATCTCGAACGTCCCGCACAACCTCACCGAAGCCGGCGCCACCATCGCGACCGTGGTCGCCCACGCCCGATCGGTCGCGGCGACCGAGGTCGAGGTGACCGAGGACGCCGAACGGCAGTGGGTGGAACTGCTCGAAGCGGGTGGGCGGACCTTCGGTGGCGACCCGACGTGCACGCCCGGCTACTACAACAACGAGGGGCACGGAATCGCCGACAGCGCCCGGCGCAACAGCCTGGGCTACCCGGAGGGTCCCGTGGCCTACTTCGACCACATCGAGCGGTGGCGGAGTTCCGGCGAGTTCGCCGGTCTCGAGTTCCGCTGACGTTGCCTTCTCGTACGGGTCGGCGTCGCTGAGCGACGTAGACCCGTACGAGAAGCCGGGTTTCGGAGGCGTGGGTCAGAGGGCGATCTCGGTGCCGAGGTAGGCGGCACCCGCCACCAGGACCCACGCGACGAGCCCGAGCACCAGTGGGCGGGCGCCGAGCCGACGCATGTCGCCGAACCGCACTCCCATCCCGAGTCCCACGAGTGCGATCGTGAGGACGATCTTCTCCAGTCCAGCGAAGGTGTCCAGCACCCCGTCGCCGAGCACCCCGGTCGAACGCACGACGATCGCCACGAGGAAGCCGACCACGAACAGTGGGACGAGCGGCGGGGTGGCACCGCCCGTCGCGGTCGTGTCGGGTACAGCCGTCGGGTCGGCCGCACCGTCTGCCTCGTTGCGTGCGGCGCCGGTCGCGGCCCGGCGACGTGTGATGGCGATCGTGGCCACGAGCGGGGCGAGCAGAACGACGCGGGTGAGCTTGACCACCGTTGCGGCAGCGACTGCACCGTCACCCTCCGTCGACGCAGTGGCGACCACCTGGCCGACGTCGTGCACCGCCCCACCGACCCAGGCGCCGAACATCTCACCCCCGAGGCCGAGCGGTCCTGCCAACAGCGGGAGCACGAAGATCGACAACGTGCCACACAGGGTGACGAGCGTGATCGCGTACGCCGTCTCCTCCTCGTCGGCGTCGATCACTCCATCCATCGCAGCGATCGCCGACGCGCCGCAGATCGAGTAGCCGGTGGCGACGAGCAGTCCGAGATCGTCCGGGATGCCCAGGCGTCGTGCGACCCATCGTGTCCCGACGAAGGTGACCGTGACGACGCACGCGACCACGAGCAGCCCACTGGCGCCGAGCCCTGCGAGGTCGCCCAGTGACAGCCGGAACCCGAGCAGCACGATGCCGAAGCGGAGCACCGAACGCGATGCGAAGCGCACGCCGGGAAGGAGCGCCGGAGGCAGGGCGGCGACGTTGACGACCAGAGCGCCGAGCACGACGCCGACGACGAGCGGGGAGAGGAAGTCGGCGAGCGATGCGATCCATGTCGACGCGAGCGCGACCAGCGCGAGGGCGACGAGGCCGGGCGTGACCGCGCGCGCCTGGTCGACGACGCCGTCGGCGGCGTCTGGGGCAGCTGTGTCCCTCGACGCCACGAGCGAATTCACGCGACGTTCACGGCGTCGGGGGTGAACTCGAGTCGTCCGTGATCGATGTGCGGGAGCACGTGGCGAGCGAACAGGTCGCATTCGGCGGCGTGAGGGTACCCCGAGAGGATGAACGACTCGATGCCCGCATCGGTCAGCTCGTGGATCTTGGCGAGCACCTGGTCGGGGTCGCCGACGATCGCGGTACCGGCACCGGAGCGAGCGCGCCCGACACCGGTCCAGAGGTGGCGCTCGGCGTAGCCCTCGTCGTCGGCACCTTCGCGCAGCTCGGCCTGCCGTGCCACGCCCGCCGACTTCGAGTCGAGCGACTTCGATCGGATGGCCTCGCCGGTTTCGGCGTCCAGCTTGGAGAGCAGACGGGTCGCTGCCGCGCGCGCTTCGGCCTCGGTCTCGCGCACGACCACGTGCGACCGCCAGCCGTACCGGAGACTGCGGCCCTTGGCGGCGGCGCGTGCGTCCATGTCCGCCTTGACCTCGAGCATCTTGTCGGTCGTGTCGGGCCACATCAGGAACACGTCGGCACCGGCCGCGGCGCACTCGCGGGCGGCGGGGGAGAGGCCACCGAAGTAGAACAGCGGGCTCGAGCCGCTGACCGTGCGGATCCGGGGCGGCTCGACCTCGAGGTCGACGAAGTCACCGTGGAAGTCGACGGCCCGACCGTCGAGCAGTTCGCGCAGGGCGTACATGATCTCGGTGGAGCGGCGGTAGCGGGGTTCGCTGTCGAGCGTCTCGCCCGGAATGTCACTCGAGATGATGTTGATCGTCAGTCGACCGTTCATCATCTGATCGAGCGTCGCGATCTGACGCGCGAGCTGAGGCACCACCAGTTCGCCGCAGCGGACGGCGAGGAGCATCCGCATCGAGGTCTGGGGAGCGAGCGCTGCGGCGAACGCGGCATTGTCGATGCCGAGTGCGTAGCCGGACGGCAGGAGCACGTTGTCGAAGCCGTAGCGATCGGCGGTGAGCACGATGTTGCGGCAGTGCTCGTAGGAGCTGGCGAGTTGCGGGTCGGGCTGCCCGAGGAACTCGTAGTCGTCGTCACACAGTGCCGAGAACCAGGACATCTCCACGACCGGCCGTCCCGGGGCGCTCCTGTCCGTCGTGGTGTCGCTCGTGGTCGTCGTGTCGTCGCTCATGCGTTGCTCTCCTCGGTCGTGGGTGCGGTGGTGGACGTGGTGTCGAAGTACTCGGCGGGCAGCAGTTCGCTCAGCTCCACCGGCCGTCCGAGTTCGATGCTGAGGTGTGCCGCCCGTCCGGCAGCGACGGACCAGAGTCCGTCGATCAGCGTGACGCGGGGTGGGCGACCTCCCCGGATCGCCTCGATGAAGTCCAGGTGCTCGAGGTAGCTCGAACCGTGGTGCAGACCCTCGTGCGCCACACGATCGTCGTGGACGACGTGGCTGTCGACGCCACCGATCCAGTGGTCGCCGCGCACCCCGACTCGAATCACGTTCTCCGGGATGAGCGCCTCGACCTTGCCGCGGTCACCCACCACGGAGATCTCCTCCTGGTTGTGGGTGGCCTCGGCGAACATGCAGAGGTCGAGGAGGGCCCGGGCACCGCTCGGGTAGTCGACGATGACGAAGGCGTTGTCGAGGATGTCGGGGACACCCTCGTCGTACTCCTCGTCGAGGTGGTTGACGTCCTGGGCGCCCGAGGCCATGACGCGCACGGGGCGTTCCTGCAGGATCAGGTTCATCAGGTCGAAGAAGTGGCACGTCTTCTCGACCAGCGTGCCGCCCGTGTTCTGCGAGAAGCGGTTCCAGTGGTCGACCTTGACCAGGAACGGGAAGCGGTGCTCGCGCATCGCGACCATCCTCGGTGTCCCGACCACGCCCTCGTGGACGAGGCGCACCAGCTCGGCGGCAGGTGGCATGTAGCGGTACTCGAGGCCGACCCAGGTGATCGCGTCGGCCGGGCGCCGTTCGGAGAGTTCGATGATCCGCAGGCAGTCCTCGACGGTGGTGCACAGCGGCTTCTCCACGAGGACGTGGAGGTCGGTCGCCAGCACGTCGCCGAGCACGTCGACGTGGGTGAGGTTCGGCGTGACGATGACGATCGCGTCGCACAGCCCACTGGCGAGGAGGTCTCGATGGTCGGTGAACACGGCGACGTCGTGGCCCGCAGCGGCGTGGCCGGTGGCGATCGAATCCGTGTTGGTGTCGGCGATCGCCGTGATGATCGCTCCGTCGATGGCTCGGATGTTCTCGATGTGCTCGATCCCCATCATCCCCGTCCCGATCACGCCGTAGCGGACCGGATCGGGTGTCGCTGTTCCTCCTGCCGTCATGTCGTCAGCTTCGCGCCGCCCGCTGCCGGCGGGAACCCGCTCTCTCGCTGGAAGGTCATAGGATCTGCCGATGGCCTCAATCGTGATCGTCGATGGTCTGGATCTGGCGTCCGTTCGGGTGTTCCTGTCCGTCGTCGAGTTGGGCAGCGTCTCCAAGGCAGCCCGACGCAGCGGAATGGCACAGCCGTCGGCGACGGCGCGACTGCAGAAACTCGAACGCCAGCTCGGTGTGGCGCTGCTCGACAGGGGCCCGAGCGGTTCCACGGTGACACCTGCGGGCGTACGCGTGGCAGCGGCGTGTGCCGCGCTGCTCGAGGCGGCGGAGTCGTTGGTCGACCGGGCCGACTCACTGCGTGACGAACAGCGTCACCTCCCGCTCGCCGGGACCCGTCATGCGATCGAGCACTTCCTCCCGCGCTGGGTGGCGGCCACGTCGCTCGACGAGGTCCGTCTCCACGTGACCGACACCGACACCCTGCAGGTCACGCAGGCAGTGCGCTCCGGAGACGCCGAACTCGGACTCGCCGACGGACCGTACGCACCGATCGGGTTGCGATCCGAGATCCTCGCCACCGAGCAGTTGGTTGTCGTCGTCGGCTCCTCGCACCGGTGGGCAGATCAGAGCCGCAGCGTGACCGTGCACGAACTGAATGCGGAGACGCTCGTGTTGCCCCGACGGGGATCGGGCACGCGCGACGTCGTTGAGGCGGCGTTGGCCGGACACGAATCGGGGGTCGTGGGCGAGCACGTCGAGGTCGACTCGCTCGCCTGCGCCAGGATCGCTGCAATCAACGGGGAGGGCGTCGCGTTCGTGCCCCGATGCCGGGTGCGACAGGATCTCGAGCGGGGGCTGCTGTCGGAGGTGTCGGTGAGAGGTCTCACGTTGACCCAGCCGGTGCGAGTCGTGTGGCGTGGCACCCGGCCGTCGTCCGTGGCGGCGAGACGACTGCTCGACGCCATGCGCTCCGCGCCGGCGTGACGGTCGAGGGGGTCGCCGACGTCACGGCTCCGACGCCGCCGCGTCGTGACATGATCGGCGGGTGTCGACCGCCGCGCCCGCAATCGAACTGCTCCCTCACCCGGCGGGCGGTCGCACGTTCACGATGACGACGAAGGTGCGCCTCGGCGACGTCGACGGGAACGGACGGTTGCGCCTCGACGGGACGGCACGGTTCCTGCAGGACGCGGCGACCGACGATGCGTCGGACGCCGGACTGGACCGCCGCTTCGGTTGGCTCGTCCGCAGGACCAAGGTCGTCACGGCTCGACCGGCGTCGCTCGGCGAGGTCGTCGAGGTCACGACCTGGTGCACGGGCATCGGGCGGGCGTGGGCAGAACGACGATCGCAGATCGTGGGGGATCGTGGCGCCCTCGTCGACGCCGTCGCGCTGTGGGTGCAGGTCGACGTCGCCACCGGGCGACCCGCTCGCGTCGCCGAGGACTTCTCCGCGGCCTATGCCGAGGCGGCTGCCGGCCGCTCGGTGTCGGCGCGGTTGTCGATCGACCCGCCGACGTCGTCCGACCGGTCGCCGCTGTGGTCGCCTCGCCGCACCGACATCGATCCGTTCGGACACGTCAACAACGCTGCCACCTGGTCCTTCGTGGAGGAGTACGTGGACCTCGGCGAGCGTCGGGGCACGGCCGAGCTCGAATACCTCGCGCCGATCCGTCACGGCGAGGCCCACGGCGTCCTGATCCGGCGAGACGAGTTCGTCACCGCAGCGCTGGTCGCCGAGAGCGGTGGAGTCGTGGCTGCGGCGAGATGGAGCCCGGCGTCGTGACGGCGCTCAGCGCAGCGTGATGCCGGCGTTGCCCTTCGCATCGGCGACGCGCCCGACGGCCGCCGCCGTGTGGCCGGTCTCAGCCAGTTCGGCCAGGACGTCCTCGGTCCGATCCGGATCGACTCCGAAGATCAGGCCGCCCGAGGTCTGAGCGTCGGCGAACAGGAGACGATCCACGTCGTCGCGGTCGCCGGCATCGAGGAGGTCGGCACCCCATTCCAGGTTGCGTCGGCTCCCGCCGGGCATGATCCCTCCGCGTGCGTGCTCGCGGGAACCGGGGAGGAAAGGGACGGCCGCGAAGTCGACGTGGCAGCGGACGGACGACTCGAACGACATCCGACCGAGATGGCCGAGCAACCCGAATCCGGTCACGTCGGTGCAGCCGGTCGCTCCCGCTGCGACGGCGACCCGGGAGGCGATGTCGTTCAGCCGGGTCATCGAGTCGATCGCTGCGACCGCTTCGGCGTCGGATGCGACGTCGGCCTTGATCGCTGTCGTGAGGACGCCGACACCGAGGGGCTTGGTGAGCACGAGATCCTGGCCGGGACGCAGCCCGGCATTCGTGAGGATCCGGTCGGGATGGACCTCTCCGGTGACCGCCATGCCGTACTTCGGTTCCGGATCGTCGATGGTGTGGCCTCCTGCGATGACGAATCCGGCCGCCGTGGCGATGTCCTGCCCACCTGCGAGCAGTTCGCCGAGCAACTCGATCGGCAACTCGTCCTTGTTCCAGCCCACGAGGTTCAGTGCGAACAGCGGGCGCCCGCCCATGGCATAGATGTCGGACACGCTGTTCGCCGCCGCGACGCGACCCCAGGTGCGGGCATCGTCGACGACGGGGGTGATGAAGTCGGCCGTGGAGACCAGCGCTCGGTCCGCGTCGATCTGCCACACGGCGGCGTCGTCGCCGGTGTCGGGCCCCACGAGCAGTTCGGGAGGATGTTCGGATGTCAGATGTCGCACCACGTGCGCCAGCTCGCCGGGGGCGAGCTTGCAGCCTCAACCAGCTCCGTGACTGAACTGGGTGAGACGGATGCGGTCTCGCTCACTCATGGCGGCGACCCTATCCGTGCTCCCGAGGCCGACCGAGCCTCCAACTCACCGGATCTGCCAGGCGTGTCGCGGTGTGTCGGAACGTGTTGCGGTCGGGGCGACCGATGCGTGCGGAAATCGTCGTCGGACCACCGTGACACTGCTGGCCGAGGGTGCTCCTTCGGTACTCTGTTCGACGTGGCATCGACAGAAACTCACACCACCGGGGGAGCCGGCGCCGATTTCGGTGCGAACTCCTGGCTCGTCGAAGAGATGTACGAGAAGTTCGTACGCGACCCGGGATCCGTGGGTGAGCAGTGGCAGGAGTTCTTCGCCGACTACAAGACCTCGGCGCCGTCGATCGCCGCAGCCGCAGCCGCATCGCCGGCCGTCCGCGCCGTCGAGGCCGCCCACCGACCGTCGTCGTCGAACGACACGGCCGAGTTGCTGCGTCCCGACGCAGCCACCGCCGGCGCAGCATCGGCGTCGGCACCCGAGCCCCCCGCAGCGACACCGGCCGCCGCCACCGTGCCCGACGAGCCCGTCGAGGAGCCCGGCAAGCCGATTCGCGGTGCCGGTGCGGCGATCGTGCGGAACATGGAGGCCAGCCTCGAGGTCCCCACGGCGACCAGTTTCCGTAACGTCCCCGCCAAGCTGCTCGAGGTCAACCGCAAGGTGATCAACGGCTTCCGTTCCCGCTCGGGGCAGGGCAAGATCAGCTTCACCCACCTCATCGGTTGGGCCGTGGTGCGGGCGATCGCCGACGCCGTCCCGAACATGAAGAACGGCTATCTCGAGGGAGAGGACGGCAAGCCGCGCCTCGTCGAGCACGACCACGTGAACATGGCGCTGGCCGTCGACGTGGAGAAGAAGGACGGCAGTCGCACGCTGCTCACCCCGATCATCCGCGACGCCGACACACTCGACTTCGCCGGGTTCCTCGCCTCGTACGACGAACTGATCCGCAAGGTCAAGAGCAACAAGCTGACCGTCGAGGACTTCATGGGCGCCAACGTGTCGCTCACCAACCCCGGCACGATCGGCACCGTTCAGTCGGTCCCGCGTCTGATGCCCGGGCAGGGCCTCATCGTGGGCGTCGGCTCGATCGACTTCCCGGCCGAGTTCGAGGGAGCGGATCGTGCTTCGCTGGCCGACATGGGCCTGTCGAAGACCGTCACGATCACCTCCACCTACGACCACCGCATCATCCAGGGCGCCGAATCGGGCCTGTTCCTGAAGCACGTCAAGGAGTTGCTGCTCGGCGAGCACGAGTTCTACGACGACATCTTCCACAGCCTCGACCTGCCGTACGAGGCCGTCAAGTGGCGCCCCGACATCAACCCGCGTGACCGCGAAGAGGCCATGATGCGCAAGCAGATGGCCGTGGCCAAGCTGATCCGCGTGCACCGGGTGCGCGGCCACCGCATCGCCGACCTCGATCCGCTGCGATGGATCGAACCGCACACGCCCGTCGAACTCGATCCGGCCACCTACGGCCTCACGATCTGGGACCTCGACCGCGAGTTCCTCACCGACGGTGTGGGCGGCTCCGACAAGATGAAGCTCGGCGACCTGCTTGGCGTTCTGCGCGACGCCTACTGCCGCACGATCGGCGTCGAGTACATGCACATCCAGAGCACCGACGAACAACGCTGGGTGCAGGAGCGCGTCGAGACCAAGCGGGTCGAGTTCGGGATCGACGACAAGCGGCGGATCCTCGAGCGGGTCAACGCCGCCGAGTCGTTCGAGAAGTTCCTCGCGACGAAGTACGTCGGAACGAAGCGTTTCGGCATCGAAGGCGCCGAGTCTGCCATTCCGATCCTCGACGTGATCCTCAACAACGCCGCCGACGCAGGGCTGGACTCCGCCATTCTCGGAATGGCCCACCGCGGTCGCCTCAACGTGCTGTCCAACATCATGGGCAAGAGCTACGAAGCGATCTTCAGTGAGTTCGAAGGTCACCTCGACCCCACGTCGGTCCAGGGTTCGGGCGACGTCAAGTACCACCTCGGCACCAAGGGCAAGTACGTCAGCCGGTCCGGTGCGGACATCGCCATCGAGCTCGCCGCCAACCCGAGCCACCTCGAAACGGTCGACCCGATCGTCATGGGAATCGTGCGCGCCAAGCAGGACCAGATCGACCCGCCCGGCTCGTTCCCCGTCCTCCCGCTCCTGATCCACGGCGACGCCGCGTTCGCCGGCCAGGGTGTGGTGGCCGAGTGTCTCGCCATGAGCGACACCGGCGGATACCGCATCGGCGGCACCATCCATCTGATCATCAACAACCAGATCGGGTTCACCACCGCTCCTGGCAACGCTCGTTCGTCGCCGTACTGCTCCGACGTGGCCAAGACCATCCAGGCCCCGATCTTCCACGTGAACGGTGACGACCCCGAGGCCTGTGTGCGCGTGGCGCAGCTCGCGTGGGACTACCGCCAGGCGTTCAACAAGGACGTCGTGATCGACATGGTGTGCTATCGCCGTCACGGTCACAACGAAGGTGACGACCCCAGCTACACGCAGCCGCTGATGTACAAGGCGATCGCCGAGAAGCGCAGTGTCCGCAAGCTCTACGTCGAGTCACTCGTCAAGCGCGGCGACATCACGATCGAGGAAGCGGAGCACGCTCTGACCGACTTCCACGACAAGCTGCAGGTCGCGCTCGACGAAACCCGCAGCCAGGCCCCCGTCGTGGGCAAGGCGCCGCGTCCGCCCGCACCGGTGGGCGTGCTCCCGCACATCCCGACCGGCGTCGACCGAGCGGTGCTGGAATCGGTGTTCGCGCAGCTCACCGACTACCCGGAGGGTTTCACCATCCACCCGAAGCTCGCGAAGCAGTTCGAGACGCGCCAGAAGATGTTCGAATCCGGCGAGATCGACTGGGCGCTCGGCGAGGCCCTCGCGATCGGATCACTCGTGATGGAGGGCCGCTCCGTCCGCATCGCCGGCGAGGACGTGCGTCGCGGCACGTTCAGCCACCGTCACGCCGCCCTCATCGACTACGAGAACGGCGACGCCTTCGTGCCACTCGACAGCCTCGACGGCGCCGAGGCGCGGTTCTGGGTGTTCGACTCGCTGCTCTCGGAGTACGCCGCTCTCGGATTCGAGTACGGCTACAGCCACGCCAACCGCGACGCGCTCGTCGTGTGGGAGGCACAGTTCGGTGACTTCATCAACGGTGCCCAGATCATCATCGACCAGTACATCGTGGCCGCCGAGGACAAGTGGGGCCAGCAGAACGGCGTCGTGCTGCTGCTGCCGCACGGTTACGAAGGCCAGGGCCCCGAGCACAGCTCCGCTCGCATCGAGCGGTTCCTCACGCTCGCGGCCGAGGACAACATGCAGGTCGTCAACACGACCACGGCGTCGAACTTCTTCCACCTCCTGCGTCGTCAGGTGCACCAGGAACGTCAGACCCCGCTGATCGTGTTCTCACCGAAGCAGGGGCTGCGGATGAAGCAGACCCGCTCGCCGATCGAGGAGCTCACGACCGGTTCGTTCCAGGAGGTGCTCGACGATCCCGGCGACATCGACCCGCAGTCGATCACCCGCATCGTCTTCTGCTCCGGCAAGGTCGCCTGGGACGCCATCGCAGCGCGAGACGAGCGCGACGAGCCCGTGGCCGTCGTTCGGATCGAGCAGCTCTATCCGCTCCCCACCGACCAGATGCTCGACATCTTGAAGAAGTACCCGAACGCCAAGGAACTCCGTTGGCTGCAGGAGGAGCCGGCGAACATGGGCGCCTGGAACTTCATCGAGCACCACGTCTGGCGGATCAAGGAGGAGGGATACGACCTGCGCCACGTAGCTCGCGTCGAATCGGGCAGCCCTGCCACGGGTTCGAAGATCATCCACGACCAGGAACTCGCACAGCTCATGGACGAGCTGTTCGCTCCGACCGAGGACTGAGGCGGAGGCCGGCTCGCCGGCCACGACGTGTTCACGTCTGAGCGAGTTCGGGTCCGGCCGAGTTCGCGTCGGCGCGAGCGACGTCAGCGAAGCGGAATGCCGAGAACCTGCCCGAGATCGTCGATCGCCTGTTCCGCGCCGCCGACCTTGATGGTGGTCATCCCCATCGCCTTGGCCGGCTTGAGGTTGATGCCGAGGTCGTCGAGGAACACGCACTCCGTGGGCTGGACACCCACGAGTTCGCAGGCGATCTCGTAGAAGCGTGGTTCGGGCTTGCGCACGCCGACCTTGCTGGACTCCACCACGTGGTCGAACCTGTCCATCACCGCGGCGACATCGGGGCGCTTGTGTGCGGCGGTGTCGTCGGAGACGACGTTGTTCGTGAGACACGCGGTCGCGTAGCCGGCTGCGATCACCCGGTCGAGGGCCGTGACCATCTCCGACCTCACATCACCCGACAGCAGTGCCAGGACGTCGTTGCCGGGCACGCGATGACCGAGCGCATCGGACTCGCCGGCAAACAGGTCGTCGAACTCGGCCGGTGTGATGTCGTTCCGTTCGAGCCTCGCCCATGCGTTGTCGTCGGGGTTCGAGGTGTTGACCGAACGGATGAAGTCGTTCGGCAGCGAGTTGGCCTGCTCGTAGCGGTTGAACGCCTCGAACGGACTCGACAGGATCACCCCGCCGAAGTCCCACAGCACGGCTCGGATCCCGGTGTCGCTCATCGTGTCGAGCTTACGATTCGGAGTCCACCGGCGGAGCATCTGTGTGTCGCGCGTCGTCACCGCTTACCATCGAGGGGAGCGACCGGCCCGTGCACGTGCAGGACCGGTCCCGGAGACCCGAGCGTTCTGCTGGGTCCCGCAACCAGTACAAGGAAGTGAACACTCGAGATGAGTAACCGCAAGGGGCCAGCCCACGTCGTGGTCGACGGCTCCAACATCGCCACCGAAGGCCGCTCGATGCCGAGCCTGGCGCAGTTGAGTGAAGCCGTGTCGAGCTTCATGGACGAGTACCCCGACACCGCCATCACCGTCGTGGTCGATGCGACGTTCGGCCACAGGATCGACAAGAAGGAGGTGCCCGAGTTCGAAGCGGGCATCTCGAACAACGAACTGGTGGCCCCGCCGGCCGGGGCGGTCGGCCGGGGCGACGCATTCGTGCTCGGGATCGCCCACAAGGTGGGTGCGTCGATCCTGTCCAACGACTCGTTCCAGGAGTTCCACGGCGAGTACACCTGGTTGTTCGACGAAGGCCGCCTGATCGGTGGCAAGCCCGTCCCTCACATCGGCTGGGTGTGGGTCGATCGGGTACCGGTGCGCGGACCCATCAGTCGCAAGGCCACCCGGGGCAGTAGCGGGGGTGGCAACTCCGGTCGCCGCGGCTCCGGGCGCGGCCGTCGCAGCAATCAGGACGACGAGTCCATGGTGCGCACGGGGAGCAAGGAGGCGTCGGCGCCGATGCCGAAGCCGAAGACCCCGCCGCCCGGACGATCCACGGCGTCGCCCGCCGCCGAGAGCACGCCGGCGGAGACGAAGACGCAGACCGCGCCGCCCAAGAAGGCGCCACGCGGCGGCGACCCCGTCAACGATCTGATGCCGTTCCTCGACTTCGTCGAACAGCACCCGATCGGAACGAGCGTCAACGGCACCGTCGACGCCTACTCGTCACACGGCGCGTACATCACCATTGCCGACACCGGAGTGCGCGGATACATCCCACTGCGGCTGATGGCCGACCCGATGCCGCGCAGCGCCAAGAGCATCATGAAGCAGGGTGAATCGGTCACCGTCGTCGTGGTGAGCTTCGCGCCCGCTCGACGAAGCATCGACTGTGCGATCCCCGACATGGCCGACGAAGCGATCGCCGCAGCTGCCGCCGAGCAGGACGACGCCGACACGGCAGGTGACTCGACGACCGAGAAGCCCGTGTCGAAGCGGTCGACGCGCAAGAAGTCGGCGACTCGGAAGGACGTGGGCGACACGCCCCAGCGCTCGTCGACCGGAGCGAAGAGGGGCCCGAACGAGACGGCGGTGTCGAAGAAGGCCTCGTCGAAGAAGGCGGTCGCGAAGAAGGCGGTGGCCAAGAAGGCGGTGGCCAAGAAAGCGGTCGCCAAGAAGGCGGTGGCCAAGAAAGCGGCTGCGAAGAAGGTGGTCGCGAAGCAGGCGGTCGCGAAGCAGGCCGTGGCGAAGAAAGCGGCTGCGAAGAAGGTCGTCGCGACCGACAGCGCGGCGACCGAGACGCCCGCTGGGAAGGCGGTGCCCAAGAAGGCGGTGGCGGTGAAGGCCGCGACGAAGAAGACGGCCGCGGCGAAGAAGGCCGTGGCGAAGAAGACGGCGGTGGCGAAGAAGGTCGTGGCGAAGAAGGCGCCGGCCAGGAAGTCGGCGGCGAAGAAGGCGACGGGCAACTGATGCGGGTCGTCACCTGGAACATCAACTCGCTCCGCGCCCGCCAGGAGCGCGTCGAGGCGTGGCTCGAGGAGGTCCAGCCCGACGTGCTGCTCCTGCAGGAGACCAAGCTCGCCGACGACGCGTTCCCGACGCTGGCATTCGAAGCGCTCGGGTACTCGTGTGCCCACCACGGTCAAGGTCAGTGGAACGGTGTGGCGATCCTGTCGAAGGTGGGCCTCGACGACGTGGCGTGCAACTTCGCGGGAGACGGCGACCCCGACCCGGACGCGCGTATCATCACTGCGACGTGCGGTGGCGTCCGGGTGAGCAGCGTGTACGTCCCGAACGGCCGGTCCCTCGACGACGACCACTACACCTACAAGCTGTGGTGGCTGGGTCGCCTTCTCGAGCACCTCGAGGCCGACACGTCACCAGACCAGGCCGTGATCGTGGGTGGAGACTTCAACATCGCACCCGACGACCGCGACGTGCATGACCCGAAGGCGCTCGTGGGCGCGACTCACGTCAGTCAGCCCGAACGAGACCGACTCGCCGAACTCGAAGCGTGGGGACTCACCGATGTGTTCCGCCGGTTCCACGACGGTGACCGGATGTATTCGTGGTGGGACTACCGAGGTGGCGACTTCCACCAGGGACGTGGAATGCGGATCGACCTGCTGATGTGCTCGCCGTCGGTCGCCGAGCGGGCGGCCTGGGTCGTCGTGGACCGCAACGCTCGCAAGGGAAAGCAACCGAGCGATCACGCCCCGGTGATCGTGGATCTGGTCGACGCGTGATTCCGGTGGCGACGGAACCCGCTGGTACGTTCGTCGCGTGAGTGGCAACGTGATCGAACGGAAGGCGACCGGCTCCCGGGTGGCGAGGGCGCTGCTGCGGCTGATGGGCGGGTGGAAGATCGAGACGACGGACATGCCGCCGGCTCGCAGCGTGGTGTTGGCGGTCCCGCACACGACGAACATGGACGGTGTCCTCCTCGTGCTGCTCACCCGGTCGGTCGGGCTCGACTCGAACTGGATGGTCAAGGACGTGTGGCTGAAGCCGCCGATCGGTTGGCTGCTGCGACGGGTCGGTGCGATCCCGGTGAATCGTCGCAAGGCGACCGGGATGGTGGGCCAGATGGTCGAACGGTTCGATCGCGACGAACCGTTCCAACTGCTCGTGCCTCCGGAGGGAACCCGCAGTCTGACCGAGGTCTGGAAATCGGGCTTCTACCGGATCGCCGTCGACGCAGGCGTGCCCGTCACTCCCAGCTACCTCGACTACCGACGGCGCCGAGGTGGATTCCTCGCTCCGATCGCGATGACGGGCGACGTGCACACCGACATGGCCGCGATTCGTGCCGCATACCCGGAGGCGAAGCAGATGGCCAAGCACCCCGACAAGTTCGGCCCGATCGCGCTGAGCGCCGAGTCCGACTGAAGCCCTCGCGAGCTGTCGGGCGCGGTCCGGTGCCTCTCAGACGGGGACGGGGTCGAGTCGGCTGACGTCGTCGGACGTCGCATGCTCTCCCTCGTCGGCGCCGGGAGAGCCGTCGACGGCGACTCGACCGGCGTTGCGGAGCGCGGCCAGCGCGACGAGATAGAGCACCAGGCCGATCAGCACCGTCCGGTCGAAGCCGAACGACATCGATGCCACGGTGGTCAGCGACGACCCGATCACGGAGAAGAAGCCGTTGACGGCCCAGCACCATGCGACGAACCGACCGCGCTGGTTCTCGTCGCTCTCGGCGGTGAGATGCGATGCCCGGTCGATGCCCGCCGGGAGGAACACGCCAAGGGCCATTCCGACCGGGAAGAGCATCAACACGACGAGTGCGATGCGGAGCGGCTCGCTCCACGCCAGCGCGATGTCGGTGATCGGATCACTGACGGCGAGGTAGAGCAACGTCACCAGGAACAGGACGCCCACCGCCGCAGGAAGCCCGACGGAGGGATTGGCACCGATGCGGCCGGAGAAGCGTGCGCCGAGGGCGGTGGCCAACAGCAGCGTGAAGAGCGACACCGACAGCGACAGCGTCGGGTAGCCGAGCAGCAGCGAGAACCGTTGGATCATCGAGATCTCGATGAACATGAAGCCCAGCCCGATCGACGCGAAGTAGGCGAACATCCGGCCTCGGCCCGCGACGGCCTCGCCGAGTTCGGCGCCGGAGCGACGGCGTCGCGTCAGCAGGAACGGCATCCACAGGAACAGCGCCGCCACGAAGACGGCAACCGAGATCAGGACGAGGAGCAGGCGCTCACCGATGGCGATCTCGGTGTCCTCGTACGAGCGACTCCAGTCGCCCACGACGTCCTCGAACCCACTGAAGTGCCAGAAGAACGGCCGGTTGTCGTCGATCGAGGAGATGTCGTAGTCGTACGCGTCCACGATCTCGTCGACCTGGGCGGGCGAGCCGGTGATGATGTCCGTGGTGATGCCGGCGCCCGGCAGTGACCCGTCGGGGAGGTGCAGGGTCTCGGTGGTCGGGATCCGCGTGACCGATTCGACGATCCGGTCCGATGCGTCGTCTTCGGGAGGATTCTTGAACAGCAGCATGGTCGACGCACGGTCGAGGTCGCTGTCGCCTCGGTTGACGAGCAGAGCGGTCTGTGAGGCGAAGTCGACCTGGCGGCCGTCGAGTGCGTCGCGCGCCGTCACGAGGTAGCGGGCGGTGCGGGTGGGTCGCGAGTCGAAGGCGAAGTCACCGAACTGGGTGACGACCATGCCGTCGGGAGTGAGGTGGTCGTACGCCTCGGCGATCATCTCCTCGGTGTACAGGTAGCTCTCCGACAGGACGAAGGCGCCCGACGTGGCCGCGTTGGAGGCGGCGTAGGAGTCGGGTGCCACGAACCAGACCATGTCGTACTGATTGTCGGTGCGGGCGAGGAACGTGCGCCCGTCGCCCTGGATGTAGTCGACGTCGTCACGGTTGGCGATGTTGCCCGAGAAGTCGGCGAACTCGTTCTCGAGTAGATCGACCGTGACCGGGTTGAGTTCGACGGCGTCGACGTGTCCGACGCCGTAGGTGAGAGCAGCCTGGATCTCGTTTCCGCCGGCTGCACCGATGATGAGGATCCGGTCGGGCTCGCGGCCCAGGGCGGCGAAGGGGATCTGGCGCGTGTCGTCGTCGAAGCGGGCCGACGTCTCCCGGGTGCCGTCCCACTTCCAGATCGAGGAGCCCCACAGGCCGTCGTGGTGCAGCACGAACAACTCGCCCTCGTCGGAGGGCACCTGAACGGCGTCGACGCGGAACACCGCCCCCCAGTCGCCCGCAGCCACTGCGTCGCCGTCCTTGAGGGTCTTGGTGTCGTCGGCCCGGACGTCGAAGGTGCCGGCAGCCACGGTGGCCACGAGAGCGACCAGGGCGACTCCGATGTGGCGACTGGTCCAGGCCGATCGGGTCCGGACCGTGATCGCGAGTCCGAGCGCGACGAGCACGGCGTTCGCCGTCAGGATCATCGCCGGTGGGCCGATCGTCAGTTGGAGAGGCACGGCGGTGAGGCAACCGAGCGCCGCACCGAAGAGGTCCCAGAAGTAGAGGCGTCGGACCTCGCGGGCCTCGGCGACGATCAACTTCGCGAGGATCAGCCCGACGCCGAAGAACACGGCGGTCAGGGAGATGGAGATCACCAGCAGACGGGCGAGTTGTTCGAGGGCGTCGCCCTTGCTGCCGATCCAGATCTGGTTCGTGTCCGTGCCGATGCGGGCCACCACGACGTAGGCGATGGCGCCGCACAGACCCGCGACGGGTGCTGCCCTGCGGACCAGTTGCAGCGTGTCCATGCTGCGCAGACGGGAGGACAACGCGATCGCGGAACTGGCGGCGCCGAGGCCGAGCAGTGCCAGACCGATCACGAAGTAGGTGTAGTAGTAGAAGATCTTGAACGAGATGACGCGGGTGTAGGCGATCTCCAGGCTGAGCCCGACGAAACCGACGACGAACGCCGACGCGAGCCGCAGGTTCAGGTGTCGTGAAATCGCACCCGGGCGCGCCACATCAGCAGATTCAGTCGAGTCAGCCATCGGTGCGAGACTCTACTCGCCGACGATGTCACGGACGGGTGTGCGGGCGGCCCGACGCACCCGGCACGCCGAGGCGATCGCTCACCAGCGGTTCGCGACCACGCCCACCCGGTCGTACTGGTCGCCGAGGACGACACCGAGCTTGCGCTGCTCGCCGTCGGCGAGCGTGATGCCGGGACGTCCGTGAGCCCAGCGGTAGTTGCAGATCACGCCGACGTCCCCCGCTCGCCAGTCGAGCGGCATCCCGAAGTCGTCGTAGAGATCGATCCACTGCTGGATCTCGTCGGCGGAGAACTCGCTGTCGTCGCCGAAGGTCATGTGCAGCGGGCGCTGATCGTGGGGCAGGTGTTGGACGAGCGGCCACGTGTCGAACCACATCCCGTGGTCGGCGAGGCTGCTGTACAGGAGGTTGCGGTCGAGGCCGGGGAAGTACTCGAACGCCGCGCAGTAGTAGCGGGTCTCGAGCAACCGGTCCGGCCCCCAACTCACGGCGAGTCGCTGCTCACGGGCCTTGGATGCGGCTTCGTCGGGATCGTCGGTCTGGAACGACTGTTGCCAGTGGTTGTAGACGCCGAACTCGGTCCTTCCGAGGAAGGCGTCGCGGTCGGTCAGGTTCCGGTGGTAGCAGACGCCCAGTTCCTTCAACTTGCGGCCGAAGTCGGTGGACAGGAGTCGGTCGGTGGCCGCCACCGAGTCGGACACGAAGGTGGCGCTGCGGCTCGCGCCTCTCGTGGCCGAGGGGTCGCCCGACGCCGGCGGCAGGACGTCCTTGGCGAGGAAGCCGATCACGCGGGTGCTCCGCCCCACGTAGGCCATCTCGTGGTGGTAGTGCAGCCAGGCGCTGAGCGGCGCGCCGATCTCGTACACGTTCGCCTCGATGTTGCCCCGCGGGTTCGCTCCGCCCTCGTACGACATCTCGGCGTCGATCACGAGTTTCGCGACCGATCGCATGTCGGCGAGTTCGCCGAGCCCGGTGTTGGTGACGTGGACGAGGCCGACACGGTCGAACGTGGCACGCATCGCCACGCCCAGATCCGAATCGTGCGACAGGTCGCCGAGGTCGAAGTGGCCGGCGTCGAGCGTGAACGCATCGACGGCGATCGGACGCGTCCCGTTCCACCACCGTGGTTCGACGACGTGGTCGAGCGGTGCGAGGTCGGAGTATTCGACGATGGCCACGTGCAACCGTCCGATCACGGAGTCCGGCGATCGAGCACATTCCCGATCGATGTGATCGGACAACGTACCGGGTGGGGACCTCACGAATCCGGCCGTGAGGTCAGCCCGAGTTGCGGATCCCGGTGGCGATCGCGTTGATCGTCAACTGGATCCCGCGTTGCACGAGTTCGCTCTCCGGGTCGGCACCGGGATCGGAACCATCGCGTTCGGCGCGGTATCGACGCAACAGATCCACCTGCATCACGTGGAGTGGGTCGAGGTAGGGGTACCGGTTGCGCAGGCTGCGAGCGAGCAACGGGTTGTCGCTGAGCGGATCAGGTGACCCCGTGATCCGCTCGTGCCACCGGCGGGTGAGCGTGTGCTCGTGCTCGATCCGGGCGAAGATCTCCGAGCGTGCCGTCTCGTCGGTCACCAGTGCGTCGGCGTAGCGCCGGCCGATCTCGATGTCGGCCTTGGCGAGCACCATGCCCATGTTGTCGATGATCGTTCGGAAGAACGGCCAGTCGCCGTACATCTCCCGGAGCAGATCGCCCGCAGCCTCACCTCCCTCGTCGTGCGTGCCGGCGAACGACTCGAACGCGGACCCGGCTCCGAACCACGCGGGGATCATCAGGCGGCACTGGGTCCACCCGAACACCCACGGGATCGCTCGGAGGTCTTCGATCGCCTCGGACTTCTTGCGCGAGGCGGGTCGGCTCCCGACGTTGAGCGTTGCGATCTCGTTCGTGGGGGTGATCTCCCGGAAGAAGGTGACGAAACGGTCGTCGCCGTACACCAACGACCGGTACGAGTCGAACGCCGTGCCGGCGAGCGTCGCCATGATCTCGCGGTGCCGGTCGCTGCCGGCGTCGTCGCCGTCGACGGCCGTGCAGGACGCGCGGATCGTTGCAGCGACCAACGTCTCGAGGTTGCGGCGCGCCAGGGCGGGTCGCGCGTACTTCGCAGCGACCATCTCTCCCTGCTCGGTGACCCGGATCGCCCGATCGACCGACCCGGGCGGCTGAGCGAGGACGGCCTGGTATGCCGGCCCGCCGCCACGACCCACCGTGCCTCCGCGGCCGTGGAACAGCCGCAGACGGACGCCTGCATCGGCGGCCACGTCGACCAGCGCGGCCTGAGCCGCGAAGAGGTTCCACTGCGACGACAGGTAGCCGCCGTCCTTGTTCGAGTCGGAGTATCCGATCATCACCTCCTGGACGTCGCTGCGCGAGGCGATCAGTTCGCCGTAGACCGGATGTGCAAGCAGTGCGGCGAGGGTGTCGGCAGACCCGGCGAGGTCTCCGATGGTCTCGAAGAGCGGAACGATGTCGAGGTCGCAACGGGCGGGGGACCGGGAGGTGGCGGTGCGTAGCAGCCCGACCTCCTTGAGCAGCACGGCCACCTCAAGCACGTCGCTCACCGCGTTCGCCATGGAGATCACGTAGTGCGGCACGGCGCGCCGACCGAGTTGGCGGACAGCCGTGGCAGCTGCGTGGAGCACGTCGAGTTCGCCCACGGTCGTGTCGGTGTACTCCGCGGTCGGATGCCGCAGGAGACGTGGGGAGGAGAGTTCGTCGGTGAGCACCGCCACACGCGCCGCCTCGTCGAGATCGAGGTATCGGGTCGTGACCCCTGCACCGGCCAGCAGGTCGCTGACCACCAGTTCGTGCACCGCGGAGTTCTGGCGCATGTCGAGTCCGCAGAGGTGGGCGCCGAAGACGGCGAGTGCCCGGCGCACGGGCTCGACCGACACCTCGGCGAGGTCGGACGCACCGTGCGACCGCAACGAGGTGGCGACCACGTCGAGCTCGGCGACGAGCTCGTCGAGTGACGTGTAGGCGGGCAACTCGATCCGCGGGACCGGACCACCGATCTCGTCGACCTCGCGACCCAGGACGACCTCGGCGAATGCGTACAACCGTGCGTACATGCCGCGCAGCGCTCGGCGGTACGGCTCGTCGGCCCGGAATGGCGAGTCGTCTCCCGACGCATCGGCGAGGGCCAGCAGTTCCGCCGTCGGCGTGATCAGGCGGACCGACATCGACAACTCGATCGACAGTCGCCGCAGCTCGTCGAGGTGATGCCCGAGCGCCACCTGGGCCTGCCGACCGATCGCGAGTCGCATCACGTCGGCGGTGACGAACGGGTTCCCGTCGCGGTCACCGCCGATCCACGAACCCATGCTGATCGAGCGTGACGTGTCGATGGTGTCGGCGCCGAACCGGTCGAGGGCGAACCGCTCGAGATCGGCGGCGAGCCGAGGGATGGTCTCGAAGAGGCTGACGTCGTAGTACCGCAGCGCCTCGTTGATCTCGTCGCTGACCCGGAGCTTGGACAGGCGCAGGATCGCCGTCTGCCACAGCGTGAGGATCTTCGCGTCGAGTTCGCGGACGACCTCGTCACGCCGACGATCGCGCCCACCGAGGCGATCGTGGCGATCGAGCAACTCGGACACGTCGCCGAGCACGTCGAGGATCGTCTTGCGACGGACCTCGGTCGGGTGGGCGGTGATGACGGGACTGACCATCAGGTCGGCGAGGACGCTGCGGATTCGTTCGGCGGGGACACCGCCGGCCTCGAGGCGGTCGAACGTCGCCTCCAGGCTGCCCGGCTGGGCCACACTGCCGACGCTCAGGTGGTGTCGTCGACGGCGCTCGACGTGCAGGTCCTCTGCGGTGTTGGCGAGCAGCGAGAGCCAGTCGAACGCCCGGATGACGTGGATCACCTGGTCGACCGGTTGCGACCCGAGCACGGCCTCCAGGTCGTTCACGGAACTCGAGCCGTTGCGTCGACCATCGACAGCGATCCGCCGGACCGACTCGACGAGTTCGAAGGTCGCGTCCCCGGCCTGATCCCGTACGACGTCACCGAGCAGACGGCCGAGGAGGCGGATGTCGTCGCCGAGTGCTTCGTACCCCGAGGTCGCAGTCAGCTCGTCCCCGACGAGGGGCTGGTCGTGTTCGGCGGTCGTCGTCACGTCAGCCAGTCAACACCATCCGTCGCTGCGCCCGCATGAACATCGTGTGGCGACGCCGTGCCGCGCACCCCGTCGCGGCGGGGAGGGCGGCCCCGTCTCGACACGGCCGGGTCAGCGCGGCAGCGTCAACTCGAAGGTGGTGCCGCCGTAGCCGAACTCGAGGTCACGACCCTCGATGGTCACGACCGTGACGTCGGTCGGGATCTCGATGCCCGATTGCGACCGGGTGAAGGGCTGCTCGGCTGCGTGGTCGTGGGTGAGGATCCGTTCGCCGTAGACGGTGCCGTCGGGGCCGACGACGCGCCAGGCGTCGGCGTATCGCTCGGGCGTGTCGTACGGCGACGACAGGGTTGCCGACACCGTCCACGTATCGCCGGTGGCCTCCGCGGTGGCGTCGACGACGTCGGGGAACATCTGCTCGCCGTCGGTCGCCGGATCGTCGTCCACGCTCGACGATTCGGCGTCGCCGACCACCCCCGTCACGTCCGTTCCATCGGCTTGCTCGACGGGGTCGGCCGGAATCGGATCCGATGGATCGTCGGAACCGCTGCAGCCGACCAGCGCCAGACCGGCGACCAGCAGGACGCTCGCGGAACTGCGATGCTTCACGATCCGCACGGTATCGGAGCGCCGAGTTCGCAACCGGTCGGGTGGGCTCGGCGGGGGTCGAAGCCGGTCCGATCGAGGTGCGACCGGCTCGACGGATGCCGGGGTGGCGTTCGTCGCCGTCCCCACACGGTCCGAGCGCCGCTGCTCGACTCCGAGCGTCGGGAGCGACGGTCGGCCGGCCCGTTGAGCCATGATGGTCCGATGCGCGTGCTCTTCGCCACGGCCGAGTTGTCACCGATCGCCACGGTCGGCGGGCTCGCCGCGGCCGCCGCAGGTCTGGGGAGCGAGTTGCGCCGGGAGGGAGTCGACGTCGATCTGGTCCTGCCCGACTACGGCGGGATCGCGCTCGTCGACGAGACGAGTTTCGAACTCGACGTACCCGAGTGGGTGGGTGCAGCCGTCGTGCGACGTGGGCGGCACCCCGGCGTCGGTGCGTTGACGCTCGTCTCGGTCCCGGGCATGGCCCGTGCGCATCCCTATCTGCGTCCCGACGGCGAGGGGTGGCCCGACAACAGCGAACGCTTCTTCCGATTCGGTCGCGCTGTCGCCGCGCTCGCGGAGCGCGACGGACCCGACGTCCTGCACCTCAACGACTGGCACACCGGTGTCGCCCTTGCGGCGCTGGATGACCCGCCGCCCACGGTCGTGTCGATCCACAACCTGGCGTACCAGGGCATCGCCGACGGGAGTTGGCTCGACGTGCTCGGACCCAGGAGCAGCCACTTCGAATGGTGGGGAGGCACCAACCCGCTCAGTGGAGCGCTCGCCCTGGCCGACCGGATCGTCGCCGTGTCACCGCACTACGCCGCCGAGATCCAGACACCCGAGGGCGGGTTCGGCCTCGATGACGCCCTGCGCCAACGCAGCGAATCCCTGGTCGGCATCCTGAACGGGATCGACACCGACGTGTGGAACCCGGCCACCGACCCCCATCTGCCGGTGAACTTCTCGGCCAAGGACACGGACGGGAAGCAGCAGTGTCGATCTGCGCTTCTCGACCGGTTCGGCTTCGTCGACGACGACGTCCCGCTCGCAACCGTCGTGACGCGACTCACCGAGCAGAAGGGCATCGACCTCCTCGTGCCGTTGATCCCCCTGCTCGAACAGATCCCGATGCGCCTCGCCGTGCTCGGTTCCGGGGATGCCGTCCTCGCTGCCCGTCTGCACGAACTGGCTGCCGACCATCCGCATCACTTCGGTTTCGTGGATGGCTACGACGAATCGCTCTCGCACCTGATGTTCGCCGGCGCCGACGTGTTCCTCATGCCGAGTCGCTTCGAGCCGTGCGGACTGACGCAGATGCAGGCGATGCGGTACGGAGCGATGCCCGTGGTGACGGCGGTCGGTGGGCTCGTCGACACGGTCCCCGATGCCGACCGTGAATCCAAGGGCCTGGGTTTCGTGGCGGACGAGGTCACGTCCGAGCACCTGCTGGCAGCGATGTTCCGCGCCGGACGGGCGGTGTCGAAGAAGCGGGTCCGCACCACCCTGCGCAAGCGGATGATGGGCGTCGACTGGTCCTGGACCGAACCCGCAGGCCACTACGCCCGCATGTACCGGGTCCTGATCGACGACGCAGGGTCCAGCCGATCCGACCGCTGACCGGGACGGTCAGGCGATGGTTGTTCGGCCGTGCCCGGTCGGGCGATCGCCGCAAGGAGCAGTGCGGTACGGTGGAACTCGATGGCTCTTGACCCGAACGTGCTCGTGATCGTCCTCGCAGGAGGCGAAGGGAAGCGACTGCAACCGCTGACCACCGACCGTGCCAAGCCGGCGGTGCCGTTCGCGGGCACCTACCGGATGATCGACTTCGCACTCTCCAACTTCGCCAACGCCGGCTACCGCAAGATCGTCGTGCTCACGCAGTACAAGAGCCACAGCCTCGACCGCCACATCACCCAGACCTGGCGCTTCTCGGCGATGCTCGATGACTACGTCACGCCGGTCCCGGCCCAGATGCGGCGCGGCCCCTACTGGTTCCAGGGTTCGGCCGACGCGATCTACCAGAACCTCAACCTGATCCACGACGAGAAGCCCGACATCGTGTGCGTGTTCGGCGCCGACCACATCTACCGGATGGACCCGCGCCAGATGGTCGAGGAGCACATCGCCAACGGATCGGGAGTCACGGTCGCCGCCATCCCGGTGCCGAAGCACGAGGCCACCGACTTCGGGGTGATCGAATCCGACGAGAACGGCAAGATCGTCGATTTCCACGAGAAGTCGCCGAACCCGCCCACCATGCCCGGCGACGACACGCGGTGTCTCGCCAGCATGGGGAACTACGTGTTCAACACCCAGACCCTGATCGACATCGTCACGCCCGACGAGAACCAGTACACCGACCTCGGCGGTGACGTCATCCCGGCGCTCACCGCGTCCGGCGACGCCCGGGTGTACGACTTCTCGAAGAACGTGATCCCCGGCCAGGACGACCGTGAGCAGGGCTACTGGCGCGACGTCGGGACCCTCGACGCGTTCTTCCACGCGAACATGGACCTGATCTCTCCGGTTCCGATCTTCAACCTCTACAACGACAAGTGGCCGGTGTTCACCAGTCGCAAGGCGTTGCCGCCCGCCAAGGTGTCACGCGGTCGCGGCGGCGAGCCACCGTACGTCGACGACAGCCTGCTGTGTCAGGGCTCGATCCTCAGTGGGGGCCATGTCGAGCGCTCGATCATCGGCCCGGGATGCTTCATCGACCACGACGCCCACGTGACCGACTCGATCCTGTTCCCCGGGGTGCGTGTCGAAGCCGGGGCACGTGTGCACCGGTGCATCATCGACAAGAACGTCGTCGTGCCCGAATGGACCAGGATCGGGCTCGACCCGGAACAGGATCGCGAGCGCTACACGGTCAGCGACGAGGGGATCGTCGTGCTGCCGAAGGACTACAAGTTCACCTGAGCGAGCGAGGTGACCGGCGCCCTGGTCACTGCCGAAGTGCCCAGTAGAGGATCCCGGTGATCGTGTCGGCGGCGCGCCCGCTGCTGTCCGTCTCGGGAACCGCCGGGTACTCGCCGTTGTAGGAGATGACCACCACGATGTCGCCGGGGCGCCACAGCCCTTCCGCGGTGACCCGGTTGTACATGGTCTGGAACTCCCGCAACCAGCCCGAACGCGGTTGTCCCGGCAGGCGACTCGCGAGCCACACGAAGCGTTGTCCGGTGTCGCGTGCGATCCGCATCGCACGGAAGAATCCGTCCTCGTACTCTGCTCCGTTGCACACGTCGTGGGGGCACTCGACGAAGATGCCATCGCCCTCGTAGACCGCTCGTTCCGCGCTCGAACCGGGCGCGATCGGCGGGTACTGGCGGACGCGATCGGTGTAGAAGTTCTGTGGTTGCCAGCCCGTGAACACGTTGATGTACGCATCGTCTCCGGGGCCGTAGGCGGCGCCGGCGACGGAGCGCCTGGCTCCGGCGATGCTGTCACCGTCCCAGCCGCTCGGCCGGGACGTGTAGAAGGTGATCGCTTCGCGTTCGAAATCGACACGCTGATCGATGCGCTCCACGTAGTCGTACGTCTCCACGAAGAACGACGACCCGTTGAACGCGGACTCGGAGATCAACTGCCTGGTGTCGGTCTTGGTGACCAGTCGTGCGATCTCGTCACCGGCGATTCCTGCGTTGTTGCCCCAGAAGCCGTCGAGGTTCTCCCTGACGTAGCGCCACTGAGGGTCCAGTGCGGAGACGTTCGCCAACGCGTTCGACCCACTGAATGCGAGGAACACGCGCGGTCGATCGGGTGTGAGGTTCTGCGGGGCATCGACCCGCTCGGCCTGCCTCGTGGCGACGGCAGCACCGTCGATGTCACCGTTCCCGATCGCTGCGGAGACGACGACGGACATGGCGCCCACGCTGGCTGCGCCGATCAGGGCGGTGAGGGTGGATCGGAGGCGCACGGTGGTGGTGTCGGCGGGAAGTCGCCGTGACCGAGGGTTCTCGAGCATCGACGGTGCCTCGCGTGGCACGAACGTAGCATTCCCGAGGGGGCGCCGCGACGTCCGTGTGGCGACCGTTCGAGGTGGTCGGGAGGGCGACGGGGATCCCCGTCGGTGCGCACCGATCCGCGTCAGGTTCCGGCGAGGCGGGCCACGACGGGGGCGAAGTCGTCGATCTCGCCGGCTCCGACGATGACGTAGCTGAATCCGAACTCCTCGCGACGTGCCACCAGCGTGTCGCAGATCTCGTCGGCGTCGCCCACGAGGGCGAAGGGTGATTCCGAGATCATCCGCGGGTCGACGCCGATCATGGCGGACAGTGCGTCGACCTGGGTGTCGCGGTCGTCGGTGACCGACACGAAGAACGTGCGGATGTTCATCTCGATGTGATCGAGTCGGCCTGCCGTGCGTGCTGCGTCGGCGACGATCGCCACCTTGTCGACCACCGCGTCGCGCGTCATCGTCGCGATGGCGTCCGGCCCGATGACGCCGGCGTGCAGGGTGCCGTTCACACCGACGATGTCGGCCTCGCGAGCCGCGAGACCGAGGACTCGGGGGCCGCCACCTCCGATGATCACGGGCGGACGCGGCCGCTGGACGGGCTTCGGGAAGCCGTCGTGGTCGCGAATGGTGTAGTGGTCACCGTCGAAGGAGAACGGGCCGTCGGCCATGAGTCCCGTGATCACCGCGAGCCCCTCGACGAACCGGTCGATCCGCACGCCGGCACGGTCGTAGTCCATGCCGGCCTGCTCGTAGTCGCTGATCATCCAGCCCGCACCGATGCCGATCTCGACGCGTCCGTCCGACAGGACGTCCATCGTGGCGAGCTCCTTGGCGAGGACGAGGGGATGCCGGTAGTCGTTGTCGAACACGAGCGCCCCGGCGCGCAACGTCGTCGTCGCCGACAGGATCGCCTGGAGTGCGGGCACCGGTGCGAACTGGGAGTCGAAGTGGTCGGGGATCGTGGCGACGTCGTATCCGAGACCCTCGACACGGCGGGCCTGCTCGACCCATGCGGCACCGGAGTCGGCCGACTGCAACTGCACGCCGAACCGGAACGGCTTGGTCGGGAACGGGCTGCTCTGGTCGCTCATCACCCCATCCTGCCATCACGCGATCACCCGACCTGGTGACATCCATCCGGCGTGGCTGTGACCACGTCGCCATGACGCACTCCGGGTTCGGCGCGCCACTAGCTTTGGGTCGTTGTGCAACGCCTGTACTGGATCCCCCGCCTGCTGCTCGTGGTCGCGAGCGGCGCACTGCTGATCGTCGCGATCGTCGTGGCGGTCGCTCCGCGCATGTGGAACGCAGCGAACGCCCACAGCGAGGATCCGATCGTGCTGCCCGAGTTCCAACCACTCGCGCAACGGTCCTACGTCTACGACGCCGATGGCAACGAGATCGGCATCTACGAACTCGAGAACTCACAGCCGATCAAGTTCGCCGACATCCCGTCCGACGTCGTGCAGGCCTTCCTCGTCGTGGAGGACAAGGAGTTCTTCAACCACGAAGGCGTCAACGTGCGCAGCCTCTTCCGGGCGACGCTGTCGAACTTCGCGTCCGACGCTCCCCAGCAGGGTGCATCGACCATCACGATGCAGGTCGTCAAGAACGACTTCCTCGCCGGCCTCGAGCGCGACGGACGGTACAAGCTGCTGCAGATCCAGTACGCCAAGCGGCTCGAGAAGGAGATGCCGAAGGAACAGATCCTGGAGCGGTACCTGAACACCGTGTTCTTCGGCAACAACGCGTACGGCCTCCAGGCGGCCGCCGAGACGTACTTCGGAAAGACCGCCGCCGATCTCGACTTCCTGGAAGCGGCGTTCCTCGCCGGCCTCGTTCGCTCACCCTCGGGTTTCGACCCGATCAACGAGCCCGAACGCAGTCGTGCGCGTTGGATCCAGGTGCTCGACAGGTTGGTCACCGAGGAGATCATCACCCAGGAGGAAGCCGACTTCCTCGAGGGCGACTTCCTGATTCCCGAACGGGTCCAGGTCATCCCGGGTCGCGACTACTCCCGCTCCTACTTCACCGAGGCGCTGAGGAACTACCTGTTGAACACCTCCGACATCCTGGGCGACACCCCCGAGGAGCGCTACAACCAGTTGTTCCGTGGCGGGCTGCGCATCCACACGACCCTGAAGCCGTCGATGCAGCAGGCCGCCGAACAGGCTCAATTGGAACTCCCGCCGACCGACGAGGGATTCGAGGCGGCGATCGTGTCGCTCGATTCGCAGTCCGGCGCGGTGCGGGTGATGGTCGGAGGTCGCGGCTTCACCGACGAGAATCAGCTGAACATGGCGCTCCAGCCACGCCAGACCGGTTCGAGCATCAAGTACTTCATCCTCGCCGCGGCCGTCCAGGCCGGAGCGCAGGCGGGCGACGAGATCGACGGACGTGTCGGATGTGCGTTCCCCAGCGGGGACCCGAACGAGCCCGTCTTCCAGATCAACGGGGGCGTGGCCGGATTCGTCGGCAACCTCCGCGACATCACTGCGCGATCGGTCAACTGCGGGTTCGCTCGTCTCTCCCAGATCGTCGGTCTCAACCGGGTCGTCGACACGACCTACCGGATGGCGTCGTCGCCGTACCTCTACAAGGGCCAGCCGGTCGAGGAGCGCAAGCCGGTGCAACCGTTCGTCAGTTTCGCCACGGGTGCGAACGAGATGACGGTGCTCGACATGGCCGCCGGCATCCAGACGCTCGCCAACGAGGGCAACCACAAGGAGCCCTACTACGTCGAGTTCATCGACGACGCCGATGGCAACCGCACCTACACCCACTTCGATCCCGGCACACAGGTCCTCGACCGCGATGCCGCACTGGAGACGGTGGACATCATGAAGGGCACGCTCACCTACGGCACCGGCCGCAACGAGGGCCCGCTCGAGAACGACCGACCCGCCTTCGGCAAGACGGGGACGCAGGAGAACAACACCAATGCCTGGTTCGTCGGAGGGACCAAGCAACTGTCGACCGCCGTGTGGGTCGGCAACCCCGATGCCTACACACCGATGGTCGGCATCAGCGGGTTCGAGTTCCCCAGGATCCAGGGCGGTACGTATCCCGCCCGCATCTGGAACAGCTTCATGGAGCCGGCGCACGCATTCCTCCCGATCGAGGACTGGGACGACCCGGCGCCGCCGGAGCGGGCAAACGCCCGCCTCGTCCTGCCGGGCAACGAGTGCGAGAAGATCGTCGTCGGCCAGTCGGGCGGTGAGGTCATCCCGCAGGAGGCGGCACCCGAACCGGCAGCGGCTGCAGAGGAGTTCCAGGTCGAGCCGCCGGCAACGGAGCCGCCGGCAGCGGAGCCGCCCGCGGAGCCGGTACCGGTGCAGACCACCCCGATCGTGATCCAGTACGAGAACGTGCCCCTGGGCACGACGATCGCTCCCGACAACCTCGATCCGTACGCGCCCCTGCCGTCGGTCGCGCTCGGCCGCAACATCCAACCCTGCTGAGCCGGCGCCGTCGCTTCCCCGGCGACGTGTTGGGTGTGGAGTCGGTCGTCCGTGGCATGATCTGTGACGATGACCGATTCGAGTGACGCCCCGGACCAGACACCGATCACCACCGCAGATCGGTTGTTGGAGGTCCAGCGGATCGACACCGAGGCCGACCAGTTGGCCAACCGCCGGGAACGACTGGTCGAGCGCGACCAGTTGCATGCCGCGTCCACGTCGCTCACCACCTGGGAACGTGAACGCAACTCGATGCGGTCCCGTCTCGACGACCTGACCGCCGTGATCGAGCGTGCCGAGTCCGACGCCGCAGGGATCGACGCACATCGAGTGCGACTGGCCGCACAGCTGAAGACCGTCATCGCTCCGCGTGAGGCCGAGGCGCTGATGCACGAGATGGCCACGCTCGACGAACAGGTCGATGCGCTCGACACCGTCGAACTCGAGGCCTTGGAGGAACAGTCCGACGTCGACGACCGTCTCACCGCCCACCTCTCCACCGAGTCCGCCCTCCGTGACGCCGTGTCGGTCGCGGACAGCGCGCTCGAGCGTGCCACTGCCGAGATCGACCGCGAACTGGACGAACTGAGCGCGCAGCGGTCGGTGGCGCGCGGCGAACTGGCCGACGGCGTGATGGCCCGGTACGACCGGGTGCGTGCGTCGTCGGGGGTCGCCGTCGCGAAGCTGGTCGGGCACCGCTGCGACGGCTGCCACCTCGACCTCTCCGCTGCGGAGGTCGACGTCGTGAAGGAGGAGGCGGCGGTGTCCGACGGAGTCGCCGACTGCCCCAACTGCGGACGAATGCTCGCGCTGTAGACGCTCCTCGTGTTCTTCTGGTTCTTCGCGACGTCGGTGGTCACGATCGGATTCGTGTTCCGCGATCCGACCTTCGACAACAGATTGCTGCTCGTCGGTTCCGTCCTGCCTGCGGTCGACGCCGTGTTCGGCGGGGCGCGGGCACTGCACAGCGTCACCGTGAGCATCGTGATGCTCGCCGTGGTGATGATCGCGACGAAGCGGGGGAGTGGGCGTCGTAAGACGCTGCTCGGACTCCCGATCGGTCTGTTCCTGCATCTGGTGTTCGATGCGGCGTGGAACGACACCGACACGTTCTGGTGGCCGTTCACGGGGTTCGGCTTCGATGACCGCGGTATCCCCATCGTGGACCGCGGGTGGATCAGCGTCGGACTCGAGCTCGTCGGGATCGCCGGCTGCGTCTGGCTGTGGCGTCGCAACGGAATGGGGGACCCGACACGGCGCCGACGGTTCCTGCACGACGGTCGCCTCGATGCGGTCCCCGACCGTACGCCCTGAGAGCAGCGTCGTCTCGGTCGGCTGACGAGGTCGATCGCCGGTGTCGATCCGATCGTGTGACACACTTTGCCCCGTGTTGATCTTGTTGCGCCACGGCCGGACCGCCGCGAACGAAGCAGGGCTGTTGCAGGGTCGCCTCAACCAGGACCTCGACGACCTCGGCCGACAGCAGGCGATCGATGCGGCGGCCTACATCATCGACGAGGTCGGGTCGGTCGACGCAGTCGTCGCCAGCCCTCTGAAGCGTGCGCAGCAGACGGCGTCGGCGTTCGGAGTCGAGGTCGAGACCGACGAGCGCTTCGTCGAACTGTCCTACGGGATCTACGAAGGCGTCCCCCACGCGGACGTGCCGTCGGAGGTGTGGCAGACCTGGCGCAACGACTACTCCTACGTGCCCGAGGGCGGCGAGTCCCTGAAGGCCCTCGACGATCGTGTGCGCACGGCGTGTGGCGACCTGGTCGAGCGAGCGGCTCACGAGAACGTCGTGGTCGTCAGCCACGTGTCGCCGATGAAGTCGGCCGTCGCCTGGGCGCTCGGCGTCGACATCGGCATCTCCTGGAACTGCCACCTCGACCATGCCTCGATCTGTCGAGTGGCGATCCGCGGTCGCCGACCGGTGCTGCTCACGTTCAACGAAACCGCCTGAGGCGGTTGTCGGTGCAATGGTGAGGTGGCCTGTAAGCGGGGTTCTGTAGGAGCTCGCGCTCCCGGTGGCCATCCATCTGTGCGGTCTACCCGAGCGAAACGGACGGGCCGCCCATCGCTCTGCTCGACCTTGCTCCGAGTGGGGTTTACCGAGCCGACGCCGTCACCGACGTCGCTGGTGCGCTCTTACCGCACCGTTTCACCCTCACCTGTGAACCCCGCGCCCGAGGGCGAGGAGAACCATCGGCGGTCTCTCTCTGTTGCACGTCCGTCAGGTCGCCCCGACCTGGCTCTCGCCAGCACTCTGCCCGATGGAGCCCCGACTTTCCTCGACTCGTGCGAACACGAACCGCGGCCACCCGGTCACCTCACCATTGCGTGCAGGACTCTACGCCTGCGCGCGTCGCAACGGCTCAGGCGTCGGGTTCGAGTTCGTTGTAGACGAAGCTGTTCAGCGACGGAGTCTGCAGGGAGAACGTCGTGCGCACGCCGTTCTCGTCGGCCGGGCCGGCGATGAGGTCGATCTGCGCGGTCTCACCGAACGTCGAGGAGATCGCGTAGTACGGGATCCCGCCCCGTTCGTCGCGGGCCACGTCCTCGCCGACGAGTGCGGGCGAGAAGTAGTTCTTCGAGTCGCCGGAGTTCAGGATGGCGAGAACCGAGGCGTGGCGCGCCTCGAGGAGCGCGGCTTCGAGGTGGGCGATGCGGGCGTCGGTCTCACCGATCGCGGACGCGAGCTCCTGGTGCGACGCCGCAGCCAGGTTCTCGAGAGCGGTGACCATGCTGAAGAGGTCGGCGTTGATGTCGTCGTCACTGCGGTCGCCCGACGTGATCGACTCGACCAGAGGGCCGACGACACGATCCATGAACCACGGGTTGGTCTCCGTCCAGGCGACTCCACCGATGTCTTCGGTCAGCCCGACCATGACGTCGGCGGTGCCCTGGTGGTCGGCCACGAGACGGTCGAGCAGTTCTCCGTCGAGCACGTCGAAGTCGCGGACGAGTTCGTACACGGCGATCGCGGTGTACTCGAGCGAGGACGCCGTGCGCAGCAGCACCGCATCGTCCACTTCGTAGTCCGGCGGTGTGGTGACGACGGGTGCGTTGCCGACCCGCCCCGGCGCGTCATCGCCGGTGCGGTTCTCGCCGCACGCGGCGGCCAGAGCGGCGAGGGTGACGGACAGGCCGCCGATCTTGAGGGCCTGGCGGCGCCCCGTGCGAGGGTTCAGTTCGAGGTTCATCAGGCATCGTCTCCCAGCGAGAGTGCGGACTCGTCGTTCCCGAACAGCACGTCGAGGTCGCTCACGCCGAGCAGGTCGGCGAGCACGGTGGCGTGACGGACCTCGGTGAGCGCGATCGAGGCGGTGAGGGCGATCGCGTCGTCGCTCTCGTACTGGCCCATCAATGCGGTGTGGGTGGCCGCTGCGGTCTGCTCGAAGGCATGGGCGGCAGCGAAGAACTCGTCGTCGGAGCCCTCGAACCCGGCCCGACTCGCATCGACGAGCGATTCGTTCGCCGACTGGGCCGAGAGGCCGGTGGCGCCGGCGACCGCCTGGGCGTAGGCCTGGTGGTTCTCGGCCATGATCCCGACGGCCACGGCCAGATCGCCGTCCGCGCTCTCCAACTTGAGTCGGTACAACTCGCTCGCGGCCAGCTCCAACCCGATGACCTGCGACAGGAGCGCCACGTCGGCGTCGGTGGGAACGTTCGGACGCTCCACCTCGTCGTCGGCGGGGAGGGCGAGCGTGGTGCGGTCGAGGAGCAGGGCGGCGGCGAGGCCGCCGAGGCCGGCAGCGCCGGAGAGGGTGACGAGGCTGCGACGTGACACCGATGTGTCGAGGTCACGCTCAGCTGGTTCGAGATCCACGGGGGATGGGTCCTTTCGGGTCATGCGTCTGCGGCCCTCCTCGGAGGGCAACGGAGCGATTCTAGGGTGACGGGACGCGTGAACACCGGATTCGTCCACTCGTGAAGTCCGTTGGGGACCGGTCGTGCGGCCATCAGAAGTCGAGTGCCGACAGTTCGGGATACCAACTCCGCGCGCGACCCAGCGCCTCGCTCCAACGTCGGCGCGCGACGTGTCGGTCCTGCTCGGCCTCCGGGCCACCTGCGGCGTCGGCAACCCGGCTCGGCCGCCACAGGTGTCGGACGTCGGTGACGTCGTCCCAGCGACCCAGTGCGAGGCCGGCGAGGAATGCAGCGCCGCGGGTCGTCGCTTCGGTCGTCGGCGACACCTCCACTCGACATCCGGTCGCATCGGCGAGGGCGGCGATCATCGTCGGGTTGACCGACATCCCGCCATCGACGCGGAGACTCTCCACGGACACCCCGGTGTCGGCCCGAACGGCGTCGACCATGTCGGCGCAACGATGGGCGATGCCCTCGAGGACGGCTCGCACGACGTGGGGTCGCTCGGTGCCTCGGGTCATGCCGACCAGCGTGCCGCGCGCCCCGTAGTCCCAGTCGGGAGTTCCCAGACCCAGCAACGCCGGCACGTACACGACGCCACCAGTGGAGGAACAACCCTGCGCCACGTCGTGGCTGTGGGCGCTCGTCTCGATGAGACCCAGATCGTCACGGAGCCACTCGATGTTCGTGCCGGCCGACAGCATGATCGCCTCGGCACCCCAGGTGAGTTTGCCGCCGAGCTGCCACGTGGGCAGGGCGTAGGTGCCCGCCGGGCTGCGTTCGATCCGGGAGGGCGGTGGCGCGCCGGTGACGACGTCGAGCATCGCTCCGCTCCCGAGCGTGAGCTTGGCGACACCGGGTTCGACGCAACCCTGACCGATCAGCGAGGCCTGCTGGTCGCCGATCAGGGAGGCGATCGGTGGTGATCCGGGGAGCGCAGTGGCGTGTCCCACGACGCCCGTCGAATCGACGACGAGGGGCAGGATCGCCTCCGGGATCCCGAACTCCGCGAGGCGATCGGTCGCCCACGCCGAGCCGTCGGCGATGCGCATCCCGGTCGTGGTCGTCGACATGTTGGTGCCGTCGCTGACGTGGATCGCTCCGTCCGTGAGGGTCCGAGCGATCCACGAGTCGATGGTGCCGAAGCACAGGTCGCGGCCGTCGAGGTCGCCGGAGTTCGCCAGGAGCCACCCGAGCTTCGTGAGGGACTGGTTGGGCGCCACGGTCCAGTCGTGCGTGGCCTTCGCGACGATGCACTCGGTGATCGTGCGCAGATCCTGCCAACCGAGCCCGGGAGCGACCGGTTCGCCCGTTGCCCGGTCCCACACGATCGTGCTCGCACGCTGGTTGGTGATGCCGACGGCGGCGACGGGCGAATCGACCGATGCCAGTGCGGCTCGGCTGGCATCGAGGACGAGCGACGCGAGGTGGGCAGCGTCGAACTCGACGAGCCCGTCGAAGGGTGTCGACGGCGGGTTGTGGCGGTACTCGAAATGCACCACGTCCAGGTCGTCGTCGACGATCGCCGCTCGGAGCCCGGTGGTGCCGACGTCGATGACGAGGAAGCGCAGCGGAGACGCCGAAGCGCCGTGCGTCGTGGTCATCGCCGACTCGACGGGACGAACCCCTGAGCCTGGAGCCGGCTGCCGAGGAAGCCGCCGATGACGCCGGCTGCCGAGATGACGGACAGCGTGAAGAAGATCGAGAACCACGGGATCTGCGTTCCGCGGACCAGCCGGATCGCGACGAACACGATCTCCACGAATGCGTACGTGCCGATCGCCGTCACCAGGGCGTGGCTCAGCGGCGTCCCCGTCCGCTGCACCCAAGCTGCACACCCTGCGCCGACGACGAAGAACGCCACGAAGAGGACGAAGAACAGTGCGTTCAGACCACCGGAGTCGCTGTCGACGATTGCGGCGACGATCCGGAACGGCACGGCGAGCGTGGCGCAAACCGCTGCACCCGAGCGCAGCGCGTCGAGGTCCCAGCGGTGAGGAAGGATCCCCTCGATCCGGGCGACGTGGTCGTCGTCGTTCATGACCGTCATCGTGGCACGCTCGCCGAGTGGCTCCCCAACCGGATCTCGGCCTGAAACCGTGGTGCGGCAAGTACCGTGGCGGTTCGTGCAACGAGCATCGACGGACTCGGATGTCGCTGCTCGGCGAATGTGTGCCACTGCCGACCGAGCGCTCGCCGACGACGGCGTCGCCGCTGTCCCCGCCGCCGTGACGGTGACGGTCACGACGTGACCATCACCTACGACCCGGTCGACCCGGCGTACACCGACGAGCCCGATGTTCGTCGGGAGCTGGCCCGAACGCACGAGGTGTGTCACGGGTGTCGGCGATGCGTGGGGCTGTGCGGCGTGTTCCCGACCCTGTTCGACATGCTGGATTCGATGGCCGAACCGGCCGCCGACCTGTTGACGCCGGCCCAGCAGGACCAGGTGGTCGACGCGTGCGTGCACTGCACGCTCTGCGCGGTGGGGTGCCCGAACGAACATGGCGCGACCGGGGCGAGCGACGGAGGCGTCGACGTGCCTCGACTGATGCTGCGTGCCCGTGCGATGCAGTTCGAACACGGTCACTTGGGGGCCACCGGAAGGATGGCGGCACGTGTGCTCGCCCGTCCCGACAAGGTCGGCAGGGTGGCCACGAAGGTGCCGGCGCTGGCGAACCGTGTGGTCAGCGTGTCCAACGGATCGCGGGTGCGTGGGGTCCTGGAGCGGTTCACCGGAGCCTCCTCGGTGCGCCGACTCGGCACGTTCGCCACGGAACGGTTCTCCGACTGGTTCGCTGATCGGCCCACGATCAGGCTGCAGCGGCGACAGGCCGCGGTCACGCTGTTCCCGACGTGCATCGTCGAGTACCAGGCGACGTCGATCGGCAAGGACCTCGTGAAGGTGTACGAGCGCAACGGCATCGAGTGCAGCGTGTCGGCAGCGCGTTGCTGCGGCGCCCCGCTGTTGCATTCCGGCGACATCGAAGCCTTCGCAGAGGTCGCCGAGGAGAACATGGCCCGACTCGCAGCGGAGATCCGCGCGGGAACCGACATCGTGGTGCCCCAGCCGGCGTGTGCCCACGTGTTGACCGTCGATTCGATCGAGTACGTCACGAGCGAGCAGGCCCGCCGCGATGCCGAGTTGGTGGCCGAGCGCACCTTCGACGCAGCGGGGTACCTGATGACCCTGCATCGAGGCGACCACTACGTGCTCGACACCGACTTCGAGGGCGCCGTCCCGCAACGGATCACGTACCAGGCGTCGAGTCTCATCCGTGCCCGTGGCGACGGGTTTCCCGGCCGGGACCTGATGCGCCTCACCGGTGCTCGCATCGACGTCGTCCACGAACCCACGGGAATCGGTGGAATCTGGTCGATGCGTGCGGGCGGTGACGTGGGTGACGCGATCACGCAGCGACTGGCCGAACAGCTGGACGCAGCGCCCGGCGAGGTGGTCGTCAGCGATTCACACCTGGCCAGCCTCGCGATCGGCGAGCACGCGGGTGTCGTGCCTCAGCACCCGTTGCAGGTGATCGCACGGGCGTACGGGATCCCCGAGGAGACCTGACCGCTGCGGCGTGGATCGACCGACGGATCGCGATGTCCGACCGCCCGGGAGCCGGTGGCGGGACCGCCGCGGGTGGTGAGTTTTTCCTGGCGTTCGTCGCTCGCACGTTCTAAGTTGCTGGTCATGGCGGAGGGGACATCGCCACACAGGGATCAGTCCGGGCCACTGGGGGCAACGACGTGTCGATACAACAGATCACTCCGCAGGAGACCAAGTGGTGGGGCCTCGGAGCATGCAGGGGGTTGCAGGCGGCGATCTTCTACCCCGACGACGAGCAGGAAGCGCAGGCCGCGAAGGCGGTGTGCGACGGATGTGCGGTCAGAACCGACTGCCTCGACCACGCACTGACCTACCGTGAGAAGTCGGGCGTGTGGGGCGGCGCGACCGAGCGCGACCGACGCCGCATCCTCCGCCAGCGCCGCCGTCCGCTCTGACCCGCCCAGTTCCTCGTCCCAACCTCTGTTGTTCGGTCCGGGACGGAACAACCGAGGTTGGGACGCTCGATGGAACGGCCTGCCGTCGCTGGGCTCGTGTCGCGTACGCTCCGTCAGATGTCTGCGATCGATGACCAGGGGGGCTGGCCCGCCGTACTCGGCACGCTGATCGCCGGAGGAGACCTCACCGCCGACGTGGCCGGTTCGGCCATGACGACGATCCTGTCCGGCGACGCGACCGCAGCGCAGATCGCAGGGTTCGTGGTGGCGCTGCGGTCCAAGGGCGAGTCGGTCGACGAACTGTCGGGGATGCTCGACGCCGCCATGGAGCAGGCGGCGATCGTGCCGCTCACCGACGCCGAGCGCAGCGCAGCGGTCGACGTGGTCGGCACGGGAGGCGACGGGTCACACTCGATCAACGTGTCGACGATGGCAGCGATCGTCGCTGCGGGGGCGGGGGCCACCGTGTGCAAGCACGGCAACCGGTCGGCGTCGTCGAAGTGCGGCACCGCCGACGTGCTCGAACTCCTCGGCGTCGCAATCGAACAGACACCCGACGGTGTGGCGGCGTGTGTGCGCGAGGTGGGACTCGGCTTCTGTTTCGCCCCGTCGTTCCACGCCGCCTTCCGGTTCGCGGGCCCGCCGCGTCGGGAGATGGGCGTGCCCACCGTGTTCAACCTGATCGGGCCCATGGCCAACCCCGGTCGGGTTCGCAACCAGTTGATCGGCATCGCCGACCCTCGGTACGCCCCCGCGATGATCGGAGCACTCGAACGGCGCGGGGTGACAAGCGCCTGGGTGGTGCACGGCGACGGACTCGACGAACTGACCACCTGCGGGACGTCGCACGTGTGGGAGCTGCGTGACGGGGTGACGCGATCGTTCTCGATCGACCCGCGCGACGTCGGGATCGACCGGGCCGACGCTGCCGATCTGCGGGGTGGCGATCCGTCGGACAATGCCGACGTGGTGCGCCGGGTGCTGGCGGGAAGGCCGGGTCCGCATCGTGACGTCGTGGTGCTGAACGCAGGAGCGACCCTCCTGGTGGCCGGAGGCGCCAGTGACCTGGCCGACGGTGTGGAACGGGCTCGCGCCGCCATCGACGACGGCTCGGCGGCGGAGGTGCTCGACCGCTTCGTGACGGTCTCCCAGGCGCAGCTCGGATGACCGCACCGCCCGGGCTGGTCGTGCGGACGCCGGGGTCGTCGGCGAACCTCGGTGCCGGCTTCGACGTGTTCGGCATGGCCGTCGATCTGTACGCCGATCTCGGTCTGGGAGAAGCTCCGCACGATGCCCATCCGATCGACGATCACCACCCGGCCCGCATCGCCTTCCACCGCCTGGGCGGGTCCGGGCCCGTCTGGATGCGGACGAACATCCCGATGGCCCGCGGCCTGGGGTTCAGCGGCGCCGTCCGGGTGGGTGCAGCGGCTCTCGCCGTCGCGCAGTCGGGACGGTCCATCGCAGAGTGCGATGCCGACATCATCGGGGTCGCCGGCGAGCTGGAAGGTCACGGTGACAATGCCGCTGCCTCGCTCCATGGCGGTGTGGTCGCCTGGGTCCAGGGCCGTGCGATTCCCTTCCGGGTGGGCCCGGTTCTCGGCGGCGCCGCGGTCGTGGCGTGGGTGCCCGACGTGACGACGTCGACGGATGCGTCGCGCCTCGTTCTCGCCGACGTGGTCGATCGTGCCGACGCGGTCCACAACATCGGTCGTGCCACACAGTTCGCGCTTGCCTTCGCACACGACGATCCCACGCTGCTGGTCGACGCGACGTCGGATCTGCTGCACCAGGCGTCGCGGCTGCCCCGCGTGCCGGGGGCGGTCGAGGCGATGGAGGCGGGTGCGGCGGCGGGGGCCTGGTGTTCCTGGTTGAGCGGCAGCGGCCCCACCGTTGCGCTGTTCGCTCCCGTCGACGTGGCCGACGCGGTTGCGGCGGCGCTGCCGCGAGGTGGTCACACGAAGCTGTTGTCGATCGATCCGCTGGGAGCGCGTGTGCTCTGACGCGCCCTCGGGCGGATGTCAGGCGGCTCGTTCGAGCGGAGGGATCCGTTCGGTCGAGGAGATCGGAAAGCGCCAGGTCCCGCTGCACGTGACGGCGAGGCGTGCTGCGTGCTTGTCGAAGAACTTCGCGAGGCACAGGGCCTCGTCGGCGTGTTCACGTGCGACCGGTACCCCGGCGGTGACCGAGCCGAGAGGCGCGATCGACAACGCCGACGTGAGGGCCGACGACGTTCGGGTGTCGGAGAGGTGGCCGTCGGTGATGATCCAGGTCGTGTCGCGGTGGGTGACCTCGGCGTGACGTACGTGCCCGAGAGCGTCGAGCAACTGCGTTCGACGAACGGCTCCGAGCAGAGCGGACAGCCGATCCCGGGTGGCGGCGGCCTCCTCGAACCTCTGCTGTCCGGCGAGTGCGGACATCCGCTCGCGTAGACGTTCGACGACGAAGGCGGGGTCGCCTCGGAACGCACGCGACGCCTGCTCGACCGCGGCCGCGTAGTCGGCAGGGTCGGCCGTTCCCGAGCACGGGCAGTGGGCCACGCCGAGCTGTGCGGCACTGCAGACGGGGGCGTCGAACGGAGCGGTGTGGTTGCGCCCCAGGCGCTGCGTGCATCGACGGAGCGGCACGGCGGTGTGCAGCGCTTCCTGCACGAGGGTGGCCATCGTCCGCGACGGCAACGGTCCGAGGTGCAGACCCTGCGTGGCGGGATTCTTCACGATGCTGAGGCGTGGCCAGGCCGACTCGGTGTCCAGGCGCAGGTAGCAGTACTTGTTCGCCGTGGTGCCCCGACGGTTGTAGTGGGGGAGGAGCCTGGCGATCATGCGGATCTCGACCACTTCGGCGGTCAGCGGATCGGGCAGCGGGACGTGGGCGATGGACTGGGTCTCACGCAGCATCGGTCCGATCTTGCGACGGTCGTCGCTCCCGAAATAGCTCCTGACGCGCTGGCGCAGGTTCGTGGCCTTGCCGACGTAGAGCACCCGTTCGCCCGCCCCGCGGAACGAGTACACCCCGGGCGATCGCGGCAGGTCGGAGGTGAGTTTGAGCTTGGGTGCCATCGGGTGGCCGCCGATCTTCGCGAGCGAGACCAGATCGTCGAGACCCAGCACGCCGAGTCCGGCGGCACGCTCGATGAGCAGGTGCAGCAGGTCGGTCGTGGCCAGGGCGTCGTCGAGGGCACGGTGGCTCGGCTGGTGATCGAGGCGGAGCCGGGATGCGAGCGTGCCGAGCCTGCAGTTGGGCACCTCGTCACGCACGAGACGGCGAGCGAGGTGCACGGTGTCGACCACGGTGCCGCTCCACGCCGGACGCTCGGCTCGCTGGAGTGCCGCCTGGATGAACCCGGTGTCGAACCGGGCGTTGTGGGCGACGAGGACGGCGTCGCCGAGGAAGCTCAGGAGCGAGGGCAGCACCGCCTCGATGCGTGGTGCGGGCGCGACCCGCACGTCGGTGAGGCCGGTCAGGACGGCGATCTGGGGAGGGATCGCTCGTCCCGGGTTGACGAGTGTCTGGAACGTGCCGAGGCACTCACCTCCGCGAACCTTGACCACGCCGACCTCGGTGATCATGTCCTCGTCGCGGTTGCCACCGGTCGTCTCGAGGTCGAGCACGCAGAAGGTCACGTCACGGAGAGGGGTTCCCAGTTCATCGAACGAACGTTGCGTGATGTGCGATGAATCGGTCCCAACTGTCATCATCGGAGTGAACACGAACACGCGTACGTGTGTCAAGCCGACGCACCGTCGACACGGCGAGGTCGACCGCAGGTAGCTTCGGTCCATGGGCGAGGTCGAGCATCGACATCTGCGGTCGGCACTCGAGTTCGCCCTGCTCATCGCCACCGAGGGTCAGAAGCGACGTCCTCCACTCGACTTCCCCAGGGAACTCAAGCCGTTCCTCGCGAAGCCGAGGATCCCCAACAGTTCCCTGGGACGCGTCCGTCGGATCATCGAGGCCGATGACGTCTTCCGGTCAGCGATCGCCGCTGGAGCCCTGCCCGAACTCGTCGACGACGTCGGACGACTGTGGCTGGTCGGCCACACCGGATGGGAGCGGCGGGCCGAGGAGCTGCTCGCCGCCGAGGAGTCGGAGCGTCAGACGAAGGATCTGGAGCGCGATCTGCGACGGGCAGAGAGGCGTCGGCACGCCGCCGAGCAGGCCGCCGCGCGGATCCAGGCCGAGGTCCTCGTACGCGATCAGATCATCGCAGTCCGAGATGCCGAACTCGACGACCTGCGCGCCGACGTCGCCAAGGTGACGGACGCCTTGGAGGAGGTGCGCACGGAGTTGATCGACACCCGCAACGAACTCCGCCACGCCCGGGATCGTGAGGCGGCCGCGGTCCGGCGAGCAGACGCCGCTGCGACCGACGCAGCGACCGGCCCACGGGGCCGGGGCGGGGGCGACGAGCGAGCCCGGGTGGCCCATGGGACGGTGGAGGCTGCGGAGGCGGCTCGCATGGCCGCCGAGGTGCGAGCACGCATCGACGCAGCATTGGAGGCCTCGCGCGTGTTCGTGAGCGAGATGGAGCGACTGTCCACACCGGACGAGAGGTCGCTGCCCGGTGCGGTTGCGTCGAGGAACCCTCGACGCAACCGGTCGCCGATCCCGCTTCCCGGAGGTGTGATCTCGACGTCGGCCCAGGCAGCCGAACATCTCGTGCGTGCCGACGCGGCGATCCTGATCGACGGGTACAACGTCGCGAAGTTGGGATGGCCCGGCCGCCCGCTCGACGAGCAGCGGGACGCGCTCGTCGAGCGGACCGAGAACCTGGCCCGACGCCACGGTGCCGACGTCACGATCGTGTTCGACGGGGATTCGGTCGTCGGTGCGCACGCACCACGCCGCCGCACGGTGCGCATCGTGTTCTCACCCACGGGGGTGACCGCCGACGACGTGATCCGGAGCGAAGTCGCCCGCCTACCGGTCGACCGAGCCGTGGTGGTGGTCACCAACGACCGGGAGATCGTGGCCGATGTCCGGCGAGCCGGCGCCAATGTCGTGCCCAGCAACGCCTACATCGCCACGCTCTGAGCATGGGGCTCCGAGCTGCCGTTCGAGAGCGCGAAACTCTGGAGTAGCCCCTCGTCATGATGACGACATGGGGCACCAGGGCAAGATCGTCGAACGTGCGAGGGCGCGGGAGTTGCGCGCCGAAGCGTGGACTCTCGCCGAGATCGCTGCGGAGCTCGGCGTTGCCAAGGGCAGCGTGTCGGTCTGGGTGCGTGACGTCGAGTTCGTTGCCAAGCCTCGGAACCGGAATCGCACTGGTGACTCGCCGCACCCGATGACCGTACGAAAGCAGGCCGAGCTCGAGGACTGCCGCCGGCGGGGGCAAGAGTTCGCTGCGACTGCGACGGATCGAGACCTGTACATCTGGGGACTTGCGATGTACCACGGGGAAGGCTCCAAGACCGAGGCATCGGGCTTTCAACTCGCCAACACGTCCGACGAGATCGTCGCAGCGTTCGTCACGTGGATGCGAAGGTTCTTCGAGATCGAGGAGACGCGACTACGAGCTTCCCTGTACTTGCATGAGGGTCTCGATGAAGCTGCGGCTGTGGCCCATTGGTCGCACATCACCGGCATTCCACCCGGCCAGTTCACGAAGACGTATCGGCCCTCACGGCCCGCTGGTCACAAGACATCCAAGCACGAGCACGGGTGCGTGTCGATCCGGTATCACGACATTTCGTTGTTCCGGCGTGTGATGGCCGAGAGCACGGCGCTAACGTGCCGGTTCGTCATTCCGGGATAGCTCAGCTGGCAGAGCATCCGACTGTTAATCGGATTGTCGCAGGTTCGAGCCCTGCTCCCGGAGCTCGAAGGCCCGCCCTCCACGGGGCGGGCCTTCGTACTTTTTCGAGTCGGTCAAACCGTGCGCTGGACCTGTGGTGGGGCGACTGGGGCTCGAACCCAGGACCGAAGCATTATGAGTGCCGTGCTCTGACCAACTGAGCTATCGCCCCGTGCGGCGCCGATCACGCGCCAGGTGGACGTCAGTCGTCGGATTGTTCGATGGCGTCGAGGAACGCGTTCACGTCGCCCTCTTCGCCACCGACGAGCCAGATCGTCAGCTCGCCGTCGTCGATCTCGGCGCCGTCGTCGTCCTCTGCGTCCTGCCACGGCAGCACGCCGTCGACGAAGTAGCGATCGACGGTGATGTCGTCACTCTCCCCGTCGACCGGCGCGATGACGGCGAGTTCCACCTCGGCGTCGGCCGGCTGGTCGCTGAGGATGTCGATGAGTTCGTGGACGCGCATGGAGGTCTCCCAAATACCGTTGTTCAGAGGTCGTCGAGCCAGGCGGGCGCCCGGTCGAGCAGGTAGAGGCTGACGTGCTTGCACCGCTCGAGTGCAGCACCGATCGCGTCGTCGTTGGTCATGTACACGTCGGCGAGGTCGACGGTCATCTTGGCGACGATCGACAAGCTCCGCTCGGGTGCGTCGGTGACGGAGGGGAACGAATCGATGGCCGAGACCTCGACCGGAAGGTCGACACCGCCGACTCCGGCGAGGTCGGTGGCGAGGACGAGCAGGTCGGGCGGCTCCGGCAGTGGTGGCAGCGTCCAGGTGAAGAGCATCGTGAACGTGAATCCGGTGGGCGGCGGGTCGTCGACTTCCTCGAGCCGGATCACCTCGTCCTCGAAGGCGAGCATCGCTCGCGGGTCGACGTCGAGCGACAGGTGAAGATCGATCGGACCTTCGCACGCTCGCTCGGGGTGCAGGTCGACCTCCCAGAGTTGACGGAGCGAGTACGTCTCCACGAAATGCCGCTCGTCGTGCACGTGGAATCCGTGATCGATCGCTTGACTCTTCACATCGGCGACGAATCCCGCTACATCGATGACTGCCATCGATTCGGACACTACCGTCCCGACGGTGCAGCCGAGCAACGAACACGGGCCCGATCGTGAGCAGCGTCGCATCGATCATCATGACGCACACGCCGTGCTCGACCTGTTCCGCTCCGTCACCGCTCGAACGACCTTCTTGCTCGCCGACAACGGTGACTGGTCGATGGCGGGTCGGAGCGAGTCGCAGTACGCCGTCGACATCGAAATCGACCGTGCATGCCTCGCCATGTTGCACGGTGCCGGGTTCACGGTGCTGTCCGAGGAGAGTGGGCTCACGGACCCCGACGGCCGACGATTGGACGCGGCCGAAGATGCGCTCGTGGTCGTGGATCCGCTCGACGGATCGACCAATGCGTCGCTCGGTCTCCCTTGGTGCGCGACCGCACTCTGTCTGGTGCTCGACGGTGTCCCGACCGTCGCTCACGTGGCGAATCTTCGGACCGGAACACGATTCGAGGCGATCCGGGGCAGCGGCGCGACCCGTGACGGGCGACCGATCCACGTCGCTGCCCCCGTCGCACTCGTCGATGCGGTGATCGGCGTCAACGCTCGACCGCCTGACGGCTTCCGACCCCGACAGCACCGGGGCATGGGAGCGACCGCGCTCGACATCACGTCGGTCGCTACATCGGGCGCCGTCGGAGGATTCGACGGAACCATCGACTTCGACGACGACATGATCGGTGTGTGGGACTACCTGGCCTCGGTCCTGATCCTCGAGGAGGCCGGGGGAGTTGCTGCGGATGTGCTCGACCGCGATCTGACGACGACGGATCACGCGGCGCGTCGTCGGCCCGTGACGGCGACATCTGTCGGACTCCTCGACGAACTCCTTGCCGCCGCGAACTGACCCCGCACGCGAACGACCGCCGCCCGCAAGTGCGAGCGGCGGTCGTCGGTTGCTTCGGAGATGTCCGAACCTGGTTCGGTTCAGGAAACCGGGACCTCCACCACACCGAACGGATCGAAGTCGTAGATGGTGCCGTTGATCTGGAGAGCGTCCATCGCTCCTTGGAACGCGCTGTCCGTGCCCGTGGCGACCTGCACGGTGTAGATGGTGGCGCCTGCGCCCGTGGCGAGGAATGTCTGCACATCGGCGAACGTGCACGCAGTGACGTTGATTCCACACCGCGTGTTGGCATTCGCGAACTGGCCCCTGGTCAGTCCCCATGTTCCTGTCGTGGTTGCATCGACGGTCGTCCATGCATTCGCTTCGGTCTCGGCCGAAGGCACCCACACGAGCGAGGAGTATGTACGGTCGCGGCGACGCTTCCACCAACTGGTGCCGTGGCTCGCCGACCGATATGGCATCCCGCTCGTCGAGGTGTCCGCGTTCGCCGACTGGTCGGCGATGTTGCGACTTCGTCGGAGCCTTCCTCGCCACCAGCGCCGCCACTTCGACGGGGTGCACTCCGCGCTGGCTCGACTGGCGATCTTCCACGACCAACCAGGGGCCACCGACGCCGCAGCGGAGGCGGCGCTCGCCGAGCGACTCCATGCCGCACGACACTCACCCTCGGGTTGATCGGTGAGCGGCCGCCACCAGCGATCTCGGCGTCCCGCTACGATCCTGCGACGTCGGGCGCATAGCTCAGTTGGCTAGAGCGCTGCCTTTACATGGCAGATGTCGGGGGTTCGAGTCCCTCTGCGCCCACTACCTGACCAGGTGTTTTGTGTTCGGTCGGTCGCTCCGGCCGTCAGTCGGTAGCAGTCCGGTAGCAGTTCGCCTCGATATTGCGTCCGATCGTCGCACTTCTGCCGGGTGCCGACAGGGGTGCGGAGCGGGTGCGGCGACGTAGCACGCCGGACTTTGAGGTACCCCTTCGTCAAGATCGTCTGCATGACCGACAACACGCTCCGATCGGTGTGGCAGTACATCGACGCCCGAGCTCTCGACCAGACGAAACGCGTCGCAACGCTACGAACGACAGTGGGGGAGGCGGCACGCACCGATCCGGACGCAACGATTGAGGCGCTTGCGGTGGTTGCGTGTGTCGCGATCGATCATGCGGTGACGGCCATGGCGCTCGCCCGCAACGTTGAGCCGGACCAGGCCGTTAGGGAGTTACTGCTCCACATCGGTCGCACCGTGAACCGCTGATCTACCGTTCGACTGTCCCGAGGCGTTCCTCATGAGATCGAGGATGCTCTCGCTTGCGTCAGTCGACTATGTCGTCTTCGGTCCACCCGAGGGGTTTCGGACACTCCGTAGAGGCGATGCTCAACATCCTGTCGGTAACGGCATCAGGGTCGTCCATTCCTGACGCTCGTTTCATGAACTCCTGCGTCACAGTCACAATGGGGCGATACCAGTAGATGGCACAGAAGTCGTAAGTCTCGGCCTCTTGCTCCCAGATGAATCGAGCCGATTCCGTCGCACTGACGGTCGGAGTGTCGTCCTCGGCGGGGCTGCCCGTGAGCGACGCAAGGACGGCGAAACCAATCAAACCCACGGGGAGGAGGACGCGCGCCCAGGCCGGCATCGACATGAACGTCGCCAGCATGTACTTGAGGGAGTCGACCAGACGACGAGAACGGCTCTAGTCGCGTCGGACGTGTCGGCGTCGGCGGACCCGTACTCGCCCGCAGCAATCTGGCGGCGAAGCTCGGCGATCTTCGTGCGGGCGGCGGTCTTGTCCTTGCCGGTTCGCTTGTAGCGGCGTCCGTCGATGGTGGCGAACATCGTCCACGTCCCTCGGTCGTTCCTGAAGAGTGATCCGTCGCCGTATGCCATGCCGATTCTCCCGATTTCGCTTCCGGTAGCACTTCAGGTAGCAGTCTAGGTGAACCGTGAGGAACAACGAGATACAAGTTTCTCCGGTAAATGGGGGGTCTGGGAGTCGTGAGCAGGACTTCTGGCTGCCTTTACATGGCAGATGTCGGGGGTTCGAGTCCCTCTGCGCCCACCGATCCACCTGGCGTTCCGTGAGGTCGCCGCAAGGAGGCTCACGTGCACGGGATCTCTCCCTCGTGTCGGATTCGTCCACGACGTCCGGCGCGCTGGGGGTCAGTACCGGTGCATCGACCAACGAGTGGACAGAGATCGCCGCCAGCGTCGACCACGTCGACACCGCCGCGCTCTTCTACGCGACATCGCTCCGTTGGGACGCGCTCCCGACCGCCGTTGGGATGGCGGGGTCGTCGAGGCGTTCGACGACGACGTCGCCCGCTTCGGGAACGGGTGCACCGGCGAGCCAGGCGAGGAGCATCGCATTGACGATCTCGGGTGCTTCCTGCTGCACCCAGTGCGACACGCCGGGAAGGTAGCGCAGCGTGAGGTCGGCGACGTGCTCGTCGGTGCCGTCGGTCGTCTCCTTCGACAGGGCAGTGTCCTCCAGACCCCACACCATCAAGGTCGGGGTGCCGATGACGCCGAACTCCTCACGAGCCGACGACCGGGCGCCACGGAACGCCGAGCGGTAGTAGTTGATCATCGATCGCATCGCCCCCGGCCGCAGCGCCGCCTCGCGATACACGTCGGTGACTGCGGCCGGGAACCGGCTCGTGTCGACCGCCATCTTCTCGAACGAGTCCGCCACGGCCTGCGCCCGCCGGGCGCAGAGCAACCGCTCGGGGAGCCACGGGATCTGGAAGAAGAAGACGTACCACGACTTGCGGAGCTGGCGGAACGAGCGCAGCTCGCGTCGCATGCAGGCGGGATGGGGCACGTTCATGATCACCAGCCGCTGCAGCGGCCGCACCCGTCGGATGGCGAACATCCACGCCTGCACGGCGCCCCAGTCGTGCCCCACCAGCGTGACGTCGTCGCGCCCCGACGCGTCGATCAACGCGGCGATGTCGGCCAGCAACCGGTCGATCGAGTAGTCGGACACCTTCGGTGGCTTCGACGATTCGCCGTAGCCACGCAGGTTCGGCGCCCACACCTCGTAGCCCGCCTCGACGAGCTCCGGGATCTGATGACGCCACGAGAACGCGAGTTCCGGGAATCCGTGCAGCAGCAACGCCAGGCCGGCCGGCCCGCCCTCGTTGGTGACCGACACCTGCAGTTCGACGTCGTTGACGGCAACGGTGCGATACGTCAGAGGATCCATCCGCCCATGCTGTCAGACGGCCACACGGATCACGAGACGGTCGATGCGGCGTCGGCGCGGCGTTCGGGTAGAGCCGCCCGGCGAGCGATCGGTGACGTCGCCGACACGGAACACGATCCCCTCGGAGGTCTGGGTGACGTCCCACAGCGCATGTCCCGAGATCCCGTCGTGGCCGGGCTCCATGCCCGTGTCGAGCAGTCGGCCTACTCTCATCGGGATGGTGCACACGACTGAAGAGTTGAAGCGCTTGTCCGACACGGTCTGGGAGCGCACGAGACGGCGACTCGACGGGCTCACCGACGAGGAGTACCGCTGGGAACCGGTACCAGGGTGTTGGTCGATCCGAACGCGACCCGACGGCGCGCCGTTCGTCGAGCAGGCGCCGGTCGTCCACCCGGACCCGTTCACGACGTTGGCCTGGCGTCTCTGGCACCTGATCGACATGTACGGCGAGGATCGGGCCTCGCGATGGCTCGGCGTGCCACTACAGGGTGAGGCCGTCGGACTCGACGCGCCCGACCCGTCACCGCCGGCGACGGCCGCCGACGCACTGGATCGGCTCGATCGTGCCCACGCACGTTGGGATGCGCACCTCGCACTCGTCGACGACGCACGCCTCGGCGCTCCCATCGGCCCCGTCGGCGGTGAGTACGGCGACGGCACCCGAGCCGGGTACGTCCTGCACATGATCGACGAGTTCGTCCACCACGGAGCGGAGATCTCGATGCTTCGCGACCTCCACCGGTGGCAACAGCCGTTGAGCGCCGACCCACTGACCGAACGAGCGATCCGTGGCGACGAGTCCCTCGTTGCCGACATCGCAGCCGTCGACGCCGCGACTTCGACGGCGCTGCTCGGCACCGCGGCGAGCTTCGGGCGTTGGGCGCTGGTCGAGTGGCTCCTGGATCACGGCGTCGCGCCCGCCACCTCCGGGCGGACGCCGGCACATGTCGCCGCCGGCTCCGGCGAACTCGGCCTGCTCCGCAAGCTGGTGGACCTCGGCGCCGACCTCGGCGCCCGCGACGGCGATTTCGACGCGACGCCACTCACCTGGGCACGGTTCATGCGACGTGATCACGTCGTCGCGTGGCTGGAGGGGCAGCACGCTCCGGAGTGATCGTGCGCCCTGGTCGCCTCATGAACCTTCCGGGCGGTCGCCGAGCAGGACGAGCAACTTGGGAGCGTTCGCGGTAACCGACGTGCGGTCGTCACGTGCCAGGCGTCGAGCGTGCGGCAGCAGCCAGTCGGCGAGTTCCCGGTCGGTTCGTGCCCACGAGCCGAGCACCTTCATCGAGTTGTTCAGCACGATCCAGTCCGAGTGGTGAGCGAGGTTGCCCTGCATGATCTCGAGCGGCAGCGCATGCTGGCGCAGCGACATCCGGTCGGCCAGGAGGTCGAAGATCAGCGCGAGGGTCCACTGCGTGGATGCCTGGTCGATCGCCGCGACGTCGGTCTGCAGTCCGTCGACGAAGTCCATCGTCCACTCCCGGTGTTCGATCGTGACGCGCTTCATCGCGCTGGACATCCGGAGCCGGACGACCTTGTCGTCGCTGAAGTAGCAGTGGTACAGGTCGCCGAGGCGAGAACGGTCGTCCAGCACTGCGTCGACGACCTCGAGTGTCCTCCCGAGCGAGTTCGGGTGGCCGCCGGACAGCATCGCCTCGAACTCCTCCACGCCACCACGATCTCACAGGACGACGCCGAGCGTTTCCCGGATGTCGAAACGTCGGCGGATTGCACCCCCCGTTCCGCACGCGTGCTGATCCCGTCGTCAGTCGGGGTGCGACAGTCGGTGGAGGACGAAGATGCCGCCGAGGCGAGGCAGGTCGGCCGCCCGCCGTTCATCGTCCGTGGCGGCGTACTCGTCGAGGATCGCCTGGATTCGCCCGAGCAGTTCGGCCCTTCCCGATTGGTCGAGGTGGAACGCAAATCGGGACGACGACTCGATGCTCCGATCGTCGTCAGGACGAGTGCTCGCTTCGTGACGTTCCAGCCTCCTGGGTTCGCCGAAGTCCGCGCCGTAGTGGCGTCGAATCGTCGAGGATCGTCACCCCGAGGACCCGAACGTCGGCGAGCTGGAGCAGCGGCAACTGCATCTCAGGCGTGGTGGAGGCGGTGGTCGCCCGCACGTACCCGCCCGAGGGCACGCAGGCGACGACCGCGCGAGCGCCCGCGTGCTCGCAGCAGGGTCATCGCCGCCAGCGGCGTGCTCGTGCCGACGAGCACGAGCAGCGCAGCCAGCCCGGCGAGCCTCGCCTGGCCACGAACTTCGGCACCGACATCCAGGTCGATCGTCGTCGGTCGGAGTTCCGGCGCGACGCTCGCGACTGCGATCTCCTCGCTCGGCATCACCGTCGCCACGGTCGAGTCGGGCGCAGCAGCGACCTGGGGTTGGGGTTCGGGTTCGGCGCGAGCCAACTCCATGTCCGGTGCCCGTGTGAGGTTGGCCGACGACACGCCGGGAACCTCGACGGCTCGAACGCTCGAGCGGTAGAGCGACGCGTTCGCGAAGGCCTCGGTCATGTCCGTTGCGTTGTTCGACTGGGCGATGACCACCTGGTCGCCCTGCAACTCGGGAAGGACGAACGCGCCGTAGTTGTTGCAGGCGTCGCCACACTTGGTCTCCGGTGTGTATCGAAGCGATTCGGTCCAGGGTCCCTGAGGCGCCGGCGCCGTGTACACCACCACGTCGTCGCCGAACCAGTCGCCCTCGTCGGAGGCAGCGACGTAGACGTCACCAAAACGTTGAACCGACATCGGCATCGACAACTCCGATGAGAGAACGGGCAGTCGATCGGAGCGATCGTCCGACCATCCCGCCGAGGTCCAGTACTCGAGCGCCTGGTCGAACTCGCCGACCGGGACACGCGCAACGTATGAGTGAGGTGAACAGTCGGGGTCGAATCCGATCACGCCCGCCTGATCGAACTGTCGATAGCAATGTCCGTAGAGGTACGAGTACTCGTCGTCGGACACGACGGAATAGCCGAAGAGGGACCGTGACGAGTCGGGTGCGGGTTCCATACCGACCAGCTGCAGATCGGGGAGCGAGTACCGGGCGACCCAGGTCCCGACGGGCAACGCACCGCGCGCGGCACCGCTACCGTTGGGGTTCTGCACCTCCGCGAGGAAGAGCCAGAGATGACCGTCGGCGCCGACTTCGGCGTCGAGAGGCCACAGCCAGTTCTGCAGGTCGGTCTCGACCCAGGAACCGATCCAGGAGTTGCCGTCCCCACCGGCGGCCACCAGTCGTTCGAAGCAGTCGCCGTCCTGCACCAGCGCAGCGTTGTGGGCGAAGTCGTCGCCGCTGAGATCGTTGTCCGCGCCGAAGAACACGTCCTGGAAGTACCACAGGGTGCGTCCATCGGGCAGCTCGACCGCATGCGCATAGTCGGCTCCAGCAATTCCTGCGGCGTCGTCGGATCCGAAGAACCAGGCCAAACTGTCGGCACCCGTCACGTCGCCCCCGGCAGGGGCGCAGTCGGCGGCCTGGACGGTCGGAGCGCCGACCATCGCCAACATGGTCGCACCCATGGCCAACGCCGTCACCCCCATTCCCAACCCTCGACTCGACATCGAGACATCATCGCACGTCCTGCACTCGATCACCACTCGACCGTCGGATCGACGATCGGATCGCGACTCGGATCGCCGCTCGGATCGACGTGCGTACGGAAGGACGAGGATCGTGGCCGTCCAGCCGCAGGCTCAGGTCGAGGTCGACATCGACCTCACTGAGAAGGTGAGGTCTGTACGTCCATCATCCCTCGCCGACGACGAAGGCGGGGTGGATCGGGTCGCCGGGGCCCGCGCTGCGACGTCCGGTTGGAGACGCCGCCCTCGACCGTGACACAGTCGGAGGCGTGTACGAACAGATCGAGTACGACGTCACCGACCCCGTGGCCACCATCACACTGAACCGACCCGAAGCGTTGAACGCATGGACCGGTGCGATGGGCAAGGAGGTCGACGATGCGCTGTCGCGTGCGGCGAGCGACCGACGGGTCGTCGGGATCGTGATCACCGGTAGGGGACGGGCTTTCTGCGCCGGTGCCGACATGAACACGCTCGACGATCTGTCGTCGGCGGGCTCCGGCGCCTCGAGCGAGGACGGCGACGGTGCGAGCGGCGATCTGATCGCTGCTGCGGGAGGACAGGAGCCGACGGATCAGGACGGTGAGTTCACCGGGCAGTTCCCGTTCCTGTTGACGATCGACAAGCCGATCATCGCGGCGGTGAACGGTGCGGTCGCCGGAATGGCCTATCCGTTCTCGCTGTGCTGCGACATGCGGATCGGAACCCCGAACTCGCTCTTCCTGACCGCTTTCGCCCAGCGGGGACTGATCGCCGAGTGGGGCCTCAGCTTTCTCCTGCCGCGCCTGGTCGGCCCAGCCGTCGCACTCGACCTTCTGATGTCGTCGCGACGGGTGACGGGGGAGGAGGCCCGCTCGCTCGGTCTCCTGAACGAAGTCGTCGAACCGGACGAACTGCTGCCCTGGTGCAACGAGTACATCACGAACCTCGCGCAGCGTTGCTCGCCTGCGTCGATCGCCGTCATGAAGCGCCAGGTCTACACCGAGCTGTACGTCGGGCTGGGCGCCGCGGAGCGCCATGCCGGTCAGTTGATGGGTGAGAGTTTCGGTCGGCCCGACTTCCGGGAGGGTGTCACGTCGTTCCTCGAGAAGCGAGCACCCGAGTTCGCCCGCATCGGCGACGACTGAGTTCCGGGTCAGCGCGACGGTGGTCCGGCTGACGTGAATCGCGTGCCGGGTGGGTCCTCCCAGTCGACGCACGCTCCCCACGAGTCGGAGAAGACCAGTTCGCGCATCGGGCGCCGCCGCACGGGACCGTGCGCACCTGCAGGTCTGCCGATCGTGACCGTTCCGGCGATGAACACGTCGTCGGGGATGTCCAACAGCGAGCGCAACTCGTCCTCCACCGCTGCATGCCAGGCGGTCAGCGCACCTCCGAAACCGAGGGCGCGTGCGGCCAGCAGCAGGTTCTGGACGGCGGGGAAGACCGACGCTCCCTCCAGCGGGTTCGGCTCGCGGTAACGCTGGAGACACGGCAGGACGAGTACCGGCACGGACTCGAACGTGTCCACGTACTCCTGCATCACGCGCGCCATGCGTGCCTTCGGTGAGTCCTCGACGGTGCCCGACCCCGAATCGTAGGAATCTCGGGTCCGCTTGGCGGACCACGCATCGCGTGCTGCGTCGCCGATGATCCGCTTGGCAGACACGGCCTTGGGTCCGTCGGTCAGCACGAGCATCCGGAATGGTTGCCGGTTGGAGCCGCTGGGCGCTCGGGTGGCGGCGAACATCATCGCCCGCAGCGCGTCGTCGGGCACCGGATCGTCGGTGTACCGGCGGATCGTGCGCGTCGTGGCGAGCCCGTCGAGCAACCCCACGCTCTCGGTGCTGTCGACTGCGCCCTCGACGTCGTCGGACCCGCTCACTGTTCGGACATCCGGCCGAGCTCCGCGAGGCGACCCCGCAGGAAGACCGGGATGCCATGGGGAGCGCCCGCTTCTCGGGCGGCGACCTCCGGTCCGTTCTCGTCCCAGATGTGGCAGGTGTTCACGATGGAGCGCCACATGTCGTCACGCTCGTCGCTGTCGGCGTCGAACATCGGGTTGTCCCGCCCGTCGAGCACTGCGGATGCGGCCTTCATCGACCAGAAGCACTGCATCGCGACGGGCGCCATGGCGTACAGGAGGGCCGTGACGTGGGTGCAACCACGTGGCCCGCCGAACAGCGCCGCGACCTTCTTCGTGAAGCCGCGGGCGATCGAGAGCCCGATCAACCCGTCGTAGCGGCCGGTGATCTGCGGGCACTCGTCGTGAGGGTGGGACTCGAAGTGGGTCGTGACCGACTCGATCTCGAGCGACGGGAACGCCACCTCGACCGAGAGCTTCATGTGGTGCACGGTCAGTGGGTCGGGATCGTCGCGCAGGTACAACCCCGGTGGCTTCTGGTCGCGGACGGCACCCTGGAGCACGATGCGGTCGGCGGACAGTCGGAACGCCCGCACCCGGTACTCGCGGTCGTGGAGGATCGCCTCGGCACCGTCGGGCGGTGGAGGCAGGATCGATCGGTCGTCGAACGACTCGGTGTCGAGCAGCGTCATGGTCCGATGCAATCAGAGCGACGGCGGCGATCCGCAATCGAGTGGTGTCGCTGGCTCGCTCGGGCGCTGCACGACCTAACGTCGCATCGTGACCTCGCAGACTCCCGCCGCCCGGACCGACACACCCCGCCCGATCTTCGACGACGAGCACGAGGCGTTCAGATCGTCGTTCGCCGCGTTCGTCGCAGCAGAGATCTCACCCCACTACGTGGAGTGGGAGGAAGCGGGTATCGCTCCCCACGACCTCTACGCGCGGGCGGGCGAGTACGGCTTCGTCGGGATGGCCATCGCGGAGGAGTTCGGCGGCGGAGGCACCTCCGACTTCCGGTTCAACCAGGTGATCGCGGAGGAGCTCGCCGCCGCCGGAATCGGAGGAGCAGGTCTCGGTCTCACCCTGCACAACGACATCACCACGCCGTACTTCGTCGAGTACCTGAACGACGAACAGTCGCACCGGTGGCTCCCGGGCATCGCGTCGGGCGAACTGGTCACGGCCATCGCAATGACCGAACCGGGAACCGGGTCCGATCTCGCCGGCATCGCGTCGACCGCCATTCGTGACGGCGACGAATACGTGCTCAACGGCTCCAAGACCTTCATCACGAACGGGATCAATGCGGACCTCGTGATCGTGGCGGCCAAGACCGACCCGACCCAGCGCCACGCCGGCGTGTCGCTGCTGGTCGTGGAGCGCGGCATGTCGGGTTTCGAGCGCGGCAGGAACCTCGACAAGATCGGGATGCACAGCCAGGACACCGCCGAGTTGTTCTTCACCGACGTCCGCGTCCCTGCGACCAATCTGCTCGGCGAGGAGGGGAGCGGTTTCCGCTACCTCACGGCCAATCTCGCGCAGGAGCGCCTGTCGATCGCGATCACCGGCGTCGCCTCGGCGCGAGCCGCACTCGGCTGGACACTGGAGTACGTGCGTGAGCGCACGGCGTTCGGACAGCCGATCTCTGCGTTCCAGAACACGAAGTTCGTCCTCGCCGAGGTGAGGACCGAGGTCGACATCGCTCAGGCGTACGTCGACCAGTGCGTCCTGGCACTCAATGCGGGCACGTTGAGCCCTGCCGACGCCGCCCAGGCCAAGTACTGGTGCACCGAACTCCAACTGCGCGCAGCCGATCGGTGCCTCCAGTTGTTCGGGGGATACGGGTACATGACCGAGTACCCGATCGCCAGGAACTACGCCGACGCACGTGTGACGTCGATCTACGGCGGCACGACCGAGGTGATGAAGACGATCATCGCGAAGGACCTCGGTCTCTGACGTCGATCCCGAGGCGCGTGCAACGCACCCGGTTCGCCTCGTTCGTCGAGTGAGTGGTCGCCGGAAGCGGCTCGACAGCCGTTGGTTCGTTGCGTCCGCTCAGGCCACCGCGACGTCGTTCGACCGTTGCTCCTCGTGACGTCGACGGTCACGCCGCCGGAGCGAACGTGGGTGATCGGCGTCTTCCGCGGAGCGGCCGCCGTCGTCCGCGCCCGCCGTGGGAGGGACGATCGGCGCGTTGATCGCCGCGATGGCGAGACCGATCAACGAGGCGGCCTCGACCACCAGTGCGCCCATCGCGACGATCGACGTCGTTCGTGTCTTTCGCTCTCGCACATCAGCACCAGTTCTCCGCCCGCACGGATTTCCTCGCTCGACCGTAGCACTTCGACCACGGAGGGCGTCGACGACGCCGCTCTCCGTGTCGAGTGATCCGACGGTGCCACTGGCTCGGACGTGTCGATTCAGGAGTCCGTCTCGACGCCGAGCCGTGCGACGTCGTCCCGCACCGATCTGCCGGACGACGGGTCGACGATCGGCAGCACGTCGGGAGCGAGACGTCGTGCGGTCAGGAGACCGATCTCGGTGATCTCGTCGATCTCCTCGGCGGACTTCGGGCGCGCGACAGCGAGCTTGTTCAGGTCGCGGTCGCTCAGGATCTGAGCGGGCACCACCCGCACCCGTCGCGCTGCGCCGGCTCTCCACTCGGTCAGCCGCTCGAGGACGAGGTCACCCGACTGGCGTCCACGCCGCAATCCGGCCGGCGGCGCGACGGGTTCCGGCGTGCTCACATCGATCGAGGCGAGATAGGGCGAGATCTGTCGGGCGTATCCGGCCCGGCGTTCGGCGAACGAGAACACGAGTCTGTCGGTTGCCCGTGTCGTGGCGACGTAGAGCAGGCGCGCCTCCTCGGCACGTTCGGTCGACGTGGTGGCCGACTTGTGGGGCATCAGGCTCGTCTCGACACCGGCCACGAACACGGTGTGCCACTCCCGTCCCTTCGCGGCATGGAACGTCAGGAGTTCGACACCGTCGGTGGAGCGATCGTCGAACGGGTTCGTGGTGGCCACCCAGGACCGGAACTCCGCACCGTCGCCTCGCGGTTGGTCGCGGAGGAAATCGAGCAACGTGGTGGCCACTCGTCGATCCGCCTCGGTGCGGGCCACTTCGGCCCGGGCCTCGGCCATCCGCGTCGAGAGAGCAGCTGGCGGCCGCCGCGACGCCGCCGATGAACGTCGGCTTTCGACGGCGTGTTGCTCGAGGTCTGCGAGCTTGGCCTCGGCGGCGCGGAGGGATGCGATGTCGTCGAGTGTGTCGTGGGCCCACGCTCGGAGCCCCGACGCCGACGTGCTCGACGACGCCACGCGCATGGCTGCCTGCAGCGGCGAGTTGCTCGCGTTCGCCGATCGCCGCACCGACATGCCCCGCTCGATCAGCGCCGACTCCACCACGTCGAGTTGCGCGTTCGTTCGCACGAGCACGGCGACATTGCCGGCGCGGATCAGGTTGGGATCGTCCTGAGCGATGCGGGTGGCGATCATGGCCGCCTCGGTGTGTTCGTCCGGCGACGAGGCGACCTCCACCGATCGCCCATCGTCACGCGCAGACCGGATCTCGGTGGGCTGACCTCCCTCACTCAGGACGTGGGCCCCGGCACGCACGATCTGCGGGGTGCAGCGGTGGTTCACCGGAAGCCGGATCACCTCGACACCGGGAAACTTCGTCTCGACCTGCACGAGCAGAGCCGGATCGGCGCCGTTGAAGCCGTAGACCGCTTGGGCGGGGTCCCCGACCAGGAACACGTCGTCACGACCGGCGCGCAGCACGTCGATCAGTCGATGCTGCACCGGGTTCAGGTCCTGGGCCTCGTCGACGAGGAGGTGTCGGAACCGCCAGCGGAGCGCATCGGCGAACTCGACATCTCGCTCGGCGTCGTGCAGCACGTCGAGCAGGACGTCGTCGAAGTCGATCACGCCGCGCGAGCGCTTGAGGCGTTCGTAGCTCGCGAAGACGGCGCCGGCTGCGTCGATCCCGCCGGCGGGACGCCGACCCGCTCGCCGAGCGAGAGCCGCGTAGCGCTCGCTCGGGATCCCGCGGGCCATCGCCCACGAGATCTCCTCGTTGCCGACCTCGACGAGTTGGCGCCCCCCTGCGATGTCGTCGTCGCGCTGGGCGTCGCGGATCAGTCGTCGCCGATCCGACACCAGCGTCTTCGGGCGCCGCTCGGTGTCGGTCCACCGCTGGCGCAGCACGGAGAGCATCACGGAGTGGAACGTTCCGGCCTCGACGTGGTCGCGTAGCCCGAGACGGTGGAGGCGTCGGCGCAACTCGCCTGCCGCCTCCCGCGTGAAGGTGAGGGCAAGCGTGTGGCGTGCATCGGCGTCACCCGTGGCGATGCGGTGGGCGATACGCCGCGTGAGGACCCGCGTCTTGCCCGCACCGGCGCCGGCGATGACGGCGACGAGATGCGATTCGGTCGTGACGGCTGCGCGCTGGTCGAGGTCCAGATCGGCAATCAGCGCATCCGCGTCCACGCGGTCATCGTACGAGGTACACCGCGTGCGGTCGCTGCGAAGTACGTTGTGCTCATGCCGTACCCGCGCAAGCTGCTCAACCCGCACGAGGAGGTCGCCGTCGATCTCCATCCGCACTGGTGGTACTACTCCAAGCCGGTCGGCACGCTCATCGCGTCGATCGCCTTCGGGATCCTGACGCTGGTGATCACGGATCCGGGGACCACGGGACGCAACATCATGGGCTGGCTCTCGCTGGTCTTCCTCGTGCTGTCGGTCCTCTGGCTGATCGGTCGGTACATGAGGTGGGCCACGACCAACTTCGTGATCACGTCGGATCGCCTGATCTTCCGCGAGGGCGTCGTCGCGAAGCGTGGCGTCGAGATCCCGCTCGAGCGCGTCAACACCGTGCACTTCAACCAGTCCGTGTTCGAGCGGATGCTCGGCGCCGGCGACCTGATCATCGAATCCGGCGGCGAGGACGGCCAGCAGCTCTTCACGGACATCCACAACCCCGACCGGGTCCAGCGCGAGATCCACACACAGATGGAATCGAACGAGGCCCGCCGTTTCACCATCTCGGGGACCACCGGAACCGATGTCGCCTCACAGCTGGAGAAGCTCGAAGGCATGCTCGAACGTGGCAGCCTGACCGCTCAGGAGTTCCAGGCGCAGAAGGACAAGCTGCTCGGCAGTTGAGCCTCCGGATCGTCAGCCTCGTCCCGTCGAGCACCGAGACGCTGCTGGCTCTCGGCGCGCAGGTCGTCGCGTGTACGAAGTACTGCGAGCAACCGCACATCGCTCACGTCGGTGGATCGAAGAACCCCGACATCGGGGCGATCGTCGACCTGGGACCCGATCTCGTGGTGCTCGACCGTGAGGAGAACCGGATCGAGGACCACGATGCACTCGTCGCGGCCGGCGTCGCGGTCTTCGTGTCCGACGTGACCGACCTCGCGACCGCCTTCGCCGTCGTCGACGACCTCGCCGCGGCCGCCGGTGTCGATGCCACCGGACACGCCGTGCGCGTGCCGTCGACCGTGAACGTCACCCGCCCCGTGCCCGGGAGGAGCACTGCGTTCGTGCCGATCTGGAGGAGGCCGTGGATGACGATCGGGCGTGCCACGTACGGTGCGTCGCTGCTCGACGCGCTGGGCTTCGATGTCCTGCAGTTCGGCGACGACGCGTATCCGACCGTCGACCTCGTCGACGTGGCCGATGCTGCACCCGACGTCGTGATCGTCCCGAGCGAGCCGTACGAGTTCGACGACGGCCACCTGTCGGAGATCGCGGACGCGATGCCCGCGGCGTCGATCGTCCGCGTCGACGGGCAGGACCTGTTCTGGTGGGGGATCCGGACCCCGGCTGCACTGGATCGGTTGGCCCGAGAACTCGCGCCCCCGTCGACGCACTGACCACCCCGTGGACTCGCCCCGACGTGTCGGCTCCGGCTGCAACGGTCCGGGCTTCGGTGACGATGCCCGCCTCTGTCATGATCGGCGCATGCCGCGAGCTGCACTGTCGACGGGGATCGAACTCGAGTACGAGACCTTCGGTGATCCGTCCGATCCCACGCTGTTGCTCGTGTGCGGGTACACGAGCCAGATGAGCGGGTGGGACGCGGCGCTGTGCGAACGACTGGCGGCACAGCACCTGCACGTCGTGCGCTTCGACAACCGCGACGTCGGGCTGTCCTCCAAGCTCGAGGGATCGGCCCAGCCGATGAAGGTGCTCACGGCGATGATGGCCGGCGAGCCGGTTCCCGACGTGCCCTACACGCTGTCGCACATGGCCGCCGACGGCATCGGCCTGCTCGACCACCTGGGCGTCGAGCGTGCGCACATTGCCGGCGTGTCGATGGGCGGGATGATCGTGCAGACCATGGCGATCGAGCACCCGGGTCGCGTGGCCAGCCTCACGTCGATCATGTCCAGCACCGGCGCGCCGCGTGTCGGAGCACCCACGCCCGAAGCCCGTGAGGCGCTGCTCGCAGCACCCCCATCGGAGCGCGAGGCCTACATCGACGCGTCGACTCGCGGAGCGGTCTGGGCGTCGAAGAAGTACGTCGACCTCGATGCGATCCGGCAGCGCGCCGCCGCCGACTTCGACCGCATGTTCCATCCGCAGGGCGCCACCCGTCAGCTCGCGGCGATCTACGCGAGCGGTGACCGGTCCGATGCGCTGCGCATGCTCGACGTGCCGACGCTCGTGATCCACGGGCGCGACGACACGCTCATCACCCCTGGGGGAGGCGAAGCCACGGCCGAGCTGATCCCAGGATCGAAGCTGCTCGTCCTCGCGGACATGGGCCACGACCTGCCCCGGCCACTGTGGCCCGTGTTCGCCGAAGCCATCGGCGGCCACATCCGCACGTCCACCTCGACGTCCAGTACCACCGCCAGCACCCTCACCCCGGGGTCGGCCGGGGCCTGACCCCGATCGTTCCTCGCCGACCACACGACACAGGAGTCACCACATGCCAGGACCACTCGCAGGACATCGCATCATCGAGATCGCAGGGATCGGGCCGGGCCCGTTCGCAGCGATGCTGCTCGCCGACCTCGGCGCCGAGGTGATCCGCGTCGAACGCGCGGGGGCGGTACGCGGGCCCGCGCCCGACCAGGCCCACGGCGACATCCTGCTGCGCGGTCGGCGCAACGTCGCGATCGATCTGAAGCACCCCGACGGCGTGGCCACCCTGCTCGACCTCGTGGAGCATGCCGACGCACTCATCGAAGGCTTCCGGCCGGGCGTGATGGAACGGCTCGGCATCGGTCCCGACGTGTGCCTCGAGCGCAACCCGAAGCTCGTGTTCGGTCGCATGACCGGATGGGGCCAGACCGGCCCCTACAGCCAGGCCGCCGGGCACGACATCAACTACATCTCGCTCGCCGGCGCCCTCGCCCACTTCGGTCGGCGCGGGGAAGGTCCGACGCCTCCGCTGAACATGGTGGGCGACTTCGGCGGCGGCGGCATGTTCCTCGCCCTCGGCGTGGTCGCTGCACTGCTGGAGGCGTCGAAGAGCGGCGAGGGTCAGGTCGTGGACACGGCCATGGTCGACGGCTCGGCGGTGTTGATGTCGATGTTCTGGGCGTTCAACTCGATGGGCATCTTCGACGAGAACGCACGCGGGACCAACCTGCTCGACACCGGCGCCCACTTCTACGACGTCTACCAGTGCAGCGACGGCGAGTACATCTCCATCGGCTCGATCGAGCCGCAGTTCTACGCCGAACTGCTCCGACTCACCGGCCTCTCCGACGACGAGCAGTTCGCCAAGCAGATGGATCAGGGTGAGTGGGTCGAACTGAAGGAACGCCTCACGGAGATCTTCGCGACCAGGACGCGTGACGAGTGGTGCGAGATCATGGAGCACACCGACGTGTGCTTTGCTCCCGTCCTCACGATGTCCGAGGCCGCAGCCCACCCGCACAACGTCGAACGCGAGACGTTCGTCGAGGTCGCCGGGGTCACCCAGCCGGCGCCTGCGCCCCGGTTCAGTCGCACCGCCAACGAGATCGCGTCGGCACCCGCCTGGCCAGGCGAGCACACGCGTGAAGTGTTGTCCGACTGGGGGATCGCACCAGATCGTGTGGATGCGCTCGTCGAATCCGGCGCCGTCCGCCACGCGGACTGAACGAGCCGAACGCCGCGAGCCGTCGAGCGTCTCACGACGCAGCTGCTGGCAGACTGACCGCCATGGGAACACTGGTCTGTCTGCACGCCCACCCCGACGACGAGTGCATCTCCACCGGCGGGACCATGCGTCGTGCCGCCGACGAGGGTCACCGGGTGGTCCTCGTCGTGGCCACCAACGGCGAGTTCGGTGAGGTGCCCGACGACCTCGGCGACGGCGAGACGCTCGCGGACCGGCGGCGAGCCGAGACCGAGGCATCAGCTCAGGCCCTCGGCATCGCCCGCGTGGTGATGCTCGACTACCGCGACTCGGGCATGACGGGTTGGGCCGGCAACACCGATCCCGAATCGTTCCACCAGGCCGACGTCGATGCTGCTGCCCGGCGTGTCGCAGACATCCTCACCGAGGAGCGCGCCGACGTGTTCACCCACTACGACTGGCACGGCACCTACGGCCACCCCGACCATGTGAAGGTGCACGTCGTCGGCACGCGCGCCGCCGAGATGGTGGAGCACCCCATGCGCACGATGCAGGCGACGTCCAACCGCGACGCGATGGTCGCCATGATCACGGCCGCCCGCGAATCGGGCGTCGCCATGGGTTCCCCCGACGAGGACAGCGACGACGACTTCGACCCCGGGGGCCCCGCCGACGACGGCAACCCGTTCGGCGAACCGGAGGAGGTGTTGACGCTGTGCGTCGACGTCACGGACCGCTCCGCCGCCAAGCGCGCATCGATGCGCTGCCATCGCAGTCAGATCACCGACTCGTCGTTCTTCCTCGAGATGCCCGACGAGGTGTTCGCCATGGCCTTCGGTCGCGAGTGGTTCATCGAGGCCGACCGCACGCCTCCCCATCGGGACGGTTGGATCTTCGAGTGATCGGCGCGTCCGGCGCGGGCGTCGAGGCGGCGTCGACGCCGGGTCGACATCGTCGAGCGTCCGCGTCGGTGTGTGCGGCGTCGTGCATGATGAAGCGATGACATCTCGACCGATTCTCGTGTTGGCGACCGCGGTGTCGATCGCACTCGTCGCGTGCGGTGGCGGCGGGTCCGACGACGCAGATGCCACCGTGCCCGAGATCACGCTGATCACCTCGACGACGGAGGCGCCCGTGTTCGACGAGGGCGACGGAGTCGTCGAACCACCGACGACCGACGGCACCGAGGATTCCGGTCCGACCGCTCCCACCTCCGACGTCGACACCACCGTGGCCACGCCGCCATCGACGGCGGCGCCCACCACCCTGGGGTCGGTCCCGGATCCGGTGACCTCCGCTCCGGAACCCTCGGCACCCGCCCCCACCGATCCCGCACCGGCGTCGGTCGGAGGAGACTTCGTCCTCGGGCCGGACGGACTCGGAGCGGTTCCCTTCGGTACCGAACCGGAGCAGACGATCACGTTCCTCACCAGCGTGCTCGGTGCGCCGACGGCCGACACGGGCTGGGTGGATCCGTTCGAGATCGGGGCGTGCAGCGGCACACGGATCCGGCGGGTCGACTGGAACCAGTTGCAACTCGAGTTCGGTGACGCGTCCGACGTCGTCCAGGGGCGCGACCATTTCTACGCGTACTTCTACGGACGCGAAGGATCGGCCACCGCGGAGCCCGCCGGCCTGCAGACCGCCGAGGAGATCGGCGTCGGATCGAGCGTGGCGAGCCTGCTCGCCGCGTACCCCGGAATCACCCTCTTCCAGGGCGACGACCTCATCGGGCCGTCGTTCAACGTCAACGACAACCTCACCGGCCGGATGAGCGGCACGGCCGACGACGATGTCGTCGAGGTCGTCGTCGGCGGGCTTCCCTGCGACGGATGAGCCGGCGGCCTCGTGGATCTGAACGACCTGCACCGATGGACGGCCTGGTTCCTGATCGGTTCGAACGCCGTCGTGGGACTGTGGGCGCTCGCTGCGCAGTACCTCGTGTCGATTCGACACCGGGCGCTGTGGTGGGCGACCGGCGTGGCACAGGTGTCGACGCTCGTGGTGGCGGCCGTGGGTGCACTGATCGTGAACCGCAACGACATCGAACTCGACTCGTTCCACGCGCTCTACGGGTTCAGCACGATCTTCGCGGTGGCGATCCTCTACAGCTATCGCAACAGCCCGTTCATCTCCGACAAGCTCCACCTCCTGTACGGGTGCGGCAGCCTGTTCATCATGGGCCTCGGGTTGCGAGCGATGTTCCTGACGCCGAGTCACGAACTCGAGGGGCTCACCGCCCTCGCCGCCGTGCTGACGCTCAGGTGACGGCCGTCGGGAGATCGGCCGGGTTCCACGCCAGTTCCACGAGACCGCGTTCGCATGCGAAGCGGTCGGTCATGCCCGCGACGTAGGCCACCGCTGCACGCAGCGCCTCCGTCGAGCCCGCTTCCACGAAACCGAGCGGCACGTCGTCACCCAGGACCGCCCGCGCCGTCGCGTCGGGGATCACGTGAGGTCGGTCGGCGTAGTGCTCGACCAGCGCCCGCAGCAACGAGATCACCGCGTCGGCCTGCTTCGTGCTCGCCGGTCGCAGGTAGATGTTCTCGTAGTTGAACGTGCGGAACGCCGCCAGCGCAGCGGCGATGTCGGGGGTCATCCCGATCTTGCCCGTGCGCCTGGTCGCGGTGACCATCGCCCGAACGAACGTCCCGAGTTGCGTCGACCTGTCACGACCGCACCGTTCGGCCACCAGTTCGGGAAGCATCTCGGCCGTGACGATCCCCGATGCGACGGCGTCCTCGAAGTCGTGGCACACGTAGGCGATCCGGTCGGCCCACGACACGACCTCACCCTCGGGCGTCCGTGGCGCGGGCCGACTCCACGAGTGGTTGCGGATCCCGTCGAGCGTCTCGGCGCACAGGTTGAGCGGACGCAACGTCACGTCGGCACCCCACGGGGCGTGGTCGAAGCCCTCCTCCAGGAACGGTGACAGTGCGTCCTCGCTGGCGTGCCCACCGGGGCCGTGCCCGCAGTCGTGACCGATGGCCATCGCCTCGACGAGTGGCACGTTGAGACTCAACGACTGCGCCACGGAGCGGGCGACCTGTGCGACCTCGAGCGCATGGGTCATCCGGTTGCGCTGGTGGTCGCCCGGGAAGACGAAGACCTGGGTCTTGCCGGCGAGGCGGCGGAACGACGAGTCGTGGAGGATGCGGTCCCGATCGCGTTCGAAGCACGTGCGGTAGGGGTCGGGCTCCTCCTCACGGGCCCGGCTCCCGGCCCCGACGGCCCTGGTCGCGCGACCGGCGAGCAGTTCGTCGTCGCGTTCCTCCCGCGCCTCGCGGGTCAGGATCGTCGCGTCACCGACCGTCGCGTGGGAATCGGCGTGAGCGACCACCACCTCGTCGTCGGCGTGCCCCGCCATCGTCGAGGCCCATCGGTCGGCGCGCTCCACGGCGTCGTCCAGGAACGGCAGGTCATCCACGAGGTGATGGTATTGGGACGGACTCTCCGACGCGACCAACTGCGCCACACCGCGCGCCACACCGCGTCCCACACCGGGCCCCACACCGTGTCGCTCCACCTGTGAACGAGCACGCCGACGTCCGCACTGTCGTCGCGTCGGCCTGGGAAGGGGGCCGGGACGACCTAGCCTGGACGGGTGAGCCAGTTCGTCGACGAGTGTCAACTGAACGTGCGGGGCGGCGACGGCGGCGCCGGTTGTGTCAGTTTCCGGCGTGAAGGTCCCGTCGTGATGGGTGGCCCGAACGGTGGCGACGGCGGCAACGGGGGCGACATCTGGCTGGTCGCCGACCACAACGTCGCCTCCCTGCTCGCGTTCAAGGACCACCCGCACCGCAAGGCCGAGCGCGGCGTGCACGGCAAAGGCAAGGACCTGCACGGCCGTCGCGGTCAGTCGCTCGAGATCAAGGTTCCGATCGGCACCAAGGCCAGCGACCTGTACACCGGCGAGGTCTACGCCGAACTGAACAACCAGGGAGACCGGTGGCTCGCGGCCGCCGGCGGCCGTGGCGGGCGTGGCAACCACAAGTTCCTGTCCAACAAGCGACGCGCGCCGAGCTTCGCCGAGCAGGGCGAACACGGCGAGGAGCGCTGGCTCAAGCTGGAACTCCGCCTGATGGCCGACGTGGCGCTCGTGGGATTTCCGAACGTCGGCAAGTCGACGCTGATCAGTGTCATCTCGGCGGCCAAGCCGAAGATCGCCGACTACCCGTTCACCACCCTGGAGCCGAACCTCGGCGTCGTCCGCCTCGACGACGACACCGAGTTCGTCGTGGCCGACATCCCGGGTCTGATCGAAGGCGCGAGCGAAGGCAGGGGCCTCGGACACCAGTTCCTGCGCCACGTCGAGCGGGCACGCGTTCTGTGTCTGATGATCGATCTCACTCCGACTGCCGAGGTCTGGCCGAACGAACAGCAACGCATCCTGCTCGAGGAACTCGGCAACTACCAGCCCGACCTGCTCGAACGACCTCGGGTCGTCATCGGGACGAAGGCCGACATGGTCGTCGACGGTGACCTCGAGGTGATGGAGTGGAGCGGTCAGGTGATGTCGTCGATCACCGGTGACGGTGTGTCGTCGCTCGTCGGTCAACTGGCTGCTCTGGTGCACGACGCGCGCCAGGCGGTCGACTACGAGGACGGGCTGATCGTCATCCGCCCGGAGCCGAGCGGCGCCATGGTGGCACGGGAGGACGACGGATCGTTCCGACTGCTGGGTCGCGACGTGGAGCGAGTCGTGGCGCTCAACGACGTCACCACACCCGAGGCGCTCGCCTACATCGACTACCGCCTCGAGAAGCTCGGCGTGCCCAAGATGCTGGCCAAGGCCGGCGCGGAGGAGGGCGACGTGATCTGGATCGGCGGATTCAGCTTCGACTACGCGCCCGACCGCTGACCCGGACCCTGCGTCAACGCGGCGACTCGCTGCATCCACGCCCGAGTCGCCCGACGCACGGCAGAATGCAGCCGTGAGAATCGTTGCGAAGATCGGGACTGCGTCGATCACCGACGACAACGGAGCGATCGACGTCGCAGCGATCTCGCGGCTCGCGGACGAGGTGGCGACCTTGCGTGGCCGAGGCGACGAGGTCGTGATCGTCTCGTCGGGAGCCGTCGCCGCCGGCGTCGCCGCACTGGGCATGCCGTCGCGGCCCGCCGACATGGCGACGATCCAGGCGGTCTCCGCGGTCGGCCAGAGCCGACTGGTCGAGGCCTACAACGTCGAGTTCGCCCGGCACGGCCTCGTGGGCGCCCAGCTGCTCGTCGACCCGTTCGACTTCGTGTACCGCGAGCAGTACCTCCACCTGCGCCAGACCATGAAACGACTGCTCGAACTCGGCGTGGTGCCCGTCGTCAACGAGAACGACGCGATCGCCAACGACGAATTGCGCTACGGGGACAACGACCGGATCGCGGCCCTGATCGCCAACAGCGTCGGTGCCGACGTGCTCGTCCTGCTCACCGACATGGACGGGGTGTTCACGGCCGACCCCCGTCGGGACTCGACCGCGACGCTGATCCCGTTCGTGCGGTCCGACGACCCGCTGCTGTCGATCTCGGCCGATGCCGGAGGCAGCGGGCGGGGGAGCGGTGGCATGGCCAGCAAGCTCACGTCGGCGCGGATGGCGTCGTGGTCGGGGATCCGCAGCGTGATCGCCCGTGCGTCACGCCCCGGCGTGCTCGCCGGGTCGGCGCAGAACGAACTGGTCGGCACCACGTTCGAACCGCACACACGCACGCTGTCGGCGCGCAAGCTGTGGATTGCCTTCGCGGCCGACATCGCCGGGTCGATCGTGGTCGACGACGGTGCTCGTCGCGCCCTCACGGATCGTCCGAACAGTCTGTTGCCCGCCGGCGTCGTGCGCGTCGAAGGTGCGTTCGAGACCGGGCACGTGGTGCGGATCGTCGACGGAACGGGCGAGGAGTTCGGACGGGGAATCAGTTCCATGTCGGCGGGCACCGTGACCGCAGCCGTCGGGCGTCGCACGAGTGAGTTGCCCGACGGTCGGTCCCACGTGATCCACCGCGACGATCTCGTCATCGTCTGAACGACCGGCGAATCGGCCGGCCGGGACCGATCGAAGGGATCAGCTGGTGCCGGGCTGCGCCTGGGGTTCGCCGGCCTCGACCGCCTGGGCCTGCGGCGCCGCATCGAGACCGAGTTCGGCACGGAGCTCGGACAGGCGGCTCTGCGCCTCCACGTTCGCCGTGGCCTGTTCGATCTCGAGCACGCGGCTCTCGACGGTGACCTCCTGGAGTTCGGCGGACGCCTTCGCCTTCGCGTAACGGGCCTCGATCTTCTCCTGGACCTCGTTGAAGGTCGGGACGTCGTCACCGACGGTCTCGGTCAGCGATGCCATGGCGGAGTTCATCTCCTCCTGCATCTGGGCCTGATCGAGCTGGCTCATCAGCTTCGACTTCTCGGCGATCTTCTCCTGGAGCAGACGGGAGTTCTGCTTGACGGCGGCCTTGGCCTGATCGGACGCCTGGGTGGACTCCAGCACCATCGCCTTGAGGGATTCGACGTCGGCCTCGACGGAGATCAGCTTGTCGGCGATGATCTCGGCGGCGCTCGTGTACTGGGTGGCCTTCTCGGTGTTGCCGGCCTTCTCGGCGTCGCTCGCCATGATCAGTGCCTGGCGGGCATTGCCGTTGAGCTTGCTCAGCTCCTCCATCTTCTTGTTCAGACGGATTTCGCTCTGCTTCTGGTTGGCGATGACGTTGGCAGCCTGCTCCTTGAGGCGCTTGTGCTGGCTGTGTGCCTCACCGATGGCCTGTTCGAGCTGCACCTTCGGGTCGGCATTGGCCTCGGCCCGCCCGGTGATCTTCGCGACGAAGTACTTCCACTGCCTCTTGATGTACTTGAACATCGCGACATGCTAGTCGGCGGGAGTCGGTCGACGCCCCGACGAACGTGCCGGGAGACGCCGCCTCAGAGCGTCGAGTTCGGGTGCGCCCATCACGGCCAGCAGGCCGAAGTACACGGCGATTCCCGCCACGGTGCCCGCGCCGAGTCGCAGGACGGCGTCGACGCCGACGTTGCCACCGACATTGCGGGCCACGACCCACACGGCCTCGCCCATCAGTGCGCCGGCGACCACCATCCTGGACAGGCTGACGAGGATCGGGCGCAGCTCGAATCCGGGCACCTTGTAGCTCATGATCTGCAGGACCCAGAACGCACTGATGACATAGGCGAGCGCGTACGCCGCTCCGAGTCCGAGCACTCCGTAGGAACCCACGAGCAGGACGGCGAGCAGGATGTTGATCGCGTTCTCCACCACGTTCACCTTGAATGCGGTCTTCGTGTCCTTGTGGGCGTAGAAGCCGCGCAGGACGAAGAGGTAGATCGAGAACGCTCCGAGCCCGAGTGCGAGCCCCGCGAGTGCGCGCGACACGTTGAGGGCGCCGTCGGCGTCGAACTCGCCGTTCTCCAGGAACAGGCCCACCAGCGGGCGACGAAGCACGAACAGACCGATGCCGGCGGGAATCGTGAGCAGGCCGGTCATCCGCACGCCGATCGACATCGTGGTGACGAACGACGCCTTGTCGCGACGCGCCACCGAGCGCGCCAGTTCCGGCTGGAACGTGGTCGCGATCGACACGCCGAGCAGACCCTGGGGGAGGACGAAGTAGGTGAACGCAGCGACGTAGGCGAAGGTGTCGCTGGAGCCCGGGACGGTGAGGTTCTTCACGACGACGAGGGCCGCGATGTTCGCGCCGACGAATCCGAAGGTCCAGAACGACAGGCCGAGCAGACGTCTGACGGCGGGGTGTCGCGGTTGCCACTCGAACCGGAACCTGAATCCGGTGCGCAGCGCGGCGGGGATCAACGTCGCGGCCATGGCCCCGATCCCGAGGGTCGCGCCCAGCGTGAGCGTCCACCGGAACCGGTCGTTCGTCAGCACGTCGTCGAGTGACCACCCGTTCGACGGCGACGGCAGCGAGAGCAGCGTGACGATGATGATCAGGTTCGGCAGCACCGGACTCCACGCCGCCGCGAAGAAGCGCCTCCGGCTGTTGAGGAACGCATTGGCGAGTCCGGTGAGGCCGTAGAAGAGGATCTGGATGAGGAAGATCCGCGTGAGGGTCGTCCCGACCGAACGGAACACGTCGGCGTCGATGTCGTCGGCGACCTGCAGTGAGAAGAGTCGGAAGATCAGCGGTGCGGCGGCGACGGCGATGACGGTGAGTGCGGCGATCAGGGCGACGGCCATCGTGATCACGACGTTCGTCGATTCTCGCCCCCTCTCGTCGTCGGCGTCCTCCGCGAACGAGGAGAACAGCGGGACCAGCGTGGCCGACAGCACGCCGCCCAGGAGCAGTTCGTAGACGATGTTCGGGGTCTCGTTGGCGTTGACGTAGGCGTCGTTCAGCGCGGTGCTTCCGAGCACGCCGCCCAGCACGGTCAGGCGCAGCATGCCGGTGACCCGTGAGAGTGCGGTTCCCGCAGCGACGGTGAGGTTGCTCTTGAGCAGTCCGCTCACGTGGTGCTCATCAGCGTCAGGGTCGGTTCGTCTCGTCGACCGCCTGGCGCAGTGCTTCGAGTTCGATCACGAGGTCGTCGACGTCGTGTTCGTACGCATCGGTGTCTCCCGCCCCGATGGCCACCTCGGCTGCCCGTGAGACCAACTCGTCGAGTCTGGTCTGGGTGAGGCGCAGCCGGTCGGCGGTCTTCTTCGACTCCAGCTCGAGTCGGCGCACCGACTCGAGCTGGCTCTCGACCGAAGCGATCGCCGACTCGATGTCGGGTGTCGATCCCGATGCCGACCGCGTTTCCAGGGTCGCGAGCTTCGAACGCAGAGCGGTGGGTTCGAGCCGTGCGATCGCAGCGTCGATCTGATCTCCACGACGGGCGATGCCCCACGTCTCCCGGAGACCGTCCTCGAGTCGCCCGGCGATCACCGTCATCCGGTCCCGGAGAGGGCCCGGCTCCGCGTCGGCGATGGTCTGACCCAACTTGGTGCCGGAACGAGTGGCGCCCTGCACGAACTGTCGCCAGGGTTCCCCGACCGTGAACGGGTCGAGGCTGCTGCGGCGGTCGGACTTGAGCGAGGTGAACAGTCCGACGACCACCAGAACGGTGACCACCACACCCACGAGGACCAGCACCCACCACATGCGACCCCGACGCTACTTGCCCGCCCGGGCTCGCCGTGAACCTCTGTTGATCCGTCCGGGAGCAGACAACAGAGGTTCAGTCGACGGGATGGATGTCGGGGGCGGTGAGAGTGGTGAGTTCGGCGTCGTCGATGTCGGCGTCGTCGGTGTCGACGAGACGCAACGCATGGTGGCCGACGGCGGCCTCGAACACGTTGCGCACGAACCTCCCGTTGCCGAAACCACGTCCGCGCGGCTCGGCGTCGATCACGGACCGCAGTTGTGCGGCCCCGGCTTCGTCGAGGTGGTACTCCTTGCCACCGGCGATCAGCTCGAAGATCGCGATCAGTTCGTCGGTGTCGTAGTCGGGGAAGTGGATGGTGCGGGTGAAGCGGCTCTGGAGACCCGGGTTGGAGTCGATCAGCGTCTGCATCTCGGCCGGGTAGCCCGCGGCCACGACCGAGAGGTCGTCGCGGTGGTCCTCCATGAACTTCACGATCGTGTCGACCGCTTCGAGGCCGAAGTCGTTCTCGCCGCCGCGTGCCAGCGCGTAGGCCTCGTCGATGAGCAGGGTGCCGCCGATCGCGGAATCCAACACCTTGCGGGTCTGCGTCGCGGTCTGGCCCACGAAGCCCGCCACGAGTCCCGAACGATCGGTCTCGACGAGATGGCCCTTCGTCACGACGCCGAGTGATCGGAAGATCTGCGACAGCAGCCGGGCGACGGTGGTCTTCCCCGTTCCCGGGTTCCCGCTGAAGACCAGGTGTTTCGACGTCTCGATCGTGGGCAGATCGCGGGCGGCGCGCAGTTCCTGGATCCGCAGCAGCGATGTGAGGCGTCGCACCTCCTCCTTCACGTGGTCGAGTCCGATGAGCGCGTCGAGTTCGGCGAGGAGTTCCTCGATCGGACGCTCGGCAGGCAGTTCGACCTCCGGTTCGATCATGGCCTCGCCACCTTCGGTGGCCCCCGCCCGAGTGGCCGGCGCAGGAGCGTCGGGTCGTCCGGGTCGGGGAACACCGTGCTCGTCCATGGCGGTGAGCAGCATCGAGCGGAACGCATCGATTGCGCGGATCTCGTCGGGCGAGGGGATCAGGTCGAGGGCCGCCGTGGCATGGGCGAGAGCCAGAGCCAGTGTGTAGTACTCGTTGGCCCGACGCTTCGTGTCCTTGGCATCGGCCCGCACCAGCAGGTCGAACATCGTGCTCGGCGAGTCGAGCCACTCCTTGCGACCGGCGAACGTGTCGTCGTCGCGCAGTTGTTGCGGCGTGACGATCATCGACGGTCGCAGCCGCGTGCCGATCGCACCGATCCACGCGTCGAGTTCGTCGGTCGTGTGACGACCGTCGGCGTCGATGAAGGCGGCGACGAGGTTCGAGGCCTCGATGACGCACTCGGCCCGATGGTCGACACCACCGGACAGGTCCGAGAGCATCGTCGACATCGTGTCGATCAGGTCGACTGCATGGTCCTCGAACGCCTCGCTCATCGGCGTCACACTATGCACGCCGGTCGAGTGGCGGAGAACGTCCGGTGATCCGCCGTCTGGGATGATGACGGGATGGACGTGACGTGGGAACCACCGGGGCCGGGCACGTGGGAGCGTGATCGGTCGCACTTCCCGCCGACGGTGTCGCGTCTGATGATCGAGATCCTGGAGGATGCAGCTCCACGCGGCATCGCCGAAGGCTTCGACCTGGTCGGTGCGCCGCTCGCGACGATGGACGTCCGATTCGTCAACGGCCAGTTCTACCGACGCCTCGTGCCGATCATCGGAGGCGGTGCCGGGTCGCGCCGCCCGCCGCCGAACCCGGTCGTGCGGGCCGTGTTCGCCGTGCATCCTCGTCTTCGTCGGCGGGTGCGAACGGCGGTCGCGGCGATGGACAGCGGAGTGTGGAACGCCGAGGCCGATCGTTGGGACTCCGAGTGGAAGCCGGACCTGATCGCCACCAACCGGCGGCTCGGATCGGTCGACGTCGCCTCGCTCGACCAACCGGCGCTCGCCGACCACGTCGCGGAGTGCATCGAACACTGTCGGCGGGCCGCCGTGTTGCACTTCCGCCTCCACGTCAGCGACCTCGGTCCGATCGGCCGCCTCCTGGCTGCGACCGACGAGTGGGGGATCGATCCGGTGTGGGTGATGGCTACGCTCGCCGGGGCGTCACCGTCGACGAGCGAGGCGATGGATGCGCTGCGTCCGATCGCACGGCTGCTCGACGAGCGTGGCGTCGAGGTCGGCAGTCTCGACGATGTCCGAGCGGCCGGGGCCGACGTGGCGGGTCTGCTCGACGACTATCTGCTCGACTTCGGCGGCCGCCTCACGACGGGCTACGACCTCACCGACCGGACGCTCCTCGAGCTTCCGGACGTGACCGTGGCGTCGCTCGGTGACCCACAGTTGCTCGACGAACACACGACCGCCGAGAGAGCGCAGCGACGCGGCGACGAGACACTGGCGGCCGTGCGACAACAGGTGCCGGATCGGGAGCGCGCTCGATTCGACGAACTGGTGGTCGAAGCACGACGCCTGTACGGGCTGCGCGACGAGAACGGCCCGCTCACCGTGGAGTGGCCGACCGGTGTGCTGCGCACGGCGATGCTCGAAGCCGGTCGGCGTCTGGCCGCCGGCGGCCGCCTGGTCTCAGCGGAGCACGTGGTGAACTTCGGCGGCGACGAACTCGTGGCATCGCTGCGCGGGCAGGTGGGGCCGCGAGCCGAGGCGGTCGCGACCCGTGACGAGGTGAGACTCCGACGTGCCGGGTTCGAGTCGCCGGCCCACCTCGGCCCCGAGCCCGTCGAACCGGACCTCGCCGCACTCCCCGAAGCGATGCGGGAGATGATGTCGATCTCGCTGTCCGTTCTCCGACTTCTCGAAGCCGCCGACGCGAGTGCGCCGACCGAGGGCGTCCTGGTCGGCACGGGGATCGGCGTCGAGGCGTACGTCGGCACTGCACGCGTCGTGACCGACGCCGACGAGGCGTTCGATCGAGTGGAACCGGGTGACGTGATCGTCGCCCCGTTCACCGTGCCCACCTTCAATTCGGTCCTGGCGCTGGCCGGCGCCGTGGTGACCGAACAGGGGGGCCTGCTGTGCCACACGGCGGTGATCGCACGCGAGTTGGGGATCCCCGGAATCGTCGGCGTGGCCGGCGCCCTCGACATCCCCGACGGGGTTCGGGTGGAGGTCGACCCGGTCGCCGGCACGGTGACGGTCGACCCGACGGTGGCGCGCACGATGTGACGAACGACGGCCACCGACGCCGGTGGCCCCGGTCAACGGACGCTGGTGCGGCCCGTGAACGCGATGAACTGATCGAGGGCGCTCGAGGAGTCGGTGGGGACCGCGTCGCCGAAGCGGCCCGGGCCCCGCATCTGATCGGCCATCGGCCCGATCGCCTGATGGACCGCAGCGGCGCTGGCGTCGTCGATGCCGTGGTCGATCCCGGCCGCATCGGCGATGTCCCATGCGTGGGTCATCGTGTCGGCGCTCATCAGCGACAGGAACCCGTCGAGCGGCATGCCGAACGGGGTGTCCTGATCGAGGGCGTGCGGCTGGTCCAGGGCGGCGATCGCGGCGTCGACGGCTGCACTCACGGTGGCGGCCGGGTCGTCACCGGCACGTTCGGCTTCGGGCATCGCGTCGGCCATCGCCCCGCCCTCGGCGAAGCTCGCCACGGTCTCGAGTCCCCACGAGATGTGGCCGGCGACGTGTCGGGCGGTCCAGCCCTCGCAGCACGAAGGACTGTCCCACTGGTCGGCGGGCACCCGGTTGACGACGCTGCGCAGCATCGATGCACCCTTGACGAAGCTCTGCAGGTTCTGACTCATGTGACGCACGTTAGGCCATCGGAGCACGATCCGATTCCAGCGCAACGTCGAGCGACCGGTAAGTTCGACCCATATGACGACGATCCCCGATGCCGCACTCACGGTTGACGCCGAGCCCCGTTTCGAGAGCGTGCAGCAGGTGCGCGACTCACTGCGTGACGCCCAGTACCTCTCCGACGACGGCATCGCCGGCATCGTGTACCTCGCCGACCGACTCCAGAAGCCGATCCTGGTCGAGGGGCCGGCGGGCACGGGCAAGACCCAGCTCGCCAAGTCGGTCGCCGACATCACCGGAGCGAAGCTGATCCGCCTGCAGTGCTACGAAGGACTCGACGAGTCCAAGGCGCTCTACGAGTGGAACTACAAGAAGCAGTTGCTGCGGATCCAGACCGAGAAGGGCGCCGACGGCGTCGAACAGGGCGAGGACTGGACCGACGTCCGCGACGACATCTTCTCCGACGAGTTCCTGCTCACCCGGCCACTGCTCGAGGCGATCACGTCCGACGAGCCGGTGGTGCTGTTGATCGACGAAGTGGATCGCGTCGAGGTCGAGACCGAGGCGTTGCTGCTCGAGATCCTCTCCGACTACCAGGTGTCGATCCCGGAACTCGGCACGATCACCGCCAAGCAGATCCCGCTCGTGTTCCTCACCTCGAACAACACCCGCGAGTTGTCCGAGGCGCTCAAGCGGCGCTGCCTCTACCTGCACGTCGACTACCCGCAGCTCGAACGCGAGAAGGCGATCGTGTTGGCCAAGACCCCGGGCATCACCGACAACCTGGCCGACCAGATCGCCCGCGTCGTGCGCTCCATCCGCCAACTCGACCTGAAGAAGTCTCCGTCGGTGTCCGAGACCCTCGACTGGGCCCGCACGCTGATGCTGCTGAACATCGAGACGATCGACGAGCAGATCGCGAAGGACACGCTGAACATCCTGCTCAAGTACCAGACCGACATCGCGAAGGCCGCCAAGGAACTCTCGATCGATGAGTGAGCGAGCCCGATGACCGATCTGGTGGGTTCGCACACCAAGCAGCCGGGCGGCATGCTCGACCTGCTCAACGGCTTCGTCGTGGAGTTGCGCAATGCGGGGCTCCCCGTGTCGCTCACGGAGAACCTCGACGCCATGCAGGCGGTGCAGCACATCCCGATCGAGGATCGCGATGCCTTCAAGTACGCCCTCGGCGCCACGCTGATCAAGAACCACTCGCACTGGCGCAGCTTCGAGACCGTGTTCGAGGTGTACTTCAGCCTCCGCGGGCCCGAGTACAAGATCTCCGATGGGGACGGCGACAGCGCGATCGACGACCTGTGGCGCGAGATGCAGGAGCAGCAGCAGGGCGAAGGCCAGGGCCAGGGCGGCATGGACGGGATGACTCCCGAAGAGATCGCCAAGATGCTGATGCAGGCGCTGATGAACGGCGACCAGGGCATGATGCGCGCCATGGCCAAACAGGCCGTGCAGCGCTTCGCCGGGATGGAACCCGGCCGCCCCGTCGGCGGCACGTACTACCTCTATCGCACGCTGCGCAATCTCGACCTCGACAACATGCTCGACAAGATGATGCAGGCGTCCAAGGAGGAGACCGGCGGTGAACTCACCTCACTCGAGGAACGTCTGGAGAAGGAGGAGTTCAGCGACCGGATCGAGAAGTTCAAAGGCGAGATCGAGGCCGAGATCCGTCGGCGCCTGGTCGCCGACCGTGGCGCCGAAGCGATGGCCAAGACTCTGCGCAAGCCGCTGCCGGAGGACGTCGAGTTCATGCACGCGTCACGCGACGAGATGCAGGCGCTCAAGAAGTCGCTCGGGCCGCTGACCCGCAAGCTCGCCGCCCGTCTGGCCCGCAAACGCAAGCACAAGCGCAAGGGTCCGCTCGACTTCCGCAGCACGGTGCGCCACTCGCTCAGCTACGGCGGCGTGCCGGCGGACCCGAAGTTCAAGGCGCCGCGTGTCGCGAAGCCCGAGTTGATCGTGATCGCCGACATCTCGGGATCGGTGGCTGCGTTCGCGCGCTTCACGTTGATGCTGGTGTACGCGATCCAGAACCAGTTCAGCAAGGTCCGTTCGTTCGTGTTCATCGACGGAATCGACGAGGTCACCGACTACTTCAAGGCCACCGAGGACATCCAGGAAGCGATCCATCGGGTCAACACCGAGGCCGACGTGGTGTGGGTCGACGGGCACTCGGACTACGGACACGCCTTCGAGGCGTGGTGGAACGAACACGGCAAGGACGTCAGCCCGAAGTCGACCGTGCTGTTCCTCGGCGACGCACGCAACAACTACCACGCGAGCCAGGCCTGGGTCGTGAAGGAGATCCAGAAGAAGGCCCGCCACGTGTACTGGCTGAACCCGGAGCCCCGGAGCTACTGGAACACAGGAGACTCGATCGTGGGGGAGTACGGCACGTTCACCGACGGCGTGTACGAGTGCCGCAACCTTCGCCAACTCGAGTCCTTCGTCGACCTGTTGGCCTGACCCGTCCTGCGTGAGCACCACTCGACGGAGTTCGAGTGGCCCGAAACGCACCGCCACTCGCCTGACCGACGCGACGCACGGTCAGGCGATGGGCGCCCGGCTACGAAGCGACGACCACGGGATCGTCGAGGCGACGCAGGAAGTGGTCGGGGGCGCGGTGATTGCGCGGACGCATGATCATCAGCGCCATGTCGTCCTCGGAATCGGCGACGGCGTCGTCGAGCACGATCCGCACGATGTCGGCGCACGACTCCTCGAAGTGATCGCGCACGAGACCGGCGACGCGCTCGACACGCGTGTCCCAGGAACCGTCCCGCCGTTCGACCAGTCCGTCGCTGAACAGCACGAGGAGGTCGTCGACTGCGTACGTGAAGCGCACCGGCTCCGCGAGGTCGACGTGGAAACCGAGAGCGGGGCGCATGCCCTCACCGACGACGTCCCATCCACCATCGCCGCGAACGTGGAGCATCGGCGGATGGCCGGCCGCAGCGATCCGTCCCGTGGTGGTCCCGTCGAGCATGACGACGATCACCGATGTCATCGACGCGCCCGGGAAGTCCCGCGCGAATCCGTCGAGATGTGCGACGACGTCGTGGGGTTCGGCGCAGCAGCGACTCAGTGCGTTCGTGGCCGCCCGGAGTTGGCCCATCACGCCGATCTGGCCGAGTCCGTGCCCGACCACGTCTCCGACGATCGCCACGACCTGATCATCGGGCCGATCCACGAGGTCGTACCAGTCGCCTCCCAATCGAAGGTCGTCGTTGTGGGACCGATAGCCGGCGCCGACCTCGGTGCAACCGACCGGAGGGAGCGAGGCAGGGAGCAACAGACGTTGGAGTTCCCGGAGCCGTTGCGCTTCGCTCGCAGCCGTGGAGTCGGTCGCGGACACCGATCGAGACACGCTCCCACGATATCTCCGTCCTCGGGAGCGCCGTTTCGCCCGATCGAGTGAGCGGGGTCATGCGATCGGCGAACGGCGCGTCACCTCGGGGCACACCCGGATCTCTCAAGGTGCCATGACTCGCGACCGATCAACGACGTGAAACGTTGCCACGACGATCAGGACCCTGACGTCGACCCGAGCGAGGAACAGTCGATGCGTCCCACAGAGCACTCCGACGACGGTCGACCGGGACGGTCTCCGACGCCCGCCCGACCGCTGGACTTCGACTTCATGGATGCGTCGGAGTGGCTCGACTTCCACTGCGAGTTGTGGGACGTGGTGGGTGAACTCGACCTGGCGGTCTCCACGATCGGGGCCGGCGCGATCAGACTCCGTCACGGCCATTCGGTCGGTCTGCTGCAACTCGCGCAACACTGTCACCTGCGTCCACCCGACCAGTGGCGCCCGTTGATCGTCGACCACCTCCGCACCATGACCGCCCACCTCCACGACATCGTCGAACCGTTCTCGATGTTCGATCTCCGGGTGCGTCTGGTCCCGGACACGCCCGACGACGAGGTGACGCTGCGGGCACTGGGCGCACGCCCCTTCGCCGAGGGGATCGTCCAGGTCCTCGCCATCGACGTCGCCGATGCGATCCGCTGCGTTCCGGTCACCGAGGTGACCGAACGCGGGTGGGACCTCGACGAGGCATGGCGGAGCGCCTTGGCCCAGACGGAGATGTTCGAGGCCCCCGAGGAGATCCACACGATCGACATCGGCGGGGTCGACATCATCCACGTCTTCGGCGAGCGGTCGTTCACCGCCGGGATGATCGGAGTGGTCGATCGTCTAGTGGCCGAGATCGCCCACATCGGGACGACGGGAGCGATCGTGTCGATGCCGCTGCGACACAGCATGCTCGTCCACCCCGTCGACGGTGCCGAGGTGCGGACGGCCATCGCCGGCATGATCCCGATCACCCGACAACTGTTCAAGCAGGGGCCCGGCTCGGTGAGCCCGCACCTGTACTGGTGGCGCGAGGGGAGGCTCCAGTGGATACCGACGTTCTTCGATGGCACCATCGAGGGCGTCGAGTTCTACCCCTCTGCCGAACTCGCCGACGTGATCGCCGGCTTCGTCGACTGAGACCGTCGACTCAGTCGACGTTGTGGAGCGAGTCGACGAATGCGTCGACCTCCGCGCTGGACCGCAGTCGGTGAACCTGTGCAGCCGCCCAGAAATCGCCGTCCGCGTAGGTTTCGTACACGGTGCGGTAGTCGTCGTGGTGCTGCCACGACCACAAGACGACGTTGCGTCTCGGATCTCGTGAGAACAGGTTGCGCAACGTCTCGCGATTTCCGCCCCACACCCGCTCACGGGTGACGACGCGACGCAACGAGCGCCGCACCAGTCGGCTCACGACGACCCGGCGCGGCAGATCGAGCCAAACGATCGTGTCGGCCCGACGCTGCACGATGTCGGCGACCGAGCGGTAGTTCCCGGGGGTCACCCAGCCGGTGTCCCCTGTCGCCTCGATCGCCGCCACCACCTTCGCACGGAACTCCGGGGTGGGTGTCGGTGTCCAGTCGGGACCGTGCATCAGCGCATCGAGCTCGATCAACGTGAGTCCCAGCCGGTCGCCGATCGCGTTCGCCAACGTCGACTTGCCGGCACCGGACGAACCCACGATGGCTACCCGACGCATCCCGGCACGCTACCGACCGGCCGATCCGGCCATCGGTCCAGCGGCCGTCGGCCGGGTGTGGGGGTGCGTGACAACTGCTCAAGGTGCGGGAATCCATGCCGAAGCACAGATGTGTTCTTCACGGAAACCACACAGACGGCCGGGGCAGCCATGTCGGCTCCCGTCGCCGTCCGCGACCGAGACGCCGTCGTCGCCGCGTCGTCACTCACCGCTGTGGGTGCGTCGTGACGAACGAACGTGTGTCGACGATGATCTCGACGACCAAGCCCGTCGACGTCGAGGTCCGATGTGATTCCTGCACGGCGTCGATCGACGATGGTGCGACCCTCACCTGGAACCCTCTGGCAGGAGCGATCGAGTGCGCTCCGTGTGCGTCGAAAGAGGTTCGAGGGCATCGCCTCGTCGTCGCGACCGTGACGCGATCGCGTCGTCCCGACGTACCGGGCCGATCCGAGGTCGTCGAAGGACCCGGCGTCGACGAAGGCATTGGCATCGCCGACCCCGAATCGACGCCGATCTCGGACCCCCTCGCACCACCGGCTCTGCATGTGTTCGACGTCCAGTCGGCGGCTTCGGCTGCGGACGCGGTCGCACTCGTCGCCGCTGCATCGGCCGCCGGCATCGTCGGGGAGGACGACGACACGGCCGAGATCGAACTTCCCCGTCTGCCCGACGACGCGCACTCCGTCGCCGGGATCGAGGTCGTCGAGTCCCCTCAGGACGTGCGCGACGGTGCGGGTCCGATCGGGTTCGCTCCGCCCACGGGTCTCCGGTCGATGCTGATGCCCCCTCCGTTCCCCACCGTGCGGATCGCTCGCCCGAACGCAGCGTCCACCGTGCCGCACACCGTGTCGGCGACCTTCGCGCCGATGCGGGGCGAACCCACGTCTCCGCAGACGAACGACGACCGGCCCGTTGCGTCGCCGATCTTCGAGCCTCGGCTGCCGGCGGTCCAGGAGCCGGCGGGCCGGGTGACCCTGTCGTCGGCGATGCCGGGCGACGAGGTGTCGAGCTCGGCGCCTCCGCTCACGACCGCCGAAGCCGCCACGAGCGCCCCGGTGACCTTGTCGAATCGTCGGATTCCGAGGAGTCGATCGAAGATCGGACACATCGTGGTGACCCCCACCGGGGTCTTCGTGATCGAGCAGTGTCCGACGGCCGGTGTGGTGACCGTCGCGAAGCGACGAGGATCGGAGCGCGTCCATGTCGACGGCGTCGATCAGGCCACGACCGTCAAGCGGATCCGGACCGCACGCAGAGCGGTCACCGGCACCCTCGGGCGGGTGGGCTCCGACGGCGTCGAGGTGCGTTGCGTGCTCATGGTCGCCGGACGGAACGAGGCGGCGATGACGAGCGATGCGATCGAGATCCTGTCACCCGAGCAACTCGACGCGACCCTCGATCGTCGGGGACCACTGGACCCTCACGCCATCTCCGAGATCGCCCGACACCTCTCCGAGCGTTTCGTCCAGAGCTGACGACGGGTCCGTCCGGCGTCGCCGACCTTCCGCGCGGTCGATCAGCCGCCGCGCTGGTAGTTGGGCGCCTCGGCGGTGATGGTGACGTCGTGAGGGTGCGACTCCTCGCGCCCGGCCGTGGTGACCCGCATGAATCGGGCCTGTCGCAGACCACCGAGGGTCGAGGCCCCCGCGTACCCCATGCCGGAGCGGAGACCACCGACGAGTTGGTACAGGACGTCACCGAGCGGCCCCGCATACGGCACCCGCCCCTCGATGCCCTCGGGCACGAGCTTCTGACTCGCGGCTCCCACGGCCGACCGGCCCGACTCGGTCTGACTCGTGGCGTACCGGTCGGCGCTGTCGCCGGTCATCGCCCCCATCGAACCCATGCCTCGGTAGCTCTTGTACCGGCGTCCGTCCATGAGTTCCATCTCGCCGGGGGACTCCTCGGTCCCTGCGAGGAGCGAGCCGATCATCACCGTCTCGGAGCCGGCGGCGATCGCCTTGACGATGTCGCCCGAGAACGTGATGCCGCCGTCGCCGATGATCGGCACGCCGAGTTGCTGGGCACGGCGCGTGGTGTGCCAGATCGCCGACAGTTGCGGCATGCCGGCGCCCGACACCACCCGGGTCGTGCAGATCGAACCCGCACCGACGCCGACCTTGATCGCGTCGGCTCCGGCCTTCACGAGTGCTTCGACGCCCTCCTCGGTCACCACGTTGCCGGCGGTGACGGGCAGCTCCGGCCAGGATCCCTTGATGCGCTCGATCGCCTTCACGACGTTCGCCGAGTGTCCGTGGGCGGTGTCGATCGACACCGCGTCGACACTCATCTCGACGAGCGCGGCGACTCGCTCCTCGAGGTCGGCTCCCACGCCGACGGCCGCTGCGGCCCGCAGACGACCACGACCGTCGCGTGATGCATTCGGGTAGTCCAGACGCTTCTGGATGTCCTTCACCGTGATCAGCCCGGCGAGGACGCCCGCACCGTCGACCAGCGGGAGCTTCTCGATCCGGTACTTCTGGAGGATCGCGCGAGCTTCGTCGAGTGAGGTGCCCACCTCGGCGGTGATCAGGCCGCTGGGCCCGTCGCGGGTGGTCATGAAGTCCGAGACCGGACGATCGAAGTCGACGCCTTCGCAGAAGCGGATGTCGCGGTTGGTGAGGATGCCGACCAGGTGGCCGTCGTCGTCGGTGATCGGCACGCCCGAGAACTTGAACCGGTTCATCAACGACTCGGCCTCGTGCAACAGGGCGGTGGGCGGCAGCGTGACGGGATCGGTGATCATCCCCGACTGGGATCGCTTGACCTTCTGCACCTCGGCCGCCTGGTCGGGGATCGACATGTTCCGGTGGATCACGCCGATCCCGCCGTGACGGGCCATCGCGACGGCCATGCGTGCCTCGGTCACCCTGTCCATCGCTGCCGAGACGAGAGGCACGGCGAGCTCGATGTCGGCGGCGAAGGTTGCGCTCGTGTCGACGGCGTCGGGGAGGGTCTCGGACCAGCCGGGGATGACCACGACGTCGTCGAACGTCAAGGCCTCGAACCGGTCGAAGAAGTCGTCGTTCACGTTGTGGTGTGCACGAGGCGTGTCGGTCATGTCGGGGGACCTTCCTGATCAGTCGTCGTCGGTGCGCACAGGGACGCGAGCACCTCGACGAGCAGCGCGTGCTCGGCGTCGTGGACGTCGGTGGCGAACTGCTCCAGTGTGCCAGAGGTGTCCACGGGAACGACCCGTGAACCGAGCGTCGGGCCGTCGTCGACGCCTTCGTCGGGGACGAGGTGGACCATCACGCCGGAGCTGGAGCGATCGCCTGCGAGCGCCTCGGCCCAGGCTCGTTCGATCGATCGGGTCCCGGGGAGCTCGCCCGGCAGTGCGGGGTGCAGGTTGACGACCACGCCGGTGAAGCGGTCGAGGAACGCCATCGTGAGGAGTCGCATCCAGCCGGCCAGCAGCACCCAGTCCGGATCGAACGACGCCACCGCGTCGGCCAGGCGCGTGTCGTACGCCTGACGACTCTCGTCGGCGTGCGCCACGACGAGTCGGGTGTCGATCCCGGCGGCGTCCGCTCGGACCAGTCCGTACGCATCGGAATCGTTGGACACGACGCCCACCACGTCGGCGCCGATGTGGCCCGCCGCGCACGCGTCGACGACGGCCTGGAGGTTGGAACCGGTCCCCGAGATCAACACGACGATCCGCGGGCGACCCATCACCCGACATTACCGACGAGCGATGGGCCGACGCATCGGACCGAACAAACCGTTCAGCCGGAATCCGTGAGCGTCACCAGCGCAGGATCGCTGCGACCCCCTGGTCGAGGAGGGCGACGTTCGGGACGACGCGTATGTCGGCATCGGTGGCGAGCGCCGCAGCGATGCACCGGTCGATCAGGCGGTCGTCGCCGCCGTCCGACGGCTCGCCGGAATCGTGAACGAGCAGGGTCTGGACTCGCCCCTCGGCGAGCGCGGACTCGACGTGGCGAGCCGAGTCGGCCCGATGCTCGATGCGTTCCTTCGCCTCATCGAGGACCGCCACGGTGTCGGAGGCGTGCACGTCGGCCACGCGCCGGACGATCTCGTCGGCCATTCCGTCGGGGTCGCCGGCGTCGATCGCCCGCACGGCCACTCGCTGCAGCTCGAGGAGTGAGACGAGCATCGACTGGGCTCGTGTCGGGCCGGTGACGAGAGTCAGACGTGCGCCGACGGACTCGACCACGGCCCGCACCGACTCGGACACCTCACGTGCGTTGTCGTCCCACGTGTTCTCGGCTCGCTGCTGGTAGCGACGCTGCGACCACCCGCCCGGATGTCCGCGATGGATGTGGGTCGTGTCGCCCTCCACCTGCTGTTGCGTGACAACGTCGCCGCCGTCGAACGCGGTGATGTCGGCCCCGGCCAGGTCGGTCTCGACGACCACGTGGGGAATCGTGCGCTGGCGGGCTTCCAGGAGGGGAGCGAGGCGGGGGAGAGGCCCGACCGACACCGACGGTCGGTGGACAGCGTCGGCGACGAACTCGTAGAACGTGGGTCCGCCACGGGGCCGGATGGCGATCAGTGCCGCTCCGTCGCCGTGGTGGAGGTCGGCGATCTCGGACTCCATCGCTCGGACGTCGTCGGACCATTCGGACGGAGCGTCACGAAGCGCACTCCCGGTCTCGACCCGGAGACGGTCGGAGGCGTCGGCCACATCGCTGCGTGCGGGAACGATCGCCGTGAGGAACGGCCCGCTGCGTTCGACGAGGTCACGAAGATCTGCGAACACGCCGCTGCGGTCGGTGGTCTGGACATCGGGGGAATCCATGATCTGAGTCGTACCCGACCACGCTCCGTGGTAAACGTACGCCTGGGAGTGACATCGACCGTGTGGTCAGCGCAGGGTGACCGACCGGTCGCCTGTCACGAGGCGCCCGATCCGCCAGGTGGTCTCCGGGATCGAGGCCTGGACCGTTTCGGCGTCGCTCTCGCTGCAGATCACGACCATGCCGATCCCCATGTTGAGGGTGCGGTACAGCTCGTCGGTCGACATCTGCGGTGTGAGTTCGCGCACCAGGCGGAACAGGGGTGGTATCGGCCACGACGCCAGATCGATCTCGGCTCCGACTCCGGCGGGCAGCACGCGTGGCAGGTTCTCGGGGAGTCCGCCGCCGGTGATCTGCGCGAGGGCCTTCACGTGACCGCTGTCGAGTGCGCTGCGCAGCGGGTCGAGATAGTTGCGATGCGGTTCGAGCAGCGCGTCACCGAGAGAGCGGTCCATCCCGGCCGGAACGACGTCCATCGGCGCCCAGGCGAACACCGTGCGCAGCAGCGAATAGCCGTTGGTGTGCGGTCCCGAGGAAGCGACGCCGATCAGGACGTCGCCGGCGGCGACGTCGGTGCGGGGGAGCAGCTCGGAGCGCTCGGCGACGCCGATCAGCGTGCCGGCGATGTCGAACGCTCCCGGTTGGTAGACCCCGGGCATCTCGGCGGTTTCACCACCCAGCACGGCGCAGTTGGCGACTCGACACGCTTCGGCCATCCCGGAAACGATCTCGGCGACCATGTCGGCGTCGAGCACGCTCGCCGCGATGTAGTCGAGGAAGAACAGCGGTCGCGCGTTCTGCACGAGCACGTCACCGATGCAGTGGTTGACGATGTCGGTGCCCACGCCGCGCACCCGCCCGAGTCGTGCGGCGAGTTCGACCTTCGTTCCGACGCCGTCGGTCGACGCGACGAGGACGGGGTCGTCGAGTTCCTTGATCGCGGCGCCGGAGAACACGCCGCCGAAGCTCCCCACGCCGTGCAGGACACCACGCCCCGACCCGACGTCGTGTGTCGACTCGACGGCGGCGCGCATCTCCGCGACCGCCCGGGTCCCCTCGTCGATGTCGACGCCCGCGTCGGCGTACGACACGAGGGCTGCACCCGGAGCGCGCCACGCGATGTCACGACGGACCTGCATCCCGTCGAAGGCGATCGCATCCATTCGCTCGTACGCGAGTCGTCGCGCCTCGGAGAGATCGTGTCCGATCCCGGTGACCGCCAACACCCTGCCGCCGGCGGCGGTCCGGTCGGGCGAGACGCCGGCATCGAACCGCAACGCCACACCGCCGGACAGGTCGTCGAACGACGTCGCCGCCTCGACACGATCGGTGATCACCGCACCGAACTGCGGCGAGTTCGGATACCCGGAGGCGGCGGCCACGACGGTGACAGCGAAGCGCGATCGAGTCACGACCGGAACGGTCGAGAGGTCGCCCTTCGTCGCCGCGAGAGCGAGTTCTGCGAGGTCGGTCTCGAGCAACGGAAGCACCGCCTGGGTCTCGGGGTCCCCGAATCGTGCGTTGTACTCGATCAGACGCGGTCCCTCGGCGGTCAACATGAGCCCGGCGTACATCACGCCGACGTACGGCGTTCCGGCTCGAGCGAAGTGGTCGATCACGGGTTGGACGAAGGTGGCCAGGAGGTCGTCGGGGTCGAAGGGCACCGGCGCCGGAGCGAATGCACCCATCCCGCCGGTGTTCGGTCCGGTGTCACCCTCGCCGATCCGCTTGTGGTCCTGTGCGAGGGGCAGCGCGACGGCCCGTGTTCCGTCACAGAGAGCCACGAGTGAGAACTCGGGGCCGGAGATCCGTTCCTCCAACACGAACGCGCCGGCCGACGCGGCGTCGATGATCGCGGCATCGGTCTCGCCGTCGGAGTCGGGGACGACGACGCCCTTGCCGGCGGCGAGCCCGTCGAGTTTGACCACGACGGGGCGCCCGAGCTCACGCCACCAGGCGCGGGCATCGTCGACGATCTGGCTCGAGGTCGACGGATCGAACCGGGCGAATACCGGACCGGGGATCCCGAGATCGGATGCGAGTCGACGGGCGTAGCCCTTCGAACCCTCCAGCTTCGCCAGTTCCGCAGTCGGACCGAAACAGGGGATTCCGCGCACCGCACACTCGTCGGCGGCGCCTGCGACCAGTGCCGCCTCGGGGCCCGGGATCACCAGATCGGTGTCGGTCGACGACGCGTCACCCAACTCGGGCGAGATCCGCACGTCGTGCCCCGATCGCCTGCACGCCCATGCGATGGCCTGTTCGCGGCCCCCGCCGCCCAGGATCAGGACACGCATCGGACGAACCCTTCGGAGACGGAGCGGTGCACTGCCGCAGACGCACGGCGTCGGCCCGGCCCCCGAGCCGGACGGGTGAATCCGAGCGTCAACTCAACACGCCTTCGAAGGCCAGTTTGGCCTGTGCGTCACCGACGGCGATCGGATAGTCGCCGGTGAAGCACGCGTTGCAGTACCCGTCGTCGGAACCGCTCTCGCGCCCGGCGACGGCGCGCATCATCCCGTCGAGGGAGAGGAATGCGAGGCTGTCGGCACCGATGTGCTCGCGCATCTCCTGGACGGACTTCTGGGCCGCCATGAGATCCCCGTCGTGGCCCATGTCGACCCCGAAGTGGCACGCGTGCGTGATCGGCGGGCACGTGATCCGCAGGTGCACCTCGCTGGCGCCTGCGTCGCGCACGAGCTTGACGAGCGGACCGGCGGTGGTGCCCCGCACGAGGGAGTCGTCGATCATGATCACCCGCTTGCCCTGGAGGTTCTCGGACAGCGCGTTGAACTTCAGGGCGACCCCGCGCTCGCGGATGTCCTGGGTCGGCTCGATGAACGTGCGGCCGATGTAGCGGTTCTTGATCAGCCCGTCGTTGAACGGGAGGCCGGTCTCGTTCGCGAACCCGATGGCGGCAGGGATCGAGGAGTCGGGCACGGGGATGACCACGTCGGCCTCGACGAAGGACTCGCGGGCGAGTTCACGCCCGAGTTGTTGGCGAACGTGGTGGACCGACTTGTCGTCCCACACCGAATCGGGTCGGGAGAAGTAGACGAACTCGAACGTGCAGCGTGCACTGTTGGTCTGCGGGGCCAGCACCTGCTGGCGCTCGATCTCGGCACCGCGCAGCGTGACCATCTCACCCGGCTGGATCTCGTCGATGTCGACGCAACCGAGCGTGGACAGGGCGCAGGTCTCGGATGCGACGGCGTGACCACCGTGTGGCAGGCGACCGACCGACAGCGGACGGAAGCCCCACGGATCGCGGACGGCGATGACCTGATCGGACGCCAGGATGACGAGCGAGAATGCACCCTTCCATGCCGGGAGCGTGCGCTCGATCCGCTCCTGCCAGGTGCGTCCACCGGCGGCGGCGAGCATCAGGGTGAACACCTCGGTGTCGCTCGTCGCAGTGAGTCCGAAGCCCTTGTGCAGCAGTTCGTCGCGTAGCGCGGTGGCGTTGACGAGGTTGCCGTTGTGGGCGACCGACAGCGGACCGTGCATCGTCTCGACGAGGAACGGCTGGATGTTGCGCTCGGCGTTCGAGCCGGTCGTGGAGTACCGGGTGTGGCCGATCGCGTGGTAGCCGGTGAGCGGCGCGAGCGCCTCGGGCGTGAACACGTTGGCGACGAGGCCGGCCTCCTTGTGCATGCGGGTGCGCTTGCCGTCGCTCACCGCGATCCCGGCCGCTTCCTGGCCACGGTGTTGCAGCGCGAACAGCCCGAAGAAGGCGAGTTGCGCCACGCCGTCGCCGTGAGGCGTGGACAATCCCAGGACGCCGCACTCGTCGTGGGCCACGTCGTCCCCGGTCGGATCGGTGGCAGTGAGCGGGTGATCGGAGACGGCGGGTACGGCGTGCACCGGGATCGAACGTTTCATGTCACTCCAGGGTCGACACCGCACGGGCGATGCGTGGTGCTGCGGGGTAGTCGGCGTATGCGAACGTCGCACCGGTGAGACGCTCGTAGGCGTCAACGTAGCGCGCGGTCGTGGCCGACCAGACTTCTGGGGGCAGGTCGGGGACGTCACCGTCGCCTCGGAAGTCCACATCGGCGAGCGCTCGACGCACGACCTCCTTGTCGAGGCTCTCGGGTTCCTCGCCGGCAGACACCCGCGCGGCGTACGTGGCGGCGACCCACCAGCGCGACGAGTCAGGGGTGTGCACCTCGTCGATGAGCAGCAGCGTGCCGTCGTCGGCCAGGCCGAACTCGTACTTCGTGTCGGCGAGGATCAGGCCCGAGGCCCGCCCACGGTCGACGCCCCGTGTGAACACGGACAAGGCCGCCGCCTGGACCCGGTCCCACAGTCCCGGCTCGACGAGCCCGCTCGCGGCGACGTCGGCGCAGGTGATCGGGGTGTCGTGCGTACCGGCTTCCCCCTTGGTCGTGGGCGTGACGATCGGCTGGGGAAGCGGATCGTTCTTCGCAAGGCCGTCGGGGAGGTCGTGCCCGTAGATCGTGCGCTCCCCGCGTGCGTACGCCGTCCACAGCGCAGTGTCGGTGACGCCGGTGATGTGCCCACGCACGACCACTTCGACGGGAAGCGGCGTGGCGCTGCGGGCGATGGTGACGTGCGGGTCGGGGATGTCGACGATGTGGTTGTCGACGATGTCGGCGGTCTGCTCGAACCACCACGCGGACAGTTGGTTCAGCACCTGACCCTTGTAGGGGACCCCGGCGATGATCCGGTCGAACGCCGACAGGCGGTCGGTCGTGACGAACAGACGCTGACCGGCGCGGTCGCCGCCCAGTGCGTACGAGATCCGGACCTTGCCGTCCCGACGGTCGGCGAGGGGAAGGTCGATGTCGGTGAGCGGTTCGATCACGGTCACCTCGGATCAGAGCTTCTTGGCGTGCGCGACGCCGGCTTCGAAGATGCGCAGGCCCAGGTGTGCGGGACCGCCTCCGCCACGGCGATGGTGTGGGTGCTGGCGCAGCACGATGTGGTTCTCGGGGTGAGGCATCAGCCCCAGTACGAGCCCGGTCGGATCGCTCACGCCGGCGATGTCGTCGACGGACCCGTTCGGATTCGTGCTGCGATATCGCAGGGCCACCTGGCCGGCGGCCGCCAACGACTCGGGATCGGGGTGGACGTAGCGACCCTCTCCGTGGGCGATCGGGCAGTGGATCGGATCCTCGATGCCCTTGGTCCAGATGCTGTTGCTGCGTTCGACGCGATCGAGCACGACCCAGCGGCAGTCGAAGTCGCCCTGCGCGTTGTGTCCGAGCGATCCGGGGAGGAGGCTCGTGCGACTGAGTACCTGGAAGCCGTTGCAGATGCCGAGCAGGGGGCGGCCTCGGTCGACGAAGTCCTGCAGTCGGTCGCCGAGCCCGAGAGTGAGGTCGAGCGCGAGCATCCTCCCGGCTCCGAGCGAGTCGGCGTAGCTGAACCCGCCGGCGACGACGGCGAGCCGTGCGTCGCCGAGATGGCTCGGGCGGTCGACGAGCGCACGCGAACTCACGATGCGGACGTCGGCACCGGCCAACTCCAGTGCCGCGGCCACGTCGTGGTCACGATTGGTGCCCGGCCCCGTGATCACCACGGCAGGAACTCGACTCATGGGAACACCTTCCGGGTGGCTCGGCTGTTGAAGGCGTCGGCCAGGTCGGACACGGCGACGGGTTCGACTCCGGCGATCGTGAGCGTCCCGGAGTCGGACACCACCCCGAGGCGGAAGGCGTCGTGGTCCATGATCCGCAGGAATGCCGGAACGCTGCGCTCCTCGACCTCCACCACCAGTCGTCCCGCCGACTCGCTGAACATCGCGGTGACGAGGTCCTCGTGGGGGAGGTCGTCGACGGTGGCGCCGAGCCGTCCGGCGATGCACATCTCGGCGAGAGCCACGGCGAGCCCGCCCTCGCTCACGTCGTGACACGACACGATCAGACCCGCCTGGATGGCGGCGTGGAGGTGGCGGTAGTGCATCGCCGCGTCGGGGTCGGGCGCTGGTGCCACGCCCGGGTCGTCGGGCTCGCCCTGCAGGAGGTCGAGGTGGGATCCGGCGAACTCGGTGTTCGTGGAGCCGATCAGCATCAGCACGTTGCCGGGACCGAGCAGGTCGGGGGTCACGCAGCGATCGGCGTCGGGCACGTGGCCGACGGCGGTGATGACGAGGGTGGGCGGGACCGCTCGGCGCTGTCCGTCGGCGCCGACGTACTCGTTGTTGAGCGAGTCCTTGCCCGACACGAACGGGGCGTTGAACATGTAGGCCGCTGCGCAACACCCGTCGACGGCGGCGGCGAGATCGCCGAGCGTCGATTCGCGACGTGGATCCCCCCACGAGAAGTTGTCGAGGAGCGCGATGCGGTCGGGGTCGGCTCCCACCGCCACGACGTTGCGGACCGCCTCGTCGACGGCGTTGAACGCCATGCCTTCGGGGTCGTGGAGGCCGTGCCACGGGTTCACCCCGATGCCGATCGCGATGCCGTGCGTGTCCAGCGGGTTCGCGAGCACAACGCCGTCGGCGGGGCCGTCGGACGCGGCGCCGATCAGCGGTCGGACCACCGTTGCTCCGAGGATCTCGTGGTCGTAGCGGTGGATCGTGGCGGCCTTGGACGCGATGTTCGGGTGTCGCAGGAGCGACAGGAGCGTGGCCGCAGGGTCCTCGACGGTGCGCGTGGTGGCACCACTGCGTTTCGGGTCGGGCATGGCCGCCTTCATCTCGCGCTGTGGTCGGCCGTCGTGGAGGAACGCGGTGTCGAGTTCGGCGACCGTCTCGTCACCGTTGCGCACGACGAGCACGCCGTCGCCGGTGAAGGACCCGATGTCGGCCCAGGCCACCCCCGCCTGTTCACAACGCTTCGCCAATGCCGAAACGCCCCGTGGTGGGACCGAGACCACCATGCGTTCCTGGGCTTCGGACAGCCACACCTCCCACGGCTCGAGACCCGGGTACTTGCGCGGCACGAGGCCGAGGTCGACGTCGGCGCCGACGCCTTCGGCCATCTCACCCACGGCCGACGACAGGCCGCCGGCACCGCAGTCGGTGATGCCGGTATACATGTCCTCGGCGCCGACGAGCACGTCGATGAGCAGCTTCTCGACGATCGGGTCGCCGATCTGCACGCTCGCGCCGGCGACCTCACCCGTGGTGGCGTCCATCGTGGCCGACGAGAAGGTGGCGCCGCGGATGCCGTCGCGCCCGGTCGCCCCTCCGAGCAGGATCACCCGGTCGCCTGCGTGTGGTCCGTCGTGGAGCGCCCGTGTCGGTGCGGCACCGATGCATCCGGCGAACACCAAGGGGTTGGTCGTGTAGGCCGGGTCGTAGAGGATGGCCCCCGCCACGGTCGGCAGCCCGATCTTGTTGCCGTAGTCGGCGACGCCGTCGATCACACCCTCCTGCACCCGACGCGGGTGCAGCGATCCGTCGGGGAGATCGTCGAGGGGAAGGTCCGTGGGCCCGAAGCACAGGATGTCGGTGATGGCGATCGGCTTGTGGGCGATGCCGAGGACGTCACGGATCACGCCGCCGACACCGGTGTTCGCACCGCCGAAGGGTTCGACCGCCGACGGATGGTTGTGGGTCTCGGCCTTGAGCGCGAGCGTGGTGCCTGCGACGAACTCGATCACGCCGGCGTTCCCGACGAAGGCCGAGCGGACGAACGGAGCGTCGATCTCTTCGGTGCAGGACCGCAGCTGCTTCATCAGTGGTTCGCGGCGGGTCGAGGAGGAACCGCCCGGTTCGGTCGCGTCGATGACGGCACGGAACGTCTTGTGGGCGCAGTGCTCGCTCCAGGTCTGCGCCAAGGTCTCGATCTCGACGTCGGTCGGATCGCGCCCGATCGACTCGAAGTGATCGCGTATCGCCCGCAGCTCCTCCGGGTCGAGGTACAGCGAACGCGACGCCCCGACGGCCGCCAGGCCCTCGTCGTCGAGACCTCGGACCTCGATCACGCGTGCGGTCACGGACGGGTCGTGGTCCTCGGCTGCCAGCGGCTCGATCGTTCCCATCGACGATCGTTCGATGATCGGGTTCATCAGCAGTCGCTCGACGAGCGCATGGACGAGGGTGTCGTCGAGGTCCTCGCGGAACTCGACGCGCAGACCGGTGGAGGCGGAGTCGACGCCGAGCCCGAGCATGGCGGCGGCGGTCTCGACGGCATCACCGGCGGTGTCGGTGACCCCGGGCAGGAAGGCGATCTCGACGGCGCGACCGGTGGGAACGGACCAGGTGCCCTTCTGGAGGAGCGGATCGACGAGGAGGCCGTGGAGCTTCTGGCGGTCCTCGTCGGTGAGATCTCCACGGACGTGGACCAGATCGGCCACCTCCACGTCGCCGACGGGCGGCAAGCCGAGTGCGGCAGCGCCGTCGCGGATTCGTCGGACGCGCGGATCGGGATCGATCGAACGGATGGTCATGCGATGCCAGACGGACACCGACGCGACCATACGGACACGAAGCCGGGCCGACGAGCCTTCGCTGGAATTGTCACAGAGCCGTCGCGCACGGAGCCGGGCACGCCTCGTCGATCGACGACCCGAGCGCGGGCCGGTTCAGAGTCCGAGGTCGACCAGTGCGGAGGCGGTGAGTGGTGCGATCTGTTCGGCCGGGGGGTACGTCGGGATCCAGGAATCTGGGCTGGTCCGCACGATGGTGATGGTCTCGGCTCCGAGTCGGGGCGGTGCGCCCGTGACCTGTCGCACGAGTCCGTTCCCGTCGATCCACAGCTCGATGTCGATCATCGCTCCCGGGGTGGCGGCAGGCGTCGACGTGTCGGCCTCGGTCGGCACGCTCTCCGTGGCCGGGGCGAGAGGTTCGACCGGCGCTGGTGCGTCCGTCGCGGTGACGGGAGCCGGTGCGGGGCCGAACAGTGCGGGATCGATGCTGAGCGTGAGGCGCCGTGTGGCCACACCCGAGATCGTCGATTCGGTGGAATCGGTGATCACGGCGCCTCCACGGACGCTGCTCGGGAGGAGTTCGTCGAGCGTGCGGACCCAGTCGGATCGCGCGAGTCGACCGTCGAGCGGGAACTGACCGCGGTCGAGGAGATACCACTCGTCGGCATCGGCACGGCGGATCATCGCGTCGTCGCCGTAGGTCAGGATCTGGAGCGCAGGGCCGTCGTCGCTGGTGATGTCGACCTGGCTCACGGCCGTCTCGAAGTCGGTGACGATCCGGTAGGTGTCGCCGGGGGACTCCGGGAGGCCGACGAGTACGAACTCGGCGGTGCGGATCGGGGCGTCGACACCGGACGCCGTCGGGAACGCCAGCGGCGCAGCGACCTCGTCGGTGCCACGCCCGTCGCCGGCGTACTCGTCGTACAGGCCGGGTCCGTAGGTGAATCCTGCCCAGCCGACGGCGCCGAGGGCTGCGACGAGCACGAGCCGACGGATGCCTCGCCCGCGTGGCTTCGTGGGCGCCTGGCGGCCCGGGCCCGGTGTGGCCAGGAACTCACTGATGTCGAACGCCGGGCCCGTCCCGGGTCCGGAGGGCGGTGCGGTCCGCACGATCGGCGCAGGGCTCGGCAGCATGGGCACGCCGAAGCCGGCAGGGACCAGGGCCACGTCCGCCGAGAACATCGTCGACGGTCCGGGAGCGACGGCGACGACCGGTGCGCTCGGAGGGGAGTCGACCACCGGCGGGGCCTCGACCGGGGGTGGAGGCGCCGTGAGCGCGCTCGGGAGCCCGATGGGCGGGGGCAACAGCACCGGCAACTCCGTGACCGGTGGAAGCAGCAGACGAACGGGTGTGTCGTCGCACGGTTCGGTGCGATCAGGCTCAGCAGTCGTCGCTTCGATGGTGGTGGACATCACAGTTCCATCGGTCGATCCGGCGGCTTTCTTGAGCCGCGCACGCGGAGCGCGCGTCGTCGTAGCAGGACGCTGCGAGTGGTGACGGGCGTCGACGTCCGGAGTGGTCGACGCCGTCGAGACCACCTACGCTCCCGTCGATGGTGGACCCGAGACCGATCGACGCCGATGCCGACGATCGATCACAGAGCAGCTCGGCCGACCGACCCACCGAGTCCGGCGGGCGGACGACGATCACGTTGATCCGCCACGGCGAGTCGATGGTCACGGTCGAGCGGATCATCGGTGGGAAGCGGACCTGTCGGGGCCTGACTCCGCTCGGCCGGCGCCAGGCCGAGCAACTCCGCGACCGTCTCGACCGGGAGGGAGCCGAGGTCGACGCGTTGATCACCACCGACTTCCCACGCGCACTCGAGACCGCCGAGATCGTGCGGCCCGCACTCGTCGGCGTCGACGCGTCACCCGAGATCGAGCAGTGGCCCGACCTCGGCGAGCACGATCCGGGTCCGGAGATCGACGGGATGACCTTCGACGCCTACGTCGAGCGGTACGGCACGCCGGACTGGGCCGGTGACCGCGACATCGACATCTTCCCCGGGGGCGAGACGCTGCGGCGGTTCCACGAACGCGTCGAGCGCGGACTCGCAGCGCTGTGCAGTGAGTTCGCAGGACGCCACGTGGCCGTCGTGTGCCACGGTGGCGTGGTCGACGCCGTGTTCCGGATCCTGCTCGGCGTCCCGATGGCCGGTGGCTTCGAGCTCCGCACCCTCAACACCGCGATCACGTCGTTCAGTGGTCCCTCGTCCACCGCAACGTCGTCTGCACCCGGTTCCTGGCGCCTCGACCGGTACAACGACGCCGCGCACCTCGTCGGGCTCCCTGCGGCGACCGTCCGGTGACCGGATGAAGTGGGTCGTCGTCGGCGCCGGCTCGGCCGGATGCGTCGTGACGCGCCGCCTCGTCGATGCGGGACACGACGTGACCCTGGTCGAGTCCGGCCCGGCGCTGCGTGCGGGAGCGGTACCCGCGTCGATCAGCGGCGCCGACAGTTTCCTGGCGCTGGCCGAGCCCGGCCGGACCCACGACGGTCTGACGGCACGTCGCATGGCGACCACACGACGCGTGCCGTACCCACGCGGTCGGGGTGAGGGTGGTTCGAGCGCAGTGAACTCGATGGTCGCACTGCGCGGCGACCCGGCGCTGTACTCGTCGTGGGGTTGGCACGATGCCGCCGACATGTTCGATCGGGTCCTCGTGCCCGTCGAGACCCCGCACACCGACGAGGTCGGTCGCCTCGCTCGCATCCTGCTCGAGGCCGACGCGCGCACCCGCTTGGCACCGCTGACCCGACGCCATGGCCACCGTGTGACCGCTGCCGAGGCGTACCTGTGGCCGGTACAGGACCGGTTCGAGGCGCGGCCGCACGACACGGTCGACGTGGTCGAGTTCGACGACACCGGCTGCGCGAGCGGGATCAGACTCGCCGACGGTACACGGATCGACGCCGATGCCGTGGCGCTGTGCGCCGGCGCGATCCACACGCCGGCGATCCTGTTGCGCTCCGGCATCACCGACCCCGATGTCGGCAGGGGTCTCACCGATCATCCGGCGGCGGCGCTCACGCTCCGGCTGCGCGATCGCTCGGGTGCGGACGGACTCTCGGTGAGTGCGCTGCTCGAGATCGACCCGGTGCAGGTGCTCGCCCTCGACCACCTCGGACCGGGCGCGCCGCCCGACATCGCAGTGCTCCTCGTGGCACTGATGCGTCCGGTCGGTGCTGCGGGCGCGGTGCGACTCGCCTCCGACGATCCCCATGTCCACCCGATCGTCGACCTCGACATGCTCGAGGACGAACGGGACGTCGCCCGTCTCTGCGATGGCGTCGAGGAGGCGATCGTACTTCTCCGCTCAGCGGCGTTCTCCGCTGCCATCGACGGGATCCTGATCGACGACGTGGGGACGCCCGTCGACGCGCTCGACGGCCGCGACGCGATCGAGTCGTGGGTGCTCCGTCGTGGCGCCGACTACGTCCACGCGGCGTGTTCGACGGCCCGAGCACTCGACGACCACGGGCGGGTCCGGGGGTGCGAACGCCTGGTCGTGGCCGATGCCTCGGCCTTTCCGATCATCCCCGACGTCAACACGCACCTCCCCACGATGATGCTCGCCGAGCGCTTCGTCGGGCACTGGCTCGACGCGGATGCCGACGCGTCCACCTGAGATGATGATGTGATGAGTTCCTACACCCTCGGTCTCCACGAAGTCGGCAACGACTGCCACGCGTATCTGCAGCCCGACGGCGGCTGGGGTTGGAGCAATGCCGGACTCATCCGCGGCGACGGTGTGTCGCTGCTCGTCGACACGCTGTTCGACCTGAAGCTGACCGCCGACATGCTCGATGCCATGCGGTCGATCACGAGCGGGGCACCGATCTCGTCGCTGGTCAACACCCACGCGAACGGCGACCACTGTTACGGCAACAGTGCGGTGCGAGACGGATGGCCGGAGGTGGAGATCATCTCGTCGAGTGCGGCCGCCGAGGAGATGCCCCACGTTCCACCGGCGATGCTGCATGCGCTCAACCAGGATCCCGGCGACGTCGGCGACCTCTTCCGGAGCTTCTTCGGCGAGTTCGACTTCGGCGGCATCGAGTTGGAGTTGCCGTCGCGCACGTTCGACGATCGTCTCGACATCGAGGTCGGGGGACGGCGCATCGAGTTGATCGAAGTGGGGCCTGCTCACACCGAGGGCGACGTGATCGTGCACGTCCCCGATGCGAACACGGTCTACACGGGCGACATCCTGTTCGTCGGCGGGACGCCGATCGTGTGGGCCGGACCGCTGTCGAACTGGATCGCGGCGTGTGACCTGATGTTGGGGATGGACGTCACCACCGTCGTCCCCGGCCACGGTCCGCTCACCGACCGTTCGGGCATCGTCGCCTCACGTGACTATCTCTCGTTCGTCGAGAGCGAAGCTGCGGGTCGACGGTCGGCGGGGATGGACGCATTCGACGCCGCTCGGGAGATCGGCGTGCTGATGGCGGCCGACGAACGCTTCGAGGGTCTCGGCGAGTTCGGCCGGATCGCCGTCAACGTCGACACCGTGTACCGCTCGCTCGATCCGGCACACGAGACGCCGGACGTCGTCGAACAGTTCCGCCGCATGGCCGAACTCGAGGCCCGTTGACCGACGACGGGACCGTTGCGGGCGACGCCCTGCGCGGCGATGTCGCCGTCATCGGCGACGGCCCCGCCGGGTCGGCCCTCGCTGCCGCTCTGCGGCGCCACGGGATCGACGCCGTCCTGGTCGGACCCGACGAGCCGTGGACGGCCACCTACACGACCTGGGCCGACGACGTCGACGGACTCGATCTGCTCGCCGGCGCCGACGTGTGGGCACACCGTTTCGGCCGGATCACGGTGCGCTTCGGCCGCACACACGAGGTGGAGCGGCCGTACGGCGTCTTCGACAACGAACTCCTGCGTCGCCATCTGCGGAGCGGCGTCCGTCACGTGACCGCGACGATCGACGACGCATCGGTCGTGGGGGCGCGTCTCGTCGTCGACGCCACCGGCTGGCCGTCCAAGATCTCCGGACCGACGGGTTCGGCCTCGGGGGAGGAGCCGGCGTGGCAGACGGCAATCGGCATCGTGCTGCCGGCCCCTCCACCCGGAGCACTCGGGGTGCCGACGATGATGGACTTCTCCGATCCCGGGGCGACGATCGTCGGGCGTGCGACCGTGCCGACGTTCGCGTACTCGCTGCCGGTCGCCGGCGGGTGGCTGGTCGAGGAGACCGTGCTCAGCGCATCGCCACCGGTCGACCCCGAGGCGCTGCTCCCGGTGCTCGCGGCGCGCCTCGACACGTCGGTCGGCGAACTCATCGACGCCGCCGTGTCGATCGAGCGGGTGCGCATCCCGATGGGGGCGCAGCCGCCCGGTCGCTCCGAGAGCGGCCCGGTACGGTACGGCGCCTCGGCCGGGATGATCCACCCGGCGACGGGGTACTCGATCGCCTCGGCGCTGTCGGGTGCGGATCGGGTGGCCACGGCGATCGCCGACCAGATCGCTCGAACGGATCCGACGGAGCCGATCGACCCCGCCCCCATCCGGCGCGCCGTGTGGCCGGACCCGTTGAGGCGCAGCCGACACCTCCACGACTACGGCCACGATGTGTTGACCGGGCTGGATCGCAACGGGATCCAACGGTTCTTCGACGCGTTCTTCGACCTCCCGGTCGACACGTGGTCCCCGTACATGAGGATCGACACGCAGCCCCGACGGTTGGCGGCGGTGATGGTGAGGATGTTCGCGGTCGCACCGTGGAGTCTGCGAGGCCGGTTGATGACCGGCGACCTCCGGCGGTTCAGCCGCTTGCTTCGGCCGTGAGCCGCGTCTTCAGTGATCGTCGGACCGCCAGCACCCAGCCGACGACGACCGCGAGCGAGAACGTGAACCACTGGATCGCATACGACAGGTGCGGCCCGTTGCTCAACTCGGGCAGTACCACCGGTTCGGGATCGCCGACGGCGATCGGCGGGTCGGACGCGATCAACTGCACGTAGACGGGCGCGACGTCGCCGGGGAACTGTCGGGCGAGCCGTTCCAGGTCGACGCGACGGATCTCGGTGAGCGGCTCACCGTCGTCGGTGTCGGTCACGCCACCGCGTTCACGTACCTCGGACAGCCTGACGTACCCGCGTCCCCGGACCGCCGTGGCGGGAGCGGCAGGGACGTCGATCCCGAGGGGGATGAACCCCCGGTTCACGATCACCGTGTCGCCGTCGTCGGTGACCGCTGCGGTGAGCACGTTGTCGCCGGCCCGGCCCCCCTGGGATTTGTTGAAGTTCAGCACCTGGTCGGGGAGGTAGGTGCCGTCGACCACGACGGGCAGCCACTCGGCCTCGTCAGGTGTCAGCGAACCGTCCTCGATCCGCGACAACACCGAGCGCAGCGACGACGGTTCGGTCTGGGAACGCTCGATGACGCGCGCGTTGAACTCCTTGCGCTCCGACAACCGATCGAGCTGCCAGAATCCGGCGAACATCATGGCGGTGATGCCGGCCACGACGACGACGTGGAAGAGGAGCCACCTCGGACGGAACAAGAAGCCGTACATCTGCACTCGACGGTATCGGCGCGTCGGCATCGGCGGGACTGCAGGTGACGAACTACGGTCCCGACGATGACGCCCGAGGAGATCACCCCCACCTGGCTCTCCGAGATCCTCGGAGCCGATGTCGTCGCTGTGCAGGCGGAACGGATCGGTGACGGCCTGGTGGGGCTCAACCTGAGGGTCGCCATCGAGTACGCCGATCCGGCGTCCACCGACGGGCTGCCGTCCTCGGTGGTGATCAAACTCCCCTCGCTCGACGAGACCAGTCGCGCCACCGGCATCGCACTGCGCAACTACGAGCGGGAGGTGAAGTTCTACGACCACATCGCGGCAACGGTGGCGATCAGGGTGCCGCACTGTCACCACGCGTCGTGGAGCGAGGACACCGGCGACTTCGTCCTGGTGCTCGAGGACATGGCACCGGCGGCACAGGGGGATCAGGTGTCGGGCTGTGGAGTCGAACAGGCGCACAGTGCCGTCGTCGAACTCGCCCAGCTGCACGGCCCACGGTGGGACGACCCGACGCTGAACGACCACGAGTTCCTCACCCGCCGTACGGGGCCCGAGGACGCGCAACAGCTCGTGGGCCTCTGGTCGATGTTCCTGCCCGGGTTCCTCGCCACCTACGAGACCTACCTCACCGAGCCCGGTGTCGCGCTGCTGCACGCGTTCGGCCCGAAGCTCGCCGCGTGGATCGACGGCCGCACGGGTCCCGCCACCGTGGTCCACGGCGACTACCGGCTGGACAACCTGCTCTTCGCGACGCCCGACGGTGGGCCGCCGGTCACGGCGGTCGACTGGCAGACTCCCGGGCACGGAGCCCCGGTCGGCGACCTGGCCTACTTCTGCGGTGCCGGTCTCGTTCCGGCCGAGCGACGTGAGCACGAGGCTGCGCTCGTCTCCTCCTACCGACAGGCTCTGTCCGCGTACGGAGTCGGCGTCGAGACCGCGTGGTTGGACGCCCAGTACCGACGCGAGGCGTTCGCCGGTGTGGTCATGTCGGTGGTCGCCAGCCAGATCGTCGGCTCGACCGCACGCAGCGAGGCGATGTTCGCAGCGATGGCGTCACGTCACGTGCAACATTGTCTCGACCTCGACTCCCTCGACGCGATCGCCTGACGACCGTCACGACCGACCAGAGAAGGACCCACCTCCCATGGAGCTGCCCGACTTCCACATCCCCCACGCCGAGAAGATCGAGTGGATGATCGACACGAACGGGTGGGCGCTGGAGCCGGTCGCCGCCGACCCCTCGACCGTCCCTCCGACCCCGGGCTACGCCTACTCGATCGGGATGCGCGAGGCGGTGGGATTCCCCGACGTCGCCGTGTTCGGTCTGACGCCGGTGGCGGCGAACGGCCTGGTCACACTGGTCGCCGATGCCTGCCGAGGCGGCACCGAGATCCCGTTGGGGGTCGAGCTCGTCGGATTCCTCGACAACGAACTGCGATGCATGTTCGCTCCGATCGACGCCGAGGTCTGGCCGACGTGGTTCGCCACGGCGATGTCGTGGTATTCGGGCTCGCCACCCGGATTCGTGCAGTTGCTCTATCCCGACCGCAACGGAGTCCTCCCGTACGAGACCGGCTTCGAACAGCGACTCGTCCTCGCGCAACCCGTCGTCGGTTCTGTGCCCGACTGAACGCACCGGGTGAGGATTTCTCGCAGATCTTGACGCCTGCGAGGCCGAGCGGTCACCCGATCGTTGCTACGTTGCGGCGACATGGACCGGCCTCGCATCACGTCGACCGGTCGGACACGCACAGGGAAACCGATCCCGACCAGGCCGGGTCTGCGGACGGGTTTCCCGCCACCGACGCCTTCGTCGAGTCCGGTGGAGGGGCTCGAGGCGCCGATCGTGTCCACCCGTGAGATCGTCGACGCCAAGCCGGTCGCCCCGCAACTCTCGATCACCACGCGCCTCCGGGTGGAAGGCGAGGACGCCGAGGCACTGTGGGAGCTGTACCGGGCGGCGATGGGCCCGCTCGATCAGGTCGCGGCGATGATCCATCTCGAGTCCCGCGAGTTGATGATGCAACGGTTCGCGGATCCGAGGATCACCAAGGTGGTGGGATGGGACGGCGTCGAGCCCATCGGACTCGGGCTGATCACCAACGACTTCTCGGCCGTCGACGACATCTCGGCGGACTTCTTCGTCAACGCCTATCCCGAGCATGCCGAGCGCGATGCGATCTTCTACGGGATGGCCGTTCTGGTGAAGCCGACGCAGCGCGGGATGACCATGTTCTCGAGGATCTACATCGAGATGTGGCAGATCCCCGCCCGGGTGGGTGGCGTCCTGATCTTCGACACCTGCAAGTTCAACCGTGACAACTTCGGCGCCGACGACATCATCGCCCACATCGCGTCCAACTTCCCGAACTCGTCGTGGTCGGTGATCGATCAGCAGACCTGGTACGCCGCCGAGCTCCCCGAACCGCTTCGCTGAGTCGTCGAGCGCGCACGCCGACCGCCCGTCGGTGTGCTGCCCGAGGCGTCAGGGTGTCGCCGTCGGTCGTCGGGTGTGTCGACGATGACGATGCTGGCGTGCTTGGCGACGGTCGAGTCGTGCATGGATCGCCGGCACCTCGTCGGCGGGGACGGGGCGCGAGAACAGGAAGCCCTGGATCTGGGTGCACCCCAGTTCGTGGAGGGCCGCGAGTTGCTCACGCGTCTCGACGCCTTCGGCGACGACGTCGAGGTCGAACGAGGCCGCCACCGCGGTGATGCACCGCACGAGCTTGTCGTTCGAGGTGTCCGAGCCGAGCCCGGCGACGAACTGACGGTCGATCTTGAGGCGGCTCACGGGCAGGTACTGCAACCCCGACAGGCTCGAGTAGCCGGTTCCGAAGTCGTCGAGAGCGAGGCGGACTCCCAGCAGACGGAGACCGGTCATCGCAGCGGCGGTGACAGCGGTGTCCTCCGTCATCACCGACTCGGTGATCTCGAGCCACAGTGCCGAGGGGGCGAGGCCGTGACGCTGCAGACAGGAGGCCACGGTGTCGACGATGTCGGACGATGCGATCTGTCGGGCCGACACGTTGACCGAGACGTAGAGGTCGTCGGCGTGGTCGATGTTGGCACGCCACCACGCGGCCTGGCGGCACGCCTCGTCGAGGACGAACGCACCGATCGCCACGATCATCCCGGAGTCCTCCGCGATCGGGATGAACTCGGCCGGGGAGATCTCGGCACCCAGAGCCTCCCAGCGCAGCAGCGCTTCGAACCCGGCGACGCACCCTCGTTCGGTGTCGACGATCGGCTGGAACCACGTGGTCAGGTTCGGTGCCTCGGTCTGGTGCCGCAGCAATCGCTCGATCTCCATGCGACGTGTGGAGCGGTCCTGCATCGACTGGTCGAACACGGTCGTCTCGTTGCGTGTGGACTTGGACTCGTACATGGCCGTGTCCGCTTCGCGGATCAGCGTCGCCGGTGTCACGTCGTCGCCGGCGCGCGCCGTGCTGACACCGATCGACGCAGTGCAGAACACCTCTCCACCCGTCAGCGCGAACGGCTCGCCGACAGCGCGACGGATGCGATCCGCCAAGGCGATCCCGGACGATTCGTCGAGTCCCTCGGCGAGCACGACGAACTCGTCGCCGGAGATCCGTGCGACGAGGTCGCGGGCGCGAACGGTCGCCACCAGACGTTCCGAGACCCGGACGAGGAGTTCGTCACCCGCGTGATGTCCCATCAGGTCGTTGACGTTCTTGAAGTGGTCGAGGTCGATGAACAGCAGTGACAGCGGCCCGTCGGACGTGTGCAGGACTCGATCGATCTGGTCGATCAACAACGACCGGGACGGGAGATCCGTCAGGTCGTCGTGTGCCGCGCGGTACATCAACTCCGCGCGCGACCGGTCGTCTCGGCTCATCGCGTGCGCGACCCGTAGTGCCGAGGTCGCGCACAGACCGATCGACAGCAGAACGGTCATCGGTGTGATGCGGCCGGGGAGGACGAGCAGGACGGGTGGGACGATCAGCGCCGACGACACCACGAGGGACCGACTGGTCGACCGGACGCGCGGCTCGTCTCGAATCGGCCGGACGACGTGGCTGGCAGAGGGGTGCATCATCGCCACGCTGATGGCGCTCGGCACGATCAGGAACGGCGCGTCGACGACGTGGGGCGCGAAATCGAGACGACCGATCTCGCCGAAGGCCCAGACCACGTCCCCGACGGTGAGGGCGAAGACCCCGACGAGCAACAGGCCGAACGCGGGGGAGCGGCCTCCGACGAAGACGAGCTGCACGGCGATCCCGAACAGGACCAGTGCACTCGCCGGATACGCCGCGACCACGAGGCGGGCCGGCAACCAGGTGTCGGCGAGCGCCAGGGTGGGCGTGAGCAGCGTGTGGTTGACGGCGAGTGCTGCGCCGAAAGCGAGCACGATGCCGTCGAGCGCGAGGGTGATGTCGCGATTCGGTCGACGTTCGCGCAGCAGCCCGAGGAAGGCGAGCCCGAACAACAAGTACCCGGGCATCGCGACGAAGTCGACGGTCAGGTCGCGCGATCGGCTCAGATCCCCGAAGTCGTCGTACGACGACAGCGAACTCGCGACGCCCCAGAGGACGGCGGTGCAGACGAGCAGGACCCACGGCCACAGCGCACGTGGACGGTTCCGAACGAGCCCGACGAGTCCGACGACCAGCGCGACGGCGATGGTGAGCGTGTAGGTCGAGTCTCCGAAGCGCCCGGTGGCGTGCACACCGATCAGTGCGACGAATCCGCACGCTGCGACCCAGCACGGACGGGCGGTCGGTCCGGGAGTCGGTCCGGGAGGCCGCTTCGGTCGCTCCGCCGCACGCGATGGCTGTGCGCCCGCACGTGTGGAGGTCGCGAAGGTCACCACTCTCCTTCGTCCGCTCCGGTGTGGACCTTGAGCGGGCACCGGTCAAAGGCCACCGGTCCTCCGCAGTCGCGCTGCTACCGTCCAGCGAGGTCACGCGCACGACGTGGCCCCGTTCACCCCATGCCTCCCGACCCCCTCCCCGTGACCGGCGCCTGGCGCGACGGCGACCCCGTCGGCCAGCGCCGCTTCTTCACCTTCGCCACCGATCGGCGGTTCGCGCTCGACTCCGGGGTCACCCTCACCGACGTGACCGTCGCGTACGAGACGTGGGGCACACTCGATTCCGACGGATCGAACGCGGTCCTGCTCTGCCACGCCTGGACGGGTGACAGTCATGCGGCCGGCCCGGCAGGGCGCGGTCACGACGAGGCCGGCTGGTGGAATGCGATGGTCGGTCCCGGCCTCCCGATCGACACCGATCGGTACTTCGTGGTCTGTGCCAACGTCCTGGGCGGCTGTCAGGGCTCGACGGGCCCGGCGTCTGCGCATCCCGACGACGGCCGCCCGTACGGATCCCGGTTCCCGGTCGTGACGATCCGCGACATGGTCCGGGCCCAGGCCCGGCTCGCCGAACACCTCGACGTCGACCGTTGGATGGCGGTGATCGGCGGGTCGATGGGCGGGATGCAGGCGTTGGAGTGGGCCGTGATGTACCCGCGGCGGGTCCGATCGCTGGTCGCGATCGCCACGTGCATGCAGGCGACAGCGCAGCAGATCGCGTGGGGTGGCATCGGTCGTCAGGCGATCCGGCTCGATCCCAGGTTCCGCAACGGCGACTACTACGACGCGCCCGACGGCGAGGGTCCGTCCGCCGGTCTCGCGATCGCACGACAGATCGCCCAGGTCACGTTCCGCAGCGACAACGTGTTCACGGACCGCTTCGGTCGCGACTTCTCCGGCCGCGCCGAGGCCGGTGACATCCTCGGCATGTGGCAGCAGTACGAGGTCGAGCGCTACCTCGAACACCACGGCAACAAGATCGTGCGCCGCTTCGACGCCAACAGCTACCTCGCGATCGGCAAGGCCATGGACCTGCACGACGTCGCCCGTGGGCGTGGCAGCCTCGAACGGGCGATGGCACGGGTCCAGATGCCGACGATGGCCGTGGGCATCTGGAGCGACATGCTCTACCCCGCGTACCAGCAGCGCCAGATCCACACAGCGGTCGAAGCAAACGGCGTCCACGCCGAATTCCACGAGATCGACTCGCCGCACGGGCACGACGCGTTCCTCATCAACGGCGATCAGATCGCCGCCCCGCTCGACCGGTTCCTCGGCGGCGTCTTCATCGCGTCCTGACATGCCCGAGGGACTCGAAGCGGAGATCTGGCGCCGCGCCGCGAGCGTGCTCGTCGGACGGCGCATCACCGATGTCTGGTGCGACCCTCGCATCTCGCCATTCGGTCTCGAAGAGATGTTGAGAGGCGCGCGGATCGACGGCGTCGACCGGATCGGCAAGGTCGTCCGTGTCGTCACCGATCGTCCGGCTCTCGACGGCGGAGTCCCGGGTGCTGGGTCGTCGGGTGGGGGCGCACTGGGTCTGCACTTCGGCATGACGGGTCGCCTCGAGATCGACGGCATCGCTCCGATCCCGCGGCTGGAGTACGCGTCCGGGGCGGACCGCCCCGAGTGGGATCGGCTCCGGGTGTCCACGCAACCGTCCTCGATGCTCGACGGCAATGCGGTTCCCGCTCTTCGGATGAACGATCCGCGACGTCTCGGTCGGCTGTCGTTCGACGAGCCGATCACGGTCGGACCGGATGCGCTCGGCCTGACGGCGAGGCAACTCCGGCTCGCTCTCGACGGGCGGACCGCGAGGATCAAGACGCTGTTGCTCGACCAGTCGGTCGTCGCCGGTCTGGGCAACCTGTGCGCCGACGAAGTGCTGTTCACCGCCGGAATCGCTCCGCACCGACGGGCGGACGAACTGGCCCGGAGCGAGGTCACGGCCCTCGCCCGGGCGTGCCGGCACCGGTTGAGGTCGATGCTGGCGGCGGGCGGATCGACCCACGGCGTGCTCTCGCCGGCACTGCGCGTCGGTCCGGGGACGTGCCCACGAGACGGGACGCCACTGGCTCGGACCACACTCGGCGGTCGCACCGCCGTGTGGTGCCCCGATCACCAGTCGTGAGTCGTTCCGGGAAGCGATCGTGGCGATCCTCTGGCAGACTCTCGCCCCAGTGCTGGTCGCATCGATGTCTTCAACAGCTCCTCGAAGTACATCGGTGATCACGGTCGCGGCGGACGTCGGTGACCCCTCGGCCACACGCACCGTGTACCTGACCGTGGTGGTCCTGGCAGCGCTGGGCGTGCTGCTGGCGGGCTTGGCGGTCTGGGTGCTGCGCCGCACCAAGCCCGAGCCCGAACTGCTCTCGCCGTTGGAGACCATGGACACCCGCAGTTGGCGCAAGCTCGACCCGGCGGCTCAGCGGCGCCTGCTCGACGAGGCACGACCTCCCGGGGCGTCGCCGCTGCGGCGCGAGGCATCGGAGCCAGCGGTCGACACGTCGTTCGCCACCGTGGCTCCCGTGGCGTCGTTCGACGACCTGTCCGAGGACCTCGCGCACGCCGACGATCCCGCGGATCCGGCCGACGACCAGGCCGATTCCCGCGGCGCCGCCGGCGTCGACGACGAGATCGACCCAGAGCGGCTCGACGAGCCCGAGGTCCGAGGGAACGCCTCCGGGCAGGGTCCGACACCGGAGGACGAGCCCGAGCCCGGCGGCGCCGAGGACGACGAGACCGAGGAGACGGCGCGGGTCGCCGTTCCCGCCGACGGCGATACCGATGACCACGACGATGCCGACGGTGACGGAACGTCCGGAGCCGACGGCGATGACGACGCCGATCACGAGGTCGACGATGCTGTTTCGATCGACCCGCTGCTCACGTCGCAGGACCGATCGTCCGACGTGACGAACTGATCGCCGCTCCTCGACGGCCACGCCACCGCCATCGACTGGCCCGACGGAGTCGCGATCGCTACGCTCCACCGCGTGGCCGAACTCGACATCGACGCAATGCTCCAACGTTTCCGTGATCGCGCTGCGGCGGTGAAGAAGCGTCCCCTCCCACCGGTGGAGGGCGAAGGACGCAAGGCCTTCATGGAGCAACAGCAGAACGACTACATGGACTATGCCATCATCGCCGACGCCGACATCGAGCTCGTCGACGGTGTGCTCACCCTGCGGATCGACCTGCGTCCCACGGGCGACTGACGCCGTCGGAGCGGTTGGGGCCCGCATGGTTCTCGAGCGATTGCAGGCGGAACACACGACGAGGTTGTCGGCTCCGCATCGGGCGGTATCATCAGGTCTCCTCGCGGATGTGGCTCAGTTGGTAGAGCGTCACCTTGCCAAGGTGAAGGTCGCCGGTTCGATCCCGGTCATCCGCTCCACGAAGGCCCCGGCGCACGCCGGGGCCTTCGTCGTTCTCGCTCCGGTCGACCACGGACGCACTGTCAGAGGTGAGCCATCGTTCGCGGCGTCACCTACAATCGAAGTCTCGCCGTCACGTCGCCCGTCGGGCGCATGAAAGGATCACGCATGGCCGCAAATTCGGTACTCACCCACCGCAATGTGGGCGTGTTGACCGTCGCGGCCGTCGCAGCACCCGAGATCGTCACCTCAGCGTGGATCGACCAGCAGCTGGCCGAGACCTACGCTCGCAACGGGTTGAGCCGCAACATCCTCGCCGACCTCGCCGGCATCGAGGCCCGCCGGTGGTGGCCCGAAGGCGTCACGTTCGAACAGGCTGCAGCGCACGCCGGCCGCAAGGCGTTGGACGAGTCGGGGATCGATCCCGAGGGTGTCGGGATGCTCATCTCCACGTCGGTGTGCAAGCATCACCTGGAACCGTCCGTCGCGTGCGTCGTCCACCACGAGCTGAGCCTGCCCACCAGTTGCCTCAACTTCGATGTCAGCAACGCCTGTCTCGGGTTCATCAACGGCATGCAGATCGCCGCAGCGGCGATCGACGCCGGCTCCATCGACTACGCCCTCGTGGTCGACGGCGAAGGCAGCCGGCACACCCAGCAGGCCACGATCGCGCGACTGCAACAGCCGGGAGCCACCTCCGCCGACGTGTTCGACGAGTTCGCGTCGCTGACGCTCGGTTCCGGTGCCGCCGCCGCCGTGCTGTGCCGCATGGACAAGCATCCCGAGGCGCACCGCCTGATCGGAGGCATCGCTCGGGGAGGAACCCAGCACAACGCGTTGTGCGTCGGCGACCTCGACCAGATGCGCACCGACTCACACGGGCTGATGCTCGCCGGGCTCGACCTCGCCGAAGCGGCGTGGAAGCACAGTGGCCACGACTTCGACTGGGAAGTCGGCATGGACCACTACATCGTCCATCAGGTGAGTCAGCGCCACACCGACCTGCTCTGCGAACGACTCGGCATCGACCCCGACCGGTGCCCGCGCACGTTCCCGCACTACGGCAACGTCGGGCCCGCTGCGATTCCGATCACGCTCGCCGAACACCAGGACCGGATCGCACCGGGCGAACGGGTGCTCTGCATGGGGATCGGTTCGGGCCTCAACACGAGCTTCACCGAAATCGTCTGGTGAGTCAGGCTCCCGACCGACCGGACGGGGCGACGTGGCGAGGATGGGGAATCGACCCCTCGTGGTCGCGGATGCTCGACGTCCCCAGCCACGACGGCACCACGCACCGATGGCACGTGCTCGACACCGGCGAGGTCGAGGGCACGGCGCCGACCGCCACGATCGTGTGCGTTCACGGCAACCCCACCTGGGGATACGCCTGGAAGTCCTTCCTCGCCGAGTTCTCGGGCCGCCACCGGGTGATCGCGGTCGACCAGCTCGGCATGGGGTACAGCGACCGTGTCGGACTCCGCCGGTACGCCGACCGTGTGGCCGACCTCGGCGACGTGGTGGACTCGCTCGAGGTCGCCACCGATTCGCCGCTCGTCCTCGCTGCGCACGACTGGGGTGGCGCGGTGGCGATGGGTTGGGCGGTGGACCACGCCGACCGGGTGTCCGCGATGGTCCTGTGCAACACCGGCATCGGCGTCCCCGAGGGACGCGGAGCGCCACGCATCATCCGCCTCGCGGCGTCACGCGCGCTGCGCGACCTCGTGTGTCGCCGCACGAACGCTTTCGTCGAAGGCACCGTGCGGCTGTCGGGGTCGCGGATCACCGCGACCGATCGACGTGCGTTCCGCGCCCCGTACCGACGCGCCGAGCACCGTGGAGCGATCGCTGACTTCGTGGGCGACATCCCGCTGGCCTCGACCGTTCCTCCCCACCCGAGCGAGGCGGCACTGCGACGTGTGTCCGATCTCCTCCCGACGATCGAGGCACCGGTGCTCCTCGCGTGGGGCGCCAAGGACATCGTGTTCGACGACGACTTCGCCGACGATCTCGCCAGACGGCTCCCGAACTCCTCGCTCCAGCGCTTCCCCGACGCCAATCATCTCGTCATGGCCGAGGCCGACGTGGCCGGAGCCGTCGACACCTGGCTCGACGATCTTCTCGGCGGGCAGGTCGAGGAACGACCCGTAGCGGACGCTCCCGCCACCTCGGTGTTCGCCGGGATCGAACGACGTCGCGACGAGCACGATCTGATCGCCGTCGCTGATCTGGCCGCTCGCGACACGATCGACTTCGCCACGTTCGCGCGCCGGGTCGACGGGGTCGCGGCGTCGTTGATCGAGCGGGGCCTGCGAACCGGCGACCGCGTCGCCATGCTCACGCCTCCCGGCATCGACCTGCTCGTGGCCGTGTACGGAGTGTGGCGAGCCGGCGGCGTCACCGTCGTGGCCGACCGCGGACTCGGGCTCTCGGGCCTCGGTGGGGCGGTGAAGTCCGCGCAGCCCGCCTGGACCATCGGACCCCGGCAGGCAGCGCTGGCGAGTTCGATCCTCCGGTGGGCGCCTCGGGGCGTCCACGTCGACGTCGGCGAACTGATGGGCGACGCCGGTGCACCGACCTCACGACCATCGCTTCCGCCTCCACCGGACGCGTCGTGCGAGGCCGCCGTGCTGTTCACGTCGGGGGCGACCGGTCCGGCCAAGGGCGTTCGGTACACGCACGCGCAACTGGCTGCGCAGCGCGACGCACTGGCGTCCACGTATGCGATCACCGACGACGACCGACTGGTCGCCGCCTTCGCTCCGTTCGCGCTCTACGGCCCGTCGCTCGGAGTTCCGACGGCACTGACCGACTGCGACGTCACGTCGCCGGGTGACCTCACCGTCGATGCGCTCGACGAGGCGTGCCGCAGCGTCGGCGCCACGATGGCCTTCGGTTCGCCTGCGGCACTGGCGAACGTGGTCGAGACCGCTCGTTCGTCGACGACTGCGTCCGCCTCCACGTCGTGGTCCGGGATCGCCGGGCTGCGTCTCGTGTTCAGTGCGGGGGCACCCGTGCCGGTCGAGATCCTCCGCTCGATGGCGCGCCTCGCCCCGGCCGCCGACATCCACACGCCCTACGGCATGACGGAGGCGCTGCCGGTTGCGGACATCACGCTGACCGGGATCGGGGCCGCCGAGGCCGATGCTGCGGGTCGGGGGTCGGGTGTTCCCGGAGTGTGCGTCGGTCGCCCGGTCCGAGGTTCCGACGTCCGTGTCGCCGCACTGGGTTTCGACGCGATCGCCGGGGTTCCAATCCCGTTGGACCCCGGGCAGACCGGCGAGATCCTCGTCCGGGCTCCGTGGGTGAGCGAGGGCTATCTCGGGCGGTGGCAGGCGCAACGCCTCGCACGGCCCGGCGCCGGGTGGCACCGCACCGGTGACGTCGGGCGACTCGACGCCTCGGGCCGGCTGTGGATCGAGGGCAGGAGCGTCCACGTCATCGACACCGTCGACGGCCCCGTCACCCCGGTACCGGTCGAACGTGCCGTGGAGCGGTCACTGGCGGGTGACGGACTGGTGACCGTGGGCCGGGTCGCCGCAGTGGGTGTCGGACCCGCCGGATGTCAGCAGATCGTCGTGGTCGTCGAGGCGTCGGTCCCGCCCGGACTCGCCCCGAGCGGTCTGACGCGTGCCGTGCGCGAGGCGGTGGGTCGTCCCGTTGCTGCGGTCCTGCGCACCACCACGATGCCCGTGGACATCCGACACAACGCCAAGATCGATCGTGCCGAGGTCGCCGCCTGGGCCTCTGCCGTCCTCGCCGGCGAGGCGCCGAGACGCCGCCTGGTCGATCGGGTTCGTCGCGTCGGGCGGAACTAGGCCCACCGTGCGCGTCTTCGTCACAGGTGCCTCGAGTCTGATCGGGGCCGGGGTCGTTCAACGACTGGTGACGCGTGGTGATCGAGTCGCCACCCTCCAGCGCCGTCGTGCGCCCGGCCTTCCCGACGTGGTCGAGCAACATCTCGGTGACGTCGCCGACGCAGACGTCGTCCAGCGTGCGATCGAGGGATGCGACGGGATGATCCACCTGGCGGCCAAGGTCGGCGTGGTGGGCGATCGGTCCGACTACGCGTCCACCAATGTCGAGGGCACCCGGAACGTGCTCGACGCCGCACGACGCCACGGGGTGCAGCGGGTCGTGCACGTGTCGTCGCCGTCGGTCGCTCACGACGGAACGCCGATCATCGGTGGGGGAGCCGACACCGCTCTGAGGCAGCACGGTTCGGCGTGGTACCCGGAGACCAAGGCGATCGCGGAAGAGCTCGCTCTCGACGCCAACGACGGCCACACGGCGGTGACGGTGATCCGACCACACCTCGTCTGGGGTCCGGGTGACACACAACTCGTCGGGCGGATCGTCGAACGCGCCGCCCAGGGACGCCTGGCACTGGTCGGCGGCGGTGCCGCGCTGGTCGACACGACCTACATCGACAACGCGACCTCGGTACTCGTGGCGGCCATCGACGCCGTCGGGCCGGGGGAGCGGTGCGCCGGGCGCGCATACGTCGTGTCGAACGGAGAACCGCGACCGATCCGCGAACTCGTCGAGGGCATCTGCCTCGCCGCCGGTGTGCCGTTCGCACCTCGTGACGTCCCACTCGCCGCCGCTCGTCGGATCGGGTCCGTGATCGACCGAGCGTGGCCGCGCCTCGGGCGAACCGACGAACCACCGTTGACCCGCTTCCTGGCAGACCAGCTGGGGACGGCGCACTGGTTCGATCCTCGGCCGGTCCGTGACGATCTCGGCTGGGCACCCGAGGTGTCGATCGACGACGGGCTGGCCGAGCTCGCTTCGTGGTTCGATCGGAGCGGCCGCAGGGGGAGTGACTCCCGCTAGAGTCAGGCGTCCTGGCGACGTGGCCGAGTGGTTTAGGCAACGGCCTGCAAAGCCGTCTACCCGAGTTCGATTCTCGGCGTCGCCTCCAACCCCTGAGCAGGGAACATCCCTGCTCAGGGGTTCTTTTCGTTCTGTCAACGTTCGCCGCTGGTGCATCGGCGGTCACCGGTGGAAATCGGGGAGGCGTCGTCAGTCACCGTTGTGCGTCGTCGGGTCGAGCGACGACTCGCCCAGGACGTTCGCGAACTCCGGCCAGTCGCTCAGGCCGTCGAGGGCGGCGATCGTGGAACGCATCGCCTCGGGCGGGATGGGCCGGGAGATCAGGAAACCCTGCGCCTTCGCACAGCCGAACTGTCTCAGCATCCTGAGCTGGACGACGTTCTCGACGCCTTCCGCGACGATGTCCACGCCCATCGAGGCGCCGAGGCCGACGACGGTGCGAACGAGGGTCCGATCGTTCTCGCTCTCGGCGAGCGCACCGACGAATGCCTGGTCGATCTTGATGCGCTGGATCGGAAGGCGCTGCAGCAGCGCCAGCGACGAATAGCCGGTGCCGAAGTCGTCGAGCGCGATCCGGACACCCGTCGCCTGGATCTGTTCGAGCACGACCCGTGCCAGTTCGGCGTTGGCCGCCATGACGCTCTCGGTCACCTCGAGCCAAAGCAGGCGCGCCGGCATCCCGGAGCGTCGCAGTGCCTCGCGCACCACGGATCCGAACTGGTGATCCGCCAGCTGGCGAGGCGACACGTTGACCGACATCGTCGTGTCCGGTGAGACGACCCCGTCGTCGATCCAGCCTCTCAGTTGCGTCAGGGCCTCGAGGATCGCCCACGCCCCGATCTCCTCGATCTGCCCCGTCTCCTCGGCGACCCCGATGAAGTCGATCGGCTGGACCATCGCGCCGTCGGGTCGCCGCCATCGGATCAGTGCCTCGAGCCCACTGACGCTGCCGTCCGCCACGTTGATGATCGGCTGGTGGAACAGGTGCATCTCGCGCCGGTCGATCGCGCCGCGCAGGGCGTGCTCGATCTCCAGGCGTTCGGTCACCCGCTCCGACATCGATGCATCGAACGCGACGATCCGGTCACGCCCCGTCGCCTTGGATCGATAGAGGGCGATGTCGGCGCGCCTGAACAGTTCGGCTGCGTCGGTCGGTTGGCCTGCGGCCATCGTCGACACCCCGCAACTCGCCGTGACGACCAGGTCACCGCCGCATGTCTCGAAGGCCTCGCGGAAGATCGAGAACAGGGCGCTCGCATGTTGCATCGCCTGGATCTCGTCGGTCGGCGTGGGGTCGAACACGAGGAACTCGTCGCCGGACGGCCTCGAGGCCGTGGCCCCGATCGAGGTCGCGGCGGCATCGAGTCGGCACGCGATGTGGACGAGGAGATCGTCGCCGACGTCGTGACCGAGCGAGTCGTTGATGTTCTTGAAGCGGTCGAGGTCGAACAGGTACAGCGACGGGCGGTGCCCGCTCTCCCAGAGATCGTCGATCGAGTCCGCGGCCGTCTCGAGCAGCGACCGCTTGTTGGGCAGGTCGGTCAACTCGTCGGTGCGGGCGGCGCGGGCCAAGTGCTCCTGTGCGCGCACCTGGGCACGAGTGGCCGTGTACAGACGGACCCCGACGAGACCCATGATCACGAACGCCGACGCGGTCCGCACGATCCGATCGACCGGCGTCGCCGCGGTGATCAGAGTCAGCAGACCGAGCGGGATGATCTGGGACACGACGACAGCCGAGAGTCGACCCGGAAGGGTGACTCGGCGGCTGTGCGGACGGTGACCCATCAGCGTGGGGGCGGTGGGATGAACGAGCCCTGCAGCGCACGACGCCACCGAGAAGATGTAGAGGACGTCGGCTGCCGTGTACGACCACGCGCCGAGGTCGCGGGCGTCGTCGAGGGCGTAGAGGACGTCGCCGACGACGTTGCACATCAGTCCGACCGAGATCGCCACCGTCGCAGGCCGTGGGCGCCCCCCTCCGAAGAGGATCACCGCGGCCAACACGATCAACGGCATCGCCGTCGGCAGGTACATGCCGTTCAGCACGACCGACACGACCGTGCGATCGGCACGCTCGATCAACGGCTGGACCAGCAGGATCCACGACACGAGCCAGGCGCCTGAACCGATGATCAGTCCGTCGAGGAGGTCACCGAGGGTGAGTCCCCCGCTGCGACGACGCACGAGGTAGGCCGCGAGTCCGATGATCACCAGCGTGGCGAGCAGGTCGATCGAGTCGGCGACGTCCTGCGCGGACGACCCGCTGATGGCATCGGCCGCGAGGGCTTCGAGCACGTAGGACGACCCGACGATGGCGAGCCCGACGGAGAACAGGCGTGGAAAGCCGTGGATCCGCCGCGCCACGAAGCCGGCCGGGACCACCGAGAGCATCATCGCCGCAGCGATCGACGTGCGTTCGGCCGGGCCGGAGAGGAGGAACAGCACCGACATGACGACGGCCGCGACGAGATACAGGCGAGCCATCACCGTCAGTCGTCGTCGACCCAGATCCATCGAACTCGCTTCCCGATTCCTCGTCTCCGTGTGACGCCGAGGCCTCGGCGCCGTTCGGTGAGTCGCAACCACGAACGGTGGCGACACCTGGGCTTTCGGCAGGACGCTGCGAGTACTGAAGTGATTTCGAGCGGCTCTCATCGTTACGATCCGGAACGAGATGTCGAACTCCACCACGACCACCGTCGTCGTTCCCGGAACCCACCTGATGACCGCACTGCTCGGCCAGCAGGATCAGTACCTCCGTCGGATCGAGCGTGAGTTCCCCCAGTTGCTCATCACCGTGCGTGGCAACGAGGTCCGTCTCGAAGGCGAGGACACGATCGGCGTCGCGAACGCCGCACGATTGTTCGAGAGCGTCGTCACACTGCTGCAGACCGGCCAGACCCTCGACGAGTCGACACTGGAGCGGATCTTCGCCATGGTGCGCGCCGACGAGAACCCGTCGGAGATCCTCGGTCACAACATCCTCAAGGGCGCCAAGGGCCGCCAGATCAAACCGAAGACCGGCGGCCAGAAGCGGTACGTCGATGCGATCTCCAACAACGTCATCACCTTCGGCATCGGTCCGGCCGGCACCGGCAAGTCGTGGCTCGCCGTCGCCATGGCGGTGCGCGCGCTCCAGGCCAAGCAGGTGCAGCGGATCATCCTCACCCGGCCGGCCGTCGAGGCGGGGGAGCGGCTCGGTTTCCTTCCGGGCGACCTGATGGCCAAGATCGATCCCTACCTTCGCCCGCTCTACGACGCGCTCTACGACATGCTCGACCTCGAGGTGGTGACCCGGATGACCGAGAAGCAGGTCATCGAAATCGCACCGCTCGCGTTCATGCGCGGCCGGACGTTGAACAACAGCTTCATCATCCTCGACGAGGCCCAGAACACGACGCCCGAGCAGATGAAGATGTTCCTCACGCGCATCGGCTTCGGTTCCCGGGTCGTCGTCACGGGCGACGCCACGCAGGTCGACGTCCCGAACGGCAAGAGTGGATTGGCGGGACTGGAGCGCACGCTCGCCGGCATCGACGACCTCGCGTTCGTCCACCTGCACGGCTCCGACGTCGTGCGCCACAAGATCGTCGCCGACATCGTCGCCGCCTACGAACAGCAGAGCGAAGCGGCCTCACGTCCGTGAGCACCGAGTCCGGGGTGCCGGTCGTCGCAGACGACGTCCGGTCGCTCGACGCGAAGGAATCGGTGCCGGTCGACCTGGAGCGCTGGTCGCTGCTCGCTTCGAGGTCGGCGGAGTCCGAAGGCGGTGTCGGTGAACTCACGTTGACCTTCGTCGACGAGGCCGAGATCGCCGAACTGAACGCCGAACACATGGGAAAGACGGGCCCGACCGATGTGCTCTCGTTCCCGATGGACGACGACTGGGTTCCCGGCGTGCCGACCCTGCTCGGTGACATCGTCATCTGTCCCGAAGTGGCCGCGACCCAGTTCACCGACCATGCGGGCACCTTCGACGACGAGATCGGACTGCTCGTCGTGCACGGCGTGTTGCACGTGCTCGGCCACGACCACGCCGATCCCGCCGAGGCGACCCTGATGCGCGGACGCGAACTCGCGCTGCTGCGCGCCCACCACTGGCACGGCCACGAACCCGCGGGATTCCGCCAGACGCACGACTGACCGAGTCGGCCCGATTCCCGCCAGCGAGCCATCCGCACGTACTGTCCCTGCGATGCAGATCTCTCTGAACGGCAAGGTCGCCCTGGTCACCGGCGCATCACGGGGCATCGGCAAGGCGATGGCCGCGACGATGGCGGCATCGGGCGCGAAGGTGATGCTGAACAGTCGCAAGCAGGACTCGCTCGACGCGGCGGCTGAGGAGATCCGCGCCGGCCTCCCCGACGGCTGTGAGGGCGAGGTCGACGTCTTCGCTGCCAACGCGGGCGACGACGACGCCGGTGAGCGAGCGGTACGCGCCACCATCGAGCGCTTCGGTGCGCTCGACATCCTCGTCAACAACGCCGCCACGAACCCGTACTTCGGCGCGACCATGGAGGTCGACAAGCCGCGTTACGACAAGACCTTCCAGGTGAACCTCGATGCGCCGATCTTCTGGAGCCAGGCGGCCTGGACCCATGCGTTCGCGGAGCGTCCCGGTGTGATCCTCAACGTGGCCTCGGTCGGAGGGCTCCGCGCCGAGTTCGGCCTCGGCGTCTACAACCTCACCAAGGCAGCGCTGATCCACACCACGCGTCAGTTGGCCTCCGAGATCGGCCCGACACGGGTGGTCGGCATCGCACCCGGTCTCGTGAAGACCGACTTCGCCGCCCACCTCGTCGACAACTTCGGCGACACGCTGGCGGCACGTCTGCCGACGAAGCGTCTCGGTGAGCCGCAGGACATCGCCAATCTGGCCACCTTCCTCGTCAGCGACGCCGCGAGTTGGATCACCGGCGAGACCTACGTCGTCGACGGGGGCGCCGGGGTGGCCGGCTCGGCCTGACGCGCGGCTCCCTGCGTTCGCACAGGGGACCCGATCACGTCGGGCGCGCAGCTCGGATCGGTTTGCCGAGTGCGGTGCGAGGAATCCGCTCCACGAGCGTGAGCCGCTTGGGAGCCATGAACGACGGGGCCGACCGCTTGACGTGGACCCGGAGTTCGTCGAGCGAGGGCGGCGGTCCGGCGGGCACGACCAGCACCTCGACGACGTGGCCCCATTCGGGGTCGGGTGCACCACGAACCAGCACGTCGCCCACGGCGGGATGGGTGAGGAGCAGTCGCTCGACCGCGTCGGGCCAGACGTTCTCGCCGCCGGTGATGATCAGATCACCACGGCGTCCCTCGACGTGCAGGCGACCGTCGTCGAGCCATCGCCCCAGATCACCGGTGGCGAACCATCCGTCGGCGTCCTTCGGATCGATGCCGCTGCGGTACTGCCGGAGCAGCATCGGGCCTCGGAGACGGATCTCGCCGTCGACGACGCGGACCTCCACGCCGTGGAGTGGCATGCCGTCGTAGACCACGCCGCTCCCCGTCTCGGTCATCCCGTAGGTGGTCACGCAGTTCTCGGGTCGATCGATCGGTGGGCGGCTGCCCCCGAGCACGATCGTCCGGAACCGTGTCGGGTCGATGCGGGTCAGCGCCGTCGAGACGAGTGACACCATCGTCGCTCCGCTGGCCATCGCGGCATCGGCGTCGAATCCCGGGTGCACGGTGAGAGCCGTGCCGGCGTGCACTGCGCGGGTGACCACGGACAGCCCGCCGACGTGTGACAGCGGGAGGCAGGCGAGCCAATGATCGGTCGGCTCGACCGAGAGACGTGCGTTGGTCGCCTCGGCCGACGCAGCCACGGCGTCATGGGTGAGCACGACACCCTTCGGGTCGCCGGTCGATCCGCTCGTCGCGATGACGAGGGCATCACCCGGCTCGACGGGTTCGCCGACCCGCATGACCCTGCACAGATCCGACCTGGCCGCGGCCGGGAGTCGCTGGTCGACCGGGAACGCAGCGTCGCCGGCATCCCAGATCCGGTGCAGTTCGCGGACGAACTCGGGGCCGCCCGGCAGGTCGAGTGCGACCAGGTGCGCCATCAGTCGGCACTCGCTGGTTGGAGTCCGATGGTCATCGGGACCATCATGGCGCAGACATGAACCGTTGGATCATCGGAGCACGTCTCCGCACCCTGCCCGCTGCCGTCGTTCCCGTCGCGCTCGGTGCAGCCTGTGCCGTGAGCGTTCCGCAGGGGTTGGGCTGGTGGTCTGCAGGGTGGGGTGACGACGGGGTCGTCGTCTCGGCCGATTCGATCTCGATCGTGTGGTGGCGGGTGTTCGCCGCACTGATCGTGAGCCTCGCGCTGCAGATCGGGGTGAACTACGCCAACGACTACAGCGACGGCGTCCGTGGCACCGACGACGTGCGCGTCGGCCCGCCGCGTCTCGTGGCCAGCGGCCTCGCTCCGGCCCGCCACGTCAAGTTCGCCGCCTTCGCGGCTTTCGGGGTGGCTGCGTTGTTCGGGCTGGCCGTGGCGCTGTCCACTTCGCCCTGGCTCCTGCTCGTCGGTGTCGCCGCGATCGCCGCCGGGTGGTTCTACACCGGTGGACCCAAGCCGTACGGCTACCTCGGTCTGGGAGAGGCGTTCGTGTTCGTCTTCTTCGGGCTGGTCGCCACGGCCGGAACGACCTACGCGGCGGTCGAGACGATCACGCCGCTCACGATCGTGATCGGGAGTGCCGCGGGCTCCCTTGCCTGCGCACTGCTGGTGATCAACAACCTGCGTGACATCCCCACCGATCGCGAGGTCGGCAAGAAGACGCTCGCGGTGCGCCTGGGCGACGTGCGGACGCGATGGCTGTACGTCGCGCTGATCGTGCTCGCATTCGCGCTCGTGGTCGTCGCGGCCTTCGACCGTCCGCTGGCATCGATCGGACTGCTGGCAGCGCCGCTCGCCGTCATGCCCGGCCGCGCCGTCCTGAAGGGAGCGAACGGGCGGAGCCTGATCGACGTGCTCGGGGCCACCGGAAAGCTGCAGTTGGCGTTCGGTCTCGCGACCACGATCGGCCTTTCGATCGGCTGAGGCGTCAACCCAGGAAGTCGGCGATCGCTGCGACGGTGGACCGCGGCTGTTCGAGGTGGACACTGTGACCGCTCGCAGGCACGACCACCAAGCGCCCGTGGTCGACGCTCTCGACGATGCGTTCGCCGAGAGCGGTGAACTTCGTGTCCCGCTCGCCGACGATGACGAGCACCGGGCAGCGGATCGCGCCGAGCCGGTCCCACAGCGGCTCCTGGGTGCCCGTGCCCGTCAGGCGCAGGCTCGACGCGAGGCCGCTCGCCGTGTTCCGCAACCGGTCGTCGCGCATCGCGGTCGCCTCGGTCAGTCCGGCGAACAACGGGTTGTCGAGCCACTCGTCGATGAATGCCGGCACGCTGCGACGGATGATGTGGTCGGCGAGTTCGTTGTCGCTCGCACGTCGTGCGGTGCGTTCGTCGTCGTCGTCGATGCCCGCCGTCGCTCCGATCAACACGAGGCGTTCGACCGAGTCCGGGTGCCGGAGAGCGGCGTGCAGTGCGATGCGGCCACCCATCGAGTAGCCCACGTACGTCGCTCTCGCGCCGACCGCGACGAGCGCATCGGCACACTGCCACAGATCCTCGCGTCGTTCGGAGGCGTCGCCGTGACCGGGGAGGTCCGGAGCCACCGCGTCGACCTCGCCGATGGACTCGACGAGGGCGTCGATGAACGGGCCCCAACTCCGCCCGGTCTGGGTGAACCCGTGCGCGAAGACGATCCGTGGGGGTCGGGTGGTCATCCTGCGTCGGCGGCGGCGAGTGCGTTGGCGGCCATCTTGCACAACACCTTGGCGAACGTGTCGGGGTCCTGGGCCCCGGGCACCGCCCATTCGTCGTTGAACACGTAGGTGGGCACGGCGGTGATGCCGTTGTCCCGCGCCTGGTCCAGTTCGGCCTGGACCTCGGCGGTTCCCCGACCGGATTCCAGGAACTGCCGAGCGGTGTCGGCGTCGGCTCCCACGTCGACAGCACAGTTCACGAGGGCGTCGACGCTCCCGATGTGCTCGCCGTCGACGAAGTACGCCTGCAGCAGTCGCTCCTTCATCGCATCCTGCGACAGCTCGTTGTCGGGCTGGTCGGCCCACCAGATCATCCGGTGGGCGAGCAGGGTGTTGGCGCGCAGTGCGCGATCCATGTGGAACTCCAGGCCATCCCCGGCCGCGGTGGTGGTGACGTGTTGGAGGATCTCCTGGGCCTTCTCGAGCCCGCCGAACTTCTTGGCGTAGGAGTCGATCACGGGACCCGCGGCACCCGGGGCCGCGGTGGGGTCCAACTGGTAGGGCTTGAAGGTGATGTCGAAGTCGACGCCGAGATCGCCGTTGGCGGTGGCGGCGGCGAGCCCGGCCTCGAAGCGTCGCTTGCCGATGTAGCACCACGGGCAGACGACGTCGGAGAAGATGTCGATCGTGACCGTCGGTCGGTCGGCGGATGTCGGGGAGGCGGTGTCGATGTCCACCTCCACCACCGTAGGGCCGGCCGCCGTCGATTCGCCGTATCGTCGTGATCGATGGCTGCCACCGACGTGACCCCACTGTCGGCGGCCTCTGCGCCCGACGTCCAGGCCACGTTCTGTTCCACGCTGGTCGATCAGTGGTTGCGTCTCGGCGTGCGCCACGCCGTCGTCGCACCCGGCTCGCGATCCACACCGATGGCACTCGCGCTGACCGAGCGCGACGACATCGCCGTGCACGTGGTCCATGACGAGCGCGTGGCGGCGTTCACGGCTCTCGGCCTCGCCGTGACGGAGCCCGGCGGGCCGCGAGCAGCGCCGGCGTTGTTGTTGTGCACGAGCGGCACGGCCGCTGCGAACTTCCTTCCTGCGATCGCCGAGGCGGGCCTGTCCGAGATCCCGATGATCGTGCTCACCGCCGATCGGCCCGAAGAACTGCGCGGCGTGGGTGCACCTCAGACCATCGACCAGATCGAGCTGTACGGCAGCCACGTCCGGTGGTTCCACGACCCCGGTGTCCCCGATGCCGCCGGCGCCGGCGAGTGGAGGACACTCGCAGCCACCGCGTTCTCCCGCTCGGGGCGGGGGCCCGTGCACGTGAACCTGCCGTTCCGAGAGCCGTTGGTCGGCGCTCCGCTCGCTCTTCCTGCGTCGATCGATGCAGGTGGTCCGGACGAGGAGGACGGACGGGTCGACCGCGACGCGTCGCTCCTCGACCGTGTCGACGCCGGGACCTGGAAGTCGGCGGTGTCGACCGCCGAACGTGGTCTGATCCTGGTCGGCGGGATGCACGGCATCGATCTCGCCGACGTGTCCGAACTGGAGGCGGCGACCGGTTGGCCGGTGGTCGCCGATCCCCAGTCCGGGCGGCGCCGTCACACGGGCGTGGCCAGCATCGACGCCCTGCTGCGCGTGGACGGTGCGTCGGAGGAGTTCTTGCCGGACGTGATCGTGAGGATCGGCCGACCGTCGGCGTCGAAGCTGCTCGCCCAGTGGACAGCACGCCCCGAGCCGCTGCTGATCCAGGTCGGCGGCCCCGGCAGGATCGACCCGTCGGGCTCCGTTGCCGCGACGTCCTCGATGCGTGAGTTGATCGATGCCGCTGCGGGCCGTCTCGTGTCGGGGGAGTGGCGGTCTGCTCTCGAGGCAGCAGGTCGCCGCGCCGATGCGGTCATCGAAGCGGAACTGGCGAAGCAGGAGGCGCTGACCGAGCCCTCGACCGCCCGGACCCTCGTCGACCATCTGCCCATCGGTGCGCAGTTGACCGTGTCGTCGTCGATGCCGGTGCGTGACGTCGAGTGGTTCGGGGGCCGCACCGGATTCGTCCACGCCAATCGAGGGGCGAACGGAATCGACGGGGTGGTGTCCACGGCGCTCGGTCGCGCGTTGGCTCGTCCGGTCGGATCACCACCGTCCTTCGTACTGATCGGCGACCTCGCCTTCGTTCACGACTCGAATGCACTCGTCGCGCTGAACCGCCGTGGCGTCGACCTGCGCATCGTGGTGATCGACAACGACGGGGGTGGCATCTTCTCGTTCCTGCCGCAGTCGACCCTGCTCGCCCACGAGCGGTTCGAAGAGCTGTTCGGCACGCCGCTCGGAACGGACGTGCTGGCGCTGGCGGCAGGCCACGGAATCGACACGTCCACGGCCGGGACGGTCGCCGAACTCACCGCCCAGATCGTCCGACCCGGACCGTGGGTGTGCCGTGTCCCGTCGGACCGCGAACGCAACGTCGAGGTGCACGACGCCATCCACGAGGCCGTTCGCCGGGCGTTCCGCGATGCCGGACGCTGATTCGCCCGCCGCCCGACGGGTACGTTGCGACCATGCGTACGCAACTGTTCATCGGTGGTGAGTGGCGAGACGGATCGGACGGCGTCACGTTCGACGTGATCGACCCGGCGACGGAAGCGATCGTGGCGTCCGTCGCCGCTGGCACGCCGTCGGATGCGACAGCGGCTTGTGAGAGCGCGTCGGCGGCACAGCCGGGTTGGGCCGCCACCGCGCCGCGTGAGCGAGCGGAGATCCTGCGGCGCGCATGGCAGCTCCTGATGGAGCGACAGGACGAACTCGCCCGACTGATCGTGCTCGAGAACGGCAAACCGCTCGCCGATGCGAAGGGCGAGGTCGCCTACGCCGCCGAGTTCTTCCGGTGGAACTCCGAGGAAGCGGTCCGGATCCACGGGTCCATCGGCACGGCTCCGTCCGGTTCGAACCGGATCATCGTCCACCATCCGCCCGTCGGGGTGGTGGTGATCGTCACGCCGTGGAACTTCCCTGCCGCCATGATCACCCGCAAGCTGGCACCCGCACTCGCTGCGGGGAACGCCGTGGTGATCAAGCCGCCCACGGAGACGCCCCTCACGGCGCTGCGCATCGCCGACCTGCTCTCGGAGGCCGGCGTGCCCGACGGGGTCGTCAACGTCGTGCCGACCACCGACGCCGAAGCCTGGTTCGACGCCGCCGTGGACCATCCGGGGATCCGCATGGTGTCGTTCACCGGGTCGACGGGGGTCGGTCGCAACCTGCTCAAACGCAGCGCCGACCGGGTGCTCAAGACCGTCATGGAGTTGGGTGGCAACGCCCCGTTCGTGGTGTTCGCCGATGCCGACCTCGACGCTGCGGTCGAAGGAGCGATGACCGCCAAGATGCGTCACTCGGCCGAGACATGTACCGCCGCGAACCGGTTCTTCGTCGAGGCGTCGGTCGTCGAGGAGTTCGCTTCCCGGTTCGCCGCCGCGATGGGAGCCGTGACGCTCGGTGTCGGAACCGACGACGGCGTCACGTGTGGTCCGCTGATCCACGCCGGGGCCCTCGATCGGGTCACGTCGCTGGTCGACGATGCGGTCGCCGCCGGCGCCCGGGTGCAGGTCGGCGGGAAGCGGAGCGACCGGGCCGGATACTTCTACGAGCCGACCGTCCTCAGCAACGTCGCCCACGACGATCCGATCACCCGCGAGGAGATCTTCGGTCCGGTGGCCCCGATCATCGCCTTCACCGACGTCGACGACATGATCGATCAGGCGAACGACACCGAGATGGGCCTGATCGGCTACGTGTTCACGTCCGACCTGGCGAAGGGACTGCGTGTGAGTGAGCGGATCCAGGCGGGAATGATCGGGCTGAACCGCGGTGCGGTCTCCGACCCGGCGGCGCCGTTCGGCGGCATGAAGCAGTCAGGACTCGGCCGCGAGGGCGCCAGCGACGGCATCTACGAGTTCTGCGAGACGCAGTACATCGCCACCGACTGGTGACGGTCGGCCGGGCTCCGGTCTCGACCGACCTAGGCGCGCACGACCGCCGAGAGCATCGCCTGGAACTTGGCCTGCGTCTCGGCGAGTTCGGCGAGGGGGTCGCTGTCGGCCACGATCCCTCCACCCGCGACCATGCGGGCCGATCGTCGGTCGTCGGCGAACTCTGCGCAGCGGATCGCCACAGCCCAGGTGCCGTCACCGTGTGCGTCGACCCAGCCCACGGCACCGCCGTACCGGCCGCGTTCGAACCCCTCCACCCGTTCGATCAGTTCGATCGCCGCGTCACGGGGATGACCACCGAGTGCCGGGGTGGGGCACAGCACGCGCACGAGGTCGATCGCCGACGGCGACGGTTGGGACAGCATCCCCTCGAGCCGGGTCCCGAGATGTTGGACGTTGGCGACCGTGACGATCGACGGCTCGGGCTCCTCGTCCAGATAGCTCACGAACGGCAGGAGTCGGTTGTGGACGTCGTCGATCACGACCCGGTGCTCGATCTGGTTCTTCGCGCTCGCCTGGAGTTCGGCGGTCAGCCGTGCGTCGTTGTCAACATCGCCCGTGCGCGGCGTGGTGCCGGCGAGTGGATGGGAGCGCACCACTGCGCCCTCGACCTCGACGAGCAACTCGGGCGATGCGCCGATGAAGCCGTCGACCGAGAACCGGTAGCTCGACGAGAACGTCGCCCGCAGTCGTCGCAGGACCGCATGGATGCTGATCGGCGAATCGGCGCCGACGCGGATCGGTCGGGCGATCACGGCCTTGGTCAGGTCACCGGCCCGCACGGCGTCGCGAGCGGCCGCGACCGCTGCGAGGTAGTGGTCGACGCTCACCTCCTGATCGAGGGTCCACCGTGGTGCGGTGGCCTCCGGCTCGACCGGGGCAGCGAGCGCCTCGGCGACGTCGGCGCCGTCGATGGCGGTCACCCAGGAGGTGCCGTCGCGCTTGACCACGCACACCGCGGGGACCAGGAGCTGGGCCGGGGATCCGGGACGGAACGGGACCACGCCCATGGCGAGCGGTGCAGCCTCGTCGACGGTCGTGTCGTGCTCGATCGAATCGAGTGCCTCGACGGCAGTGTCGGCCGAGAGCCGCACGGCGACGCCCCGACCGGCCAGGCCCACCCCACCACGCACGAACAGCACGCCGTCGTCGGCGGCGATGTCGTTCAGGTCGGGGACTTCGTCGACGAATTCCGACAGCGGGCGGGTGACGGCGCGCATGGTCGCAGCGTCAGGCGTCTCGCGTGGCGACCATCAACTGCGTGAGCCCGCCCGTCAGTTGATCGTGCGATGCGTCGCCGAATCCGGCCGAACGGAGCATTGAGCGCAACTCGGCCGGATTGGGAAGGTAGGCCACGCTCTTGGGGAGGTAGGCATACGCCGCCCCGTCGGACAGGGCTGCGCCGATCTTGGGCACGATCTTGCCGAAGTAGATGTCGTTGCCGAATCGCAGCACCCGGTTCGGCGGCGTGCTCACGTCGAGGAGTGCGATTCGGCCTCCCGGACGCACGACCCGGGCGAGTTCGGTGAAGAAGTCACCGAGATCGAGCAGGTTGCGCAGTGCGAACCCGCACGTGACGCCGTCGACGGCGCCGTCGGGAACCGGCAGTCGGAGGATGTCGGTCTGCACGAGCGGAGCGCCCGAGCGGTCGGCGGCGAGCATCCCGAAGCTGAGGTCCATCGACATCGGGCGAAGCCCCGCTTTGGCCAGATCGATGCACATGTCGCCGGTGCCACTCGCCAGATCGAGCACGGTGGAGCCCGCAGGCAGCGAGAGGTCGCGTATCGCCCGCTTGCGCCAGCGCACGTCGAGACGCAACGAGATGATGCGGTTGAGCCGGTCGTATTTCGGCGCGATCGCGTCGAACATGTCGCGTACCGCTGCGACCTTCTCCTCCCCTTCGGGGAGTTGTTCGGTGTCCCAGCGGCGCGGCGACGATGACTTCACGCGCTCAGGCTACGAGCGGAGACGGCCCCGATGACCGATCGGACCCGGTCGCGGTGAGTCTGGGTCGCGCCCGGGGCGACGAAGGCTCACCGATCGGACCCACCTGTCGGTCGGACACGGTTGCGGTGAGTCTGGGTCGCACCCGGGGCGACGAAGGCTCACCGACATCGGGGTCGCGATCGGCGCGACCGATCAGCCGGTGGAGGTTCCCGGCTCGGGTGGGGGGAGCGGCCGGACGGCCGCCTCGGTGACCTCGGTGCCGGACACGAGACGATCCAGACGCTCGACCTCGGCGCGGGCCTCGGCCAGTGCCTGCAACTTGATGTCGGCGGCGGACACCGCCGTCTCGAGTTGCGCCCTCGAGTCCGAGACGCTGATGCTGGTCACGAGTTCTGCGATCGTGGCTTCGAGGTCGACCACGTGCTGCTCGAGCGGATCGATCGCGGCGTCGCGGTGCGCGGTGGGGAGCGCCGCGGCTGCCACGAGGCGTTCGTCGATCGCCAGGGCCTCGGCCTCGATCGCATTCATCTGCGCAGCGAGACCCAGTTCCACGAACCGTGGGTTCTGGCGAGCGCCCTTGACGGCGTCGCCGAGTCGGCGGTGGAGCCTCGCTTCACGCGAATGTGCTCCGGCCCAACTCGCCGGGGCCGGGGAGGGTCGCCCGGGGACGACCTCGTTCTGCTCGGCGAACTCCCGCTTCGAGCGCACCGCCAACATGACCCCGAAGGTGACGACCGCACCGACCGCGACGACGAGCAGTGCTCCGATCAACAACCCGAACACGTCAACCTGACCCTCCGCCACCGGCTTGAACGGCGACGATCACGATGATCACGAGCAGGATCGCCACGGTCACCGCCGCGATGATCTTGACCTTGCTGTACGGACGGGCGCCGTGGACCTCGCCGGTCACGCCGTTGATGTACACCTGGAACGGCCGTTGGTCGTAGATGACGGTGAGCAGCCAGAGCGGCAACAGGATGTGCTTGTAGGTCATCTCGCGCCAGGAGATGTCCATGTGCGAGATGCGCTGTTGGTCGCCTCCGATGTCGCGGTGGATCGTGGATCGGATCTCGCCTTCCATGATCGTGGTCGCCTCACCGAGGCACTCCTCGACGTCGTTGTCGTACGTGCGCGCGAGGTGCCCCGCCGCGTACTCGGCCGAGTACGGCTTGGCGTCGTGCGTCGGCCACGGCTCGAGCTTGTCGATGCGCTTCTTCTCGAAACCCTCGTTGGCCAGGATCGGGATGTCGTCGAACGAGTTGCTCACGGCGCCACGGACGTTCGCCCACGTGGTGTAGGTCTCGGTTCGCCGGTTGTCTCCGCTGCCCACGGTGCGGGTGCGCGTCGTGCCTCGTTGGCCGCTGTACTGGGTCGTGGTGTCGGCGTCGTAGGTGAAGTACGCCATGTAGACGCTCTGGAACGAGCCGGTCCGGTTGTAGGTCTTGAACTCCGACGGTGCGAACCACCGGCCGTTGATCCACTTGTCGATCAATCCCTCGGCGGACTTGCGGTCGACGGAGAAGGGGAGGACGGCGTCGACCGGGAGTCGATCGGGAGCGGCATGGACGTCGTCGCGCTGGATGGGCGTGGCGCAGTACGGGCACTTGTCGGCGGTCAGGGTGCCCGTGAACGTGGTGTGTCCACCGCAGTTCTGACACACGACCTCCTTCTCGCCGTCGAGGAAGGTCGCGGTGCGTGCGACCTTGCCCTCACGCACGAGACGCAGCGCATCGCGCAGGTCGCGTTCACGCACCTCGCCCGTGGCCTCGGCCAGTTCGTGGGTGTTCCCGCAGTGCTCGCACTTGAGCAGTTGTGTCGCGATGTCGAAGTGCAGTTCGCCTCCGCAGGCCGCGCACGGATAGGTCCGCGACTGCTCGGTGGCGTGCTTCATCGCCAGCGACTCCTGCTCGTGGGCGTCGGAACCCCTGCGCAGCGTCGCACCGGGATCGAATCCGTCGGCCGGCGGTGCCGCCGGGGGCGGTGGAGGCTGCAGCGGAGGTGGTGGCTGGGACCCGGGTGGTACCGGCGGAGGTGAATCGCTCATGGCCTACTCGCCGGCCGGGTCGGATGCCGGCGCGTCGGGTGTGGAATCGGGCGCAGGAGATTCCGGCGACGGTGGGACCGGCGGAGGTGTCGCCGAGGTCGGGGGCATGGGGGGCGGAGCGGCGAACAACGCCTGCAGTTCGGGTACCGCCTGGGCAGGAGCCCATGCGGCCATGCCCTGCGCCCACACGAGTGTCTGACCGGTGACCTGGCCGCCCTGGATGCCCTGCTGCATCTGAGCCATGTTGTACGGGCCGCCGGGGTTGCCGCCGTGGTCCACGTGGTACATCGTCTGGCCGGGGAGCGGGGGCGGGGCTCCACCCGGGTTGACCACCACGGCCGGCTGCGCCGCAGCCGGTTGACCGATCCCGCCCATCTGGTTCGCCATCTGCCCGGCCATCGCAACGCCCATGCCCATCTGCATGATGTCGCCCATCACGCTGCCACCCTCGTTCTGGGCGGCGGCGAGCATGGCGTCGGCGGCTTGGGCCTGCTGGTACTTGTCCAGATCGACGTTCTCGACGAAGCCCGAGGCCTCCACGCCCTTGGCCACGCCACGCGTCATCGCCTGGGTGATCTCGTCGGGCAAGGAGATGTTCATCGTCATCTCGGGGATCGCGAGGCCGAACTCGTCGTCGACACGCTCCTGCACGAACTCGGCGAGGCGACCCGACAGAGCGACCTGCTGGCCCTGCAGGTCGATCGCACCGAGCCCGCTCTGGGTCACCATGTCGGAGAACGCCATGGAGATCACCCGACGGAGCAACTCCGCGATCTCCTCGACCTCGACCGCCGAATCGGTGCCGATGACCTCCTTGAGGAAGATGCCGACGTCGACGATCTTCACCACGCACAGGCCGTTCGCGCGCACCTGGACCATCTTGAAGTCGGGGTCGCGCACCGTGACGGGCTGCGGGGTGCCCCACCGGAGGTCGGTGACCGGGCGCGTGTTGATGAAGTACACCTCGGAGCGGAACGGGCTGTCGAATCCGTGCTTCCAACCCTGCAGGGTCGACAGGATCGGCAGGTTCTCGGACTTCAATTCGTAGTGGCCGGGTTCGAACTGGTCGGCCAGCGCACCGCGGTAGACGAACACCGCCTTCTGCCCCTCGCGGACGATCAGCTGTGCGCCGTTCTTGATCTCGTTCTGGTAGCGGGGGAACCGCCATGCGAGCGTCGAGCGGGAATCGTCGATCCACTCGATGATGTCGACGAGTTCGCCCTTGAGTTTGTCCATGAGACCCATCAGGTCCGCCTTTCGCACTGTTCGTTGAAGTCCTGGTCAGACCATAGATCAACGATGCGCCGAGTGCAGAGAAAATGGCGCCGGTGAGTCTGGGTCGGTGTGGGGGCGACGCAGACTCACCGCTCGAGGGCGTGTGTGTGGGTCGGTGAGTTTGGGTCGGTGTGGGGGCGACGCAGACTCACCGCTCGAGGGGGCGTGGGGCGCGAACGCGGCACGTGCGGGTACGGCGGCGACGTCGTCCTCAGACGTTCACGAGGTTGCGACGCTTCGGGCCCATCGGTAGTCGGCCTTGCCGCTCGGCGATCGCACGATCTCGTCGACGCGGACGATCGCCTTGGGCAGCTTGTAGCGGGCGATGTGCTTCTGGGCCTCGGCGAGGAGGTCGTCGTCGGTGGCCTGATGGTCGGCACGGATGCGCACGACGGCCACGACCTCGCTACCCCAACGTTCGCTCGGTCGCCCGGCCACGACGCAGTCGTAGATCGCCGGGTGCGCCTTGATCGCGGCCTCGACCTCCTCGGCGAAGATCTTCTCGCCACCGGAGTTGATGGTGACCGAGTCGCGCCCGTGCAACTCGACGATTCCCGGTCCGCCGGCACCGTCGTCGAGCAGCCGGGCGCGGTCACCCGGCACCGCGTAGCGGACACCGTCGACGACGGGGTACGTGCGAGCGGTCTTGTTCGGGTCGCCGAGGTATCCCAGCGCCAACCGTCCGGTCTTGGCGAGCCAACCGATCTCGTCGGACCCCGGCTCGAGTACGGCATCGAGGTCGGCCGACAGGACGACGTTGCCCGGCGACATCTCGAAGGTTCCGGTCGAGGCTCGCCCACCGGCGGACACGTGCGACACCTGCCCACCCGCTTCCGACGAGCCGAGGCCGTCGATCACCATGAGCGTCGGAAGGTGGGCGAGGAACTCCTGTTTGAGGGGTGCCGACAAGGCTGCACCCCCCGACAGGATCACCGCGAGCGAGCCGAGGTCGCGATCTGCGCCCGTCCGGTCGAGTTCGTCGAGGAGCGGGCGCGCGAAGGCGTCGCCGACGATCAGCAGGAAGTTGAGTCCTTCGCGCTCGACGGTGGACCAGACGTCGTCGGGGTCGAGACGTTCGGGGATCGACGGCACGAAGACGGTGCCACCACCGAGCCAGGTCCGGAATGCGATCCAGTGTCCGGCTCCGTGCATGAACGGCGGGCCGATCAGCGACCTGAGTCCAGTGGTCGCCTCGGCCACGAACCCCTCGACCGTCGTGGCCGTGGGCGAGCCGCCGAAGCAGGACCTCATCGCGTCGCCGTTGCGCCACATCACGCCCTTGGGCATTCCGGTCGTGCCACCGGTGTACAGCATGTAGAGGTCGTCGGGGCTCCACTCGACGTCCGGTCGCTCACCCGACGAAGCGGCGAGCGCATCCTCGTACCACTCGGCCCCCGGGAGCAGGTCGTTGCCGGACTCGTCGGGGACCTGCAGGATCGTGCGGATCGACGTGCCGTCGTCGAGCACTTCGGCGAGCGTCGGTGCGAACGCGGAGTGCACGACGATCGCCGTTGCGCCGCTGTCGGCGAGCAGGTAGCGCAGTTCTTCGGCGACGTATCGGTAGTTGACGTTCAGCGATGCCACACGAGCCTTGAGCGACCCGAGCATCGCCTCGAGGTACTCGTTGCCGTTGTGCAGGTAGATCGCGAGGTGATCCTGGCCCGACACGTGGCCCTCGAGTTCGCCACGCTCGGCGGAACAACCGTGACCGCGAGCGATCAGGTGGTTGGCGAGGCGCCGGGTCCGGTCCTGGACCTCTGCCCACGTGAAGCGGCGGTCCCGGAACACGAGGCACTCCTCGTCGGGCCGCGTGGCGCCGATCGCTTCGTGGACCTCGGCGAGCGAGATGTCGGGCACCGTCGTCACTCTCTCGTGTCCTTCCCGGGCGGGAGCGTGGTCGGACCCACGATCAGGAGTAGTAGCGGAAGATGACCTCGGCGACGCACGACGGCTTGGGCGCGCCCTCGACCTCGAACACGAACACCATGGTGACCTGCGCGCCGCCGTCGACGTCCTCGACGGACTGCAACGTGGCCCCCAGACGCAGCTTGGATCCGACCGGGACGGGGGAGGGGAAGCGCACCTTGCCGGCGCCGTAGTTGACGCCCATCGAGATGCCCGACACACCGAAGATCTGCGGCGAGAGCATCGGTCCGAGCGACAGGGTGAGGTAGCCGTGGGCGATCGGGCCGCCGAACGGGCCGGCGTTCGCCTTCTCCACGTCGACGTGGATCCACTGGTGGTCACCCGTTGCCTCGGCGAACGTGTTGACCTGCTCCTGGGTGATCTCCACGTAGGGGGAGTACCCGAGGTGCTCGCCCACGAGGGCCTTCATTCCGTCGATTCCTTCGATCATGCGCGTCATGGATCGCAGCTTGCCAGACTGGGCGAATGGCCGACGAAACGCACACGACCGACGAGTCGGCTCCTCCCTCCGATCCCGCGTGGCCGGCCGATGACGACGACGCCACGTTCCGTTCGGGATTCGTCACGTTCGTGGGTCGACCCAACGTCGGCAAGTCGTCGCTCGTCAATGCGATCTGTGGCCGCAAGGTGAGCATCATCAGCGACAAGCCCCAGACCACGCGCCACCGGATCATGGGGGTGTTCACCCGTGACGACAGCCAGATCGTGTTCGTCGACACGCCCGGCATCCACAAGCCGGTCACCGCTCTGGGTGCCAGAGTGAACGCCACCGCCCTGGAGAGCGTGACGCGTGACGACGAGGAGGCCGGGGTCGACGTCGTGGCGTTCGTCCTCGACGCGACCAAGCCGTTCGGCAAGGGCGACCGGTGGGTCGCGTCGAAGCTCGACCTCGCGGAGACGATCGTCGTGGTCAACAAGATCGACCGGGCCAAGCCCGGCCAGGTCCTCGCGATGCTCACGGCAGCGAGCGAGCTGGGTGCCAAGGAGTACTTCCCGGTGTCGGCGCTCACGAAGGACGGCCTGGCCGGTCTCGTCGACCACCTGACCGCTGGGCTGCCTCTCGGCCCCCGGTACTTCCCCGACGATCAGGTGAGCGACCAGCCCGAGGAGCGATGGGTCGCCGAACTCGTCCGCGAGCAACTGCTGGCCGTGACGCACGACGAACTGCCGTACTCGATCGCCACACAGGTCGTGGAGTGGGAGTGGCCGCGGATCCGCGTCGACATCATCGTGGAACGTGACAGTCAGAAGGGGATGGTCATCGGCAAGGGCGGCAACATCCTCAAGCAGGCGGGGGAGCGAGCCCGCAGACAGCTCCCCGACGGCGTGTACCTCGAACTCCGGGTGAAGGTCGACAAGGACTGGCAGCGCAAACCCGAACGCGTCGAACGCCTCGGATACTGACGTGAGCGATGTCCCGCTTCAGGGTGCGGACGTCGACACGTCGTCGACCGGGTCGGTCGTGGTCACCGGTTCTTCGACACCGACCTCGCGATCCGCGTTGACGAGCATGCTCGTGTAGTCGTCGCGCGAGACCGGTTCATCGCTCACCTGGCCCTCGTCGATCGGAACGGTCTGGCGCACCCCGTCGATGGTGAACACGGCCGTTCCGACGCCGCGCAGGTTGTTCAGGAACGTCAACACCATCTGAGCGATCGCTTCACGCTGGTCGCGTACCGCGATGCGATCGAACTGCGCTGTGTTCAACTCGATGGTGAGGATCCCGTCGGCCACGGAGGTCGTCTCGATCAGATTCGGGAGGATCTCGTTGTCGAGCAGTCCGGCATCCAGGCCGGGCCCGGCTTCGAGCAGGTCGATCAGTTCGTTCGGACTCACCGGGGCCAACACGGTGAACGGCTTGGCCGTGAGTTGGCCCCGTGAGACGAAGAAGATGTCGACGATCTCGGTGGGCGCGGGAGCTTCCGTCGTGGTCGTCGTCGTCTCCGGGGTGTCGAGCAGCGTCGTCGTGGTCGTGGTCGGTGGCACCGTGGTGGTGGTCGTCGTGGTCGTGGTCTCGTTCAACCGGTTGGGCACATCGGCGCCGTCGATCTCCTGGAAACTCTCCGGACCGGTGGGAACGCCGCAACCCGACGCGACGCCGACCGTCAGGGCGAGCGCCGCAGCCGTGGTTCGGATTCGATTCATGCTTCGGCCTTCCTGATCGGGATCTCGAACACGAATCGGGCGCCTCCGCCGGTGCGGTCCTCGACCCAGATGGCGCCACCCATCGCGATGCTGTGCTCCGACGCCAGTGCGAGGCCGAGGCCGGTCCCGATGCGGTGGCGCGCCGCACTTCCGCGAGCGAAGCGCTCGAAGATCCGATCGCGTTCACTCCGCGCGACGCCCGGTCCTCCGTCCTCGACCGCGAATCGCAGCATGCGGTTCCGCGACGGGACCACTTCGACGCGCAGCGCTCCGCCGCCGTGGTGGTTGGCGTTCTCGATCAGGTTGCCCAACACCCTCTCGAACCTCACCTTGTCGACATTGAACTCGCGTGGCGTCCGCTTGTGGACGTCGACGTCGATGTCGGGGCTGCCGAACCGGGCAGCCACCCGATGTGTGAGATCGATGATGTCGAGCGTCTCGACGTTCAGGTCGGTCGCCCCTGCGTCGAGTCGGGACAGTTCGAGCAGGTCGATCACCATGCTGTCGAACCGGCGCACCTGGCTCACGACGATCTCCAGCGCCTGCTGAGTTCGTTCGGGAATGTCCTCGCGACGGGCATCGAGCACCTCGACGGCTGCGGTCAGCGCCGTGATCGGTGAGCGGAGTTCGTGGCTCACGTCGGAGGCGAACCGCGCCTCGCGCTCGAGTCTGGTCTGGACGGCATCGGCCATCTCGTTGAAGGAACTGGCCAGCCGGTCGAGATCGGGGTCGCTCTCGCTGTCGAGGCGGGTGTCCAGACCGCCGGACGCGATGTTCTCGGCGGCGTCGGCGACTCGGCTGAGCGGGCGGAGCAACCGGCGACTGGTCGAGAAGCCGAAAAGCGTCGCGAGGACGAGCGTCCCGAGCCCGCCCAGCGCGAGGGCGGTCAGGAGGGCCGTGAGCGTGGACCCTTCGTTGTCCGCCGGGAAGGCCTCGAAGTAGCCGGTGTCGTGGCGGCGGATGTAGACGCCGACGACGACGAACACGGCGCCGTCGATGCTCGTGAACTCGAGCCCGGATTCGCGCGAGCGGACCTGGTCGACGAGTTCGGCCGGCAGGTCCGAGAAGGAGAGGATCTCGGTCTGGGCCCGGGTCGAGTCGCGTTCGGGGTTGCTGAGAACGGCGAATCCGCCCGGCTCGGTTCTGAGCACGTTCTCGAAGTACAGCCCGATGTTCACCTCATCGGGGGAGAGGAGCATCGAATCGAGCTGTTCGGCGACCAGTGACGCGTTGTCGAAGGCCTGGTCCTTGGCCGACGTCGTCCTCTCCTCGAGCAGGTTGTTGCGGGCGAAACCGTAGGTGACGCCGATCAGCACGAGACCGGCGAAGAGTGCGATCAGGGCGAAGAAGAGCGTGACCCGGGTCCGGAGTCGAAGTGAACGGTCGCGGGCCACGGGGTCAGTGTTGCAGAGGGGAGCGGAACTCCGGGAGCGTCGCCGACCGGCGTGTCGCTTCGGGGAGGGGTTCACCCGCTGCCGGTGAGGTACCAGGGGGAGGGAGGTACCTCACCGGGGCAGCGTGAACAATGAACATGTAACCCCTCGTCTGTGACGGGCACCCACCGGTCATGTGCGCTTCGTGTAACGAAGATCGATGTGGCGCGCCGGCCTCGGCGCATGCCGCAACCAGGGGATACGTCGGAAGCGACGGATTTCGACGTCGTCGTCGCGAGCGCCTGAGTTCGACCACGACTCGATGGTTCGTCTCGCGACCGCAACAGAAGGACGTGACGGCCACGAGCGACCTACAGTCGTGTCGACATGGAATCGCTGCTGTTCATCGAAGACGACGACGCCATCCGCCTCGCGCTCTCCCTGGCGCTCGAGGACGAGGGGTATTCCGTACGCGAGGCACCCAACGGCACGGAGGGACTCGCGTCGTTCGACCGCCAGCCGGTCGACCTGGTGCTGCTCGACCTGCGCCTCCCCGACATGTCGGGCTTCGAGGTGTGCCGGGCACTGCGCTCGAAGAGCATCGTGCCGATCATCATCATCACCGCACAGACCGACACCGTCGACATGGTGGCGGGTCTCGAAGCCGGCGCCGACGACTACGTCACCAAGCCGGTCGTGCCCAAGGAACTCGCTGCGAGGATCCGTTCCCTCCTGCGGCGCGTCCACCTGCAGGACACCCCGCAGCACCCGCAGGCGTCCACCTTCGGTGACGTCGAACTCCGCCGGGAGCAGGGCATCGTGTTGAAGGGCGGTGCCGAGTTGAACCTCACCAAGACCGAGTTCCGCCTGTTGTGCGAATTCGCCGACCACGCCGGCGCCGTGCTGTCGCGAGACCAACTCCTCGAACGGGTGTGGGGGTACGAGTACCTCGGCGACTCGCGGCTCGTCGACGCCCACGTGCGCCGCCTGCGCGTCAAGATCGAGGATCAGCCCGACGATCCGCAACTCATCGTCACCGCACGAGGAGTGGGCTACCGCCTGATCGCCTGATCGCCTGATCGAGGACGAGGCCGGGGCCTCGACCCGCGTCGGCTACTTGGCGTAGAGGGCGTCGATCTCGTCGGCGAAGGTGGCGAGGATGCCGCGCCGCTTGAGCTTCGACGTCGGTGTGAGGAGTTCGGTGTCGGGCATCCATTCGGCGCCGAGCACCTTGATCTTCTTGACCGACTCGGCACCGTTGAAATCGGCCATCGCCTCGGCCAACCCCGCTTCGACCTCGGCGACGACCTCGGGGTTCTGCGCCATCGCCTCCATGGTCGCGTCGTCGCCCTCGAGGCCGTGTTCTGCCGCCCACGCTGCCGACGCATCGGGGTCGAGCACGACGAGCGCCGCCACGAACGGCTTCTGCTCGCCGACGGCACAGGCCTGCCCGACGAGCGGGATCATCTTGAGCGCCGCCTCGAGGTTCGCCGGGCTGATGTTCTTGCCTCCGGCGGTGATGATCAATTCCTTCTTGCGGTCGACGATCTTGAGGTAGCCGTCGTCGTCGATGACGCCGATGTCGCCGGTGTGCACCCAGCCCTCGTCGTCGATCGTCTCGGCGGTCTTGTCGGGCAGACCCAGGTACCCCTCGAACATGTTGCCGCCGCGTGCGAGGACCTCACCGTCCTCGGCGATCTTCATCTCGACGCCGGCCGCGGCGCGCCCGACGAATCCCGGCTTGGCCGCAGCCGACCAGGACAGGACGGCGGTCGTCTCGGACATCCCGTAGCCCTCGGACAGGGGAACGCCGATGGCCCGGAACCACTCGAGGATCTCGGCCGGGATCGGGGCCGCCCCCGAGATGCCGATCTCGACCTCGTCGAGCCCGATCAGCCCGCGCACCGTCTTGAACCCGACCTCGTCGAGGAAGTTCCAGGTGGCGATCTCCTCGTCGGTGGCCGTGCCGTCGGTCATCTTCTCCATGATCGGGATCGCCGCGGCGACGCCGTCGGCGAACTGCTTCTCCTTCTCGGGATCGGCGGACAACGCCGCGTTCACGCCGGCGTACATCTTCTCCCACACCCGAGGGACGCCGATGAACACGTTCGGCTTCGTCTCGCGCACCACGGCGGGCATCTGGGCGGTGTCGGGGCAGCAGTAGACCTTCGTCGCGAAGTCGACCATGTAGTAGTGGCCGAGCAGGCGTTCCATCACGTGCGCCATCGGGAGGTACGAGACGTGGCGCTTGCCGGCGAAGTCGTCGATGTCGGTCTGGGTGCGCATCGACTCACCCACCGATTCGAGCGTCCATGCGACGTTGCTGTGGCTGAGCATCACGCCCTTGGGAGGGCCGGTCGTTCCCGAGGTGTAGATGATCGTGGCGATGTCGGACAACTCGGAGTTCGCGGCGGCGGTCGCGAGCTCGGCGGGCTCGGCAGCGATCATGTCGCTGTACTTCACGATGTCGTCTCCGGCGCCGTCGCTCTCGATCAACACGATGTGCTCGATCGTGGGGATCTTCTCCCGCACCGCCTCGAAGCGACGCAGGAATGCATCGTCTTCGAGGATCGCGACCGAGGCCCCGCAGTCGTTGATCAGGTACTGGATCTGGTCGGGCGCCGAGGAGTTGTAGATCGACACCGGTGTCGCGCCGCAGAAGAGCACGGCGAGGTCGATCGCGTGGAACTCCTGACGGTTGCGGATCATCATCACGACCTTGTCGCCCTTGCCCACGCCGAGGTCCTGCAGCGAGGTGACGAGGCGGGCCGCGTCGTCGGCGAGCTCGTCGAGGGTCCTGGAGACCCAGTCGCCCGCCGAGTTCTTCCAGTTGACGACCTCGACCGAACCGTTGCGTTCGACGTTCTCGAGGAAGCGTTGCGGGAGGTTCCTTCCGGCCATCCGTTCGTACAGGTCTGCGCTGGTCGTCATGTGCCCATTGTCTCACGCGAGTCGCAGGGTGGTGCAAACCCTCCCCGACCGAACGGCGGTGGTGGTCAGCCCGACGCGAGGAAGTCGACGACGGCGTCGGTGAAGACGTCGTTCTTGTCACCGGCGATCATGTGGGCGGCGTCCTTCACGTCGACGTACCGGGCGTGGGGCACCATCTGCAGGAACGCGTCGACCTCGTCCTGGGTGACGAGGTCGGAGAGCCTGCCGCGTACCAGCATCGTCGGCAGCGTGAGACGACGGGCGATCCCCACGAGTTCGTCGTGGTGTCGATCGCGGGCGTGCTCGCTGCCGGGGGCGCCGCGCACCGACAGGAACGCCGGGTCCCAGTGCCAGAACCAGCGACCGTCGCGCTGGCGCAGGTTCTTCGCCAACCCGGACAGATCGGTCGGACGGGTGCGGTGGGGCTGGTAGGCCGCGATGGCGTCGGCCGCCTCGTCGAGGCTGGCGAAGCCCGCGTGGGCCCTGTCCGCCATGAACTCGAGGATCCGGCTCACCCCCGCCGCAGCCGGTCGTGGCGTGATGTCGACGAGCGTCAACGAGGTGAACCCGCCCGGTCGGGCGTCGACCGCGTGAAGGCCGGTCATGCCACCGAGCGAGGCTCCCACCCAGGCCGTCGGTGCCCCGACCCAGTCCACGACGGCCAGTGCGTCAGCGGCGTACGCACCCATCGAGTAGTCGCCATCGCTCGACCAGTCCGAGTCACCGTGGCCGCGCAGGTCGATCGACAGGACACGATGCCCGTGCGCGGACAGGGTCGCGGCGGTGCCGCCCCACGAGTGACGGGTCTGGCCGCCTCCGTGCGCGAGCACGACGGCCGAGCCTGTTCCCGGCCAGTGATCGACGGTGAGCACGACTCCGGACGGTGTGGCGATCCGCTCGGTCCGTTGCTCACGCATCGAAGCTCGACCAGTCGACTCGGCGCTTCTCGCGGAAGGCCGCCATGCCCGCCGCAGCCTCTCGGCCGCCGAACAACTCGTCGGACAGCGTCCCCATCCTCCGGAAGGCCGCATCCCGGTCGAGGGTCGGGACCGTGCGCAGGAGGGCCTTGGTCTCCCTCACCGCTCGGGGCGCACCGGCACGGATCCCGTCGAGCAGTTCGCCGACCTGGGAGGCGACGTCGTCGGTGACGTGGGTGACGAGGCCGATCGATCGGGCCTCGGCGGCGTCGAACGTCTCGCCGGTCAGCATGGCGGACGCGATCTTCCCGGGTGGGACACGTCGCAGGATCGGCACGGAGATGATCGCCGCCGCCACACCGATCCGGACCTCGGTCAACGCGAACGTCGTGCCGGTCGCGACGACGACCAGGTCGCACGACGCCATCAGCCCGATCCCCCCGGCGCGCACGGCACCGTCGACTGCCGCGATGGTGGGCCGGGCGGTGTCCATCAGTCGTTCGAGGACGGACACGAAGGGACCCGAATCGGCGGGCTCGTCGGAACGCTCCTTGAGATCGGCTCCCGCGCAGAACGCCGGCCCTTCGTGACGGAGCACGATCGCCCGGGCGTCGGATTCCTCCGCGATGTCGATGCCGGAATGCAGCTCGGTGAGCAGTTGGCGCGAGAGCGCGTTGCGGTTGTGCTGGGAGTCGAGGGTGAGCGTGACCACCCCGTCCGACGTCTCCTGGTGGACGAGTTCGGCCATGGCGCCGACCGTAGTCAGCGGGCGGTCAGCCGATGCGATCGCGCCAGGTGTGGCGCGGTGCGAATCCGACGAGCTGCTTCGCCTTGTCGTTGGCGTAGAACGTCTCGTACGTCCCCATCTCGCGTCGGCGCGCAACGCCGGCGTAGAACCGGTCGGCGATCTCGTCGCTCGGGAGCGCGACCGACGTGTCGTCGTTCGCGACGTTGAAGACCTGGTAGCCGAGTCCGTCGGTGCGCAGACAGCGGTCGACCATGTGGCCGAGGTCGCGAGCATCGATGTACGCGAAGATGTTCCTGCGCCGGAGCGCCGGGTCCGCGACGTAGGCGGGGAAATCGGTCTCGTACTCGTGGGGTTCGATGACGTTGTTGATCCGCAGTCCGTAGACGTCGATGCCCGATCGGGCCTGGAACGAGCGGGCGGTGGCCTCGTTGACGACCTTGGACATCGCGTAGCTGTCATGGGGCACGGTGGGGTGGTCCTCGTCGACGGGGACGTAGTCGGGGCGAACCTCGCCGTCGGCGAAACAGACGCCGTACGTCGTCTCGGAACTCGCGAAGATCACCTTCGGGATGCCGAGCTTCACGGCGGCCTCGAGCACGTTGTAGGTGCTGAGTGCGTTGACCCGGAACGTCTCGTTGTCCGGGCGCACGAGGATCGCCGGGATGGCCGCGAAGTGCACGACGGCGTCGTAGCGCGGCACTCCGGTTCCGGACTCGAGTTCGTCGAATCCGGCGTACGCCGAGAGTGCGTTGAAGACCTGTCCGGAGTCGGTGAGGTCGAGACGGAGGTCGGCGACGTCGGGATGACCGAGCGGCACGAGGTCGCCGTTGACCACTCGATGGCCCTGCTCGACGAGGTGCGGGATCGCGTGACGCCCCGCCTTGCCACTGCCACCGGTGAAGAAGACGCGCATGGGTCGATCGTAGGGTCGCCCGGCGGCGGCGGCAGGTTCGTGTCGCGAGCCGACGGCTAACATCGCGTGCGTGACCGAGCTCAAGAACGACTTTCCCGCCGGCGTCCTCACCGGAGAGGCGGTGAACGAGGTCTTCGCACTCGCCAAGGACCAGAAGTTCGCTCTTCCGGCTGCGAACTGCATCGGCACCAACTCGATGAACGCCGTGATGGAGACGGCGGGCAAGTTGAACAGCCCCGTCATCGTGCAGTTCTCCACGTCGGGCTCGGCGTTCGTCGGCGGCAAGAACGTGCCGGTCGACGGCTCCAAGGCGTCGATCCTCGGGTCCGTGGCCGGCGCCCGGCACGTCCAGACCATGGCCGAGGCGTACGACGCCCGCGTGATCCTCCACACCGACCACTGCCCGAAGAAGAACCTGCCGTGGATCTCGGGCCTGCTCGACGTCGGCGAGGAACACTTCGCCCAGACCGGAGCGCCGCTGTTCAGTTCCCACATGCTCGACCTGTCCGAGGAGCCGATGGAGGAGAACATCGACATCTGCGTCGACTACCTGAAGCGCATGGAACCGATGGGCATGACGCTCGAGATCGAACTCGGCATCACCGGCGGTGAGGAGGACGGGGTCGACAACTCCGACGCCAACCCGGAGGACCTGTACTCGAAGCCCGAGGAGGTGGCGTACGCCTACGAGCGACTGCTCGAGGTCAGCCCGAACTTCACCATCGCAGCGGCGTTCGGCAACGTGCACGGCGTGTACAAGCCCGGCAACGTCAAGCTCACCCCGACGATCCTGCGTGACGCCCAGGCACACATCGCCGAGAAGTACGGCACCGAGTCGGACAAGCCGGTGAACTTCGTGTTCCACGGTGGTTCGGGCTCGACCGCAGCCGAGATCGAGGAGGCGCTGAGCTACGGCGTCATCAAGATGAACATCGACACCGACCTGCAGTGGGCGTTCTGGGACGGAGTGCGCGCCTACGAGGCCGACCGGCACGACTACCTGCAGGGCCAGCTCGGCAACCCCGACGGAGCCGATGCCCCCAACAAGAAGCACTACGACCCGCGGGTGTGGCTGCGCAAGGGTGAGGAAAGCTTCGTCGCCCGCCTCGAACAGGCCTTCGCCGAACTGAACAACGTCGGAACCCTCGCCTGACGACCGATTCGATCGTTTCCCCGTGACCCCGGGAGAGGCCGCCATCGCCGCGGCCGCCGGTCTCGCTGCCGGACTGATCAACGCAGTCGCAGGCGGCGGGACACTCGTGTCGTTCCCGGCCCTCGTGGCGCTGGGCGTCCCTGCCGTCGCCGCCAACGTCACGAACACCGTGGCACTCGTCCCCGGCTACCTCGGCGGTGCCGCTGCTCAGCGCAGGGATCTCGTCACCTATGCGACGCGTCTGAGGGCGTTGACCATCGCAGCGGCCATCGGTGGGTTGATCGGGTCGATCCTGCTCGTGAACACGTCGGACGACGTGTTCCGCGTGCTCGTCCCGTTCCTGATCCTCGCCGCCTGCGCTCTGCTGGGTTTCCAGGACCGGATCAAACGGTGGTACTCGAGTCGGCGACCGTCCGCGCAGGACGCGGAGCGGCGACCCGTCCTGCTCGTCGCTGCCGTGTTCGTGGGGGCGATCTACGGGGGCTACTTCGGAGCGGGACTCGGGATCATGCTGCTCGCGATCCTCGGTCTGGCGCTCGACGACCCGCTGCCGCGCATCAACTCCCTGAAGACGGCGCTGTCGCTCGTGATCAACGTGCTCGCCGCCTGTTTCTTCGTGTTCAGCGGCAAGGTCGACTGGCCGTTCGCCGCCATCATCGCCGTCAGCAGCCTCGCCGGCGGGGTCATCGGTGGGCGACTGGCCGGACGTCTGGACCCGCGCATCCTGCGCACCGTCGTGATCACCTTCGGCGTGATCGTCGCCGTCCGCTTCTTCGTGACCTGACCCGACGCCGACCTGCGGCGGCGGCCGCAGGGTCCGACCCGGTCCGACCGCTCAGGCGGTGATCTTCCTCAGGAACGCTTCGACCTCGGCGCGGTGACGGGTGCGCTTCATCGGGGGGAGCGCCTTCACGATGTCCCACCGGTAGTTCGCCGTGCCGAGTCGCGGGTCCATCACGGCCACCACGCCGGTGTCGGTCGACGAGCGGATCAGGCGTCCGGCTGCCTGGGCGAGCATCATCGATGCACGTGGGATGTCGATCTCGCTGAACGCCGTCCGTCCGAGATCCTCACGCCGCGCCGACAGCAGCGGATCGTCGGGACGCGGGAACGGGATCCGGTCGATCACCACGAGCGAGAGCGTCTTGCCCGGCACGTCGACCCCTTGGAACAGGCCGGCCGTGGCGAACAGACACGTGGCGTCGTCGTCGGCGAACGCCTTGACGAGCGCCGTCTTGGGGAGGTCGCGCTGCGTGAGGATGGGGTTGTCGAGGCGCCCTCGCATCGCCTCGGCGGCTTCGTCCATCGCCCGGTAGCTCGTGAAGAGTGCCAGCGTGCGCCCGCCTGCAGCGCGGATCAGGGCGTCGAGTTCGTCGTTCGCCTTCGCCCGGAAATCCGGCGAGTTCGGATTCGGCAGGTGGATCGCGCAGTACAGCATCGAGTTCGACTCGTAGTCGAACGGGCTCCCCACGTCGTGGACGTCGACCCGCTCGGTGGCGATCCCGAGCCGGTTCGCCAGTGACGACGGGATGGTCGCACTGGTGAGGATCGCCGTGCGTTGCTTCCAGACCGCTGCGTCCATCGTCGGACCCACGTCGAGCGGGGCGACCTCCAACCGTGGTGAGTCGCGGGAACCCGAGACGAAGGTGACGTAGCCCTCACGACCCTCGATCGCGATGTCGAGTTGCTGGATCGAGCGACCGGTCATCGTCTGCGCCCTCAGCTTGCGCTGCTTCGCGTCCTCGTTGGTCGTGTCGATCGCGAGGAGTTCCTCGTTGGCCGACGCGAGCGTCATCCGAGCATGCGCCAGCGGTTCCTGGATCGAGTCGGGGAGTGGACTGCTCAACCGTTCGCCGACGTGTTCGGACAAGGCGTCACGCAGGGTCTCTGCGAGGCTCGCGACGTCGCCGGTGGTGGCGGGATCGTCGAGGATCTTGCGGATCGTGGCGGACAGGGCGATGAATCGGCCCGGTGAGATCTCGGCTCCCACCGTGTCGCTCATGATGTCCTCCAGCACGTGAGCCTCGTCGAAGATCACGACCTCGTGGTCCGGCAGGATCGCGTTCTCCGACGCCACGTGCAGGCCGTACAGGTGGGTGTTGACCACCACCACGTCGGCCTCCTTCGCCGCACGACGCGCTCCCTCGGCGAAACAACCCGCACCCTGCGGGCACTGCTCGGCGCCTGGGCACTCGTCGGAGCCGACGCTGACCGCACGCCACGCGTTGTCGGTCGGCGTCCAGTCGAGTTCGGCCACGTCGCCGGTCGGCGTGGTGGCGGACCAGTCGGCCAGCTTCTTGATCTCGGCCTTGGTGTTGACCGCCATGGTGTCGAGTTCGAGCGCGCCCTGGTCGGGGTTCGCCATCTCGCTCAGCCGCTGGAGGCACACGTAGTTGCTGCGCCCCTTGAGGACGGCCCAGTCGAAGTCGATGCCGAGGTGCTCACCGAGGAACGGCAGGTCCTTGGTGGCGAGTTGGTCCTGGAGCGCCTTCGTGGCGGTCGCCACCACGACCGTCGACCCCGAGGCGAGAGCGGGGACGAGGTACGCGAGCGTCTTGCCCGTGCCGGTGCCGGCCTGCACGACGAGGTGCCGCTCGTTCGCGATGGCCGCCTCGACCAACGACGCCATCTCGTGCTGCCCCGCGCGCACCTCGCTCCTGGCGAGCGCCGCGGTGACGGTGTCGAGCGCTGCGATCGTGTCGATGGCGGGCCGGTCGGACGAATCGCCGCTCATGTGGGGGCGTTCATCGGGCGACGACCAGGTCGAGCGCCGCGTCGAGTTCGGCGGCGTCGAAGTCGGGCCACGGCGCGTCGGTGAAGTAGATCGCCGCGCCGGCGGCCTGCCAGAGCAGGAAGTTCGACACGCGACGCTCGCCGCTGGTGCGCACGAGGACGTCGACCGGCGGCAGGTCGGGGAGGTAGAGGTGCTCCGAGATGGACTCGGTGGTGATGCCGGCGGGCGAGGAGCGTGCCTGCTCGACGGCGCTGACGAGTTCGGATCGGCCTCCGTAGTCGAATGCGACCGTGAGCATCATCCCGGTGTTGTCGGCGGTGTCGGCGATCGCCTTGCGGATCGCGCGCTGCACGTAGCGCGGGGTCCGTGCCTCGCGTGAGTCGAACGGCCGCCCGATCCACCGGATCCTGACGTTCAGTTCGTTCAACTCGGCGACCCGTCCGAACAGCTTCTCGTGCAAGCCGAGGATGTGGCGAACCTCGGGACGGGGTCGACGCCAGTTCTCGGTCGAGAAGCCGAAGACGGTGAGGTGGCCGATGTCGCGCTGGACGGCCACGCGGACGAGTCGGGCCAGGTTCTCCTCGCCCTCGGTGTGGCCGTCGGTGCGAGGCAGGCCGCGTGACCCGGCCCATCGTCCGTTGCCGTCCATGATGCAGGCCACGTGGAGACCGCGTCCGCGGCTCGACCCACCGGGTCTCGGGTCGTCTGCTTCGATCGGCACGCCGTCGACGCTACTGGTTCGTGAATCACCCGACGGGGCACGGATTCGCCGGTGGAGCGTGGAATGATGGTGACGTGCCGATCACCCCCTCCACGGACGCGCCCACCGCGACCGATCCGGACGCGGCCCCGGTGATCGACCCGACACAGCAGTTCCTGCGCCACGTGATGATCGTCGGCGGCACCCTCGGTGACTGGGACGACCTCGGCGTTCAGCGGTGGGATCAGCGGGTCACCGAACTCGGCGTCGTGGCCGCGAACGCCGGCGCCTCGTTCCTCACGTTGCGGGCCTTCGAGGACGGCGTCCGACCGAGCGACAGCACCCGCTGGGAACGCAAGGTCGACACGTGCCACGTGATCATCGACCCCTGCGGCGACGGACGGGCGCGGTTCGCACAGGCGATGGCCGAGCTGCCGGCCGACGAGCCGATCAACGAGGCCACGGTGTCGGAGATGCTGTACGCGCCGGCCGACTACGAGCCGGACCTGATCGTCGTGCTCGGCGAGCCGACCCGACTTCCGCCGTCGCTCGTCTGGGAACTGGCGTACGGCGAACTGGTCTTCCGGCCGATGGCGTGGCACGAACTGTCGACCGAGCACCTCGTCGAGGCGATCGCCGACTTCGCCCGCCGCGAGCGTCGCTTCGGCGGACTCGACGACTCCGACGAGTCCGTCGGCTGACGCGTGGGCTGCTGTCGAACGGCGTCGCCACGATGAGCGGCCTGTACCACGACGTCGGCGTCGTGCTACGCACCTACAAGCTGGGCGAATCCGACAAGATCGTCGTCATCCACACGCTCGAGAACGGCAAGGTGCGTGCGGTCGCGAAGGGCGTCCGCAAGACGCGATCCAAGTTCGGTGCGCGGTTGGAGCCGATGAGCCACGTCAAGCTGCTGTTGTACCGCGGCCGTGAACTCGACATCGTGAGCCAGGCCGAAGCGGTCGAGTCCCTGTCGCCGATGCTGTCCTCGCTCGACCGCGCGTCGCAGGGCCTCGCGGCCGTCGAGGCCGTCGACCAGCTCTCGCTCGAACGCGAACCGAACGCAGCGCTCTACCGCAGCGCAGTCGGCGTGCTGCGCACGATCGCCGCGACGCCGTCGCCGCTCAACGTGCCCGCCTTCTACTGGAAGTTGCTGGCTCGGGAGGGTTTCCGGCCCGAGCTGCACTCGTGCGTGCGCTGCGAGGAATCGGAGCCGGCGGTGCAACTCGTCGCATTCGACCTGTCCGAGGGCGGTGTCCTGTGCCGGTCGTGTCGTTCGGGGCAGGCGATCAGCACACCTGCGCTGGGTCTGCTGCGCGACATCCTCGGTGGACGTCTGCAGCACGCGCTCGACCAGGAGGAGTCGTCGGTGACTCACGAGGTGTCCGCCCTGGCCACCAAGGCGCTGGAGTACCAGATCGAACGTCGGTTGAAAGCCGTGGCGATGTTCGAGGTCCACTGACCGGCTCACGTGTGGTCCGGCAGGCCGCCCGGCGTGTGGTCGGTAGCTTGCGGGGGTGACGACGAGCAGCGACCCCGGCGACGACGTGCGACGCCGCCTGCTCGACGCGATGGCCGTCCTGCACGACGTGACCGAGGCTCCCGAACTGCTCGACGAACTCGACGCACAGGACAGGGCGGCGTTCCTCAACGCCGCGGGTGACGTGTTCTGCCCGGACCCCGAGATCCGACGCCGCCGGACCAAACTGCTCCAGAAGCGACGCCGCAGCGAACGCATCAGACGCGACGACGAGACGCTCGAGCAGACCGGCATCCGCACGCTGCGCAGCAAGCCGGTGTTCGCGACACCCGACGTGTTCGCACCGACCGGGTTCGACCAGACGACCGTCGACGACGATCCCGACGCTGCCCCGTTCCGGGAGAGCACCGAGGAGCAGCACTGCTACGTCTGCAAGTCGCTGTATCGCGAGATCCACCACTTCTACGACCAGCTCTGCCCGTCGTGTGCGTCGACGAACTACGCCAAGCGCAGCGAACTCGCCGACATGACCGGCATGGTCGTACTGCTGACGGGTGGCCGCGTGAAGATCGGCTACCAGGCGGGCATCAAGCTGCTGCGCTGCGGCGCGGAGCTGATCGTCGCCACGCGCTTCCCGCGCGACGCAGCGCGCCGCTACGCGGCCGAGCCCGACTTCGCCGACTGGGGGGATCGCCTCGAGGTGTTCGGCCTCGACCTGCGGCACACGCCGAGCGTCGAGGCGTTCTGCTCACACCTCGCGCTCAGCCGGAGCCGACTCGACGGGATCGTCAACAACGCCTGCCAGACGGTGCGGCGGCCGCCGGGGTTCTACGAACACATGATGGAGAACGAGACCGCGTCGCTCGCGTCGCTCCCCGACGAGGTGCTGCAACTGGTCGGTTCGTACGAGACACTGCGCAACCGTCGCGTCGAACTGGACGCACCGGGACGCGCCCGTTCCGTCGCCACCACCGACTCGGCGGGCGATCCCGCCCGCGACCTGGTCGGCTTCACACACGCCGCGGAACTGTCCCAGGCCGTCCTGCTCTCCGACGACGCGATGTCGGGCGACACGCTCTTCCCGACGGGGCAACTCGATCAGGACCTCCAGCAGATCGATCGGCGTGGACGGAACTCGTGGCGACTGCAACTGCACGAGGTGTCGTCCGTCGAGTTGATCGAGACACAGTTGGTCAACGCGATCGCGCCGTTCGTGATCAACGCCCGACTCAAGCCGCTCATGCAGGCCACCCCGGGGACCCACAAGCACATCGTGAACGTCTCGGCGGTCGAAGGGCAGTTCTACCGCCGACGCAAGACCACCCGTCACCCGCACACGAACATGGCGAAGGCAGCGCTGAACATGATGACGCGCACGTCGGCCACCGACTACCACGACGCGGGGATCAACATGAACAGTGTCGACACGGGGTGGGTCAACGACGAGGACCCAGCGGACATCGCAGCGTCGAAACGTACCGAGCACCGGTTCCATCCGCCGCTCGACATCGTCGACGGTGCGGCTCGCATCGTCGACCCGATCATCGACGGTCTGAACACCGGCACCCACGTGTGGGGGCAGTTCCTCAAGGACTACGCACCGACCGACTGGTAGTTCCGTTCGCGACTTCTCGGCCCGATCGGGAACCGGTTGTGCGTTCGTGGCGTCCAACGTGGCATGAGACACAGCAACGTGAACAGAACGCTGGCGGCTGTCGTGGCCGTCGGCACCATCCTCGCGGCGTGCGGCAACGACGACGACTCGGGGGCCGACGAGTCGTCCACGGAGATCGAATCCGGTCGTGACGGTGCGGCGCAGGACGCAGAGGGGGACCTCGTCGAGACCGCCGACACGCAGCCGCCGACCGGCGTCTTCGAGGACGACACGGACGCAGCCGACACGGACGCTTCCGACGAACCGGCGACGACCGACGCCATGGCGGAGGCGACCGAGGATGCGGGGGGCGACACAGCGCCGGAGTCCGAAGGCGGCCTCGACTCCGGCGAAGCAGCCGATCCCGCCGACGATGCGGAGGCACCGCTCGACGACTCCGAGGTCGACCCCGACGACACCGGCGACCGATCCGGCGACGAAGCCGGCGACGACTCGGAGGGAGGACTCTTCGAGGAGGACGGGCCCGCACCCGAACCGAGCACCGACGCCGAGGACCGTCTCGACGACAACCGCTTCGAGGACTACGGCTACCGCGACTTCGTCGAGGCTGCCACCGACCCGTTGTCGACCTTCGCACTCGACGTCGACACGGGTTCCTACTCGGTGGGTCGCCGATTCCTCGCCGAGGGCTCCCTGCCCCCACGGGAGTCGGTGCGCCCGGAGGAGTACGTCAACGCGTTCGACTACGACTACGACGCACCACGCGACGGTCTCGAGATCGGTGTCGACGGCGGTCCGTCTCCCTTCGACGAGGACAACGTCCTGGTCCGCATCGGAGTCCAGGGCGAGGTGGTCGACGCCGACGACCGTGGCGACGCGACACTCACGTTCGTGATCGACACGTCGGGCTCGATGGACCGCGACGATCGGCTGGGCCTCGTCAAACAGTCGCTCACGATCCTCGTCGACGAACTGGAGGATGACGACCGTGTCGCGATCGTCACCTACAGCGACAGCTCCGGCATCGTGCTGGAGCCGACCCGGGTCAGCGACCGCGACACGATCCTCGACGCGATCGACGGGCTCGAGTCGGGGGGCTCCACCAACCTCGAGTCGGGCCTGCGCGAGGGGTACGAACTGGCACGTAACGCCTTCAACGAGGGCGGCATCAACCGGGTGATCATCGCATCGGACGGCGTGGCCAACGCCGGCATCACCGATGTCGATGCCCTGGGCCGGTTCATCCGGGACGACGCCGACAACGGCATCGACCTCGTCACGGTCGGCTTCGGTCTCGGAAACTTCAACGACGTCCTGATGGAACAGCTCGCGGACAACGGCGACGGCTTCTACGCCTACGTCGACACACTCGACGAAGCCGAGCGACTGTTCGAGGACGAGCTGACGTCGACGCTCCTCACCGTTGCGAAGGACGCGAAGATCCAGGTCGAGTTCGACGACCGGTTCGTCGATTCGTATCGACTGATCGGCTTCGAGAACCGTGGCGTGAGGGACAGCGACTTCGACAACGACGCCGTCGACGCCGGCGAACTGGGAGCGGGCCACCAGGTCACGGCGATGTACGAGATCCGCCTGGTCGACGGCGTGTCGCTCGGCGACCGCGCCGAACTCGGCATCGTGGCGCTCCGTTGGGAGGACCCCGACTCCGGTGAGGTGACCGAGATCGACGAGGACATCGATCTGCGTGACATCGAGGAGCGGTGGACCGACACGCCCGACGACTTCCAACTCGCCACCGTGGTCGCCACCTTCGCCGAGAAGATGCGCGACAACCCCTACGCCGACGACGTCGACATGGACGACCTCGCCGTCGAGGCCGGGCGCATCGCCGACGAGATGGACAGCGACGACGTCGACGAGCTGGCCCAGTTGGTCCGGGATGCCGCCGACCTGACCTGACCGGCCCCGGTGAGTCCTCCTCGCTCCCAGGGCGACGCAGACTCACCGATGATGTGTCCGCCCGCGTTGCGGTGAGTCTTCCTCGCTCCCGGGGCGACGCAGACTCACCGCAACGTACCGGGCGGGTGGGGGCGGCGGGCCGTAGCCTTGCGGGCTGTATGGCTGCCACCGACCTGGAACAGATCGTCTCGCTCTGCAAGCGCAGAGGCTTCGTGTACCAATCCGCCGAGATCTACGGCGGGTTCCGCTCGACGTACGACTACGGGCCCCTGGGTTCGCTGCTCCTGCGCAACGTCAAGGAAGCATGGATCCGTTCGATGGTGCAGCAGCGCGACGACGTCGTGCTGATCGACGCGGCGATCCTCAGCCCACCCCAGGTGTGGCAGGCATCGGGGCACCTCGCGAACTTCTCCGACCCGTTGGTCGACTGCACCAACTGCAAGAACCGGTTCCGACTGGACAAACTCGACGACCCCGACATCTGCCCGGAGTGTGGGGCCGAGAAGAGCTTCACCGAGGCACGCGAGTTCAACTTGATGTTCAAGACCCAGGCCGGCCCGGTGGAGGGCTCGGGCGCCGACGCCTACCTTCGTCCGGAGACGGCGCAGGGGATGTTCACCAACTTCGCCCAGGTGCTCCAGACGAGCCGCAAGAAGCCGCCGTTCGGCATCGCCCAGGTCGGCAAGTCGTTCCGCAACGAGATCACCCCGCAGAACTGGATCTTCCGGACCCGCGAGTTCGAACAGATGGAGATGGAGTTCTTCGTCCCGCCCGAGGAGTCCGAGCAGTGGTACGAGTACTGGTGCAACGAACGCCTGAACTGGTATGTCGAGCACGGCATCCCCGCCGACATGGTGAAGCTGCGACCACACGACGACGACGAACTGTCGCACTATTCGACGGGCACGTCCGACGTCGAGTTCGAGTTCCCCTGGGGCTTCGACGAACTCGAGGGAATCGCAAAGCGCACCGACTTCGACCTCAAGGCGCACGCCGCCGTGTCGGGCCAGAAGCTCGACTACTTCGACCCGCAGACCAACGAGCGCTACGTGCCGTACGTGATCGAGCCGGCCGCCGGAGCCACTCGCACGATGGCGGCGTTCCTCCTCGCGGCATACGACGAGGAAGAGGTCAACGGGGAGACCCGCACTGTCCTGCGTCTGCACCCCCGGCTCGCCCCCTACAAGGTCGCCGTGCTGCCGTTGAGCAAGAAGGACACGCTGACGCCGTTGGCCCACGAGATCCGCGCGCTGCTTAGCGAGCGGTACATGGTCGACTACGACGAGACCCAGAACATCGGCAAGCGCTACCGGCGCCAGGACGAGATCGGCACGCCGCTCGCGGTCACCGTCGACTTCGACTCCCTCGACGATCACGCAGTCACCGTGCGCGATCGCGACACGATGGAGCAGGTGAGGGTTCCGATCGACCAACTCCTCGCCACGGTGACCGACCGACTCGGCTTCTGACGCGCACGCGGAGTCCGACCCCGTCTCACCGACGACGGTGTCCGGCAGCGTGCGGCTGGGTACGGATCCGGCATGGCGACGTCGCAGATCGAACCGGAACGCTGTCGTGCACTGAACGAGGCCACTCCGAACGCCGACGGGCGCTACGTCCTGTACTGGATGCAGGCCTCGATGCGCGCCGAGCACAACCCGGCGCTGGAGCGGGCGATCCAGATCGCCAACGACCACCGAGCGCCGCTCGTTGTCGCATGCACCGTCGTGACCGACTACCCGGAGGCCAGCCCGAGGCACTTCGCATTCATGCTCGCCGGCATGGGTCAGGCGCTGCAGGCGATCGAACGTCGAGGAGCCGGCGTGGTCGTCCGGTCGGGTGACGACCCGGCGCGCAGCATCGTCGACCTCGCAGCGGAGGCGATCGAGGTGGTGCTCGACCGTGGGTACCTGCGGCACCAACGGAGGTGGCGGTCGGCGGTCGCGGACGCGGCGCCGTGTGCGGTCACGTACGTCGAAGGCGACGTGGTGGTGCCGATCGACGAGGCCTCGGACAAGCAGGAGACCGCCGCTCGGACCCTTCGGCCCAAGATCGAGAAGAGACGGGACGACTACATCGTCGAGTTGGCCACGACCGCGCTCGACGACACGAGCGGCGTGCGTCTCGACACCGACGTGGAACTCGGTGAGTTCGACGACATCGGTGCGCTGCTCGTCACCCTCGGGCTGGATGCCGACGACGCGCCGCAACCGGTCGACTGGATCACGCCGGGCACGGCGGCGGCAAAGGCGTTGTTCGCCGAGTTCGTCGAGCGGATCGACGACTACCCCGACGACCGGAACCGCTACACGCTGGACCGGACGTCGATGATGTCGCCGTACCTCCACTTCGGCCAGATCTCGCCCGTGTGGCTCGCCCACCGGATCAGGGAGGCCGGTGGTGACGGTGCAGGTGAGTACCTGGAGGAGTTGATCGTGCGTCGCGAGCTGGCGTGCAACTACGTCGAGCACTGCGCCGACCACGACTCGTTCGCCGGCCTACCGGGCTGGGCTCGAACGAGCCTGGAAGCGCACGAGGACGACGAACGCGAGAGCGTGTACACCGCAGCGGAACTCGAGAACGGACGCACCGGCGACGAGGTGTGGAACGCGATCATGGAGGAGATCCGTGAGCGCGGCTGGGTCCACAACCAGTTGCGGATGTACTGGGGCAAACAGATCGTCCGGTGGACGAACACACCCCGACATGCGTACCGGACGCTGCTCGACCTGAACAACCGGTGGTTCCTCGACGGGCGCGACCCGTCCTCCTACGCCAACGTCGCCTGGTGCTTCGGCCTCCACGACCAGGGGTTCCAGGAGCGCGACGTGTCGGGAAAGCTGCGGCCCTTCACGACCGCCGCACTGAAGCGCAAGGACGACCTGTCTGGTTGGATCCACGACCGGGAGCCGACGGACGACCGCGGGGCATCCGGACGGCCGGCTTCGGCAGGCGAATGCGGGGCCGGCGCGGTCGGTGGGTAGCGTGCGGGCATGAGCAAGGTCGCCGTCATCGCCAAGATCACCGCACTCGAAGGCAAACGTGCAGAACTCATCGAGGCCATGGGCCCGATGATGGATCACGTCGAGGCCAACGAGCCCGACACCCTCACCTACATCCTCACCGAGGACACGGGTGACGAGAACGTGATCTGGATGTACGAGGAGTACGCCAGCCACGAGGCCCTCGCCGCCCACGGTACGAGCGAGGCCATGAAGGAGATGGGAATGGCGCTGCGCCCACTCGCCGGTGGCCGTCCCGAAGTCACCGTCCTCAACCCCGTGCGCGGCAAGGGCCTCTGAGACCCGCCGTGAATGGCCTCCGCCTCGGCACCACGAGTGCCGCATGAGCGGCACGTACCTCGACAAGATCGTCGAGCACCATCGAGCCGCGGCCCGCGAGGATCTGCGCTCTCTCGACCGACTCGTCGAGCGCGTCGGTGACCTCGACCCGTGTCGTGGCTTCCGCGCCGCGCTCACGGGCCGCGAGCAACTCGGGGTGATCGCAGAGATCAAGCGACGATCGCCGTCCAAGGGCGCGTTGGCGCCCGATCTCGACGCCAGGGACCTGGCTCGTGCGTACGAGCGCGGCGGGGCGGCGTGTCTGTCCGTCCTGACCGACGTCGATCACTTCGGCGGTTCCGTCGACGACTTGCAGACCGCCCGTGCGGCGTGTTCGCTCCCCGTGCTCCGCAAGGACTTCACGGTCAGTGAACTGGACGTGGTCGACACGCGGCTGATGGGCGCCGACTGCCTGCTGTTGATCGCTGCGGCGATCGACAAGAAGCAACTGGTGGCGTTCTGCCAGCTCGCGAAGGAGATCGGACTCGACGTGTTGGTCGAGATCCACGACGAGGGCCAGCTGGACGTCGTGCTCGCGGCCGATGCGACGTTGATCGGTGTCAACCAGCGCGACCTCGAGACGTTCGAGGTCGACCACGAACGGGCGGTGCGCATGGCCGACGTGATTCCCGGTCACGCCATCAAGGTGGCCGAGTCCGGAATCCGCCACGGTGCCGACGCGAGGGCATTGGAGTCGGCGGGGTATCAGGCGGTGCTGGTGGGGGAGATGCTCGTGACCAGCGAGAGTCCTGCAGACGCGATCGCCGAACTCATCGGCTGATCAACCTGCCCGCTTGGCGCGCTCTCGTCGCACCTGGCCCACGAGAGCCCGTTGGTACAGACCGGCGGGGAGGCGCGACACGATGTCGAACAGCACGGCATCGGGCCCGATCAGGGCGCGACGCCGGTTGCGTTCGACGGCGCGGAGGATCTGACGGGCCGCCTTGTCGGGTGTCGTGCGTGCGAGCTTGTCGAACTCCTGCACGAAGTCCTCCGGGCTCGCACCGGTGGCGATCATCGACTCGTCGGTGCGTGCGTTGCGGGCGATGTTGGTCTTGATGCCGCCCGGGTGGATCGTGGTGCACGACACTCCGCACGGATCGATCTCGAGCTCCATCCGCAACGCGTCGGTGAAGCCGCGTACTCCGAACTTGGATGCGTTGTAGGCCGACTGCGACGGGATGCTGATCAGCCCGAAGACGCTGGAGATGTTGACGACGTGCCCGTCACCCGACGCTTTCAGGTGAGGGAGGAACGCCTGGGTCCCCGACACCACACCCCAGAAGTTGATGTTCATCAGCCATTCGAAGTCCGCGAGTGACTGGCCCATCGCCGATGCGCCGAGCGCGACTCCGGCGTTGTTCACGACCAGGTCGACTCTGCCGTGGTCGGCGACGACCTGGTCGGCCCAGGCGAACACGGCGTCGCGATCGGCCACGTCGAGCGCCGTGGGCGTGACCCGCACACCGGAACGTTCACAGCGCAGCACGGTCTCGGCAAGACCGGCTTCGTCCACGTCGCCGAGCGCCAGGTGGCAGCCGCGCGCTGCGAGCTCCACGGCGAGTGCGCGGCCGATCCCCGAACCGGCGCCCGTGATCGCGGCGACTCTGCCGGAGAAGTCCTTCACGCTTCGTCCCAGGCGTCGAGGCCGGCCTCGACCCGTTCGATCAGCGTCTCGAGAACGGCGACGCGGGCCCACTTCTTCTGCTCGCCGGAGATCAGGTTCCACGGTGCCGCAGCGTGATCGGTCCGCTCGAACATCTCCTCGGTGGCCTCGTCGTACTCGCTGCGCTTGTCGCGATTGCGCCAGTCCTCATCGGTGAGCTTCCAGCGGCGCAGAGGATCCTGTGCTCGATCCTCGAAGCGCTTCAACTGCTCGTCGGCGCTGACCTGCAGCCAGAACTTGACGATGATCACACCCTCCTGCGCCAGGTCGCGTTCGAAGTTGACGATCGAGTCGTAGGCGCGGGTCCATTCGGCTCGGCTGGCGAAGCCCTCCACACGCTCGACGAGCACCCGCCCGTACCAGCTCCGGTCGTACACGCACATCCCGCCCCGACCGGGCGCCTTGGACCAGAACCGCCACAGGAAGTGGTGGCGCAGCTCACGCGAACTCGGTGCTGCGTAGCTGTAGACGCTGTAGTGGCGCGGGTCGAGATGTTGGACCATGCGCTTGATCGCCCCGCCCTTGCCTCCCGCATCGGAGCCCTCCATCACGACGAGCAGGCCCGGCCCGAGGTCGCCGTCGTTCGTGTGGCCGCCGAGCCGCAGCCGGAGCTCCAGAAAACGCTGTTGTGCAGCGGCGATCCGCTCGTCGTACTCGCTCGAGGAGAGACGAGCGGTCATGTCGATGTCATCGAGGCGTCCCATGCACGCGCGACCCTAGACGTGAGAGGTTTCGGCGTCCCGATCCCACGTGGTCCACGACTGCCTGGGGTACCGTTCGTCCCACCATGTTCGTGAAGATCTGCGGCATCACCAACGAAGACGATGCACTGCTCGCGGTGGCGATGGGGGCCGACGCGGTCGGCTTCATCTTCGCTCCGTCGCAGCGCCAGATCGCCCCGCAGAAGGTGTACGACATCACGCGTCGACTGCCGCCCGAGATCCTCACGGTCGGCGTGTTCCGCAACGAGGTGCCGTCGCGGGTGATCGAGATCGCCGACCGGGCGGGTGTGAAGGCGGTGCAACTCCACGGCCGTGAGACCCCCGAGCAGACCAAGCAGGTCGCCGCCCGGTTCCGATGGGTGATCAAGGCGTTCGCGGCCGGTGACGACGAGCTGCCGGTCGCCGACCAGTACGGAACCGACATGATCCTGATGGATGCGCCCGACCCCGGTTCGGGAAAGGTGTTCGACTGGAACCTCGCCGGTGACGCACCGTCGCAGATGAAGTTGATCCTCGCCGGCGGGCTCACCCCCGACAACGTTGCGGGCGCGATCAAGGAGGTCGAGCCGTGGGGGGTCGACGTCGCCACGGGCGTGGAGAAGGAGCCGGGCCGCAAGGATCCGATCGCCCTGATGCGCTTCATCGAGAACGCGAAGGAGGCAGCGCCCGAGCAATACCTGGGCGAGGACGAGGGCCCCTACAACTGGGACTTCGAATAGGTCAGATCGGGACGGTGCTCGGAACCCCGAGAACTTCTGTCATTCCCAGCGAAACCTTTCCGTCGGGCGGACCGGTGGCACACTGGCGTCGTGTACGACTACGTGATCGTCGGTGGTGGCTCTGCCGGATGTGCGCTCGCCAATCGGCTCAGCGCCGACCCCACCCACGAGGTGCTCCTGATCGAAGCGGGTCGCCGCGACTGGAAGTGGGACGTGTTCATCCACATGCCCGCCGCACTCGCGTTCCCGATCGGGAGTCGCTTCTACGACTGGAAGTACGAGTCCGAACCCGAGCCGTACATGGGTGGTCGCCGCATCCACCACGCCCGGGGCAAGGTGTTGGGTGGATCGTCGAGCATCAACGGCATGATCTTCCAGCGGGGCAACCCGATGGACTACGACAAGTGGGGCGCGATGCCCGGCCTGGAGAACTGGGACTGGGCGCACTGCCTCCCGTACTTCAAGCGGATGGAGAACACGCTGGCCGGTCAGGACCCGAACCAGGACGGTCTCCGCGGTGACGATGGGCCGCTCGCCCTGGAGCGGGGGCCGGCGGACAGCCCGCTGTTCGCCGCGTGGCTCTGCGCCGGGGAGCAGGCCGGGTTCCATCGCAGCGACGACGTCAACGGGTACCGCCAGGAGGGCTTCGCACCGTTCGACAAGAACGTGTCGCGCGGGCGTCGGCTGAGTGCTGCACGCGCCTACCTCCATCCCGTCCTCGACCGTCCCAACCTGACGTTGATGACGCGCGCCCAGGTCGACCGGGTGCTGTTCGAGGACCACGACGAGCCCACACGTGCGACCGGAGTGGCCGTGCGCAGGCTCGGTGTGGCCGGCCGGTTCGGCCGGAGGCGTGCCGAGAACGTCCGGGCGAAGGAGGTGATCCTCTGCGGAGGAGCGTTCAACAGCCCGCAGCTCCTGCAGTTGTCGGGAGTCGGCGACCGCGACCACCTCGAATCGCTCGGGATCCCGGTCGTCGCCCACGTCCCGGGTGTCGGTGAGAACCTACAGGATCACCTCGAGGTGTACATCCAGTACGAATCGAAGCAGCCGGTGTCGATCCAACCCCATCTGGCGCACTGGAGGAAGCCGTGGATCGGGCTGCAGTGGCTGTTCCGCAGAGGGCCCGGAGCGACGAACCACTTCGAGGCCGGAGCCTTCGTCAAGAGCAACCCCGCCGAGTCGTACCCGAACCTGATGTTCCACTTCCTGCCGATCGCGATCCGCTACGACGGGTCATCGCCGGGTCGACCCGACGGCTCGGGCTCCGAGATCGAGCACGGGTACCAGGTGCACGTCGGACCGATGTACTCCGATGCCCGAGGCACCGTGAAGATCACCACCCGCGACCCGAAGCAGCATCCGGCCGTGCTGTTCAACTACCTGTCGACCGAGCAGGATCGCCGGGAGTGGATCGAGGCGGTCCGCACGGCGCGCAGGATCCTCACGCAGCCGGCGTTCGACGACTTCAACGCCGGCGAGATCTCGCCGGGTCCGTCCGTGGAGACCGACGAGGAGATCATGGACTGGGTGGCCGAGGACTCCGAGACGGCGCTGCACCCGTCGTGCACGACGCGAATGGGTGCGCACGACGATCCGATGTCGGTGGTGGACCCCGACACGATGAAGGTTTGGGGGACCGAGGGACTGCGCGTGGTGGACGCCGGATGCATGCCCAACGTCAGCAACGGCAACACCTACGCGCCAACGATGATGATCGCAGAGAAGGCGTGCGACCTCATCCTCGGCGTGGAACCGTTGCCGCCCGACCACACTCCGGTGTACCGCAGCGCCGCCGTCGAGGGCGGTCGTCGGTGACGTCGGCGGCCGCGGATCACGGCTCGGGCCGTCGGTGCGCGCCGCTCCTGGATCTCACCAGTACTCCTCGAAGTGGATGTTGCCGGGAGCGTGGCGACGATCGACGGTGAAACCCCGCTCGCTCAGGAGTTGCACCACGCCGACGGTGTCGGGGAACTTCAGCTCGCCGTCCTCGTCCTCGGGGATGCCGATCATCGCGGGATTGCCGCACAGGAAGACGTGCGTGGTCTCCGGTGAGAGCGTCACGCCCAGTCGGGAGCTGAAGTCGTCGTCGCGGATCAGGTCCTGGAGGTAGCGCTTGGGCACCCCCGGTTCACGCGTCGGCATCGGCAGGTAGTGGTAGTTCGGGTAGCGGGATTCGAGTTCGCGGTGCTTCTGCTCGTAGCCGAGGTCCTTCGACTCGCGCACGGTCACGGCCGAGATGATCGGCCCGGTGTGCCCCTTGCGCAGGAGTTCGACGATCATCCCGTTGTGCGGAGCCTCACCCGTTCCGGTCGAGAAGAAGACGATCTCGGCCTTCGGATCGGTCACCGGCTTGAGCGTGTACCGACCGGCCACCTTCGGGCCGAGGTAGATGCGGTCGCCGACCTGCTTGAGCGCCAGACGAGGCGTGAGTGCCGGGGTGTTGTCCTCGGTCGGCGGGACGAGGACGATGTAGAACTCCAACTGGTCGAGACCGTTGTCGTCGGTGAGATAGCCGTGCTCGTCGAACATCCGAGAGGAGATCGAGTACGACCGCCGGATCAGCTTGTCCCATCGCTGCTCGGCCTCCGGATCGGGAGCGTCGTCGATCCGTTCCTCCCAGAAGCCCAGGCCGAGCGAGGCGTACTGGCCGGGAAGGTACGAGGTGTCGCCGTGGTCGGGCCGGACGCGCAGGACCCACAGGTCGGAGTGCGTCGGCTCGAAGGCGGTGATGGTCGCGTTGTAGTGCTCCTGGCGCAGTTCCTCGATCGCCCCGGTGTGCTTCGTTCGGCGCGTGAGCCCCGAGGCGACGGGCTCGACGTCGAGTTCGGGGAACAACGCCTCGGCCATCGCCACGCCGACCTGCCAGCCTGGAGCCGTGGTGGCCGGAGCGTCGACGTCGGGGTCGCCGATGAACCAGAGTCGACCGGAGTCGATGGCGGCGTCGCTCGCGCCGACGTCACCCGGGCGGAACATGCTGCGACCCGGTGCGAACACGACCTGGTCGAACTGCAGGTCGGGTGTGCGGCGGTCACCGAAGTCGGCCATCGGAAAGCCGTCGACCAACGTGAACTGCTTCGGGGTGGAGCGGTACAGCAGCGTGGCCTGGCGCTCGCGCTCGAGTTTGCGCAGCACGCTCGCACCGGCGGGTGACAGCAGGGACGGGTCGAGGCCACTCGCCGCGAGGACGACGCGGTTGCCGGTGTCGGCGAACTGTGCGCACAACTCCACGGCGTGGTCGGAGAGTCCGACGACGAGCACGTCCTCGTCGGCGAAGGGGCCGGCGGCGCCGATGTGGATCCGGGGGCTGTCGGGCAGGCTGATCGGAGGCGTCCAGTCGGTGTCGACGTGGCGATCGGCGACGAGCACGGCACGGGTGCGATAGCTGAGTCGGTTCGTGTCGACGACGAGGTGAGCGTCGCCGAGGACGTCGATCGAAGTGACGGTCTCACCGAACCCGACGTCGAGTTGGTTCGGCCCGATCAGGTCCGGCAGAGCGACCTTCGACGCCGACTCCAGGACGCGTACCCGCTGCAGTCCGGAGCGCAACGACGAGATCGCCACCGACAGACCGCCGGCGGAACCACCGATCACGATCAGGTCGTAGACCGTGGTTGGCGTGGTGTCGTTGGCTCCCATCTGCACAGCGTGCCAAATCGGTGGCGTTCACGTCCCATCCGCTGACGGAGCGGATCGAGTGTCCTGACCCGATGGGCGACGTGGCTCAGGCCTGGAGCGCGTCGACGGGGTAGGCGACGACGAGCCCTCCGGCGAGCTGGTCGGTGCGTGCGGCGGCGTCGATGTCGTCGGGTTTCGACCGTCGGGGGTCGACGCCGTCCACGACGAACACCGCGATGGTCCCCATCGTGCACGCCGCTGCGAAGAAATCGGGTCCGTCGTGGGTGTCCGACGCCAGTGCGACGTCGGCCAGGTGGAGGTCGAAGGCGAATCGGTCCAGCACCACGGCGACGGAGGGATCGGCGGGGACGGGACTGCACGGGTATGCCGTGACCCGGCCCAGGCGCGAACGCACCGCCCCGAACGACATCGGGTTGCCGTCCACGTCGGTGACGGATTCGAGCGGGACGACGACCTCGGCTCGTCCGTCGAGGACCGAGGTGCGCGACCCCGGACGTCGACGCCGAGCCATGGGTGCCGGACCGGCCGGCGTCAGTTCTGCTCGGACTTGAGGCGGATGATGTTCAACGCAGACCCGGCCTGGAACCACTCGACCTGTTCGGGGCTGAACGTGTGGTTCGCCGCGAACTCGAAGGTGTCGCCGTCGGGCTTGGTGACCTGGACCGTGACCTGCTCGCCGGGAACGGGAGGGAGCGTGAGGATCGAGATCCGGTCGTCCTCCTCGATCCGGTCGTAGTCGGCCGGGTCGGCGAAGGTGAGCGGCACCATGCCCTGCTTCTTCAGGTTCGTCTCGTGGATCCGGGCGAAGCTGCGGGCGATCGCCACCAGACCCAGCCGGAATCGTGGCTCCATGGCGGCGTGTTCACGGCTCGACCCTTCGCCCATGTTCTCGTCACCGATGACGACCCACGGCTGCCCGGCCCGGTGGTACGCCTCGGCAGTGGCGGGGAACCGTGCCACCTCGCCGGTGAGGACGTTCTTGCCGTAGCCGACCTCGTACTCGGTCCCGTCGGCCTGGCGGAAGGCGTTGACGGCACCGAGGTAGAGGTTGCCCGAGATGTTCTCGAGGTGGCCGCGGAACTTCAGCCACGGACCGGCCATCGAGATGTGGTCGGTGGTGAACTTGCCCTGCGCCTTCACCAGCACCGGCAGGTCGCGGAACTGCTCGTCGGGGACCGGAGCGAACGGTTCGAGCAACTGCAACCGGTCGGAGTCGGGTGACACGATGACCTCGATGTCGTCACCCCCGGTGGCGGGCGGCGCGGTGAACGTGTCCTCACCGCGGTCGTAGCCGGCGTCGGGCAGGACCTGACCGACGGGTGCGTCGAGGCGGACCTCCGTGCCGTCCGGGGCGGTGATGGTGTCGACGGTGGGATCGAAGTCGAGCCGACCCGCGAGAGCGATGGCCATCACCGTGTCGGGCGACGTGACGAAGGCGAGGGTGTTGGCCGAGCCGTCGTTGCGCTTCGGGAAGTTGCGGTTGTACGACGTGACGATCGTGTTGATCTCGCCGGTGATCGACTCGGGTCGGCTCCACTGGCCGATGCACGGCCCGCACGCGTTGGCGAGCACGGTGGCTCCGACCGCTTCGAGGTCGGCGAGCAGGCCGTCACGCTCGATGGTCGCGCGGGTCTGCTCCGACCCGGGCGTGATCATCAGGTCGATCTTCGCCATCAGCCCGTGCGCCGAGGCCTGACGGGCGATCGATGCGGCGCGGGTGATGTCCTCGTAGGACGAGTTCGTGCACGAACCGATGAGGGTGGCCGACGGCACGAGCGGCCAGTCGTTCTCGCGGGCGGCTGCGCCGACGCCCGCTGCACCGACCCGGTGTGCCAGGTCGGGGGTGTGCGGCCCGTTGATCAGCGGCTTCAGTTCGTCGAGGTCGATCTCGATCAGTTGGTCGTACAGCGCACCGTCGTCGGGACGCAGGTGCTCCGCGACCGCATCGGCGGCGGCGGCGAGGTCGGCACGGAACGTGGCCTCGAGGTACTGGCGCATGTTGTCGTCGTAGCCGAACAGGCTGGTGGTGGCGCCGATCTCGGCACCCATGTTGCAGATCGTTCCCTTGCCGGTCGCCGAGATGGAGTCGGCGCCCGGGCCGTGGTACTCGACGATCGCGCCGGTGCCGCCCTTGACCGTGAGTTGGCGTGCCACCTCGAGGATGACGTCCTTCGGGCTGGACCAGTCCGAGAGCGAGCCGGTGAGCTTGACGCCGATCACCTTGGGCCACTTGACGTTCCAGGGGAAGCCGGTCATGACGTCGACGGCGTCGGCGCCACCGACACCGATGGCGACCATGCCGAGACCGCCGGCGTTCGGCGTGTGGCTGTCGGTGCCGATCATCATGCCGCCGGGGAAGGCGTAGTTCTCCAGTACGACCTGGTGGATGATGCCCGAGCCGGGACCCCAGAAGCCGATGCCGTACTTCGCCGACACGCTGCGCAGGAAGTCGTAGACCTCCTTGTTGGTGTCGACGGCGACACCGAGGTCGATCTTGGCGCCGACCTTGGCCTGGATCAGGTGATCGCAGTGCACGGTGGAGGGAACCGCCGCCTCGTCGAGTCCTGCGGTCATGAACTGGAGGAGTGCCATCTGGGCCGTTGCGTCCTGCATCGCCACGCGATCGGGATGGAAGTCCGCGTAGCTGTCGCCGCGCACCAGTTCCTGGTTCTGCGGGTCGGTCAGATGGTTGATCAGGATCTTCTCGGTCAGCGTGAGCGGACGTCCGAGACGCTCGCGTCCGAGAGCGACGTTGTCGGCGAGGGTGGCGTAGACGGCATCGACGATCTCGATGGGGGTGGTGGCGGTCGCTTTCATGCACACCAGCATGCCATGTAGACAAGTAGAGTACAAGTTCATGACGAGCGACTTCTCCGGTTCCACTCCCGAGTGGGTCGGCATCGACCACGTCCAGTTGGCGATCCCCGTCGGCGGCGAGGACCTGGCTCGCTCCTTCTACGTCGACGTGCTCGGTCTGACGGAGATCCCGAAGCCGGCGGTGATGGCGGCGCGAGGCGGCGCATGGTTCGAAGCGGGTGAGGTCCGGGTACACGTCGGCGCCGAAGCGGACTTCGTGCCGGCACGCAAGGCTCACCCGGCACTGACCGTGAGAGGGCTGGAGCAGTTCGTCGAGTCGAGTGGACTCGATGCCACCTGGAACACCGAGATCGAGGGCCTGGTGCGCTGCCACGTCGACGACCCGTTCGGCAACCGGATCGAACTGATCGACACGCCCCGGTGTCCGACACCCGCAACACGCTCGAAACAGGTGGGGGAGTCGTCGTGAGGCGGATCCGGTACCAAGAGATCGCCGAGGCGTTGCGCGAACGGCTGGCCGATGCGCCCGTCGGGTCCGTGCTCGCCTCGGAGTCCGAGATGTCGGCGGAGTTCGCGGCCTCGCGGGTGACCGTGCGGCGCGCACTCGAACTCGTGCGTGACGACGGGTTGATCGCGGCCCGCCAGGGTTTCGGCTGGTACGTCGCCGGCGAACCGGTGCGCCAGTCGCTCGAGACGCTGGGAACGATCGAATCGCAGGTGGAGGGCGTCGGCAAGATCTCGGAACGAAAGATCGCCGAGTTCGCGTTCGAGGACGCCCCCGAGCGGGTGCGCAAGGTGCTCGGCGTGACCGACGTGCTGCGCGTCAAGCGCATCAATCTCGCCGACGGAGAACCGTTCGCCGTCGTCACCGTGTGGTGCCCCGCCGACCTCGCCGCGACGTTCTCACGACGCGACGTCGAGCGGCGTCCCTTCTACGAGTTGCTCGACATCGAGCTGCGCGGAGCGACCCAGACCATCGGCGCCGACCTCGCCTCGGCATCGGACGCAGCGCTGCTCGGTGTACCCGAGAGGGCACCCGTACTGCGGTGTCAGCGCGTCACCACCGATCACGCCGGTCGGGCGGTGTTGGTGAGCGAGCACCTGTTCGCCGCACACCGCACGGAGTTCGTGGTCGAACTGCCTCAGGCGGAACCGAGCATGACGCCGAGCGGACTCCGTCTCGTCGAGTAGCAGCCGTCCGATCCGCCCACGCACCGTGGACGACGGACGCGCCGGGTGCTCATCGACGCCTCATTCTTGCTTGTGAGGTTAACTGTTGCTCAAGATCGATGACGCAGACTGGACTCTCCGGTGGCCGGACTGTTGACTGCGTTCATGACTACAGGGCGGTCCGAACCAGGTGGCGGGCCGTGCCGTCCCCCGGCGACGTCGCTCGGGCGGACGGTCTGAACGCATGGCGAGCGTGGGCGACGGGGCGCAACTGACGCGACCGACTCTCACCGTCGTCGCTCTCACCGCACTGCTCGCCGGTGTGGCGGGGACGGCGTTCGTGCGCGACGGCGCGTGGGATGCCGTGATGCCGTCACCGTGGTGGATGCCGGTCGCGATCGTCGTGTGCTTCGCCCTGACGGAGCGGTTCTCCTTCTCCTTCGAATACCGACGCGAGGCCATCTCCTTCACGATGTCGGAGGTGCCGATGGTGCTGGCCCTCGTCTACCTGGGGCCGGCCACGGCGGTGATCGCCCGGACGGTCGTAGGAGTCGCGATGGTTCTGCGATCACGACGAACGCCGCTGCTCAAGGTGTCGTTCAACGCCGCACTGTTCGCCTTCGAGACGGCGTTCGCGTTCGCCGTCTGTTCGTGGGTCATCGACCGGGTCGGCATGTCCGATCCCACGTTGCTCGTCGCGGTCGCGGCGTCGGCGACGATCACGACCGTGCTGGGCGCCGTGGCCGTCCACCTCGCCATCGCAGCGTTCGAGGGCGGGCTGCTCCGTCGAATGGCAGCCGAACTGCCGATCAGCATCGCGACGGGCACGCTCGGTGCTCTCGTCGCCGTCGGTTGCGTCGCACCGGCCTTCATCCGCGCCGAGTTCGTCCTCTTCTCCGCCCTCCCGGTGGTCGCGGTGTGGACGGTTCTGGTGCGACACGGTCGCCTCGCCCAGCGCCACCGGGACCTCGAGTCCATGCACGGCTTCGCCGGAGCGATCGGCCGTTCGCTCGACATCGACGATCTCGCCGACGTGACCCTCGCGCAGGTCCGATTCCTGGTGCGTTCGGAACGTGCGACGCTGATCGTGTACGAGCGGAGCGGCGTCGCCGGTCTCGTGTGGACGGACGGTCCCGGCGGACTCCGTGCCGGCGGCACCGACGACCTGGAACGCTGGACGCCTCTGCGCAGCATCGCCGGAGCGCAGTGGGTCACCGTCCACGACGACGGCCGGGTCGAACCCGCAGCCCACGCGGAGACCGACACGGCAGCCGTCCCGCTGTGCGACGCGAACGGCCCGCTCGGCCTCCTCGTGGTGTCGGGGCGTCTCGGGGGACCACCCGGCTTCGAACCCGACGACGTCGACCGCCTGTCGATGATCGCGTCGCAGCTGGAATCGCAACTCGCCAACGCGGTGGCCCACGCCCGCATGGAGTTCGCGGCGTCGCACGACGATCTGACGGGAGAATGGAACCGGGCGGCGTTCGATCGTCTCGTGACCGACGCGCTCGTCACGCCGAGTTCGGGTGGCGTCCGCGCTGCGATGATGATCGACCTCGACAAGTTCAAGGAGGTCAACGACACCCTCGGCCATCACATCGGCGACGTCGTGCTGAAGGAGTTCGCCGCCCGCATCCGGCGCCTCCTCACGCCCGAAGACGTCTTCGCCCGCTTCGGCGGCGACGAGTTCGCGCTCTACGTCGAACGGACCGACCCGCTCGAGATCCGCCGCCTGGGGGAACGGATCCTGGGCGAGTCGTACACCGCCATCGGAATCGAGGGACTCGACGTGGTGGTGACCTCGAGCATCGGGATCGCGGCCGCACGGGGTGACGATCGTGACGCCGCGGCGTTGCTGCGTCGCGCCGACATCGCCATGTACACCGCCAAGCAGCAACACGCAGGATGCGAGTCCTACAGCGAGGGAATCGATCGTCGGACGCCCGAGCGACTGACACTGCTCGGCGATCTCCGACAGGCGCTCGATCGTGGACTGCTCGTCGTCCACTACCAACCCAAGGTGGATCTGGTGTCATCAGCGGTGGTCGGAGTCGAAGCGCTCGTGCGCTGGCAGCACGAGACCCGCGGGTGGGTGCCGCCGGAGGACTTCATCCCCCTAGCCGAGGAGAGCGGTCTGATCAGGATGCTCACCGACCAGGTGCTCGGCAGCGCTCTGGCGGAGTTGCGCCGCTGGCACGACGACGGGTTCGACCTCACGGTCGCGGTCAACCTCTCGACGCTCGATCTCCTCGACGAGCTGCTGGTGGACCGGATCGCGCGTCACCTCGAAATGACGGGGCTCCGACCGGAGAACCTGGTCCTGGAGATCACCGAGTCCTCGCTCATGGTCGAGACTCCACGCGTGATGGCGACGATCCAGCAACTGGACCGACTCGGTGTGGGCCTGTCGCTCGACGACTTCGGCACCGGGTTCTCGTCTCTGAGCTACCTCCGTCGCCTGCCCGTGACCGAACTGAAGATCGACCGGAGCTTCGTGGGCAACCTGCTGCTCGACCCTCAGGACGAGGTGATCGTGAAGTCGACCATCGACCTCGGCCACAACCTGAACCTGCGGGTCGTGGCCGAGGGAATCGAGAACGGTCCGATCTTCGAGCGGCTGCGACTGCTCGGATGTGATCTGGGTCAGGGATACGGGATCTCGCGTCCGCTGCCGGCGGACCTGTTGAGCCGATGGCTGGTGGGATGCGAGTTCGCCACGTCGGAGCGGGTCCGAGCGATGCCCGGGATCGTGGAGACGAGCGCCTGACGCCGACGTGACCCGTCGCGGAGGTCTCCGACGATGGTCGTAGCTTGACGGCCATGAAGATGTGGGACAGCTTCCGGTCGGTCGCCCGGTTCGCGCCGATCGAGTGGGACGCGACCAGCCGGCGCCTGGCCAAGGTGGCATCGGTCGACGACCTCCGACGACTGGCGAAACGGCGACTTCCCGCCGGAGTGTTCGACTACATCGACGGAGGGGCCGAGGACGAACGGACCCTCGGCGCCAACTCGTCCGACTTCGCCACCGTCGAGTTCCGGCCCCGCGTGATGCGTGACGTGTCGCGACTCGACACGTCGACCACGATCTTCGGCACACCGGCGGCCATGCCGGTGATCCTGTCGCCGACCGGCTTCACCCGCATCGCCCACTCGCAGGGCGAACTCGCCGTCACGCGCGCCGCCGCACGGGCGGGCGTCCCGTGGTCGCTGTCGACGATGGGGACCCGCTCGATCGAGGAGTGCGCCGAGGCCAATCCGACGGGGGAGAAGTGGTTCCAGATCTACACCTGGAAGGACCGTGGCCTGGTCGAGGAACTGGTCGGTCGCGCACGGCGCGCCGGGTACGGCGCAGTCTGGCTCACGGTCGACACCGCCGTACTGGGTCGGCGCGAGCGAGACGTCCGGCGGGGGATGACCCTGCCGCCCAAGCTCGGACCCGCGACCCTCGTCGACGGCGCCATCCACCCGGGGTGGACGTGGGACTTCCTGCAGGGAGGGCCGATCACATTCGCCAACATCGTGGGCCGGCACGACGAGGACGGCTCCACCGCGATCACGCTCGCCGACCACGTCGCCCGGCAGTTCGACCAGGCGCTGTCCTGGGACGACATCGACTGGCTGCGGTCGATCTGGGACGGCCCGATTGTGTTGAAGGGCATCCAGACCGTGGCCGACGCGAAGCAGGCGGTCTCGATGGGAGTGGCCGGGATCGGACTCTCCAACCACGGTGGCCGCCAACTCGACGACGCACCCACGCCAGTGTCGCTGATCGAACCGGTGCGCCAGGAGGTCGGCGACCAGGCGACGATCATCTGCGACGGCGGCATCCGGCGCGGGAGCGACATCGTCAAGGCGATCGCCCTCGGTGCCGACGCCGTGTCGCTCGGTCGCCCCTACTTCCTGGCGCTCGGTGCGGCGGGCGAGGCCGGCGTGGACTGGTTGCTCGACTTCCTGCGCTCCGGGATGGAACGCACGATGGCGCTCACCGGGTGCCGCTCAGTCGCCGAGATCGACCGCGATCTCGTGGCCTGGAAGCGCTGACGGAGCGATCCGTCACCACTCGTCCCAGTGCAGGACCGTGTCGAGCGGGAGCCGGTCGGCCGGCTTGAAGTCGGTCCCGATGGTGTATGCGATCGGGAACAGGCCCGCCTGTGTGACCTGATCGTGCGGGATGCCGAGGATCTCGGCGGCCTCCGCGTCGCCACCGTCCATCAGGTGGATCGTCGTCCATGCGGAGCCCATCGCCCGTTCGCGCAGTGCGAGCATGAAGCTCCAGACGGCCGGCAGGATCGACCCCCATGCCGACGCCGCCTGGAACGCCGGCGCACGGTCCAACTGACCGGTGATGCACGGGATCATCATCATCGGAACGCGGTGGAAGTTCTCGACCAGGTGCTCGGCGGACGAGGTCACCCGGCCCTTCTGGTCGTAGCGGGGATCGCCGGGCTGGTACTCGTTCGACGCTGCCATGCCGGCGTACTTCTGGAAGTTGCGTGCGTAGATGTCCGCGAGCGCCTGCTTCTTGGCGGCATCCTCCACGATCACGAACTGCCATCCCTGGCGGTTCGAGCCGGTCGGCGCCTGCAGTGCGATGTCGAGACACTCCTCGACCACCGAGCGCTCCACCGGGCGCTCGAGGTCGAGTCGCTTGCGAACGGACCGCGTGGTCGTCAGGACGTCATCGGCGGACAGATCGAGATGCATGGAGCGAGCATCGCAGTCCGACCGCCTGGATCAGAAGTTGGAGTCGTCGGCCGAGGCAGCCCAGATGAACAGCGCGGCGACGGCGATCGCGAACAGCACGACGAGGATGATTCCGATCAACCCCAGGATCCATCCAGCCTTGGCCATGCCGCGGTTCGACCACGCACCCGGAGCCGCATCGATCTCCTTCTGCGACGACCGACCCAGGAAGAACGCGATCGGAGCCATGAACAGCGTCGGGACCCCGTAGCACGGGAGCATCGCGAGGCCGACGATGCCGACGATCATCGACGCGGTCGCCTTTCCGTTCGACTGGGCCACGGGCCCGAACCCTGCCTGGCCGTACGGCTGATAGCCCTGCGGCGCCTGCTGTGGGTGCGACGTCGGCGGGTACGTCGGCTGGCTCCCGTACGCCGGTGGAGTCGGGTAGCCGGTGCCTCCGGGCGCCGGTGGAGGGGCGGCCCCGCTGTTCCCGTCGGAAAACCACGGGTTCTGATCGTCGCTCACGTCCAAGGTTGTAGCACGGCCTCGTCGGCACGCATCGCCGTCTGACAGGATCGCCACATGTCAGCACGCGTCTCCATCTCGATCCACGGCGGCATCGCCGACGTCCAGCTCACCCGCTCCGACAAGCGCAATGCGCTCGACCCGGAGATGTTCCTGGCCGTCGCCGAGGCCGGTGAACGGCTCAAGACCGAGCCGGGGGTACGCGTCGTGGTGCTGTCGGGCGACGGCCCGTCGTTCTGTGCTGGGCTGGACATGAGCAGCATGCAGGCGATCGGCGACTCATCGGACGGCGGCGATGCGAAGTCGACGAATCGGGACGGCAATCCGGGCCAGATGGCCGATGGCCGGATCACCCACCTCGGCCAGCAGATCTGTTGGGTCTGGCAGGAGGTGCCCGTGCCCGTGATCGCCGCGGTCCACGGCCACGCACTCGGCGGCGGCCTCCAGCTGGCGCTGGGCGCCGACATCCGCATCGCCCACCCGGACACGAAGATGTCGGTCCGCGAGGTGTACTGGGGACTCGTGCCCGACATGACCGGCACGTTCATGCTGTCCAAGCTGGTGCGACCCGACATCGCCCGCGAACTCACCTACACCGCCCGTGTCTTCTCGGGGACCGAGGCGGCCGAACTGGGCCTGGTCACACGGCTGAGCGACACCCCGTACGACGATGCGATGGCGCTGGCCACCGAGATCGCGGCGCTCAGCCCGGGTGCCGTGCGCGGATCCAAGGCGATGTTCAACGCGCTGGATCACGACGGGGCCGCCGAGGCGTTCGCGAACGAGCGCCGCGTGATCGGCGAGCAGATCGGGTCGGCGAACCAGAAGGAGTCGGTGGTGGCCAGCTTCGAGAAGCGAGCTCCCGTCTTCGCCGACGTTTGAGCATCGGTGGCGCCAGACTGATCGCATGCTGATCGAGCAGATCCGAACCGACCTGGTCACGGCCACCAAGGCGAAGGACACCGTCGCCCAACGCACTCTGCGCTCGGTGATCGCCGCGGTGCAGGAGGCCGAGGTGAGCGGCGACGAAGCCGTCAAGCTCGACGACGCCGGGGTGCAGGCCGTCGTGAAGGCGCAGGTGAAACGACGGATGGACGCCGCCGAGGCGTTCACGTCGGGCGGTGCGACCGAGCGCGCCGACGCCGAACGGGCCGAGATGGCGATCCTCGAGGGCTATCTGCCGGCCGCGCTCGGCCAGGACGAACTCGATGCGATCGTGTCGTCGGTGTTCGCCGAACACGGTTTCGCCTCGCCGTCCGACATGGGTGCGGCGATGAAGGCCGTCAACGCCGAGGTCGCAGGACGAGCCGACGGCCGCACGGTCGCCGACCTGGTGAAGTCCCGCCTGGCCTGATCCGCCGGATCACGGCGCAGCGATCACGAGGGAACGATGGCGTCGTCCGGCGCCTCCAGGCTCTAGGCTCTCCACGTCGCCTCAGTGTCGAGGCACCCGCCGTCCGGTCAGAGTCGACCTCCGGCCCTGCGAGCAGATCAACGTCGATCAGCCGCAGCGTTCGTTCCGACCCCTCCGGGCCCGCGCCCGGACTCATCTTTCGAGGATGTGCCCGATGACGATCAACCCCAGCGCCGTCCCTGTCGACGCCGCGCCGTGCGCCGCGCCGTGCGCCACGACGACGCCCGGGAACCGGCCTCCCGGCCCGATCGGACTGTACGACCCACGCAACGAGCACGATTCGTGCGGCGTCTCCTTCGTCGCGAACCTGCGCGGTGTGCGTTCGAACGAACTGGTCATGACCGGGTTGACCGCCCTCACCAACCTCGAACACCGTGGCGCCACCGGCGCCGAGCCCGACACCGGCGACGGGGCAGGCATCCTGCTCCAGGTGCCCGACGCGCTGTACCGGGCGGTCGTCGACTTCGAACTCCCCGCCGCGGGTGCCTATGCGACCGGCATCGCGTTCCTTCCGGCCGATGCGGTCGCGCGGGAGAAGGCCGAATCGGGGATCGATGCGGCGATGGCCGACGTCGGTCTCCGGGTGCTCGGCTGGCGCGACCTGCCGGTGAACCCCGACTGCCTCGGCACGACGGCGCGTCGCGTGATGCCGACGTTCCGCCAACTCTTCGTCTCCGACCCGGCCGGCGCCACCGACATCGACCTCGACCGCAAGGCGTTCGTCGCCCGCAAACGCATGCGTCGCGAACTCGTGGACGAACTCGACACCTACTTCGCGTCGCTGTCCTCGCGCACGATCGTCTACAAGGGCATGCTCACCACGCCGCAGCTGAGCCAGTTCTTCGCCGACCTGACCGATCCACGCATCGAGTCGGCGCTGCTGCTCGTGCACTCCCGGTTCTCCACGAACACCTTCCCGGCCTGGCCGCTGGCGCACCCCTACCGATTCGTGGCGCACAACGGCGAGATCAACACGGTGCAGGGGAACCAGAACTGGATGCGCGCCCGCGAGGCGATGCTCCAGAGCGACCTGCTGCCCGGTGTCGACCAGGCGTTCCCCATCTGCACCCCCGGTTCGTCCGACACCGCACGCTTCGACGAGGTGCTCGAACTGCTGCACCTCGGCGGGTACCCGCTGCACCACGCCGTCATGATGATGATCCCGTCGGCGTGGGAGAACGACACGACGATGAGTCAGGAACTGCGTGACTTCTTCCGGTTCCACGCGTCGATGATGGAACCGTGGGACGGTCCCGCCAGCGTCACCTTCACGGACGGCAAGGTGATCGGTGCGGTGCTCGATCGGAACGGGCTGCGCCCCAGCCGCTACTGGGTGACCGACGACGACCTGGTCGTCATGGCCTCCGAGGTCGGCGTGATCGACATCGACCCGAGCAGGGTCGTCGCCAAGGGCCGCCTCCAGCCCGGCAAGATGTTCCTGATCGACACCGACGCAGGGCGGATCGTCGCCGACGACGAGATCAAGGCGAGCCTCGCGAGCGAGCATCCGTACGGCGAGTGGCTCGAGCAGGGGATGGTCTCACTGGCCGATCTCCCCGAACGCGAACACATCGTCTTCAGTCACGACAGCGTTCTGCGACGCCAGCAGATGTTCGGCTACACCCACGAGGAACTCAAGATCCTGTTGGCACCGATGGCGTCGAAGGGCATGGAGGCCCTGGGCTCGATGGGCACCGACACGCCGCTCGCCGTGCTCTCCGAACGACCCCGCCTCCTGTTCGACTACTTCAAGCAACTGTTCGCACAGGTGACCAACCCGCCGCTCGACGCGATCCGCGAGGAGGTCGTCACGTCGGTGTCGTCGACCGTCGGCCCCGAGGCGAACCTGTTGTCGCCCGGGCCCGAGAGCTGTCGCCAACTGGCCTTGCCCTATCCGATCATCGACAACGACGAACTCGCCAAGATCATCCACATCGACGACGACGGTGAGCACCCCGGCCTGCGGGCCAAGGTGCTGTCCGGTCTCTACCGGGTCGAGGACGGAGGTGCCGGTCTCGCGTCCGCGATCGAGCGCATCTGCCAGCAGGCGTCGGACGTGATCGAGAGCGGCGCGCGCATCCTGGTGCTGTCCGACCGCAACGCCGACACCGTCGACGCCCCGATCCCGTCGCTGCTCCTGACCGCCGCGGTCCACCACCACCTCGTGCGCACGAAGCAGCGCACCATGGCCGGCCTGATCGTCGAGACGGGCGACGCCCGCGAAGTGCACCACATGGCACTGCTGATCGGTTACGGAGCCGGAGCGATCAACCCGTACCTGGCCTTCGAGTCGATCGAGGACCTGATCGCCGAGGGCATGCACGACATGGGCGACCTCGACCCGCAGCAGGCCATCCGCAACTACATCAAGGCGGCCAACAAGGGCGTCCTGAAGGTGATGTCGAAGATGGGTGTGTCGACCGTGGCGTCGTACACCGGTGCACAGATCTTCGAGGCGATCGGTCTGGGTGACGATCTGGTCGACACCTACTTCACCGGCACGATCAGCAAGCTCGGCGGGATCGGTCTCGACCAGATCGCCCGAGAGGTCCAAGCCCGCCACTGCGCCGCGAACCCGCGACGCCCCGAGGAGCGCGCCCACCGCAAGCTCGAACTCGGCGGCGAGTACCAGTGGCGTCGTGAGGGCGAGCCGCACCTGTTCAACCCCGAGACCGTGTACAAGCTGCAGCACTCGACGCGCAGTGGTCGCTACGACATCTTCAAGGAGTACTCGGCGACCGTCGACGATCAGTCCAAGAAGCTGATGACCCTGCGCGGACTGTTCGACTTCGTCGACGACCGGGCGCCGGTGCCGATCGACGAGGTGGAACCCGTCAGCGAGATCGTGAAGCGCTTCTCCACCGGGGCGATGAGCTACGGCTCGATCAGCGCCGAGGCCCACGAGACGCTCGCCATCGCGATGAACCGGCTGGGTGCCAAGTCGAACACGGGGGAGGGCGGCGAGGACGCCGAACGGCTCTACGACCCGGAGCGTCGCTCGGCGATCAAGCAGGTGGCGTCCGGTCGTTTCGGAGTCACGTCGGAATACCTGACCAACGCCGACGACATCCAGATCAAGATGGCCCAGGGCGCCAAGCCGGGCGAAGGCGGCCAACTCCCCGGTCACAAGGTGTACCCGTGGATCGCCAAGACGCGCCACTCCACGCCGGGCGTCGGCCTGATCAGCCCGCCACCACACCACGACATCTACTCCATCGAGGATCTCAAGCAACTGATCCACGACCTGAAGAACGCCAATCCGTCGGCACGTATCCACGTCAAGCTCGTCGCCGAGACGGGCGTCGGCACCGTCGCCGCGGGTGTGTCCAAGGCGAAGGCCGACGTCGTGCTGATCTCGGGCCACGACGGTGGGACGGGAGCCAGCCCCCTCACCTCGCTCAAGCACGCTGGCGGGCCCTGGGAACTGGGTCTCGCCGAGACCCAGCAGACGTTGATGCTCAACGGCCTCCGCGACCGCATCGTCGTCCAGGCCGACGGCCAGATGAAGACCGGTCGTGACGTGGTGATCGCCGCACTGCTCGGTGCCGAGGAGTACGGCTTCGCGACCGCACCCCTGGTGGTGTCGGGCTGCATCATGATGCGCGTCTGCCACCTCGACACGTGCCCGGTGGGCGTGGCCACCCAGAACCCGGTCCTGCGCGAGCGCTTCTCGGGTCAGGCCGACTTCGTGGTGAACTTCATGCAGTTCGTCGCCGAGGAGGTCCGCGAGATCATGGCGACCCTCGGCTATCGCACGATGGACGAGATGATCGGCCACGTCGAGTGCCTCGACACGCGAGCCGCCGTCGACCACTGGAAGGCTTCGGGCCTCGACATCGGGCCGGTGCTCATGGTGCCCCAGAATCCGTACGGCCAGACGATGATCCAGTCGGTCGGTCAGGACCACGAACTCGACGTGGCCCTCGATCAACAGTTGATCGCACTGTCGCAGGCCGCCATCACCGACGCCACCCCCGTCTCGATCGAACTTCCGATCCGCAACATCAACCGGACCACGGGAACGCTCCTCGGCCACGAGGTGACCAAGGTGTGGAAGGGCGCCGGGCTGCCCGACGGGACGATCGACATCACGTTCACCGGCTCGGCGGGCCAGAGCTTCGGTGCCTTCGTGCCGAGCGGGATCCAGATGCGGTTGATCGGCGACGCCAACGACTACGTCGGCAAGGGCCTCTCGGGTGGACGTCTGATCGTGCATCCCGACCCGACGGCGTCCTTCGAGGCGGGAAGTCAGGTGATCGCCGGCAACGTCATCGGCTACGGCGCGACGGGAGGCGAGATCTTCCTCAGTGGCATGGTCGGCGAGCGATTCTGCGTGCGCAACTCGGGCGCACTGGCGGTGAGCGAAGGCGTCGGCGACCACGGATGCGAGTACATGACCGGTGGCCGCGTCGTCGTGCTCGGGCCCACGGGCCGCAACTTCGGTGCCGGAATGTCCGGCGGCATCGCCTTCGTGTACGACCCCGGCGGCGAGTTCTCCGATCGCGTGAACTACGAGATGGTCCAGCTGGAGGAGATGAACGACGGGGAGCGGGCGTGGCTGCACGACACGATCCTCCGGCATCGCGAGTTGACGGGATCCCAGGTGGCGGACCGCATCCTGTCGTCGTGGGGGAGCGAGGTCGACCACTTCCGCAAGGTGATGCCGACCGACTACAAGCGGGTGCTCACCGTCATCGAGCAGTCCGAAGCCGACGGCCTCGACGAGACCGAGACCGTCGCCAAGATCATGGAAGCAGCGAGGATCTGACCGATGGGCAAGCCGACAGGATTTCTGGAGTTCGGGCGCAACACGCCGGAGCATCGACCCGTTGCCGTGAGGCTCCGCGACTGGAAGCAGGTGTACGAACCGTTTCCCGCCGAGGAGTTGAACCACCAGGCCGCTCGCTGCATGGACTGCGGCATCCCGTTCTGCAACAACGGCTGCCCGCTCGGCAACCTGATCCCGGACTGGAACGACCTCGTCTACCGCAACCAGTGGCAGGACGCGATCGAGCGACTGCACGCCACGAACAACTTCCCGGAGTTCACCGGGCGCCTGTGTCCCGCACCCTGCGAATCGGCCTGCGTGCTCGGGATCAACCAGGACCCCGTGGCGATCAAGAGGGTCGAGGTCGAGATCATCGACCGGGCCTTCGCCGAGGGATGGGTCGAGCCGCACAGGCCGTCGGTGCGCACCGGCAAGAAGATCGCGGTCATCGGTTCGGGCCCGGCCGGCCTGGCCGCCGCCCAACAACTCACGCGAGCCGGACACGACGTCGTGGTGCTGGAGCGTGCCGATCGCATCGGTGGACTCCTGCGCTACGGCATCCCCGAGTTCAAGATGGAGAAGCGCCACATCGACCGCCGTCTCGCTCAGATGGAGGCCGAAGGCACCGAGTTCCGCACCAACGCCGGCGTCGGCGAGACCGTCGACATGGAAGTGCTGCGCGCGTCACACGACGCCATCGTGCTGGCCTGCGGGGCGACCCAGTGGCGTGATCTGCCGATCCCCGGCCGCGATCTCGACGGGATCTTCCAGGCCATGGAGTACCTGCCGCCGTCGAACCGCGTGCAACTCGGCGACATCGACCGGAGCCCGATCGACGTGAACGGCAAGCACGTCGTGATCATCGGCGGAGGCGACACGGGAGCCGACTGCCTCGGCACCGCTCATCGTCAGGGCGCTGCCTCGGTGACGCAGTTGGAGATCATGCCGATGCCTCCCGGGCAACGTGCTGCCGACCGCAACCCGTGGCCGCAGTTCGCCATGGTCTACAAGGTCACCTCGGCGCACGAGGAAGGCGGCGAACGCCTCTACTCGGTGAACACCGAGGAGTTCATCGACGACGGCAACGGCAACGTGCGGGCGCTGCGCCTCCACGACGTGGAGATGGTCGACGGCCGCTTCACGAAGATCGAGGGAACCGATCGCGAGATCCCCGCCGACTTCGTCTTCCTGGCGATGGGCTTCGTCGGGCCCGAGAAGGGCTCGTGGCTCGACGAGATGGAACTGGAGTACGACGAGCGCGGAAACGTCGCGCGTCGTGACGACTACATGACCAACCAATCGGGTGTGTTCGTGGCCGGCGACATGGGTCGCGGACAGAGCCTGATCGTGTGGGCGATCGCCGAAGGTCGCGCGGCTGCCGCCGGGGTCGACGAGTACCTGATGGGCGAGACCCGCCTGCCGGTGCCGATCCTGCCGACGGCACGCCCACTGATGTGAGCCCCCGGTCACGTCCACGGGCGTGATCGACAGCACGTTCGGGTGCCACACCTCGTGCGCTTGCACGTCGTAGGCTCGACACCATGCGTACGACTACTTCTCACCGGATCTCGGCGGGTCTGGCACCGCTGCTGGCCGCGGGGCTCGCGTTGAGTGCGTGCGGTGGCAGCGACGGTGAAGCCGCGTCGTTGCCCACGGTCACGCTCGAGGCGGGAGCGACGAGTTATGCGACGTTGCCCCCCGCCACCGTCGCGTCCGAGGTCGTCGACGGCGCAACGACGACCGTCGATCCGACCGCCGTCCAGGACTACGAGGTCCAAGCGGGCGACTACGGGTTGAAGGTGGCCAACGACTTCGGCGTGTCGATCGAGGACCTCGAGGCGGTCAACGGCTGGTCGGATGCGGGCAGGGAGTTCCCCTTCCCCGGCACGATCATCAAGATCCCCGCCGGCGCAACGCCGCCGTCGGCCACACCCGCCGAGACCCCCACGGCCACACCCGCCGAAGGCGGAACCGAGACCGAGACCCCGGCCACCGGAACCGAGACCCCGGCCACCGGCACCGAGCCCGAGACCACCGGCGAGGCGATCCCCGAGGTCGGCGACAACTGTGACCCCGGCAGCTACGTGATCGAGGAGGGTGACACGAGCCGCTTCCGCGTGGCGGAGAAGTTCGACGTGACCGTCGAGGCCATGGACGCGGCGAACACCGGCACGAACGGCTACGACGCGTTCTACCCCGGTCTCACGATCGTCATCCCCGGCAAGGACGACTGCTGACGCTCAGAGCTGGTCGAACACGAAGTTGATCTGCTTCACCGTCTCCATGGTGGCACTTGACGCGACCGAGTAGCGGTGCCCCGGGAACAGGATCGTCTCGTCGGGTACCCGTGCGAGGCGACGCAGGCTCTCGCCCATCTGCGCCGGGTTCGATCCGGGCAGGTCGGTGCGACCGCACCCCTCCAGGAACAACGTGTCGCCTGCGACGAGACGGCCGTCCACCAGGAAGCACTGGCTGCCGGGTGTGTGCCCCGGCGTGTGCAGCAGGGTGATGTCGATCCCGCCGACGCTCAACACGTCGCCGGAGTCGTGACCGACGAGATGTTTCTCGGACACGTGGGTGGTCTTGCACACCCACTCGGACTCGGCGGACTGGATGTGGATCGGGCAGTCGACCCGTTCGAGCAGTGTGGTGATGCCCTCGATGTCGTGACCCATCATCGATCCGCCGACGTGATCGGGGTGGTAGTGGGTGGCGAGGACGCCGGTCACCGTCATGTCGTCGGCTTCGAGCACGTCGACGATCTCGTTCACCGCGTAGGCGGGGTCGACCACGACGCATTCCCCGGTGGACCGGTCACCGATGGCGTACACGAAGTTCACCATCTGAGTGGCCAGCGCGTCGCCGGCGGCGAAGTCCTTGCCCGAGAGGAGTTGGCGGAAGTAGAGCCGATCGTCGTTCGTTGACACAGCGGTCAGCGTACGCTTGGGCACCATGTCCGACCCGATCGAACCCACATCGAACCGTCTCCGGACGATCCGAGACGGCGTGATCGAACTCGACGGACTGGACCTGAGCGTGACTGCATCGGGACGCTCGTGACCCACTCCACACTCGAATCGCTCACCGCCGGCCAGGCGATCGTCTTCGGCGGAAACCGCGTCACGACCGTCCCACCGGAACTTGCTGCGGCGTTCGCCCCCGGTGACCGCCTCGTCGTCGTCCAGGACACCGGCGATCTGTTGCACGTCCCCGCCACCGAACACCTCGTCGTCAACACGGCCGTGAGCGAGGCGCTCGCCGGATTCGCCGGTCTGGCACGGTGCACCGAGCAGCAGATCTCGGCCTTCTTCGCCGGCTTCGCGCAGCGCCTGGCCGACGAGGCAGCCTTCGCTCCGATCGCCGCGGCCAACGACGCCGACGTCGTCGCGGCACGGGCCGACGGGCGTTCGACGACTCGCCTCGAACTCACGGCGTCCATGCGTCGGGACATGATCGACGGGCTCGGCGTCTGGGAACGCGCCGCGTCGGGACGCGACGGACTCGTCGAGTCCGTCGAACACGACGGATGGCGACTCGACGCACGACGCGCACCGCTCGGCGTCGTGGCCTTCGTGTTCGAGGGCCGTCCGAACGTGTTCGCCGATGCCTGCGGCGTCCTGCGCAGCGGCAACGCCGTCGTGTTCCGTATCGGATCCGATGCGCTCGGAACCGCTCGTGCCATCGTCGAACACGCGCTCGTGCCGGCGTTGGACGACGCTGGGCTACCGATCGGCGCGGTCCGACTCGTCGACTCCCCGTCGCGCAGCGCGGGGCATGCCCTGTTCAGCGACCAGCGGCTCGCGCTCGCCGTGGCCCGTGGATCGGGACGAGCGGTCGCACAGCTCGGGGCGGTCGCATCCCAGGCCGGCATTCCCGTCAGCCTGCACGGGACGGGCGGCGCCTGGATGGTGGCGGGTGAGCACGCCGACGCCGATGCACTGACCGCAGCCGTGACCCACTCGCTGGATCGAAAGGTGTGCAACACGCTGAACTGCCTCGCCGTCGTCCGGTCGCGAGCCGACGAGTTGGTGCCCGCTGCGCTCGCCGGCCTCGATGCTGCGGCCTCGGGTCGTGGCACCAGCGGACGCCTGCACGTCGTCGAGGGCACCGAGCAGCACGTACCCGCCGATCGGTTCGACACGACGTTCACGATCGAGCGCGCCGGGGGGCTCGTCGAGGAGCCCGCCGCGTCATGGCTGGCCGAAGAGGGCCTGGCCACCGAGTGGGAGTGGGAGAACAGCCCCGAGATCACGCTCGTCGTGGTCGACTCCGTCGAACACGCGGTCGCGCTGTGCAACCGCTACAGCCCGCACTTCGTGGCGACCTTGATCAGCCACGACGCCGACGAGCACGAAGAGTTCTACGCGTCGGTCGATGCTCCGTTCGTCGGCAACGGCTTCACCCGCTGGGTCGACGGCCAGTACGCACTCGACAGGCCCGAGTTGGGCCTGTCCAACTGGCAGAGCGGCAGGATGCTCGGACGCGGAGGCATCCTGTCGGGCGACAGCGTCCACACGGTGCGCTACCGCGCCGAGGTGACCGACGTCGGTACCCATCGCTGACATGGTGAACCCGCCACCACCCGCGAACGTGGCACCGGACCGGGCGCCGTGGCCGCCGCCGTCGACGCCGATGGGCGTGGTGTTCGCACCGCCGCGCGACCCGCACCCGACGTTGCCGCTCGCCGCCGGAGTCGGTGCGATCGTGGTGCTCGTCGTCTCCCTGCTGGGTTCGAAGGTCGTGCTCGACCTGATCGTCGACTTCGAGTGGCCGGTCGTGGTCTACGTGGCGCTGCTCGGGGTGCTCGGCTACGGCCCGTCGGTGGCGTGGTGGTGGTTCTCCATGACGCGGTGGGGGAGCGGGAACCGTGGCCACGACGTGGGCTTCACGCCCCGCTGGTCGGACCTGGGCTGGGGCCCGCTGATCTGGCTCGCCACCATCGGCGTCCAGGTGGCCGTCGCCACGATCGTGCTCGCGCTCGACGTCCCGCTCGCGAACAACACCGACGACGTGGGGGAGTTGGCGACCGACCGCACGTATGCGGTGGCGATCGTGATCACCGCTGTCGTGGCCGCGCCGCTGGTAGAGGAGCTCGTGTTCCGCGGAATCGTCATGCGCAGTCTGCTCTCGGTGACCGCCGCCCCCCTGGCCGTGGTCGGGCAGGGGGTGCTCTTCGGCGTGGCACACGTGGACCCGGTGCGCGGCGTCGGCAACGTCGGCCTGGCGATGGTGCTGTCCGCCGTGGGCGTGTCGTTCGGCGTCGCCGCCTACCTGCTCCAGCGGATCGGTCCCACGATGGTCGCACATGCGATCTTCAACGGGATCGTGATGATCATCCTGCTGTCGGGCATCCGTGACCGACTGCTCGAGAACGATCCCGACCCCTTCGACCTCGACACCGCTCCGGCGGGGTCAGTCCTCGAACAGGTCGCGGTTGTCGATCAGGCGCACGTCGTCGAACCACACCGCGGTCGCGATCCTCACCCGGCCGGGTGACCGCACGCCGAATCGTGTGACCTCGGTGAGGTCGTCGGCGTCGAACACCGTCGTGTACTCCCACCGCGCGGACGGCTCCGCGAAGACGACCGACCTCGCAGCGTCGACCGCATCGGCCGGGGTCCCCGACCGGGCGGCGGCGACCGCCGCGTCGAGCGACCGCGGGACGACGACCGCCGCATCACGCTGAGCAGGCGTGAGTCGGACGTTGCGACTGGACTGGGCGAGTCCGTCGGAGTCGCGCACGATGGGGTGGCCGACGATCTCGATACCGGTGTCGAGATCGGCCGCCATCCGAGCGATGATCCTGAGCTGCTGGTAGTCCTTCTGACCGAAGATGCCCACGTCGGGTCCCACGGCTCCGAACAGCTTGCTCACCACCGTGGTCACCCCTTCGAAGTGACCCGGACGTCCCGGTCCTTCCATGAGGTCGGCGAGAGCACCGGGCACCACCCGCGTCTGGAATCCGCGCGGATACATCACGGCGGCGGTCGGCGCGTAGACCGCCGCCACGCCCGCCGACGCACATGCGGCAACGTCGTCGTCGATCGGCCGGGGATATGCGTCGAAGTCGGTGTCCACGTTGAACTGCAACGGGTTGACGAAGATCGACACCACGACGTCGTCGCACCGCTGCGTGGCATCGGCGACCAGCCGCAGGTGGCCGTCGTGGAGTGCTCCCATGGTGGGCACGAACCCGATCGTGCGGCCTCTGCTCTTCCGGGACATGGACCACGCGCGCATCTCGTCGGGCGTCGTGATCGTGATCATCGCACGGAGCGTAACGATCGGCGTCGTGGCGGTCGTCGTTTCACACGTCCAGCCGACGTGTGTAATCTGGCACGACTGTGACGGGGTTGGGGGATCTGCTTGCGCCGTTGCGCCAACGCGAGTGCCTGATGTTGTTCTGTGCACACGTCGCCTCCGGGCTCGGCGACTGGGCCGGTCGACTGGCGCTGAGCGTCGTGGTCTACCAACGGTCGAACTCCGCGCTGTGGGCCGCGTCGGTCACCGCGGTCTCGCTCCTTCCATGGGTCGGCCCCGGCCAGGTGATCGCCACCTTCGCCGACCGGCTCGGACGGGTGACCATGATGGTCGGCTGCGACGTCGCCCGGGCCGTGCTGTACCTCGTCCTGCTGATCACGATGCCGTTGCCCATCGTGTTGTGCGTCGCGTTCCTCGCCGGCCTGCTCGCACCTCCGTTCGCCGCAGCCCGCTCGGCTGCGATGGTCGACGTCATCGCACCCGACATGTACGGAAAGGCGTTGAAGCTGTGGGGCGCGACGTTCCAGTTCGAGGCGATCGTCGGGTTCGCTCTCGGAGGGGTGGTGGTCGCCACCGCGGGTGTCGACACCGCCATCACGCTGAACGCCGCGACGTTCCTGATCTCCGCCGTGCTGCTCACGCCACTGTGGAAGTCGAAGGCGTCACGTGTCCACGGTGCACCGCAGGCCGGGCTGGCCGGACTGCGATCGGGGATGCGGGTGTGGCGGTCGGACCCGCACCTCCAACGTGCGCTGGTGCTCTTCGTCGGCCTCGGCGCCTTCTCCGTGGTGCCCGAAGCGCTCGCGGTGGCATTCGTCGCCGAGACCGACCTCCCCGACGTGTTCGTCGGCCTGCTCATCGCCGGTGGGGCCGCCTGGTCACTGGTGGTGATGGCGCGGCTCCCCGACCTCGACAGCGACGACGAACTGCTGTTCACGGCCGGTCGTCGCACCGGCAGGTACGGGTCGGCCGCGGCGATCCTGTTCGTGGTCGTCGCAGGGGCGACGGGGGCGATCGGGTGGTTCGGCGCCGGCGAGGCCGGAACCGTGCTGATCGCCGTGGCGGCGCTGGTCTCCTATGCGGTCGCGGGCGGCCTGGACGCGGTCGGGGTGCCCACCAACCAGGTGGTCGGACGTCGCCTGCCGGTCGAAGGTCGCACCGCTGCGATGTCGGTCGGAATGGGTGCCGCGTACAGCGGACAGGCGCTCGTGATCCTCGTCGTCGGAGCGATCGCCACGGTCGTGCCCGTCGTCGTGGTGCTGGCAGGCTCGATGGGGACCGCTGCCGCACTGTCCCTGTGGCTCACGCGGGGAGCATCGGTTCCGGCGGCCGCCCTCAGCCCGGAGACCTGATCACCCGACCAGGTCGCGCCACGCGGGATCGTCGCCGATCGTCGATGCCTCGACGATCGCATGCGTGCACGCAGCGGCGAAGACGTCGGCACCGGCACGCAGCAGCGAGTTCAACGCGGTGACACGGGCAGCGGGTTCGTCGGGCAGGACGACGTCACCGGTGGCGAGGCAGAAGATCGTGTCGCCGTCGGTCATCCCGTGAGCGGGCCGGATCGCCCGTGCGAGCCCGTCGTGGGCGACCGACGCGACCTTGGACGCCTCCGACTTGTCCAACCGCGCGGAGGTCGCGACCACACCGATCGTCGTGTTGAGGCGAGGCCCCGGCTGCTTCATCGCCTCCAGGACGGCTCGGCGTCGAGCGGCCGATGGTCGCCTCAGCCCGAGACCCGACGACTCCCACGGCAGAGCGGTCGCCGGATCGATCGCCGACCCGATCGAGTTGACCACAGCGACGGCGCCGACCATCACCTCGCAGTCGCCCACGGCCACCGTCACGCTCGCCGTGCCGACTCCGCCCTGGAGTCCACCCGCCCGAGCGCCGGTGCCCGCACCGACCGAACCCCAGGCCGGCGTCCGACGTCCGGCCAGGGCCGTCCGGGCGGCCCGTTCCCCGAACGAGGCGTCGGGGCGATTCGCGAACCTCCCGCCTCGACCGAGATCGAAGATCACCGCAGCAGGAACGACCGGCACCACCCCCTCGCCGATCGGGAACCCGAGTCCCGCCGTCTCGAGGACCTGCATCACCCCGTGGGCAGCCGCGAGGCCGAAGGCGCTGCCCCCGGTGAGGGTGACCGCGTGGATCGTGCGCACCAGGTTCTCGGGTCGGAGTGCATCGGTCTCGCGAGTGCCAGGACCCCCGCCACGCACGTCCACCCCCGGGGTGGCACCGGCTCCGACGGTGACGACCGTGGTGCCTGTCTGCCAGCCGGCAGCCGTCCGCTGATGGTGCCCCACCCCGACGCCGGACACGTCGAGGATCGATCCGAACGGCGTGCTCGACTCGATCCGACCGCTGGACCCCACGTCAGCCCCAGAGCGTGCGGATGTCGGGTTCGGGATCGTCGACCACGCCGGGGAACGGACCGATCCGCTGCGTCGCCCGCCGGTCGACGTCGAACGGCGGCCACCCGGGGTCGCCGTGTTCGGCGAACTCGAGCAGGGCCGAGGAGAACTGGTCGGCAACGGCCTGGCGATCCTCGCCCAGCCCGGTGAACATCTCGGCACCCTGCGCGTCGAGCGTGTCGAACGCGTACGGAAGGTCGAGTCCGTGACAGCATCCGAGCACGCCGCCCCAAGACGTGGACGGTTGGTCGAACGTGTACATCCACGTCGACGCGCCGGCCTGACATCGAGCTTCGGCCAGACGCTGTGCCGGGCGGCGGAACGTCTCGTCGGTCTGCATCGCCGACACCAGCGCGCTGGCATCGGTGCCCGGTCGGAGCTCGCGGTACACGTCGATCGCTTCGGCCGAACGGGATCCGAACCTCGCGGCGAACTCGCGCTGCACGTCGGCCTCGCCCCACCCGGACCGCGTCGGGTCGAACGCCGTGAAGAGCAGCATCTCGTCCCGGTTGGCGCCGACCACGACCGGGCGAGGGTCGCGCGCCGCGACGTCGAGGATCGACGTGGGGAACACCGGGGCGGCCCCGGCGGGGGAGAAGGCCCGCATCGAGGCGTCCACGGGCACGGACTGCTGGGCCGCGAGCAGTTCGTCGACCGACAGCGAGGCCAGGTCGGACGAGTCGCCGCCCGCACCGACAGCCTCGAGGAACGCCTGCTCGAACCGGGCGGCGGTCCCGGCGTCTCGAAGTTGCAGGAGCGACGGGCTCATCGCCCAGACGCGGTGGAACAGGTCGTCCGCTTCGGGAGCGGCCAACAGTGAGACGACCGCCGAGCCGCCGGCTGACTCGCCGAAGATCGTGACGTTGTCCGGCGCGCCGCCGAAGTCCGCGATGTGGCGCTGTACCCATCGCAGCGCCGAGATCTGGTCCAGGGTGCCGAGGTTGCGGTCGCCGAGGAACCCCAGGGCGCCGAGGCGATAGTTGATCGTGACCACCACCACATCGCCGCCGCGGGCGAGAGAGGCCCCGTCGTACCAGGGCATCGATGCCGTGCCCGTGACGTAGGCACCACCGTGGACGAACACCAGGACGGGTCGCGCTCCGGCATCGGACGCCGGCGTGACGACGTTCAGGAAGAGGCAGTCCTCGCTCATCGCGAGGCCGCTGGCGCCCAGCAGTTGCTCGAGCACTCCACCCACCTGGGGTGCCTGTGCACCGAACTCGGTGGCATCGTGCCGATCGCCCCATCCGACGACGTCGACGGGCGCCGCGAATCGCTCCGCCGTGGCGAACCTCAGCCCCCGGTATTCCGTCGAGCCGCCACGATCGATCCCTCGGATGTCCACGTTCGGAACCTACAGCGACCCCGTAACGTTGCGGGGTGCTCGAGCGAGACCCCGTCCCGAACACGGCGGTGCGGCGCCTCCTCACCGGCGTCAAACGAGCCGCAGGCGAAGGCGTGCACCGCGGGTGGGAACTGGCGATCGAACTCGGAGCCATCGGGCCCGACACCCGTCGCGGCAAGCGGTTCGGTCGGTTCGGACGCAACAGCGTCATCTGCTTCCCTCCCAACACGCTCTTCAACGAGCAGTACATCCACATCGGGGAGGGCACGTTGTTCGGTCCGCAGATCACGCTCTCGGCCGGGATGGTGCCCGGACAGTCGATGGTGACCGACCCTGTGATCTCCGTCGGCGACCGGTGCCTGTTCGGCAAGGGGAGCGGCATCGTCGGCCACCTGGAGATCCGTGTGGGCGACGACGTGTGGACCGGTCACCACGTCTACATCACCGACCAGAACCACGGCTACGACGACCTCACCCTGCCGATCTCGCAGCAGGTGATGCCGGAGAAGCCGGTGACGATCGGCGACGGCTCCTGGCTCGGACACGGCTCGGTCGTCCTGCCCGGAGCCCAGATCGGCAGACACGTCGTGGTCGCGGCGAACAGCGTGGTCACCGGCACCCTCCCCGACAACTGCGTCGCAGCCGGCGTGCCCGCCCGCGTCATCAAGCAGCTCTGACGCCGACGCGATGAGCCTCAGCCGAGCACGCCGCGGCGCGGCGGGGAGCAGCTCTTCATCTCGTTGTCCGCTGCGAACGTCTCGAGGCGTTCGGTGATCGGAACTCCCTGGACCGCCGTCTCGGTGAAGGGCACCTCGTTGCCCGCGCGGTACTCGGCGGCGTAGTCGTAGCGGTCCTGGATGAGGGTGCGCCAGTCGGCGATCCAGTCGGGGACGATCGCTGCGCCCTTCGGATCGTCGGGAAGGTCACTCGCGAGTTCGTCGATCATGGCGGCGTAGAGATCCGTGCCCTCCTCGATCAGGTCGGCGCGCACCTGGAGGTCGGGGCTCGCCTGGAGGTCGAGACGACGCACGGCGAGCTGCACCGGTGCGCAGACCTCCTCGGCGTTCGCCGCCCACGCCCGGTCCTCGAACTTGTTCACCGAGGTCTTGTCGATCAGGAACAGCGCCCAGAACCAGAACGCCGCGAAGGCGAGAAGTCCGACGACGACGAGCAGACGACGGAACGTGAAGCTCCGGTCCTGCGCCTCGATGCCGTCGTCACCCTCGGTTCGGCCGCCGTCGGGACTGCGCTGCGTCGTACCGTCAGGTGTCACCACACCATCGGACGTTAGAGGCTCGTGCCGCTGGTAGACACCCGCCGTGGCCGAGAGTGACGCATACCCCGAGCCGCCGAGCGGCTCGCGTCTGCGTCGCAACCTGCGCCTCATCGGTTCGATGCTCTCGCTGCATCCCCGCCAGTTCACCCTCTCGTTCGTCGGTGCGGCGGTGTTCGCCATCGCGACCGTCACCTCCAGCTTCGCGATCCGCTGGGTGATCGACCACGTCGTCCTGCCTCGCTTCGAGGACCCACCGGGTTCGGGTCCGGTGACGACGGCTGCGGTCGGGACCGGCACCGTCGCGATCGGTGTCGCGATGATCATCGGGATCGGCCTGATCCGTGCGGTCGGAGTCGTCTTCCGGCGCGCCTACGCGTCCGAAGGCATGTGGCGCGTCGCGGAGACCTACACGAACCAGGTGGTCGACCGGCTCGTACGACAACCACTGTCGTGGCATCGTCGACATCCCGACGGCGACCTCGTCGCGCGGGCGGGCGTCGACACCGAGTCGACGGTGAGTGTCATCGCTCCCATCCCGTTCGCCTCCAGCACCGTGCTGATGATCGTCGTGTCGACCGTGTGGTTGTTCCTCATCGACATTCCGCTCGGCATCGTCGCGGTGACCGTGTTCCCGCTCGTGGTGGTCACCAACGTGGTGTACGAGCGGGCCGTGTCGGAGCACTACACGCGAGCCCAGGCCCAACTCGGCGAGTTCTCCGCAGGGGTGCACGAGAGCTTCGAAGGCGTGCAGTTGGTGAAGGCGTACGGCGCCGAGACCCGCGAGACCGAACGACTCACCGTGCTCGCCGACCACGTGCGGGTGTCGCGTGTCGAGGCGGTGACGCGGCGCAGCATCTTCGATGCGCTGACCGACATGATCCCGGCGCTCGCCAACATCGCGCTCGTCGTGCTCGGCGCGATCCGTGTGGACTCGGGCGACCTGACCGTCGGGGAGTTCTCGAGCGTGATCTTCCTGTTCACCCTGCTCGTCCTCCCTCTCCGCTTGATCGGGTACGCCCTGTCCGAACTGCCCCGGTCGATGGCCGCGTGGATCCGCATCCAGGCCGTCGTGAACGAGGCGATCGAGGCCGACCCCGAGCGTGCCATCGGCCGACCCGAGCCGGGGGTCGGGGTGCGCCTCGACGCCGTGCGCTTCCGTCACGAGGCGTCGTCGGATCCCACGTTGTCCGACATCGACCTCGAACTGCCCATCGGCTCGATCACGGCGCTCGTCGGGCCCACCGGGTCGGGCAAGTCGACGCTCGCCGACATCGTGCTCGGCCTCGTCGCCCCCACCGCCGGACGGGTGTCGTTGGCGGGCGGCCCGCGCGCCATCGTGTTCCAGGAGGCGTTCCTCGTCGCGGGAACGGTGCGTGCGAACGTCGCGTTCGGATCCGACGTGGACGACGATGCAGTGTGGGCGGCGCTGCGACTCGCTGCGGCCGACGACTTCGTGCGCGAGTTGCCCGCGGCGCTCGACACCGTCGTGGGGGAACGTGGCATCAGCCTGAGCGGGGGCCAGCGTCAGCGTGTCGCACTCGCCCGGGCGCTGGTTCGTGAGCCGGTGATCCTCGTGCTGGACGACACGACGTCTGCGCTCGACCCCTCCACCGAGGCGCTGATCCTCGACCGCCTCCGCGCCTCCCTCGACGCCACCGTCCTGCTGATCGCGTCGCGCCCGTCGACGATCGCGCTCGCCGACGACGTCGTCTTCCTCGCCGACGGACGCATCGCCGGACACGGCAGCCACAGCGAGTTGCTGGCCGACGTCGCCGAGTACCGCGAGATCGTCGAAGCGTTCGAGGCCGATCGCGCCGGTGCGCCATGAGCGTCGGATTCACCTCCAGCGTCGACACCGACGAAGGTGCGGTCTCGACGATCCGGCGCGGGCTGGCCGCGGCGCCTGTTCTGCGCAACGGTCTCTGGATCACCTTCCTGCTCGCCGCCCTCGGATCGGCCGGTCGGGTCGTGGTGCCCATCCTCATCCAACAGGCGATCGACAAGGGGATCGTCGGCCAGGCCACCGGGGAAGGCGTCGACGTCGCCGTGGTGGTGCGTCTGGCCGCGGTCGGCACCGTGGCCGTGCTGATCTCGGGCGTGGCGTTCCGTCAGGCGTCGTATCGCCTGAGCGTGCGCAGCGAGCGTGCGCTCTACGACCTGCGCGAACGCCTGATCGGCCACATCCACCGGCTGAGCCTGGCCGACCACGGCGAGGAGCGCCGTGGTGGCCTGGTCGCCCGCGTCACGAGCGACATCGAGACCTTGGCGCAGTTCTTCCAGTGGGGCGGGATGTCGTGGATGCGCAACTCGGCGCTGATGGTGATCGTGTCGATCGTGATGCTCGCCTACGACCCACTGCTCTCGTGCGTCGCGTTCGTGGTGGCCTTCCCACTCGCCATCGTCCTGCGAGCGGTCCAGCACCGACTCGTGGTCGCCCACGGCGAGGCCCGCGAGCGCAACGGCGAGATGCTCGGCGCGATCGCCGAGGTCGTGTCGGGGGCTGCCTCGATCCGCGCCTACGGGGCGGGGGAGCACATGAGTGGCATCGTGCGCGAGGCCACCGACCGCAAGGCCCGTCAGCAGATCCGCGCCGCGTGGTACGGAGCGTTCCTCTTCCCGTCGGGTGAGGTCTTCTCCGTGTTCACCGTATCGGCCGTGGTCGTGGTCGGCGTCTGGCGGGGAGACGCCGGCGGCCTCACGGCCGGTGCCGTGGTCGGGTTCATCTTCCTCACGTACCGGTTCCTCGAACCCATCTCCGAGTTCACGGAGATCATCGACCAGACCCAGACCGCCGTGGCCGGCCTGCGACGCGTGCTGTCGGTGCTCGACATGCCCGTCGGGCCGCCGGCCCCCGCCGAGCCCGTCTCCCTCCCCGCCGGCTCGCTCGACATCGACATCGACGACGTCACGTTCCGCTACCCGAACGCCGCCGTCGACGTGTTGCGCGACGTGTCGATCGCGATCCCCGCGGGCCAGCAGGTGGCGATGGTCGGAGCCACCGGGTCGGGCAAGAGCACCCTCGGCCGGCTCGTCGCACGGTTCGCCGACCCGACCGACGGACGGATCTCCTTGGGAGGGGTGGACCTCACCGAGGCCGACCCCGGCGAACTCCGGCGGCGGCTCGTCGTGGTGTCCCAGGAGCCCTTCCTGTTCGACGACACGATCCTCGCCAACATCGGCTTCGCACGCCCGGAGAAGTCTGCCGACGAGATCGCCGCGGTGATCGCCGACCTCGGAGCCACCGAGTGGATCGACGCTCTCGACGACGGCATCCACACCCGGGTCGGGGAGCGCGGTGACGGGCTCTCCGCCGGGGAGCGCCAGTTGATCGCACTGGTGCGCGCAGGGCTCGCCGACCCCGACGTGTTGATCCTGGACGAGGCGACGTCGTCGGTCGACGCGCTCACCGAGGTCCGCATCGCCCGCGCCCTGGAACGTCTCGCTTCGGGTCGCACCACCATCGCCATCGCTCACCGTCTGTCGACGGCGGCGCGTGCCGACAGGGTGCTGGTGCTCGAGGACGGCGTCCTCGTGGAGGACGGTCACCACGACGACCTCGTCGCCGCCGACGGCGTCTACCGCCGACTCCACGACGCCTGGATCAGCGCGACGTCGGTCTGATCCGGGCCGCCTCACGCACCCGGGGCGGTGGAGGAGTCAGGACTGGGCCATGCCGAACGGGCGTGGTCCGTTGACTTCGAGGACCGAGCAGTCGAGGTCGTCGAAGCGGAGTTCCTCGACGGCCTGGAACACACGACGCTCGCCGCCCGGAACGTCGGAGACCACGGCGTCGACGGTCGTGTCCTCGTCGAGCGACACGACCACGGTGTAACTGCGCTCTCGATCGTCGAGGTTCGTGATCGCGCCGGTCACCCGCGTCGTGCCGTCCACGTCGACGCACTCGGTCAACTCGACCTCGTGGGGACCGGGGTCCTCGAAGTCGGCGATCGACCGGACGATCACCACGCTCAACCAGATCCCGACTCCGCTCAGGAGGATGCCGCACACCCCGGTCACGATGCCGACGGTCGCCGCACCCCGAGCGGACTCCACTCCGCGGCGGCGCCACCCCACGACGACGGCGACGATCCCGAAGACCGCTGCGACGAAGGAGACGAACGGGATCCATCCGGTGCTCAGCGAGATGATGCCGAACACCATCGCGAGGGCACCCGATCGACGGTCCGGACGCCGCGTCGGAATCGGCGACACGCCGCGCTCGCCGTCGGTGGCGACGTCGCCGGTCCACTCCGAACCGTTGTGGTAGCGGAACTCGTGGTCGCCGACGGGGTCGGGGAACCAGCCAGCCTGCACCGCGCCACGTTACGGTCCGCTCGGTAACTTGGAACGGTGGAGATCGTGTTCGTCCGTCATGGTCAACCGGAGTGGGTCCGTGACGGGCTCAACGTGGGGAATCCTCCGCTCACCGAACTCGGTGTCGCCCAGGCGGAGAGGATGGGGGCGGCGCTCGGTCGGGAGTCGTTCGACGAGGTGTTCTGCTCTCCCCTCGTGCGTGCCCGCCAGACCGCCGCACCGTTGTTCGCCGCGTTGAACCGTGACGAGACGATCGCACCGTGGTTGGAGGAGATCGGCGATCCGGCATGGCACGGTACGCCGCAGGAGAAGGCGCAGGCCGCGTACGCGGAGCTCACGGCCCGACCCGTCGACGACCGCTGGCACGGTCTCGAAGGTGGCGAGTCGATCCGCGAGTTCACCGCCCGGATCCGCGCGGGTGGCACCGAGTTCTGGGCCGAGCGCGGTGTCGAGCGCACCGACGCCGACCTCCCGATCTGGAAGATCGCCGAGCCCGGCAAGCGAATCGCGCTGGTCGCCCACATCGGCACGAACTCGGTGGCGATCGGCCACCTCCTCGGGCTCCAACCCACGCCGTTCGAGTGGGACCGCTTCGTGCTCGGCCATGCGTCGATCAGTCGTCTCGAAGCGATCCCGGTGCACGACGGCTACCACTTCAGCCTGACCAAGTTGAGCGACGTCGAACACCTCGGACCCGATCAGCGCACCCGCTGACGCGTACGTTCTCGCGGATGAGCGACGTGCGCGAGATCGATCCCGACAAGCTGAAGATGTACAACTTCGACGTGTTCACCCACCTCAGCGGAGCGGTGACCGCCGGCATGATCCACCTCGGCGACAAACTCGGACTGTTCACCGCTCTGGCCGGGGCCGGCGAGGCGATCACCACCCGGCAACTCGCGGACTCGGTCGGCCTCGACGAGCGATGGGTACGCGAGTGGGCACACAACCAGGCGGCGGCGCGGATCATCGAGGTCGACACGTCGGTCTCGCCCGAACTGTTCTCGCTGTCGCCCGAGGCCGTCGCGGTGCTGGCCTCGCCCGATCACGTGGCGTACGGAATGGGGATGTTCCACCGCTTCCCGCAGACCATCGGTGCGCTCGAACACATGCCCGAGAGCTTCCGCACCGGGCTGGGGCACGACTACGACAGCCACGGATGTGAGGGTGCCGTCGGCATCGAGAAGAGCTTCGAGCCGTGGATGCGCCACCACCTGCTCGACACGGTGCTGCCGGCGCTCGATGGTGTCGTGGAGCGCCTCGAGTCGGGCGCCACCGTGATCGACATCGGTTGCGGTGCAGGTGGTGCCGTGCTGATGATGGCCGAGCGGTTCCCGAACTCGACCTTCGTCGGCTACGACATCTCCGAACGAGCCCTCGAACGCGCCGCCGAGCGACTCGCCGAGAGCGGTGTCGGCAACGCCCGCTTCGTCGATCCACGCGCCGAGGCCATGCCCGCCGACGGCTTGTGCGACCTCGTCACCACGTTCGACTGCATCCACGACATGACCAGGCCGCAGGAGATGATGCACTCGATCCGCTCCGCACTCGCCGACGACGGCACGTGGCTGCTCGTGGACATCAAGGGACGAGACACGTTCGCACAGAACGTCGAGAAGAACCCGATGGCCGCCCTGATGTACGGCATCAGCGTGTTGTCGTGCATGAGCTCGGCACTGTCCGAACCCGACGGCGCCGGACTGGGCACGCTCGGCCTGCCGGCATCGAAGGCACGGGAGATGTCCGCCGCCGCCGGATTCGGGCGGTTCCGTCAGATGGACGTGGATCATTCCGTCAACAGCTTCTACGAAGTGCGCGTCTAGCTTTCTGCGATGAGCAACGACTGCACCCTCGACGACGTCAAGGCGTTCGCCACCGACCTGAGCCCATGGGCGCACCTCGCCACCGTCGGTGCCGACGGTGAGCCCGACGTGGTCCCCGTCCACCCGTGCTGGGAGGGCACCACGTTGTGGAGCATGGTCGGCGCCACCTCGGTCAAGGCCCGCAACGTCGCCCACAACGCCAAGGTCGCACTGCACTGGCAGGTCACCGAGAACGGCGACGGCGTCGAGGTGTGGGGGACCGGCGAACTGTTCGCCGACATCGAGACCAAGAAGCGTCTGTGGGACGGTGTGTTCGACTACGACCTGAACGCCTTCGCCCCCGGCGGGCCGGAGAACTCGCCCGACACGGCGTTCCTCGCCGTCACGCCCACCCGAGCGTTGATCCTGAAGCAGTACGGCGTGGGCGGCATGCAGCGATGGAGCGCTTGAGCACGCTGAGCCGGTCGATCGTCGGGCACGTTGCGATCATCACCGGAGCGGCGAGCGGCATGGGCCGGGCGACGGCCCGTCTGTTCGCCGACGAGGGCGCCCGGGTCGTCGTGGCCGACCTGGGTGTCGGTCGGGTGGAGGCCGTGGCCGACGAGATCCGTGCGGCACACGGACCCGACGCCGCGTTGACCGCAGTGACCGACGTGTCCGACCCGCTCCAACTCGAGCGACTCGTCGCGGTGACCGTCGAGTGGGCCGGTCGGCTCGACGTCGTGGTCAACAACGCCGGTGTCTCGGTGCTCAACTCGCCGTTCATGGACGAAGCCGACTTCGAGTCGAGCTGGTCCCACACGCTCGACGTCAACCTGACCGCTCACGCTCGCCTGGTGCGACTCGCCCTGGCGCACCTGCTCGAGTCGCCGGCCGGGCGCATCGTCAACATCGCGTCGACCGAGGCGCTCGTCAGCACTGCCGGCCTCGGCGCCTACGCCGCCACCAAGGCGGGTGTGATCGGCCTCACCCAATCACTTGCGGTCGAGCTGGGTCGCCACGGCATCACCGTGAACGCCATCTGTCCCGGCCCGATCGACACGGCGATGACCGCCGGGATCGACGACGAGTCCAAGGCCACCTACGCACGCCGGCGGGTCCCGCTCCGTCGTTACGGCCTGCCCGAAGAGGTCGCCCACATGACGCTCAACCTGTGCCTGCCGTCGTCGAGCTTCGTCAACGGCACCCACATCCCCGTCGACGGCGGCATGAGCATCCGACACACCTGAATCAGGCGGGCCTCACCCTCGGGCAACGTAGCCGTCGAAGATACCGGTGAGGCCGGTGGGATCGTGGCGGCCGACGGCGAACGCCTCGAGCACGCCGAGTCCCTCGTGGACGCCGACGGCTCCGGACGTGGTGGCCTTCACGAGCGTCTGGACGTGGACGTGTTGAGGGGCGGTCATGTCGTCGACCGGAAGGTCCCAACGGTCGCCGCCGACCTCGAGTTCACCCTTCCACACGCCGTGGCCCCATTCGGGGTGGGTGTAGCCGATCCCGAGCATGTGGAAATCGAAGAGCGGCTCCAGCGTGATCGTCGACGGCTCCCCACCGAACGGGATCATCTCGATCTCACACGACGCAGGTGCACGAGTTCCCGGGCGCCACTCGATCGTGTAGTCGACGGCGCGCATCGCCTCGGCGGGTTCGGGTACCTGACTGCCGGTCGCCACGAGCGACACGAACCCGGAGTCGTGCCAGCGACGGCCGTCGAAGTACTCGTTGACGTCGAAGTGCGTCGAGAACGACTCGAAGTTGAGCGGCGCCCACAGCCAGTAGAACTGCGGGTCGGCGACAGGAGCACCCACCGGGCCGCGCTCGCCCACGGTGCGGATTCCCCACGATCGATCCCGCGACCCGAAGGTCTCACCCGGTGCGAGGTCCGTCAACTCGCCGTCGATCTCGATCCAACCCTCCCAGCCACCGAACTGGGTCATGCGCGTCGAGTCCATCACCGTGCGCTGGCCGACCTGGTGGAAGAAGTGCGGCTCCTCGATCGGCGCCGACCGGCGGACGAAGGTCAGTTCGCAACGGATCCCGTGCTCGGGAGCCTCCACCGTGATCTGCAGTGCGTTCAACGGCTCGAGCACCTCGACCTGGATCGGCCCGACCGTGTTGGCCTCGGAGCGGTCCGTGGGCGCTCGACGCGATGCGTGGACGTTGATCTGGCGGGCGTCAGCGGTCCCACCGTCCACCACGACGCTGAACGCCGCATCGGCCACGTGACGGTTCGGGTAGAGACCCATCGCGGCCGCGAAGTACAGACGCGTGTCGCGCGTGTAGCCGTTGAAGAAGTAGCGGTCGTAGTGGTTGAGATCGCTCGACCCGGTCCGGGCAACGGGGTGTGACGTCTGATGGATGGGAAAGTCGTCGAACGAACTCAGCACCCGACGGACCGTAGTCCTACGCTGGCGGTCGATGACGTTCAAGCGGTACCGCCAGCTGGCCATCGTGACCACCGTCGGGATCTGTGTGCTCGTCGTGGCGGGCGGAGTCGTCCGTCTCACGGGCAGCGGGCTGGGCTGCGACGACTGGCCGAACTGCAACGACGAGCGGTTCATCGACGTCTCGACCGGTCACGCGGCCATCGAGCAGTTCAACCGTCTGCTCAGCGGCCTGATCGGGCTGCCGACCCTGCTTTTGGCGATCGTCTCGTTCCGCGCCGCACCCAGGGGGAGTGGCCTGCGCTGGCCCGCCCTCGGCGTGCTCGCGACCGTGCTCGCGAACGGAGTGGTCGGCGGCATCGCGGTGCGCGGCGACCTCCACCCGGCTCTGGTGCAGTCGCACTTCCTGCTCGCGATGCTCTCGATCGCCTTCGGTCTGATCGCCATCCGCGCATCGACCGGGTTCGCCCTCGACTGGTCGCGGTGGACCGTGTCGGACCATCGCGGCCGTCTCGTCAGCGCACTGGTCGCGGCCACCGCAGCGGCCCTCGTCACGGGCACGGTCGTCACCGGCGCCGGTCCGCACGCAGGAGAGGAGGACGTTCGCCGCTTCGGTTTCGACATCGGCACGGTCGCCCGCGTCCACAGCGTCACCGTGATCGTCGCGGTCCTGACCGGCGTGGCCCTCGCCTGGCTCGCCGCCCGGCAGCGAGACCACGGGTTCCAGAACCTGCTGTCGACCTGGCTGTTCGTCGCGCTGGTCCAGGGTGCGATCGGATACACGCAGTACTTCACCGGAGTGCCCGAGTTGCTGGTGGGCGCACACATCGCCGGTGCCACGTTGCTGTGGGTGTCGACCGTGTGGTTGGGAACCTCGGAACTGGTCGCCACGCACGCCGACGCCGAGCCGATGCGTAACACGATGGACACACCGCGTTTGGTGGTGTGACACACGTCGTGGTCTAGAGTCTGCGCCCGTGACTGCTTCGGACATGAAATCGGTCGCCGGTCGTTCGCTGCCGCGAGTGCTCCTGGCGGCCTTGATCGCCGTGCTGAGCATCGGTTGGTCGGGTGGCGCGGCGTCAGCCCAGGAGGACGGCGACGGCGGTGAGGGCGGCGACGCGACGGAGTCGATCAGCGGCACGCTGCAGACCCGTGACGAGGAGGGGGAGCGAGTCTTCGTCGAAGGAGTCACGTTCATCGTGTTCGACGCCGACGGCAACGAGGTCGGCAGCGCCGTCTCCGATGCCGAGGGGGTCTGGTCGGTCCCACTTCCGTCGGCGGGTGTCTATTCGGTGCAACTCGACGAGGCGACGCTCGGCGAAGGCCTCTCACTGCGCAACCCGGACAACAACCCCCTGACCGCGGTCGAGGTGCAACCGAACACCAACAAGGCGACCCTCTTCCCGCTGGGTGAGAGAGCAGCGAGTTCGAGCAGTACGTGGAAGATCGCTCAGCTGTTGGTCGACGGCATCAAGCTCGGGCTGATCATCGCGATGTGTGCGATCGGGTTGTCGCTCATCTTCGGCACCACGGGGTTGACCAACTTCGCCCACGGCGAGTCGGTCACCTTCGGAGCGATGATCGCCTTCATGTTCCACATGGTCTACGGCGCCGCCGCCGACTTCGAGTTCTTCGGGCTCTTCAAGCTGTGGAGCGACGGACAACTGCTGGGCATCCCGGGCACCAACTCCTTGATCTTCGCGGGCATCGTCGCCGTGATCCTGTCCGGTCTGTCGGGTTGGCTGTTCAACGAGTACGTCTGGAAGCGCCTCCGCAACCGCGGCGCCAGCCTGATCTCGGCGCTCGTGGTCTCGATCGGTCTCTCGATCTTCTTCCGGTACGTCTTCCTGTTCCAGTTCCAGGGCCGCAGCCGCTTCTACCGTGACTACCAGATCCAGAGTCAGGTCAGCTTCAAGTACTTCGCGATCGCACCCAAGGACATCTTCATCATCTTCTTCTCCATCGCCGTCCTGATCGGGGTGGGACTCGCGCTCCAGAAGACCCGAGCGGGCAAGGCGATGCGAGCGGTCGCCGACAACCGCGACCTCGCCGAGTCGTCCGGGATCGACGTCGAGTCGGTCATCAAATGGGTGTGGATCTCCGGCTCTGCGCTCGCCGGACTCGGCGGCGTCCTGTTCGGCATGACCGACAGCATCAACTGGGAGATGGGTTTCCGGCTCCTGCTGCTGATGTTCGCCGGCGTGACACTGGGTGGCCTCGGAACGGCGTACGGAGCCCTCCTCGGCAGCCTGATCGTCGGCATCTTCATCCAGGTGATCACATGGCCGGCGTGGTTCCCTCCGGACATGAAGAACGTCGGAGCACTGGCAGCACTCGTGCTCATCCTCTTGATCAGACCTCAGGGCCTCCTCGGCCGCCGCGAGCGGATCGGATAAGGAACACACCATGGACTTCGGAGCACTTCTCGACATCAGCTGGGGCAGCGTCCTCGACAACACGCTGCGCGGCCTGATCGGCGAACAGTTCATCTACTTCGCTCTGGCGGCGATCGGGCTCAACCTGCACTTCGGGTACACCGGTCTGTTGAACTTCGGCCAAGCGGCGTTCATGGCCGCCGGTGCGTACGGCCTCGCCATCATCACCCAGACGGTGTCCCCGTTGATCAACGACGACGAGGGGTTCTTCCAGCTGGGCATCACCGACGGGTGGATGTTCGTCATCGGCCTGTTCTTCGGTGTGATCGTCTTCCCCGTCGTGCTCGCCCTGCTCATGGGCATCCCGACTCTCCGTCTGCGTGCCGACTACCTCGCGATCGTCACGATCGCGGTCGCCGAGATGATCCGGATCTTCCTTCGATCGCCCCGCTGGGACTGGCTCACCGGTTCCTCCGATGGTCTCGGTGGCTTCTCGGGCACCTTCTACGATCTGAGCCCCTTCGACCCCAGCGGTCGCTACCTCTTCGGGCTGTTCATCGGCAACCAGATGTTCCTGGTGATCGTCGGGTGGATCATCCTGTCGATCGCCGTGCTGCTGTGCTGGCTGATCATCCGGAGCCCATGGGGTCGGGTGCTCAAGGCCATCCGTGAGGACGAGGACGCCGTGCGGGCACTCGGGAAGAACGCATACTCCTACAAGATGCAGGCGCTCGTCCTCGGCGGCATCTTCGGGGCACTCGGCGGCATGATCCGAGCGATCGGCTTCTCACTCGCCCAACCCGACAACTTCATCACCGACGTCACCTTCTTCGTCTGGGTCGCCTTGATCCTGGGCGGCGCCGGGAAGGTGTTCGCCCCCGTGATCGGCGCATCGATCCTCTACGGCGTGCTCAACTTCACCGATGTCTTCCTCCGTCAGTCGGTGAGCAATGGCGTGGTGAGCGAGGACATCCTGTCCGGCACGCAGGTCGGCCAGGTCCGGTTCATGATGATCGGACTCGGACTCGCACTGCTCGCAGCGTTCCGTCCGCAGGGGATCTTCGGCAACAAGGAAGAGATGGCTCTCGATGACCGATGACCGACAGGACTCCCGCACCGACGAAGACGGGCGCGACGTCCAGACTCCACTGATCCCGGACGCGGGTCCCCCGTCTGCCGAGATGTCGGACACGCCGCCCGATGCCGAGTCCGAGGCGATGTTCGCCGAGATCGTCGCCGTCGAGGGAGTCGATCCGCAGGCGGCTCGCGCCGCGCTCGCCGACGTTCCCTGGGAGCCCGGTGCGCCCAAGCCCGACCCGATCCTCGTTGCGGACAACGTGGTCCGGCGGTTCGGCGGCCTCACCGCCGTCGACGTCGCCCACGTCGAGATCCAACGCGGGGTGATCACCGCTCTGATCGGCCCGAACGGTGCCGGCAAGACCACCCTGTTCAACCTGCTGACCAACTTCGACACGCCCGACTCGGGTACCCGGGTGTTCAACGGCCAGTCGATCGACAAGGTTCCGGCGCACAGGATCGCCAACTACGGCATGGTCCGCACCTTCCAGTTGACCAAGGCACTGTCGAAGATGACGGTCATCGAGAACATGAAGCTCGGTGCCTCGGGTCAGAGGGGCGAATCGCTGTGGCGATCGATCTTCCCGTTCATGTGGGCCGGCCAGGAGAAGGACATCGAGCGTCGCGCCGACGAACTCCTCGTGCACTTCAAGATGGATCACATGCGTGACGAATTCGCGGGAACACTGTCGGGCGGCCAACGCAAACTCCTGGAGATGGCTCGATCGTTGATGGTGGAGCCCGAGATGGTCATGCTCGACGAGCCGATGGCCGGAGTCAACCCGGCACTCACCCAGTCGCTGCTCGGCCATGTCACGGGCCTGCGTGACCAGGGGATGACGGTGCTCTTCGTCGAACACGACATGGACATGGTGCAGGAGATCAGCGACTGGGTCATCGTGATGGCCGAGGGCAAGATCATCGCCGAGGGTCCGCCCGCTTCGATCGGCCAGAACACGGCCGTGGTGGACGCCTACCTCGGCTCCAGCCACGACTCCGCCCTCGACCTCGACCGGGAGATGTGATGTCCGTCGACACCGACACCGCCACCGAACCACTGCTGATCGCCGACGGCCTCACGGCGGGCTACATCCCCGGTGTGAACATCCTCAACAACTGCAGCCTCACGCTGGCCGATGGCGAACTGGTGGCCATCATCGGCCCCAACGGTGCCGGCAAGTCGACTCTCGTCAAGTCCATGTTCGGGCTGGTCAACATCAACGACGGGCACGTGCGTCTCCGTGGCGAGGACATCACGAACATGAAGGCGCACTCGCTGGTGAGTCGCGGTATCGGGTACGTGCCTCAGAACAACAACGTCTTCCCGGCGCTCACGATCATCGAGAACCTGCAGATGGGATGCTTCCTCGACCCGAAGAAGTTCAAGGAGCGGTACGCGGTGGTGGGCGACATGTTCCCGCGCCTCGTCGAGCGCGCCGAACAGCGTGCGGGAGCTCTGTCGGGGGGCGAGCGCCAGATGCTCGCCATGGGTCGTGCACTCATGATGGATCCGTCGGTGCTGCTGCTCGACGAACCGTCGGCGGGTCTGTCGCCGGCGCTGCAGGACGAGGTGTTCATCCGCTGCTACAAGATCAACAAGGCCGGCGTCTCGATCGTGATGGTCGAGCAGAACGCCAGTCGCTGTCTGCAGATCTGCGACCGCGGCTACGTGCTCGACCAGGGCGCGAACGCCTACACCGGCACCGGCGCGGAGTTGCTCAGGGACCCCAAGGTCATCGAGCTGTACCTCGGAACCCTGGTCAAGGACCACCAGGAGTAGTCGACGGCACCGACGCCGCCTCAGGCAGCAACGCGACGATCGGTGGCGTGACGGTCGCGCCGGTGAGCTGTCGACAGCGCCGGCAGGTCGTGGTGTGACCCGGTCGATCGTCGACGAGGAATCGAACGTGCCCGAATCTCTCGGGCGTGTCGATGGAGATCCGTGCGAATGCGCCACAGGCCGTGACCCCGCGGGCGGTCGAGTCCCGCCGTCCGCTCAGCACGTCGCGGTACTCTCGCACGGCGTGCACCCGGTCTCGCGTGGTGGCCCGTGTCGGCCTCGGATCCGTGACCGACTCCATCGAACGCGTCCGGCGGCTGAGGCAACGCCGGCGATATGCCTTCTGGCGGCACGAGTTGGTGCAGTAGACGCGAGGGCGACCCGAGCGATGTCGGCGGGGCACCGACACCTCGCACACCGGGCAGGACCAGTTCGCCACGATGTCGTCTCGCGATCTGTGGGGTGACACGGCGGTGTCGACGTGCCGCTCGGCCTGCAGCGAGACCCTGTTGACCTCGACGCTCTCGGGATGCGGCGGGGGAGGCGGGACGTAGGTGAGGTATCGACGGGCGATCATCGCCTCATTGTGCGCACCGGGGTACCTCACAGTTTCCAGATCGCGCGCCCCGGGTTGCATGCGGCTGCTGCTCCGCCCACTTGGTGCCAGTCTCCGGGACGGTTGGAGACGCGTCCCGAATCGTCTCGACGGGGACCGACAGAGGATGTTGCGAATCGTCTCACCGGAGACCGGCAGGGGAACGTTGCGAATCGTCTCAACGGAGACCGGCAGGGCACGTTGCGAATCGTCTCACCCGGCGAAGGCCGGGAGACCGTGCGAATCCTTGTCGGGTCGACCGGTGCCGGCGCGATCGGTTGTGGTGCGGTGGCATCGCGCGGCGGGCACGGACGCAGGGGTCTCACAGAGATCGACCCTGGCCTCCACGAACCCCGCTCCGGCGAGACGATTCGCAACGCCTGACGGGCCCTGGAGGAGTGAGACGATTCGGAACGTCCGACGGCCCTGCAGGAACGAGACCCTACGGCATGCTCGGACTCCCTCGCGGCTGTGAGACGATTTCGGAACGCCCAGGGAGCCCACCCGCCGGATGCGAGACGATTCGGAACGCCCGAAGCCCCCTGCAGGGGGCGAGACGATTCGGAACGCTCGCGTGTCCCACCGGCAGCGAGACGATTCGGAACGCTTCTCGATCGGGGCGGGAAGGTTCGAGCGGTGAAGGAGACCGGCCTGCGGACGCGAACGAGCCCGGGACATTCGCCCCGGGCTCGTTCGGTTCTTCAGTACTTCAGTTGTCCGAAGTTGATCCGAAGATCAGACCTCGACGGAACCCTGGACCGAACCGACGGTCTGGAGCACGCCTTCGGCGTCGAACTCGAGGGTGAGGATGGAGGCCTGGGTGGGCTCGCCTTCGTCACGGAACTCGAGCGGACCGGACACGCCGTCGTAGTCGATGTCGGTGGCCGGGTCGGCCTCCAGCAGCGCTGCACAGTCGGCGAACGTGGTGCACTTCTCGCCACCACGGGTCACGTCGTTGATCTCTGCGCCCATGGTGACACCGTCGTCGGAACCGGCCGCGATGGCTGCCAGCGACATGACGACGATGGCGTCGTAGGACTCGGCGGCGTAGGAGAAGTCGACGAGTTCCGGGTCGACGGACAGCAGACCGTCACGGAAGTCGGCCAGCTCACCTGCGACGTCGACACCCGGGAGGGTGCCGCGCATGCCGGCGAGGACGCTCGGGTCGTCGAAACCTTCGGCGAGGGCGTTGCCCATGTTGCCGTCGGTGCCGTAGATCGCCTTCGCATCCGGCCCGATGCCGGCTTCGATGAGACCCTGCAGGATCAAGCCCGTCTCGTCGAAACCGATGATCACGATGGCATCGGAGTCGGCCTCGACCGCAACGGCGACGACGTCGTCGAAGTTCTCGGCCTGCGGGTCGTAGATGTTCTCTGCGTCCACGACGCCACCCTGGGCCTCGAACGGGCCGGAGGTGAACTCGAGGAGACCGGTGCCGTAGGCATCGTTCAGCACGAGGAACGTCGCCGAAGCGTTGCCGTCGGCGATCATGATGTCAGCGAGAGCTGCACCCTGCACGACGTCGGACGGTGCTGTACGGAAGTACAGGTCGTTGTCGGCGTAGTCGGTGAACGCCGGCGACGTGTTCGCGGGCGAGAAGTGGACCTTGCCGGCCTGCGTGATCTTGTCGATCACGGTCAGCGACACGCCGGAGCTGGCGGCGCCGATGAAGGCGTCGACGTCCTGTGCGAGCAAGCGGTCGACCGTCGCGTTGGCGACGTCGCCGTTGTCGCCGGAGTCGCCGGGCAGGTACGTGACGTCCTGACCGAGCACGCCGCCGGCCTCGTTGATGTCCTGGACAGCCAGGTTCACGCCGGCGATCTCGGGCGGTCCGAGGAAGGCGAGGTTGCCGGTCTCGGGCAGCAGGCCGCCGATCACGAGCTGACCCGTGGTGTCGCCAGCCGGGACTTCTTCACCGTCGGTGGTCGGAGCTTCTTCGCCTTCGGTGGTCGGAGCTTCTTCGCCTTCGGTGGTCGGAGCCTCGACCTCGGTGCCCTCGGTGGCCTCGGTGGTCGGAGCTTCTTCGCCTTCGGTGGTCGGAGCCTCGGCCTCGGTGCCTTCGGTGGCCTCGGTGGTGACCGTGTCGTCCTCGACGGGCGTTTCGTCGTCACTGCCGCAAGCTGCGGCGACGAGCGAAAGTCCGACGAGGAGAGCGCTGACGCGCTTCACGTGTGCTTTCTGCATGTTGGTTTTCTCCCCCTGGTGTGAAGTGGACGGGATTGTCCACACGTTTCAGGTGCCGAAAGTGTATGCACAGTCAGGACGAAAGGCCAAGCATCCTCACGAAAGCGCGCCAGCGGTAACATTGCCGAAATGGCCTTCGTCGCAGGTGTCGATTCGAGCACCCAGGCCACGAAGGTGGAGATCCGCGACCTCGAATCCGGCGAGATCGTCGCCTCGGGTCGCAGTGACCACCCGAGCGTGACGCCCCCGCTCAGCGAGCAGGACCCAGCGACGTGGTGGGCGGCATTCGAAGCCGCATGGCGCCAGGCAGGCGACCCGGACGTGGTCGCGATCAGCGTCGCCGGCCAACAGCACGGCATGGTCGCCCTCGACGCAGCCGACCGCTCGGTCCATCCGGCGAAGCTGTGGAACGACATGGAATCGGCGGCCGACGCCGACTGGCTCGTTGAACGACTCGGTGGAGCATCGGCGTGGGCCGATGCCGTGGGCAGCGTGCCGGTCGCCGCGCTGACCATCACGAAGCTCTCCTGGCTCCATCGGACCCGACCCGACGCATGGGCCGGGGTTGCCCGCATCCTGCTCCCGCACGACGAACTCACCAGACGGCTGACCGGTCGACACACCACCGACCGAGGCGACGCATCCGGAACGGGATACTGGTCGCCGTCGAGTGGCGAGTACCGGTGGGACCTGCTCGAGCTCGTCGACGCCGAACGTGACTGGCACGACGTGGTGCCGACCGTCCTCGGCCCGATGGACGTCGCCGGTGAGTGGAAGGGAGCGATCGTCGCACCGGGGACGGGCGACAACATGGCGGCCGCACTCGGTGTCGGGCTGCAGACGGGTGATGCGGTGATGTCGATCGGCACGTCCGGAACCGTCTACGCCGTGTCGACATCGCCGACCGCGGACCCGAGTGGGGCGGTGGCCGGGTTCGCGGATGCGACCGGTCGATTCCTGCCGCTCGTGTGCACCTCGAACGCGGCGAAGGTGACCGACGCCGTGCGCCGCCTGCTCGGGGTCGACCACGCCGAGTTCGACGACCTCGCGCTGACCGCCGCGCACGGTGGACCGACGCTCCTGCCCTACTTCGACGGGGAGCGCACCCCGAACCGACCCGATGCCCGCGGCGTGATCGGCGGGCTGCGCACCGACGTCAGCCGTGAACAGTTCGCTCGAGCGGCCGTCGACGGCGTGGCGTGCGGTCTGCTCGACGGACTCGACGCACTGGGGCGCCACGCGACGATCGACGGACGACTCGTGCTGGTCGGCGGCGGAGCGAGGTCGAGAGCGATGCAGCAGGTGGTGGCGGGCCTCACACCGATGACGGTGATCCTGAACGGAACCGACGAAGCCGTCGCCACCGGTGCGGCGGTCCAGGCGGCGGCGGTGTTCGAACAGGTCGACCACACCGTGATCCAGCAGCGGTGGGCCCTCGGCGCCGGTGAACCGGTCGACGGCGTCGACGGCGGCGACGTCCGGGAGCGCTACGCCGCGCTGCGCGACTCGTGACCGACCCGTTCCGCACGCTCGGCCTCCTGGCCGGAGCGACGGCTGCAGACGTCCGCGACGCTCGACGCGCTCTCGCGAAGTCGCTGCACCCGGACGCAGGTGGGGACGCGGTCGCGATGCAGGAGGTGAACGCAGCAGCCGCCGAGGCGCTGAAGGTCATCGCGAACCCGCCGGAGAGCGGATCTCCGCAACCGTCACCTCCCGACGGGCCCGTCGCCGACACGCCCACGACCGACTGGGTGGGCGCCACCCGCGACATCCCGTCGTTCACGATCGAGGCGCTCCCCGTGGTGGCGTTCGAGGCGCTCCTCGTCGCCGCTGCCGAGCTCGGCCAGTTGGAGGACGAGGACCCGCCCTACGAGCTGCGCACGATGATGGACGATCCGACTCCGTGCTGGTGCCAGCTCGACGTCGTTCCCGACGCGGGTGCGTCGACGGTGAGTGTGACGATCGCCGCGATCGAAGGTCGGACCCTCCCGCCGTTGATCGAGGTGCGCAACGCCTGGATCGTCGCCCTCAACGGACTCGACTGGTCGACGCTGTAGGGGCCCTCACGGGCGCGGCGCCGCTGCCTTGGTGAGGCGGTCGCGAATCGCGTGCCCCAGACCGTGTGCGTCGGGGAGCACGGCGATCAACGTGGCGACGCCGTCGTCGTCGGCGCGCCGCAGTTCGGAGTAGAGGTCACGGGCATACCTCGCTGCGTCGTGGGTGAGATCGAGGATCCGTGAGCGCGCAGTGCCTGCGGCGATAGCGACTGCATCGTCGGAGGTGTCCACGAGGCGCACCTGACAGCGGGGGGCGTAGTGCGATGCCAACATCCCGCTCGCTCGTGCCGGACCGGAAGGTGCGTCGACCGTCGCTTCCAGCAACTCGGCCACCTGGTCCGCCGTGACCGCTCCGGCGCGCAGGACCTGCACCGGGCTGACGGTGGTGTCGATGATCGTGCTCTCCACGCCGACGGGGCAGGGCCCACCGTCGAGAATCACGTCGACGACGTCGCCGAGATCGCGTCGTACGTGCTCGGCGGTGGTCGGGCTGACCGCCCCGAACCGGTTCGCCGACGGTGCCGCCAGCGGGACTCCGGCCAGGCGGATCAGCTCTCGTGCCATCGGGTGTGCCGGCACCCGCAGCGCGACCGAGTCCCGCCCACCCGCCACCTCGGCGGGGAGCAGGTCGCACCGCGGCACGATCAGGGTCAACGGACCCGGCCAGCAGGTGGTGGCGAGTCGGTGCGCCACGGCGGATGCATCGGGTGCCCAGTGATCGAGATCCTCGGGGTCGGCGAGGTGCACGATCAGAGGGTGGTCGACCGGACGTCCCTTGGCGGCGAAGATCCGTGCGACGGCGACCGGGTCGGTGGCGTCGGCGGCGAGTCCGTACACCGTCTCGGTCGGCATGGCGACCAGCCCTCCACGACGGATGGCGTCGACCGCGCCGGCGAGGTCGTCGCGGACGAGGCGACGCGTCATCAGATCGCGCCGAGGAACTCGAGTGCTGCGTCGAAGAACCCGAACGACTCGGTGGTGGCGAAGTGATCGGTCTTGGGCAGGGTGACACATCGCCCGTCGGGAAACGCATCGGCGAGTTCGTCGGCCGGGTACACGAAGTCCTGTTCGCCGACGACGACCAGGACGGGGCACCGCACCGCTGAGATCGCCGCTGCGTCGACCTCGAAGCCCGCCGGACGACTCATCACGGCCGCCAACGCGATCAGGTCGTTGCCCGGCTGCTGTGCGTACTGGGCGAACACCCGCACCGACTGGGGGAGTGTGCTCGGGTCGGCGCCGTCGATCAGCGACCGCAACCCGTCGGCGATCAGTGCCGCGCCGGAGTGGTCCCGCTCGAACACGTTGCGACCGATGCCGGCGAGCACGATCCGCTCGAACCGGTCGGGGTGGGCGATCGCCGTTCGCAGCAGCGTCGACGCTCCGAGCGAGAAACCGACGGCCGACACCGGTTCGTCGGGAAGTGCGTCGACGATGCGTTCCGTGAGGTCGCCGTACGCCTCCGCGTCATGAGGCTTCGGTGCGGTTCCGTGGCCGAGCAGGTCGACGCCGATCACCGCCTTGCCGCCGTCCTGGAGCAGAGCGGCGAATCCGCTGCGTTGCCAGGTCGACTCGAAGGAGCCGCCCCATCCGTGTACGAGCATCACCGATTCCATCTGGCCGAGCGTAGGACGCAATAGCATCTCTGCCCGATGCGCATGCTCCACGGTGATCCCGGCCACGACCTCACGTACAACGACGTCTTCATGGTCCCGAGCCTCTCCGACGTGGCATCGCGGATGGACGTCGACCTCACCACACCCGACGGGATCGGCACGACGATCCCGCTCGTGGTGTCGAACATGACGGCGGTGGCGGGCCGGAGGATGGCCGAGACGGTCGCCCGGCGCGGCGGTGTGGCGATCCTGCCGCAGGACATCCCACTCGACGTCGTGGCCACGGTCATCGCGAGCGTCAAGTCGTGCCACCCGGTCTTCGAGACACCGATCACCCTGGCGCCCGATGCCACGATCGGCGACGCGCTCACGCTGATCAACAAGCGGGCGCACGGTGCGGTGGTCGTGGTCGAGGACGGACGCCCGGTCGGCGTGTTCGTCGGCAAGGACGGCGACGGGTTCGACCGGTTCACCCAGCTGCGCAACGTCATGTCGGTCGACCTGCACCTCGTCGGACCCGATGTCGACCCTGCCGAAGCGCACGCCCGACTCGGGGAGCGACGCCTCCACGTCGCGCCGGTCGTCGGGGACGACGAGAAGCTGCTCGGCGTGGTCACCCGCAAGGGAGTCCTGCGGTCGGCCATCTACCGTCCGGCACTCGACGCCGACGGCCGTCTCCTGATCGGCGTGGCGGTCGGCATCAACGGCGATCCGGCGGCGCGCGCGACCGAACTGGTCGACATGGGCGCCGACGTGCTGGTGATCGACACCGCACACGGCCACCAGACCCGCACGTTGCGGGCGATCGAGGCGGTCCGTGCGGCCCAGCCCGATGCCAAGATCGTCGCCGGCAACGTCGTCACCGCCGACGGCACCCGTGATTTGATCGAGGCCGGAGCCGACGTGGTGAAGGTCGGTGTGGGCCCCGGAGCGATGTGCACCACTCGGATGATGACCGGCGTCGGGCGGCCGCAGTTCTCCGCCGTGGTCGAGTGCGCCGGCGAGGCCGCTCGGCTCGGCGCCCACATCTGGGCGGACGGCGGCGTCAAGTTCCCCCGCGACGTCGCGCTGGCACTTGCAGGCGGCGCGGCGAACGTGATGATCGGCTCGTGGCTGGCCGGAACCCACGAATCGGCGGCCGACGTGCGGATCGACACGGACGGACGGATCTACAAGGAGAGCTTCGGGATGGCATCGAACCGGGCGGTGAAGAACCGCACGCGGTCGGACTCGGAGTTCGAGCGTGCACGCAAGGAACTGTTCGAGGAGGGCATCAGCACGTCGCGGATGTACCTCGACCCGGAACGGCCGGGCGTGGAGGACATCATCGATCAGATCGTGGCCGGTCTCCGCTCGTCGTGCACCTACGCCGGTGCCGCGTCGATCCCGGAGTTCCACGACCGCGCCGTGGTCGGCGTCCAGGGTGCCGCCGGCTACGACGAAGGGCGCCCACAGGGGGTGTCCTGGTGAGCGCCGGCGTGCGCGTGATCGCGATCGACGGGCCCTCGGGCGCGGGCAAGTCCACGGTGGGCCGCGCCGTCGCCGAGCGCCTCGGCGTCGGCTACCTCGACACCGGGGCGATGTACCGGGCGGTCACGTTCGCCGTCCTGCGCCGGGCCGTCGACCCCCACGACGAGGCCGAGGTGACCGAGGTGGCGTCGACCGTCGACCTGGACATCGCCGACGTCGACGGGGTGACGAGGGTGATCGTCGACGGTGTCGACGCGACGCAGGACATCCGCGGCCGTGAGGTGACCGAGTCGGTCAGTGCGGTGTCGGCGATCAGCGCGGTGCGCGCCGAACTCGTCCGACGCCAACGCGACTGGGTCGTCGAACACGGCGGAGGCGTGGTGGAAGGACGCGACATCGGGTCGGTCGTGTTCCCCGACGCCGACCTCAAGCTGTACGTCACGGCATCGCCGCGCGTGCGTGCCGAGCGACGCGTCGACGAGATCGGTGGTGACGTCGACGAGGTCGAGGCGTCGATCATCGAGCGCGACCGGAAGGACTCCACGCGCGCCGACAGCCCGCTGGTCGAGGCGTCGGGCTCCACGGTGCTCGACACCACGGGCCTCGACATCGAGGCCGTGGTGTCCAGGGTCCTGGAGATGCTGTGAGCGACAAGGTCGTCACCAAACCCGGACGGGACACCCGGTGGAACCGGATCCTCTACGGCTTCTGGCGCGTGGTGATCGGACTGACGCTGCGGGTCTACACCCGGGGCACCGTCGAGGGTCGTGAGAACCTGCCCGACGGCGCCTTCGTGCTCGCCCCGGTCCACCGCAGCTACATCGACACACCGATCTCGACCTGGGTCCAGGTGCGTCGGATGCGCTATCTCGGCAAGGACTCGATGTGGAAGTGGGAGCGTCTCGGCAAGATGTTCACCGCGATGGGAGCCATCCCGGTGTCCCGCGGGTCGATCGACCGCGAAGCGCTGAAGCGATGCATCGACGTACTCACGTCGGGGCAGCCACTGGTGCTGTTCCCCGAAGGCGAACGCAAGGACGGCCCGACGGTGCACCCGCTCATGGACGGCGCCGCATTCCTCGCGGCGAAGGCCGGCGTGCCGCTCGTGCCGGTGGGCATCGCCGGCTCCGACCGTGCGATGCCGCGCAAGGCGAAGTTCGTGTTCCCCCGCAAGGTCCACGTGATCGTCGGCGAACCGTTCATGGTCGACACGGACGGTCGAGGTCGCGCCTCACGAGCCCAACTCGGGGCGGCCACCGAGCGCCTGCGCACCGAGATCCAGGCCCTCTACGACCGAGCGCTCGACAGGATCAGCTGAAGAACGCGCCGAGCGCGGCGGCGAGATGCAGAGGGTCGTCCACACCGCACAGCTCGCGTGCGGAGTGCATCGACAACTGCGGGACGCCCACGTCGACCGTGTCGATCCCCAGGCGGGTGGCCGTGATCGGACCGATCGTCGAGCCGCACGGCATGTTGTTGCGGGAGACGAACACCTGCCACGGCACGCCGGCCGTCTCGCACGCCCGCTGGAACAACGCGGCGGTCGGGGCGGAGGTGGCGTAGCGCTGGTTGGCGTTGATCTTGATGGCCGGCCCGGCGTTGGCGATCGGGTGGTGCCCGGGCTCGTGGCGCTCGGGATAGTTCGGGTGGACGGCGTGCGCATTGTCGGCCGAGACGCAGGCCGAGTCGGACAGCGCTCGGTGCCAGTCGTCGTGGGATCCACCGCGCCCGTCGACGAGGCGACGCAGCACCGTCTCGAGGAAGGGTCCCTGGGCTCCGCTGCGGCTCGCGGAACCGACCTCCTCGTGATCGTTCAACACGATCACCGCGATGTGATCGGTCGGCTCAGCGGCTGCCAGAGCGCGAGCAGCCGCCCAGCACGACAGTTGGTTGTCGAGACGAGCCGAGGTGAGCATCGAGGAGTCGGCACCGACGACGGCGGCACCCTGCACGTCGTACAGGCACAGGTCCCACCAGTCGGGGGCTTGGTCGAGGCCGGCCCGTTCGCCGATCCACGCCGCGAACTCGCCGGGCGTCGCCCGCCCGACGCCCCACACCGGTGTGAGGTGTTGCTGGCGGTCGAGCGTGAGTCCCTCGTCGTTCACGCCGCGGTCGAGGTGGACCGCGAGCTGCGGGACGCGGGCGATGGGCTCGGCGACGTCGACCAGGACGTCGCGGCCATCGGAGGTGACCAGCCGCCCGGCGACGCCGAGGTCGCGGTCGAGCCACGTGTTGTTCAAGATGCCGCCGTAGACCTCGACACCGAGTTGCTTCCACCCCACTGCGTGGACGTCCGGTCGCGGCTTGATCCGCAGGCCCGGCGAGTCGGTGTGTCCACCTCCGATGCGGAACCCGGCCTCGGGTGGCACCCCGTCGGGGATCGACCAGGCGATGATCGCGCCGTCGCGCACGACGAGCCCATGCGGTGGGATCTCGCTCCACTCGTCACGCTCGTCGAGGGCGACGAATCCGTCGAGACGGGCGATCGTGGACTGCACGGCATGCCACGGCGACGGCGAGCGGTCGAGGAAGTCGATCAGATCGTCGAGCATCGTCATCCCCTCTGGAACAGACCCATCGGGAGGCCGCTTCCCCGGAGATGGGTCGTCTCGTTCACCGTGACGATCGAGCGCTCACCGCTCGACGCCGCCGCCACACGATTGATCGACGTGTAGTTGGGATAGAAGAACCCGCGCTGACCGGGGTCGAGGCCGAGGATGTGGCTGAGGTATGCGTTGATGACACCGCCGTGGCACACGACGGCGACCCGGTGACCCCGATGTGCATCGATGATCCGGTCCACGCCCGAGATCACACGGGCGGCGAAGGTGGCGTGGTCCTCCATGCCCTCCATGTTGCCGTCGAGCATCGCCTGCCAGCGCGGGTCGTTCGCGGCCTTGAGTTCCTCGACGGGCACGTATTCGGAACTGTCCTTGTCGTATTCGGCGACGTCCGGCTCGATCCGCAGATCAAGACCGCGATCCGCCACGACCGGTTGTGCGGTCTGGCGGGCACGCATCAGCGAACTCGCGTACACGGCATCGAGGTGCTCCGATGCGAGGTAGTCGCCGAGCAGAGCGGCCTGGGCGAGTCCGTCGGGAGCGAGTTCGGGGTCGGCGACGCCCTCGGTCAACTCACGCCGAACGGGGAGTCCATGTCTGATCAACAGCAGTTCCATCTGGTGATAGACAAGCAGACATGACGCGCCGAACAAAGATCGTGGCGACGGTGGGTCCCGCGAGCGAGTCGGTGCCGATGCTGCGCAAGCTGATCGACGCCGGCCTCGACGTGGTCCGACTGAACCTCAGCCACGGTGAACTCGACGAGCATCTGGCGAAGTTGGCCAACGTCCGCCAGGCCGCGGCGGAGTGTGGCCGCTCGATCGCGGTGCTCGCCGACCTGCCCGGGCCGAAGATCCGCTCGGGGCGGTTCCCCGAGGGCGGTGCGCTCCTCGAACCCGGCGCGACCATCCACCTGCGCCCCGGCGACGAGGCCAGCGACGCAGACCTGATGTACGTGCAGTACCCGACGCTGCTCGACGACCTGCGCATGGGTGCGCGCGTCGTGCTCGGCGACGGAGCGATCTCGATGACGGTGCTCGACGTCGACGCCGAGCAGGCGACGGCGCGGATCGACACCGGCGGTCGTGCGAACGGGCAGCCCGGAGTGAACCTGCAGTCCGACATGCTCCGCCTCACCACGCCGACGGACGAGGACCTCGTGCTCGCCGAGGCGATGGCCGCAGCGGGCGTGGAGTACATGGCCGTGTCGTTCGTACGCCAGGCGATCGACGTCGAGAAGGTCCGCGACGTGGTCGGGGACCGTGCGCAACTCGTCGCGAAGATCGAGACCCAGGCGTCGCTCGACAACCTCGACGAGATCATCGCCGTGTCCGATGCGGTGATGGTCGCCCGTGGCGACCTCGGCATCGACTGTCCGATCGAGGACGTGCCGCACCTGCAGAAGAGGATCATCCGCCAGTGCGTGGCGGTGGGCACGCCGGTCATCACGGCCACACAGATGCTCGAGTCGATGATCGCCGCCTCGTCGCCGACGCGCGCCGAGGTGAGCGACGTCGCCAACGCCGTCTTCGACGGCACCGACGCCGTGATGCTCTCGGGTGAGACCGCCATCGGCCGCGACCCCGTCGGCGTCGTGCAGACGATGAGCGAGATCGCCGAGCGTGCCGAGTCAGAGGCCAGCTACCGCCAGTGGGCGAACCGGCTGGGTCGGATGCAGCGCGCCAGCGACCGGGAGGTCTCGTCCGAGACGAAGATCACGATGGCGCTGTCCCACGCCGCGTCGCAGGCGGCGATCGACGCCGAGGTGTCGGCGATCCTGTGCTGCACCCGCACCGGTCGTACCGCCCGAGCGATCGCCCGCTTCCGTCCCGAGGCGCGGATGATCGGTCTGTCGCCCGACCCGAAGATGGTGCGCATGATGGCGCTCACCTGGGGTGTGGAGCCCGTCGAGGTCGAGACCTACGCATCCACCGACGAGATGGTGTGGTTCGCCGTGAAGACCGCCGTGGAGATGGGCGTCGCGAAGCGCGGCGACACGGTCCTGGTGCTCGCCGGAGCGCCCGACGTCGATCGCACCATCACCGCGACCGACGTGCTCAGGCTCGTGCGGGTCGACTGACCACGAAGCACACGGTGGCCGCCGCCGCCGCGGTCGCCGACAGCGAGATCGTTCCCTCGATGCCCCATCGTGTGAAGAGGAACCCGCTCGCGATCGTGCCCGACCCGCGTGCCACGGTGCCCACCCCGTTGGCCAGTGCGATCGTGGCTCCCCGCGACTCGGGCATCGCCTCGGTCACCAGCGACAGCGACGTCACGAAGGCGAACTCGAAGCCGCACAGGAACGCGAGGATCGCGACCACGCCGATCCACAGCGTGTCGTCGGCGATCACCATCACGACCTGTCCTGCGAACAACAGGGCGATTCCCAGGACGGTCGAGCGGACCTTGCCGATCCGATCGGCGAACCCGGCCGAGCCGGTCGACGCGAGCAACTCGAACGCGCCGAAACCCATCGCCACGAGCCCGAGCCCGCCGGTCGACACCCCGAACGCCGTGTCGAGCCACTTGCCCGAGATCGCGAACACGGAGAGGCCCGACATCGCGAGCAGTGCCGACCCGACGATCACGGCCCACGCCCGCCACGGCAACGACCGGATCCGCATCGGCCCGCTCGGAGCCGTCGGCGCGACCGGCGCACGGCGTGAACCCGCGACCCAGATCCAGGCGGCCATCATCGCACACGCCACGGCGAGCACGACGTAGGGGCCGCGCCATCCGAAGGCCTGGATCAGGACGGCGATCAGAGGTGCACCGACGAGCAGCGCGATCGCCCACGAGGTCTCGTACAGCCCGATCGCGCGCGCACGACCGCCGTAGGGCACGAACCGGCTGATGGTCGAATGACCCGCAACGGTCAGGTTGGCGACACCGAGCACCACCAACAGGAAGGCGACGGCGAACGTGAACGTGGTGCCGACGAGCGCGACGAGCGACGACACCGAGATCACCACCAGTGCGAGGGTCATCACCAGCCGCTCTCGGCCTCGATCGAGGAACCGGCCCACGCCGATGGTCGACAGGCCTGCCATCTCGCCGACGCCGAGGATCGTCGTCATCTGGCCGGTCGTCGCGCCGAAGGCACGCTCGAGCGTGGGCAGGAACGGCGGCACCCAGCGCAGTGCGGTGTTCGCCACCGCCTTGGCCGCCGTGAGGCGTGCGAGCCTCACTCGGTCGGGTCGGGGGTGCGCGGATCGGGAATGCCGATCGTGGTGCCGAAGAACGAACACTCGGTGTCGAGGGGTTGCTCGGGCACAGCGGCCTCGTCACGCAGTTCGTAGACGGTGCGCACCTTGTCGGCACAGTCCTGCAGCGACGTGCGCTGCGTGAACACGGCGAACGCCAGCACGACCAGGACCGCCGCCGTTGCGATCTTCTGGATGATCGTCTTCATCAGCCATGCGGCGACCACCGACCCGAGCAGGAAGAGAGCGACGAGCCCGATCCCGATGTTCTTGGCCTCGGACAGGCTGATGGCGAGCGTGATGGCGGGCACGGGCGGCAGCGTACGCTGACCCGGTGAGCGACCAACCGATCCAGTTCTCGTCCGGCATCCCCACGACGGTGATCCCGCCGCCCGAGGCCCGCGACACCGCTCGCCTCGACGCCGCCCTCGGCCTGGTCGGTGACGAGCGGCGTGCGGCCGTGGCCGCAGTCGTGGCGGCATCGCCCCGGTTCCTCGCCGGGTGGGCCGAACTCGGTGACCTCGGACGCGACACGATCGAGCGCTACGCGGCGTACCGGGTCGGCTACCACCGCGGCCTCGACACGCTGCGCGCCAACGGTTGGCGCGGGTCCGGATACGTGCGCTGGGCGGAGCCGAGCAACCACGGGTTCCTGCGCTCGGTGCGCGGGCTGGGCCAGATGGCTGCGGAGATCGGCGAGACCGACGAAGCCGAACGCTGCCAGCAGTTCCTGCTCCAACTCGACCCCTCGGGCATCCCCGACTCGTGACCCTCGCCGCTGCGGTCCTCGCCGGCGGTCGGAGCAGCCGGATGGGACGCACCAAGGCGCTGATCCACGTCGACGGACGCGCCATGGCCGACCGGGTGATCGATGCAGCCCGTTCGGTCGGCGCCGATCCGGTCGTGGTGATCGGTGGCGATCCGACGGAGTTGGCCGGGCTGAGCGCGCCGGTGACGCCCGACCTGCATCCCGGTGGCGGGCCGGTCGCCGGCGTGCTCGGCGCACTCACCCACTTCGACGGCGTGGCCGACAGGGTCCTCGTCCTCCCGTGCGACCTCGCCCGTGTCGATGCGTCGACCCTCCTGCCGTTGCTCGAGGCCGAGGCGGGAGACGGCTTCTCCAAGGTCTGGGTGGCCGCAGGCGACCGACTCGAGCCGTTGTGCGCCATCTGGTCCGTCGATGCCGCCGCTCGGGTCCGGCAACTGTTCGATTCGGGGGAGCGGGCGCTGCACCGCGTGATCGGCGAGTTGCCGCACGTTGCCGTCACGGTCGATCCCGGCGGTCTCGTCAACGTCAACACGCCGAACGACATCCCCCGATAGTTCCGGGTCTGGATAGTGTCGTCGGCTGTGGCAATCCGAGAGATCTCCGTGGCGGAACTGCACGCGCTCGGGACCGACGTGGTCCTGATCGACGTGCGCGAGGACGACGAGTGGCAGGAGTCGCACGTCCCTCACGCGGTCCACGTCGTGCTCGGGACCGTGCCCGACCACCTCGACCGGTTCACCGGCGAGCCCACGTACGTCATGTGCAAGGCCGGCGGGCGCAGCCTGCGGGCCTGTGAGTTCGCCGACGCCCACGGTCACGACGTCGTCAACGTCGCGGGCGGGATGCTGGCCTGGATCCACGCCGGATACGACGTGCACGCAGGCACGGATGCCTGACCAGGCCCCACCCCACATCGGGTTCGGATGGATCGACGACCAGGAGGGCCTGGTCGAACTGGTCGACGAGTTGATCGAGATGCCCCGGTACGCACTCGACACCGAGTTCCACCGGGAACGGACCTACTTCCCGAAGCTGGCGCTGATCCAGATCGCCTGGTGGCCCGAGGGCACCTCCGAGAAGCAGGAACTCGTCCTCATCGACCCGCTCCAGATCGACGTGTCCGACCTCGCTCGACTCTTCGACACGGACGCACTGTGTGTGATCCACGCCGCCCAGCAGGATCTCGACGTGCTCACGCACGCATGCGGAGCCGTGCCGCGCAGGATGTTCGACACCCAGATCGCCGCCGGGTTCCTCGGGTACGGCACCCCGTCACTCGTCTCACTGCTCCAGGGCGAGATCGGCATCTCCCCGGCCAAGGGCGACCGCCTGACCGACTGGTTGCGCCGCCCCCTCTCCGACAGCCAGTGCCAGTACGCAGCGGCCGACGTCGAGTACCTGCTCGGGGTCCACGATTCGCTGGTCGCCAAGCTCGAGGCCGCGGGTCGCCTGGAGTGGGCCGAGGAGGCCTGCGAGGAACTCCGCACCCGCCCCGTCAGCGGATCGAGGCCTGCCGACGCCTGGTTGCGTCTGAAGGATGCCCGGTCGCTGAGGCCCGGCGGGCGCGCCGTCGCCCAGGCGATCGCGGCGTGGCGCGAGGAGCGGGCGATGCGTGTCGACATCCCGGTACGTCAGGTCCTCCCGGATCTCGCGATCCTGGGCATCGCCCAGCGTGCACCGTCCAACACGAAGGACCTGAAGCAGGCCCGAGGCGTCGATGATCGCCACACCAAGGGTGGCATCGCCGACGAGATCCTCGCTGCGGTCGCCGCCGGCAAGCAGGCGACGCCGCCCGAGTCACCGAAGTCGACCGACGACCTCGACCGGTCCCTGCGGCCGGCGATCACACTGATCTCGGCGTGGGTGTCCCAGATCGCTCGCGACGAGAAGATCGACACGGCGATGCTGGCCACCAAGTCCGACATCGTCGCGCTGCTCCGCGACGACGACGACGCGCGTCTCGCCAGCGGTTGGCGTGGCGACCTGCTCGGTCAGGGAATCCGCGACCTCGTGGCGGGCAGGGCCGGGTTGACCTTCGACCCGCAGGGTCGCCTCACGCTCATGCCTGTCTGACGGTTCGGCGCAGCTTGCCCCACAGCTTGTCGAACGTGTCGATCGGGCCGCTCGCGCGACTCGCATAGCTGTGGATCGAACGCCGCTCACCGACCGCCTGGTTGAGGACCACGCGTGCCGGGACCGACGGCTTCCAGATCGCCTGACGTCCCACGATGCGACGCAGTTCGTCGATGCGACGCTCGGCCTCGGCCGACACACCGGGAACACGATTCAGGACCACACCCGACAGTTCCAGATCGGGGTTGTGCGAATCCCAGACCACGTCGATGGCGTCGGCCACGCCCCCGATGCCGCGCAGCCCCAGAGCCGACGGTTCCACCACCACCACGGCATGGCGCACCGCGGCCAGGGCGTTCGTGGTGAGATTGCCCAGCGACGGCGGACAGTCGATCACCACGGCGTCGTAGCCGGCCAACACGTCGCCGGCCTGGAAGAACGCGGCGGCGAGCCGGGTCGCGTCGCCCGCCTCGAAGTCCTGGAGGCGGTCACCGGCGGGCACGACGTCGACGTGTTGCGACCACGCCGATCCCACGATCGCGTCGGACAGCGGTCGCCCGTCGAGCACGTCGCCGACCGACACCGCCGACGGGTCGGGATCGACGCCGAGCACCCACCCCGCCGACCCCTGTGGATCGAGGTCGATGACCAGGATCCGATGCCCCGCAGCGGCCGCAGCGGAGGCGAGGCCGAGGGTGACGGTGGTCTTGCCGACGCCTCCCTTCTGGTTCAGGATCGCCACGGCGTTCGCGAGAGTGCGCATCGGATCATCGTGGCACACGACACCAGCGCACGACACCGGCCGGTGACACACGGCGGAGATTCGCGAAACACCAGGTGCGGGCGGTACGATCGGCCGCCAATGTCCACCGTTCACTGAGGGAGCCCTGTCGTGAAGAAGGGTCGTCATCGCCGTTTCGAAGAGGCGAGAAAACTGAAGCAGTCGGGGCCCGGAGCCTTCGACCTCGGACTCGGGGAGCGCTCGTCCGACGAGCACGGCTCCGGTGGAGACGCCGACTCCGGTGAAGACGACGACGAGTACGCCGCGCTGGCCGCGAAGTACGGCGTGACCTTCGACGACGACGACGACGATTCCTCCGACGACGACTGATCCACCCGGACGTCGGACCTTCGGTGGTTCGAGTTCGAATCGGCCATTCTCCACGGCTGACCCGTCGGTAGGATCTGCGATCTCATGACGATGTCTGCCGACCAGCTACGTGACTCCTTCACGGGGTTCTTCGCGGAGAAGGGCCATCAGGTCGTGCCCTCGGCGAGCCTCATCCCGCACGACCCGACCGTGATGTTCAACGTCGCGGGGATGGTGCCGTTCAAGTCGTACTTCACCGGCGACGAGCCGGCCCCGTACGAGCGGGCCGTCACGTCGCAGAAGTGCGCGCGCGCCGGTGGCAAGCACAACGACCTCGACGACGTGGGCCGCACCAAGCGGCACCTGGTGTTCTTCGAGATGCTCGGGAACTTCAGTTTCGGTGACTACTTCAAGACCGACGCCATCCCCTGGTCGTGGGAGTTGGTCACCGAGAAGTGGGGGATCGACGGCGACCGGATCTGGGTGACCGTCCACGAGACCGACGACGAGGCCGAGTCGATCTGGCACGAACAGGTCGGTGTGCCGATGGAGCGCATCCAGCGGCTCGGCGACAAGGACAACTACTGGCAGATGGGTGACACGGGGCCGTGTGGACCGTGCAGCGAGCTGCACATCGACCGCGGGCCCGACTTCGGACCCGACGGCGGCCCCCTCGGCGATCCGTTCGGCGACCGGTTCATGGAGTTCTGGAACCTGGTCTTCATGCAGTTCAACCAGTCCTCGGACGGCACCCGGACGCCGCTGCCGAAGCCGTCGATCGACACCGGTGCGGGCCTCGAACGCATCCTGGCGTTGATGCAGGGCGTCGACTCGGTGTGGGAAACCGACCTGATGATGCCGCTGATCGACCGCGCCCAGTCGCTCACGGGCAAGACCTACCGGGTCGGTGACTACGAGGATCGCGACAGCTTCGGACTGCGGGTGCTCGCCGAGCACGCCCGCTCGGGGGCCATGTTGGTCAACGACGGCGTCTTCCCCTCGAACGAGGCCCGCGGGTACGTGCTGCGCCGCATCATCCGGCGTGCCGTGCGATTCGCCTACATGCTCGGCACCGACAAGCTCGTCATGCCGTCACTCACCGAGACGGCCATCTCGGTGATGGGCAACGCCTACCCCGACCTGGTCAAGAACCAGGACTTCATCACCAACGTGATCACGCGCGAGGAGGAGAGCTTCCGCCACACGCTCAGGAACGGCCTGTCGATCCTCGACACCGAACTCGCCGACGGACCCGAGGTGCTCAGCGGCTCGACCACGTTCCTGCTGCACGACACCTACGGCTTCCCGCTGGAGTTGACCCAGGAGATCGCGTCGGAACGTGACGTGGCCGTCGACCTCGACGGGTTCAACGTCGAGATGAACGAGCAGCGGGCGCGGGCCAAGGCCGCTGCCAAGGGAGCCGTCGACGACGCCACCCTCGACCAGTACCGACAGGTCGCCTCCCAGTTCGGCACCACCGAGTTCCTCGGCTACACCGTCGACGACGCCGAGGCCCGAGTGCTCGCCGTACTGGAGTCGAGCGACACCAGGTCGGGGGACGGGATCGTCGAGATCTTCCTCGACCGGACGCCGTTCTACGCCGAATCGGGTGGCCAGGTCGGTGACACCGGCACGATCACCACCGACACGGGCACCGCCGAGGTGCTCGACTGCACCTTCGCGATCCCGAACCTCCGTCGTCACACTGCGCGGATCGTCGAGGGAACCATCACCGCCGGCCAGAGTGCGCAGGCCGCGATCGACGTCGACCGGCGTGAGAAGATCCGTCGCAACCACACCGGAACCCACCTGCTCCACGACGCCCTGCGCAAGGTGCTCGGTGAGCACGTGAAGCAAGCGGGTTCATGGGTCGGGCCCGACCGACTCCGCTTCGACTTCTCCCACTACGAAGCGGTCACCCCCGACCAGATCGCCGAGATCGAGGAGATCGCGAACGCGCAGACGCTCGCGAGCCGGCCGACGCGTACGTTCGAGACCACCAAGGACGAAGCCGAGGCGCTCGGCGCCATCGCGTTCTTCGGCGACAAGTACGGCGACATCGTGCGCGTCCTGGAAGCGGGCGACACGATCGAGTTGTGCGGCGGAACGCACGCCCGCTCCACGGGCGACATCGGCATGGTCAAGGTCGTCAGCGAAGCTTCGATCGGCTCGAACCTCCGCCGCATCGAGGCGTTCACGGGAACGGGCTCGGTCGCACTGCTCCAGCGCGACGAAGCGCTGATCGCCGACCTCGCCGGGCTCGTGGGAACGAGCACCGAGGACGTCGCCGAGGGGGTCCAGCGCAAACTCGAGGAGATCAAGGCACTCCAGGCCGAGATCAGGGGCCTGCGCAGCCAGATCGCCATGGGTCGCGCCGTCGAGCTGGCGCAGATCGCCAACGACGGCGTGGTGGTCACCCAGGTCGACCAACTCGAACCGGGGGAGCTGCGCGAACTCGCCATGGCGGTGCGCAACCATCCCGACGTGCACACGGTCGTCATCGCCGGCGAGACCCCCTCGGGCGGCGTCGCACTCGTGGCGGCGGTGCCCAAGGACAGCGCGAACCCCGCATCGCTCCTGCTCAAGGATGCTGCCAAGGCGATCGGCGGCGGCGGCGGCGGGAAGGGCGACGTGGCCCAGGCCGGCGGCAAGAATCCCGCCGGCATCCCCGAGGCGCTCGCCATCGCAGCGGCCGCCATCCCCGACTTCTCGTGACGCCCAGCCGAGGGGACGTCCCGGGCGTCCGTGCGCTCGGCATCGATCTCGGCTCGAAGCGGGTGGGCGTCGCAGTCTCCGACATCTCCGGGACGATCGCATCGGCACTCACCACCGTGCACCGCTCGAGGAGTCGTCGTCACGATCACGCCGAGATCGCGAAGATCGTGAGGCTCGAGGAGTGCGAGGTCGTCGTCGTCGGCCTTCCGCTGTCGCTCGACGGCAGCCACGGTCCGGCCGCCACATCGGCCGTCAAGGAGGCGAAGCAGTTGGAACAGACCGTCGGCGTGCCCGTCGAGATGTACGACGAACGATTCACGACCGTCACCGCCGAACGCCACATGATGGAGGTCGGCCTCGACGCCCGGCAGCGACGCAAGGTGGTCGACAAGGCCGCCGCTGCCGTGATCCTCCAGGCGTGGCTTGACCACCGTCGCAACACCTGGCCAACTAGCGTGGCGCCGTGACCCAACTCGATCCACTACTGCCGGAGGCCGAGGTCGACGCCGACGACCGACCGGCCATCGACTGGCCGACCGACCCGTGGGACAACGCCGACCGGACCGGCACCGTCGAGCGCCTCCGCCGCCAGACACGACCCTTCAAGTGGACCGTGTACGGCGTGCTGTGCCTGTCGATCGTGGCCATCATCATCGCCGGGGCCGTGGGCTGGTGGTACCTCCAGCGTCTCAACCCGCCCGGCGACGCCGGACCCGTCGAGGCGTTCACCGTGGTCGAGGGCGAAACACTCGAGACGCTGTCGCAACGTCTGGAAGACGAGGGCTTCGTCGAGGACGCGGGCGTGTTCGTGCAGTACGTCGAGAACAAGGGTGGCCTGGAGATCGTCCCCGGTTTCTACGAACTGCGCCCGAGCGACCACGTGGGCAACGTCATGGGGCGACTCAGCGTGCCGCCTGCGCAGACCTCTCGCAGCATCACGTTCCCCGAGGGTTTCACGATCGACCAGATGGCGCGACGCGTCGACACCGAATTCGAGACCCTCACGTCCGAGGGCTTCCTCGCCGCTGCGGCGCCAGGTGACTACACGTCGCAGTGGATGCCGCCGGAAGGTGTCACGTCGCTCGAAGGCCTGCTGTTCCCCGACACCTACGAGGTGTCCAACGCCGACACCGAGGCCCAGGTCATCGACCGGATGATCGGCATCATGGACCGTGTCGGCAGCCAGGAGGACATCGTCACGAAGGGCGCCGCCCTGGGCCGCACGCCCTACGAGATCCTGATCATCGCGTCGATGATCGAGAAGGAGGCCAAGGTCCCCGAGGACCGCGCCAAGATCTCCCGGGTGATCCACAACCGGTTGTTCGTCACGGCGAACAATCCCGACGACCCGTTCCCGCTGCAGATCGATGCCGCCGTGCTGTACGGACGCAACCAACTCGGCATCGACCCCGACACCCCGTTCTCCGAGGTCCGCCAGACTCCGAGCGACTGGAACACCTATCTCCTCCCCGGGCTGCCCAGGACGCCGATCGCGAGTCCTGGACGGGCTTCGATCGAGGCTGCGCTCAACCCGGCGCCGAACCCGCCGCCGGGCGACCCGATCTGCCGGGACCTCCCGCAACCCGACCAGTGCTTCTACTTCTTCTACGTCCTCGCCGACGAGGACGGCCGCCACGTGTTCGCCGCCACCGGCGAACAGCACCAGGTGAACGTCGACGCAGCCGACGCAGCCGGCCTCCTCGGGTGACCCGGTTGGCGGCGGTCATCGGATCGCCGGTCGCCCACAGCCTCTCGCCGGTCATCCACCGCGCTGCATTCGATGCTGCAGGTGTCGACTGGACCTACGCAGCCCTGGAGGTGGCCCCTGGAAACGCGTCGGCAGCGTTGGACGCCATGCGGACGCTGGGCATCGGCGGCCTGTCGGTCACGATGCCCCACAAGGACGCCGTGGCAGCCGCCGTCGACCGACTCGACCCGGCGGCGCGTGCGCTCCACTCGGTCAACACGGTGAGCTGGGAAGGGGACCAGCTCGTCGGTTGGTCGACCGACGGTGCGGGGTTCGTCGCCTCGCTCGCCGAGGCTGGCGTGGATGTCGACGGGGCGAAGGTCGCGGTCATCGGTGCCGGGGGAGCAGCGCGCTCGGTGATCGATGCGCTCGCACGCGCCGGGGCCGTCGACGTCACCGTGCTCAACCGCACCCCGGAGAAGGCCGAGTCGGCGGCAGCGCTGACGCCCGTGGCGACGCCCGGGATCATCAGCGACATCGGTCGCGCCGACATCGTCGTGAACGCCACGAGCGTGGGCATGGGCACGGACGGGTCACTGCCGTGTGATCCGGATCTGTTGCACGACGGCCAGGTGGTGGCCGACCTCGTGTACCACCCGCTCGAGACGCGGTGGCTCTCGGCGGCGGCCGAACGCGGCGCCCGCACGGTCGACGGGCTCGGGATGCTCGTCCACCAGGCGGCACTGCAGCAGCGGATCTGGCTCGGCGACGACGCTGTGGTCGACACGGCGGTGATGCGAGCGGCGGCTCTCGCCGCGCTCACCTCACGCGGCTGACTCCCACCACGGCGGATCGGGCCACGAACTCGATCCCTCGTAGAGCAGGGTGAACGCGAGGCCCTGACCCCGGTCGGTCGGGTAGATCGATGCGAGGTCGATCACGGGGCCGTGCTCGTCGGGGTCCGGACACGGATCGAGTGGTGCCACGCCCGCATAGGCGGGTTGCGGGCACGCACGGGCGTCGAGGAACGCCATCTTGCGGGAGATGTAGTCGCCCGCTGCATACCCGCCCAGAAGCCGCAGGTGGATGCCGTCGCCGGCGAACCACGACGGTTGGTCGCGTGCGTACGTGGCCCAGTCGGCGACGACGATCTCGGGGTGGGTGCCGTCGGCGACGATCTGCTTCAGGGTGGCATTGCTGCGCTCGAACACCTCCGCGAAGCCGGTGTCGCCCGGCGACGTGTAGCTGACGTTGGAACGCAGTGTGAGCCAGACGATGCGCCGGTAGCCCTTCGATCGGGCGAGTTCGGCGACCGCCTCGACGTCCTCGGCGAATCGGGCGTCGCCGTCGTTGTACCCGGTCGCCACGATCAGTGTCCTGAACCCGGGTGCGGCGGCCTCGACCTCCTCGTAGAGCGTGATCGGGACGTAGCCGTTGTAGTTCGTGCAGGAGGTGGCGACACGGCGCCGACACGATGCGAGCGACAGCGTGTGCTCGAAACCCTGCACCTGGTCGACCCCGGCGTACGTCTGCATCCCCAGCCACGCCGAGTCGCTGACCAGCAGCGCCGGATCGGGGCCCGTCGGCGTCGGGGGACGTGAGTTGGCCGGGATCCGTACGGCGGGTGCGGCAACGGTGACACCGTCGTCGATCGGGGCCGTCGCTGCAGCGCCGATCGCGCCGCCGGCGATGAGCGCACCGCACGCTGCGACGAGCAGCGAGAGGGCGGCACGGCGCATGTGTCAAGTATGGCCCCCGGGGCGGTCGCTAGCCTTGTCACGATGCTCAGGTATCTCACCGCCGGCGAATCCCACGGCCAGGCCCTCGTGGTCACGATCGAGGGGCTTCCCGCCGGCCTGGAGATCACGGTCGAGCAGATCCAGGAGGAGATGGGTCGGCGGCGCCTCGGCTACGGACGCGGCCCGCGCCAGCGCTTCGAGGCCGATGAGCTCACGTTGATCGGAGGCGTGCGCCACGGCCGCACGCTCGGTTCCCCGGTCGCCGTCGAGATCAAGAACTCGGAGTGGTTCCGCAGCGACAAGTGGCACGAGGAGATGGACCCGGCACCGGGAGCCACGAAGGCGCCACTCACCCAGGTCCGCCCGGGTCACGCCGATCTCACCGGCATGCAGAAGTACGGCTTCACCGACGCACGCGACGTCTTGGAGCGTGCGAGCGCACGCGAGACCGCGGCCCGGGTCGCCGCCGGCGCGATCGCCAAGCAACTGCTCAAGCCGCTGGGAGTCGAGATCCTGTCGCACGTGATCCAGATGGGCCACGTGCGGGTGCCCGCCGGTGCCGCCCGGCCCACACCCGACGAACTGGATCGCGTCGACGACAACCAGGTCCGCTGCTTCGACCTCGCCACCAGCGAGGACATGATCGCCGAGATCAAGGCCTGCGCGAAGGAGGGTGACTCGCTCGGCGGCGTGGTCGAGGTGCTCGGGTTCGGCGTCCCGGTCGGCCTCGGCTCACACGTGCACTGGGACCGCAAGATCGACGGGATGCTCGCGCAGGCGTTGATGAGCATCCAGGCGATCAAGGCCGTCGAGATCGGCGACGGTTTCGAGGTGGCCGGGCGCCGTGGGAGTACCGCACACGACCCGATCTCGTGGGACTCCGAGCACGAGCGGTACCGGCGCGGCAGCACGCTGGCCGGCGGTACCGAGGGCGGCATGACCACCGGCGAGTTGCTCGTGGTGCGTGCCGCCATGAAGCCGCTCGCCACGCTCAACAAGCCGACGCTGGAGACCGTCGACACCGCCACGAAGGAGTCGGGCGTGTCGTTCAAGGAACGCACCGACGTCACCGCGGTGCCCGCGATGGGTGTCGTCGCGGAGACGATGGTGGCGCTCACGTTGGCGGGTGAGGCCCAACGCAAGTTCGGGGGCGACTCGGTCGACGAGTTCGTCCGCAACGCCGAGAACTTCGCGGCGACACTGTGAGGGGACGACCGTGAGCACGTGTACCGACAGCCACATCGTGCTGGTGGGGATGATGGGCGCCGGCAAGTCCTCCGTCGGACGTGCCCTGGCGCGCAAGCTCGGCCGAGAACTCCTCGACAGCGACGAGATGATCGAAGCGCGCACCGGCCGCACCGTGCGCGAGATCTGGGCCGCCGACGGCGAACCAGCGTTCCGCGAACTGGAGTCCGACGTGCTGCGCGAGGCCGTCGCCTCACCGACGCCGTCGGTGATCGCCGCCGCCGGAGGCGTGGTGCTCAGCCCCGACAATCGGGCGGTCCTGAAGGGTGCGGGGGCCCACGTGGTGTGGTTGCTCGCCGACGTGGAACTCCTCCTGGGTCGCGTCAAGGCAGGGATGCACCGCCCGCTCCTCGACGACGACCCCGAAGGCACGCTGCGGCGCATGTACGACGAGCGCGGCGACCTGTACCAGGAGGTCGCCGACGCGATCGTGTCGGTGGACAACCGCTCGATCAACGACGTCGCCGGGGCGGTGTTGCGATGCGCCGGGTGACGGTGCCCCTCGTCGACCGCTCCTACGACGTCATCGTGGGCAACGGGAGCATCGCGGAGTTGCCCGATCTCGTGCCGACCTCGGCGCGGCGCGTCGCGGTCGTCACGCAGGCGGGGATTCCCGTCCAGTTCCGTGAGATCGGTGCGTACCTCCCCGACCACGACGTGCACGTCGTCGAGATCGGGGACGGCGAGGCGGCGAAGTCGCTGGCGACCATCGAGAACCTGATGCGCTCGTTCGCACAGATCGGTCTGACCCGCAACGACGTCGTCGTCGGCGTGGGGGGCGGGATGGTCACGGACGTGGCCGGATTCGCTGCGGCGTCGTGGCACCGGGGCATTCCGGTGGTCCACGTGTCCACGACGCTGCTCGGCATGGTCGACGCGGCGATCGGCGGCAAGACAGGGGTCAATCTGCCCGAGGGCAAGAACCTCGTCGGTGCGTTCTGGCAGCCCTCGGGTGTCGTGTGCGATCTCGACGCCTTGGCCACCCTGCCGCCGCGCGAGATGCGCTGCGGTCTGGGCGAGATGGCGAAGTACCACTTCCTCACCGGAGACGACCTGCTGGCGATGGCACTCGACGAGCGCATCGCGCGGTGCATCGAGATCAAGGCCGAGGTGGTCGCCTCCGACGAACGCGAGGGCGGTCGACGGGCACTGCTGAACTACGGCCACACCCTCGCGCATGCCCTGGAGATCACCACCGGCCACGACCTCGCACACGGCGAGGCGGTGGCGATCGGACTGGTCTACGCCGCCGAACTCGGTTGCGAACTCGGTCGGATCGATCGGGCGAGGGTCGACGAGCACACCGCCGTGGTCGCGGGGGAGTACGACCTGACGACTCGCCCGCCGTCGGGACTCGACGCTGCGGAGTTGATCGGGCTCATGCACCGGGACAAGAAGGCACTCGACCGACTGACCTTCGTCCTCGACGGCCCGAACGGCGTCGAGGTGGTCCCCGGCGTGGACGAAGCGCCGGTCCGGCGATCTCTGGAGCGGTTCCTCCGATGAGCCTCCTGTCCCGGCGTCCCCGCAGCGGTTCCACCGATCGCGACGCTCCTGGCATCCAGGTCGGTGTTCCCGACGTCGTCGCACTCTCGGTCGGGGTCGGAGCCGAGGGGGTTCGACTGCTCGGCCTCACGCCCTGCGACGGCGTGGATCTCCGCTTCGTGCGGACCGACCCACGGCAACGCTCCACGTCCATTCCCACGACGTCGGTGAGGTCCATCGAGATCCATCTGGAGGACCGCCGTGTCGACACCCGCCGGGCGGTCAGGCTCTCGTCGACGAGCGTGACATCGGTCGAGGTCACCGCCACCGAGCGGTGGTCGATCGCGCCGCCCTGCGCGCTCTCGTGCCCCGGTGGAAGCGTGAGCTTCGGAGGCGACGACCTCGAGGTGTCGGTGGAGCGGATCGACTGCGAGGACGGGTGGGAAGCGACGGAGATCACGCAGCACTTCAACCGCGGCGCACATCGTCGTGGGGCGACGTTCAGCACCGGCACCGACGTCTGGCACGTGGCGATGTGCGGGTACGACGGCGAGAGTGCGCCGAAGGCCGAGCTGGGTCGACGGTGGACGGTGAGTCGATGACCCCCATCGACCACCCCGAACGGATCAGCCGCGTCCTGCACGAGGTCGGTGGCGGCACGTTGGCGGTCGACGATCTGACCGACCTCCGCTGGCTGACCGGCTTCGACACGTCGAACGGCTGGGCGGTGCTGCGCGGCGGCGAACTGTTCGTCGGGACCGACGGGCGCTACGGCGACAAGGCAGCCGCCGAGACCGCCGGCACCGGAGCGACGCTGATCGTCGAGCAGCAGTCCGAGGTCCTGCGGGAGCGACGGGCCCAGTTGGTGGGCGACGCCGCCGCCGACGACCTGATCCGGGTGTTGCGCCGGGTCAAGGACCCCGCGGAGGTCGAGCGCATCGAGGAGGCCGCGCGGATCGCCGATGCAGCACTTGCGGAGGTCGAGCCGATGCTCCACGGCATGACCGAACTCGACGTACGTGCGGAACTCGAGTACCGGATGATCCGACTCGGTGCCGACGACCGGAGCTACCCGACGATCGTCGCCACCGGCCCCGACCACGGCGCCCGGCCACACCACGGCGCCACCCGTCGTGAGATCGTCGAGGGTGACACGGTGATCATCGACGTCGGGGCACTGGTCGACGGGTACCACTCGGACATGACCCGGTCGTGGGTGATCGGCGAGGCCACGTCCGAACAGCGTGGCACCTACGACCTGGTGGCCGCTGCGCAGCGTGCGGGGCTCGACGCCACGTTCGCCGGTGGCAGCTCGCGCGCGGTCGACGCAGCCTGTCGCGACGTGTTCGAGGCCGCCGGACGGCTACACGAATACGTGCACGGCACCGGCCACGGCGTCGGCCTCGACATCCACGAGTTGCCGTTCCACAACCGCACCTCCGACGTGACCCTCGAGGCGGGGATGGTGGTGACCATCGAGCCCGGCCTCTATCGTGGAGGATTCGGCGGCTTCCGGATCGAGGATCTGGTCCTGGTCACCGATGCCGGCCACCGGGTGCTGACGCACTCACCGAAACGAGAGTTGTAACCGACATGCCCCAGATCTCCGTGAACGACCTGAAGAACGGCATCACCCTCGAACTCGACAACAACCTGTTCCAGGTCATCGAGTTCCAGCACGTGAAGCCCGGCAAGGGGGGCGCGTTCGTCCGCTCGAAGATCCGCAACGTGCGCACCGGCGCCGTGATCGACAAGACGTTCAACGCCGGCATCAAGGTCGAGCAGGCGATCGTCCAGCGCGAGGACATGCAGTACCTGTACCACGACGGCAACGACTACGTCTTCATGAACACCAAGACCTTCGACCAGACCAACGTCGCCGAGGTGGCCCTCGGCGATGCGAAGGACTACCTGATCGAGCAGATGATCGCCCAGATCGCGTTCTACAACGGCGAGATCATCGGCGTCGAGATCCCCGCATCGGTGGAGCTGACGATCGCCCAGACCGAGCCGGGTCTGCAGGGTGACCGGTCGAGCGGCGGCACCAAGCCGGCGACGCTCGAGACGGGCAAGGAGATCAAGGTCCCGCTGTTCATCGAAATCGGTGAGAAGGTGCGCGTCGACACGCGGACCGGCGACTACATGACCCGCGTCTGATGGCGGTTCCTCGCCCCGACGTTCGTTCCGAGGGTCGAGAGCGCGCCCTGTACCTGTTGTACGAGGCGGAGTCGAAGGGCATCACGCCCGTCGAGGCGCTCGAGTTGCAGGTGCTCGAGCCCGACGAACTGACCCAGACCCTCGTGCGGGGCGTGGCCGCCCATCGCGACCGCCTCGATGCTGCCATCGAGGCTCGGGCGACCGGGTGGACGCTGAAGCGGATGCCGGTGATCGACCTGAACGTCTTGCGGATCGGGGCGTTCGAACTGGCCGAGCGGCCCGACGTACCGACGGCCGTGGTGCTCGACGAAGCGGTCGGCCTCGTCAAACAGTTCTCCACGGACGACAGCAGCCGCTTCGTCAACGGCGTGCTCGCCGCGCTGGTTGCCGACCTGCGGGGCTGACTTTCGGCCAGACTGGCCACCGTGACCGTGCTCGACCGCGCACCCGAGGGGGATGAGCAGTCGGTCGAGCATGCGCCGCCTCGATGGTGGCACCGGGTCACGACGCCACAGGTGGTGATCGTCGGCCTCGTCGTGCTCTACACGACGTACTTCACGCAACGATCGCTGAACATCCACCACGCGCTGGGCACCGCGTCGTACGACTCGGCGCTCTATGACCAGGGGGTGTGGCTCATCTCGCGCGGCGAGACGCCGTTCGTGACGTTGATGGGTCGCAACCTGTTCGGCGACCACACCTCGTTCGTGCTCCTGCTGCTCGTTCCGTTCTACTGGATCTGGCCGTCGGTCGGTGTGCTGTTCTTCGCCCAGTCGGCCGCCATCGGCGCCGGCGCGATCCCCGTGTTCCTGGTCGGGCGAACACGCCTGCGCAGCGAATGGCTCGCCCTGGTGCCCGCTGCGGCCTACCTGGTGCATCCGGCGGTCGGCCACACCAACCTGGAGAACTTCCATCCCGACGCATTCCTCGGAGTGTTCGTCGGGTTCGCCATCTGGGCCGCTCTCGACCGGAAGTGGAAGACCTATCTGCTCTTCCTCCTCTTGGCCCTGTCGGTCAAGGAGGACGCGTCGCTCGTGCTCGTGCCCCTCGGTGTGTGGGTCGCCGTGCGACGTGATCGGCGGATCGGACTCGCCACGGTGGCCGGGTGCATCTCGTTCATGGCGTTCGCGATGTTCGTCGTGATGCGCGGCCTGATCGGCGTCCCCACCCGCAACACCTGGCGATTCCCGTTCAGCCGACCGGACGACTCCACGGTCGGCGCCGCCTTCCGGGTGGTGGGAAAGACGTTCACCGACCCGAAAGCGGTGTGGGATCACTTCACGAGTGACGATCGGCCGTGGTACCTGGTGCAGATGACGGCACCCTTCGCCTGGCTGTTCGTGCGCAAGCCGTGGGTCGCAGCGATCAGCGCCCTGGTGCTGTTCACGAACATCCTCAGCACCTTCTGGTACCAGTACCAGATCGAGTACCACTACAGCCTGATCGCCGTGCCGGCGCTGAGCATCGGCACCGTCTGCGCCATCGCCGCGATGCGCGACGAGTTCTCGTTCAACGCCCCGGGAGTCCGCATCTCGATCCTCGTGCGCCCCGTCGCCGTCATCACCGTGGGCGTGGCGGCACTGGTGTCGTCGTTCCTCTGGGCACCGGTGCCGTGGGGGCGCACCCCGCTGTTCTACGGACAACCCGACAACGACTGGGCCAACGCGGCACGGGAGATCATCGACCTGGTGCCCGACGACGCGGTGGTGGCCGCGCACTACCGCATCACCCCACACATCGCCCATCGCCGCGAGATCTACCAGTTCCCCGTCCCGTTCCGATCGGTCCTCTACGGCGCCGACGGCATCGTCGACGGGCCCCGCATCCCCGCTCGGGCGGAACGGGTCGAGTACGTGGTGCTTCCCGTGCCCGGCGCCGGCCCGACGTCGTTCCCCGCCGAGGACTGGACGGTCGTGCGTCCGGCGTTCGACCTGGTCGCAGCCAACGTCTACTGGGCCCTCTACGCCCGCAACCCCGACGTCGAGTTGCCGACCTGACGTTCGCGTTCGCGGCCGGGCATCGGGTCGCGCATGTCACCGCGGCGGTGTGGGCACACTGGGCGGGTGGCACACGAGTACGACCGAGAGGGTGGGGGAACGTCGCCGACCCAGCGGCTCGACGCCTTCCAGCGTCGTCATCCGGTCGTCGGCTTCCCGATCGGGGTGATCTACAAGTTCGTCGAGGACCAGGGGCCGTATCTCGCCGCGCTCATCACCTACTACGGGTTCCTGTCGCTGTTCCCGCTCCTGCTGCTGCTCACGTCCGTGTTGGGCTTCGTACTCGACGGTCGACCGGGACTCCAGGAGCAGATCCTCGACTCGACGCTCAGTCAGTTCCCGGTCATCGGTGACCAACTCGCCGACCCACAGGGACTCCAGGGCAGTGTCGGAGCGATCATCGTCGGCGGCCTCGTCGCGGTGTACGGCGCCCTCGGGTTCGCACAGGCGATCCAGAACGCGATCAACGTCAGTTGGTCGGTGCCCCGCAACCGTCGACCGAATCCGATCCGTGCACGACTGAGGAGTCTCCGTCTCATCGCCGTGGCCGGCATCGCCGTCGTGGTCACGACGGTGCTTTCGGGTGCGGGGTCGAATGCCGGCGCGTTCGGTGCCGAACTCGGACGATCGAGCACGCTGGTGGCGCTCGGGATCTCGATCGTCGTCAACGGAATGGTCTTCGTGGTGATGTTCAGGATCTTCCGCCCCGACGGCACCCGCACACGCGACACCGTTCCCGGAGCGATCGTGGCCGCGGTGATCTGGCAGTTGCTGCAGGTCTTCGGAGCGGTGTTCGTCGGGAGCGGGGTGCAGGGTTCAGGTGCCACCTACGGCACCTTCGCGCTCGTGCTCGGTCTGTTCGCCTGGACCTTCCTCGCGGCCGTGGGCATCGTGGTCGGATCGGAGATCAACGTGGTCCGCGTCCGACGGTTGTACCCGCGTGCGCTCCTGACACCGTTCACGGACAACGTGGATCTCACCGAGGCCGACCAGCGCGCGTATCTCGAGGCGGTCAACTCCCAGCAGTTCAAGGGGTTCCAATCGGTGACCGTGCGCTACGAGGACGACGGGCAGCAGGCATCCGCGCGCCGCGCGCGCAACGAAGCCGGCGAACAGCTCGACGGTTCGCCCGACCACCCGTGACGGGCCGATGTGCAACGATCGGAACATGACCTTCCAGACCGACATCACGAGGAGCGACGACGGCACGCTCACCGGGCCGTTCCGGGCGCCGGCCCAGATGCTCCACGACCAGGAGTACGGGGGACATGCGAGCGTCCACGACGATGCCGAGGCGGCCAAACTCGGTCTGGCGGGAGCACCGATCGAGGGCCCGACCCACTTCAGTCAGTTCGACGCCCTCGCAGTCGAGCACTGGGGACAGGCCTGGTTCGAGTCGGGGTGCATCAGTTCGCACTTCGTGACGATGGTGGTCGAGGGTGAGGAGGTGCAGGCGTCGCTCACTCCGCACGGCGATCATTCGGCCTCGATCCACGCGGTGAAGTCCGACGGCACGCCCGTGCTGAACGGCACGGCGTCGATCGGCGCCGACACGTCGAGCGAACTCGACGTGCGTCGCGAGCGCGGACTCGGTGACCCCGGCCGACTGCACATCGTCGATCGACTCGAGATCGGGATGACCACGCAGCCGGTCACGGTCACCATGGATCTCGACTCGCACAACGGCGCTCTCTACCCCTTCACGCTCGCGCAGAAGCTGGACCGCATCACCGAACGGTCGAACTGGTACGACGGCGATTCGCCGTGGGGTGGGCCGATCGTGCCGACCGAGATGCTCAGCGTGCTGGCCCATCAGGCCGGTGCTCACTTCCCGGTGCGCGGCCCGGCGATCGGGTTGTTCATCGACCTCGAGGTGCGCTTCGTCGCCGGTCCGGTGTTCGTGGGACGACCCTACGACATCGTCCACACCGTGGTCGGCATCGGTCAGAGTCGGGCGGTCGAGTCGTACTGGACGGAGTCGACGGTGACCGAAACTGCGTCAGGCGTCCACGCCGCGACGGTGCTCCTGCACCAGGGTGTCTTCAAGGCGTCCTACGCCGACTACCCGATCTCGGACGGGTAGAACACGCCGACCTGACGTCGGATCTCGTCCATCAACTCCATGTTCGCCAACGTGGCGTTCCACGTCTGCACGTCGGACTCGAGGTGCCCACCACGGATGCGCTCCATCACGTGTTCCGCCTCGTGAGCGAGACCGCGGTGCGGTGTCTCGACACGCTCGCGCTCGCCGTCGACGACGATCGTGTACGCGGTGGGGCACCAGAACGGCGCATGGATCTCGACGAGGCCTGAGGTGCCCACCACACGTGCCGTGAGATCGGACGCAGCGTCGAGAGAGGTCGAGAACGTGGTGACCGCACCCGACTCGTGGAGCATCGACCCGGCCACTGCGGCGTCGGCGCCACCTGCGGTGAGTCGGCCGAGCGCTCGGACGTCCGTCGGTTCCCCGAGCAGGAATCGGGCGATCGACAGCGGGTAGATCCCGAGGTCGAGAAGGGCACCGCCGCCGATGTCGAGACGGCGGTGTCGGCCGTCGGGGTCGGTGATCCTCAGCCCGAAGTTGGCGTCGATCGACACGATCTCACCGATCTCGCCGTCCTCGATGCGGCGACGGAGGTCGTGCCATCCCGGCATGAACCAGCTCCACATCGCTTCCATCAGGAACCGTTCGTTGCGCTGTGCCGCGGCGATCATCGCCTCGGCGTCGGGTCGGTTCAGTGCGAACGCCTTCTCGCACAGGACGTGCTTCCCGGCGTCGAGCGCCTCGATGGTCATGTCGTGGTGCTCGCTGTGAGGCGAACCGATGTAGATCACGTCGACGGCGGGGTCGGCACACAGGTCCGCATGCGATCCGTGGGCGGCGGGGATCGAGTGCTCGGCAGCGAACGCGTCGGCGCTCTCCTGCGAGCGGGAACCGACCGCCACGACGGCCGCTGCGTCGATGCCGGCGAGTGCCGTTGCCATCGATGCCGAGATGTTGCCGGTCGAGGCGATACCCCAGCGGATCGTGTCGCTCATGCACTGGAATCTAGAGCAACGGCGCGGCCTCAGCCGCGACGCCCGGCGATCCGCAACGCGCTCAGCAGCTTGGTCAGACCGTGGAAGGCCCTGATCGATCCTCTGCCGCCGCTCATCGACACGAGGAAACGCAGCGGGGCCTCACGGATCATCCGTCGACCGAGCGCCAGAAGCACGGGGTCCGGGTCGTCGCCGAGCAGTGTGGCCGTCTGTCGGTCCGCCACCTCGAGGAACGCCCGTCGGGCGAGTCGACCGAGTCGGGTCGCATCGAGCTCGTCGACGACGGTGTTGACGGTGAAGGGCAGCACCGGGACCGGGTGGGGGACCGGACGACCGAGCATCTGCTCGAACTCGGTCACGGTGGCCACGAAGCGACGGCGCCCGGGACCCGCAGCGCCTGCCGGCGGTGTCGTGATGGTCTCGCCGTCGACGTCGATCCGGATCGTGGCATGGACGTCGACCGACGAGTGCGCCACGACGACGTCGAACGCACCGGCCTCGGTGCGCCACCGGGCCTCGTCGACGTCGTAGTACGCGAACGAACGGTCGTCGAGCGTGATCTCCACGTCCGCCGACGCGCCGGGCCCGAGGTGGACCTTGGCGAACCCGGCGAGTTCCCTGTCGGGTCGGTACACGGTCGACTCCACATCGTGCACGTAGACCTGGACCACGTCGCTCCCGCAGCGGTCACCGGTGTTGGTGACGGTGACGCGCACGGTGAGCTCGTCGACACGCGGCTCGGACCATTCGAACGACGTGTACGACAACCCGTGACCGAAGGCGAAGCGGGCAGCCACGGCGGCGGTGTCGTGGAAGCGATACCCGACGTACAGGCCTTCGCGGTACTGGACCTGGCGGGTCGACCCGGCGAAGTTCTCCTCCGACGGGAAGACCATCGAGGCAGGGAAGCTCTCGGCGAGACGTCCGCCGGGCTCCGTGTCGCCGACCAGCACCGACGCGATGGCGCTCCCGGCAGCCTGTCCACCGAGATACGACTCGACGATCGCAGCCGGGCGGTCGGCCCACGGCATCAGCACCGGTGCACCGTTCGCGAGCACCACGACGGTGCGCGGGTTGGCGGCACACACCGCCGTGACGAGTTCGTCGTGGGCGGCCGGCAGGGCGAGCGTCGAGCGGTCGTAGCCCTCGGCCTCGTCGATCGCCGGCAGACCGACGAACACGACCGCCGCGTCGGCGTCGCCCGCCAGTTCTGCAGCGGCGCGCACGTCGTCGTATCCGGACAGGTAGCGGACCCGTCCGGTCAGGCGCTCCTCGAGGTGGCGTCTGGCGTCGTCGAGCCGGGTCGGGACGACCTGTGAACTCCCGGCGCCCTGGTACCGGGGCTCGGCGGCGAAGCCGCCGATGATCGCCACGTCGAGCGAGGCGTCGAGAGGCAGGATGCCGTCGTTGGCGAGCAGGACGGTTCCGGCTGCGGCCGCGCGGCGGGCGAGGCGGTGGTGGCCCACCTCGTCGACGGGTAGAGCCGGGCCCGCCGGTGACTCGCCGAGCAGACGTGCGACCGCTTCGACACGTTCGAGGACCGTCTCGGCGTCGAGGTCACCCGATTCGACCGCGTCGACGACCGCATCGTCGTGTGCCCCTCCCGACGACGGCATCTCGAGATCGACGCCGGCACGGACGCCGGCGACCCGGTCGTTGATGCCGCCCCAGTCCGTCACGACCAGGCCGTCGAATCCCCACTCGTCGCGCAACACCCCCTGGAGCAGGCGGTGGCTGTCCGCGACGTACTCGCCGTTGACCAGGTTGTACGCCGTCATGATGGTCCGAGGCCGAGCTTCGCGGACTGCGATCTCGAAGCCGCGCAGATACAGCTCGCGCAGGGTCCGCTCGTCGACCACGGAGTCCGACACCATCCGATAGGACTCCAGATTGTTGGCCACGAAGTGCTTCGGGCACGCAGCGACGCCGGTCGACTGGATGCCTCGGATCATCCCGGTGGCGAGACGACCCGACAGCAGCGGGTCCTCGGAGAAGTACTCGAAGTTCCGGCCACCACCGGGATGCCGCTTGATGTTCATGCCCGGTCCGAGCAGTACACCCACGCCTCCTGCGAGCGCCTCGTGGCCCAACGCTGCACCCACCTCGTGGAGCAACTCCGGATCCCAGCTCGAGGCGAGGCAGGACGCGGTGGGGAAGCAGGTGGCCGGGACCGAGCCGCCGATGCCCAGGTGGTCGGCACCGTCGGGCTGGCGCCGCACACCGTGCGGGCCGTCGGTCAGCGTGACGGCTGCCAGATCGAGTTCGGGGATCGCCTCGGAGCCCCAGAACGACCCACCCGACAGCAGGGCGACCTGACGACCGAGCGGCAGTTCGGCGAGTCGCTCGCGCAGTGTTCGCTGATCGGTCACGTCCACCGGTCTAGTGCAGCCCGCGGATCCCGTACCAGCCCATGGTGACCATCGTGATGCCGACCACGAGCAGCACCAGCGAGCGTTCCCGTCGCACCGCGACGCCGATCGCGATCGCGACGAGCAGCGTCACGACCACCTGGACGACGACGCCGGCGTCGGGTTCGGGAAACCACCAACTCGCCGTCAACGGCGCAACCGCCGGGCGATGCGACCTCGCATCATCGCCAGCCACTCCCGGGGCAGCGACCGGTAGGTGTCACCGGCGAACTCGTCGGCGATCAGGCCGATCGCCTGCGAGTAGGACGGGTACGGGTGGACCTGGCCGAAGAGCTTGCGCAGGCCGATCCCGTGGTCGATCATCATCGTGAACATGCCGATCATCTCCGACGCGCCGGGCCCGACGATGGCTGCTCGGAGGATCTTGCCGGTGAACCGCTCGGCGTCGACCACGACGACCCCGTGTTCGCGGTCGTCGGTGAACCCCCGATCGATGTCACCGAGTTGCTTCTCGTAGCGCACTCGACCCGTCGTCGGGAGTGCGTCGAGTTCGTCGATCGTGATGCCGACCGAGGCGATCTCGGGCCTCGAGTAGACGGCGTTGGCCTGCACCCGGGGTTCTCCGACGTTCGGCAACGGGAGGGCGATGGCACGGATGCAGCGCCGTCCGATCGAGTTGGCACCGTGGGTGGTGAGCGTGTTGCCGGTGACGTCACCGACGGCCCAGATCTTGTCGACGTTCGTCTTCCCCCAACTGTCGGCGACGATGCCGCGCTCGTAGGTCGCGACGCCGGCAGCGTCCAGTCCGAGGTCGGCGTGACGCGACGTGCGACCGACGGCGAGCAGGACCTTGTCGACGTCGTCGATCCTGGCACCGTTGCCGAGGTGGGCGGTCGTCCCGTCGAACCGCTCGATCGATGTGCCCAGGTGGACCCTCACGCCGCGCGTCTCGAGCGCTGCCCGAATGGTGCTCGACACGACCGGATCGTCGTTGCCGATCAGACGCTCCTGCAACTCGACGATCTCCACCTCGCTGCCGAGGTCGCGGAAGGCCGTGGCCATCTCGAGCGAGATCGCGCCGCCTCCGATCAGCACGATCTTCGACGGCACGTCCGTCAAGTCGAAGATCGACTCGTTGGTGAGCAGTCGCGCGGGGTCGAGCCCGTCGATCGGGAACTCGACCGGCCGGGAACCCGCACAGAGGATCACGTGCTCCGCCGAGACCTCGACGACGGTGCCGTCCGGTGCGGTGACCTCCACGACGTGCGGGCCGCTGCGCCCGGTGAGGCGACCGTGGCCCCGGATCAGGTCGATCTGATCGTGCTCGACCATCTCGTGGTCCTCGCGCCGGTTCAGTTCGTCACGCTTCGCACGCACGTACCCGAACGGGTCGTCGAGGCCCGCCGCAGCCGCGTGGAGGAGCGCCTTGGAGGGCACACATCCGACGTTGGTGCAGTCCCCGCCGACCTTGCCCGCCTCGATCAGTGCGATGTCGTGGCCGAAGCCGGCGAGGCCGATGGCGAGCGTCAAGCCGCCCGATCCGGCACCGATCACCGCTGCCTTGTAGGTCTTGCTCATGTGACGGCCTGCCTCTTTCTGACGATTCGGGAGATGACGATACTGACGACGAAGATCACGACACTCGCCACGATGGCGAGCGGATCGATCCCGTCGAGTCCCCTGTCGATGCGTTCGAGGGACGCACCGAGCAGGACGAAGGAGATGGTGCCCGGGATCGAGCCGAGTGCGGTGGCGAGCAGGAACGAGGACCACCGGATGCGCAGAGCGCCACAGACGTAGTTGACGAGGTCGTAGGGGAGGAAGATCAGTCGCATCACGAAGACCGTGTCGAAGCTGTTCTCACGCAGCCGGGCGCTCCATCTGGAGACGAACGACTCGTCGCCGGCGCCGCCCTCGCCAGGCGTCCCGGGGGCACGCCCGAGGAGACCGCCGATGCCGAAGGCGATCATCGCCGAGGTGTTCGACGCCACGATCACCACGACGACGCCGACCAGTGGGCCGAACAGGACCCCACCCATGATCGTCAGGATCGACGCGGGGAACAGCACGACGGGGCGGATCAGATAGACGCCGATGTACGCGAGGATGCCCCACCACGCCTGCTCGACTGCGTCGACGAAGCGTTGACCCGCCTCGGTGGTCGAGAGATCGTTCGAGGTCTGGTAGCGGCGCCAGAGCAGGAGCGCAGTGAGCCAGATCGCGGCGACCACGCCTCGCTGCACCCAGCGGCGGGTGGATGTGTTCACGTGAGTTCTCGGGCAGCCCAGCGAACCCGCTCGAGTGCGGTGACGGTGACCAGGGCGGCCATCACCGACCAGATCCAGGGTGATGCGTCGATGAAGGCGAGTGCGAGCGTGAAGAACACGATCGTCTCGGTGCCCTCGACGAGGCCACGCGGGAGAACGGCGCTCGTCGCTCGTCGCTGGGTGGCTGCGTCGAGGCCGCGCTTCTCGAGCAGCGCAGCGACGTATCCGAGCGACACGGCGTTGAGGTAGAACGTCGCGAGCAGGACGGCGGTGACGATCCACCCCGCTCGCGAGTCGAGGCCGATCGCCACGCCGATGGGGATCGTGGCGTAGCCGATGGTGTCGAACGTGAAGTCGAGGAGACCACCGAGATCGCTCTCCCTCCCCGACGAGCGTGCGGCGAGTCCGTCGAGGCCGTCCGCGATGCGGCCGGCGAGCCACGCCGCCACGGCAACGACGGCCAGGCGCTGCGATGCGGCGACGGCGGCGCCGAGGCTCAACAGGAGCCCGACGAACGAAATGACCGTCGGGTGCACGCGCGCGATCGCGGTCGTCGCGAGCGGGGTGAGCAACCGGTCCTTCACAGGCCTCAGGGCGGAGTCGAGCATCGAGAACTGCCAACCTGCCACACCACCCGGCTCTTCCGAGGGATTGCGATGTTTCCCGTTCCGTCACCGAAACCGTGGAGTACCCCCTCGCTACCGTGCGAACGACCGACTCCTCCCGTGTATTCGCTTCCCACACACGGAGAACTCACATGGGTACCCAGAACACCATCGACACGGATCGCATCAACACGGTCGTCGTGGCCGGGGAGGTCACCTCCGAACCGGTCGTCCGTGAACTCGCGTCCGGCGCAACGGTCGTCCAGTTCGACCTCAACACACCGATCGACGGCAGCAACGTGTCGGTGCCCGTCGCCTGGCACGATCCGACCGTCGCTCAGCAGACCGCGATCGCCCGTGGCGTCCACCTCGTCGTGGTCGGCTCGGTCCGCCGACGCTTCTTCCGCGTCGGTGGTCGCACGCAGTCGCGAACGGAGGTGATCGCAGCGACGGTCATCCCCGCTCGACGCACGAAGTCGGTCCGCTCGGCCCTCACCGCCGTCTCCGACGCACTGTTGGCACAGCGATGAGCGCGAGCGTCAGGCGAGAGGACGTACGACGAGCCCGGTGAGGAGCTTGGGCGTGAAGAACGTCGACTTCGGCGGCATCACGACGCCCTCGCGAGCCGTGCGCTCGATCTCGGCGACGCTGACCGGGCGGATCAGCACGGCGGCGTGTGCGTCCCCGTGAACGACGGCGTCGACCACCCGATCGACACCGTGCTGGTAGGTCACCGAATGCTCGACACCCGACAGCAGTTCCTCGAGCCACAGTCCGTCGAGTGCTCGGACGTCGTCGAATGCGCCCGGCCGTGGCGTCAGCCACTCGGCCGAACCGTCGGGACGCACGAGGCACAGAGCGCCCCGCTCCTCCATCTCGGCGAGTGTGGTCGCGTCCGGAGCAGGCGCGGGAGAGCGGTCGAAGCCGGCGTCCAGCGCGGCGACGAGGTCGTCGACGTGCACGTCGACGTACAGGCGGTGGATCGCCTCGACGCTCAGTTGGTCGGCGACGAGTTCGCTGACGAACGCGAGGGTGTCCTCGGCATCGGTGTCCTCGCGTCCGGTGGCTGCGCGTGTCTCGTCGCGGAACTTCTGGGCCACGCCGTACCGGTGGTGACCGTCGGCGATCAACACGTCGTCGGTCGCCAACTTGGCACCGATCGCAGCGATCCGGTCGGGATCACCGACGCGCTCGACGGTGTGGGTGACTCCGTCGATCGTCACGGTGGCGACGGCCTCGCCCGGTTCGGTCAGCAGGTCGGTCAGTCCGTCGGCGAGCGACAACCCCCAGATGGGCGACATGTTGGCGCGAGTGGCACGCGTGAGGTCGAGGCGGTCGGTCGACGCCTTGGGCGTGATGCGTTCGTGGGGGAGCACGCCACACTCGCCGTACGGGCCGACTTCCAACCCTCCCAGCACGCCCACGATGTTGCGGTCGGCACCGCTGGCGTCGGTGAACGCCAGTCGGTACAGCGTGTAGCTGGGCCGGTCGTCGTAGGCCATCACCCCGGCGTCGATCCAGTCGCGCAGCGTGGCACCGGCGCGCTCGTAGCGCTCGGGGCCGTCGGACTCCCGTGGGACGTCGACATGGGTGATGTTGAACTCGTGTCGCGCGTTGAGCGCGTCGAGGTCTGCGTCGGACAGCACGTCGTACGGCGGCGCGACGAGGTCGTCGATCGTCGCGTCGCAGTAGCGCAGGGCGGGGAAGGGGGTGAACCGTGGCACGCTCACAGGATGCCAGACGAAGTCCGCACCGTGCTCTGTGACCTGGACGGCGTCGTCTGGCTCGCTCACGACCCGATCCCGGGAGCGGTTGACGCGATCGCCCGCCTGCGCGCCTCGGGTCGTCGGGTGCTCTTCGTCACGAACAACTCCGCTGCGCTGGTGGCCGACCACGAAGCGTCGCTCGCGGCGATCGGCATCGAGGCGCGGGGCGACGTGGTGTCGTCGTCGATGGCTGCGGCATCACTGCTCGCGCCCGGCGAGCGCGTGCTGGTCGCCGGTGGACCCGGCATCGTCGAGGCGGTCGAATCGGCGGGTGCGGTCGCCGTCGTCAACGACGGCACCGACCTCGACGATCCGGTCGACGCGGTCGTCGTCGGCCTCCACCGAGACTTCGACTACGACCGGTTGCGTGTCGCCGGCCGGGCCGTCCTCGACGGTGCACGCCTGATCGGGACCAACAGCGACACGACGTACCCGACGCCACGGGGCCTGGAGCCGGGGGGCGGGTCGATCGTCGCGGCGATCGGTGCGGTCGGTGGCGTCGACGCCACCTTCGCCGGCAAGCCCGAGCAACCGATGGCCGACCTCGTCGTGCGACTCGTCGACCCGTCGCCGCAGTCGCCTCGCACGTCCTCGATGCTGATGATCGGCGATCGACCCGAAACCGACGGGCTGTTCGCGGAACGGATCGGCTGCGGGTTCGCACTCGTCGAGACCGGCGTCACCGCAGCGGGGCACGGCACGCATCGCGACCTCGCCGCCGTGGTCGACTCGCTCCACTAGCCTGGGGCAATGGCTCAATCCACGCTCCAACGACTTCTCGACGCCGGTGTTCAGTTCGGTGAGATGACCCGCAAACAGGCCGAGTCGGTCGTGTCACAGTTGGTCAAGGCCGGCGAGGCACCTCGACGCGACACCGAGAAGCTCGTCTCGGGCCTGGTCGAGCGAGGCAAGGACACCTCCGAAAGAGTGAGCGAGATCATCCAGCGTGAGGTGTCCAAGCAGGTGAGCTGGATGTCGGAGCGATTCGACGAACTCGAAGACCGGTTCGAGGACCTCGCCGAGAGGCTCGCCGATCGTGTCGGCGACACCAAGACCCCGGTGGCCGACGACGTGGAGGCCGTGGCGAAGAAGGTCGCGCCGACGAAGAAGGCCGCAGCGAAGAAGGCCGCCGCGAAGAAGACGTCGACGCGCAAGAAGGCCGCCACGAAGAAGGCGGCGACGAAGAAGGCGGCAGCACCCGCGAAGAAGAAGGCCGCCTCGAAGAAGACGTCGGCGCGCAAGAAGGCCGCCACGAAGAAGGCGGTCGGGTCGTCCGGCGTGCGCAAGGTCGCCACCAAGCGCACGGCGCGCTGACCGCGCCGCATCCATGGCCGCACGACGGCGGCTCGACGCCGAACTCCTCCGTCGCGATCTCGCACCGAGTCGAACGGCCGCGCAGGAGTTGATCGACTCCGACCGCGTCCTCGTCAACGGCGCAGTCGCCGCCAAGGCCTCGCGGCTGGTGTCGCCGGGCGACGCGATCGTCGTCGACGGACCGCCCGCCCGCTTCGTCGGACGCGGGGCCGAGAAGCTCGAGCATGCGCTCGACGTGTTCGGCGTCGACGTCGCCGGCCTCAGGATGCTCGACGCCGGGGCATCCACCGGCGGCTTCACCGACTCCCTGCTCCAACGTGGCGCCCGCCAGGTGGTGGCCGTCGACGTCGGCCACGGGCAACTCCACGAGCGGTTGCGTGGCGATGAACGCGTCGTCAACCTCGAACGCCAGAACATCAGGGCGATCGACGCCGACGTGATCGGTGGGCTCGTCGACGGCGTGGTCGGTGACCTGTCGTTCATCTCGTTGCGTCTGGTCATCGCGCCGGTCGTGGGCGTGTGCCAGCCTGGGGGCTCCATGGTGCTGCTCGTCAAACCACAGTTCGAGGCGGGTCGCACCGAGGTGAGCCGCGGCAAGGGCGTCGTCACCGATCCGGAGATCCACGAACGGGTCCGCGTCGAGATCGATCGGGCACTGGTCGACGCGGGCTGCCGGGTGGTCGACTGGACGACCTCCCCGATCACGGGCGCCGACGGCAACGTCGAGTTCCTCGTCCACGCCACGACGCCGGTGTCCCCACCATGACGCTCGATCGACTGGTCCTCGTCGCCCATCACGAACGTCCCGAGACTCCGGAGTACTCCGCCGAGGTGGAGCGCTGGTGCGCCGTCCACGACGTCGAGTTCTGGATGCCGCCCCAGGATGCCGAACGACTCGACCTCGCACACTGTGCCGACGCCCGACCGCTCCACGACGCCGACGTGGTCGTGAGTCTCGGTGGAGACGGCACGATGCTGCGCAGCGTCGAACTGCTCGACGGCCACGCGGTGCCGCTGATCGGTGTCAACCTCGGCTCGCTCGGATACCTGACGGAGGTCGAACCCGACGGGTTGACCGATGCTCTCGACCGTTTCGCCCTCGGCTCCGAGGCGGGGGAATGGCACATCGACGAACGGATGATGCTCGACGTCGCCGTGAACGGTGTCCTGGTCGGGCGAGCGCTCAACGAGGCGGTCGTGGAGAAGAACCAGTCCGGGCACACCGTGCGCCTCCTGGCCCGCATCGACGGCGACGCGTTCACCCACTACGAGGCCGACGGACTGATCGTGTCGACGCCGACCGGATCCACGGCGTATTCGCTGTCGGCGCGCGGTCCGATCGTGTCACCCCGGCATCGGGCGATCCTGCTCACGCCGGTGTCGCCGCACATGCTGTTCGACCGCTCCCTCGTCCTCAGTCCCGACGAAGTCGTCGAGATCGAGGTGGCCGGGCACCGACTCGCCGACGTGGCCGTCGACGGTCAACCCACCGCAGTCCTCGAGCCGGGCGACGTCGTGGCGTGCAGCCCGTCGGCCGCCACCGCCCGTTTCGTACGGTTCGGGGCGTACCGGTACCACCAGATCCTCAAGTCGAAGTTCGGGCTGGCCGACCGCTGACGTCACCGCCGGCCCGATCGAGCGACGGCACCTTGATCGAACAGGTGTCCGATCCTGGAGTACCCCCGTGATTGAATGTGGAGGATGCTCAGCGAACTCCACATCGAGAACCTCGGGGTCATCGAGGAACTCGACCTCGTCCTCGGCAACGGTCTCACTGCGCTCACCGGTGAAACCGGTGCCGGCAAGACGATGCTGGTCGAGGCGATCGAACTGCTCGTCGGCGGCCGCGCCGATTCCACGATGGTGCGCCACGGCGCCGGCGAGGCGCGTGTCGAAGGCCGGTTCGTCGGGCGTGACGGAACCGAGCGGATCCTGGCGCGCGTCGTGCCGACCGACGGGCGATCTCGCGCCTACGTCGACGGGCGCCTGGCGACCGTGGGCGCCCTGGCCGAGATCGCGGGCGACATGGTCGATCTGCACGGCCAGCACGCACATCAGTCCCTCCTGTCCGTCGCCACGCAGCGCGAGGCACTCGACCGATTCGGACACGTCGACCTCTCGCGGCTGCGCTCCGCACGGGCGCGCCTCACCGAGATCGATGCGTCACTCGCCGCCCTGGGTGGCGACGAGCGCCTCCGGGCGCGTGAGATCGACCTGTTGCGGTTCCAGGTCGACGAGCTCGACGCAGCCGGGATCGACGATCCCACCGAGGACGACACGCTCGATGCCGAGGAGTCGGTGCTCGCCGATGCGGCTGCCCACCGTGATGCCGGTCGGGCGGCGAACGAGGCGCTCGGCGGCGAGAGCGGAGCCCGCGAGGCGTTGGGGGTGGCTCTCGCCGCGATCGACGGGCGGCGCCCCTTCGACGAGGTGGCCTCGCGACTGCACGACGTGCTCGCAGAACTCGACGACCTGGTCACGGCCGCGCGAGACCTCACCGACGGCATCGACGAGTCCCCGGAGCGCCTCGGCGAGGTGCGCGAGCGCCGCCAGTTGCTCGCCGACATGCGACGCAAGTACGGCGACGACCTCGCTGCGGTGATGGCGTACCACGCCGACACCGAGGACCGCCTGCACGAGTTGGAGTCACACGACCAGCGCGCCGCCGAGCTCGACGCCGAACGAGTCGACGCTCTGGCCGAGGAACGCGCAGCTGCCGTCGAGGTGGGGCGGGCGCGGCGTGCGGCCGCCGAGCCGCTCGGCGCGGCGGTCGAGCAGCGACTGCACACGCTCGCCATGGCGCACGCGGCCGTGGCCGTCGAGGTCGGCGAGCACGTCGACGATCATCCGGGCGACCGGGTGCAGTTCCTGCTCGCCGCCAACCCCGGAGCCCCGTTGTTGGCGCTGAACCGGGTCGCGTCAGGCGGAGAGTTGGCCCGGTCGATGCTGGCTCTGCGGCTCGTGCTCGCTGATGCGGGCGGTTCGGACTCGTCGGTCGAGACCCTCGTGTTCGACGAGGTCGACGCCGGGATCGGCGGCGAGGCGGCGCAGGCGGTGGGTGACGCTCTGGCCGGCCTCGCTCGCCACCACCAGGTGTTGGTGGTCACGCACCTCGCACAGGTCGCAGCCGCAGCCGATGCGCAGGTCTCGGTGTCCAAGACCGTGCGTGGCGGCGCGACGTTCGCGTCGGCGCGACGCCTCGACGGCGACGAACGCGTCGAGGAGTTGGCCCGGATGCTGTCGGGCTCCACGAGCGACTCGGCCCGCAGACACGCCCGGGAACTACTCGCGTGAAGTTCCGTGCTCGCCGAGTGATATGGTCACATCCCGTCGTGTCGTCGAGACGCATTTCAGACGGAGGGTTCCCATGACCAAGCACATCTTCGTGACCGGTGGGGTCGCGAGCGCACTCGGCAAGGGCCTCACCGCGTCGTCGCTCGGTCGTCTCCTCAAGCTGCGAGGCCTGCGGGTCACACTCCAGAAGCTCGATCCGTACATCAACCTCGATCCGGGCACGATGAACCCGTTCGAACACGGTGAGGTCTTCGTCACCGACGACGGCGGCGAGACCGACCTCGACCTCGGTCACTACGAGCGCTTCATCGACGAGAACCTGTCCCGCAACTCCAACGCGACCACGGGATCGATCTACAAGACGGTCATGGAGGCCGAGCGGCGCGGCGACTACCTCGGCAAGACCGTGCAGGTCATCCCGCACATCACCGACGAGATCAAGCGACGCGTCGAGCGCGTTGCCCAGCAGGACGTCGACATCGTCATCACCGAGGTCGGCGGCACCGTGGGCGACATCGAGATCCTCCCGTTCCTCGAGGCGATCCGCCAGTTCCGCAACCAGGTCGGGCGCGACAACGTCTGCTACATCCACGTCACGCTGGTTCCGTTCATCGGGCCGTCGGGCGAGCAGAAGACCAAACCCACACAGCACTCGGTCACCGAGTTGCGGTCCCGGGGCATCCAACCCGACGTGATCGTCTGTCGTTCCGAACAACCTCTCTCCGACGACCTGAAGACGAAGATCTCCAACATGTGCGACGTCGATCGTCGCGCCGTCATCAACGCCGCCGACGCCCGCAACATCTACCAACTGCCGCTGATCTTCCACGACGAAGGCCTCGACACGTTCGTGTGCGACGTGTTGCGCATCGACGACGAGGTCGACCTGTCGTCGTGGCAGCGGGTGGTCGACAAGGTCGAGGCCGCCACCGATCCGGTGCGGATCGGCCTGATCGGCAAGTACATCGAACTCCCCGACGCCTACCTGTCGGTGGTCGAGAGCCTGAAGCACGCCGGGTTCCACCACGGCGCGGCCGTCGAGATCGACTGGATCCAGTCCGAGAGCGTCGAAGGGATGCTCGCCGACGGTCAACTCGGGCATCTGGACGGCATCGTCATCCCGGGTGGTTTCGGCCATCGAGGCGTCGAGGGCAAGATCGCCGCCGCGCGGTACTCCCGTGAGAACGCCATGCCCTGCCTCGGAATCTGCCTGGGGCTGCAAGCGATGACGATCGATTTCGCCCGCAACGTCGCCGGGCTGACCGGCGCGAACTCGACCGAGTTCGAGCCTGCGGCGGCCCACCCGGTGATCGACCTGATGCTCGAGCAGCGCGGCATCGAGGACAAGGGCGGCACGATGCGGCTCGGCGCCCACTACGCCGTGCTCGCCAACGAGAGCCAGGTCGCCACGGCGTACGGCGAGACGGTGGTGTCCGAACGGCACCGCCACCGCTACGAGTTCAACGATCGCTACCGGGCACCGCTCGAGAGCGAGGGTCTGTGGTGCTCGGGCACGTCACCCGACAACAAGTTGGTCGAGTTCATCGAACTGCCTGGGCACCCGTTCTGGGTCGCCACGCAGGCGCACCCCGAGTTCAAGAGCCGACCCGATCGCCCACACCCGCTGTTCCGGGAGTTGATCTCCGCCGCGCTGACGCACCGGCGCGAACGCACCGAGTCGGCGCCGTCTGCCGACGTGTCTGCCTGATGGCAGGGTTTCGGCGGGTCGAGGAGTCGTCGGTCCACCAGGGCCACGTGTGGCACGTTGCCACCGCCGAGTTCGAGGCACCCGACGGACGGCGCTTCCACCGCGACATCGTCCGCTCTCCTGGTGCGGTCGGCGTCGTTCCGCTGATCTTCGACGCCGAGGGGAACCCGTCGGTGGTTCTGGTGTCGCAGTACCGGCCTCCGTACGAGGAGAACGTCATCGAGATTCCCGCCGGAATGCGCGACGTCGAGGGCGAGGACACCGCAGCGGTGGCACGCCGTGAACTCATCGAGGAGGCCGGTCTGTCGTCGGACCGCCTCGAGTTGCTGATCGAGCAGTATCCGTCGCCGGGCATGACCGATTCGGTGGTCACGATCTACCTCGCCACCGAGTGCACACCGGTGCCCACGGATCGACAGGGGCCGGAGGAGGACTTCATGGAACTCCTCCACGTCCCGCTCTCGGAGGCGCTGGCGATGATCGACTCGGGACAGATCTGCGATTCCAAGACCGTGTCGGGTCTGTTGCTCACCGAACGTCGGTTGCGTCTCGCCGACGGGACCTGACGGGTCGCCCGGGTGGCCCGCGAGCCGCTGCCGATCGAGGCCGAGGAGTTCCTCGCGTGGATGCTGGCCGAGAAGGGCCGGTCGGCGAACACCCTGGCGGCGTACCGTCGCGACCTGAGGGCGTACTGCTCGTGGCTCGCCGCGCACGACCGCACCCTGCTCGACGTCGCCCACGAGGATCTCGTCGCGTTCGTGGGTGAGCGCACGGCGTCGGAGTCGGCGACTGCGTCGATCGCGCGCCAACTCGCAGCGATCAGGATGCTGCACCGGTACCTCGCCATCGAAGGTCTGCGCCCCGACGATCCCGCGGTCGAACTGGAAGGCGTGAGGGTGCCGTCAGGGATCCCGAAGCCGCTGACCGAGACCCAGGTCAACAGCCTGCTCGATGCGGTCGCCGGCCACGCGCCCATCGATCACCGCGACCGGGCGTTGCTCGAGCTGCTGTACGCAACGGGGGCACGGGTCTCCGAGGCGGTCGGGCTGTCGATCGGCGACCTCGACCTCGACCAACGCCTCGTGCGCCTCTACGGGAAGGGTTCGAAGGAACGGATCGTTCCGTTCGGATCAGCGGCGGCCGGAGCGCTCGACGACTGGTTCTCCGCGCGTGGGCGCGCCCGCCTCGTGCCGGTCCGGTGGCAGCGACGCGGCGACGCCGAAGCGGTCTTCCTGAACACACGCGGTTCGCGTCTCACTCGCCAGGCGGCGTGGCTGGTGGTGAAGAAGTACGGGCGGCGTGCGGGCATCTCCGACGACCTGTCGCCGCACGTGTTGCGACACTCGTGCGCCACGCACCTCCTCGATCACGGCGCCGACCTGCGCGTGGTGCAGGAGATGCTCGGACACGTCTCGATCTCGACCACGCAGATCTACACGCGCGTCAGTCAGGAACGCCTGTGGGACGTGTACCGCTCCGCCCATCCGCGCGCCACACTGGGCTCGTGAGCACGCTCGGCGAAGTGATCCGACATCCGTTCCACCTCGCTCGCCGGTTCGTCACGTCGCTCCCACCGAGGCCTCCGCTGCCCGCAGACGAGGCCTGGGCCGACCAGAACCTGTTGGACGGCGAACGCTCGCTGTGGGTCCGTCTGAGCAATCAGGACCGACGACATTCGATCGGTGTGGCCCGCCGTTTCGCCGCCGCCCGCCCCGGCGCCACGCGAGCCGAGGTGGCCGGTGCGCTGCTGCACGACGTCGGCAAGGTGGAGTGCGGGCTGGGCACCTTCGGACGCGTCGCGGCGACCGTCGTCGGGCCGCGCAGCGAACGTTTCCGGCTGTACCACGACCACGAGCGGATCGGCGCCCGCCTCGCCGAGCGAGCGGGTTCGGAGCCGGCCACCGTCGAACTCGTCGGCGAGAGCGGACCTGCGTACGCCACCCTCGAGGTGTGCGATTACTGAGTGGGTGGCGACCGGGTCGCGGCTGGGCGTCGAACTCAGGGGAGGACGGCTCGGCTGCGACGGAAGTTGACGAGGGATCGCAGGGTCATCCACACGAGCAGGCCCGTCCAGATTCCGGCGATGCCGAATCCGGGGACGAGCACGACGGCGGTTGCGATCGGGATCACCGCCACGAGGTAGCCCAGGGCGGCCCGGCCGAGGAACGCGTAGTCGCCCACCCCGATGAGTGAGCCGTCGGTGGCGAAGGCGAGTGAGCCGGGGATCATGATCGCCGCGAGGAAGAACAACGCTGCGGTCGCACGACTGATCACGTCGGTGTCGTCGCTGAACACCCGCGCGATCAGCGGTGCGGTGGTCGCGACCAGGACGGCGAGCCCGACGCCGACGATCAGCGACAACCGAACGGCCCTGCGGTTCACCTCGGCGGCCCCGCCGCCCCCGCGGCCGAGTTCCTCGGCGACGAGCGTCTGCGCCGGAACGGCGAGCGCGTCGAGTGTGAGCGCGAGGAACAGGAACATCGTGATCGCGATCGAGTGAGCCGCGAGCGTGGCGTCGTCGATCCGTGCCGCGAGTGAGGTCGCCCCGGTGAACACCATGAGCATCGCGCCGACACGGAGCAGCAGGTGCCGGCCCGCCGAGAGGAGGGGTCCCATCTCGATCCACATCGGTCGGATCGACGATGCAGCGACGAGATGCGGCCGGGCCAGGACGACCAGCGCCACTCCGGCGAGCATCTGGGCGACCACCGTGGACCACGCGGCGCCGGCGACACCCATGTCGAACCCGAACACGAGCACGACCTCGACGGTTGCGTTCACGATGTTGGCGGCCACGAGGACGACGAGCGGGGAGCGGTAGTCGCTCGCACCCCGCTGGGTACCCTGCGCCGCGAGCCCGACCAGCACGAACGGCACACCGATCGCGGAGATGCGCAGATAGGTGACGGCGAAGGGGAGCACGTCATCACTCGCCCCGAGCAGCTCGGCGAGTGGTCGAGCGAGGAGAGCGAGCAGCGGAGCGGCGAGGAACCCGATCATCGCCGCCAGCCACGTGGCCTGCACGCCGACATCCGCGGCTCCGACCCGATTCGAGGAGCCCAGACGGTTGGCGACTCGCTGTGTGGTCCCGTAGGCGAGGAAGTTCGATCCGCCGACCACCAACGACAGGATCGACACCGCAACAGCGACACCGCCCAGTTCCTGGGTGCCGATGCGACCGACGATCGCCGTGTCGACGAGTCGATACAGCGGTTCTGCGGCGAGCGCACCGAAGGCGGGGATCGCCAGTGCGATGATCCGACGATCGACGGGGGTCAGTTCCGGGCGGTTCAAGTCGGCAGCATGCCGATGGCCGCATGCGCACGGTCGAGGGTCGCCGTGGCCACCTCACGCGCACGATCCGCACCGACGCGCAGCAGTCGGGTGAGTTCGCCGCGGTCGTCGAGCAGGTCGCCGTACCGCTCACGGATCGGCGTGAGGGCCTCCACCACGGCCTCTCCCGTCTCCACCTTGAGCTTGCCGTACTGCTCGTATCCGTCGGCGACCTGCTGGGGGCTCCGTCCGGTGATCGCCGCGTTGATGTCGAGCAGGGTCGACACGCCGGGCTTGTTCTCGCGGTCGTAGCGAACGGCGTCGGCACCGGTGTCGGAGTCGGTGACGGCCCGCTTGAACTTCTTCATGATCGTCGCGGGGGCGTCGATCAGGTACACGCACCCGGCGTCGGACTCGTCGGACTTCGACATCTTCGAGGTCGGATCCTGCAGGCTCATCACGCGAGCCCCGGCAGCGGGAAGCACGGCCTCGGGCACCACGAACGTGTCACCGAAGCGGTGGTTGAAGCGAACGGCGACATCCCGGGTGATCTCGACGTGTTGGCGCTGGTCGTCGCCCACGGGCACCTCTTCGGTGTCGTAGAGCAGGATGTCGGCCGCCATCAGCGCCGGGTAGGTGAACAACCCGGCCGAGACGAATCCACCCGACCGTTTGGCCGACTTGTCCTTGAACTGGGTCATCCGACTCAGTTCGCCGTACGACAGATTGCACTGCATGATCCAGGCGAGCTGGCTGTGCTCGGGTACGTGGCTCTGGACGAAGACGGTGGCCACATCGGGATCGAGGCCCACGGCGAAGAGCATCGCGGCGGTCCGCAGGGTGGCGTCGCCCGCGATGCCCGGTTCCTCGATGACGGTGAGTGTGTGCAGGTCGACCACGCCATGGAACACGTCCTTGTCGTGCTGGCCCGACACCCAGTTCCGCAGCGCCCCGAGGTAGTTGCCCAGGTGGACCTCCCCGGTCGGTTGGATGCAGGACAGGACCCGAACGTCGCTCACGGCCCGAAACGCTATCCGTTGCCTGTCGGGTGGGACGGGTAGGATCGGACCCGATGGTCGATGTCGCAACGCCTGTGTACCAGGGCCCCTTCGATCTGCTGTTGCAGCTGATCCTCAAGGAGCAGGTCGACATCTACGAGATCAACCTGTCGCTGATCGTCGACGCCTACCTGGTCGAGATCGAGCGGATGCAGGCCGACAAGACCCTCGACCTCGACGTGATCACCGGTTTCCTCCTGATCGCGGCCACGCTCGTCGACCTGAAGGCGCGCCGGCTGCTCCCGAACCCGACCGACATGGACCTCGACGAGGAACTGGCACTGTGGGAGGAGCGCGACATGCTCCTCGCCCGACTGCTCGAGGCCAAGACCTTCAAGGACGTCGCAGGGGTGTTCGCACAGTTGGCCGAGGATGCCGATATGTCGTTCCCGCGTGCGGTCGGGCCCGACGAGCGCTTCGCGGCCGCGCTGCCGGACATGCTCGAAGGCACGAGCGTGAGGAGTCTGCAGCGTGCGGCGATCCGGGCACTCACGCCGCGCCCGGTGCCGGTCATCGACCTGTTCCACGTCAACCCCATCAAGATCACCGTCGCCGACGCCGTCGGCGAACTCCTCGACGAACTCCCACGGGTCGGGCGCATCTCGTTCCGGCGGCTCACGGCCGATCTCACCGATCGGATCGAGGTCATCGTGCGATTCCTCGCACTGCTCGAACTGTTCAAACAGGGCGTCGTCGATCTCGATCAGCCCGAGCGATTCGGCGACATCGAGGTCGTCTGGGCCCCGGCCGACGGTGTGGACACCGACGCGATCCTGATCGACGCCTACGACGGCTGACCGAACCGCTCCAGAGGACCCATGACCGACGAGTTCATCGACGACACCGAACGTTCCGCGCGCATCGCCGAGTACAAGCGCGCCATCGAGTCGATCGCTCTCGTCGCCCACGACCCGGTGCCACACGAGTTGCTGGCGCAGTTGTTGGAGCAGCCCACGGCCCTGGTGGAGCAGTGGTGCGACGAACTCGCCGGCGTGTACCGCCAGGAGAACCACGGGTTCCGTCTCGTCCGGGTCGCCGGCGGCATCCGCTACCAGACGGCCGACGACCTCGCACCCTACGTGGAGCGGTTCCTGCTCCACGACCAGCGGGCGCGCCTGTCGGGCGCAGCGCTGGAGACCCTCGCGATCGTGGCCTACAAGCAACCGATCTCGCGGGCGCAGGTCGCAGCGATCCGCGGCGTCGACCCCGACGGCGTGCTGCGCACCCTGCAGGCGCGTGGCTACATCGACGAGGTCGGGCGCGACGACGGTCCGGGTCAGGCGATGCTGTTCGGAACCACCGACTCCTTCCTCGAGAAACTCGGCCTGGAATCGGTCGACGACCTGCCGGCGATCGCCGAGTTCATCCCCGGACCCGATGTGGTCGAGGCACTCGAACACGGCTTGCGCGTCACCCCCGAGATCGACATCACGACCGCCGGGCCACAACAGGATGACTGACCGCGTCCCCGAGCCTCCCCTGTGGGAGCAGATGGCGCAGCGCAGCGCCGAGTTGCCCCAGGGCGAGCGGCTGCAGAAGGTGCTCGCCGCGGTCGGATTCGGCAGCCGACGCACGTGTGAGGACCTGATCTCGCAAGGACGGGTCACGGTCAACGGCGAGGTGGCGATCCTCGGTCGTCGAGTCGATGCCGAGAACGACCTGATCGAGGTCGACGGAGCGCCGATCGGCGTCAAGCCCGGCCTCGTGTACTACGTCCTGAACAAGCCGGCAGGTGTGATCACCACGAGTTCGGACACCCACGATCGCACCACGGTGCTCGATCTCGTCCCGAGTGAGCCACGCGTCTTCTCGATCGGGCGTCTCGACCTCGAGACCGAGGGCCTGCTGCTGATCACCAACGACGGCGAACTGGCCAACCGGATCGCCCATCCGAGCCACGGTGTGGACAAGGAGTACCTGGCCGAGGTCGACGGTGGCGAGGTGTCCGCGGGCAAGCTGCGACAGTTGCGCGACGGCGTCGAACTCGACGACGGGGTCACCGCTCCGGCGAAGGTGTCGCAACCCTCGCCGGGCATCCTCAAGATCACCATCCACGAGGGCAAGAACCGTCAGGTCCGTCGCATGTGCGAGGCGATCGGTCACCCGGTGACGCGTCTCGTGCGGACCAGGATCGGGCCGATGCAGGACCGTTCGCTCGAGCCGGGCGCATGGCGTACGTGGACCATCGACGAACGCAATGCCATGGTCGAGGCGGTCGCCACCACGAAGGGTCCTCGATGACCCGGCGGGCCAACGTGGTCGGACTCGGACTGATCGGTGGATCGCTCGCCGTCGCGCTCGGCGAGCGTGGATGGCACGTGTCGGGATCCGACGATCGCGACGAGGTGGTGGTCCTCGCACGCGAGCGCAACGTGATCGATGCCGTCGGCGTCGACGCCGACGCCGAGATCACGTTCGTCGCCGTGCCCGTTCGGCGCGCGAGCGACGTGGTCGCCGCGGTCCTCACGACCACGACGGGCATCGTCACCGACGTGGGCAGCGTGAAGGCGCCGATCTGTGCGGCGATCACCGATCCCCGCTTCGTCGGCGGACACCCGATGGCGGGAAGCGAGCGTGACGGCCTCGACGGCGCCGATGCCAACCTGTTCGACGGGGCGATCTGGGTCCTCACGCCCGACGACGACGCCGACGACGCCGTGTTCGCCCAGCTCACCGCGATCATCGCCTCGCTCGGTGCCGATGTGGTCGCCGTGGCGCCCGAACGCCACGACGAGATCGTCGCCGTGGTCAGCCATGTTCCGCACCTCACCGCTGCCTCGCTGATGGGACTGGCGGCCGACCGCTCCATCGAGCACGCCACACTGCTGCGCCTGGCGGCGGGTGGCTTCCGTGACATGACGCGCATCGCGAGTGGACGTCCCGACATCTGGCTCGACATCTGCGACGAGAACAACGCTGCGATCGTGGCGACCCTGACCCACCTCATCGACGAACTGATCGAGATGCGCGACGCGGTCGGGGCCAGGGACCGCGAGCGGATCCTCGACCGGCTGACCCGGGCCCGCGAGGCCCGCGCCAACCTGCCGGGTCGGGTGCTGCACCCCGAGAACCTCGCCGAGGTGCGCGTCCCGATCAACGACCGGACGGGGGCCGCCGCCGAGCTGTTCGCACTCGCCGGAGAACTGTCGGTCAACATCGCCAACTTCGAGGTGGTCCACTCGGCGGCCACGAACGGCGGCGTCCTCGTGGTCCTGGTTGACCAGGACCATTCCGAGCTGTTCCGTGGTGGGCTCCTCGCCCGCGGCTTCCGCCCGTCCGTGCAGGCACTGTCGTGAGCGGGGTCCAGGTCGTCCGGCGAGCGAACGGACCCGTGGTCGCCGACGTGGTGGTGCCGCCGTCCAAGAGCATCGCGAACCGTGCGTTGATCTGCGCCGCGCTGTCGGCAGGCGAGTCCGAGATCGTCGGTCTGGCGCCCGGCGACGACACGAACGCCATGATCGACTGCCTGGCGGCGCTGACGATCCCGGTCGGCGTCGCGGAGACCGACGGGGTGCTCGTCGCCACGGTGATCGGAACGGGTGGATCGTTTCCCGTCGGGCCGATCAGACTCGACACCCGCCTCGCCGGGACCACGTCCCGGTTCATCACCGCCGTCGCCGCCCTCGGGCCCGGCCCGTACACGATCGACGGGGAACCCCCGCTGCGCTCGCGCCCGATGGGTCCACTCCACGATTCGCTCCATTCGCTCGGAGCGCGAGTCGAGCCCGCTGATCAGTGGGGGCACCTGCCCGTCACCGTGTCGGGACCGCTCGGTGGAGCCGATGCGATCGTGATGCCCGGCGACGTGTCGAGCCAGTACGTCACCGCCCTCATGCTGATCGCCCCGATGATCCGCGGCGGGCTCTCCCTCGGGTTGTCGACCGCCCTCGTCAGTCGACCGTACGTGGAGATCACGAAGTCGGTGATGGCCGCATTCGGTGCCGACGACGTCACGGTCGGCGAACGCCACATCACGGTGGCCGACGGTGCGTACCGGGCCACCACGTACCGCGTCGAGCCCGATGCGTCGTCGGCGAGCTACCCGCTCGCCGCGGCCGCGATCGTCGGCGGCGCCGTGAGCGTGAGGGGTCTCGGCCGATCATCGATGCAGGGCGACGCCACTTTCTGCGACGTGCTCGAACGGATGGGGTGCATCCTCACGGTCGGAGCGACCGACACGGTCGTGATGCGACGTCGCGACACACCGCTGCGGGGCATCGACATCGACATGTCGGACATCTCCGACCTCGTCCCCACGGTGGCCGTGGTCGCCACCCAGGCCACCACGCCCACCCGGATCACCGGCGTCGGTTTCATCCGGGGCAAGGAGAGCGACCGACTCGGCGACCTCGCGACCGAATTGCGCAAGCTCGGCGCCGACATCGACGTCCAGACCGACGGCCTCACGATCCGACCGACCGACATGCTCCACGGCGCCCGACTCGACACCCACCACGACCACCGGTTGGCGATGTCGTTCGGTGTGCTCGGCCTCGCCGTCGATGGGCTGGAGATCACCGACCCACACGTGGTCTCGAAGAGTTGGCCCGGGTTCTGGGACGCCCTCGACGAGATTCCGGCGCGCACGTCATGACTCAGCTCCCCACGGTGGCGGCGTTCGACGTCGACGGCACGATCACGACGCGGGACTGCGTGGTGCCCTTCATGCGTCGCATCGCCGGAACGCATCGGATCGTGCCACGCCTCGGCGTACGCCCCGACCGACTCGTTCCCGTGATCGCCCGCCGTGACCGCGACCGTCTCAAGGCACTCGCAGCGGCGGCAGCGTTCCGCGGGCGGCGCTACGACGACCTGTGTGCGGCCGGCGCGGCGTTCGCCGAGATGGTCCACGAACGTTGGCTGCGCACCGACACGCTCGAAGTGCTCCAGCGTCACCTGGCCGACGGGGACCGGACGGTGCTCGTGTCCGCGTCGTTCGAGGTGTACCTCCGCCCCCTCGCCGCACTGCTCGGCGTCGACGACGTCCTGGCGACACGCCTCGACGTACGTGACGGCGTCGTCACCGGCGCTCTCGACGGGCCCAACTGTCGAGGTCCGGAGAAGGTCGTCCGCCTCCACGAGTGGCTGGGTGACCGATCGGGCGTGCGCCTCGTCGCCTACGGCGACTCCGCAGGGGACCGCGAGATGCTCGCCGATGCCGACGTGGCCCACTGGGTCACACGTGACGGGAAGGTGGCCTGATGCCTCCGGTGTTGAAGGCCATGCGACCCAAACAGTGGCTGAAGAACGTGCTCGTGTTCGCCGCGCCCGGCGCCGCAGGCGTCCTCGACGACGCCGGTGACCTCGGCCTCACGCTCGTCGCGTTCGTGTCGTTCTGTCTCGCGGCGAGCGGCATCTACCTGTGGAACGACCTCAAGGACGTCGAGGCCGACCGGATCCATCCGACGAAGCGTCACCGTCCCTTTGCGAGCGGCAGTGTGTCGATCCGCACCGGTCGCGCGCTCGGGGTCCTCCTGCCGATCGCCTCCCTCGCCGTCGCTGCCGCGACCGGGCGATGGGAGACCGTCGTCGTGATCGCCGTGTACATCGCACTGACCCTGACCTACACGTTCTGGCTCAAGGAGGTCGCGGTGATCGACCTGCTCGCCATCGCGTCGGGATTCGTCCTGCGCGCCGCCGCCGGTGCCGTCGCCGTCGACGTTCCGATGTCGCGCTGGTTCGTGCTCTGCGTCACGTTCGGTTCGCTGTTCATCGTGGTCGGGAAGCGATATGCGGAGTTGCAGGAGGTCGGGGTCGAAGCGGGGACCCGGGCGACTCTCGACACGTACACGCCGGGGTTCCTGCGGATGCTGCTGTCGGCGAGTCTCGCCGGTGCGCTGCTGAGTTACTGTGTGTGGGCGTTCGAGACGGCCGAAGGAACGGACATCCCGCTCTACGAACTGTCGATCGTGCCGATGATCGCAGCGCTCTTCCGGTACCTCCTGGTACTCGAACGCGGCGAGGGATCGGCGCCCGAAGAAGTGTTCGCCAGCGACCGGGTGTTGCAATTGGCAGGACTGATCTGGATCATCATCTACGGAGTGGCGGTGTACACGGCATGAGCGCAACGAAGACTTTGCAGGAGACGATGGAACTCGTCGCCGACGTGGAAGGTTGGATGAGCCCGGGACAGGGCGCCACCCTGTTCGAGTCGGCGAAGAACTGCCCGGACGACGGACGCATCGTCGAGATCGGCAGCTTCCGCGGCCGCTCGACGATCGTGTTGGCCACGGCGGCCGACCCGTCGGTCGAGATCGTCGCGATCGACCCCCACGCAGGCAACGACCGTGGCCCCCAGGAGATCGAGGGTTTCGCCGACGAGGCGGCCGACGACCACGCGGTGTTCACGGCGAACCTCGCCGCGGCAGGCGTCGCCGAACGGGTGCACCACGTTCGAGAGTTCTCCGAGGCCGCACTCGACGTGGTCACCGGCCCGGTCGACGTGCTCTACGTCGACGGCGCCCACCGGTACGGGCCGGCGCTCGCGGACATCCGGGCCTGGGGTGACCGGGTCGGTGACGGTGGCACGATGTTGATCCACGACTCGTTCTCCTCGATCGGAGTGACGCTGGCGATCATGCGGCACCTGCTCCTCGGTACCCGTTTCCGCTACGTCGGACGGTCGCGCTCGATGACGATCTACCGGGCCGACCTCGGATCCTCACCTGCCGACCGGGCCCGCAACGTCGGTCGTCAGCTCGCACAGCTCCCGTGGTTCGCGAAGAACGTCGGCCTGAAGGTGCTGATCAGCCTCAAGCTGGTCAAGGGCGACTGGCCGTACTGACGCCCTACGCTCCGACGATGAGTTCGGGTTTCGCCGTCGATTCGGGAGTGCTGCTGGTCGGCATCCTGCTCCTGGTCGGTGTCGTCGGGAGCGGTCTGGCCGCCCGGTTCCGGATTCCCAGTCTGCTGCTGTTCCTCGGCCTCGGCATGCTCGTCGCCGACGACGGCCTCGCCCTGGTGCGCTTCAACGACGCCGCCCTCACACAGAACATCGCCACCGTCGCACTCGTCGTCATCCTGTTCGAAGGCGGTCTGGGCACCGACCCCCGAGCATTCAGGTCCGCCGGGATTCCCGCCGGGTTCCTCGCCACGGTCGGCGTGGTGATCACGGCAGGCCTCGTCGCCGGATCCGCGTGGCTGCTGCTCGGTCTCGAGCCGGTCACCGCCCTGCTCCTCGGTTCGGTCGTGGCGTCGACCGACGCCGCTGCCGTGTTCGCCGCCCTGCGCTCCGAGCCCCTCCCGCAACGGACGCAACGACTGCTCCAACTCGAATCGGGGATGAACGACCCGGTGGCCGTACTGCTGACGATCGGGATGGTCGAAGTGTGGCGGGGTGACCCCTCGGCCGCGGACTGGACGGTCTTCCTGGCTGCACAACTCGGCCTCGGTGTCGTCGCCGGGCTCGGCGTCGGGTGGGCGGCACGCCGTCTGATCGCCCTGCTGACGGGGCCTGCGGCGTCGTCGCTCGGCGTCATCACCTTGGCGATCGCCGCGATCTCGTACGGCACCGCAGCCATCTGCGGGGGCTCCGGGTTCCTCGCCGTCTACCTCACCGGTGTCGTCCTCGCCGGCGCCCCTCGTTCGGCGCGTGGTGTCCTGTACTTCCACGAAGGGCTCGCAGCCACGGCGCAGAGTGTGCTGTTCCTCGTCCTCGGTCTGCTCGTCTTCCCCAGCAGGCTGGTCGACAACCTCGCCACCGCGATCCTCGTCGCCGCCGTGCTGATCCTGCTCGCACGTCCGCTCGCCGTCGTGTCGATCCTCGCATGGTCGAAGACGCCGATCCGCGAGATGGCCGTCATCTCGTGGGGTGGGCTGCGCGGCGCGGTTCCCGTCGTGCTCGCGACCATCCCGTTCACCGCCGGCCATCCCGACGGCTCGTTGATCTTCGACATCACGTTCGTCGTCGTCGTCCTGTCCGTCGCGGTCCAGGCGCCGACGGTCGGCGCACTCGCGCGTCGGCTCGGCGTCTCCACCGAGGCGCGTACGAGCGTTCGCCCCGAGATCGTCCCGGTCGATGCGCTGGGCGCCGACCTGGTCGAGATCACCATCCCTGACGGGTCCCCGCTCGATGCGATCGCCTTGCGTGACTCGCCCCCTCCCGGCGGATCCCGCGTGGCGGTGATCCGCCGGGCCGACGACACGATCGTCCCCGACGGCGACACCCGACTGTCCGCCGGCGACGTCCTGCTCGTGATCGCACCGCGCTCCGACGACCTCGACGCGATGGAGCGCTGGACGCACGACGACGTCTGACCGGCTCAGAACATCGACGTCTGGCCGGCGGGTTCGGGAAGTGGTTCGAGGTCGTCGACCTCGTCGGCGACCGCAGCGTGGAACGCCCGGGCCAGGCCGGGGGAGTGGAGGTTCTCGGGCTGGTGGACGAAGACGTACGGCGTGCGCCCGTCGGCGAGCCACTCGACCACCTGCGGCACCCAGGCGAGGAGCCCGGCCATCGTGCCGTCGGGCCGATCCTCGCCGATCACGCGGACGATCGGGTGCGGCCCCGCCACGTCGGTCAGGACGGGCACCGCCGGTTTCGTGCGCTTCTCCTCGATCGCGGCATCGGAGTCCACGGGTCCGGCGTGCAACGGTCGGGTGTCGAGAACGACGCGGGCGATCCCCCGGTCGGTGCACACACGGTCGACCCGCTCGCGGGCCGCGGTGTTCTCGAAGAACCCGAGATGGCGCAGCTCGAGCGCCCACGACCGGTCCGCCGGCAGCCGCCGGAGGAATCCGAGGAGGATCTCGACGTCGTCGGGCCCGAACGACGGCGGGAGTTGGACCTGGACGGGTCCGACGCGGTCCCCGAGCGGCTCGATCACGTCGAGGAACGACCGGACTTCGGTCGCGACGTCGTGGAGTCGCTTGTCGTGGGTGATGAGACGGGGGAGCTTGAACGCGAACCGGAACGTGTCGGGTGACTGCTCCGCCCACTTCTCGACGGTCGCCACCGACGGCTCGGCGTAGAAGGTCGTGTTGCCCTCGACCGCGTTGCACCAGGTGGTGTACAGCGCGAGCTCGGTGCCGGGCTTGGTGCCCGACGGGTAGAAGGGACCCACCCACGGACGGTGCGCCCACATCGGGCACCCCACACGCAACACGCTCATCGCAGCCAGTCCAGCACATGGGCCAGTAGCCTCGGAGCCTCGTGGAGTCCGAACAGCGCGCACTGACCGGTTGGGGCCGGACCGCCCCGTCGGTGGCCACACTCGTGCGGGCGTCGGCCGACGACGTTCGATCGGGTCTCGGCGAACTCGTGGGGGAGCGCGGCCTGATCGCACGCGGACTCGGTCGCTCCTATGGCGATCCCGCCCAGAACGGCGGTGGAACGGTCGTCGAACTCCAGCCCGGCGAGGATCCCATCCGCATCGATTCGTCCACGGGCATCGCTCGCGTCGATGCGGGGGTCAGCCTCGATCGGCTGCTGCGTGAGATCGTACCGCTCGGCTGGTTCGTCCCGGTCACCCCCGGGACGCGATTCGTGACCGTGGGAGGAGCCGTCGCCAGCGACATCCACGGCAAGAACCATCACGCCGACGGTTCGTTCGGCGCTCACTGCACCGAGCTCACGATGCTGCTCGCCGACGGCTCGATCCATTCGGTCACCCCCACGAGCGACCCGGACCTGTGGTGGGCGACCATCGGTGGGATGGGGCTGACGGGCCTGATCCTCGACGTGTCGTTCCAGCTGATCCCGATCGAGACACGACACTGCACGGTCGACACGCAGCGGGTCCCGAACCTGGACGCGCTGATCGAGAAGATGGAGGCCAGCGACCATCTCTACCGCTACACGGTCGCGTGGATCGACCTCGTGGCGACCGGCAGGCACCTCGGACGTTCCGTGCTCTCGATGGGGAACCACGCCACGCTCGACGAACTCCGCGAGGCGAACCCGAAGGCCGCCGTCGACCCGCTCGACTTCGACCCGCCCGTGTTCCCCGACATCCCGCGACAACCGATCAACGTCTGGAGCCGCAACGCCGTCCGCGTCTTCAACGAGCTCTGGTACCGCAAGACCCCCAAGCACCACCACGGGACCGAGTCGCTCACCGGGTTCTTCCATCCGCTGGACATGGCCGGGCAGTGGACCCGCCTCTACGGGCGCCACGGCTTCCTCCAGTACCAGTTCGTGGTTCCGTTCGAGGCGATCGACACCATGCGCACCATCATCACGAAGATCTCCGAGGAGGGCCATGCCAGCTTCCTCGCCGTACTCAAGCGGATGGGCGCCGAGAGCGGCGGCCTGCTGAGCTTCCCGAAGCCGGGCTGGACCCTCACGTACGACCTTCCCGCCGGCGTCGACGGACTCGGGCCGTGGCTCGCCGAACTCGACGAGCTCGTGCTCGGCGTGGGTGGGCGGCACTACCTGGCCAAGGACGCCCTCGCCACGCCCGGCGTCGTCGCCGCGGGGTATCCGCGCCTCGACGAATGGAAGACCATCCGCCGCCGCGTCGATCCGGACGGGGTCTGGGCCAGCGACCAGGCCCGACGACTCGATCTGATCTGAACGGGACCCGACACCAGCATGATGAACGCATTCGATCAACCCCAGACCGTCCTCGTGCTCGGTGGACGCAGCGACATCGCGCACGCGATCGTGCGTGAGCTCGGCTCTGCGTCGCTGACGACCGTCGTGCTCGCTCACCGCGGTGGCGGCGACGTCACGATCGACGGGCTGCCGACCGGCGCGAACGTGGTGTCCGTCGACTTCGACGCCACCGACCACGGTTCGCACGCCGCGTTCGTCGAGGGGATCGCATCGGAACACGGCGACCTCGACGTCGTGATCCAGGCGTTCGGCCAGTTGGGTGGCAGCACCGTCAACACCGAACCGACCGAGGCAGGCGACCTGGTCGACGTCAACGTCGCCGGCGCCGTCAGCTCGGGGTTGGCCGTCGCAACACAGCTGCGCAAGCAGGGTCACGGCGTGCTCGTCGTGCTGTCGAGCGTGGCCGGCGTGCGGACGCGGCCCTCGAACTTCGTCTACGGCGCCACCAAGGCCGGCCAGGACGCCTTCGCGACCGGTCTCGGCCACTCACTCGTCGGCTCCGGTGCCCGCGTGATGACCGTGCGACCAGGATTCGTGCGCTCGGCGATGACCGACGGCCTGGACCCGGCGCCGTTCGCGTGCGACCCCCAGGACGTCGCTGTGGCCGTGGCGGCCGGGCTCCGGTCGAAGAAGTCGGTCGTGTGGGCACCGGGGATCCTGCGGTACGTGTTCGCGATCCTGCGGATCGTCCCCGGCGTCGTCTGGCGCAAACTCGACCGCTGACCCCTCCGCGGTGAGTCTGCGTCGCCCTGGCACCGACCGAGACTCACCGCCCAACCCGCAATCACGGAAGCGGTGAATCTGCGTCGCCCTGGCGCCGACCGAGACTCACCGCTCACCTCGATGTCGACGCGAGTTCCTCGGGGACCGGGATCTGGGGGTAGATGCCCTCGACGTCGGCGCCACTGATGCCACCGCCGCCTTCGCAGCGTTCGAACAGCAGCAACAGATTCGACTCGTACTGGCCGACGAGGCAGAAGTTGTCGGCGACGGCCTGGTTGTGCTCCTGGGACTGGCGCTTCACGGAGGTGTTGGGCTCCAACCAGCCCGACCAGAAGTTGGTGAGCACGACGAAATCGGCCTGCTCGATGTCCTCGGCCAGGCCCGACCCTGCCGCGTCGGCGAGGCCTGGATCCATCTCGATGAAGTACGTGGCCGGATCGAGTTCGTCGAACAGGAAGTAGATCGACACGTCGCTGTAGACGGTGCGGCTGAGGTCGGCGGTGCCGACCACCAGCTTGTCGCCGGGGTCGCTGCGGGCCTCGAGATCCGGGATCATCGCGATCAGCGCATTGGCCACCTCGGGGTTGCCGAACCAGAACTTGCGGCCGTCGCGCTCCACCAGGTACGGAAGCGGGAGGTCTCCCACGGCGACGCGTGTGTTCAGCAGGTAGTAGCGGTACGTGTAGAAGGGGCTGACGACCAGCATCAACGCCAGCACGACGGCCCCGCCGGACAGGACCGACGCTCGGCCGATCGCCGGGATGCGGCGGCTCACGACGTGGGTGATCATCGCCGCGAGCAGCGGCCAGGAGACCATCGCGACCCAGGCGAGATGGGTCGAGTCGGGTCGCTGGAGAGCCTGAGGAAGGATGCCGAGGCCGAACACCCCGGCGATCGCCAACGCATCGATCTGGTCGTTCGAACCGTGGCGGCGACGCAGCAGCCACGCGCCGGCAGGCACGGCGACGGCGATCGCCACCACGGCGAAGAACCAGAAGAACAGCTGATGGTTCGCCGCAGGCGCCGGAAGCGGCCAGGCCGGAGGGAATCCCTCCGCCACGGCCTGGAGAGCGCCGTCGATCTCACCGAACGACGGCGGGCTGGGCAGCTCACGGCCGGGTCGCAGCTCGATCACCGGATCGGTGATGATCCCCTGGATCACCGCGGCCGGTCCGGCGACGACCAGGTGGATCCACATGGGAAGGAGCCCCACCACACCGCCGACGACCACCGGCTTCCACGCGGATCGACGGGTCGCCCACCCGGCGACGAGCAGCATCGCCGAGGCCGCCACCACGATGTCGGGGCGGAACGACATGCCGAACCCGGCCAGCACACCCGCCGCCGCCCACGAGCGCCACGATTCGGTGTGACGGGCACGAATGGCGAACACGGTCGCCCACAGCACCAGTGCCACGGCGCCGTGCCATGCAAGGGCGGCGAGACCGATCGGGGTCATCGTGAGCAGCGAGGCCACCACACCGCAGAGCACGGCCGCCGTGCGACCCCAGGGGCGCGCCAGCACGTAGAGGGCGACGATGATCCCCAGGTTCTGGAGCAACCCGAACGCCCGCTCGGCTTCGAGCGTGTAGCCGAAGATCCAGTACCAGCCCGCCAGGACCTCGAGAGACCCCGGACCGTAGAGATGCAGGAAGTCGACGTTGGGGACCTCGCCCTGTTGCACGAGGCGGGGGAAGACGAGCATGAAGCCCTCTTCCATGGACGAGCCGGGCGCGCGGAGCAGGCCGCGCACCGGAATCAGTGCGAAGGCGAGGACTGCCGCGAGTGCCACGACGCCGCGTCCGGTGATGCGGACGCGGCCACCGAGCACGAACGGCACGACCTCGTCGGAATCGCCCTCGACCTCGTCGGTCCGGGTCTCGGGAGAGGTGTCGTCGACGTCGATCAAGCGTCCCGATGGTAACCAGCCGATGTCGTTCCCACGGCGTATCGTCGGGCCGGTGTCGGGCGACCCGCAGGAACAACTGGAGAGCGACGCTGCGGCACTGATCGCCCACGGCATCCGCCGCGTCCACGTGCTCGCCTGGCGCGACCTCGACGACGACGAGGCGGGGGGTTCGGAGGTGCACGCCGACGAGTGCGAACGGAGATGGGCCGAGGCCGGCCTCGACGTCCTTCACCGCACCTCGGCGGCGATCGGTCGACCCGCCGAGGCGGAGAGGAACGGGTATCGGGTGATCCGGCGGGGGAGCAGGTACTCCGTGTTCCCGCGCACGGTCGGTGCGGAGTTGACGCGCAGGATGGGTCGCTACGACGCACTGGTCGAGGTGATGAACGGCGTTCCGTTCTTCTCGCCCGTGTGGTGTCGTCGGCCGCGGATGCTGTTCCTCCATCACGTCCACGGCCCGATGTGGGACCAGATGCTGCCTGGACCGCTGGCCGCGGCCGGACGGGCCCTCGAGACCCGAATCGTCCCGCCGATCTACCGGCGCGGACTCGCCGCCACGCCGTCCGACGCGACGCGCGACGAACTGATCGAGATCGGCTTCCGGCCCGAACTCGTCACCGCCATCCCCAACGGTACCGACCCCCGCTTCTCGCCTGGCGGCCCCAAGACCGCTCACCCCTCGGTCGTCGCCGTCGCGCGCCTGGCCCCGGTGAAGCGGTTCGGACTCCTGATCGATTCCGTCGCCGCTGCACGGGATCGGGTGCCGGAGTTGCGCCTCACGATCGTGGGGGACGGGCCCGAGCGTGACGCACTGCGGGCCCAGGTCGCCCGACTCGGCGCAACGGAGTGGGTGGAGTTCGCCGGCTCGATCGACCACGACGAACTCGTCGACATCTACCGACGGTCGTGGATCGTGGCGAGTGCCTCCCTCGCCGAAGGGTGGGGACTCAGCCTCACCGAGGCGGCCGGCTGCGGCACACCTGCGGTCGCCACCGACATCCGTGGTCACCGCAGTTCCGTCGTCGACGGCGAAACGGGAGTCCTTGCGTCGGAGCGCGACCTCGGCGTGGCGATCGCCCGGGTCCTGCTCGACCACGACCTGCGTCTGCGGCTCGCGACCGCCGCCGAGGCCCGGGTGCGGACGATGACGTGGGACGCCACCGCCGCAGGTGTGCTCGGCGTCCTGCGTCGCGCCAGCAGGGCCTGAGTAGGCTCGGGCGCTCATGCGTAGCGTGGTCGTGCTTCCGACGTACAACGAAGCGGGCAACATCGATCGATTCCTCCGGACGGTCCGCACGGCGGCACCCGACACCGACGTACTCGTCGTGGACGACGACAGCCCCGACGGGACGGGCCCTCTGGCCGAGTCGCTCGCCGAAGAACTGGGCCGGATCGAGGTACTGAACCGTCCCGGCAAGAGCGGCCTCGGCAGTGCGTACCGGGACGGATTCGCGCGTGTCCTCGAGTCGGGTGAGTACGACGTGGTGGTGTCGATGGACGCCGACATGTCGCACGACCCGCACCGCATCCCGGAGTTCATCGGCCTCGTGGCCGACGGTGCCGACCTGGTGATCGGCTCGCGCTACGTCACCGGTGGCGGCACGACCGACTGGCCGGTGCGGCGCCAGTTGCTGTCCAAGTGGGGCAACATGTACACCCGCACGATCCTGGGGGTTCCGTCACGGGACTGCACCAGCGGCTACCGGGCCTATCGGGCGACATCGCTCGCAGCGATCGACCCGACGTCCACGTCCGCAGAGGGATACGCCTTCCTGACCGAGCTCGTCCGGCGTCTCGCCGCACGCGACTCGGTCATCGTCGAGTCGCCGATCATCTTCCGTGACCGCACGGCGGGGAAGTCGAAGATGTCCGGCAGGATCATCGTCGAGTCGATGCTGCTGGTGACCCGCTGGGGAGTCGGCGACCGATTCCGACGACTTCGTCGGCGCTGACTCAGCGGGCCGAACAGACCTCACCCTCGCCGAAGAGGATGTAGGCCGAGTCGATCCAGATGTCGACACGTCGCTGCTGATCGGGTTCGAACACGTCGAACTCCCGTCGCAGCAGTGCGTCGTACGCGCGGACCGGACTCGTGCCGATCGCCGGCGCCAACTCGTCGGCAGCTGTGCGCACCATCGCCTCGACCGAGGCCGCGTCGTCGTTCGTCAGCAGGCTCGCTTCGGCGACGACGCACGCCGGTCCGTCGTAGGTCCGAGCGGTGAGCCCTTCGAGCTGGAACACCGTCGTCGGCTCGGTGCCATCGGCTCGGCGGGCCTCGCCCAGATGGCGGACCAGCCCTTCGTCGGCGACACGGAACTCGATGTCACGCTCCTGCATCCACATCATCATGGTCGAGCTGTACGGCTCGAACACCCGCAGTGTCGAGGCGTCGTAGAACACCGGATCGTGACCGACGAGCGTGTCGAGTTGGGGTTCGATCCGCCTCATGGTCGCCATGGTCGCGATGTCGGCGGTCGGCCCGGTCGGCTGCGCCAGATACCGGACGTTCCACATGCTGACGGCGACCAGCACGACGCCGATCGCGACACCGAGCGACCGGTCCACGGGCACCGACCGTCGCCAGGCTCCGGCGGCGAGCACCACCAGCGTGAGATGCACGAACGCCATCATCGGCCACGCCCAACGGACGTGGTGAGGCGAGATCCCGACGATGCCGATGGTGAGTCGGCTCATCGCCAGGATCGATCCGAACAGGATGATCGCGGCGAACGCCCCGGCCGATGCGTCGAGACGACGTTCGCTGCGGTGCGCCGCCACGGTGAGACCGATCAACGCCGCAGCGAGACCCAGGACGCCGAGGAGCGCGACGGGGGTCGGCATGAGTCCGGGTAGGTCGAGTGTTCGGCCATCGGGGCCTTCGGAGATCTTCGTGATCTGGACCACCTCGGTGTATCCGGAGCGACCCCAGAACGGTGGGCGAACGGCGAGGTCGCCGACGATCTGGGTGGCGTTGCCCAGACCGAGCGAGAAGTCGCCGCCCGACGCACTGCTCAGCAGCCGCGACATGTTGCCGCGGCCGGGTCCGAAGAACTGCTCCCAGACCGACAGCGACCACAGCACGCCGAGCACACCGACCCCGATGAGTGCCGGTCGGCGCCACCCGGAACTGTCGATCCGGGATCGCTGCCACACCCGCACCACGACCACGCCGAGGACCACGAACACGAACACGTAGGCGTAGGAGATGTGGGTCTGCAGGAGGAGCGATCCGACCGCAGCGGCCAACGGGAGCAACCAGTCGTCGCCCGCAGCGATGCCGACACACAGCACGAGCAGCGCGAGGAACGGGAAGATCAGCGCGCTCGCCTGCCAGATCGAGAAGAGCATCTCGCTCCCCATCGCCCATGCCAGGAGCGCGGCGAAGAGCAGGACCCAGCGTTGCAACGCCCACCCACCGGTGCGGTGCGCGACGGCCGAGATCAGGATCACCATCGCCACGTTGACGGAAGCCACACCGATCGCCGCGGCCGGGCCCGGCGGCAGCAGATGAGCGAACGGCGACACGAGCCAGTCGTACATCGCCCCCGGATTGTTCATGTTCTCGCCGACGCTGAGGCTCGCCGAGGTCCACGCTGCGAGATAGGGGTGGTCGTCGGTCAGGACGTCGCGGGTACGGATGAACAACTGGGCGTTGTCGCCGATGGGGAACCAGTCGTTGCGGATCGCACGGATCACGGCGGTGACGAACGGGACGATCACCACGGCGGTCGCCAGCACCCGGACACTCCGTCGGGGTTCCGCGACGGCGAGATCGTCCTCGGCGGCGCCGGTCCCGTCGGTGCCGGACTCGGTGCGGGACTCCCCGTCCGCGACGGTGGCGGTCGTGGTGGTCGCGGCGGTGGTGGGCGTCGTCATCGGATCAGGAGGTGGAGCCGGCGGGGGCGATGAACACGGCCACCGGAGCGGTGATGACGAGCATGTCGCTCAGGTCGTCGACCACGTCACGCGGGAGGTCGGGATCGAGCGACACGCCGAAGAGGTTGACGTCGACGATGTCCGCGAGATCCGATCTGTCGAGTTCGAGGAGACGGTCGATGACGCGTGCGCGCAGTCGGTCGAACTCGGCGACCTCGGCAGGCGAACGCGGGTCTCCCATGGCCACCTCGACGTACCCCGTGCGGGCCCGCCACTCCTCGATGTACGCACCCGACACGAGGTGGACCTCGGCGTCGTAGGTGCCCTCGGCGAAGACCCGCTGCGGCGTGACCGGCACCCGCCAGGTCGGGTGGACTCCGACCTCGAACCCGCGCCGTTCCAGTTCGTTGACGAGGCCGTAGCCCTGCGCTCCGATGAAGTTCGAGTCCTGCCAGAACACCACGTACCTGCCGTCGACACCGACCGAGTCGCCGACGCTGTCGCGTAGCGCCTGCTCGGTGTCGTCGAGCACCAGCCCCAGCCCCGACGAGAGGTTCTCCTCCGGCACCTGCAACGTCGTTGCGGCGACCAGCGACATCATCGTCGGCACGAGGATCGCCGCACCCACGGCGTACCTCGCCCGCCCGGCGAAACGCTCCACGTCGAACCTCTCGCGCACGACGAGAAGGGCGGCCCACACGATCGAGACCAGCACGAGCAGCGCCGTTCCCCACGCCCAGAGGGTGAGGTAGAACCAGATCTTCCCGAAGATCCTGGTCATCGAGAACCAACCGACCGCGAGCGCCACGGCCACGACCGCATCGAGGTGCATCAGCAGGGCGTGCCGTCGCCGCACGGCCACGACGACCGCGGCGATCCACGCGACGAACACGATCAGGCCACCGATCGGCAGTCCTCCGGTCTGGCCGGACACCTCGAGGAACGCATCGTTGCCGCGGAACATCTCGAACGCCGCGTGCGGCAGGTCGAGGTGGCGCAGGAACACGCCGCTTCCCTGCACATAGCCGATGGTCGACTCGTCGGTGTCGCCGGTGAAGTGGTCGATCAGCATCGAGATGTTGCCCGGTTCCCGACGCAACTGGTCGACCCCGGCGGGGAGCCAGAAGAACGCTGCGGCACCGACCGACGCGAGCAGTGTCGGGACGTCGCGACGGACGGCGAGCGTTGCGATCACGAGCGCACTCATCGAGATCGCGAGCAGCAGGTACGGCACGTGGGTCTGCGCGGCGAGGGTTCCCACGACGACCACGACGAGCGCCATGCGATGATCGCCCGACAGCACCGCCCAGGCGGCGAGCAGGACCACGATCCACAACAGCAGCGGGAAGTACGGGTTCCACGGGTGTGTGAGCACCGACAGGCCGTAGCCCCGGACCGCGACGGCGAGCACACCGGCGACGGCCAGCAGGACCCGGCGACCTCCGATGCGACGGGCGATCCACAGCGACCCGGTGGCGGCGGCCACGTTGAGCAGCGCGCTGCCGAGCTCCATGCCCCACGATCGACCGCCCGAGACGAGGTGGAACGGACGGATCAGCCAGAAGCTCCACGGACCCGGGTGGCTTCCCTGGTCGGGGAAGTCGCCGATGCGTCCCGGGAGCCCGATCAGCGGCGTGTGCCGCCCTCCGACGTCGCGAACGCGCAGTTCGGTCATGGCCAGGTCGAGCGTCGGATACCAGGGCCGGAACGCGAGGAAGATCGCGGCGAGCACGAGCGGCACTGCGACCAGGGCAGACACCGCGAGCAGGGTGAATGGCACGAAAGTGACCGAATCGTCATTCTCGGTGTCATCACCGAGAAGCGGCTCGGAGGCAGTAGCGTCCGTCACAGTGGGGCGAGTCTACGAGGACGGGCTGACGGAGACGAGCGCGCTCACGCGCGTCACGCCGACCACGACGGTTCCCACCTCCCTCGGCTACCAGCCGGCGCTCGACGGTCTGCGCGGACTCGCTGTCGCGCTCGTCGTCGTCTTCCATCTCGACGTCGGCGTCCTGACCGGGGGATACCTCGGTGTGTCGGTCTTCTTCACCCTGTCCGGGTTCCTGATCACCGCACTGCTCCTCGAGCGGTTCCACGGCACGGGCGACCTCGGCCTCGGGGCGTTCTACGTACGGCGGATCAAGCGGCTGGTTCCGGCGAGTGCGGCCACTCTGGTCGTCGTCGCGGCGATCACGGCCGCCGGCGGCTTCGTCGCCACCGAACGGTCGAGCGGAGATCTGGTGGCGGCTGCGCTCAACGTCTTCAACTGGCGTGAGGTCGCGTCGGGACGTGCGTACGCCGACCTCTTCGCCGGGCACAGCCCGATCGCGCACTTCTGGTCGCTCGCCATCGAGGAGCAGTTCTACGTGGTGTGGCCGGTGGTGCTGCTCGCTCTGCTGCGGTGGCGTCGCATCGGGCCGGCGCGGTTGCTCGGCGTCGTCACCGCACTGTTCCTGGCCTCGGCCACGAGCGCACGTCTGGGGTCCGGCAACGTCACCTACTTCGCATCGTGGACGCGGGCGGCCGAGATCCTGGCGGGAGCCTGGCTCGCCGTCTGGCTGAGCCGACCGGCCCGTCTGCCTGCGTGGTGGCGTCACGTGGCCGGTCCTGCGATCGGCCTCGTGGGCGTCCTGAGCCTCGTCACGCCGGCGGCGACGGGGTGGGCGTACAGCGGCGGGTTGCCGATCTTCTCGCTGGTCAGCGTCGCGTTGATCGCAAGTCTGCAGGTGCCCGGGCACGGTCGCCGTGCGCTCTCGAACAGGCCGCTCGTGGCCCTGGGCCGCATCAGCTACGGCGTGTACCTCGTGCACTGGCCGGTGTTCGTGTACCTCGACGAGGCACGCACGGGCTCGTCCGGCTGGAACCTGGCGCTCACCCGGATCGGCGTCACCGCGGTGATCGCGCTGGCGATGTACGTCGTTCTCGAGCGACCGATCCGGAGGTCGGCACGCCCGGCATCGGTGGGAATCGCCGTCGCTGCAGCCATGTGCGCATCGCTCCTGGTCGTCACCACGACCCGGCTCTGGATCGATGCCCCCCGGACGGTCGAGGCGGCGCCCGTCGTCCTGGCTGCACCGGCAGACAACGAGCCCGCCGAGTCCACGTCTCCGGTCGCAACGGTGCCCGACGCCGTCACGCAGCCCACTCCCGCTCCGTCGGCGGACGTCGGTCGTGCCGGGGCCGGAGCGCTGGCGCCGTCGGAGGCAGGTCCGGAGGCGGGTGCGGAGGCCTCCGATGCGGTCGTCTCGACATCGCCGACCGTGCCCGAACAACCGACCACGATCGCCGTGTTCGGCGACAGCGTCCCGGCCTGGATGCTCCGAGACGCCGCGTTCGCCTTCGCCCGTCGTGACGTCGTGCTGGTCAACGGGGCGAACGAGGCGTGCGACGGCGCCGTGGGTCTGCCGGCCGGACGGGACCGCTGGAGGAACGAACTGCCGCTGCCGAGCGACTGTCTGGAGTGGACGGACAGCTATCCGGTCACCCTCGGTTCCTACGAACGCCCGATCGAGATCGGCCTTCTCGTGATCGGTCAGGCTCCCGCCGTCGACCGATACGTCGACGAGCGGTGGACGCATCCCTGCGAGTCGGAATCGTGGTACCTCGACGATGTCCGCAACCGCATCGAGTATCTCCGCTCCCAGGACGTCGAGCCGGTCCTCGCACTTCCGGCCCGGTACGGGAAGGGAGCCGACTTCATCCTGCCCGACGACTACGACGCGCGGATCAGGTGCGTGCGAACGTCACTCGCGGCGCTGGCGTTCGAGCAACAGGTCGACACCGTCGACCTGGACGGCCTGCTGTGCTTCGGCGACGACTGCAACGGTCGCCGGCGACGCGACGGCATCCACGTCGACCCCGAGGTCGCCATCGACGTGCTCAACGAACTCGTCGACCTCACACTCGCCGCTCGCTGACCGACACCCGGCCGCCGATGCAGCATCAGTCGGACGATGTTGCGTCGTCCGGTTGCGGGCGGACTCCGCCGGCCAGCGCCCCCGTGACGAGGAGCACGACACCGAACAGCGTCCACGGGTGGAGCCATTCGAAGCGGACGGGCCAGCCGGCATCGGGGAACGGGGTCTCGCTGCGCACGACACTGGTGACGATCAGCGCCGACGCGGTGATCACGGCCACCCCCGCCCACGCGACGAGCGCCGAGCGCCGGAGCACCACTGCGGCCAGCCAGACCGCAGCGATCGGGACCGCCCATCTCCAGTCGATCAGCACGGCCCCGGACACCGTGGCGGCGACCCCCAGTGCCCAGGTCCGGTCGCGAGGCGCGGCCACCGCCGGCGCGGCGGGATCCGGTTCGCCGGTCGCACGACGTGGCCACGCGATCGAGGCGACACACGCCATCACGGCGAGCACCGTGAGCAGGAACGCGATGTTCAACTGGCGCTGCACCGGCCAACGGATCTCGACCCGGGTCGTGGACTCGGTGGGCGAGAGCCACCAGCCGTTCGCATTCCCGTCGATCAGGCGGGGAGGGCCGAGGCGCTGCCCGTCGGCCGTCGCCGTCCACGCGTCGTTGTAGCCCTCGCCGTGGATCACCCAGCATCCGGTCGGGCACGCCGGCACGTCGAGCGACGCTGATCGGGCCGATGACTCCACGACGATCGGTCTCGTCGGGTCGACGGCGCCGGCCGAGTCGACACTCGCTGTCGAGAGCGTGACGCGGTCGACGTGGAAGCCCGTCGTCGATCCGGACGTGGACAGGACGCGATGGGACCCTGCAGGGAGGTCGATCGCGTCACCGCACACGGTCGCTCCGATCGGATCGCCTGCCAGCGCGTCGGCCGTCGCCACGTCGAAGGACACGGCGATCGGATCGCCGTCGAGGGTGAGGAGATCGTCCCGGCACTCCGCCGTGAGGCGTTCGCTCGATCCGACGGTCGGCGAGACCCCGTCGAATCGGATCTCGGAGATCGCGGCAGGCAGGACGGTGGGCTCGTTGAACCGGCGGTTCGGTGTGATGCGCTCGTCGATCGCGACGATCTCGAGGGTGACCCGTGTCAGGTCGACCTCGCGAGGCAGTTCGACCTGCGCGTCCGGGCCGGGCGGGACGGCGATGTCGAACGAACCCTCGTCGTCGGTCACGCGCACGGTCGTGATGGGGGAGAAGCCGTCGTCGTCGGGCACGCCGATCGTCATGTTCGTGGCCGTTCCTGCTCCGGAGTAGGTGACCGACTGACCGATCACGTCGTCGAACGGTGTGATCCAGGTGGAGGCGTCGTCGCCGTCGAAGGCCGCGGCACCGCGATGGTTCGGAGCTCCGGTGAGGTGCGCCGAGGCGGCAGCGGATTCGCCGAGCAACTCCGCGAGGAGTGCATCGTCGAGACGGCGGTCGAGACGGAGGGTGACGGTCGGGTCGACGGTGACGGTGTTCGGAAGTTCGAACTCGCGAGCCAGACGCGGTTCGGGGTCGCTCCGCCACCGGTCGGTGGGCTCGTGGCGCAATCGGGTGAGCACGACGTCGACGCCCGCTGCGTTGGCGAGTCGGCCCATCGCGTCGATCGGCGTGCGGATGATCTCGGTCGTCGGGGCGAGACCCGTGCCGATCTCGACGAATCCGACGCCGCCGATCGCCTCCCCGATCGGCGGTTGCGGCGCGGTGGTCCCGGTGATCGTGATGGTGACCTCGGCGGTCGCCTCGATGTCGATCCGTTGGCCCGTCCCCGTGCGCGATCGTTCGTCGAGGTCGAAGAAGACGGGAGGGGAGCCGTCGACCTCGACGCCGACTCGCGTGATCGTGCGCTCGTCCGGGCCCGCCGGAGGTTGGAGGAGATCGAGGTGGGTGATCGGTTCGGCGATGTCGAGTCGGATGAACTCGCCGACGGCGGGAGCCCGGTCGGCGACGATCCACGCGGTGTCGGGGTCGCCGTCGACCGCCATGACGGGGCGATTCTCGGGCAGATAGGCGAAGCGTTCGCCGTAGCTGCTCGCCTCGACGGTGACCGGGCCGTCCTGGATCGACACGGTCTGCTGGTCGGCGGTGACGACGTCGAACAGCGGGAGGCGTTGGTCGCCGCTCTCGAAGCGCAGCACGTCGGACTCGTCGTCGGCCGACTCGGTGAACCCCGTGACGTCCTGGGAGCTGCGCCACTGGTGCGCACGGTCTCGGTTCGAGTCGGTCACGACGAACCGGTACGCATCGGGGAGTGGAGTCGCTCGATCGATGGAGGCGCTGTAGATCAGGGCTTCGGTGCCGTCGATCACCCCGGCTGCCGCTGCGTCGATGATGCCGTCGCCGCTTCCGGCGAGCACCACGACGTCGTCCTTGACGCGTTCGGTCGGGATCGGGTCCGACACGTCGACGAGGACCACCGGGGGGATCGGCTGGCCGATGCGCGGGTCGCCGAGCGTCCGGTTGTCGATCATCGGGATCTGCGAGCCCATCACGACGGGCTCGCCGAACGACGTCGACTCCAGGCCGCTCAGTTCGTCGACGACCACTTCGGGTCGGGCGAGGCGGAAGCGGTCGTAGGCGACGTCGCCGGAGATCCAGACGGTGTCGATGCCCATCAACCGGGCCACTGCCTCGACGGCGGCGGGTTCGATGGTGTCGGTCTGGAAGCGGTCGTCGAGGGCGAAGGCCAGATCCATCGCCGCGGGGCTCCCGAGGGGGAGGAGGTCGCGCGTGATCAGCGGCCGATCGGTCAACGCCGGGAGGGGTTGGTCGACCGTGTATCCCCACTGGAAGGCTCCGAACTCGGTTCCGGGTACCTGCAGCAGTCGGTAGCCGTCGGGGCGTGCATCGAGGTCGGCCGCGGCGTCGATCCAGGCCTGAGGCGGCTGCTCGTCGCGTTCCAGCGCCTCGTCGACGAAGCCACCGTTGCGCAGCGCCGGCAGTGCAGCGATCGCGACGAACCCGATCGCTCCGGCGGCGAGCACGCGCGGGACGGCGGGGTCGATGCGCACCCGGGGCACGCGAATGCTGGTCACCACCTGGGCTGCGCCGAGGGCGACGCCGATCAGCAGGACGGGAACGGCACGCGTACTGCTGCGCAGTGCGAGGGCCAGGCCGCCCTCGCCGTTCCCGACCAGTAGCGACATGAGAGGAGACGGGTCGTCGATCGGGTGGACGCCGACACCGAGGATGATTCCGGCCCCCACGAGCAGCGCGGCGAACCTGCGGTGCTCCCACCGGCACGCGGCGATGCCGACGAAACCGGTGAGCATCACGAGCCAGCCGAGGAGCACCGTACGGCCCGAGACGAGGTGGTCGAGCGATGCGGTCGTGGTGGCGGCGTAGGCATCACGGACGTAGAACAGCCAGTAGCCGAGCCCACGGGTGACCTCGGTCGAGGTCGAGGTGAACGACACCGCTTCGAGCGACTCGGAGTAGGCCAGCACGTCGGCCCCGTTGCGGCCCTGGATCACCAGCATCACGATCCACCAGAGCGAGACGCCGATGCACAGCGCGCCGGTCCGAGCGGCGGTGGTGAGCGCCCGTCGCCAGGTGATCGAGCGGCCCCATGCCGCGTGGACCAGCCACAGTGCGGGGGCGGGGATCACCATCGCGAGCGCGGTCGCATTGACCGCTCCGACGGTGAGGACGACGAGAGCGATCGCCGCGGGGTATCGCCACCCCGGTCGGCGTGTGGCGAGCACTGTGAACGCGACGATCCATCCGAGCCCCGCCCAGGGCAGCAGCAACACCGAGGTCCGGGAGATGTAGGGAAGCACGTACGGCGAGAGTTGGTAGACGAGGGCCGCGACGAGGGCTGCGAGCGGGTTCGCGCCCAGCACACGCGCGAGTCGGCGGACGCCGAGTCCCGCGACGACGAGGAGCGTGCCGATCCACAGACGATGCGCCACCCAGTCGGGGACGCCGAGCGTGTCGAACAGCCAGTACCAGGGTCCGGTCGGCCAGAGGTAGGCGATGTGTTGGTGAGGCACCCAGCCGGCGAACTGGCGTGGGTCGAACGAGGTGGTGGTGTCGACCAGGAAGCGAGCGGGGTTCAGGTAGACGTAGAGCTTCGAGTCGGTCGGCATCCGACCGGGCGACGCGGTGAGCGACGGTACGTAGGCGAGCAACGCCAGAACGGTGATCGAGATCGCCGTCTGGAACCGGCGCAGCAGGTCCATCACGGCGTCTCCGTCAGGCTCGCGGCAACAGCCTGGAGACCTGCTTGGCGAGTTTCAACACGCCCTGCTTGGAACTGCGTCGGTGATGCGATGCCCCGTCGTCGTCGGTGATCGCACGGTTCTCGACGAACCAGTCGTAGCTCTGCGCGAACATCTCGTCGGTCGACCACAAGGGGGTCCAGTCGAGTTGCTCCTGCAGGTGTTCGAGGTCGAACCACATCGACTTCGAGTACATCATCCAGTGGTACGGGGCGAATGGCGTGATGCCGAGCCCGGCGGTGGCCCTCATCCCCAGTGATGCCGGACCCGCCGGCAGCGAGCGGACCTCGGCTCCGGTCCCGGCGTGGGCGCACAGTGCTTCGAGGGTGTCCCGCATCGTGCCGAAGCGATCGGTTCCGACGTTGAACACGCCGGGCCCGTCCTTGTCCGCGGCGAGGACGCACACGTCGGCGAGGTCGTCGGAGTGGACGAACTGATACCGGTTGGAGCCGTCACCGAGGACGATCGGGTCCTTCCCGTCGGCGATCCACTCGAACAGGATCCCGAAGATCCCGAGCCGACCGTGGCCGAGGATCGTGCGCGGCCGCACGATCGACACGTCGAGCCCGTCACGAGCGGCGGCGAGGCAGGCCCATTCGGCGGCGAGCTTGGCGTGGCCGTAGGCCTCCATCGGCGCCGGGACCGTGTCGGGCAGAACCGGGTTCACCTTCGGCACGCCGAACACTGCGCTCGACGACGTGTGGATCACCTTGCGCACGCCGGCGTCGGCGCTCGCGTCGAGGAGGTTGACCGTGCCGTCGACGTTGACCGTGCGCAACAGCTCCTCGTCCTTGGCCAACGGCACCTGGGCGACGTTGTTGAGCACCACGTCGATGCCCTCGACGGCGTCCCTCACGACCGATCGGTCGCGCACGTCGCCTCGGACGAACTCCACGCCGGTGGGCCGGTCGTCGGCGTCGTTCAGATCGAGCACCCGCACGGTGTGGCCGGAAGCGTGCAACCGAGCGACCACCAGCGCACCGAAGTACCCACTGCCACCCGTCACCAGATACGAAGTCATCGTCGTGCCCCCACACCGAACGGTGTCTGACACCGTTTGGTTTCCCGTTTGGTTTCCGGTCGGCGGGTCACAGTTCGATGCCCTGGTCGATGCACCAGCGGATGCTGGTGCGCATGCCTTCGGCGAGTGACACCTGCGGGTCGTAGCCGAGGTCGGCGCGGGCAGCGGAGATGTCGACGGCGATGTTCTTGTTCATCTCACCCAGCACGTGGAACTGGGTGATGTATCTGCCCGCCTTCTGGGCCGCGGTGTCGATCTTCTCGGCCACGGTGCCCGCCAGGTTCGGCAACCTGAAGGAGTTCGCCTTGACCTCGAAGCCCTCGGCGCGCAGTGCATCGCCCACGGTCTCGACGATCTCGCGCACCGTGTACGGCTCGGCGTCGGCGATCCACCAGCCCGTGCCGGGCTCGGTGTCGGTCAACTCGGCGCGCACGATGCCCTGCACGAGGTTGTCGATGTAGGTCATCGAGCGGACCTGTCCACCGTCGCCGAGGATCGGGAACCTCCCCTTCCTGACCATGGTGAAGAAGGTGGTCTGGCGTGCCGGTTGGTGTGGCCCGTAGAACCAGGGCGGACGCACCATCACCGCGTTCAGACCGCCCTCGACCGCGGCGAGCACGGCCAGTTCGCCGTCCATCTTCGACCGTCCGTAGCCGAGGTAGGGGTGGTAGGGCTCGTCGTTGCCGAAGCGGTCGTTGCGGGCGCCGTTGGTGCCGAACGGACTGTTCGACGAGACGTGGACCACCCGGCGAACGCCGTGGCGCTTCGCCGCCTCCATCACGTTGCGGGTCCCGATGTGGTTCACCGCGTCGAACTCGTCCATCGACGCAGCCGGGTGGATCACGCCGGCGGTGTGGATCAGGTCGACGTCACCGGTCATGCCGTCGAACAACGCGTCGAGGCTGGCCGGGTCGGTCACGTCACCACGCACGACGTCGACGCCGTCGGGGAGGTGCTGCGTGGACTCCTCGGGGCGCACGAGGCCTCGGACGAACCCGGATCTGGCGTACTCGCCGTCGCCGCGGAACGCGGTGACGAGGCCGGTGCCCAGCCAGCCCGATGCCCCGGTCACGATGGTCGTTGCGGGCGCGTCGATGGTGTTCGGATCACTCATGTCCCGTCATCCTGCCCGCTGATCGACGTAACGGCGCGCATTGCGGATCGCAACGGCCATCACCGACGCCTGTGGATTCACGCCGGGAGCCTCCGGAAGCAGCGCCGCGTCGTTGACGAACACGTTGTCGGTCCCGTGAACGAGGCCGTGGCTGTCGGTTGCGCACCGCTTCTCGTCGTCTCCCATCGGAGCGGTCGAGCAGAGGTGCACCGTCATCACACTCGCCTTCGCAGCGGAGAACATCGACGTCATCACGCCGATGTCGGCCCGGCTGCGCACGATCGGTGCACCCTTGAACGCCGGGTAGACCTCCTCGGCGTCGGCTTCGAGCATCACCATCGCGAGGCGGGCCAGACCCTGGCCGAGGAGGTCGCGATCGCGCTTGGTCAGCCGATACGTGACGATCGGGTCGCGCATGCCCGGCACGGCCTGCACGATGCCGCGCCCTTCGCTGGTGATGGCGGCGTAGTAGATCGCCAGGTCGGGCCACGACGTGACCGCCTTGCCGAACTCGCGCCAGTTGTCGCTGAGCGCGAGCGCCACGAGGCCGGGGTGACTCGCCGACCCACCGAGTGAGATGTTCGGCGCGAACTGTTTGACCTGGTAGACCGACACGTCCTCGGGCGTGTTGACGGCGTCGGCGAACTTCGCGGAGAGCTTGACGGTCGGATGCACGGCCAGCGTTCGACCGACACGATGGCGCAGCCCGGCGCGCTGCAGGATCGCCGGGGTCTGGATCGCACCACCGCACACGATGACGTCGCGGAACGCGACGGTGACCGGGCGCCCCTCGTGGGTGAGCCGAGCCGAGACCGCCCGTCGACCGTTGCGGACGATCGTGTCGAGCCGGTGGTCGCACAGGATGCGTGCCCCGGCCTCGAACGCCCGCGGGAGATACGTGCGCGTCATGCTCTGGCGCTTGCCCTCGGTGGCGCCGGCGCCCTCCGGATAGGTCATCCAGCGCGGGATCTCACCGTTCTGCCAGCCGAGTCGATCGGCTCCTCGCTGCAGGATCCGGCTCGCCTCGGTGTGCTCGCCGGGCACCGTCTGCACACTCAGTGATTCCTCCACCTCCTCGCAGATCGACAGGATGTCGTCCGTGGCGAAGTCGCGGATCGAGTACCGCCGCCTCCAACGCTCGAGGGTGTCCTCGGGTGGCCGCCAGTACAGGCCGCTGTTGACCTCGGTGCCCCCGCCCGCACACCGACCCTCGGTGTAGGCGATCGAGGGAATGCCCAAGGCCACCGTCACCCCGCCCGATCGGTACTGCTTGTCCATCTGGTCGAGGGAGAAGGGTGACACCGACCCCTGTTCGATCCACGGACCCTCCTCGACGATCAGGACATCGTGGCCGGCTTCGGCCAGAACGGCAGCGGTGGTTGCGCCACCGGCGCCTGATCCGACGATCAACACGTCGCAGTCGTGGTGGGTGCTCATCCGGCGGGCCTCCCGCCGTCGACGGTGGTGTCGGGCCAGGTCTCCCACACGTACGCGAAGCCCAGCGACCGCACGAGGCGTGGGTACTCGGCGAGCAGTGGAATCGGCATCGTGGTCACGAGTCGACGGACGTTGGCGTGACCGACCACGATCCCGAGGACGTCGAGGAATCGCCCGATCAGCAGCACCCCGAACCGTGTGAGCGACGGCAGGACCCGGACCCGCCGGCCGATGAACTCGATCGCCTCGCGACGACGATCGTCGCTGAGCAGCGGCAACTCGTGGCTCAGCAGGCCGTCCGCGAAACGGGCGACGGTCGCAGGGGTGTCCGTCCTGTTGGACGCAACGGATGGTGCAACGGCCGACATGACCGTGCGAGCCTACCGACCGGCGGGGTGCTGGCGGAAGTGTCCGAAGATCAGCGGATCGCACGGTGTCCCGTCGAGGATCTGCGAGTGTCGCAGGCGTGCCGCACGGTCGCAGGTCCCGACCGACGGGGCGTCGAGCACCACTGGCGCGTCCCGGCACCGACGCCGGTCCGGTGCCACCTGGTCAGCTGATCCAGGGTGTGACGAGTTCGGTGATCGACTCGGTCAGTGTCATCTGGAGGAACGGGCCGAATGACACCCGGTGCACGCCCATCGCGCGCAGGTCGTCGAGGGAGCCGGCTGCGGAGCCGTTGACGGGGTGGGCGATGACGTTGACCGGTCCCATGAGCTCGTCGAGCAGTGTTCGCACCGCGGTGGCATCGGGCGCCTTGACCGGGTAGACGCATCGGGCGCCGGCCTCCTCGCAGGCGCGCAGACGACGGATCGCCTCGGCGAGCGGGTCGTCGAACACCTCGGTTCTCCCCAGGAAGGCGTCGGTGCGGGCGTTGACGACGAGTGGAACTCCGGTGGCGTCGGCTGCGGACCGGAGTGCGCCGATGTAGTCGGCGTGCTCGGCGGCCGAGCGCAGACGCTTCTCGGAGTGGACGGTGTCTTCGATGTTGATGCCGACCGCTCCCGCATCGAGGATCCGCTCGACGAGTTCTGCAGGGGCGGTGTCGTAGCCCGACTCCATGTCGGCGCTCACCGGCACGTCGACCGCGGCGGTGATCCGACGGATGCCGTCCAGGGCGTCGTCGAGCGACATCGCCTCGTTGTCGCCCTGCCCGCGCGAGTCGGCGAGGGGGTGACTGCCGATCGTCAACGCAGGGGATCCAGCGGCGACGATCGCTCCGGCCGACCACGCGTCCCACACCGTCGGCAGCACCAGCGTGGTGCCTGAGTGGTGGAGATCGAGCAGTTGCTGAGCACGAGTCGCGAGGTCTGCCATGAGCACCATCCTGGCAGGCACGAGACCGGAGTTCGGCGCAGAGTGCGCTCGCAACCCGAGGCGGCACGGCGAGCGGACCTGTCGCCGGTTTGGTTGACTGGGCCACGTGGGAACGGCGGGAGCGACTGTGGGTTCCCGAGCCGGGTTCGCAAGGCGGGCGCCGTGGCTCTTCCCGTGTCTGGTCGTCCTCGCCGTGACCACCGGGGTGCTCGTCACCGGGGTACGTGGCGCGGACTACCCGGCACATCTGCTGCGGGCGTGGGTGTGGGATCGGTCCGGCTTCGGGGTGTGGAACAACCACTGGTACGGCGGGCACTCGACCCCGGGGTACAGCGTGATCACCCCGGTGCTCACCGCGTGGTTCGGACCGGTGACGGTGGTCGCCATCGCGTCCCTCGTCGGCACGTGGGCGTTCTCCTCGCTCACCGACCGACTCGCTCCGGGACCGACGACGCACGCAGCGAATGCGGTGTTCGCGTTGGGCGCCGGCGTCAACATCGTGGTCGGGAGGGTGTCGTTCGGGCTCGGTTTCGCCCTCGCGCTGAGCGCACTGCTCGCGTGGCACCGCAGGTACGTCCCGCTCGCAGTGATGCTGGCGCTCGTGACACCACTCGCGAGCCCGGTTGCGGCCGTGTTCCTCGGGATCGCGGCGGGCGCCGTCGCGCTCGACGGTGTCCGCCGTGAGAGGGCTGGCCACCTGGATCTGGACCGTGCGATGGTGCGTGCGGCGTTCGCGATCGGCGCGGCCACGGCGGCGCCCCTGCTCGTGGTCGCTGTGCTCTTCGGTTCCGCCGGACGGTTTCCGTTCCGCACCGGTCACTTCCTGGTCTCGATCGTGGTCCTCGGGTTCGTCGCCTGGCGGTTGAAGATCCGGGCCGTACGTCTGGCGTGCGCACTGTCGATCATCGCATCGATCGCCGTGTGGATCGTTCCCAATCCACTCGGCGGCAACTTCCTCCGGCTCGCCCAGCTCGTCGGCATCCCGCTCGGCGTCACCGCCCTGGCGGCATTCGATGATCGCCGGCGGCGCTGGTTCGGGGTCCTGGCCGTCGTCGGGGTCGCGTGGGCGATGATGCCCGGCTTCAAAGCTGCCGTGGCATGGTCGGGTGATGACTCCACGGCGGTCGAGTACCACCTCCCGCTCATCGACCAGGTCGAATCCCGGAACCGTGACGGCCGACCGGTCGGCCGCTTGGAGATCCCGTTCACCGACAACCACTGGGAAGCGTGGTTCGTCGCGACCGAATTGCCGTACGCCCGCGGCTGGGAGCGCCAGGTCGATCTCGCCAGGAACGAAGAGCTCTACGAGCTCGACGGCGACCAGCTCGGCACCGAGGAGTACCACACGTGGCTCCACGACAACGCCGTTCGGTGGATCGCCCGGCCCGACGCCGCGCTCGACGAAGGCGGCGTCGCCGAGGCCGGACTCCTGGACCAGGAGGGAGTCGTCCGCGACATCCCGTGGCTCCAGGTCGTCTGGCGCAACGACGACTGGACGCTCTACGAGGTGCTCGACTACGTGCCGATCGTCGATTCGCCCGCCGTGCTCGTGAGCCAGGATGCCGACAGCGTCGTCCTGCGCACCGACCAGGCAGCTCTGACGACGGTGCGCTTCGCGTACAGCGACGAACTCGAGATCGACGGCGGCGCCTGCCTCGATCAGGATGCGAACGGGTGGATCGTCGCTCGGCTGCCGAACCCCGGCACGTACCGCATCGCGGTCGACGTGCACGAGGCGCTGCCCGGCGTGGAGTCCGACGACTGCTCCTGAGCAGCCCTCGAGCTGTCGGACGAGTTGCTCGCCCGATCAGCCCAGTGGTTGTGGTCGATGTCCTTCGAGCGCTGAGCCGAGTCGTTCGACACCTTCACGGATCTGGGTGGCGGGCATGGACGCGTTGCTCAGTCGGATGTGCGTGGATCGTGGGTCGCTCGGATACCACTGGTTCCCGGCGATGATCGACACGCCTCGTCGAAGCGCTGCGTCTCGAACGGCGACGGCGTCGAGGTGGGGCGGGAGGCCAAGCCAGAGGTGAAGCGGTCCTCCGACGATGGGCGGTTCCCAGCAGTCGATGGCGCCGATGGCGTCGCGGAGTGCTGCTTGTCTGGTTCGAAGCTCGAGGCGCATGGCGCGCAGGTGTCGTACCCAGCCGGTACTGGTCACGACGTTCAGTGCGGTCTCCTGCAGGATCGGCGAGACGAAGAAGTCCTCGACGGTTCGCATTGCCTTGAGCCGCTCGGCGATGACACCCTGCGATGCGAGGCCGGCGATGCGCATCGACGGCGCAACCGATTTCGAGAGCGAACGGATGTGGATGACATGGCCGTTCGGATCGTCGGATGCGAGAGGACGTGACCGGGTCGTCGGGTCGTCGAGGTCGTACAGCCAGTCGTCCTCGATCAGGATCAGACCGCGCTCGGCAGCCAGTTCCATGAGGGGCCTGCGCCGCTCCACGTGGAGGTGGACACCCGTCGGATTGTGGAACCGCGGTTGGAGATAGACGAGTCGGGCACCGGTCGCTTCGATGACCGCTTCGAGTTGGTCGACACGGACGCCTGAGTCGTCGGCCGCCACCGCTGCAGGAGTCAGGCCGGCGGCCCGGCACGCAGCGATCGCTCCGATGTAGCTGGGGGTTTCCATGACGACCGTGTCGCCCGGGAGGGCGATCGAACGGAAGATGAGCGACAACGCGGCTTGGCCCCCCGACGTGATCAGCACGTCATGTCGGCGCTTCGGGTGCAGTTCGGCGGCGAACCACGATCGGAGCGGTTCGATCCCTTCGCCGGGAGCACGTCCGTAGGTCCCGGGCCGCCGGGCGGCGTCGCGCATCGCCTTGGTCAGCAGCGCGATCGGCTGGAGCGTGGCGTCCGGATAGCCGCTCGCCAGGTCGATGGTGTCGGGTGGCGCAGCCACTTGGAGGGGCCCCGGGAAGTCGATGTCGAGGTGATGAGGCGACAGCGCAGCGGTCTGCCATCCGCGATCCACGTCATCGGACTGCCGGGTCGGCGTCGCGAGAATGAAGGTGCCGCTGCCGGAGATCGTCTCGATCCGCTCGGCCCGCACCAGTTCGCTCACGGCCGCCCGAACCGTCGCCGGACTCACGCCGAGTTCTGCCATCAAGGTGCGCACCGAGGGCAGTCGGTCTCCGGCGCTGCCGGCAGTGATGATCGCGTCGAGGTGACCGACCACCCGACGCGCAGCGCTATCGTGAATCATGAGAGACAAGAGTAGCGCTATCCACGGCCGCAGTGAATCGGTCGGCCTCGTCTTCGGATTCGTCGGCATAGTGATCTTCTCGCTGAGCCTCCCAGCGACACGCGAAGCCGTCGAGGCGTTCGGAGCCTGGACGGTCGGTTTCGGACGGGCTGTTCTCGCAGCGGCATGTGCTGCAGGCGTCTTGGCCATCACCCGAACACCAGGACCCGACCGTCAGCACCTGAAGTCTCTGCTCATCATCGGCGCCGGAGTGATCGTCGGCTTCCCGCTCTTCACCGGTCTCGCACTCGAGACATCGACGGCGTCGCGAGGCGCAATCGTGATCGGTGTGCTGCCGGCGGCGACCGCGTTGGTGGCCACGCTTCGCCACGGCGAACGACCGAGCTGGCAGTTCTGGCTCGCAGCGTGTGGCGGTCTCGCCACCGTCGTGATCTTCTCGATCGCGACCGGCGCGAACGGCCGCCCCGAGCTCGCCGACGTGTTCTTCGTCCTCGCTGTCGCGTCCGCTGCGGTCGGATACGCCGAAGGCGCCGTGCTGACCAAGGAGATCGGTGGATGGCACACGATCTCGTGGGCGTTGATCGTCGCGCTGCCGCTGACTCTCCCTGTTGCGACGGTGTCCCTCGCGATGCACGGCGTCGACCAGCCCGAGTTCTCCAACTGGGCCGGCCTGGCCTACGTGTCGCTGTTCAGCATGTACCTCGGATTCTTCGCCTGGTACGCCGGGCTCGACATCGGTGGAGTCGCACGAGTCAGCCAGATCCAACTCCTGCAACCCATGCTCACCCTCATCTGGGCGGCCCTCCTCCTGGACGAGGCGATCACCGTCGCCGGAGTCACCACCGCCGGACTCGTGCTCGCCTTCGTCGCCGCATCCAGACGATCATCGATCGTCCGGCCGGCTGCATCGAGCGATGCGATCACCGATCGGCACGCACCCTCGGTGCGCTGAGTACCCAGTCGGCCACTCCGGGACGGTCACGCTGCCGGCTCACGACAACAGGCTCGAAGGCGTTGGCGAGCCATGTGTTGTCGGCGTCGGATCTCGTCGGGGTCGTCGGGTGGGTCGACGTCGGGATCGAACCGGGGTGTGCGGGTGCCGACGGGCAGAATGACCGTGCCATCGGGCCGCACGGTGTCGTCGATTCCGTTGTCGGCGCGTCGGCGTCTGAGTTGCAGTCGATGCTTCGCGATGTTGTGGCTGCGACACAACACGCCGGCGTTCGACTGGTCCGTCCGACCGTCGTCGCCCCACTCGATGTCGTGATCGACATCGGACCATCCGGCCGGCAGATCACATCCAGGGTGATGGAAGTGCCGGACCAGGAGCTTGGCGGCCTGGCGGGCTGCGCCTTCGAACAGTCGCTTCGTGCGACCGAAGTCGACGACGTGCCCATCGGCATCGAGGACCACCCGACGCACGTGACCTACCGGCACGGCGCGAAGCACTTCGTGGGGATGCACGGGTCGACCGGGGAACCATCGACCGAGGTCGGGGCCAGGCCTCCGGCGGCCAGGATCCGGGCGAACGTGCGCGCATCGATCACGACGTTCACCACGGATCCCGATGACCTCGTCGGTGGTGACGCCATCGCCACCGAACACGCGCACGTCGAGCGTGTGACCCACCTCGTTCACCGCGGCGCTGCGATGCTCGATCGCATCGTCACGCTGGTCGTGCGCGCCGTCGGCGTCGGCGTCGGCCAGGGCCACGAAGTGTTCCACCGTGCCTGCGAAGCCCTCGAAGCACATCTCCTCGGCATTCGCCAACAACGACTCGACGACGTACGGCAGAGCGTCTCGGATGCGGCGGATGGCGTGCGTCGCTGCGAGAACGGCGACCTGAGGGCCGCCGACACGCCGGCATCTCCACGCCTCGCCAATCGAGGGATGGGCGTTCACCGCAGTTGCGACGGATCGCAAGCGTCGTGTCTCGTGATTCGACCAGTTGCACGTGGCCTTCAGATGCCCGTCATCGAGCGGTGACCGTCGTGAGCGTCGACACCTCGAGCGTCGGCCATCGCGATTGCCGCGGCCAGTTCAGCTTCGACCCGGCGACGCTCCGGTTCGAGCGTCCCGATCCGGTCGGTCAGGGCATCGTCGTCGAGGTCGACCAGACCGGATACGACGTCTTCGAACATGTGCCGATTGTGCCGAACACGCGCGCGACCGACAGCCCTCCACACTGGGGCGGACGACGAGCAACCACCGGACACAGTGCGTTCCCGGCAGATCACGCTCGAAGGGCTCGAGCCGGCCCCGCCCGACACCGCCGGGACCCCGTCGCCTCTGCGTGGCCGAGCGGCGTGTCAGGACCACCGAGGTGCGTCACCGAGCCGTGTACGGCCGAACAAATCTCCGAGATTTCCCGCTCGATCGGTTGACGCGACATCATCGGCATCATCTCACGCTGGTCGACCGACGATCGTCGCAACCGCCGACACCCCAGAGCAGGGAAGCGCAACGGACCCCGCCCGACATCGCCGGGACCGGTCGGGTGGAGGCAGTGACGGGTCGCGGATCGTCGCTGCGCTGCTGACACACTGACGACGTGGCGAGAGCGGACATCAAAGCGGCCGTCGACATCGGGACGAACTCGATGCACCTGGTCGTCGCCCGCATCGCCGAGCACGGCGGATTCGAGATGTTGACCACCGAGAAGGACATGGTCCGCCTCGGTGAGGGTGCCGGGGAGATGAAGGAACTGTCCGCCGAGGCGATTGACCGCGGCGTCGCGTCGCTGGCCCGCCTCAAGGAGGTGGCCGGTAGCTACGGCGACGTCGAACTGGTCGCAGTGGCGACGAGTGCAGTGCGCGAGGCGACCAACAGGGCGGACTTCATCCGGCGGGTACGCAGCGAGGTCGGCATCGACGTCGAGGTGATCACCGGGTTCGAGGAGGCCCGTCTCATCCATCTCGGAGTGCTCCAGGCGCTGCCCGTGTTCGATCGCCGTCTGCTCGTCGTCGACATCGGCGGCGGCAGCACCGAGTTGTGCGTCGGCACGGGTGATCAGGTGATCGAGGCGCGCAGCATGAAGCTCGGCGCCATCCGGCTGACTCAGCGGTTCTTCGCCGACGTCGACCGCGGCGACGGGTCCGTCTCGTCATCAGCGGTCGAGGCGTGTCGCCGCTACGTCCGATCGGCACTCGCTCCCGTCGCCCACGACCTCGGTGGCCACCAACCGGAGATGACGGTGGGCTGTTCGGGGACGATCTCGACCATCGCGGCGATGGCGCTGGCGGCACGGGGAGACAAGCCCCGCCATCTGAACGGCGCGATCTTCACGGCGGAGGACGCCGAGGACGTCGTGGCGGCCCTGACCTCACGCACCGCTGCGGAGCGACTGGAACTCTCGGGGCTAGATGCCAAACGGGTCGACATCATCGTCGCCGGAGCGATTCTCCTCAGCGAGATCCTGACCGCGTTCGGTGTGTCGGAAGTGACCGTGTCGGAGTACGCCCTACGTGAAGGCGTGCTCTTCGATCGCTTCGGACGCGCTGCCGGGCAGGAACTGAGCAATCTGCGGCGGACCAACCTCCTGCGGCTCGCACACCAACTCGATCCCGATCCGCCACACGCCGAACACACCGCACTCCTCGCGACGTCGCTGTTCGACCGCACGACACAGTTGCACGGCCTCGGCGACGACGCCCGCGAACTCCTCGACGCCGCAGCGCTCGTGCACAACGTGGGCCTGTCGATCAGCCACTCGAGCCACCACAAGCACACGTACTACGTGGTTCGCCACAGCGAGCAGTTGACCGGGTTCACCGAGCACGAGGTCGAGATGATCGCCGTGATCGCGCGGTACCACCGCAAGAGCCGGCCGAGGACGAAGCACCCCGAGTTCGCCTCCTTGTCGCCCGAGGACCGCAAACTCGTGGAGATCCTCGCCGGCATGCTCCGGATCGCGATCGGCCTCGATCGTCGCCACGCCGGATCGGTCCGCTCCGTCCGGGCGATCACCAGCGACCGTTCGCTCCTCGTCGAGCCGGTCGGCTCCGACCCGGACCTCGACCTGGAGCTGGAGATCTACGCCGCACGGGAACGGTCGGATCTGCTCGGCGAGGCGCTCGACATCGACGTGACCATCGGACAACCGGCGCTGCGCGATGCGACCACGCCGTCGTCGTGATGCCGCCGTTCAGTCGTGGTCGTTGTACGCCCGCCGACGACGACGGAGCGTGATCGCGTCGCCGACCGCCCACCAGGTGACGAGCAGGAACGCCTCGCGCACGATGTTGCCGCTCATCTTCGATGCACCCGCGACACGGTCACGGAACACGATCGGAACCTCCACGATGCTGCATCCGGCGGCGACCGCCCGATAGGTCATCTCGATCTGGAAGCCGTACCCCTCGGCACGGACGGCGCCGAGATCGATGCGTCGCAGAGTGTCGGCCCGATAGACCCGGTAGCCGGCGGTCGCATCGTTGATCGCCAGGCCGAGAGCGATCGCCGCGTAGCGGTTTCCCCAGCGGGACAGCCACGTGCGACGGCGCGGCCAGCCGACGACGGAGCCGCCGGGGATGTAGCGCGAACCGATCACGACGTCGATGTCGCGTCGGGCCAGGTCGAGCATCATCGGAAGCGCTGCGGGGTCGTGGGAGAGGTCGGCGTCGATCTCCACGACGGCGTCGTATCCGTCGGCGAGTGCGAGGCCGAAGGCATGCACGTATGCGTCGCCCAGACCCTTCTTCTCGTCACGCTCGACGATGCGGAGCCGACCTCCGAAGTCGGGCCTGGAGCGCACGATCGACCGGGTGCCGTCGGTCGAGGCGTCGTCGACGACGAGGACGTCGGCATCGGGAACGTGCCGGTCGAGCCCATCGAGGAGATCGGCGATGTTGTCGGCCTCGTCGTGGGTCGGCACGACGACCAGCGTGCGCATCACGGGATGGCGCCGAACACGCCGTACAGGTTCGTGAGGATGCCCAGGCCCGCGCCACAGACGATCAGCACGAAGTTCCAACTCTGGTGTTCCCAACTCAATGCGTCGTCTCCGGGTTCGACCTCGGGGTCCGCACCGATCCCCGCACGCCCGCCGGGTTGGGGCCACCACGCCGCCACGGCGATGAACAACGGGAACGCGGTGAACACGAATCGCGGACGGGCCGTGACGGTCTCGGGGATCAGCATCAGCGCGACGACGACGGCGCTGAACGCGACCCAGGGGAGCGGGAGACGCTTCTTCCATGCCGCGAACGCCATGAGTGCGAGCGCACCGAGCGACAGGACGGTGAGTGCGTCGGCGGTGGAGTCGAACGGGCTGGTGATGAAGCTGAACGTGTTCTCCACGGCCGTCGCCCCGAAGCTCGTCCCCTCGGACCACGCCTCGGTCTGCACGCGGAACCAGGCCCCGCGTTCGCCTGCGACGTCGTCGACGTACAACTGGAAGCCGATGAAGCCGAGCGGTGCGAGCAGCACCGACAGCAACGACGACCACTGACGCTTGGTCTTGACCGCGATGGCCGCCGCGACCAGGCAGGCGAACACGATCGCCACGCCGTTCGGTCGGGTCGCGGTCGCGAGCGCCGCAGCGAGGCCGGCGAGCAGCCACTGCTCGTCGTACAGGAGCAGGAGGCAGGAGGCCGCGAAGACGATGAACAGCGCTTCGGAGTAGGCGAACGAGAGGACGAACGATCCGGGGAACACGGCGAACAGCACCATTGCCCGCGCCGCCACCGACGCCGAGAAGACGCGTCGTGCGAGCAGGCCGACCAGCACGACGGCGACGGCACCCAACACGAAGTTCAGGAACAGGGCGGCGGCCGTGTCACCGCCGGGGAGCACCGAATCGAGCACGCGGACGGCCCCGGGGTACATCGGGAAGAACGCGGCGCGTGCCTCGGTCTGCTCGTAGGTGATGTCGGCGGGGATGCTGTCCGGATAGCCGTTGCGGACCAATTCGAGGTACCAGCGCCCGTCCCACGACGTGAACACGCCGGTGATCAGGCTGATTGCACTCTCCTCGGCCTCACCGTCCTGGCGGGCGTCGATCGTGACCTGTGACGCCCGGACGATCGCACCGCCGAGCACGCACAGGCGCGACACCACGTAGGCGATCAGGCCGACCATCACCGCCCGACGCCAGCGGAGTTCTTCGATGTCCGGAACGGTCTCCTCGACGTCGGACGATGCGTGCGGGGTCGACGGCGTCGCCTCGTCGTCGGGCGCCGGGGGAGGCAGGCTCTCGACGGACGTGTCGTCGTCCATGGTGCTCTCGTCAACGGTGTCGGTCATCGGCGGCTTCTCGTGAGGATCTGGGGGTTCACCAGCGCGACATCGACACGATGCGTTGCTTGGGTCCGAACTTCGGTGCGCCTCGGCCGTGGGCCGTGACGGCTCGCACGACACGGCCGCGTCGGCCGGTGTAGGGCGCGAGCAGTTCGAGCATACGCTCGTCGGTCGCACGGGCCTCGTCGGCGAGGTTCCAGCCGATGATGTTCTTGACGTGGAAGTCGCCCACCGGCACCGCGTCGACGTCGCCCATGGCGGGACCCGTGACGCAACCGGTCGTCCACACGCCGACACCGGGGATCAGTCGAAGGAGTCGTGCGGCCTCGGTTGCCTCGAGCTGCGCCCAGTCCCAGAACTTCGACGCGTGCCGGGCCACTTCGATCAACGGTTGCGCCCGCTTGCGCTCGACGCCGAGCGGGTGGAACCACCAACTCGGCTGGCGCCGCAACACGTCGGGCGCCGGTGGGACGACCAGACCCGCGAACGGGCCCGGCGCCTCCTCGCCCAATTCCCGACACAGGACCGTCCACTGGTGCTTCGCCTCGAGCGCGGTGATGCGCTGTTGGAGGATCACCGGCAACAGCTCGTGGTACAGCGTGCCGCTCGCCCCGAACCGGACGAACCGGTTCGCCCGAGCCGCTGCGGCCACGACCGGGTGGGCGTCGAACTCGAGCGTGGCGTCACCCTGATCCGATTCGCCGATCATGAGAGGGACCCGTGCCAGGAGCCACGCAGCTCCGGGCCCCCACGCGTCGGCGTCGACGGCTGCGCCACTCGACCAACGGAGGTGCACCGTGGCGGGCCCGTCGGGTGTCCAGGTCGCTCGCACGAACCGACCGGCCGCCTGCGGACCCTTCCCGACGCGGTCGATCCACGTGGTGGGGTCGTTGCGGCCGTGTCGGTACCAGGACAGCGTGGCACCGAGATCCACACCGTTCACGGACGCCCGGCGGTCCGGCGTCGCGTCGTCGCCGACGGGAGTGCGGTCCGCGATCCGTGTCCGTCGATCCAGTACCGCCATCGGTGCGAACGTACCAGTCCCGACGGGGCCACTCGTAGGCTCTCGCCGTGGATCATCCGCCGGAGTCGAGCGTCCGCCTCCGCGACGGATGGATCTCGACGCCGCACCCGACGCGTCTCGCCGCCGACGACGTGCGGGCGACCGAGATCCTGGAACGCCACCGCGCGGCGGTCGACGCCAACCTGCCGACCTACGCGGATCCGCTGAGCGGTTTCAGCGTCTTCACGGCCGCGTTCCTGGCCCGGCGCGGATACTGCTGTGAATCGGGCTGTCGCCACTGCCCGTTCGTCGTCTGAGGTGGCGCGCCGGCTCACGAGTGCTCGATCCCGGCGTTTCGGCAGCGTGAACGCTGGGGCGGGTCCGACCATCCGGGTCGAACGTTTTGTACAGTTCGCGTCATGACGGTTGCCGTCCCCACCTCCCTCGACGACGCGGTCCGACTGCTCGGAGAGCACCCCGACGCCATGCTGCTGTCCGGCGGAACCGATGCGATGGTCGAGATCAACGACGGCCATCGCCGCCCGGACGACCTGGTGATCGCCCTCAACCGGGTCACCGACCTGCGGTCGTGGCGCCACGACCCGGTCTCCGGTGTGGTGACCATCGGTGCGGGCGTCACCTACACCGAGCTGATGCAGCCGCCGATCGCCGAGCTCCTGCCGGCCCTGGCCGAAGCATCACGCACCGTCGGCTCACCGCAGATCCGCAATGCCGGCACGCTCGGCGGCAACCTCGGCACCTGCTCGCCGGCCGGTGACGGTCTTCCCGTCCTCTCGGCGCTCGACGCCCAGGTGCGACTGGTGTCGGCCACCGGCGAGCGCACCATCTCCGTCCACGAGCTGATGGTCGGGGTGAAGCGCACCTCGCTGGAACCCGGGGAGATCATCGCCGAGATCGTCCTGCGGGTCCGCGACGGTTGGCAGGGGTACGCGAAGGTCGGTGTGCGCAATGCCATGGTGATCGCCGTGGCCAGTGCCTGCCTCGCCGTCGATTCCGCCGAACGGAAGGCGGCGATCGCGCTCGGCTCCGTCGGCCCGACGATCATCCGCTGCACCGATGCCGAGCAGCAGATCGCGTCCGCCGTCGACTGGTCCGCCGGCACGGTCGGCTCGGAGGCGCTCGACGAGTTCGGTCGACTCGTCAGTGCGGCCAGCACCCCGATCACCGACCACCGCTCGAGCGCCGACTACCGACGACACGCCGTCGGGGTCCTCGGCGCCCGGCTCGCCCGGCGGGCCTTCACAGTGCAGGGAGATTCTCAGTGAGCAACCAGATCTTCACGTTGCGGGTCAACGGAGCGGACCACGACGTGGCCGACTCCTGGCTCGGCGAGAGCCTCCTCGACGTGCTGCGCGACCGGATCGGGCTGATGGGCTCGAAGGGCGCTTGCACGCAGGGGGAGTGCGGCTCGTGCAGCGTCACCGTCGACGGCAGCCTCGTCTGCTCGTGCCTCGTCATGGCGGCCACCGCCGTCGACCAGGAGATCGTCACGATCGAAGGTGTGGCGCCCGTCGGCGCTCCGAGCGATGTGCAGCGGGCTTTCGTCGACGCAGGCGCCGTGCAGTGCGGGTTCTGCACGCCGGGCCTGATCATGGCGGTCCACGATCTGCTCGAACGCACGCCGGAACCCAGCGACACCGAGATCCGTGAGGAGCTGGCCGGCAACGTGTGTCGGTGCACGGGCTACGGGCGGATCATCGATGCCGTCCAACAGGTGTCGGTCGCTCGCGGAGGTGCACGATGACCGACACGCTCACCGGCACCGCATCTCATGCGACGGTCCGACCCGGCACGATCGGCGACTCGCCCGTCCGCCCCGACGGCATCGAGAAGGTGCAGGGCACGTACGCGTTCTCGTCGGACCTCTCCGCCGACGGGTGCCTGTTCGGCGCCACTCTGCGCTCGCCGCATCCGTCCGCACGCATCGTCTCCATCGACGTGTCAGCGGCGTGGAAGATCACCGGCGTGGAGGCCGTCATCACCGCCGACGACGTCCCGGGCCAAGCCACGTACGGCTTGATCAGCCAGGACCAACCGGTCTTCGCCTCCGACGTGGTGCGCTACGTCGGCGAACCGATCGCGGCCGTCGCCGCGATCGACCCCGAAACCGCACGACGAGCGCTCGCGGCGATCGACGTCCGCTACGAGGTGCTCCCGCCGTTGCTCGACCCCGAGGTCGCGATCGCCGGCGGCCACGAACCGATCCATCCCGACGGCAACCTGATCCGCCACCAGCGCATCGTCCACGGCGACACGTCGGCCACGGGCCCGATCGTCATCGAGGGCACCTACGAGATCGGCATGCAGGACCAGGCGTTCCTCGGTCTCGAAGCGGCGATCGCCCACCCCGACCCGGGCGCCGACGGCGTCGAACTCCACGTCGCCACCCAGTGGCTCCACGAGGATCGCAAGCAGATCGCCGCATGCCTCGGCTTCTCCGAGTACAAGGTGCGCCTCGTGCTCGGTGGCGTCGGGGGAGCGTTCGGCGCCCGTGAGGACATCAGCCTCCAGGTCCACTCGTGTCTCCTGGCTCTGCGGCTCGGGCGACCCGTGCGCATGGCGTACTCCCGCGCCGAGAGCTTCCTCGGCCACGTCCACCGGCATCCGGCCACGATCTGGATGCGTCACCACGCCGACGCCGACGGTCGCCTGGTCAACGTCGAGGCACGCTTCGTGTTCGACGGCGGTGCGTACGCGTCCACGTCGTCGGCCGTGCTGATCAACGGCATCACCATGACCCAGGGTCCGTACCGGTGCGAGAACGGGACCGTCGACGGCTACGCCGTGCGGACCAACCACCTCCCGTGCGGAGCGATGCGCGGCTTCGGCGCGGTGCAGGCCTGCTTCGCCTACGAGTCGCAGATGGACCGCATCGCCGCCGCAGCGGGAATCACCGCCGAGGAGGTGCGGCTGCGCAATGCGATGCGCACCGGCGACACGCTGCTCACCGGCCAACCGGTGCTGAACGTCGCTCCCGTCGAGGAGTGCATCCGCGAAACCGCAGCCCTGCCGCTGCCCGACGAACCGGTCGGCGGGCACGCACGGGCGGACGGGTCGCCCGACGCGATGAAACTGCCGGGCGGAGCGGGTCGCACCGCCGACGCCGGCGACATCGTGCGCGGCATCGGCTGGGGCGTGTCGATCAAGAACCTCATGTACTCCGAGAACTTCGACGACTACTCGACGGCGCGCTGCCGTCTCGCCGACGGAGTCGCCACCCTCAAGTTCGCCACGGCCGAGGTCGGCCAGGGTTTCATCACCATCGCCGGCCAGATCGCCCGGACCGTCCTCGGAGTCGACGACGTGGTGCTCGACGTGATCGACACGACGATCGGATCGGCCGGGTCCACCTCGGCGTCCCGGCAGACGTGGATGAGCGGGGGAGCGGTCGATGCCGCCTGCCGTGCCGCCCGCGAGCGCCTGTTCGAAGCCGTCGGCGCGGCACACGGCATCGAGCCGGTTCGACTGATGATCGACGGCACCGACGTGATCGACACCGCCGGCGACCTGCGGATCCCCGTTGCCGAGGCGTCGTCCGGGCTCGACATCGACGAGACCGTCGAATACCACCACCCGAAGACCGACGACCTCGACGAGAACGGCCAGGGCAACTGCCACACCGCATTCGCCTTCGTCGCTCACCGCGCCGTGGTCGACGTCGACCCCGAGCTCGGGCTGGTCAAGGTCGTGCAGATCGCCACGGCACAGGACGTCGGCAACGCACTCAATCCGCTGTCGGTCACCGGGCAGATCGAGGGCGGCATCGCACAGGGTCTGGGTCTGGCGCTGATGGAGGAGATCATCCAGATCGACGGTGTGATCCGGAACCCGAACTTCACGGACTACCTCCTCCCGACGTTCCTCGACATGCCGCCCGTCGTGGCCACGTTGATCGAGCAGCCCGACCCGCACGCGCCACTCGGCGCGAAGGGTGTCGGTGAGCCACCCTGCATCTCGTCCACCCCGGCGATCGTCGCGGCGATCCGCGACGCACTCCGTCAGGCGGGAGTCGACAAGCCGTTGAACCGGGTCCCGGTCCGCCCGTCCGACATCTGCCTGTGAGCAGCTGCGACGCCCGGAGTCACTGACGGATCTCGCATGGCGTTCACCAACGACCCGATCCCGCTCGATCGTGTCCCACGTCTGAGTGACGATGCATTCGTGCCCGTCGACCGTCGCTACCTGCGTGTCCGACTCACCGGCACCGCGATCACGGCGGTCGTGGTGGTGATCGTCGCCTTCGTCGCATCGATCTGGATCGACGGGTCGGTGGCGGCAGGACTCGGAGTTCTCCTCGTGGCTGTCCTCGCCGGATCGGCGATCGTCGCAGCAGTCGAGGTGCGCCGGCTCGCCTACCAACTCCGGGACCACGACGTGTCGCTGCGCAACGGTGTCATCACGCATCGCACCCAGACGCTGCCGTTCTCACGGGTGCAACACGTGAACCTCACACGAGGGCCGGTGGAGCGTGCCGTCGGACTCGCGTCACTCGAGATCACCTCTGCGGGGCCGAACATCTCGATCCCCGGTCTCGCCCTCGCCGAGGCCGAGCGGATCAAGCAGCTCGTGTCCGAGTATTCGCACGTCGACGTTCATCGCGACGCGTGATCGACCTCGCCGAGCCGCAACGCCAGTCACCACTCGCGATCCTGTTCTTCGGCCTGAAACTGGTCCGTCGGATCGGGATCGTGCAGGTCGGCGTCGGTCTGCTCTTCCTGTGGAACACGCTGTTGGCCGGCTCGCTCACACTGCTGGTCCTCCTCACAGGAGCCGCTCTGTCGGCGTTCGGTGGTGTGTCGTGGTGGCGTTCCACCTTCCAGGTGGTCGACGGCGAACTCGTCGTGCGGTCCGGCGTGGTGCGTGCGGACCGCCTGACCGTGCCGCTCGACAGGATCCAGAGCATCTCGATCGAGCAGGAACCCCTGCACCGGGTGGTCGGTCTGGTGAAGGTCTCGGTCGACTCGGCCGGGTCCGACGGCGCCGAGTTCGAGATCGCGGCCGTCACACGCGAGGTCGCCGAGGCACTCGAACGAGCGGCGGTCACCGATGCGCCTCGGCCCTCACCGGTGCCGTCGGTCATCGCACCGGCACGCGTCGACGGACCCGAATCAGAGCCCGATGAGGTCGTGTTCACCCATGGATGGCGACGGCTCGTGAGAACAGCCCTCACGACCTGGCCACTCAGCGGGCTCGTCCTGCTCGCCCCGCTCTTCGCGTTCGGCGACGAGATCGGCGACTTCCTGTTCGGTGAGCCGATCGACGGGCTGGTCCGTTCGGTGCCGTTGCGGGGGGTCCCGCTCCTCCTGGCGGCGTGCATCCTGGTGGCCGTTGCGCTCAACGTCGTGCGGATTCTGCTGACCGACTGGGCGCTCACTCTGAGGGCGACATCGGCTCGGGTGCAGCGGACCTCGGGTCTGCTCTCGCGGACGAGTCGGGCGAGCAGTGTCGAACGGATCCAGATGGTCTCCAGTCGTCAGAACCTGCTGCAACGTCGGGCGGGCCTGTACTCGGTCACGCTGTCCACCATCGGCCACGGTGATCTGGACCTGAACGGTTGCAGCGGGACCGAACTCGACGACATCCGCCGCCGGGTACGGGTCGCCGCACACTCGCCGCACCGTGACGATCGACGTGTCGATCCTGCGACTGCGTGGCCGGCCGTGTGCACTGCGATCGTCGTGGTCGCAGCGTTCGTCGTCGGACTCTGGTTCGCGGTGGGGCCGTGGGCACTGCTGGCGACGGGCCTGATCGCGCCGAGTTGGGCCGCTGCGCGTCGCGCCGTGTCCAATCAACGCTGGTCGATCGGCGACGAACTCGCGTCCGAACGCCGTCTGCTCTCGACCGACCTCGACCAGGCGCTGGTGTTCAAGGCCAACGCCGTCGTCGTCACACAGACGATCTTCGAGCGTCGCAGGGCGCTCGCACGGATCCGCCTCGTCACCGCCGCTGGATCCATCGAGATCGGCATGATCCCGCTCGACGAGGCGCAGGCTGTTCGCGACGTCATCCTCGTCGCAGCCTCCACCGACCGACGACCCTGGATGTGATCTGTCGGCCACGATCGAGATGGAGCGAGACGGTCTCGACCGGTGTAGGTTCGCTCGGCATGGCAGACGAGCGAGAGATCATGACGTGGGACATGTTCGGGGAGGCGACTCGTGACCTGTCACAGACGGTCGCGGACGACGGCTACGAGCCCGACATGATCCTCTCGATCGCCCGTGGCGGCCTCCTGCCCGGGGGAGCCATGGGCTACGCCCTGTCGATCAAGAACGTGTACACGATGAACGTCGAGTTCTACACCGGGGTCGACGAGCGGCTCGACGTGCCACGGATCCTGCCACCGGCCCCCGACTTCGTCGACCTGTCCGACGGGAAGATCCTGATCGTCGACGACGTGGCCGACACCGGCAACACGCTCAAGTCCGTGGAGGAGTTCTGCGAGGGCAAGGTCGGCGAGGTCCGCACCGCGGTGATCTACGAGAAGTCCCACTCGGTCGTGAAGTGCGACTACGTGTGGAAGCGCACCGACCTGTGGATCAACTTCCCGTGGTCGGACAAGCCACCGATCGCCGCCCGAGACGGCTACGTCCCCGAGGCCTGACGGCTCGTCGAATCAGCGAATGGTTCCTTCACCCTGAGCGAGTTCTTCGGGAATCATCACGTCTTCCGGGTCGCCGATCACGTAGCGGTGGAGCAACGCGCCCAGCACGGCGCCGATGGTCGGAGCGACCCAGAACATCCACAGCTGCGCGATCTGGTCGCCGCCGGCGAAGATCGCCTGCGATGTCGATCGTGCGGGGTTGACACTGGTGTTGGTGACGGGGATCGAGATGAGGTGGATCAGCGTCAATGCGAGACCGATCGCCAGACCTCCCATCGCGGGCGCCGCCTTCTTGGACGTGGCACCCATGATCACGACGAGGAACACGGCGGTCAGGACGACCTCCACCAGGAACGCAGCCCCCAGGTCGTACCCACCCGGGGAGAATTCGCCGTAGCCGTTCGAGGCGAAGGCTCCTGCACCGTCGCCGATCGTGACCGCCGGGTTGAAATGCCCACCCGACACGTGGCCCAGTGCGTAGGCACCGATCAACACGGTGAGGCCGAACGCCAGGCTGACACCGAGGAACCCGAGCCCGAGGCTCGTTCCGTTGCCGCCGGTGCCGAAGTCGGCGGCGAGCACGGCAGCACCGCACCCACCCAGCACCAACCGGAACGTGCCGATCAATTCGGCACCGAGTGCTTGATGTTCATGTCACCTCTCCCTCGTGAATCGTGAAGTGGTGAAGTTACGACATCGGATGATGACCCGTGAACGCCGACGGGGCGAGCGCCGGGTGAGGGGGTCAACCCGCCTGTGCGGCGTTCAGACGTTGCTGGAGGATCTTGGGTGGGATCACACCGGCGAGTTTGCCGTCGTTCCACACCGTCACGACCGGTCGCAGCGGGTTGAGCCGCGGGAGGACCGACGAGAGATCGTCGTCGGGACCGGCCTGTGCGGTCTGGCTGAACGGAACCATCAGGCTGTTCAACATGATCAGTGCACGCTGCTCGGCGGGAACCGCCCACAGTTGCTCTTCCAGGACGAGTCCGTCGAGTTGGCCGTCGTCATTGGCGTCGACGGCCACCATTCCGGCACCGCCGAGGCGTGAACGCTGCCAGATCATCGAGTCGGCGTCCATGTCGGATCCGGCGTGCGCGACGCCGAACCACGTCAGATCGCGGACCTTGACCCCGTCGAGGCGTTCGAACAGATACGAGCCGGCGATCTCCGCCTTGGCGTTCGCCGCGATGAACACACCCGTCAGGGCGATGAAGATCCCGCCCTGACCGTTGAACATCAGCGCGACGCCGGCGATCCCCATGCTCCATCCGAGCACTCGGCCTACGTTGCCCGCTTCTCGCATCGCCCGGTACTTGTTCCCGGTCCGGGCCCACCGCGCCGCACGCAGCACGCGACCGCCGTCCAGCGGTGCCCCGGGCAGCATGTTGAACACGGCGAGCAACAGGTTGACGGCACCGACCCACGCCATGACCCTCGACTCGACGAGGATGCCGCCACCGAGGGCGGCGACTCCGATCACGAGACTCACGAGCGGTCCGGCGACCGCGATGAAGCCGTCGGCACGAGGTGTCGGCGGCTCGCGGTCGAGTCGCGCGACGCCGCCGAGCGCCCACAGGTCGATCGACTCGGTCTGCACGCCGTACCGGCGGGCCACGAGTGCGTGACCGAACTCGTGGGCGAGGATCGACAGGAGGAACGCGGCGACCGCCAGGATTCCTGCGGTCGTTCCCAGTTGACCGGCGAGATTCACGCCGAAGAACGCGGCGACCAGAGCCATGCTCCAGTGCGCCCGCACCGGGATTCCGAAGTAGCGGCCGAGGCCGAGTGATCCATTGGTCATGGGGAGGTTGGTCCTTTCAGGAGGGACGCCGTGTACAACCGTACGACACGATCATCTGTTCCCCCGGTCGACCTCGCTTCGCCCAACCTCTGTTGATCGATCCGGGAGCGATCAACAGAGGTTGGGTCAGCGGGAGGCGAGGACGACGGTGGCGCAGTTGCGGCCGCTTGCGCCCCACACGCCTGCACCGGGGAACGTCGCAGCGCCCGTGAGGTACAGGCCGGCAACGGCGGTCTCGTAGCCGGTGAGTTCGGGGTGGGGGCTCCGGAAGGCTGCGAGCGGGCCGCCGGCGAAGCTCGTGGCATGGCCCGCCGGAAGATGGAAGTCGGACTCGTACCGGTCGGGGGTGACCGCACGCCAGTCGACGATCGAGTCGAGGAGCCCGGGTTCGCACAAGTCGGCGAATGCTTCGAGCCAGCGGCGCGGCTCGGTCGAACCCGGCCACCCACCCGCCAGGCCGTACGGCGTGTACAACGCTTCCAGACTCAGGACGTGGTGGCCGTCGGGAGCCATCGACGGATCGAGCAGCGTGGGCACGTTGACGAGCAGCCCCGGCTCGTCGAGCACCGCACCCTGCGAGATGAGCCCGTGACCACGGTGGATCGAAGCCAGTTCGGGAGCGATCACCGTGGTGGGGCCGAGCGAACGTTCGCTCTCACGCAGGCGCGGGACCGCGTCGAGGACCACGTCGAGCTTGGATTCGTACCCGTCGGCATGGGGGACCGTCTTCCAGCGCCGGATCAGGTCGTCGGCGGCTGCGGGCGGATGCTTCAGCCACCGCAGGAACGTGTCGTGAGGGTTGCAGGCCGACACGACGATGGACGCTGACACCAGTTCGCGGTCGTCATCCGATTCACCATCGACATCGAGCGCCGAGCGCAGCCGCACTGCGCTGACCCGGTCACCCGTACAGCAGATCTCGGTCACCAGGGCCGACGTGCGCAGGGTGCCGCCTGCGGCCAGGAATGCGGTGAGCAACGCCTGGGGCACCTGTCCACTCCCGCCGATCGGTCGGCCGACCTTGGCCACGTGGCGCATCGCGTGCGTGAGTGCACCGAGGCCGGACCCTGCGAACTCGGGGGAGATGCCCCAGACCATCGGCCCCGTCACCGCTCCCGGTCCCCGGACGATCTCGGTCTCGAAGTACGACCGCAGGACGTCCGATGCGCTGCGACGACTCCACCGCAACAACGCCGGAGTGCCGGCGAGTCGTCGCGCGAGCGCAAGCTTGGTGAGGCCGGCGAGCGTCGGCGGCGTCGTCGCGGCCTCGAAGATCATCCGCACCGCGGGCATTGCGGCCTTCGCGTACCGCCGATACCCGTCGACGTCCCCGGGAGCGACGCGGGCGATCTCCTCGATCGTGGCGTCGAGGTCGTGGTGGCTCGACCAGGCCGATCCGGTCCGGGCCGCGTCCCAGGTGGTGTTGTGCTGCGCCGGTTCGACCTCCTGGTAGACGAGGCCGTGATCGGCGAGCGCGAGTTCCTCCATCACGGGCGTGGTGCGGAACGTGAGGTGATCACAGTTGCAGATGTTGACCGTGGCTCCCGCGAACTGCTCGCTCGACGCGGTGCCGCCGACGGAGTCGCGAGCTTCGACCAGCAGGGTCGACATGCCGGCGCGAGCCAGATAGGCAGCCGTGACGAGGCCGTTGTGACCCGCTCCGATCACCACTGCGTCGAAATCGGGTGTCGTCATCGTCGGAAGTCTCTCGCGCCCGGAGGTCGTGGGCCTAACGTTCCTGGTGTGTCACCTGCCCCGTCCCACGACAACGACCAACGCCCGTCGCGCCGACTCGACGAACTCCGCGCTCCACAACTGGATTCGCTGCTGTCCGACCGCTCGATCCTGATCCAGCCGCTCGGCGCGGTGGAGCAGCACGGTCCGCACCTCCCGTTCAACACCGATCTACTGATCGCCGAGCGGGTCGCGATTGCGGCCGTGGCCCGTGCGGCACCCGACCGAGACGTCTGGCTGCTTCCGCCGCTCGCGTACACGAAGTCGAACGAACACGCCTGGTCGTCGGGCACGATCTGGCTCTCGGCCGACACCCTGCTGCGCGTGCTCGACGACATCGGACGCTGCGTGGCGGTCACGCCGGCGCGCAAGCTGGTCTTCATGAACGGGCACGGTGGCAACTCTGCGTTGGTCGGTGTCGCGAACCGTGAGATCCGGCTCCGGCACGGGCTGATGACGTTCCTCGCTCACCCCGGCGTGCCACCCGACCAGGGTGGGGTGTCAGCCGCCGACGAGCACGGGATGGGCATCCACGGCGGCACCGACGAGACGTCGCTGATGCTGCACCTCGCACCTGAACTGGTGGACATGGAAGCGGCCACCCGCAACATCCCCGAGACGCTCGTCGCGAACCGCCACGTCCGTTTTGGTGGGACCGTCGGCTTCGGTTGGCTGTCGAACGACTTCGGACCCGACGGGCACATCGGCGACCCCACCACTGCGACCGCCGAACGCGGGGCGGAGATCTTCGAAGCGGCCGTGGTCGCCTTCGTCGAGGCGCTCGCCGAGATCGACCGTTTCGAGTTGCCCCTCGCGCCCTGACCTCCCGACCGGTCGACGGATCGACGGACCGCTCGACCGTCGTGTTCAGCGGCTGACGGTCGGGTCGACGAACCGGTCGTCGACCAGGTCGTCGACCGACACGACCCCGACCTCGAGTGCGGCGGCCAGATCGACGAGGAACGAGTCGAGTCCGACCGTGTCGACGGTGCCCGGTGCATCGGTGCGGGCGAGATCGAACACGGCGCCCTCGATCGCGAGTTCGGTCGCGAAGTCGAACAGCGTGGGAGTCAGCGGTTCCAGCGGATCGAACTGACCGCGGACGTCGCTCATCACCACGTTGGTCGCCTCCGGGTCGGTGGCATAGGCGGTGATGGACTGCTGGATCACCCGGACCAGTCGCCCGAGGCACTCGTCGGACACCCGTTCTGTCACGGCGTCGGCGAGGAGCACGTCGTCGAGCGACCGCCACCCGGCGTCGGAGGCCGGCAGTGCGACGACCGGCCTGGCCCAACGGGGGATCGATGCGAGCAGGACGGGATCGATCGTGAGGTCTCCCTGTTGAGCGACGACGCCGTCGGCCTCCACGAAGGAGGCCGGCAACCCGTCGGACCCTCCGACGAGTTGTTCGCTGGAGAGCACGCCCGTCGCGGCGAGGAAGCGGATCACCGGAGCGTCGGTGATGTGGCGGACCTCGATGCCCTCGGTGCGCAATGCCGCGTAGTCGGTCACGTCCGGGTGGGTGCCGGGATCGACGATGACGGCATCGCTCGACCGGTCCGTGAGCGTGACGACCGCGTGCGTCTCGAGGATCGATCGATCTCGGACCGCCACCGCCAGGGAGTCCAGCGCGAGGTCGATCGTGTCGTCGTCGGCCATCACCGCCACCGCGCTCTGGAACCCGACCGTCGGTCCGCCGGACCGGATCTCGAGCGTGGTCGCCTCGACGACCCCGTCGGCTCGCACCAACGGCGCGGACACGGCGTTGCGCACCGGATCGACGACGGGCGACGGACCGAGTAGTGCGTACAGCGGTCCGAGGCCGACCTCGGGGAAGTCCGACGCCTGGATCACGACCGAGTCGCCGCACACGTCGGCGAGGGGTCCGTCGGCGAAGGACGCGGCCGCCGGAGGATCGGTCACGGGGGGTTCGCTCGTGACGGAGAAGGCGTCGGTGGCAACCGGGACAGGGACCGGAGTGGTCGCGGGCCCCGAGTCCGATGGCGGCGGCACCGCATCGGACCCACCCGCACACGCCGCCGTCCCCACGGCCAGCGCGATCGCTGCGACGACGACTCGAGCCCGGCGACGTCCCATCCGCCGATTGTAGGAACGCCGCGATGCCCGGGCGGGGCACCCCCTTGCCGTACCGTCTCGACGAATGGGAGCTCAGTTCGATCTCGTCACCCTCGACTCGCCGTCGCCCGACGACCTCGGCCGGTTCTGGGCCGCAGCGCTCGACCTCGTCGAAGTCCAGCGTGAGGACGGTGATCGTTGGATCGTCTTGGCCACGGAGTCCGGAGTCCGCCGGATCGGCATCCAACGCGGTGCGACGCGTGTCGGCTCGGTGCACCTCGATCTCTCCTGTGACCTGGCTGACTTCGACGACGAGACGCGCCGACTGATCGAACTCGGGGCCACGATGATCCGAGAACCTCGACGGGAGGACTACGGGTCGATCGTGAATCTGGCCGATCCGGACGGGAATCCGTTCGACCTCTGCGCATACCGCTGACGGCATTCGGTACCTTTCCGTCGTGCGACAACGACTTCTCCGCTCGGCCGGCACGATGGACGGGACCCATGTCGATGTCCTCGTCGACGTGGACGGCACGATCTCCGAGGTCGGCAACGACCTCGACCCCGGACCCGACGTCGACCGAATCGATCTCGACGGCTGGCTGCTGCTGCCCGCCGCGACCGAACCGCATGCGCACCTGGACAAGGCGTTCCTCGCCGAAGTGGTCCACAACCCGACCGGCGACCTGATCGGAGCGATCGAGGCGATGCGCCGTTCGCGCCATCTGCTGACGGTCGACGAGACCGTGGAGCGTGCCGAGCGGGCGGCCCGGCGGATGGCGGCGAACGGCTACTGCGCCGTCCGCACCCACGCCGACCTGACCACGGAACACGGCCTCACGTCGATCGAGGCACTCACCGAGGTCCGACGGCGGGTGGCCGATCTGATCGATGTCGAGATCGTGGCGCTGTGCGGTTGGCCGGTCACCGGGCCGGGTGGAGCCGATCAGCGCCAGCTGCTGCGTACTGCGATGCAAGTCGGAGCAGATCTCGTCGGCGGCGTGCCACACCTCGAGGCGCACGGCGGCAGCGGCACGATCGCCGAGGCGACCGACTTCCTGCTCTCCGTGGCCGACGAGTACCGGCGTCCCGTCGACCTGCACACCGACGAGACCCTCGATCCGACCGCCGACGGCCTCGACGTCCTCGCCAGCAACGTGCTGGGCGGATTCGACCTCCCGGTCACCGCGAGCCACTGCGTCAGCCTCGGCCAGCGTTCCGCCGACGATCAGGCACGAACGGCGGTCCGCGTCGCCGAAGCGGGGATCAGCGTCGTGGCACTCCCGCACACCAACCTCTTCCTGCAGGGCCGGGGCCACGCGCCGATGCCGCGGGCCCTGACCGCAGTGGAGGCGTTGCGTACCGCCGGCGTGAACGTCGCGGCGGGCGCCGACAACCTGCAGGATCCGTTCAACCCGCTGGGTCGAGCCTGCCCCTTCGAGACAGCGGGTCTGATGATGCTGACCACACACGTGTCCGCGAGCGACGCCTGGGCCATGGTGTCGAACCACTCGGCCCGGGCGCTCGGACGTGCGGAGTCCCCGATGCCGGCCAACGGCCTGGTGGTGGGCGAGCGGGCCGATCTGCTCGCGGTCCGGGCCGGCTCACTACGCGAGGCGATCGCCGAAGCGCCGGGGGAGCGGCGCGTGTGGCGAGCCGGGCTGGAGCGTGCGGAAACCTGATGTTCACAGGGCGGCCTCCGACCCGGATGAGCCGGAGAGGTATAGTCGTCCGCGCATGACCTCCGTGGATCTCGCCAGCGATCAGACGTCCACACCGTCAACCGCCCGGCTGCGTTTCGACGGCCTGTCGATGGTGTTCCGCGACGGCACTCATGCGCTGGAGGACATCTCCTTCAACGTCGCTCCGGGCGAGTTCACCACCGTGGTCGGTCCGTCGGGATGCGGTAAGTCCACTCTCCTGCGCATCGCATCCGGGCTCGAGACCGGGTACACCGGGCTGTGCGACGTCGATCGCGATTCCATCGGGTACGTGTTCCAGGACGCCACTTTGTTGCCGTGGCGGACGGTGCAGCGCAACGTCGAGTTGAACGCCGAACTCCACGGTGTCTCCAAGGCCGAACGCCAGCGTCGAGCTGCCGAGGCGATCGAACTCGTCAATCTCGTCGGTCACGAGAACAAGTACCCGAAACAACTCTCGGGCGGCATGAAGATGCGTTGCTCGCTCGCACGGTCACTGGTGCTCAATCCCGGGGTGTTCCTGTTCGACGAGCCGTTCGGCGCACTCGACGAGATCACGCGCGAGTTCCTCAACGACGAGTTGCTCCGTCTGTTCACACTCGAGCAGTTCGCTGCGCTGTTCATCACCCACTCGATCGCCGAAGCGGTGTTCCTCAGCACACGTGTGCTGGTGATGTCGGCTCGTCCCGGTCGGATCGTGGGAGACTACGCCGTGCCCTTCGGGGCCGAACGCCCGCACGACCTGCGCTTCGAACCCGAATTCGCCGAACTGTGCGGCCGGATCAGCGACGACATGAAAGGCGCTCACTGATGACGACCTTCGACGATCCGAGCCTCGACGAACGGGTCGACGCTGCTGCTGCGCTCCCAGAAGCAGCCGTGCTGGGCGAGACGCCTGCTCCCGTCACCCGGGTCGCCGCCGTGCGTCAGCCCGGAGACGGCTTCGTCGGTCGGTTCCTCCCACCGGTCGTCATGTTCGCGGTCTTCGTGGGCATCTGGTACGTGTACTCGACCCTCGCGTTCGACCAGGCGTTCCAGCGTCGCAACGCTCTGCCCTATCCGCACGAGGTCGTCCAGGACGGCTTCCTCCCGTTCTGGGACACCACCCAGGGCACGCGTGAGATCCTCGGATACATGTGGCCGACCGTCAAGGTCACACTGCTCGGACTCGCGATCTCCATCGTCGTCGGGGTGTTCATCGCCGTGGTGATGAACGTCTCGAAGTACTTCGAGCGGGCGATCTTCCCCTACGCCGTGGTCGCCCAGACCGTCCCCGTGCTGGCGATCACGCCGCTGCTGACGCAGGTGTTCGGCGACCGTCTCGGCGTGCGTCTGGCCGTGGTGTTCCTGATCGCCGTGTTCCCGATCATCACCAACACCCTGTTCGGCCTGCAGTCCACGGAACGACTGCACCACGACCTGTTCACGCTCAACAAGGCCAGCCGCTGGACGCGCCTGTGGAAGCTCGAACTCCCCGCAGCCGTGCCGGCGCTGATGACCGGGATCCGCATCGCATCGGGCCTCTCGGTGATCGGTGCGATCGTCGCCGACTTCTTCTTCAACCAGGGCGACAAGGGCATCGGCTACTTCATCCGGGTGACCCAGCAGAAAGCCGCCGACCGGCCGGACATGCTGGCAGGAACGATTGCCGCCTCTCTGTTCGGCGTCGTCATGTTCTTGATCGTGGGAGCGATCACCACTCGTGCCATCCGTGACTGGCACGATTCGGCCCGCACGGGCTGATTGAGCAACACCCAACCACCACACACACCTGTCATCAGGGGGAGAAAACACCATGAAAGCAACCAGGGCGATCGCCTTGGCGAGCGTGACTGTCATCGCGCTCGCTGCATGCGGATCCGACAGCGATTCCGAAGCACCGACCGACACCACCGCCGTCGCCGACACCGACGCCACCGACACAGGCTCGGCCACCACCGACGGCGAATCCGCCACCACCGACGGGGAAGCGGCCACCACCGACGGCGAGGCCGTGTGCCCGTCCGAACTCGTGATCCAGACCGACTGGTTCCCCGAGTTGGAGCACGGAGGCACCTACCAGTTGATCGGACCCGACGGCGTCGCCGACAAGGACACGGTGTCCTACTCCGGCCCCGTCCAGGAGCAGTACGCGGTCGGCGGCCTCGAGACCATCACCATCCGCACCGTGAACTTCGACAAGTCGAACGCGTCGGTCCTCGCCGACGGTGATGCCGACATGGCGTACCTCACCACCAGCGACATCATCAAGGACTCGGCAGCGATCCCGCTCGTGGCGATCGCCAAGACACTCGACCAGGACCCGCAGATGGTGCAGTGGGACCCGGCGCAGTACGACATCACCGAGCCTGCCGACATCGCCGCCACCGGAGCGCAGGTGCTGCACTTCCCCGGCACGTCCTACATCGACTACATGATCGCCGAGGGCTTCATCACCGCCGACCAGAGCAACCCGAGCTACGACGGCTCCGACGGCGCCTGGGTCGCCGATGGCGGCAACTTCTTCCAGCAGGGATTCGCCACCAACGAGATCTACAAGTACGAGAACGACGTCGCCTGGAAGGACGGCGGCCCGGCCGACGTCAGCTTCTTCACCGTCGGCGACCTCGGGTTCGAGAACTACCCGGCCGCCATCACGATGCTGCAGAGCCGGGCCGACGAGCTCGACTCGTGCCTCACCGAACTCGTTCCGATGATGCAGCAGGCGTGGATCGACTTCCTGGACGACCCCAAGCCGATCACCGACGCGATGATCTCGATCAACGAGACCCACGACGGCTTCTGGAGCCTCAGCGAAGGGCTGAACGAAGCGGGTCTGGCCCTCGTCGAATCCGACGGATACGCCGTCAACAGTGACGACGGCACGTACTGCAGCTTCGATCCGGACCGGATGCAGACGCTGTACGACATCCTGCAGCCGATCTATGCCGAGCAGGGCACCGAAGTGGCCGACTCGGTCGAGGGCGTGTACACGAACAAGTACTGCGAGGGTGCGCCGGGTCGCTGACCCGGGACACCATCCGTTGCAACCGATCGAGGCCCGCTCCGATTCGTCGGGGCGGGCCTCGCCGCGTTTCGGGGTGATGAATCATCGGGTTTCGGTACGCCAGATCGCACGCGACGCGCGATCATGGTGGCCATGGTCGCAGCGAAAGATCTCAAGCTCGGAGCGTTCTTCTTCGGAGGCGTCGAGATGGACGACGCCGGAGCGGGGCTCCCGAACCCGATGGACCGGCGGTACTCGAACGAGGAGTGCTGGCAGGCCACGCTCGACTACGTGAACTCCGCCAAGGAGGCCGAGCGGCTCGGTTTCGACTCGTTCTGGACCACCGAGCACCACTTCCAGTACGAGGGCTACGAAGTCATCCCGAACGGGCTGCAGATCTCCACGTGGATCGCAGCACAGACCACGAAGCTGCGGTTCGGGGCGATGTTCAACGTCGTTCCGCAGTGGAACCCGATGCGCCTCGCCGAGGACTTCTCCACGCTGCACAACCTGTCGGGTGGGCGGGCGATGCTCGGCGTCGGACGCGGCACGGTGCCGCGCGAGGTGCTGCACCTGAACGACAAGGGCGTGTCGATCGGTTCCCAGGACAACCCGGACCAACAGGCCGACGACGCCCACAACCGCGAGATCTTCGAGGAGTCGATGGAGATCGTGCGTCGAGCACTCGACAACGAGCGCTTCTCGTTCCAGGGCAAGCACTTCCAGATCCCGCTTCCGGGCATCCCCGACCGCGGGGCCACGGTGCAGGACCTCACGCTGATCCCGCGTCCGATCTACCCGTACGAGATCTGGCAGGCGGTCACGTCGCCGCCCACGCTCGACTACGTCGCCCAGGTCGGCCACGGCGCCGTGTTCTGGAACCAGCACCACTCGTTCATCAAGCGCCACTGGGACGCATACGGCGAGAAGTACGCCGCTGCGCACGATGGTGTGCAACTGGAGCCCCACGAGAAGCGGATGCTGGTCGTGTCGTACCGGATCGAGGACTCGATGGAGGCGGCCCGAGCCTCGGCGCTGCCGGGTCACGACGAGTTCTGGAAGTTCCTCGGCCCGTACGGCTGGAGTCGCGGCTACATGGGGCCCGACGGCAAGCCGTCGCCTCCCGGCCTGATCCCGACGCTCGACGAGTCCATCGAGAACAAGACGATGCTGCTCGGCACCGCCGAGGACGTCGCGGCCGAGGTGCAGTTCCTGAAGGATCTGCTGGGCTTCGAGTACCTCACGCTGTTCCCGCATCACCTGGGCGACAGCTACAAGAAGGCCGACGAGCAGATGGCCCGCTTCACCGAGGAAGTCCTCCCGCTCCTCACGTGACGGCCGGTCCGGCCTGACTCACTCCGGCCGGTCAGCCTCCGGCGCAGGAACCGACGACGGCCCGGGGATCGGACGAGCCGGACCACATGCCGTCGCGACCGGCGACGATCGCACAGGCGTGGCCGAACCCCGAACTCCACTCGGTCGCACCGCTCGTCCGGTGTCCACGGGCCGCGAGGGCCTCGACCCACTCCTGCGGCGCGTTCCCTTCGACGCTCACGCCCGGTCCGGCCGACGAGGTCCACGTGTCGAAGCCGGTGTCGGGGCCCTTCAACGCCCAGCGACCCGCAGCGATGGCCCGAGCCGGGCTCTGGCGATGGTGGAAGAGGCGTGCGGCGATCTGCAGCATGATCTGGGGCTGCGCGTCACCTCCCATGGTGCCGAGCACGGCGGCCAACGACCCGTCGTCCCGGGTCGCCGCCATGGGCAGCAAGGTGTGCGGCGGCCGCCGTCCCGGGCCGAACTCGGCAGGATGACCGGCCTCCAGGGAGAATCCCATCCCACGGTTGTGCAGGTTGATGCCGGTGTTCGCCTCGACGAGGTGGCTGCCGAAGCCCGATGCGTTCGACTGGATCAGGGACACCGCCATCTCCCGGCCGTCCGCGGAGCGACCCGCCGTGCACAGGTACGTCGTGTCGCCGTCGTCGGAGGGTGCCCATCGACGACTGGCCCGTTCGGGGTCGATCTCGTCGACGCGACCGTCGATGACGTCCAACAACTCGAGGCCATCGGCACCCTCGTGCAACTGTCGAGGGCGGTCCCGGCCCGCCGCGATCGACGCTTCGACGAGCAGGTGCGCCCATCGATCGTCGTCGGGATCGGCCGGCAGGTCGAGGGTCGAGGCGAGCCTCGCCGCTCCGAGTGCGAGGTACCCCTGGGAGTTCGGCCCGACCGTGTGCAGGGTCACGCCGAATGCGTCCGCGCTCAGCGGTGTCTGCCAGTCAGCCTGCACGGTCGCGAGATCGGCCTCGGTGAAGAGTCCTCCACCGAGTTCCACGAGTCCCTCTCCGAAGGCCCCTTCGTAGAACGTCGAACGTCCGCCACCAGCGACACCGGCCAACGCCGCCGCGACACCGGGTCGCCGGACTCGTCGACCGTTCGAGGTCGCCTGTGCCGCCAACTCGGAGAGGTTCGCCTGCGCCTGGTCGCCGGCGAGGTGCAGCGAACCGACGAGCAACGGGCTGGCCGGGAAGCCGTCGTTCGCCAGGCGGATCGCCGGAGCGAGGACCATGGTCAGCGGCAGCGATCCGAATCGCTCGTGCAGCGCCATCCAGCCGTCGACGCATCCGGGGACCGTCACCGAGCGGATGTCCAGCCGGAACGGCATCTCGGTGAGGCCCTCGGACCGGAGTGCGTCGGGATCTGCGCCCGACCCGGCGCGACCGGACGCATTCAGAGCGTGCACCTCACCGTCGACGTGGACGAGCGCGAGGAGGTCGCCACCCATGCCACACAGGTGCGGAGCGGTGACGGCGATCGCGGCGTTGGTGGCGATCGCCGCATCGACGGCGTTGCCTCCACGACCGAACATCTCGACCCCTGCCGACGTGGCGAGGTGGTCGGCTGACGCGACCAGGTGATTCGGAGCCCGGACGGAGCGCAGTGGGGGGTTCACGATCGACATCCCCCGACCGTAGGCGAACCGGGTCGTCAGCCGACCAGCGCCCGAACCCCTGCGGCGAACGACTCGATGTCCTCGTCGGTCGTGTCCCACGCGGTCATCCACCGGACCTGATGGACGGTCGGATCCCAGTCCCAGAAGAAACACCACTCGCGCAAAGGTTCGATCAGATCGGGCGGCAGGGTCGGAAACAGGCTGTTGACCTGGGGGAGCGGCCCCACGTCGACGCCGTCGATCCCGCTGACCAGACCGTGCAACCGCCTCGCCATCGCGTTCGAGTGTTCACCGAGGCGGATCCACAGATCGTCGGCGAGCAGAGCGTTGAACTGGGCGGCGATGAAGCGCATCTTCGACGGCAACTGTGTGACCTGCTTGCGCACGTACTCCGATCCGGTCTCCACGTCGCTGTTCAGGAAGACCACGGCCTCCGCGCCGAATGCTCCGTTCTTCGTTCCTCCGAAGCTGACCACGTCGACTCCGGCATCGACGGTGAAGCTGCGCAGTGCTGCGACGTCACCCCCGAGTGCGGCGGTGGCGTTGGCGATCCGCGCACCGTCGAGGTGGACCAGCATCCCGTTCGCGTGCGCTGCGTCGCACACCGCCGACACTTCGGCTGGGGTGTACAGCGTGCCCAGTTCCGTGGGTTGGGTGATCGACACGATCCCGGGCTGCACGTGGTGCATCACGCCTCGGAGGTGGACGACGCTCTCGATCATCTCCGGCGTCAACTTGGCGTCGGGCGAGGGCAGATCGATCAGCTTGGTGCCGAGAACGCGCTCGGGCGCTCCCGTCTCGTCGGCCTCGATGTGGGACCAGTTGGTGCACACCACGGCGTGATGCGGCCCTTTCAGGGATCCGAGCATCGTGGCCAGAGCGGCGACGTTGGCCCCCGTACCGTTGAAGCAGAGGCGGGTGATCACGTCGGTGCCGAAGAGTTCGCTGAACCGTCGCTCGGTCTCCGCTGTGTGCGGATCCGACCCGTATGCGAGCACGTGGCCCTGATTGGCGTCGACCACCGCCTGGACGATGGTGGGGTGGGCGCCGGCGGCGTTGTCGCTGGCGACGGAGCGGCCGGGGGCCGGTGGGAGCGTCATCACCCCGCCGATTCTCGCAGTCGACGGAGCCGATGCGGTCCACTACGCGGGATCGAGGCGACTATGGTTTCGTCATGACGCAATCGGAGGCGGTCGGTGGGAGCAGGGGAGCGGATCGCAGGTGCCGTTGGTGCCGTCGAGCGCTCCTCGCACGTTCGGGTCCCGGGCGACCGCGGGAGTTCTGCAGCCAGAAATGCCGCCAGTGGGACTGGGTGTCACGCCAGCGCGCCGCCGATCTGGCCCTCGGCGCCGACGAGATCGTCGTACGTCGCGACGAACTGGACCGACTCCACGACGACCTCTACATGCTCGCCTGCGCCGTCGAAGACGTCGAGCTCGACCTCGGCGACCTCCCGACCAACAGGGAACTCGCCGACGCCCTCGCCTGTCTCCTCGCCGCCGCGAAACCCCTGCACAACCGACAGATCAGCGCCCCCGAACACCAGAGCAAGAATTCGTCATGACGATTCACCCCAACCACGCAAGAGTGCGTGATGTGACAGCTGCACCCCGAAGCTGAGCCCAGCACATCCGATTCCGCCAGCGCCAACGTGGCGCCGCAGAAACCGAGCAACACCCGAAGCGCCTGCGCGAGGCGGTCCGGCAGCAACACCAACGTCGCGCACGCGAACGTCGCCCCGGAGAAGTCGATACCCCGGTTGGGCACGCAGGCAGCGGTTCGGCACGCGGTCCGGCATCCACGACACCAGCCAGAGGGACCGTCCGGCCGCAGACGTCGGAGGGTTGGCATTATCGGCGCTCCGCAGGCAGCCGTAGGTCCAGCGTCGCAGACGCCCCTACCCCGGCGCCCCTGCGGAGCGCCGATAATGTCCGTTATGTCAATTCGCCGTCATCGAATGGACACGGACGTCGAGATCCGTCATAGTGATCCTGCGACGGGAAATCCCTGCTGGGGGTGGTGATTCATGGTGACGAACGGTGTCTCTCCGGAGATCTGTCTGTCGCCACGAGTCTCGACCTGTAGTGGAGCGTTCAAGTCGTAGTGCGGGCGGACGAAGAGATCTTCATGCAGGAGGCACTCCGCCGATGACCATTTTCCCACGCACCGTCCCCCGGACCCCGAGGCTCCGACCGTCGATCCGTCGTCGTCTGATCCAGGGCGTCTGCGTCACGGCGCTGACGGCCGTCGTCGTCGGGGCGTCCGGCGCGACCACGTCGGCTGCTCCGGGTGCGGCGATCGAGGCACCCGTGGCGGTGTCGGCTGCCTTCACCGGGCTGCGCGTCGGGAGCCAGGGCAGCGACGTCCAGGCTCTCCAGAGGGCGTTGATCGCCGCGGGCATCACGGTCCCCGGCGGTGCGGACGGCGTGTTCGGGCCGGCGACCCGCCAGGCCGTCGTGGCGTTCCAGAACGCGAGAGGGCTGTCGGCGACCGGCGACGTCGACCAGGCGACCGCGGCAGCGCTCACCTCACCCGGAACTGCGGGCACCTCGTCGGGCGCGGTCCTGTCGGTCGGCGCGCGCGGCCCGCAGGTGACGGCGGTCCAGAAGCGGCTCGTCGCGCTCGGGGTGTACCTCGCCGGCGGGGCCGACGGTGTCTTCGGCCCGTCCACGAAGCGTGCGGTCACCCAGTTCCAGGGGTGGAACGGCCTCGAACAGACCGGCACCGTGAACGCAGCGACGGCGACGAAGCTCGGGGTCGGGGCGCCGGGTGCAGGCTCGGCCACACCCCCGGCCACCGCACCGACGACCCCTCCGGCGGCGGGCATCAATGCCTACGTCGGTCTCGCACAGGGTGCGCGTGGCGCCCTCGTGAAGGATCTGCAGACCGCCCTGCAACGCAAGGGCCTGGTCGTTCGCGGCGGCGCCGACGGCGTGTTCGGCAGCGCGACCGCGACAGCGCTCAAGGCTCTCCAGCGCGTCAATGCTCTCTCCGAGACCGGCGTGGTCGGGCAACGCGAAGCCGCGATCCTCGGACTCGGCACCGCCACCGCGCCGCCTGCGGCCACCCCGTCGACCAGCCAATACCTCGGTCTCGAGGTCGGCGCTCGCGGTCCTGCCGTCAAGGACGCCCAACAGGCCCTGATCGCCGCCGGAGTCCCCGTGCGCGGCGGCGCCGACGGCGTGTTCGGCAACGTCACAAAGTCGGCGCTCACGACATACCAGACCGCCCTCGGCATCACCGCCGACGGCACGGTGAACCAGGCGACGATCGACAAGCTCGGTCTCGGGTCCTCGTCAGCGCCCACGCCCATGCCCGCGGCCGGGTCCACGCCGGCCACTCCCCCGGCGGCGGGGGCGAACCCGTACGTCGGTCTGTCGGTCGGCTCGAGCGGCCCGCTCGTCCGCGAACTCCAGACCGCGCTCCAGCGCACCGGTCTGGTCGTCCGTGGTGGAGCAGACGGTTCGTTCGGTCCCGCCACCAGGACCGCACTGATCGCGTTCCAGTCGGTGAACGGCATCCCCCAGACCGGTGTCGTCACGGCGCAGGGCGCAGCCATCCTGGGTCTCGGGTCGGGCAGCGTCGGCATCGTCAACCCCGGTTCGGGCGGGAACGTCACGCTCGCACGGTTTCCCGTGCAGGGACGATGCTTCTTCGGCGACACCTGGCACGACGCACGCAGTGGAGGGCGCCGCCACGAGGGCGTCGACATCATCGCCAACGAGGGCAAGCTCCTCTACGCCGTCGTCGACGGGGAGATCTCCAAGCAGTACTGGGACAGCCCCGGAGCGCTCGCCGGCAACGGCCTGCGGATCGCTCAACCCAACGGCACCTACTTCACGTATCTGCACATGTCCGGGTTCGCTCCGGGCATCACCGTGGGCACACAGGTGAAGGCCGGCGACGTGATCGGATTCGTCGGCAACACCGGATCGAGCGCCACCGCACACCTCCACTTCGAGATCCATCCGGGTGGCGGCGCCGCGGTCAACCCGTATCCGTACGTGAAGGCGATCGACGACTGCTCCAACACGACACCGCGGTACCAGTCCAGCTTCGCCTGATCGGACGACGCCCGATCTGTCGGGTCGAGACGGTGGCGACGTTCATGGGATGATCGCGGCATGCCGAGCTTCACCATCGACCATCCACTGCGTTTCGGGATCTTCCTCCCGCCGATGCACAAGACGGGGGTCAATCCCACCCTCGCCATGCATCGGGATCTCGAGCTGATCGATCACCTCGATCGCCTCGGCTACGACGAGGCGTGGATCGGAGAGCACCATTCGGCGGGGTCCGAACTGATCGCCAGCCCCGAGGTGTTCATCGCGGCAGCGTCGCAGCGCACCACGCACATCAAACTCGGAACGGGTGTCAACTCGCTCCCCTACCACCATCCGCTGATCCTCGCGGACCGCATCGTGATGCTCGACCACCTCACACGCGGCCGCATGATGTTCGGGGCGGGGCCGGGGCAGCTCACGTCGGATGCCGCGATGCTCGGCATCGACCCGAACGCCCAACGCCCACGGATGCACGAGGCGTTCGACGTGATCATGCGGCTGTTCCAGGGCGAGGTGGTGACTGCGCACACCGACTGGTTCACCTGCCAGGACGCCGTGTTGCAGATGCGGCCGTACTCGGACTTCGACGTGGCACTCGTGTCGTCGGTGTCACCCTCGGGCTCCAAGCTCGCCGGTCGCCACGGCACCGGACTGATGTCGATCGCCGCAACCGAGCCCGCCGGTTTCGGGGTGCTCGACTACAACTTCAACGTCTGGCAGGAGGAAGCGGCGCTCAACGGACACACGGCCGATCGCGCGGACTGGCGACTGATGGGCCCGATGCACATCGCCGAGACCGAGGCGCAGGCACGCGAGAACTGTAGGTACGGGCTCCAGTGGGTGTTCGACTACCTCGGCCACATCCTGCCGATGGGCGACCCGAACGATCCCCCGCCGCCGAGCGACTACGACGCATTCGTCGACTTCCTCAACGAGTCGGGCCGCATGGTCATCGGGACCCCCGACATGGCGATCGCCCAGATCGAGCGACTCCAGCACAAGACGGGCGGGTTCGGCTGCTACATGATGATGGGCGCCGACTTCGCCCCGTGGCAGGCCACGAAGGACAGCTACGAACTGTTCGCGTACGAGGTCATGCCCCACTTCACGGGCCAGGCGGCACCGGTGCAGGCCAGCTACGACAAGATCATCGACGCCGGCACGCGTTGGGTCGATGCGACCCTCGGCGCACAGTTGACCGAGATCGGCAAGTACGAAGAGGAGCGCGCCGCACGCTGAACGCCACGGCCGCGCAGCGCGAGGCGGAAGGAGCGGTTCGGAACCCGACGTGCGCCCACCGCACGGCCACACCCGAACACGCCGACGTCGTGTAGCTTTCGGGACACAATCGAAACGCCGTCGTCTTCGATCGGGAGAGTCACCTGCGAGGTGACGCCGAAGGAGCAACCACCCCGGAATCTCTCAGGCACCCGGACCGGTCGGAGCAGGCACGCTGGAAAGAGGTCGATCCGTCATCCGCCGTCGGATGTCGGAATCGGCCCGCCCACGGGGATCAAACTCTCAGGCAGCCACGACAGCGGGGGATCCACCGACCACCATCCCCTCCCGGAGGCGCCGTGCCCACTCCCCTCTCCCACCTGATCGAGTCCGACGAGTTCGTCCGTCGCCACATCGGACCCTCCGAGATCGACCTCGCTCACATGCTGAGCACGCTCGGCGTCGATTCGTGCGACGACCTGATCGACCAGACGGTGCCCGATTCGATCCGTTCGACCGAACCGCTCGCCCTCGACGACGCCGTGTCCGAGCACGAAGCGATCGCACGGCTGCGGGCGATCGCCGGCCGCAACACCGTCGTCACCAGCCTGATCGGCATGGGGTACCACGGCACGATCACTCCTCCCGTCATCGCTCGCAACGTGCTCGAGAACCCTGCGTGGTACACCGCCTACACGCCGTACCAACCCGAGATCAGCCAGGGACGCCTCGAAGCGATCCTCAACTTCCAGACCCTGATCTGCGAGCTCACCGGGCTCGACGTGGCGAACGCCTCACTGCTCGACGAGGGGACTGCTGTCGCCGAGGCGATGACGATGGCGAGACGCCGTTCCAAGGCCAAGACACAGCGATTCTTCGTGCACCACGATCTGCATCCCCAGACGCTGGCCGTCCTGCGCACGCGTGCCGAGCCCGTGGGCGTGGACCTCGTGGTGGGCGATGTCGACATTCTCGACGGCGACGGCGACGACGCCGACGTCTTCGGCGCCGTGTTCGGTCACCCGGGCTCGAGTGGTCGGATCACCGACTGGACGCACGCAATCGAGCGGGTCCACGAACTGGGTGCCGTTGCGATCGTCACCACCGATCCGCTCGCGTGCGTGCTCGCCACTCCCCCGGGCGCCATGGGTGCCGACATCGCAGTCGGCTCCGCTCAGCGGTTCGGTGTGCCGATGGGCTTCGGTGGCCCGCACGCCGCATTCGTGGCGGCACGCGAGGACGCGGCTCGGGCCATGCCGGGACGAATCGTCGGCGTGAGCGTCGACACGCACGGACGGCCTGCGCTGCGCCTGGCGTTGCAGACACGCGAGCAGCACATCCGTCGGGAGAAGGCGACCTCGAACATCTGCACCGCCCAGGTGCTCCTGGCGAACATCGCCGGCCTGTACGCCGCCTGGCACGGTCCCGAGGGACTGACCCGGATCGCCGAGCGGGTGCAGCGACTGACATCGATCGCAGCGGCCGGCCTACGGGCGGGCGGCGTCGAGGTACGCAACGACACCTGGTTCGACACGCTGACCGTGACGGGCGATGCCGACCGACTCGTCGCTGCGGCGCTGACGGCGGGTTTCAACATCCGCAGGACGAGCGACGACTCGGTCGGCGTGTCCTTCGACGAGACCACCACCGCGTCGATGGTCGCCGACATCGTGGATGTTCTCGGTGGGCAGCCCATCGACGCCGACTCGTACGACTCGGTGCCCGACGGACTCCCGAGCGATCTGCGCCGCACCGACGAGTTCCTCACCCAGTCGGTGTTCGATCGGTACCACTCCGAGCACGAGATGCTGCGCTACCTGCGTCGCCTGAGCGACAAGGACCTCGCCCTCGACCGCACGATGATCCCTCTCGGGTCGTGCACGATGAAGCTGAACGCCACGAGCGAGATGGTGCCGATCACGTGGCCCGAGTTCGCGGACATCCACCCGTTCGCACCGGACGACCAGACGGTCGGATACCGCACGATGATCGCCGACCTCGAGGAGCGGCTGGCGATCGTCACGGGCTACGCCGCGGTGAGCATCCAGCCCAATGCCGGCAGCCAGGGCGAGTTCGCCGGGCTCCTCGCGATCCGTGCGTACCACCGGTCGAACGGTGACGACCAGCGCACGATCTGTCTGATTCCGTCGAGCGCGCACGGCACCAACGCCGCGAGTGCGGTGATGGCCGGCCTCGACGTGGTCGTCGTTCAGTGCGACGAGGGCGGCAACGTCGACCTCGACGACGTGCGCGCCAAGCTCGACGCGTACGGCGACCGGATCGCGGCGCTGATGATCACCTACCCGTCGACGCACGGGGTGTTCGAGGCCGGTGTCGCCCGGTTGTGTGCAGACGTCCACGACGCAGGCGGTCAGGTCTACGTCGACGGTGCGAACCTCAACGCGCTCGTCGGCCTGGCCCGGCCCGGGCGCTTCGGCGCCGACGTGAGTCACCTGAACCTGCACAAGACCTTCTGCATCCCCCACGGCGGCGGCGGGCCCGGCGTCGGGCCGATCGGGGTCGGCGAGCACCTCGTCGCGTTCCTCCCCGGCCACCCGCTCGACAGGGACGCCGCGGTCGGGGCCGTGTCGGCTGCGCCGTACGGTTCGGCGGGCATCCTCCCGATCCCGTGGATGTACACGGAGATGATGGGTGCCGAAGGGCTCACGAGGGCCTCCACGGTGGCGATCGTCTCGGCCAACTACATCGCCGATCGCCTCGATGCGCACTTCTCCGTCCTGTACCGGGGCGAACAGGGGCGGATCGCACACGAGTGCATCATCGACCTCCGGCCGATCACCAAGGCGACCGGCGTGTCGAACGACGATGTGGCCAAGCGATTGATGGACTACGGATTCCACGCCCCCACGATGAGTTTCCCGGTCGCCGGAACGCTGATGATCGAGCCGACCGAGTCCGAGACACTGCGTGAACTCGACCGGTTCATCGATGCGATGATCGCGATCCGTGGCGAGATCGCCCAGGTCGCCGAGGGTGTCTGGCCGATCGAGGAGAGTCCCCTTCGCCACGCGCCGCACACGGCCGAGGATCTGCTGGGCGACTGGGATCGGCCGTACTCGCGCGAAACGGGCGCGTTCCCGGTGCCCGGCGTTCGAGCGGCGAAGTACTTCCCGCCGGTGTCACGCATCGACGGTGTCCACGGCGACCGTCACCTCGTGTGCAGTTGCGAGCCTCTCGAAGCCCTCGCGATGCGCTGACGAAGGGTCCTCAGAGATGGAGGCCGCACTCCGTCTTCTCGGTGCCGGCCCAGCGGCCGGAACGGGGACCGTCGGTGGGGCGCACGGTGCAGGTGCGACAGCCGATCGAGTCGTAGCCGTCGTCGAGCAACGGGTTGGTGATGATCCCGTGACGCTCGATGTACTGACGGCGATCGTTGTCGCTCCACTGGGCGATCGGGCAGATCTTGATCGCACCGCGGCGGTCCTCGCCGATCAGCTCTGCATCGGCTCGCTGCTCGGTCTCGATGCGCTGCAGACCCGTGATCCATGCGTCGCGCCCCGACAGCGCACGATCGAGCATCGACGCCTTGTCGGCGCAGCACTCCCCCGACACCACGTCGCTGCGCATCGGGACGAGCGATGCGATCCGCTCGACCGCGATGCCGTAGTGCTGCTCGACGCGCTCGACGGTCTCCAACGTCTCGTCGAAGTGGTAGCCGGTGTCCAGGAACACGATCGGGATCCTCCGATCGATTCGCATCGCCAGATCGATCACGACGGCATCCTGCATCGACGACAGCACGCAGACGCGGCCAGGATGTGTGGACCACGCCCAGTCGATCGCGGCCAGAGCCGTTGCTGCGACGACGTCGGCGAGAATACCTGACTGGTCTTGTCGGGTTTGCATGTCCAGAACATAGCGATGGATACCCGACAAACCAAGTCGGGATTCGAGAACTTCGGTGCCGGCGTCCGAGGTCCACTGCTCCGGACGCTCCGAAGTAGGTTGGCCGCATGGCCGATTCGGATCCGTTGTCCCAGATGTTCAGCTTGTTCGCAGCGCCGCTGTCGGCAACCGTGCAGTCGTTCGAACAGTTCCGCAGAGGCGTCGACCAGTTCCAGCGTGGTGTCGAGAACTTCAATCGGACCATGGAGAACCTGAACGAGACCGCCGAACGGATCAACTCGCTGCTCGCCGAGGTGGAGGAACCGATCCGTGCCGCCGTCCCCCAGGTCACGCGCACCGTCAGGGCGGCCGACGAGATGATGAAGATCGTCGCCGGCCCTGCGATCGCGGTCGCGCCGGGCCTGCAGGTGCTGGCCGAGACGTTGAACAACCCGGCGATGCGCCAGATGCCCCACCAGATCGCGCAGATGAACGAGGTGCTCAGCGACGTGACCGCCCGCCTGGCGCCGCTCGGTCACATGGCGGAGTCGGCGAGCGGCCTCTTCGGAGGTTTCAAGCTGCCGGGCTTCGGGGGCTCGTCCCAGCCCAAGCCTGCCGCACCGTCGGCGGCCGCGACCCCCGAGCCCGCCCCGGAACCGGTGAAGAAGGCGGCGGCGCGCAAGACGGCCGCCAAGAAGACCACGGCACGCAAGAAGGCGGCGGCGCGGAAGAAGTAGCGCTCAGTCGTACGCCGAGTTCACGTCGACCCAGTCGTCGGCCTCGCCGTCGGGACGTTCGGTCCACGACCCGGTCGGCATCCACACCTCGGCGTCGGGTCTCGTCGCGTAGGGACCGATCAGCAGGTCGTGGCGCCCGGCGTTGTCCACCCGCACGGCGACCTGTCGATCGATGTCCCAGTACCAGTCGTCGGTCACCATGACGACCGACCCTGTCAGCTCACGTACGTGCGCGCACGACTCAGCGCAGGAACGGGAGGTCGACGATCGTTCCGGCGAGCGCTTTGCCGCGCACGTCGATCTCGACGCCTCGGCCGGACTCCAGGTCCGGCGTGACGAAGCCCATCGCGATGCCGTGGCCCAGGACGGGTGAGAAGTTGCCACTCGTCACGACGCCGACCGACTCGCCGTCGATGCGGATCTCGCAGCCGGTGCGCGCCGGCCGGCGCCCCTCGCTGGTGATGCCGACCAGGCGACGGGCCACACCGGCGGTGCGCTCGGCGATCGCGGCATCGCGCCCGACGAATTCGGGCTTGTCCCAGGCGACGACCCATCCGAGCCCGGCTTGGAGGGAGGTGATTCCCGGCCCCAGTTCCTGGCCGTGCAGCGGGAGACCGGCCTCGAGCCGCAGCGTGTCCCGCGCCCCCAGGCCCGCAGGGGTGACGCCCGCGTCGACGAGCGACTCCCACAGGGCGGGAGCACCACCGATCGGGACGGAGATCTCGAGGCCCGGCTCACCCGTGTACCCGGTGCCGGCCACGACGCAGTCGATGCCGCCCCAGTCGCAGTGCGCGACGCGGAAGCGACCGACCGCAGCGGCGTCGGGGAAGATCGGATCGAGGAGGGCCCGGGCGTTGGGGCCCTGCAGGGCGATCACCGCTCGGGTCGACGTCGTGTCGACCCCGCCGAGCGCAGTGACCACCCGGTCGGTGTTCGACGCATTGGGCATCACGTCGAAGACGTCGGGTGCACCGTCGGGGCGCGGGTGCCACCAGACGATGATGTCGTCGAGAACGCTCGCGTCGTGGGCGTCGAGCAGGTGCGTGTACTGGGCGCGCCCCGGAGTGATCTTGGCCAGGTCGTTGGTCAGCGTCGTCTGCAGGCGCTCGTACGCACCGGGACCGTCGACGCGCATCGTGCCGAGATGCGAGACGTCGAACATCGCTGCGCCACCACGGCAGGCGAGGTGTTCGGCGATCGTTCCCGTGGGATATGCGATCGGCATCTGCCACCCGCCGAAGTCGACGAGGTTCGCGCCGAGCGCCAGATGCTGTGCCGCCAGCGGGGACTGGCGCAACGTCATCCGAGTCTGCGGATCGGCGCGCCGTCCGCCGGCATGTCGGCAACCGGCGGAGCCAGGTCGGCCTCGAGCTCGGTCCGCACGCCGCCCATCGAGAGCACGTTCAGCACGCTCTGGCCGGTGTTGATGAGGTCGATCAGTTCACCCTGGTTGTTGCACAGCGTGACGCTGCCGCCGTCGATGACGATGTGCGCGGCCGCGATGTCGACGCCCACGTGCTCCCGGAGGTTCTCGAAGACCTTGCGGACCTGTTCGAGCTTGATGCCGGCGTCGAGCAACTTCTTGATCGCCTTCAACTCCAGGAGATCGTTGTAGGAATACCGGCGACGGCTGCCACTGCCGGCCGCGTCGTTGAGCGACGGTCGGATCAGGTCGGTACGTGCCCAATAGTCGAGTTGGCGGTAGGTGATGCCCACCACCTTGGCGGTCCGCGTCCCACTGAAGCCGACGACCTCAGGAGCGTCGATCGCGTCGGTCAGCGGAGTGTGCGATGTGTTCGTCATGGGTGTCCCAACGTCCGGACAGGCACGTAGTTACGCGCATGTGAGGTCGTGACCTTACGCATGCGTCGACGCGACGTCAACCTCTGGTCGAGGGTTCGAGGAACGTCAGGCGAAGTCTTCGGGGTTGACCTCGTCGAGGAAGTCCTTGAACTCGTCGATGATCTCGGCGGCGTCCTCCTCGGGCTCCTCGGGCGGCTCCTGGCCGTGTTCGGCGAGCAGTTCGTCACCGGCGAAGAGCGGGGCGCCACAGCGCACGGCGAGGGCGATGGCGTCGGACGGACGACACGAGATGACCTTGTCGCCGTCGGCAGCCGTGATGTGCAACTCGGCGTAGAAGGTGCGCTCACGCATCTCGGTGACCACGACCTTGTCGAGCGATGCGCCCAACTCGTCGATCGTGGTGAGGAACAGATCGTGGGTGAACGGCCGCGGGGGCTCGATGCCCTCGAGCGCATAGTGGATCGCCGAGGCCTCGGGCGTGCCGATGTAGATCGGCAACAGGCGATGACGGCCCTGCTGCTCGCGCAGGAGGACCATCGGGGTGTTCGCCGGGATCTCGACCCGGACGCCGACGAGTTCGACAGGGATCACGCTTGCGAGCGTAGCCGCGCCGACGCGCCGGCGGTCAGCGATCGAGGTGCTGGCGCAGCAGCGTGCGCATCATCGCCGCTCGCAGTTGCCCACCGAACTGAGCCAACTCGTTGAGTTGTGCGACGGCGTGACCGTTGGACTGCGGGTTGCGCTGGCGGATGAGCGGTTGGATCACCTGTTCGAACAGACCGGCCTCGCGGTCCGCTGCGACACGCCAGCCACGCAGGTGGCGGGCGTCGACGCCGAGATCGAGGAACCGCTTGGCGATGCGGGCGATCTCGAGCGCGTCCTCGTCGTAGCTGCCGTTGGCAGCCGGCACGACCACACCGTACGACTCGGCCAGCGCGAGCTGCTCGGCGCTGAGTCCCGACATCGAACAGACCTCGGATGCGTCGAGCACGACGCCCGAGCGCTGGACGCCCGATCCGGTCTCGTCTCGCACCGGGGGCGCGGCCACGTGGGTCCTCGGCTCCGTCGAGGGTGGCACGCCCCGAGCGGCCGAGCCGCTCGACGCCGGGTGACGCGACGCGCCGAGCGAGCCGTCGACGGGGACCTCGGCGGTCTCGTCGACCAGGTGCGAGAATCCCCGCGGTCGCTGGAGTTCGCTGGTCGGGTCGATCTCGCCGGTGTCGAGGCGATCCTTGATCACCTTGAGCGGCAGGAAGTTGTCCTTCTGCTCACGCAGGACGCAGCGCAGCAGTTCCACGTCGTCGTCGTAGAACTTGCGGTATCCCGACGCCGTGCGCTCCGGTTGGATCAACCCCTGGCTCTCCAGGAAGCGGATCTTGGAGATCGTGACGTCGGGAAAGTCCTCGAGCAGCAACGCGAGGACCTCGCCGATGGAGAGGTGCGACCCCGGTGCAGCATGCGATGTCGCGGTCATCGAGACGTCGTCACCCATCCGAACGCTCGAAGAACACGAGACGGAACTTGCCGACCTGCAACTCGTCGCCGTGGCGCAGCAGCATCCGGTCGATCCGTTCCTGGTTGACGTAGGTGCCGTTGAGCGATCCGGCGTCGGAGGCGATGTAGCCGTCCGAGGTGCGTTCGATGTCGACGTGGCGACGCGACACGGTGATGTCGTCGAGGCTGATCTCGCTCTCGGGGTGGCGTCCCAGGCGGGTCATGTCGGCGTCGAGGGTGAACCGGTCGCCCGCCTGCTCCCCGGCGCGCACGATCAACACGCCGACCTCGATCGGCAGGTCGCCGACGGGGACGACCAGGTCGTCGTCGACGCCGGGCGCGTCCTGCAGTGGGTCGATCCGCGTGAGGGTGATCGTGCGATCGTCGAGTCGGTCGAGAGGCGACCCGCAGCTCGAGCAGAACGTGCTCGACGGCGGGTTGCGGTGCCCACACTGGTTGCAGAAGACGTACTCGCTCATCGTTGCTCGATCATCCCTCGGTGAGTTGGCGGTAGGCGGCGGCGTCCATGAGGCCATCGAGTTGCGCCGGGTCGGCCATGTCGATCCTCACGATCCACCCCTCGCCGTACGGATCCGAGTTCAGCAGTTCGGGTTGGTCGTCGAGAGCACTGTTGGCCTCGGCGATCGTGCCCGACACGGGGGCGTAGATGTCGCTCACCGACTTGGTGCTCTCCACCTCGGTGAACGTGTCGGCGGCCGCGACCTCGGACCCGACCTCGGGCGCTTCCACGAACACGACGTCACCGAGAGCGTCCTGGGCGTAGTCGGTGATCCCGACCGTGATCGTGGAGGAGTCACCGTCGACGCGGATCCACTCGTGGTCAGAGGAGTAGCGGAGGTCGTCGGGGATGTTCATCGGTCGTCAGTTCCTGTCGAGGTCGAGGCTCGGCCCGCGGCGAGTCCGGATCGGATGAGTGGAATATAGGCGATTCCGGTCCAATAGCTCAGAACGAGCCCGGGGACGCCGAACGCCCAGGCCAGCACGGCGAAGAACGGCGCCTCCCACACGTCGGTCGAGCCGATGAGGAAGCTGGGGACGGCGCCCATCAGCAGGAATGTCGCGCACTTGCCCAGCCACGTCACCCCGAAGCGTTGCATGTGCAGGAACAGCACACCGACCGCGATCGCGCCGCCAACGAGGAGCTCGCGGACGAGGACGGCCACGGCGAACCAGATCGGGATCGATCCGTCGACGATGATCGCGATGACGGCGACGAAGAAGAACAGTCGGTCGACCGTGGGATCGAAGATCTTGCCGAACTCGCTCCCCTGGTCGAAGCGACGGGCGATGTATCCGTCGACCCAGTCGGTGCTGCCCAGCCCGGCGAGCAGCCATGCGGCACCTGCGCGGTTGTCGGCACCGAACAGCAGGTAGAGGAACAGCGGGAGGCACAGCAGTCGCACCAGCGTGAACGCGTTGGGCACCGTCCACACGCGATCGAACACGCCCTCGGGCTCGCCGGGCACCCGGGAGTCGAGGGTCGGGTCGGCGGTGCTCACGCGGCCAGGTTACGCGTGGCCCTCCGTCGATGCGTCATGATCGGAGCGATGACCACCATCTTCACCAAGATCATCGACGGCGACATCCCCGGCACCTTCGTCCACCGCGACGACCGGTGCGTGGTGTTCATGTCGATCAACCCGATGGCCCCGGGCCACGCACTCGTCGTGCCCATCGAGGAGATCGACCACTGGATCGATGCATCGCCGGCCCTCGCCGCTCACCTGTTCGCCGTCGCCCACCGGGTCGGTCTCGCACAACAGCAGGTGTTCGGCTGCGAGAAGGTCGGGATGATCATCGCCGGCTACGAGGTCCCTCACGCCCACATCCACCTCGTGCCGACGAACCAGATGAGCGAGTTGAGCTTCGCGAATGCCGCGTCGTCCGTCGATCGCGACGACCTGGAGGCCGCGGCCACGCGCATCAGAGCAGCGTTGGAGTCTCCGGGCTGACGGGCGCGACCTCGTCGATCAGGTCGGGTCGGTTGTTGCGCACGGAGTTCACGTCGGTCGACACCGGGTGCATCGCGAGCGAGGTGTCGGCACTCATGTCGAACAGCGTGCTCAGCGAGACGGTGTCGTCGTTCGTCGGATCGAGCCATTCGGCCCACCGCGAGCGCGGAACCATGACCGGCATCCGATCGTGGACCGGTGACATGACCTCGTTCGCCGACGTGGTGACGACCGTGGCCGACTGCAGCCACATCGCCGAGCCGGCCGCCTCGCTGGCCACCGGGTCCTTCCACGCCGTCCAGAGTCCCGCGACGGCCATCGGCTCGTCGTCGCTGCGATGGATGAACATCGGCTGCTTGGCCGGCTTGCCCTTCGTCGTGAGCGGGCCTCCGGCCGCGCCGGCCATCCACTCGTAGAAGCCGTCCATCGGGATCAGGACTCGCTTCTTCGCGAAGAGGGCCTTGAAGGCCGGCTTCTCCGCGAGGGTCTCGGAGCGGGCGTTGATCATCCGCGACGCGATCTTGCGATCCTTCGCCCAACCGGGGATCAGGCCCCAGTGGAACGCTTCGAGGCGCGGTGCGGCGTCGGGCTCGTTCCTCGGAGCGACGACCGCGTACACGTCGTTGGTCGGCGCGACGTTGTAGTTCTCGCCGAGGGACTCGACCGCGACCTCGGCACCGAAGAAGGCCGCCACCTGGTCCGGTGGGCTGGTGGAGACGAAACGCCCGCACATGAGCCGCCCATCGTACGGCATCCGTCGGTAGCAGCGCAGGCGGGCCAGGTCGAGGCCGGCGATCGTGGCCCCGACAAGTTCCGGAGGTTGCCGAACTGCTACACCATCGGTCATGGGGAACTGGAACTTTGCCGACATCTGGGAAGTCGTGGCCGAGGAGCAGCCCGACGCTGACGCACTCGTCCACGGCACGATGCATCGGTCGTGGGGCGACTTCGACCGCCGTGCGGACGGACTCGCGCGTCACCTGATCGACGCGGGACTGGAGCGCCAGCAGGCGGTCGCCCAGTACCTCTACAACGGGCCCGAGTACGTCGAATCGATGTACGCCGCCTTCAAGGCGGCGCTCGTGCCCGTCAACACGAACTACCGCTACACCGCCGACGAGTTGCTGTATCTCTGGGACAACGCGGACGCCGGCGCCGTCGTGTTCCACGGATCCTTCGCTCCGACGATCGAGACCATCCGCGACCGCCTGGCGAACGTGCGAGCCTGGCTGTGGGTCGACGACGGCGAGGGAGCGTGTCCCGACTGGGCCACGCCGTACGAGCGGGCTGCGACCACCGAGACCGGTCGTGTCGTGCCGGAGTGGGGACGCACGGGCGACGACCTGAACATGCTCTACACCGGAGGCACCACCGGCATGCCGAAGGGCGTGATGTGGCGTCAGGACGACCTGGCGGTCAAGCTCACCGCCACCCTCGGCAATCCCCTCGCCGACGACGGATCACCCGAGGACCTCCGCGGCACCTTCACCGGGCCCGCGTCACGATTCCTCCCGGCGTGCCCACAGATGCACGGAACCGGCAACTTCCCCGGTCTGTCCACGCTCACCTCCGGGGGATGCATCGTCACGCTGGAAGGACGCACCTTCGACCCGGTCGAACTGCTCGACACGATCGAGCGCGACGGCGTCACCAACATCGCGATCGTCGGTGACGCATTCGCGAAGCCGATCCTGCGCACGCTCGACGCCGAACCCGATCGTTGGGACCTGTCGAGTCTCGTCGCCATCGTGTCGTCGGGGGTGATGTGGAGCAAGGAGTCCAAGCAGGGACTGCTCGGTCACCATCCACAGATGTTGCTGCTGGACGCGTTCTCGTCGTCGGAGGCGCTCGGCATGGGATCCTCCGTCTCGGGCGCTGGCCAGGCGGCCGAGACCGCCAAGTTCGAACTCAGCCCCGAGACGATCGTGATCGACGACCTGAACCGGCCGGTGGTGGCGGGCTCCGGCGAGATCGGTCGTCTGGCGGTCGGCGGGCGACAGCCCCTGGGCTACTTCAAGGACCCGGCCAAGACCGCAGCGACGTTCCTGGAGATCGACGGCGGGCGGTACTCGTGCCCCGGCGACTTCGCGACGGTGGAGGCCGACGGGACGATCACCCTGCTCGGACGCGGTTCGGTGTGCATCAACACGGGCGGCGAGAAGGTCTTCCCCGAGGAGGTGGAGGAAGCCCTCAAGACGCACGGTTCGGTCCTCGACGCCGTGGTCGTCGGGATTCCCGACGAGAAGTTCGGCGAAGCGGTCACCGGCGTCGTGCAGTTGCGGTCCGGCGAGTCATTCGACGAAGCGGCGGTCATCGCACACGTCCGCGAGAAGTTGGCCGCGTACAAGTCACCGAAGCGGATCCTCACGGTCGACACCATCGGTCGCGCCGCGAACGGAAAGGTCGACTACAAGCGACTGAGAGCCGAGGCGACGGCACTGCTCACGACCTGAGGCCGCCGAGAGCACCGAGGTGCTCCGTTCGCGACATCCGGCGAACGTCACCTGAAGGAGAGTTGTCGCTCTGTGTTCGGTGTGCCTACTATCGCCCGGTGTCCGTATCGACGCTCGAAGGCCGAACGTTCGTGGCCGACCTGTTGCAGGGTGCCGACGGTCCCGCGCTCGTGTGCGGCGACACGACCGTCGGGTACGACGAGCTGCGAGATCGCATCGAGCACTTCGTCCGCTTGCTCGACGTCGCCGAGCGATCGCTCGTGGTGGTCGAGATGGAACGCACCATCGAACACGTCATTGCCTACCTGGCGCTGCTCGATGCGGGTCACGTGCCATTGCTCGTGGGTGAACGCGGTGTCGACATGGTCGACGGGTGGCGACCGAGCGCATTCGTCCGGGTCGGCTCGACCGGCGAGTTCGAGGTCGAGAGGTACCCGGACTCCGAACGGATCGAGCTCCACGATGACCTCGCACTGCTGCTGAGCACGTCGGGGACGACCGGGAGTCCCAAGCTCGTCCGACTGTCGCACGAGAACCTTTCGTCGAATGCCCGGGCGATCGCCGAGTACCTGGGCCTCGACGAGTCCGATCGGGGCGTCACGACGCTCCCCCTCCACTACTGCTACGGCCTGTCGGTGCTACACGCTCATCTCGTCGTCGGCGCATCCGTGGTGGTCACCGTGGCCTCGGTGGTCGATCCGTGCTTCAGATCGGCGATCGAGACGCATCGGGTCACGAACATCGCCGGTGTGCCCCACACGTTCGAACTTCTCGACCGTGTCGGGTCCGATCGGATCCGGGTCCCGTCGCTTCGTTTCGTCACGCAGGCCGGCGGACGCCTCCCCCGACGGTCCGTCACGCGCTGGGCCGAGCGCACGAAGGCCTGGGGAGTCGACTTCTTCGTGATGTACGGCCAGACCGAGGCGACTGCCCGGATGGCGTACCTCCCGCCGGAACTCGCGAGCCGGCGTCCGGAGTCGATCGGCCGTGCCATCCCCGGCGGGGAGCTCTCGATCCGCTCGTCGGACGACGACTGCGACCAGGACCCCGATGTCGGCGAACTCGTCTACCGCGGTCCCAACGTCATGCTCGGCTACGCCGAGAGCCCCGCCGACCTGTCCCTCGGACGCACCGTCCACGAACTGTCGACCGGTGACCTCGCACGGTTCCACGCCGACGACGCAGTCTTCGAGATCGTCGGGCGCCGATCCCGTTTCGTCAAGCCGCTCGGTCTTCGCATCGATCTCGACCACATCGAGGACCGCCTGGGTCGCGACCTCTCGGGCGACGTCGCGATCACCGGCGACGACGATCGTCTGGTCGTCCTCGCTCCGGGCGCCGACGCCGACGCCGTGACCGAGCGAGTCCGTGCCATGACGTCGCTCCCACTCCCGATGGTCGTCGTCGTGACCGACGTCGAGATCCCGCGGACCGCAACCGACAAGGTCGACTACCCCGCGATCAGCCTCGAGGCGCGCGTCGACGGGCCGTCGTGCCCGGGCGAATCCGTCGCCTCGGCGATCGCGTCCGTGCTCGGTCGCACGTCGATCGGGCCCGACGACACGTTCGTGTCCCTCGGTGGCGATTCGCTCAGCTACGTCGAGTGCTCGATACGACTCGAGCGGGTACTCGGTACGGTCCCGACCGACTGGCACGTCCTTCCCCTCCGCGACCTCGAATCGCTCCCCCGTCCGACGACACCACGACGGTGGTGGTCCGCGACCCGTACCGACACCACGGTGCTCCTGCGCGCCATCGCCATCTGCCTCGTGGTCCTCACGCACATGCGGATCATGTTCTTTCCCGGTGGAGCCCACCTCCTGCTCGGCGTCGTGGGCTTCAACCTCAGCCGCTTCCTCCTCCCGATCCCATCGACGGGCGATCGCATCCGAGCCGGGCTGCGAACCGCGGCACGAGCGGCTGTTCCCGCCGTCGCGTGGGTGGCCGTGGGGATGGTCGCGTTCGGCGCCTACAACGTCGGGACGCTGCTGCTCGTCAACAACTACGTCGGCCCGCCCGGCCACCGGGACGACCTGTGGCACTTCTGGTTCATCGAGGTCTTCGTGCACGTCGTCGCCCTGGCCACGGCCCTCACCGCGATCCCCGCCGTTCGTCGCCTCGACGGTCGCTTCGCATACGGCCTGCCGCTGGCCGTCCTCGCTGTCCTGCTGTTGCCCCGTCTGGAGTGGGCGTACATGGACGGCTGGTACAACCTGCGGTTCCGCACGCACGGTGTCGCCTGGTTGGTCGCTCTCGGTTGGCTGATCCATCGCTCCGACACGACCGCGAAGCGTGTGGGGACGTCGGCGATCACGTTCGTCGTCGTGATCGACTTCTTCGACTACCTCCCCCGCGAGCTGTTCATCGCATGTGCTCTCGTGGTGCTGGTCTGGATGCGTGATCTCCCGATCCCTCGGCCGATGGTCTCCCCGATCGGCGTGATCGCGTCGGCGAGCATGTGGATCTACATCACCCACTTCACGATCTGGCCACGTCTGGCCGAGGTGATGGACGAACGGCTCGCCTACATTGCCACGGTCGCGGCGGGCGTCGCGACGTGGGTCGGCGTCGAACAGGTCGTCAGGATCGCAACGCGAACCTGGTCCAGCCGACGAAGCACCACCGCCCACCTCACGAGGAGCACACCGTGACATCCCATCATCACCACCGCAGTCGTTGGATCGCGAGCGCCGTCGGCGCCATGAGCGTCGCGCTCGCCCTCGGGGCCTGCTCGGGTGACGACGGCGACACCTTGAAGGTCTACAGCGGACGCCACTACGGCATCGAGACCGCTTTCGAGAAGTTCACGGAGGACACCGGCATCGAGGTGGAGTTCCTCACCGGCAACGACGGCGAACTCCGCGAGCGCATCGCGTCCGAGGGCGAGAACACCGACGCAGACGCCTACATCACCGTCGACGCCGGAAACCTGGTGCAGGCGACACAGGACGGCCTGTTCCAGCCGATCGACTCCCCCGTTCTCGACGCTGCGATCCCGGCCGAACTCCGCGATCCGGACGAGAACTGGTTCGGTCTCACCATCCGAGCACGAACGATCATCTACAACTCCGATCTCCTGAGTGAGGACGAGGTCCCGACGACGTACGAGGAACTGGCCGAGCCCGAATGGAAGGGCCGTCTCTGCCTGCGCAACTCTCTCAACGGATACCAACAGTCGCTCGTCGCCAGCCTGATCGCAGAGGACGGCGAGGACGGAGCGCGCGACGTGCTGCAGGGTTGGAAGGACAACGCCGAGATTCTCGCCAACGACGTCGTCATCATCGAATCCGTCGCCGACGGTCTCTGCGAGGTCGGCATCACCAACCACTACTACCTCGGGCGTGCGCTCGAGGAGAATCCGGACCTGCCCGTCGACCTCGTCTGGGCGAATCAGGCGGATCGCGGTGTCCACGTGAACATCTCCGGTGGCGGCGTTACGAAGTACTCCCGACATCCCGAGATGGCGCAGGAGTTCCTCGAGTGGCTGGCGACCGACGGTCAGGGAATCCTCGTCGACTCGAATCACGAGTACCCGGCGAACCCGTCGGTGCCGGCCGAGCCGTTGATCACCGAGGAGTTCGGCACCGACTTCAAGCGTGACGATCTCGGCGCCGACGAACTCGGACGCCTGAACCCCGATGCGATCCGCTTGATGGACGACGTCGGCTATGGCTGATCCGCCCGGACCGGAAACGACGACGGTCGGACACGAGGTCGGAGTGGACGACGGTGTTGCCACCATCCCGCGAGCGCCGTCATCGTGACGCTGCGCAACCGACCCCACGAAGGGTCGAAAGGACCTACCCGAATCCGCTCGGGCGTGCGGAAATGGAGACATGACCAACCAGCAACGCCACATGTGCCCGTACTGCGACCTGCTGTTCAAGTACCACAACGAAGTCGTCGACCACATCCGTCATGACCATCCCGAGCACGCCTCGGTGGTCGCGGGGATCGAACCGCACGAACTGCCCCACGACTGACGCCGGACACCGGTCCTCCAGGCTCCGTCGCCAACTCCAGCGTGGCGGCCCCTTCGAGGTCGAGGTCACCACCGCTCATCGCCCGCCGGTCCCTGGCGACCGTCAGTCTGCCGAGACGGGGAACCGGCGACCGCTGATCACAGTGGGCGTCATGCGGACATAGGTCGGCTTGGGGCCCGCCTGCCATGTCGGCACCTCCATGTCGAACGACGACGTGATCTGCTCGTGGCCCCGAAGCTGCTCCGCAGTACCTTTGGCGACCACGCTCCACACGAGTTGCTCGGCGACGTCGACTTCGTCGGCTTCGAACGTGCACGTGGGGTCCTGACCGATGAGCGTCAGCTTGGTTCCCGTCGCCGTGCGGAAGACGATCGTCCCACCGTCCACGAGGTGGTTCACGGGAAAGACTTCGATCTCGTCGTCGTTGTGGAGGGCGATGCGTCCGATCGGAACGGTGCGCAGGAGTCCCCAACACTCTGACGTGGAGAGTTCCTCGATGTCGGACGCAGATTTTGGCTCCATTGCTTCACGACTCAGCCGACGTGGTCGCTTGGCCGGCTCGCGGTGCTTCGACGAGGATCTCGGTTCCGTTCTCCGCGGGTTCCATCCCACCATCAGACTTCCTGACGACGTTCGGCAGCAGGGCCGAAGGTCCTGATCGGTGTTCCACCCGGTCGAAAACGAAGAAAGTCCCGGCCGGAGGAAACAACCTCTGACCAGGACTTTCGTACGTCGGGCTGACAGGATTTGAACCTGCGACCCCTTGTCCCCCAGACAAGTGCGCTACCAAGCTGCGCCACAGCCCGTGACGTGCCTCACTCTATCAACCGGAGATACGTATCCGTCCGCAAGTCGTCCCGCCGATCGACGATGCGGACGGCGCTCTTCGCCTCGCATCACCGGGAACCGCCGACCCGACGGGCGGGAACTGACGCAGCGGCGTGGGTCGTGATCTCGCCGAGATCCACCGGCCATGGGAACGCGAAGACGCCGGGCCGGTAGAGCGGCGGATCTGCGACCGCATTCATCCAGTCGGTTGCATTTTCGGAGATTGCGATGGTGATTCCCGCCTCCGGTGAACTCCACGGCAGGATGATCGGTTGATACGAGTTCTTCTCGACCGCGGCGAGTCGACCGGTGTACGTGCGTTGATCGACCGTTGTCCACGGTCCCCAGGGATGCTCGGCGACATCGAGCAGGACTTCGCGGCTGTAGAAGCCATCCTGCTGGACAACCGACACCCAACGTCCGTCGAGGTAGCGCGGTTGCATCGTGTTCTCGGCGAAGAAGCGATTCGAGATCGGCACCGATGACGAGGCATCGTCGGCCCATCCCGTCCCGTTCCAGTACTCGGGCGCTTGATCGAGTTGACCGCGAGGAACTCGCGCGAGGTACATCTTCGTCGCCGAATGGGGTCCGTTGAAGAACCCGCCCTCGCGTGCGAGATTCAACATGTTCGTGTTGCCGAACAGATAGCTGTGGTGATCGTCTGAGGCCACTGCGAATCCATAGATCGGATCCACCCCGGAATTCGGAGCAGGCGCGAAGGAGAGCCGCTCCAACGTCGTCACGTCGTACTCGGCAAGCCACGTCTTCGTCGGATGACGGATGATTCCGTCACCGGGGCCCGGTCGCGGAACGGACGGGATGGTTTCGGCCCAGAAGACCCTGACGACGTCGCCGTCGACTTCACCGCCGAGCGGCCAGAGGAACCGGTTGCGATCGACATGACCGTCACCAATCTCGAAGTTGAGGCGCTCCGTCGGCGTTCCCCTGTGAAGCATCGCAAAGCAGTTTCCCGTTTGCTCGAAGGCGACGTTCTGATTCTGTTCGCCACCGTCATGGAGTGTTCGGGCATCGCCCGATAGGTCGATGTACGTGTCGTGATTGAGCCAGAGCCACCGCTCGGGTCCGAGTTGGATCACGTGCGGGTTGTCCCAACCGATCAACGAGCCACGGCGTTCGCCGAAGAACATGTGGAGGTCGGAGCTGGACAGGCTCCGTGCGCATCCCAATGCCGTCTCGACCAGCCCGATGTCGTTGACGAACGGGTGCGCCGCCATCGCCTTCGAGTCGGATGCCGGCTTCGGCGAAGCAAGTGCTGGTACGGTCACGCCTGCCCAGTAGATGGTCAGGCTCAAGGCAGCAACGCCTGCCACCACTCGGCAGGTGTTGATCAGTCGGGTATTCCCGAGTTGCATCCCCACCCGGTCATTATGTCGCACCGGCTGCCAGCGCGCGAATTCGTCGGCCGTCCGCCGACGTAGGTCACCGGACGTGGATCGCCGCTGCGATCTCGTCGGCCTCGGCGATGAAATCGGGGTGGAATGCCGTCAGCTTCGCAGGGTTCAGTCCGGCGGTGAACAGGCCGGGGGCCTGCTCGAACGGCGACTCCTTCACCACCGGCCACCCGTCGACGACGACGTCGGGCGGCAGGAAGTCGTGAAGCGCCGGCGTGTACCCGACACCGGCGATCACCACGTCGACCTCCACACGCGTTCCGTCGGTGAGCACACACTGCCGACCGTCGATCCAGTCGACTGCGGCCACGACCGCGATGCGCCCGGCCTTCACGTCGTCCACGAAACCGCTGTCGAGTGTGGCGCCCGACGCCTCGGCGACCCGGCTGAGCCTGCGCTGTGGAGGGCCGAGCCCGAAGGGCTTCATCCTCCCGAACAGGAGGGGCTGCATCAGTCGGCCACTCAGGTCGACCATCCAGCCGGGAAGGCGACGGCCGAGGCGAGCGAACTCGGTGAGGTTGCTGCCGAAGAGTTCGCGCTTCGCCCACACCGGTCGAGTGCGCATCGACAAGGTGACGTCGACGTCGGCCGCACGCAGCAGGTGGGCGATCTCCGTGCCGCTGTTGCCGGCACCCACCACCAGCACCCGTCGCCCGATGAACGGGCCGGGATCGCGGTACTCGGCCGCATGCATCACGTGGATCGACGTCGTGTCCACACCCGTCCAGACGGGCGACTCCGGCACTCGGTTCCGGCCGGTCGCGACGACGACGGTACGGGCGATGATCGGGGCAGCACCCTCGAGCGTCACCACCCAGTGATCCCCCTGCTCGGCACGCTCGACCGTCCGGACGGTCGCACGGATCGGCTCGACGCCCAGTTGATCCGCCGCCGACTCGATGTGATCCGCCCATTCGTCACCCGTGGGCCAACGTCCGACGTCGTCGGGAATCGTGGTGCCGGGAACCAGCGAGGCGTCGCGTTCCGTGTTCAGGTGGAGCCCGTCGTACCGGGCACGCCACACGTCACCGAGGCGATCGGCATGATCGACGACGGTGCACTCGAGACCCCGCCGCTGCAACGCCTCCACGACGCAGAGCCCGGCGTGGCCCGCACCGATCACCACGATCGACCGGTTCAACGAGCGGGCCTCATGTGACCAGTTGCACCAGGCGCCAACCGAGGTACACCACCGTCATCCCCACCAGCAACTTGAAGTGCCACGGAGTCTTCTCGTCGTCAGTGCTGTCGACCTCGGCGTCCTCGTGACCCTCCGGGAGTTGGATCGGGCGTCCGCACGACGGGCACGAACCGTCGGTCTTCACGGAGTTCGGCGTGAAGTACTTGGCGCACTCCTCGCACCAGGGCACGTCAGCTCTTCTTCCGGACGCGCATCTTGATCGCGGTGGAGCCGAGGCTGAACTCCTCGCGGATGACACGCTCGAGGTACCGCATGTACGTCGCCGGGATCTCGCGGTTCACGAAGAGCGTGAACGTGGGCGGGTCGGTCGCTCCCTGCACGGCGTAGAGAACCTTGGCTCCCTTCGGGCCGGGTTGACGTTGCTGGGCCGCCGAGATCACCTTGTTGATGTCTCGGGTCGGCACCCGCGTGTGGTACTGCGAGATGGATTCGCGTAGGTGCGGGAGGAGTCGGCCGACGTTCTTGCCCGACAGAGCCGAGATCTTCAGGATCGGTGCGTCGCCCACGAAGGCGAGCTTGCGGTGCAGTTCGCTCATCACCTCGATTCGGTCGTCTGCCGACACCAGCTCCCACTTGTTCAGCACGATGAGGATCGGACAGCCCGACGCGTCCACGCGCTCGGCGAGACGCTGGTCCTGCGCCGTGACGCCCTCCGTCCCGTCGATCACCAGCAGTGCGACGTCGGAGTCGTCGATGGCTCGCAGCGCGCGCACCATCGAGTAGTACTCGGCGGAGTCGTCGATCTTGCCCTTGCGACGCATACCGGCTGTGTCGACGAAGACCATCGGGCCCTCCTCGGTCTCGACGAGCGTGTCGATGGCGTCACGGGTGGTGCCGGCCATGTCGTGGACCACCGCTCGGTCCTCGCCCACCAACCTGTTGAACAGCGTGGACTTGCCGACGTTGGGGCGACCGACGATCGCGATGCGCGGTGCGGCGACCACGTCGTCGGGATCCTCGGGCCGGTCGGGGTCGATGTCGCGACGGGCGCGTGCCTCCTCGGGGAACCGGGAGATGACCTCGTCGAGCAGGTCTCCCGCGCGGCGTCCGTGGAGAGCGCTGACCGGGAACGGGTCGTCCAGTCCGAGTGCGAGGAACTCCCACCGGTCGGCTTCGCGCCGATCGTTGTCGGCCTTGTTCGCGACGACCATCACGTCGGTCCGGCTCCGTCGAAGCCAGTTCGCGATCAACGAGTCGTCGTCGGTCAACCCGACCGATGCGTCCACGACGAACATCACCACGTCGGCGGTGGCCACGGCTTCCTCGACCTGCTTGGAGACCTTGTCGTCCAGTTCGGTGCCGTCACCTTGGGGCATCCAGCCGCCGGTGTCGATGACCAGGAACGGCACGTCGAGCCACGACGCTTCGAGCACCTTGCGGTCGCGGGTGATACCCGGGCGGTCCTCGACGATCGCTTTCTGGCTCCCGAGGATCCGGTTGAACAGCGTGCTCTTGCCGACGTTGGGTCGCCCGATGATGACGACGGACGGAAGGCCCCCGCCCGACGTGTTCTCGGTGGAGAGATCCGTGGCCTTCTCGATGGTGTTCTCGATGGTGTTCTCGCTGGGCAGATCGGTCATGGTCTTCCTTCTTCCAATGCCGCCCGGAGTGCGACGCCGTCGGTGGCGACGACCTCGACCGGGCGGGGCAGTTCGTCGACGGTGACCCCGTCGAGAAAGCGTCCTTCGTCGGACAGGCACACGTCGGGCAACAGGTACCGGTGCCCCTCGGGTTGCTCGCTCAGCACCCGGCCGACGTCCTCACCGGTGATCAGACCGGTCACCCCGGTGTTGCCGCCGAAGAAGTCGTTCCGAACGGCGAGAATGCGGATGTCGTCTCGCTCCAGCGACGCGATCAGTGGCTCGATCACGGGGGCTCCGAGCGTGCCGGTGAGCACTCCGATCGGAGCGGTGCGGCGCGGGCGCAGCGAGATCGACTGCGCGACCGCTCCGCCGTGGCCGCCGGACACCGGTGCGGCTGCGGCGTCGGGACTGCACGACGAGCGCAGTCCGGTGTAGGCGGCCGGGTTCGGTGGGGCATCGACCGATGCGAAGAACCCACGCTGCACGCCGGTCACGTCCGCCGCCGTGCCGTTGAACTCGGCTTCGAACGTGCGCGCCATTCCGATGCCGTCCTCGTGCATGGCGAATCCGTCGTAGCGTTCGGCGTCGGGGAACGGTCGCTGTGCCATCAGGTAGTACTCGTCCGCGGCGTAGACCATCCGCTTGCCCAGCGTGGCCTGGAACACGTCCTGCCAGTCGGTCACCGTGTCGACCACGGCCTGCGCCTCGGCGAGCGTGTGGAAGCGCATGGCGTCCTCGCCGTTGAACTTCGAGATGCCGAGCGGCACCACCGCCACCGAGTCGAGTTCGGGATACTGATCGAGCACGCCGGCCAGCGTGTCGTCGAGAATCGACCCGTCGTTCACGCCCGGACACACCACGATCTGACCCTTCACCACGATGTCGTGATCGAGCAGCGCACGGAGCCAGCGCAGGCTCATCGCTCCTCGCGGGTTCTTCAGCATCTGGCTGCGCACGTCGGGATCGGTCGAGTGGATGCTCACGTGCAACGGCGAGAGTCGCTCGGTCACCACACGTTCCAGGTCGGCTTCGGTGAACCGGGTGAGGGTGGTGAAGTTCCCGTAGAGGAACGACAGCCGGTAGTCGTCGTCCTTCAGGTACAACGAACGGCGCATCCCCTTGGGGAGTTGGTAGATGAAACAGAACTCGCAGTGGTTGTCACACGTGCGGACCCGGTCGAACACCGCACTCGACACCTCGATCCCGAGCGACGCACCCTCGGCCTTCTCGACCGTCATGGACAGGTCCAGGCCACCGCGCAGCACGTCGAGTTCCACGTCGGCCTCGTCGGTGGCCATCTGCCACTCGATCACGTCGCGGGGCACCTCACCGTTGACGCGCACGATCTCGTCGCCGGGCAGCACGCCGATCGCCTCGGCAGGCGAACCGGGCGCCACCGACACCACGAGCGGTGCGAGCGAACGATGGAGGGTCGTGGACATGGGGACGCCACGCTACCGCCGCCCCCTTCTGGGTAGATTTGGTGAGACATGAGCGACGAACCTCCGTCACCGACCACGCCCCTCGGGCAACCGTCGACCGTCAGCGCCGTGAACAAGGTGCTGCTCGCCGAACCCCGCGGATTCTGCGCCGGCGTGGAGATGGCGATCAAGGCGCTGGCCTGGATGGTCCGGTCCTTCCCCGGCCCGGTGTACTGCTACCACGAGATCGTCCACAACAAGCTCGTGGTCAACCGGTTCGAGGCACAGGGAGTGGTGTTCGTCGACGAGATCTCCGACGTGCCGCCGGGCAGCCCGATCATGCTCTCGGCCCACGGGTCGGCGCCCGAGGTCGTCGAGGCCGCTCGCGCCCGTGGCTCCTACGTCGTGGACTCCGTGTGCCCCCTGGTCACCAAGGTCCATCACGAGGTCAAGGTGCGCGCCGGCAAGGGGTACCGCATCGTCTACATCGGCCACGAGGGCCACGAGGAAGCGGTCGGCACCATGGCCGTGGCGCCCGACTCGATCGACCGCGTCGAGTCGGTCGACGAGGTCGAGGCACTGGCGGCCACCGACGAGCCGGTCGCTCTGCTCGCGCAGACCACCCTGTCGCACCGGGACTGGGAGGACGTCGCCGTGGCGGTCAAGGGTCGCTTCCCCGACGTGTGGACGCCCGGACGCAGCGACCTGTGCTTCGCCACCACCAATCGCCAGGCCGCGATCGAGGAATTGGCGCACCGCAGCGATGCGATCGTCGTGATCGGCTCGGCCAACTCGTCGAACACCGTGGCACTCGAGAAGCTCGCCCGACACGAAGGTTGCGAGCGCGTCTACCGCGTCAACACGGTCTCCGAACTGCCCACCGACCTGGTCGGAGTGGTCGGCGTGACCGCGGGGGCGTCCGCGCCCGAAGAACTCGTCGAAGCCGTGATCGAGTTCCTCGCGCCCGTCAACGGGTGCGAACTCGTGGTCGTCACCGACGAGGACGAGTACTTCCCCCCACCGCGCAACATCCGCGAGCTCCAGGCGTCGATCGAGGACGCGTCGACGGTCCTGCTGGGTGGCAGCCTGCTCGACCGGCCGGGAATGGACGACCGCAGCCTTCCCGCCAGCGCAGTACTCGCCAGCCTGACTCGCTGACCACCCTGACACGCACGACGGTGCCGGCGTCGGTCCGTCGACTCAGTTGCGCGGGACCTCGCTCCACGGGACCTCGCGGTCGACGCGTACGTCACCGGGCAGTCCGAGCACGCGCTCGCCGAGGATGTTCGCCATCACCTCGGTGGTGCCGCCCTCGATCGTGTTCGCTCGGCTCCGCAGGAACGCCTTCTGGAGGGTGTCGGAACCCATCGCCGTCTCGGGACGGATCATCTCGTAACTGCCGTACAGCATCGCGTCGGCACCGAGCATCGACATGACCTGCTCGTACACCCGCTGGTTCAACACGGCGCCGGCCATCTTGCCGATGCTTCCCTCGGGGCCCGGGTCGCCCATCTTGCGGTTCTGGTTGGCGCGAACGTTGGTCAGGCGGAGCACCTCGGCTTCGCACCAGACCCTCATCACCTCGTCACGCGACACCGCGTCCTTGCGTTCGGCGGGCAGTTCCTCCCACACCTTCGTGAGCGACGCGATGGTGCCCGAGCCGCGCTGCGGCATGCCGCCGCCGATCGACTGCCGCTCGTTCATCAGCGTGGTGAGCGACACCCGCCAGCCGTCACCGGGTCCGCCGAGCATCTCGCTCTCGTGGATCTTGGTGTCCGAGAAGAACACTTCGTTGAACTCGGCTTCGCCCGTCATCTGACGCAGCGGGCGGACCTCCACGGTCGGGTCCTCCATGTCGACCACGAACGCCGTGAGACCTGCGTGCTTCACCGCCTGGGGATCCGTGCGCACCACCAGCAGCCCCCACTTGGAGAGGTGGGCCAGCGTGGTCCAGACCTTCTGGCCGTTGCAGACCCACTCCTCGCCGTCCTGCACGCCGGTTGCCGACAGCCCGGCGAAGTCCGAACCCGAGCCCGGTTCGGAGAACAGCTGACACCAGATCTCCTCGCCGGTGAACAGCGGGCGCAGATAGCGGGACTTCTGCTCCTCACTCCCCCACGCAACCACCGTCGGGCCGGTCATGCCGTGACCGATGGGGTTGCGATACATCGCGTTGGGTCCGCCGGCGGCGAACACCCGCTCGTTGATGATCCGCTGCAGCTTCGGATTCAACCCGAGACCACCGTGACCTTCCGGGAAGTGCACCCACGCCAGGCCCAGATCGAACTGTGCCCCGAGGAAGTCGGTGGGGGCGGTGTCAGCCGGTGGGTTCTGCTCGAGGAGTTGGTCGACCAGTTCGCCGACCCGACGTTCGTCGGTGGACAACTCGGTTGTTGATTCGATCACGGTCATGTGGCGCAAGTTATTGCGGATCCGCTCCGTGCACGAAGTCGGACCACTCCGATCGGATTCGGGCCGGTCAGTTGAAGATGGCGGTCGACCAGGCGATCTCGTCAGCCTCGACGTCGGCCAGTTCCGGGATCTGGGCCCTCATCTGCATCACCAGTGCCAGCTTCAGTTCGTCGGATCGCCCGTGGAAGATCGACCGGAGGTTGTTCAGCATGCGGACCACGATCGGCTGGGCGAGCGTGGGCTCGAGGAAGCTGTCGCGCCAGGCGACCTGGCCGCGCGTGACCCGCTCGAACAGTTCCCGTGCGTCCGCCGCGTCGAGTTCGTTGCCCCCGGCGAACGGATCGAAGAAGCGGGCGGGCCCGTCGACGGTGCGGACGAGGAAGTGGGCCGGCATTCCGATGCCGACCAGATTCACCCCCACCCTCCTCGCGACCTCGATCATCAGCACGGACAGGCTGATCGGGATGCCCACCCGCGTGTCGATCACGCGGTCGAGGCAAGAGTTGCGCCAGTCGTAGTAGGCGTCGGTGTTGCCGCGGAACCCGAGGTCGCCGAACAGATATCGGGCGACCCCGTCCGGCGTGGGCGTGGGGCAGTCACCGGCGAGCAGATCGAGTGCGGCCAACCATTCGATCTCGTCGAGCGGTCGCTGGATCGTGCTCGACATGGCCAGGCAGGCCTCGTCGAGGTTGATCTCGGTGGAGTTCACCACCTCTGCGAATCGAGCGACACTCACGAACGGCCACGCTATCCCTGCATGCGAAACGGGGCGGGTGGCTCGATTACGTTCGGCAACCATGTTCCCAGGCGCACACCTCGACACCCACGGCGACAAGCCGGCTCTCACGATGGCCAATTCCGGCTTCACGCAGACGTTCCGAGAACTCGACGCGGCGGCCAACCGTCTCAGTCGGTTGCTCCGCTCGGCCGGACTCCGGCCAGGCGACCACATCGCGATCTGCATGGAGAACCACGACCGCTACATCGAGGTGATCTGGGGATGCCACTACGCCGGTCTCATCTACACAGCTGCGTCGTCGCGCCTGAAGAGTTCCGAACTGGAGTACATCGTCAACGACTGCGGGGCGCGTGCGTTCATCACGTCGAAGTACAAGGCCGATCAGGCCACGGAGATCGTCGCAGGCACTCCCGGCGTGGAACTGCGGCTGATGCTCGACGGAACGGTCGACGGCTACGAGAGCTACGAGGCCGCCGTCGAGGCGCAGTCGCCGGAGCCGCTGGACGAGGAGCGGATCGCCGGCCTGGACATGCTCTACTCGTCCGGCACCACGGGCATGCCGAAGGGCATCGCCCGGGAGTTCCCGAACTCGCCGCTCGCCGAGTTCAACAACGGCGTCACCGGCGTGTGTCAGCTCCTGTTCGGTGTCGATGACACCAAGCGCTACCTCTCCCCTGCGCCCTTCTACCATGCAGCGCCGCTGCGGTTCTGCATGTCGATGCACGCCCTCGGAACGGGAATCGTCGCGATGGAGAACTTCGACGCCGAGCGCTATCTACAACTCGTCGACGAGTACGACATCACGCACAGCCAGGTGGTTCCGACGATGTTCGTCCGGATGCTCAAGCTCGACGACGACACGCGTGGTCGGTACGACGTGTCGTCGATCGAATGCGTCATCCACGCAGCGGCGCCGTGTCCGATTCCCACCAAGAAGGCGATGATGGACTGGTTCGGGCCGGTGATCCACGAGTACTACGCAGGTTCGGAGGGCAACGGATTCGTCTACGCCTCCCCCGAGGGCTGGCTCGCTCACGAAGGCACCGTCGGGACTCCACTGAACTGCACCCTGCACATCTGCGGCGAGGACGGCGAGGAGCTTCCCCAAGGACAGCCCGGCACGGTGTTCTTCGAGGGCGGCGCTGCATTCGAATACCACAACGACCCGGAGAAGACGAAGAGTTCGCGACACCCGAAGGGCTGGTCGACACTCGGTGACGTGGGATACGTCGACGAGGACGGCTACCTCTACCTCACCGACCGCAAGGCGTACATGATCATCTCGGGCGGCGTGAACATCTACCCGCAGGAGGCCGAGAACGTCCTGGTCACGCATGACAAGGTGATCGACGTCGCCGTGTTCGGCGTGCCCGACGACGACTTCGGCGAGCAGGTCAAGGCCGTCGTGCAGCCACGTGAGATGCCCGCCGACGACGCCGCCGCCGAGGCGCTCGCCGGTGAGCTGATCCAGTTCTGCCGGTCCCAACTCGCCGACGTCAAGTGCCCCCGCTCGATCGACTTCCGGCCCGAACTCCCCCGGCACCCCACCGGCAAGCTCTACAAGCGGCTGTTGAAGGACGAGTACTGGAAGGCCGCCGGCCGATCGATCTGATCCGGGACCGGACCCGCCGTCTGCACGACCTGCGAGACTCGCCGCCGTGACGCGGCATCCGTATCTCGAACACCCCGACCTCGACCCGGCGTGGCCGATCGCGTTCGCTCACCGGGGCGGACACGACGTCGCTCCCGAGAACACGATGGCCGCCTTCGCGCACGCCGTCTCGCTCGGCTATCGGTACCTTGAGACCGACGCTCACCGCACGACCGACGGGGTGCTCGTGTCATTCCACGACCCGGATCTGACCCGCACGTGCGGACTCGACGCCCGGATCGGCGAGATGACCGGATCGGAGGTGGCGGGCGCTCGTGTGCGCGGTGCCGACGGCACCGAGCACCCCATCCCCCTGATGTCCGAGCTGTTCGAGGCCTTCCCGGGTGCGAGGTTCAACATCGACGCCAAGTCCGACGAGTCGATCGAGCCCCTCGCTGCTCTCGTCACCGAGTTCGACGCTCTCGACCGTGTCTGTCTCGCGTCATTCAAGCTGACCCGGCTGCGGCGCCTGCGTTCGCTGTTGGGTCCGCGACTCCTGACCAACATGAGTCCGACCGAGGTCGGGTCACTTCGCCTGGCGGGCCGACTGCCCCGTGGCGGTCACCGCGCTGCACAGGTGCCGGAGGCAGCCGGCCAGTTGACCGTCGTCAACGAGCGGTTCGTCGCCGGCGCCCATCGCCACGACATCCCCGTCCACGTCTGGACCGTGAACGAACGAGCCCGGATGGAACGACTCCTCGACATCGGCGTCGACGGCATCATGACCGACGAGACCGCCCTCCTCCGAGAGGTGTTCGTCGACCGGAATCTCTGGCCCTCCTGACCGCGTAGGCGGCTTGGCCGACCTCGTTCCGACGGCGTGCGGAAACCTGGCCGAGCTTTATTGACTGCACGATCGATTTGCTCTAGTCTGTGACCTTCACCGCCAGAAAATGACCGCTGACCTGGGGAGATCAGTGGTCCGAAGCTCGAAGGGGACCGGGTACATGACGACCATCGACGTGTCGATTGCGATGACGGAGGACCAAGACTGGATGGGCGAGGGGGCCTGCAAGGGTCTGACCCATCTGTTCTTCCCGACCGCTGCGGAACGACCGCAGGCACGGGAACGACGCGAGGACGCTGCGCAGGCCATCTGCGACAGCTGCCACGTCCGCGTGAACTGCATGGACTTCGCACGCGAGAACCACGAGTACGGCTTCTGGGGCGGCGAGTCCGAGGACCAGCGCCACGCCGCCGGTTACCGCCTGATCGCTCCCATCGGCGTGCGCGCCCGGGCGAGTTGACGTCCGAATCCACCGTCGGCGCCGGCATGACCCGTCCGCCGGGAGTCGCTCAGTCGATGCGTCGCAACTCTGTTCTGTACTGAGCAGCGCGCCGGACGTACTCCTGGCTGCCCAGGTCGATGTCCTCGCGTCTCGCTCTGCCTTCCTTGATGGTGGCGGGTGTACCCACGGCGATCGCACCCGTGGGCACCTCGGTGTCGTTGAGGACCACCGCGTTGGCCGCCACGATCGACCCGGTCCTGATGATGCAGCGATGCAACACCATCGACGCGTTCCCGATCAGCACGTGGTCCTCGATGGTGCAGCCCTCGAGGTGGATCAGGTGGCCGAGTACGCAGTCGTTGCCGACGATCGTGGGCCAGAACGGCGTGGTGTGGATCACCGCGTTGTCCTGCACGCTCGTGCGATCACCGATCGTGATCTCTCCGCCGTCGCCGCGCAGCACGGCTCCCGGCCAGACCGACGACTGCGACCCGATCGTGACCGAGCCGATGACGGTCGCGTCGGGATGGACGAACGCGTCCGAGCGGATGGTCGGTTCCTGGTCTCCGAGTGCATAGATGGCCACGGCGGCACGGTACCGACATCGCAATGCCGAGTACGAACCGGTACGTTTGGCATCTATGCCCCGCAGGATTGACATCGAGTTGACGAGCGCGCTCGCCGACGGCTCTTGGACATGGCGCGCAGCCGGAGCGAAAGTGCCCAAGGGCACGCTGGACGGGAGCATGCTTCCCAGCAACTCCTCGGTCGGCGACGAACTGAAGGTCGAAGTCGAGCAGGAACTCGACGGGATGCAGGTGCTCTCGGTGGTCAAGGGCCGCGAGAAGTCGAGCGTGGACCTGCTCGAACTCCTGCCCGTGGAGGAGAACTTCCAGGCCGTGATCGAAACACGGGCCAAGCGCGACCGTCACGACCGGGGTGGCCGGGACGACCGGGGTGGACGGGACGGTCGCGGTGGACGCGACGGCCGCGGCGGCCGTCGTGACGGAAGCCGCGGCCGTGACGGCGGTCGAGATGGTGGCCGCGACGGCGCACGAGGCCGTGACGGCGAGTCGCGAGACAGCCGTGGACCGCGTCGCCCGCACTTCGATCCGCCCCCGGAAGTGCCACAGCGCCCCAAGCCCAAGCGCTTGCGGCCCGGCAAGGCGCGGCGCAACGAAGTGCTCGCGGCGATCCCCGAGGAACAGCGCCCCGTGGCCGAACTGGCGATCCAGGGGATGGCCGCGGTGCGGACGCGTCTCGCCGAGGACAACAAGAAGCTCGCCGCCGAGGGCAAGCCCACGATGCCCGAGGACAGCGTCCTCAAGTTGGCCGAGAGCCTCATCCCGAAGCTGCGCGTCGCCGACTGGCTGGACCGTGCCGAGGCCACGCAGCGCCAGATGGAGAACCTCGACCTGCGTGACCTGCGCAGCGTCGTCGCAGCGTCCGACGACCCGATCGTCGCACGCGACGAATCGACCCGCGAACTGGCCACCAAGCTCAAGGCCGACCTCGTCGCGAAGCAGGAGCAGGAACTCAAGCTGTGGCTCGAGGACGTCGACGCGGCGCTCACCGTCGGCCGGTCCATCCGAGCCCTGCGGCTCTCGTCGCAGCCACCGAAGGCGGGAGTCATGTTCCCGCCCGAACTCGCGCGCAAGCTCGGCGAGGCGGCCACGGCCGGACTCACCACCGAGGACTCGGCGGATCGCTGGTCTGCAGTCATGGAGGCGGCGGCGTTCTCTCCGGTGCGCACACTGGTCAACCCGACCGCTCCGCCCACGACCATCACCGACGATCTGCGCAAGACGGCGCTCCGACTCGGTCCGCTGCTCCCCCAGATCGCTGCGCTCCTCGGCGTCGAGGTCCCCGCCGATGCCCCGCGGCCCAAGCCGCTGCGGCCGGGCCCGCGCAACGACAACAAGCGCAAGAAGCCTGCATCACGTGACGGCGGAGGCCGAGACGGTGGAGACCGCGAGCGAGGCGACCGAGGTCGTGATGGCGCTCGCAACGGCGGCGGCGGACGCGTTCGTGACGGCGGTACTGCCGTCGACTCGAAGCAGGCCGACGCCGGGGCGAACGAGCAGTCCGCGCGGAGCGATGATCTCGCGAAGCAACCGGCGGCCGAATCGGACGAGACACCGACCGTCGCCAGTGAGCCCCCAGCGGTCGTCGACACGTCGGCCGAAGCAGAGCCCGCCATCGAAGCGACCCCGGATGCCGACTCGCCGGCCGCGACAGAACCCGCAGCCGGTGCGGTGCCGGATGCCGACTCGACGGTGGACGAGCCCACGGTGGCCGACACCGCACCGGGCACCGACACCGCACCGGGCACCGACGACGAGTCGTCGGCACCGGCGCCCAGCGCCTGAGTTCGTCGGCACCCTCGACGTCACCACCCTCGAGTTCGTCGTCTGCGACGTGCTCGCCGTACTGTCGGCGAGCATGTCAGACGCCGAGAACACCACCGAGAACACCAACGTCACCTACGAGGCTCGAGGCCGCGTCGGGCTGATCACCCTCAACCGACCCGACGCACGCAACGCCGTCAACGGCGACGTCGCCGAGGCGATGGAAGCGGCGATCGACCAGATGGAAGCCGACGACGAGGTGTGGATCGGCGTCCTCCAGGCGAACACCGAAGGTCAGTCGCGACCGGTGTTCTGCGCCGGCGCCGACCTGAAGGCGATCAACAGCGGTGATGCCGCCCGGTTGAGCACCGAACGCGGCAACTTCGCCGGGTTCGTGTACCGGGAACGCAAGAAGCCGGTCATCGTCGCCGTCGACGGGTTGGCCACAGCGGGAGGCTGCGAGATCGTGTTGGCCGCCGACCTCGTGGTGGCCACCACACAGTCGTCGTTCGGGCTCGCCGAGGTGAAGCGGAATCTCATCGCCGGAGCGGGCGGATTGTTCCGCTTGCCGCGAGCGATCGGCAAGTCCGCCGCGATGGAAGCGATCCTCACCGGCGAGCCGATCCCCGCGCAGCGCGCCTACGAACTGGGGCTGGTGTCTCGGTTGGTCGAGCCGGGCGAGGCGACGAACGAGGCCATGCGACTGGCCGAGCAGATCACCGCGAACGCACCGCTGGCCGTGTGGGAGAGCCGCAAGGTGGTGCTCGCCAGCGAGTACGAGGACGACGAGGCGTTGAAGTCGATGACCAACTCGGCGATGGGCGTCGTGATGCGATCGGAGGACCTCGGCGAGGGCCTCACCGCATTCATCGAGAAGCGCGCCCCGAACTGGACGGGCCGCTGACGCGACCGGAGCGGCCGTCGACCTAGAGGGGTCGATACGTGGTGATGAGCCGTGCGACGATGCCAGCACGCTCGTAGAGGTTCTTCGTGTGCCGGTCGCCCGGCAGCGCCTGACCTTCGACCGCCAGTGCCCCACCAGCGCGGGCGCGATCGATGGCGAGTTCGAGCAGAGCGTCACCGAAGCCGTTCTCTCGGGCCTCGGGCGTGACCCAGACCTGATCGACACGCACGATCAGGTCGCGTCCGAGGTCGGCGACGAGGTAGCCGACGACGACCGGCCCGATGTGCGCCACCACCACATCTGCACCCTGCGCGGAGCATCGGCCGGGCCAGGCCGCCCCGACCTCGGGGTGCTCGACGAGCCATCGCTCTCCGCCTCGCTGACCGTCGAGTGCGCCGCGAGCCTCCTGCTCGAGGAGGGCGAGTTGGGCGAGGTCGTCGCCGTCGTCCACGTCGACCGAACGCACGCCGGCGTCGGCGACGTCGGGAAGCAGGCTCACTGCGCCAACTGCGCGAGCTTGCCCAGCACCGTGCGCCGCTGACGATTCGCACGCTCGTGCGCTTCGACCTGGGCACGCTGATCCGGACCGAGCGCCTCCAGACGACCCACGATCTCGATCGCCGGCATCTCGTCGTACCCCTCGATCGGGAAGGCGTCGGATCCACCTGTGGACGCCGACTCGGCATCGGTCAGGTCAGCAGGCTCCGACTCGTGGTCGACGGTCAGGCGACCGGTGCCGGAACGATCCGAGCGAGCATCGGCAGTGGCCTGCGCCCGGAGGCGGGCAGCGCCCTGCTCGACCGTGAGACGGCCGATGAAGCGAGCATTGCTGAGTTCCTGGCGGACCCGCTTGATCGCTCCGGGTGCGTCGTCGACGAACTTGGCACCCAGGCCGATCGGGGCGAAGACCAGCATTTCCCACGCTGCTCGCATCACGACCAGGGGGTCGTTCGGCTTGCCTGGTCCGTCGGACACGATCAGTTCGTCACGAGAAGATCGGGCAGTCGTCGTCGCCGACCGGACAGTTCGGCGCCGAGGTCTTGACCAGCAGGAAGCACGAACTGCACAGCTGCTCGTTCTGCTGCTTGGGTTGGAGGCGCTCGCCGCCTTCGCCCTTGACGGGGACGTCGTCATCGTCCTCGTCTTCGTCGTCGTCGTTCGAAACGAGACGATCCTTCAGGATCTTGTCGAGGTCCTCTTCGACGTCGTCGTCGTCGACGAGGTCGTCGTCGTCGTCATCATCGTCGCCCTTGCGCTTCTTGCGCTTGGTTCGAGGCGTGTCCTCTTCTTCTTCTTCCTCGTCGTCATCGGCATCGTCGTCACCCGCATCGTCGTCGGCGAGGTCGTCGTCATCGTCGAGTTCGTCGACATCGGGGTCGTCGACCTCGGTGTCGGGGTCGTCGTCGGACTCCTCCTCCTCGATCTCTTCTTCGTCGATGCTCTCGTCGTCAGCCATGTGGTCGGATCGTCCGCTTCGTCAGTCGTGTCGGTGCTGCATGTGCAGGCCGTGTTCGGCGGAGCATACGCATGTGGATGCTGTCCGTCGGAGACCGGCGTAGTGACACCCGTCACTGATCGGGGGTCGGTCGGCTCGTCACGTCTCCCGGCGTGCCTCGGCACGACGTTCCGACTCGAGACGCTCCAGTTCTGGCGCTTCGGTGGTCATGAAGTTCATCGCCTCGGCCAGCGCGTGGTGCCCCGCCTGCTCGCCGATGAGTCGGTGCATGTCGAGAGCGACCCGTCGATACGACGGGTGCCCTTGCGGCGACGACCGCAATTCCAGCATGTGGAAGGCCTCGCGAACGTTGAACTGCATGTTGTAGCGCATCCGGTACGCCATCGAGACGGCATACGGGGCCTGCTCCGGATACCCCTCGAGCAGCGCGTCGTGGAGAGCGGCGGACCGCTGCATCGTCTCGTCGAAGAGGGCGCCGACGCCCGCCTCCTCGACCAGTTCGGGGCGGGTGTACCCGTGGTTCGGCGTGAGCTTCTGCCACTCGATGGTGAGCATGCGGTGACGCTGCATGTCGCGGAACGCTCCGTAGTCGCTCAACACGTCGAACCGGTAGAAGCTCCGCTCGAACGCGCGACCCGGCTTGTGGCGGCGGTTGGATCGGTCGCCGATGTACGCCTTCAGCAGCGACACCCGCTCGTCGACGCCGAACCCGCGGACCCGGTCGAGGATCTGGTGCTCCGGAAGCGACGAGTGCGAGTAGCAGATGGCGGCGAGGATGTGATCCTCGGCATCGGGGTCGAAGTCGACGAGAGTGACCTCGGCGCTCGGCTCGACCGGTACCTCTCCGAGCAGGTCGGCCACGATCGCCTTCGACGAGTCACGCGTGTCGGCGAGGTACTCGCTCCACCTGCCACCGCGCTCGGGCAGGTCGACCCGGCGCAGGAAGCTCGGGATCACCTTGCGGAGTTCGTGCAGCATCAGGTCCGCATAGTCACGAGCCTCCGGCAACGGATGCGAACGCATCCGGAGCAGGAGCGCCTCGAACGCCTGACCGGTCCCGTAGATCCCGACGTTCGACGTCGCCGCCGCAGGAAGCATGCCGCGCACCGCATCGAGAGCCTTGGCTCGCGTGGCCGTCCGGTACACGAACTCGCTGTCGTCGGGGCCGCGTCGGACGGTGTCACGGACGTGATCGGTCACGTACTCCGCGCACTGGCTGTACGCGTCGAACATGCGGTCCATGTCACCGACGTACCGGGTGCCGAACGGTCCGGCGAGCACGGCAGGGTCGCGGTGGTATCGGTAGCGACCACCGAGGCGCGAATCGTAGGCGATGTAGCGCGTGCTCTGCTCCAGGTAGCTCATCAGCCGCCCCCACTCGAGCACCTTGGTGAGCATGTTCGACGCCTGCTCGCACGCCAGGTGCACCCCGCCGAGTTGGGCGACCGAGTCGTCCCCGTAGTCGAAGAAGACCCGTTCGTAGAGTTCCTCGGCGCGATCCAGGCCGATGGTCGCATCGATCGACTGGTCGCCCTTGATGTCGAGGTCACCCACGAACTCGTCGAGGAAGAGGCGGCGGAGCGACTTCGGGCTGCGGCTGTACCGGGCGAAGAGCGCTCCTTTCACGACCTCGGGCAGGTTGACGAGCGCGAAGACCGGTCCGTCGAGATTGGTGAAGTACCGCCGGAGAACATCGGATTCCTCCGCGGTGAAGGACTCGGGGACGTAGACGGCCACGGTCGCAGACTCTACGGGTCGCGCATGGTCGGCGCCGGGATCGTCCACCGGGATGTCCGGTGGCGGCTGCTCAGGCATACAACACCGCCGCGTCCGCCACGACCTCCACTCGGAGGCGGCGGGCCGAGCCCACGGTTCGACCGTCGGCGACGACGGTCCGAGCGACGTCGAAGTCCCAGGTCGCGTCGCGCACCGGGCGCGTGGCGATGCCGGGGTGCGGGAGATGTCGTGCACCGGGCAGTCGCCGACGAACCTCCCATCGCTGGCGGATGCCGAGATCCGAGGTGACGTGCAGCGTCTCGACGCGCCCGTCGTTGGGGTGACCCCGAGGTGCCACGTCGAAGTCGGAGACGAACTCGGCGTTCATCACGGCGAGCGCTTCGCCCATCCACCACCCTCCCCGTGTCCACGGCGATCTGGCCAGCACGTGGGCCACGACGGTGAACGCCTCGGAGTCGTCGAGTGTCACGCGAACCAGATCGAGGGGCAGCGCGAGCACCTGCTCGCGCCCATCGGTGGAACGTGCGCCGACGGTGCGATGGATGTCACCAGCGGCGACAGCGGTCGGACGCCCGGTTCCGTCCGACAGCAGCTGCGCCAGGTCCCGATCATCGGTCGCGATGCGCAGGTCGTCGGGACGATCGACCGTCTCGCCCCAGTCGGCACCCTTCGAGATCGTCATCGCTGCCGCACGGATCAACTCGAACTCGAGCCGTCGGCGACCACACCGCGGACCGCCTCGTCGACGGCGCGGCCCGCCGCCCGGCGAACGGACGGACTCGGCGCGACCTTGGCGATCTGTCGCAACAGGTCGATGAGCATCTTCATCGTGCGCACGAAGTCGCCGCCGGTCAGCTCCTCCTCGTCGACGATCTCGGCGAACCCTTCGCCCGCCACCCAGGCGTGGGCGATCGCCGCGAACGTGGGGTCGGGGGCACGGTGTTCGCCGAGACCGAGACGCCGCTCGTCCGTCCGCAGTTCCTCACTGATTGCTGCCAGGCGGATCCAGCGGGAGCGGACCTCCTTCGACGAGAACCACGGTGCCGGTGGATCGTCCGGACTGCGATGCTCGTACACGACGCACGACACGACCGCCGCCAGATCGGCCGGTTCCAGGTCGTCGAGCAGACCTTCTCGCAGCATCTCGGCCACCAGGAGGTCGGTCTCGTTGAACACGCTCGCGAGCATCTCGCCGTGCTCGCTGAGCCGCCACTCCGCGACGTCTGCGTAGCCCCACTCGTCGAGCAGCGTCAGCACGCGGTCGAACTCGTCCCCGAGCGACTGGTTCTTGTCCGACACCCGGTCCTGGAGCTTGGTGATCTCGTCCTGCAGCCGATCCGCACGCGCTGCTGCCTCGAGCCGGATCCGCAGGTCGGGGTCGCGAGCCACGTCGAGGTCGTCGTGGTGCAGCGGCCGGCGACCCGACGGATTCGAACGGATGACCTGCTTGTCCGAGCCGATGTCCGCGGTGCGCAGCCTCTTGGCCACGTCACGTCGGTACCCCTTGCGCTGCGGGCCGAAGTTGGACGGGAGCTTGATCGAGCCGACCGGCTCGGGCATCTCGACGAGATCCTCACCGTCGATCTGGATCAGTGCCTCGCCCTTGGTGATGGCGGTGAGCCGTACCCCCGACGTGCGATGCGCCGTGGCGACGACGACGACCGGCCCCTTGACATCGCCGTGGGACACGCGGATGATGCTGCCCGGCTTCAGCTTGGCCATCGCTCCGCGCATCTGCCCGCTCGACACCCCGTTTCGCCGTTGCCGTCGCTCCGCCGACGCCGCATCGCGTAACCCCCGGTATTCGTCGATGTCGCCGTACGGGCTCTCTGCCTCCGCCAGCTTCTCCCGCAGCGTCTCACGCTTGCGTTCGAGGCGAGCTTCGATCCGGACCACGTCGCGGTCGGCCTGGAACTGGGCGAACGACAGGTTGAGGAGCCGGTGGGCCTCGTCGGCCGAGTGCGTTCGGATCAGGTTGGCCGCCATGTTGTACGTCGGCCGGAAGACCGAGCGCAGGTGATAGGACGAACTGCTCGCCAACTGTGCTGCCTCGTCGAACCGCGTCCACGGCGACCACAGCACGACGGCGTCTCCGACCTCGTCGAGTCCACGGCGGCCGGCGCGGCCGGTGAGTTGGGTGTACTGGCCCGGCGTCAGTTGCTCGTGGTGGTCGCCGGTGAACTTGGTCAGCTTCTCGATCACCACGGAACGGGCGGGCATGTTGATGCCGACCGCCAGCGTTTCGGTCGCGAACACGACCTTGACCAGCCCGGCGATGAAGCACGCTTCGACCACCTCCTTCATCGCCGGAACCATGCCGGCGTGGTGGGCGGCGATTCCGGCGTCGAGTTGACGCACGAAGCGGTCGTAGCCGAGCACCTCGAGGTCGTCGGGGTCGAGTCCCGACAGGCGTTCGTCGATGATCCCGGCGATCGCGGTGCGTTCGTGGTCGTCGGTGAGCACGATCCCGGCGTCGACGCACGCCTTGGCCGCCTCGTCGCACTGGTTGCGGCTGAAGATGAAGAAGATCGACGGCAACAGACCCTTGTCGTGGAGCAACTCGACGGTGTCGATCCGGCCCGGCGTGGCGAGTCGCCGACCACCCGACGTCGGACGACTCTGGCGACGGTTGTTCCCTCGGTCGTCCTGGCGCGGGCGCCGGCGGATCGCCGACTCGTCGAGCTTCAGGGCGTCACGGTTCAGCCCACCACCGATGAACATCTCCAGGAGGTGCAGCTTGTTCTCGTCCCGGTCGGCGACGAGGTACTTGTTGTCCAGTGCCACCGGGCGCTTGCGTTCGACCACGGCGACGGTCGGACCGCGCACGGTGCCGATCCACTCCGCGAGTTCGTCGACGTTGCTCACCGTCGCCGACAGTGCGATCAGGCGTACGTGATGCGGGAGGTGGATGATCACCTCCTCCCAGACGGGTCCGCGATAGGTGTCCTGGAGGAAGTGCACCTCGTCGACCACGACCGTGGCGAGGTCGTCGAGCGACCGGCCGGCGTAGATCATGTTGCGCAGCACCTCGGTCGTCATCACGACGATCGGAGCGTCGCCGTTGATCGAGTTGTCGCCCGTGAGGAGTCCGACTGCGTGCTCACCGTGGATCTCGACGAGGTCGCGGTACTTCTGGTTCGACAGCGCCTTGATCGGGGCCGTGTAGAAGGACCGCCGACCGTCGACCCGATCAGCGGCGATGCCGTACTCGGCAACGACGGTCTTGCCACTCCCGGTGGGTGCCGCGACCACCACGTTGCGTCCGGCGTCGAGTGCGTCGAACGCCTCGATCTGGAATCTGTCCGGCGCGAAGGCCAAGCCGGAGATCAGTTCGTCGCGGTCGGCGCGGACCACACGTCGGGAGCGTTCGCCGACCGAGCCCGCGTCGGACGACACCGTTTCAGGCGGCACGGGTCCAGGCGGCACAGGGCTAGGCCGCAGACCGGCGGAGCTTGCCACGGGCCGCGACCCAGCCGATGAGGATCGCCACGAAGTACAGCACGATCATCGGCGCGGCCAACGTGAGCAGCGTGGGCGGGTCGCCCGACGGCGTGATGAGGGCGGCGAGGATGAAGATGCCCACGATCGCGTACCGCCACGCTCCGAGCAGGACGCGTGGCGTGACCACCCCGACCAACTGCAGGAACACGAGCAGGACGGGCAGCAGGAAGCCGATGCCGAAAGCGAAGATCATCAGCCCCACGAGGCTCACGTACTTCTCGACGCCGAACACCTCGTTGACGCCCTCACCGGACCATCCGATGAGGAACTCGAGCGCCTGGTCGACGCTGAGGTATGCGAGCGTCCCGCCGGCGCAGAACAGGATCACCGAGGACAGCACGAACGGGATCGCGTACTTCTTCTCCTTCGCCTCCAGCGCCGGCACCACGAATCGCCAGATCTGCCAGAGGATCACCGGGAGGGCCACGATGATTCCGCCGTACATCCCCACCCGGATCCGCACCGAGATGCCCTCGGTCGGGCTGAATGCGTTGAGGAACTCACCCGGCGGCGGACAGAAGCCTTCGTCCTTGCGTCGGCACAGGTCCTCGTACGGCTGAGCGAGGAAACCCAACACGTCGTCGTAGAAGGCGATGATGGCGATCGCACCGATCGTGACGGCGAGCATCGAGCGGATGATCCGGGTTCGCAGCTCCGCCAGGTGCTCGGTCAACGTCATCGTGTCGCCGACGACGTCCTGCTCCGTGGTCTCCGCGGTCGTCACGCCGACCTTCCTTCCGGTTCGAACTCGCGATCGACCGAGGAACGACGTCCGTCGAGGTCGTCGTCGTCCGCTTCGACGTCTGCATCGTCGTCAGCGTGATCGACGGAGACCTCGTCGACGGACACGGCGTCGGTGTCGTCGGCGTCCCCGGCCGAGGTGTCGTCCACGGCATCGGTCTCCGTCTCGGTCTCGTTCTCGTCGACCGGGTCGGCGAACGCATCGACCTCACCGGGCGTGCCGACGGCCGCGTCGGAATCGACGTCGTCGGGATCGACCGCATCGACGCGGGAGGCGGACGCCTGAGCGAGGTGCGCCGCGCCGGCCGCCTCCATGGCCGCGGTCACGTCGCGGGCCTGTTGGGCCTTCTTCGCTCCCGCCGCTTCGAGTTCGGCCTCACGTTCGGCCTCCTCGGCGATGCGCTTGGGATCGGCGGCACCCTTCACCAGATCGGCCGTGCTCTTGAACTCGCGCAGCGGCTCGTCGATCACCGACCTGAACTCGGCTTGGAAGCCCGAACTCATCCTGCGCAGTTCGCCGTAGAGGTTCATCACCCTGCGGATCGCACCGGGCAACTTCTCCGGGCCCAGGACGACCAGGGCGATCAGCAAGATGAAGATGATCTCGCTGCCCTGCAGATTGAACACGTATCGAGTCTATGGCCTGTCATCATGATCCTGAATGCAGCAACGCCTCCCGTCCCGGCTCGACCCACCCATCGCCTTCGCCCACCGCGGTGCTCGCGCGCATGCGCCGGAGAACACTCTCGAGGCCTTCACGCTGGCACTTCGCCTCGGCGCGACCGGGCTCGAAACCGACGTCTGGTGCACGTCCGACGGCGTCGCAGTACTCGATCACGACGGGGTCGTCCGTCGCGGGTTCCGGCGCCGTTCGATCGCCGACTGCCGACGCGACGAGCTTCCCGAACACGTTCCGACGCTCGACGAGTTCTACGAAGCGTGCGGAAACGACTTCGACCTGTCGATCGACGTGAAGCATCCGGCCGCCTACGAGCCGACCGCTGACGCGGTCCGGCGACAGGGTGGCACCGCTGCGGCACGAACCTGGCTGTGCGACCCGGTCCTCGACAACCTCACCGGACGACGCAACGACCTGGCCGACTTCAAGCTGGTGCACTCGACGCGTCTGTCACGGCTACCCCGGACCCCCGAGTTGCACGCCGCCCAGCTCGCCGAGAGCGGCATCGACGTGATCAACATGCACCACACCGACTGGAACGGAGGGCTCGTCGTCCTCTTCCACCGGTTCGAGGTCAATGCGTTCAGCTGGGATCTGCAGTTCGACCATCAACTCGAGAACGCGTTCCGAATGGGAGTCGACGCGGTCTACAGCGATCACACCGACACGATGATCGACGTGATGAACCGCGAAGTCGGCGGGGTCTGACTACAACCAGCGCCAGTCCGTCCGCGGCCAGAACACGACGAATGCGCGTCCGACCAGGTCGGACTCGGCGATCGGCCCGAGCGCCCGACTGTCCTGGGATCCGCTGCGGTTGTCGCCCATCACGAACACCGTGTCGGCGGGAACCGAGACCGGCTCGAAGTCACCGCCGCACGTGGCCGAGATGACGTCGCGATCGAGATAGGGCTCGTTGAGCACTCGGGACTCGGTCTCCCCCGGCCCGGTGATCCGAACTTCACAGTTGGTCATCTCGATCGTCTCCCCCGGCAGAGCGATCACCCGCTTGATCAGATCGCGTTCCGTCGAACCGTTGAGTTGGTGGAGCACGACCACGTCGCCCCGGTTGGGGTCGTGGAGCCGGTACGACAGCTTGTTGACGAACACCCGGTCTCCCGTGGTGAGCGTGGTGTCCATCGACGATCCTTCGACGACGAAGTGAGCGAGGACGAATCCGCGGACCAGGAAGGCGACCGTGAGCGCAACGGCGACCACGACGATCCAATCGACGAAGGCCCGTGCTCCGGAGCCGATCTCGTCCTTGCGTTGCGACGGGGCCTCCGGTGACTCGGGCGACTCGCTGGGGGTGGTGTCGGAATCGAGGCTCACGCGACGCTCAGAGTACAAGCTGGATGCAGCGCCCGACGTGCGCGCTGGTGCTCACAGCGTCTCGATCAGACGTTCGACTCGCTCGTCGCGGCTCTTGAACGGGTCCTTGCACAGCACGGTTCGCTGCGCCTGATCGTTCAGCTTGAGATGAACCCAGTCGACGGTGTAGTCGCGCTTGCGCTCCTTGGCCCGCTTGACGAACTCGCCGCGCAACCGTGCGCGGGTGGTCTGGGGAGGTGTGTCGACCGCGGTGTCGATGTCGGCATCGGCGCACACTCGCTCGACGAGCCCCCGGTCCTGGAGCTTGTAGAACGGGCTGCGCGAACGGTTGACGTCGTGGTACTGGAGGTCGAGCAGTTGGACACGAGGGTGGCCGAGCGGGAGATCGTGGCGTTCACGGAATTTCTCGATCAGGTTGTGCTTGATGACCCAGTCGACCTCCCGGTCGAGTTTGAGTGGGTCGTCCTCGATCGTCTCGATGCAGTGCTGCCACATCTCCAACGCCCGCTGCTCGAGCGGTGGGAACCCTTGGGCGTCGGCGTAGCGCAGCGCCCGGTCGAGGTACTCGCGCTGGATGTCCACGGCGCTGACCTCGCGCCCGTTGGCGAGTCGCACGGTACGCCGACACGTGATGTCGTGGCTGATCTCGCGAATCGCACGGATCGGGTTCTCGAGCGTCATGTCGCGCAGGACGACCTGGGGATCTTCGAGCATCCGCAACATGCACGCCGCTGCGCCGACCTTGACGAACGTGCTGTACTCGCTCATGTTCGAGTCGCCGACGATCACGTGGAGACGCCGGTACCGCTCGGCGTCGGCGTGCGGTTCGTCGCGCGTGTTGATGATCGGACGACTCCGCGTGGTGGCCGACGACACGCCCTCCCAGATGTGCTCGGCGCGCTGCGCGATGGAGAACGTGGCACCCCGTGCGGTCTGCAGCACCTTGCCCGCACCGGTGTAGATCTGTCGGCTCACGAAGAACGGGATCAGCACCTCGGCGTAATGGGCGAGGTCGTCGTCACGGCTGGTCAGGTAGTTCTCGTGGCAGCCGTACGAGTTCCCCGCCGAGTCGGTGTTGTTCTTGAACAGGTAGATCGTGCCGCGGATCGATTCCTCGGCGAGGCGCTGTTCGGCGGATTCGACGAGTTCTTCGAGGATTCGCTCCCCTGCCTTGTCGTGGACCACCACGTCGTAGATCGAGTCGCACTCGGGCGTGGCGTACTCCGGGTGCGAGCCCACGTCGAGGTACAGGCGCGCCCCGTTCTGCAGGAAGACGTTCGAACTGCGCCCCCACGACACCACTCGACGGAAGAGGTAGCGGGCCACCTCGTCGGGGCTGAGTCGACGTTGCCCTCGCAATGTGCACGTGACCCCGTACTCGTTCTCGAGTCCGTAGATCCTGCGCTCCATCAGCGCAACCTAACCCAGGCCGGTGCACACGACGTCGTCGTGTCGAGCGACATGCGACGCCACCCGCAACCACATCCAACCGTCGTTCGCTCCTGCTCCGGACCGGAGCGTGGAGGTGTGGCGATCAGCCCGGATCGTCGGCAGCCGACCAGCTCGGATCAGGTGGTGGAATGGTCGTCGACGATCGCCGAGGTCAGCAGGGCCGCGACCTCCGGTTCATCCAGACGGTGGAAGCACCGACGACCGTTGCCGCGACACAGTTCGGCCACCTCCAGGTCGCCCGCCGGGATCTCCCGCTCGCCACCCGACAGCGCCGCAACACCCACCGCGACCACCGACGCGAGGTCGAGACCGTCGGTCCACGTCTCACCCAGGCGAGCGCGGATGGCCTCGGCATCGCCCCCGAGGGCAGCGTGATCGCGTTCGTCGACGACCGTGCCGTCGTAGAGCAGGTGGAACATCTGATCCGACGCCGACTCGTGGCCGACCTCGGCCACGAGAATCTCGACCTCCATCGGCTTCATCTCGTGGGTGAAGATGTTGCCGAGCATCTGTGCATAGCTGTTTGCGAGGCTGCGAGCATCGACGTCGTCACGCGAGTACTGGAAACCCTTGAGATCCGCTGCTCTGATCCCGGCCACTCGGAGCTGATCGAACTCGTTGTACTTCCCGACACCGGCGAAGGCGATGCGATCGTAGATCTCGCTGACCTTGCGCAGCGTCTCGGAGGCATTCTCGGCCACGATCACGATCCCCTCCGCGTAGCGCATCGCGACGAGCGCTCGACCTCGGGCGATGCCCTTGCGCGCGTAGTCGGCGCGGTCCTTCATCATCTGCTCGGGAGCGACGTAGAACGGCATGCTCATCGTGTTTCCACCCTTCCTCCCGCCGCTTCGACGATTTTCGTGTACCGGACGGCGAGGTCGTCGTCGTCGACGCGTTGCCAGCCGTTCTCGTCGATCGAGGCGACCACCGGGTAGATGCCGCGGAGCGCATCGGGCCCACCGGTCGCACTGTCGGCATCGGCTGCCTCCCACAACGACAACGCGGCGAGGTCGATCGCCTCGTCACGGGTCAGGTCGGGCCGGTAGCCGAGCTTGATGACGGTGCTGGCGTGCAGACTGCCCGATCCGGTGGCGACGTGGTTGCGTTCCTCGTATCGACCACCGGTGGCATCGAAGTCCCAGAGCCGGCCGGTCGAACGCAGCAGGTCGTAGCCAGCGAAGATCGGCACGACCACCATGCCCATCATCGCCGCCGGCAGGTTCGCTCGGACCATGGCCGACAGCTGATTGGCCTTTCCCTCGAGGCTGAGCGATGATCCTTCGACCTTCTCGTAGTGCTCGAGTTGCAGCTGGAACAGCTTGACCATCTCCATGGCCGGCCCAGCGGAGCCGGCGATGGCCACACCGCTGTGGCGATCGGCCTGGACGACCTTCTCCATCGTCCGGTGCGAGATCAGGTTTCCCGCCGTGGCGCGCCGGTCACCGGCCATCACCACGCCACCGTCGTAGCGCAGCGCCACACACGTGGTGGCGTGTGGGACTCCGAGAGAGTCGACTCCCAGCGTCCCCGCCGAGGCGGTCACGATCGCGTCCTGCCCGATCCGGCGCAGCAGGTCGGGGAAGTTGGAACCCGGATCGTCAGATGGAGAGAAGAACGGCATCGGCACCGTTCACTCCCCGCCCTTCTGGACGTAGGACTTCACGAAGTCCTCGGCATTGGTCTCGAGCACTTCGTCGATCTCGTCCAGGAGATCGTCGAGCTCGGCCTTCAACTCGTCGCCGCGCTCGGTCACCGGCGGCGTCGCCTCGACGACGGCGTCATCGGTGCGTTCCCCGGTCTGCTTCGACTTCTGTTGCCGTTCCGCCATGGTGATGCTCCTCGTCGGGTGATGGGGTCGAATGATGGGGTCGAGTGATCGGTTCCTCGACCGGATCACGCCGTCGGGTCGCCGAGGCGATCCAGGAGTTCGCGGGCCGAGTTGCTCTCGTCGATCAACGTACCAACGTGGTCGGCGGTCCCGCGCAACGGTTCCATCATCGGAACGCGGCGCAACGGATCGCGTCCGACGTCGAACACCATCGAATCCCAGTTGGCTGCCACGATCTCCCCGGCGAACTTCTCCAGGCAGCGACCGCGGAAGTACGCCCGCGTGGTGGCCGGCGGCTCCGTCATCGCCGACGTCGCCTCCTCGTCGGTCACCAACGTGTCGAGTCCGACTCGCAGTGCGAGGCACCGGTCGGGGCGCATGTCGTGGTATTGCAGGTCGATCGCCTTGAGTCTGTCGGATCCCGACTCGACTCCGTGGCGAGCGGCGTATCCCTCCACGAGGCGGCGTTTCGCGATCCAGTCGACCTGGTGGGCGAGCGATTCGGGGTCGCTCTCCAGGCCGGTGAGGATCTGCTCCCACCGGGCGAGCACGTCGGCGCCGACCGCCTCGCCGACGGACTCGAGGCTGTGCGACTGCTCGTACTTGCGCGCCCGCTCCAACAACCCCCACTGGATCTCGAGGGCGGTCGCCCTGCCCCCGCCGGCGAGTTGGATCGTCTGCGTCAGCGTCGGATCATGGCTGATCTGGCGGATCGCCGGCACCGGGTGCCCCAGCGCCCAGTCGTCGCCGAGTTCGTCGTCCTCGATCATGGACAGGACGATGGCCGTGGTGCCGACCTTGAGATAGGTGGCGACCTCGCTCATGTTCGCATCGCCGACGATCACGTGCAGTCGTCGGTACTTCTGCGGGTCGGCGTGCGGCTCGTCGCGGGTGTTGACGATCGGTCGCTTGAGAGTCGTCTCGAGCCCGATCTCCTCCTCGAAGAAATCGGCGCGTTGGCTCAGTTGGTACGGAACGTCCTGGGACATGCGCCCTGCCAGTTCGCAGCCGACCTTGCCCGCACCGGTGAAGATCTGCCTCGTGACGAAATGCGGCGTGATCTGGCGTGTGAGTCGCCCGAACGGCAGTTCGCGTGCGAGGAGGTAGTTCTCGTGACACCCGTAGCTGTTGCCCTTACCGTCGGAGTTGTTCTTGTGGATCACGATCTCGGCGCCGTCGGGCAGCATCGACTTCGCGGCGATCATCGATCGGCGGATGATCTCGTCGGCAGCGCGGTCCCACGTGAGCGCTTCTCGAGCGGTGCGCACCTCGGGCGTGGAGATCTCGGGGTGAGCGTGGTCGACGTAGAACCGAGCGCCGTTCGTGAGCACCGCATTGACCAACGTCGTCTCCACCTCGGGTGCCAGCGACGTGTCGAGCGAGAAGCCGCGGGCGTCGTTCGCCGGTTGCTCGTCCTCGAAGTCCCAGCCGATCCTCGTCCGCGCACGAGCCGTGTCGGCCAGGTAGGCGTTGATCAGCAACGACGAGGCGGTGACCGGGTTGTTGTCCGCGCCGCGGACGACGATTCCGTACTCGGTCTCGATGCCACACACCTTCGGCAGTGCCATGCGGTCAACCTATCCGGGCACGGGACGCCTCTCGCAGTTGCTCGACCGTGCGTTCAGAGCCGGCGATCGGTGTCGATCTCGTCGATCCACTCCTCCGGGTGCAGCGGATCGCGACGGCGACTCGGATGCTCGGTCGTGGCCAGCCACCTCAGGAGCCGCTGGGACGTGAGCGGTCGCGAGATGCAGTAGCCCTGGGCGACGTCGCACCCGAAGGACCGGAGACGGTCGAGGACCGCGTCGCTCTCCACACCCTCGGCGACGACCTCGAGCCCGAGGTTGTGACCGAGGTCGATGGTCGAACGCACGATCACCTCGTCCTGCTGGTCGGTGAGCAGGTTGGTCACGAAGCTCCGGTCGATCTTCAACTCACGCACCGGCAACTGGCGGAGATAGCTGAGCGAGGAGTAACCGGTTCCGAAGTCGTCGATGGCCAGCCGCACACCGAGTGCGTGGAGGTCGTCGATCGTCGCCCTGGCACGTGCTCCGTCGATGAGGAGTGAGGATTCGGTGATCTCCAGCGTGAGTGACCCGGGTTCGACGCCGTTCGCTTCGAGGTGGGCGCGGACGCGTGTGGCCAACTGCCCGTCGACCAGGTCGTGGGTCGAGAGGTTGACCGACAGTCCCAGCAGGTGACCGCGTTCGTGGAACTCGCTCAGCGCGGCGATTCCCCTCCCCAGCATCAGATCGGTCAGCTGCTTGATCAGTCCGGTCTCCTCGGCGACTCGGATGAACTCGACGGGTTCGACCACTCCACGGATCGCGTGAGTCCACCTGACGAGTGCCTCGACGCCCGTGATGATGCCGCTGGACAGGTCGAGCTTCGGTTGGAACTCGACCCCGAGATGACCTTCCTCGATGGCCTCGCGCAGGTCACCCAGCATCGACAGTCGAGCCGGTGTGCGCCGGTCGAGTTCGGGTCGGTACAGCTCGATGCCGAGGTGGTTCGACTTCGCGTTGTACATCGCCACGTCGGCGCGTCGCATCGGCCCGACCGCGTCGCGGTCGGCGTCGACGAACTCGGCGATGCCGACGCTCGCCGTGACCACGACCGAGAGGCCGTCGAGGATGACCGGTCGACTCGCAACCTGACGACATCGGGCAGCCAGGTCGAGCGCCGATTCGTCGTCGATGCCGGAGGTGACGATCGCGAACTCGTCCCCTGCGAGTCTCGCCAGCATGTCGTCGTCGCCGACCTCGTCGGCGACCCGCCGACTGAACTCGACCAGGAGGTCGTCGCCTGCGTGATGACCCAGGGTGTCGTTGACCTCCTTGAACCGATCGAGGTCGAGCATCAGTACGTAGTGGCCCGTGCGCGGGGGTTGCTCTGCCATCCGTCGTGTGACGTGCCCTTCGAATGCGTTTCGGTTGGGGAGCCCGGTCAGCGTGTCGTGGCGCGCTTCGTGGTCGACCTGTTCGTGGAGGAGCGCCTTGCGCAAGTTGGTCACGAGTTGGTCGGCGAGATTCTGCAGGTGCTTCACGCTCCGATTGTCGAAGTGTCGGTCCACTCCCCCGGGACCGGCGACGACCAGGGTGCCGATCACGCCGGCCGCATCTGCCACCGGCGACACGATCAACTGAGGCTTCACGCCGAGGGCGGCACCGAGGTGTGGCGGAATCTCGCCGGCGGGGACGCGCCTCGGTGCGGTCCCGTCCGAGATCGTCGCCCACCACGGATCGTCGGCCCGCACGTCGATGTCACCTCCGGCCATGCCGTGGGCGAACACGACGGCCGGGCCGACGGGACGTGCGAGGCGCAGGACGGCGACGTCGGAGCGCAGGATGCGGGCGACGTCCTCGACGGCGGTGGTGCAGACGGTGTCCAGATCGAGCGACGTGCCGATCCGTCCGGTGAACCCGTGGACCTCGTCGAGGTCGCGGAGCTCCTGGTTGATCGTTCCGTTCGCGCGGACGAGCGCCCACAGGGCCGTCACCGGAACGATCGCGATGACGGCGATCAGCGGAGATGCCAGAGCGAGGCCGAGCACCACTCCCCCGGTCACTGCGTTCACGACCTGGACCCACGACGACCTGAGGGCGTTCACGACCTGTGCTCGAGTGTCGCCCTCGAACCGCGAAATCGCCAAAGACACCGTCACCGAGCCGACCAGGGACGCCACGATCATCGCTCCGGTCACCACGAGGACGACCTTGGTGTCGCTCGGCTCGCCGGTGCGTAGAGCCGGGTACGCGATCGCGTAGACGATCGCGATCTCGGCGACGAACGAACCGAGATTGAACGCCAACTTGAAGCGCGGCAGGCTGCGGAACAGGACGAGTGCCACACACGCCCCGACGCATCGCGCGACCGTTCCTGCAACGGGTGCGAGGAAGATCACCGCGATGGCGACCGGGACCTCCGACAGCGAGAAGGAGAACGCCTCGCGACGAACCTCCACGTGGAACACCGCGAGGACGGACAGGCCGAACAACAACGCGACGGCCAGCGGCATCCAGGCCGGCGCTGAGCGGATCGGGGAACTCGAATCGGCGACGAGCAGGATGGCGATGCAGCCGAAGACGAAGAGCCCGATCGCGAGCAGGACGACGTCGACGACGGGCGATCGCCCGGCATCGATCGACGCGTCAGCCGCCACCGATTCCTGCTCCCTAGCGTTCACCCCTACTCATCGGCCTCGAACCCGCACTTGTTGAGCGGCAAGTACCGGAGACGTTCACGACCACTGCGTGCCGGACCACTGCGTCCCCGACCACTGCGTCCCCGACCACTGGGTGCCTGACCACTGAGTCCCGGACCAGCGATTGCCCGACCATTGCGTGCCCGACCATTGCGTACCGGACCACTGCGTACCGGACCAGCGATTGCCGGACCATTGCGTGCCGGACCACTGCGTCCCCGACCACTGCGTCCCCGACCACTGCGTCCCCGACCACTGGGTGCCGGACCATTGCGTCCCCGACCACTGGGTGCCGGACCATTGCGTCCCGGACCACTGGGTGCCTGACCACTGAGTCCCGGACCAGCGGTTGCCGGACCATTGCGTGCCGGACCACTGCGTGCCCGACCAGCGATTCCCGGACCACTGCGTCCCGGACCACTGCGTACCCGACCAGCGATTCCCGGACCACTGTGTACCGGACCACTGCGTACCCGACCAGCGATTCCCGGACCACTGTGTACCCGACCACTGAGTGCCCGACCACTGAGTGCCCGACCAGATGCCGACGAAGCCGTCGGCGCGCAACGCCGTCATCGGAGCGTCGACCCCGTTGGCGGCCGGCCACGTGTTCGGCTCGGAGAGCGTGGTGGCGCCGGACGCCCGGACCACATCGAACAGTCCGTGACCCTGCAGCGCACTCGGCACACCGGCGAGCGGCGTCGACGTGGTGGTGAGAGCGCTCTTGATCTGGTCGTTCGTCCAGTCGGGATGAGCATCACGCAGGAGTGCGGCCGCAGCCGCAACGACGGCGGTTGCTTCCGACGTACCGCTCCCGAGGAAGGTCTCACCGTCGACGAAGCCCTCGGGGTGGTTCACGTCGGCATCGCTGCCGGGGACCCGGAGGCTCTGGATGTGTGCGCCCGGTGCCACGATGTCGGGGTTCCGGACACCGTCACCACTGTTGGACCATTCCGCGATCTCGAATCCGTCGTCGAGCGCACGGACACCGCCGACGGCGATGAAGTGCGGGTCGATGGCCGGCGAGGCGAGCCGGCCCGCATCCGCGCCGTCGTTGCCGGCCGGAACCACGACCACGATGCCGGCGTTCCATGCACGCTCGAGTGCGGCGGTCAGCGCATCTTCCTGGTACGGGAGGGTGGACCCGCTGTCGAATGCGAAGTTGAGGACACCGATGTCGAGTTCGACGGCGTTGTCGACGACCCAGTCGATGCCGGCGGTCACGTCGTTGCTGCTCGTCGAACCATCGCGACCGGCCACCTTCACCGAGACGATGCCGGCGTCGGGAGCGACGCCCTTGAACTCCTGCGGCGTGTCGACGGCGTCGGCGGCGGGCGTGCCGCTCTCGTTCCCGGCGATGATGCCCGCGATGAAGGTGCCGTGGCCGTTGCTGTCGAGGTACCGGGTCGTCGGATCGGCGGCCTCGGAGGTCAGGTCGACCGCTGCGACGATCTTGCCCTCACCGTCGAGTCCGTCGACCCCTGCCACTCCCGTGTCGACGACCGCGACGTTGACACCTGCGCCGGTGAAGCCCGCTGCCCACATGTCGCGGGCGCCGATCTGGTCGACCACGTGGAACATCGACCCTGCCGGAAGATCCGCCGCGTCGACGAAGGCCTCATCGGTCGTCGGGCCGATGACGGGAGTCGAGTCGCCGCTGTCCACCGCGTATGCGGCGAGGCCGAGTCCGGCCAGCGCGAGGACCGCCGCGACCCGCTTCGTACCGCGAGGCCCACGGGCGCCGTCGGTCGTGGCCGGCGCCGAGGGAGGTGCGACCGGAGGACGTTGCGCGAGTGAAGTGGCCGAACGGAGGAGTTCCCTGCCCGCCCGCAACGGTTCCGACGCGAGTTGCCAGTCCCGACCGGGAAGGGCGCTGAGAGTTGCCATCGTGGTCTCCGTTCTTGTGCCCCCCACGTGAAGAATCAGGAAAGATTCTTCTTTTCTTCAGAGGGATGTCAAGAACATAGCAACGAATCGTTGCACGAACGCGCATTGAACCACACAGAGTGACAAAATTCTTCCGGCGCCCGCGGAACGGCCTCCGCCCGGGTCCGTTGCGTCGCTGACGACCCGCGGCACAGTCGCCGGGTCGTCGACCTCAGACGACCTCGAACGTCAATCCGGCGTGCTCGACCAGAGCATCGACGAAGGGGTCACCCAGCGCGGTGGCGGGTGTCCAGAAGCCGCCGGCCACCTCACTCGACGCCAGCGTGGTCGCCGCCTCGGCGAGGATCTTCGACGTGGATCCGTACCCGGGGTCGCTGTCGCCCGTCACCTGGACCATCAGGTCGTCGTCGGCCGCGGTCCTCCCGTGGAAGCGGAGGTCGTAGAAGCCGGCCTGCTGCGCCTCGGGCGACGGACCCTCACCTGCGGCGGGGAGGAACCGGGCCATCGTCCTGCGGACCGGGCCGATCGCAGCAGCGCCCATGAGGCCACCCATTCCTCCGCTCATCGCGAGCGCCTTGGCCCGTCCGGTCACACCGTCACCCATGGCCATCGCCTCGCCGTAGGTGAAGTCGTCTCCCCACACGTGCCCGAGAAGCGAATGGGTCCGGAAGACGACCCTGGTGTTCGTTGCGGCCATCACGAACGGAGCGAGCCAGGTGGCGTGCCCGTCGTCGTACTCGGGAAGCGTGACGTTCGGTTGCGTCGGCCCCTCACGATCGCCGCGAACCGCGAGCGCATACGGGTTCCCCAGCATCTTGCGCAGACTCGGATCGGCCGACACCTCCTCCATCATGTTCATCATCGAGGCGATCGTGCCGCCGCTCGCTCCGCCCTTCGCCGCTGCGACCGCCATGCTGATCGACGTGCACGGAGCGCCGAGACGCTCCTGTGCCTCACGTTGAAGGAACCACACCCCCATGTCCGACGGGACCGAATCGAACCCGCAGGCGTGGACGATGCGTGCACCGGTTTCCACGGCCCGGTCCTGATAGCGGTCGATCATCCGCTGCATCCACTGCGGTTCCCCGGTGAGGTCGACGTAGTCGATTCCCGCTTCGACCACGGCGGCGACGAGTTTCGACCCGTGGAGCGCGTACGGTCCCACGGTCGAGATGACCAGGTTCGTGTGGGCGCACATCTCCGCGAGGCCCGCCGCATCGTCGGCGTCGACCACGATCTGCTCCACGTCGGCGCCCGCCTCCGCTGCGACCGATGCCAGCTTGGCGGCCGAGCGACCGGCGATGGCCCAGGTCACGTCGGAGCCCCGGTGGCGTTCGACGAGGTGACGCGTGAGGATCTGCCCGACGAAGCTCGTGGCGCCGAACAGGACGAAGTCGTGGGTTCGCGGTTCTCGGGTCATCCCCGGACCGTACCCGCCGGGGCGGACCGAGCCGGCGCTACAGGTACTGCCCGGTGGCGACTCGTTCGATCGCCTTGCCGCCACTGACGTCGTGATCGGCGTGTTCGGAGACCAGGGTGCGGATGAACACGATTCGCTCACCCTTCTTGCCCGAGATCTTCGCCCAGTCGTCGGGATTGGTGGTGTTCGGAAGGTCCTCGTGTTCCTTGTACTCCTGGCGGATCGAGTCGAGCAGGTCCTGCGTGATCACTCCTCGCGCCCCGCCCGCGATGACCCTCTTGATCGCGAGCTTCTTCGCTCGACGGACGATGTTCTCGATCATCGCGCCCGACGAGAAGTCCTTGTAGTAGAGGATCTCCTTGTCGCCGTTCTGGTACGTCACTTCGAGGAAACGGTTCGCCTCGTCGTCCTTGTACATCTCGGCGACGGTCTCGGCGATCATCTCGGGAACGGAGAATCCCTCACCGATCGGGATCTCGTCGGTGAGGTAGTTGGCGAAGATCGCCGCCGCGCCGACCTCGTTGGGTCGCTCGATCTTGATCTTCACGTCGAGGCGACCGGGCCGCAGGATCGCCGGATCGATCAGGTCCTCGCGGTTCGTCGCTCCGATGACGATCACGTTGGTCAGACCCTCCACGCCGTCGATCTCTGCCAGCAACTGCGGAACGATCGTCGATTCCATGTCAGAACTGATCCCCGAGCCGCGGGTGCGGAACATCGAGTCCATCTCGTCGAAGAAGACGATCACCGGCCAGCCCTCGTCGCTCTTCTCCCGCGCCCGCTGGAACACGAGCCTGATCTGGCGCTCGGTCTCACCGACGTACTTGTTGAGCAGCTCGGGGCCCTTGATGTTGATGAAGTACGAGCGTCCCTTGCCCTCCCCCACCTTCTCCGCGACCTTCTTGGCGAGGCTGTTCGCCACCGCTTTGGCGATCAGCGTCTTGCCACACCCCGGGGGTCCGTACAGCAGGATGCCCTTCGGCGCCGGCAGGCGGTGCTCGGCGAACAGGTCCTGGTGCAGGAAGGGCAACTCGACCGCATCGGCGATCTCCTCGATCTGTGCGTCGAGTCCACCGATGTCGGTGTAGGAGATGTCGGGCACTTCCTCGAGCAGCAGGTCCTCGACCTCGGGGCGGGCCAGCTTCTCCAGCAGCAGGTTCGACCTGGGGTCGAGTCGGAGGTGATCGCCGCTGCGGATCAGCGTGCCCCGCAGCCCGTCGGCGAGTTCACAGACGCGCTCTTCGTCGGCTCGGCCGACGACGAGCACACGGACACCGTCGTCCATGACCTGGCGGGCCGTCACCACCTCGCCCGTGACCTCCGACGTGCGCGCCATGACGACGTTCATGCTCTCGTTGAGCACCACCTCGGCGCCACGATCCAGCATCTCGTGATCGATGTCGGGATGCAGAGACACCCGCATCTTGCGTCCCGACGTGAGCACGTCGATCGTTCGATCGTCGTTCTTGCCGACCACGACGCCGTAGGCCGACGGCGGTTGGGACAGCTTGTCGACCTCGTCGCGCAGGGTGGCGATGTGCTCGCGGGCCTCACGCAGCGTGTAGGAGAGCTTCTCGTTCTGGGCGACCGCCTTGGACAGTTGGCCCTTGGTCTCCAGCAGTCGTTCCTCCAGCGACCGCACCCGGCGCGGGGCTTCGGCGAGACGACTCCGCAGGTGCTCGATCTCCTCGCCGAGGAGGTGGACCTGCTCTGACAGTTCGGATTCGGTCGCCATGGAGCAACGGTACACCGGCTCGCCAGAAGCATGTTTGCACGTGGTCCACCGTGTAAACTCATGTCACAGGCAACACCGCCACCGGGCGCCGTCCTCGCGTCCGAACCGTTCGACACAACAAGGAGCACCACTGACATGAAGGTCTGGATCGATCAGGATCTCTGCACCGGCGACGGTCTCTGCGAAGAGATCTCCCCCAACGTGTTCACGCTGCTGGACGACGGTCTGGCCTACGTGGTCGAGGGCGACAAGATCTTCGCCGAGGCCAAAGGCAACCCCCAGGGTGCCGAAGGACTCGCGAACTTCGACGACAAGGAACTCGACGGCGTCGTGGAATCCGCCGAGGAGTGCCCTGGCGAGTGCATCTACATCGAGCCCTGACGTCGCTCGACCCTCTCAACGGCTCAGCGCGCTGAGCAACCGATCGAAGGCCCCGGGTTCCACGCCCGGGGCCTTCGACGTTCCCCGGACCTCACGCGAGGCGTACCGGTTCGCTTGCCTGGGTCTGGAGATCGTGATCCCGCCGAGCGCATCGAACGACTGCTGACCCCGATCGCTCGGCACGGGTAGCCTCTGGCGTGTGCCGAGATCGACGATCGAATCGACCGTCGAGCAACCCCGACCGCGCAGTGCGCGCGGCGAGGGTGACCAACTCCGCACCGATCTCCTCGATGCAGCCGCCGACCTGATCGCCGAGCACGGCTCGGTCGACGGCATCTCGCTTCGTGCGATCGCACGTCGAACGGGTGTGTCGCCGACCGCGGTGTACCGCCACTTCTCCGACCACACCGAACTGCTCCAGACCGCTGTGCGTCACTGTTGGGACAACTTCCTGCGGGTACTCGAACATGCGTGCAGCGGCGACGGCGATGCCTTCGACGCATTCGAACGGTGCGGTGTGGGCTACGCCGATTTCGCTCTGCAGTATCCCGGCCAGTACCGCGTGATGTTCTCGCACCACATCGAGATCGAGGCCGAGACGTCGATCGTCGCCAACTCGACGTTCCTGATCCTCGTCGACCTCGTGCAACAGATGCTGCTCGCATTGGACGACGGCCGCTCGACACACATCGTGGCGGTCCAGGTCCACACCTGGATCCACGGGATCGTCGGCCTCAGCAGTGCCCACCCCGACGTGGAGTGGCCGCCGATCCACGACCAACTCCTCGGTCTCGGTGAGGCGCTCGGCCTGGTGCGCCCGAGCTGACCTCGTGGATCAGCCTGCGGCGTCGGTGCGGCCCTTGCCGAGGAACCGGGCGACGCTGAGGAACCCGGTGTGGGCGACCATGCGATGGTCGGGGCGGACCGCCTGGCCCTCGATGTGCCAGCCGCGATGGAGCACCTCGATGGTGCGAGCGTCGATCCACTTGCCCTTCATCGTCTCGCGCACCTGAGCGGCCTGCGTGATCGACGGCGTGTACGCGAGCAGGATCCCGCCCGGACGCAGCGCGAACTCGGCGTGCGGGACGACCTGCCAGGGTTCGGGCAGGTCGAGCACGACCCGGTCGAACGTGCCGTGGGCTGCGTCGATGCCGTCGTAACTGCTGGCGATGTGGACGTCGTAGCGCTCGAGCGCCTCCTCGCCGAGGAACCCGCGGACGTTGGCCTTGGCCCGATTGGCGAAGTCCTCACGGATCTCGTACCCCGTGATGTGCGCCCCGTAGCGCAGCATCATGGTCGACAGCGCCCCCGACCCGACGCCGCTCTCGAACACGCGCATCCCGGGGCCGATGTCGGCGAGCATGCAGATCGGCGCGAGGTCCTTGGGGTAGATGACCTGGGCACCCCGAGGCATCTCGATGACGAAGTCCTCGAGCGTCGGACGCAACACGATGTACTCGGCGCTCTTCGTCGAGCGCACGCGACACCCCTCGGGCTGCCCGATGATGTCGGCGTGCCGGACGAACCCGGCGTGGCTGTGGAACTCACCGTCGTCGGCGAGGTCGATCAGGTAGCGACGCTTCTTCACGTCCAGCAGGACCGCTTTGTCGTCGGCACGAAAGGCGTTGACCTCGTCGCCGGCCATCACCGGGTTCGTCGCCGTTGCAACCGCCGTCTCGGCGGCCGTGTCGTTCGCCGTCATCTCGTCACTCATCGTCGTCCTCGCTTCCCCAACACCAGTTCCACCGGTACGGGTTCGTGTGCGCCGGCCGTTGCGACCAACCGACAGAAGGCGCAGACCTCTCCGGTCGTGGGGGCGCCACAGCGATCGCAGTGGCGCAGTTCTCCTTGGGCGGCTGCGGTCTGGCCGGCGAGCAGCGGCGCCATGTTGTCGATGAAGTTGAGGTAGAACGCCGATTTGGTGCTCGGTGACTCCTTCTCGATCGCGTTCAGCACGTCCTTGTGGTGCAGGTGCCGGTTGCCCGCAGCGATGGGGCACTCCTCGACCAGGTAGTCGATTCCCCTGATCAGGCACCATGCGGCGGTCTCGCGCTCGGTGAGACGGACCAACGGCTTGGCCTTGCGGGGAAAGCCGTTGGCGGCTTCCAGCACGGGGAGTTGGCGAGCGAGGTAGTCGACGTCCCAGTGCAGGACGTTGCCGAGCAGCACGGCGGCCTCGTCGTCGAGGTTGTGGCCGGTGACCACGACGTCGTACCCACCGTCGATGGCGGCCTTGTCGAAGAGGTGCCGCTTGGACATCCCGCACGCGGAACACGGCACCCGCTTGGTCGCCCGGGCCGCCGTCGGGACGTCGTAGCCGTAGTCCTCGCGCAAGTCGACGGTGACGAGGTGCAGCCCGCGTTCCTCGGCGAAGGCTCGGACGTACGTACCGGATTCCTCCGAGTAGTCACCGATCCCGAGGCCGACGTAGAAGCCGTCCGCCTGGTAGCCGGCTTCGATCAGCATGTCCCACACCGCGAGGGAGTCCTTGCCCCCACTGACGGCGACGAGGATGCGATCGTCGGGACCGAACATCGAATAGTCGTCGATCGCCTTGGCCATCTGACGTCGACAGAGCTGCAGCAGGTGTTCGGCACAGAAGTTTGCGTTGTGACGCGGCAGATCGATCACGGCGGGCGCCTTGCAGGCCCGGCACTTCGAACCCGAGACGGGCACCTACGACGCTCCACCCGAGATGACCGGGCGGATCTCGATCACGTCGTCGTCGGCGAGGCGGGCGTCGCCGGGAACGAGGGTGCCGTTGCAGATGACCAGGTGCGATTCGCGGACGAGGTCGAGGTCGTCGAGCAGGCGGTTCACCGTCTGCCCGGCGGGCATCTCGACCTCCCGCTTCGGATTGCGCATCTTCACCAACATCGGCCGTCCAGGCTACGGCCCGGAACCAACCTGGTCACACACATCCACGATGGATGTCGCCGACTCGGTTCGGACCCGATGCCCCGCTACTTGGACTTGACGACGATCTTGGCGTCGGGGTTCTTGCGGCGAGCGTCGGCGACGGCGGCCGCGATGATGGCGCTCCTGGCGGCCTTCGTGGTCATGCCCGAGGCCTTGCGTTGCTTCTTCGTGGGGGGCTTGGCGTTGATGACGTTGACGAAGCCGTTCGATCCGACCTTCCACGTGCCGAGATTCTCCGGCTGCTTGCCGAAGAACTTCTTGATCGTCGACTTGCCGAACACCCAGCCGGCGATGACCTTCCAGAACAGGCTCGGCCCGAAGACGCCCTTGCGCAGCGCGGTCTGACGGATGACGTAGGCAGGACGGAACGCGCGAGGAAGCAGCGCCATCAGACCCGGCGGATCTCGACGATGGCGCTCTTCTTCTTCCCGGAGCGCTTGCCGAGGAGGAACATGATGATCATCAGCACCATCCCGGCGCCGCCGACGACCGTGGCGATCGACGTCTTCTGGTCCTCGACCTTGCCCTGGATGTCGCCCTGGAACGCCTGCAGCTTCTCGCGCAGGTCGTCCGGCGTGATCTTGGTGGTTTCGGCGGGTGCGGTCTTCTTGGCCATGGTGGTCCCCGTCACTCTCTTTCTTCTTCGAGCTTCTACTTGGGTTCTCTGTTGAGCGTCGACTTCTTGATGCGCAACAGTGTCAACGCGAGCAACCCCAACGTGACGATCAACGTGATCCCGTAGGCGGCCCACGACAGCGAGCCGGTTGCGAGGCGGTCGGCCTCGGTCTGGATCAGGCGCAGGAGCCCGAGCAGCACGATCATCAGCCCGAGGCCCATCGCGAACGCCGCCGCCGCGCCGTAGGCCAACCATCGCCCGACGCCCTTGAGCGGGCCGACCGTCTCCTGCTTGGCGTAGGTCTTGACGAAGTCGATGACCTCGCCGAGGGACGCGTCCTGCTTGCTGTCTGGCACGTCTTGTTTCTATCAGACGATGCGGCGGATGGTCAGGAGAGACGGAACTTGAGCATGGCCTCGACGTCGTCGAGCACCTCGTCGAGCACGTCGAGGCGTCGTCTGGGTCCGTCGGCGCACAGCAACCGATAGCGGTCCGCAGGCCCGATCGGTGCCAGCGATGCCAGGTGGTACGTCGCCACGAGAGGGTCGTCGGCGATCTCGGTCTCGCCGAGGTCGACGTGCACGTCGCCGAGTTCCATCGCCATCGTCAGGGCTGCGCGCACCCGGGCGTGGGTCGCGGCCACGTCGAGCGCCAGGCCCGGCGGGTCGGGATCGACGTCGGGGTAGTCGTCGACGTCGGCGAGCGGGTACGGGTCGTCCGGCAACCAGGCGTTGACCCGGATCCGACGCACGCCGACCGCGACGATCGCGTACCGCTCCTCGTCGAGGGCTTCGACCTGGAGCATCTGGGCCACGGTTCCCACGGTCGCCCGCGCGTCACCACCGCCCGCTTCGCTGCCGTGCGTGATCAGGGTCTGGCCGAACTCCGGGGTGCCGTCGGCCTGGAGGCAGTCGATCACCATCTGCCGGTAGCGCGGCTCGAACACGTGCAGCGGCAGCACGCCACCGGGCAGAAGCACCGAACCGAGGGGGAACATGGGCATCACGCTCATCTCGGCCCCAGGACGTCGGTGCCCGGACCCGCCGGGTAGGTGGCGACCCTCTCCCCGAACGCCGACCAGATCGTGCGGTACACGTTCTCGTCACCGGCTCCCTCGACGTTCAACACGACGGCGAACTCGATGGTGCCGGTCGTATCCTCGCTGCCGGGAAGGGGGTCCACCACTCCCGCGAGCGCCTTGACCCCGGTCAGCGTCCCCGTCTTCCCTCGGAGCCGGCCGGCCATGACCGTGGCCGTGAACTCGTCTCGCAGCGTTCCCGTCTCCGCCGCAACCGGAAGCCCCGCCTCCACGGGTGTCCCTCGGCCCAGGTGGACGATGTCGAGGAGTGCCGAGCAGGTGGCCCGGTTCTGGTTGCTCAACCCGGAGCCGTCGCGGAACGTGACACCGGTCAGGTCGACACCGAGTTCGCCGATCGTCCGGGTCATCGCCTCGAGGCCCGCAGCCCTCGTTCCCTGGCCCGAAGCAGCGAATCCGATCTCCTTGAGCAGCATCTCGGCGGTGTTGTCGTCGCTCGTGAGCAACATCTCGCCGACGATCGCACTCAGGGGTTCGGACTCCACGGTGGCCACGACGGGAACCAGCGTGGATGCGATGCCGCTCCCCCACCCGTTGTCGACGCGGATCCCCCGGTCGTTCAGGAGTCGGGCGAACTCCCGTGCAGCGCCCTCGTTCGGGTCGTCCTGGCGGCCCGAGCGGCCCAGCACGCGGGCATCGTTCGCGAGCAGGGCGTCGTAGGGGCCCGCCTCGATGAAGGGCACGTCGTCGGCCCACTCGTCGATCACCCATTCGTCGTCGTAGCGCGAGCCGTCACCGATCACCGTCCCGCGGATGCGGGTGATCCCCGCATCGACCAACGCATCGGCGAGCACGTCGAACGAGGTCGTGTTCACCGCCGGTTGGCCGTCGTCGGTGATCGGGTAGTCGTCGCTCGTGAGCAGCGGGTCACCGCCACCGATCAGGTAGATGTCGCCGTCGACCACCCCCTCCTGCGCGGGCGGAACCGCGACGGAGGTGGCGAAGCGGAAGTCGGGTCCGAGGATCTGGAGTGCAGCGGTCGCGACGAACAGTTTCTGGTTGCTCGCCGGGATGACGGGCACGTCGGGGTTCGCGACCGCCACGGTCACCCCGTCCACGGCGACCGCCGCACACGAGCTCGGCCCGATGAACCCGAAGAGCGGCGCGAGGTCGGCTTCGAGTTGTCCGGCGCTCGCCACCGTGCCGACCGTGCGAGGTGCTCGACGGAAGTCGAACAGCGAGGTGGCGAGGACCGGATCGAGCACGTCGAACCCGTCGATGTCCTCGAGGTCGTCGTCGGTGGGCTCCTCGTCGGCACCGGCGAGGCGTCCGTCGAGGTCCGCGTCGAGCAGCCCCTGGGTCCCCCGACTGTCCTCGTAGGCGTCGGCCTCGCCGTCGGCCCACCTGTGCAGTACGAACAACCCGACCGCCGGGAGCAGGGCGAGCGCGAGCAGGGCGAGGAGCGGTGACCGCGGGTAGCGCACCGGCTCGGCCACGAGGTCGATGTTCGACGTGCCCCACTGGCCGTCGTCGAACTCGTCGAAGTCGTCGCTCACCGCCCCCATCATGGCCCGTGGTCAGCGAAGTCCGACGTCGGCCGGGGAGGCGCCGGACGGATACGTGTCGAGCGTGTCGGCGAGTGCGCTCCACACCGGTCGGTACTCGCTCTGGTCGGAGATCGTGGGGCCGTTGAGGACGAGCGCGAATTCCACCGCTCCGCCGCCGTCGACGGGAAGGTAGCCGGCCAGCGCCTTGACCGCCGGCGGGTCCTGGTTGAACGGCGGGTTGTTCAACGTGCCGGTCTTGCCCAGGAGGCGGCCGGCCACGGCGCTGTCGACGAAGGCGTCGGACAGGGTGCCCGTCTCGGCCGCCACCGGGAGCGCCGCGCCGATCGTGTCGGTCGGCCCGCTGCGCTGGAGTACCGCGACGAGCGCGTCGCAGGTGAGCCGGTTGTCGAGACTCAGCCCCGACCCGTCGGCCAGCACGATGTCCTTCGTGTCGACACCCCACGCCGCCAGCTGCTCGGCCATCGCTGCGAGGCCGGCCTGACGGGTCCCTTCCTCTCCTCCCGATGCTTCGAGACCGATCTCCTTGACGAGCAGCTCGGCGGTGTTGTTGTCGCTGTTCGTCAGCATCTCGGCCACCACGCCCGTCAGCGGGACCGAGTCGATCGAGGCCACCTCGGAGGGCTCGCCGGCGAAGGCGGCTGCCGAACCGACGCCGGGTTCGCCGTCGACGACGACGCCTCGATCGCGCAGGAGGCGTGTGAACTCGCGTGCCGCCGCGCTGTTGGAGTTGTCGCCACGCTGGTCCTCGCCCAGGACGCGTGCGTCGTTGGCCATCAGCGCGTCGTACGGGCCCGCTTCGAGACCCGCCACGCCGTTGCCCCATCCAGGAGCGAAGAACTCGTCGTCGTACCGGGATCCGTCGCCGAGGACGGCACCGGTGATCTGGGTGATCCCGGCCGCCTGCACGCGGTCGGCCAACGAATCGAGCGACGTGGGGTCGAACACCGGTCGCCGTTCCAGGCCCGATGCCGGGTACCAGTCCGACGACAGCAACGGATCGCCTCCACCGAGCAGGACGAGGTCGCCCTGGACCACGCCGTCGACGGGAGCATCGTCGACGACGACGCGCGTCGTGAACACGTGGTCGTCACCGAGCAGTTCGAGCGCCACGGCCGCCACGATGATCTTCTGGGTGCTGGCGGGGATCACGGCCAGGCCGCCGTTGACCGCACCCACCGGGTTGCCGTCGACGGACACCGTGGCGCAGCTGCGGTCGTTGATCGTGGCGAGGAAGGGAGCCGTGTCGGCCACGAACTGTTCGACGTTGAGCCCGCGTGACACGAGCGCGGGCATGCGTCGGAACGTGAGCATCGAGTTGGCCAACGGCTCGTCGGGCAGCGGCGGGGCGACCAGCGTGGTGGGTGGAGGCGGAGCGGCGACGTTGTCGTCGATCTTCGAACTCGACCACACGAAGAGCGCGTACAACGCCAGTGCGGGCACGACGGCGAACATCCCGAGCACGACGAGTGGCCCGATCCCGCGCCGTCGCCTCCGGGGTCCGCGTGGCGGCTCGCGCTCGGCGAGGCGCGTCATCGCATCGGGAGGGCGGTTCACGACGAACGCGCTCGGAGGTACTCGACTCGTCGCAGCATGTGGCCCAGCGCGACGACCGCCCGTTCCCCGCTGGGATAGCAGAGGCGACCCGTCGCGCGGACGGCCACGGGCCCGGCGTTCGACGGGTCGGCGACGGCGAGTTCGGTCGACGTGAGGATCGGCTTGCCGGTCTGCACGCTCAACTCGTGTGCGGCCTCGGCGAAACGAGTGTCCTGACGCTCGTGGTACTCGACGATGCGTCCGATCCCGTGGTCGGGGTAGAACCTCCCCTGACGCATCATCTGCGCCTGGTTCGACTGGATGCCCAGCCCGAGGTAGACGATCGAGTGGACGTCGGGGTGTGTGGCCACGAGTTCCATGATCTCCGGGATCGTGTCGCGCGTCTCGCCGCCGGCACAGTCGATCGGGTTGTTGCGGCTCCAGCGCGCCGGCAGCTTGGCGTCGATGGCCGCCTTCAGGTCGTCGGGCAGGTCCATCAGCACGAGGTCGCGGTCGCGTGTGATCGCGTCGGCGGTCACCACGCCCCACCCACCCACGGTGGTGAGCACGACGACGTTGGGTCCGGCCGGAAGCGGCTGCGTGGCGAACGTGGCGGCGGCCTCGAACGCGGACTCGATGCTGTCGGCACGCGTCAGGCCGGCTGCGCGGCATGCGCCGTCGAAGACCTTGTCGTCGGCTGCCAATGCGCCGGTGTGACTCGCTGCCGCGGCTGCACCACCCTCGGTGGCTCCGCCCTTCACGATCACGAGCGGCTTGCGAGCGGCGACGCCGGCGAGGCGGTCCATCAGGCCCCGCCCGTCGGTGATGCCCTCGAGGTAGGCGAGCCCGACGGTGGTCGCGTCGTCGTCGGCGAAGAAGTCGAGGTAGTCGGCGACACCGACCGCAGCCGCGTTGCCCGCTGACACCGCACGGCTGATCCCGACCCCGGTGGCCCTCGAATGGTTGAGGAAGCTCGACACGAAGTTGCCCGACTGGCTCGCCACACCGATCGAGCCCGCAGGCGGGTACGGCGCCACGATCTGCACGCACATGTCGACCGGAGTACTGACGACGCCCTGCCCGTTCGGGCCTGCGAGCAGGATCCCGAGTTCGTCGGCGAGCGCCACGAGGTCACGCTGCGCCGCGATGCCGGCCTCTCCGGCCTCTCCGTAGCCCGCGGAGGTGAGGAAAGCGGCCCGGACGCCCTTCGCTGCGCACGCGCGGAGGAGATCGGGGTTCGTCGACGCAGGTGTGCACACGAAGACGAGATCGATCTCACCGTCGGGCAGCGACTCGATGTCGGCCACGGTGTCGACTCCGAGCACGTTCTCGCCCTTCAGGTTCGTCCCGAAGACCTTGCCGGCGTACCCGTTGGACAACAAGTTGTGCAACGACACGAAACCGAACTTGCCCGGATGTGTCGACGCCCCGGTCACGAGCACGCCGCGCGGCTCGAACAACGCACGGAACTGCTCGTCGGTCGGCCTCGGACGCAAGGTGGCCGTGCGGACCGACGGCTCACCGATCTCGACCAGCCCGTCCACGGCGATCACGTGCCCGGACGGATCGACGATGAGCGGGTTGATGTCGATGCTCGTGATGTCGTCTCGTTCGGCTGCCAGACGTCCGAGTCCGACCAGCAGGTCGACCAACTGGCCGCGATCGACAGCGGCTTCTCCGCGGAACTCACCGAGCAGCTTCTGCGTCGCCAACCCGTCGATCATGTCGTGAGCGGTCGCCGCATCGAGTGGTGCCGGGCGGAACACGACGTCGGCGACAGCTTCGGCGAGGATCCCGCCGACGCCCAGCATCACCATCGCCCCGAACTGGGCGTCGCGCACGATGCCCGCGATCAGCTCGCGGTTGCCCGACACCATCGGTGCGACCAGAACGTCGACATCACCGTCGTCGGGGCGAGCCGCGGCGAGCAGTTCCGACGCGGCCGCCTCGACGGCAGCGCGGTCACCGAGGCGGAGCTTGACCAACCCGCGCTCGGTCTTGTGTGCGATCGCGTCGCCGTTGAGCTTCGCCACGACCGGGTAGCCGATCTCGTCGGCGGCATCGCCCGCCTCGACGGCGGAACCCACGAAACGCTCGGCGGCGATCGGGACGCCGTGCGCAGCGAGGAGCGCCTTGGATGCGCGTTCGGACAGAGTCGAGGAGAGGGTCATCGACGCCGATCGTAGTTTCGGCCGACCGCCGGCCACCGGCATCGCCGGCGAGATCGCCGGCGCTCTCCGCTGCGTGCGGGTCCCGGACCGACCCCGGCGGGGACGTTCGAGGTCAGCGCAGGGGCGAGACGGAGTACGTGAGGACGCTCTTGGCGAGCAGGTCGCCGGAGGTGGCGCCGAACGCCTCGGATTCACAGAACACGGTGCGGCGGCCCCGACGCGTCACCCATCCCTCCGCGACGGCGTCCTCGGCCTTGTCGCCACCGACGATCCCACGCATGAACTGCACGTGCATGTCCACGGTCGAGAAGTTCTGGCCGGCGTCCAGCACCGCACCCACCGCCGGGACCATCACGTGGTCCAAGAGCGATGCGAAGGCCCCGCCGTGCATGAACCCGGCGGCCTGCAACAGTTCCTCGCGGAACGGCAGACGCATCCGGCAGTAGTCGACCCGGACGTCCTCGACGACCATGCCCAGCAGCATCGGATACGTGGTCGTGCCGGACGTGCCGAAGCGCATCCACCGATCGGTGGTCGCGCGGTCGAGTGGCTCGTACGCGTCGGCTCGGGTGGGGGTGAAACCGTTCATGCGGGGTGCTCCAGGGCGGATCGGAAGAATTCGATGATGTGGGACCTTCGTCGCGCGAGCGACGCCTCCGTCAGCGGGCTCTCGTCCAGCAGCCCTTCGAGGAACGGCGCGTCGGAGAAGTAGCTGAGCAACGCCCCGTACCCGGTGAGCAGCAACTGAGCGGCATCCTGGTCGCGGAACACGCCGGCGGCCATCTCACGCTCGAAGTAGTCGACCGCCTCGTCGAACAACGGGCGGAGGGTCGCTGCGAGATCGATCGCCAGGTGGCTTCCGCCGTCGATCGCCTCGCGACGCATCAGCGTCACGTATGCAGGGTTGTCGGCGAAGAACCCGAACCCTGCGTCGAGCACCTGCTCCACCTTCTCCAGACCCTGCGACGGAGCCGTGATCGAATCGGCGAGGCGGGAGAACCAGTCCGACAGCAACTGTTCGAACACCTCCTCGTACAACGCCTCCTTCGACGCGAAGTGGTGCAACAGGCTCGGACGCCGGATTCCCACCTCGGCGGCGATGTCGTTCAGGGAGGTGGAGCTGTAACCGGCGTGGGCGAAGCACTGGCGCGCCGCATCGAGAATCTGCTCGCGTGTCGAGCGAGCGTCCGCGACTTCGTGCGACATACCCACCGCACGCTATCCATCGGGTTCGTCAGACCGAGACCGTCTACGGGTCCCTCGAGGGCGGGGAGCCGAAAACGTACGAACCCGCCGCGCACGAAGGCGACGGCGGGTCCGAGGAATCGTGGTTCAGCTCGACGGCGGGTACACGCCCATGCCGGCGGCCTTCTCAGTGCTCCAGAAGATCTCGGCGATCTGGTCGATCAGTTCGACCAGCTTCTCGCCGGCGGCCGGATCCATGGTCTTCTTCGCTTCGCCCGCCTGGTGGATCGCATCCCAGAACAGCTGGTGCAGGTTCGGGTGCTCCTCGAAGTGGGCAGGAGCGAAGAAGTCGGCCCACAGCACCATCAGGTGGTGCTTGGTCTCCTCGGCTCGGGCCTCCTTGATCGAGATGCAGCGGGCACGGAAGACCTCGTCGTCGGACTCGGCGTACTTCTTCGCGGTCTTCACGACCGACAGCGCTTCGATCTTGGCCTGAGCCGGGTCGTACACCCCGCAGTAGAGGTCGCAGTGAGCGTGGGCGGTGGTGGCGGACGCAAAGAACTTGGCGAACATGTGTGTCTCCTTCGAGGGACGATCGGAATGTGGGACAACCGTCGGGTTGCCCGACGGTCGACAGAGCGAAACCTACACTGCACGGGTGAGCGCGTCACCACTCCGCTCCATCAGTTCACCCTGGCGTCGTGTCCGTCGTTTCGTGGTGGCGGATCGTTCGATGGAGCCGACCCTCGTCCACGGCCAGGGCCTGATCGCGATCTCGGCGATGCGTGCGACGCCCGGTCAGTTGCGTTGCCTCGAGCATCCCGCGCAGCCGGGGTTCTGGCTCGTCAAACGGGTCGAGTCGGTCGACGGGACCACCATGCGCGTGATGTCCGACAACGTCGACGTCGACGCCGTCGACTCGCGCCGCTTCGGTCCGGTGCCGGTCGCCGGTTCGTATCGCGTCGTGCTGACGGTTCCTCGCCGTCTGATGTGAACCCGGTCGAGTTCCGGTCCGACCGAATCGACGACATTCGGACGGTGCCGGCTGTTTCGCGAACGGTTCGCTGGCGTTCCCGGCGGCGTGCGGAGTGAACTGCGACACTCGTCGGCATGGACGCACGCCGCATCGCCGCCGTCATCTCGCTCGGGCTCGTCGGTGCCGTCGTGGTCGGCCTGGTGGCCACCTCGGGTGACGGATCCGACGCCGACGTGGAGGCATCCGTGGAACAGGAACCGTCGGACACCTCGATCGACGACTCCGTTGCGGCGCCGACGGCGGAACCCGTGGTCGACGCAGCGGGCGACACGGTCGTCGATTCGACTGCACCGGTGGCGACGGACGCCGCACCCGGCGCGGTTGTCGCGACCGCACCGCCCACCACGCTCGATCCGAACACTCCCGACCTCCCCGATCGGGGGCCGCATCCCGAGTTCCTCGACGTGCAGGAGTGGCTCCAGACCGACGCGACGTCGTTCGAGGACTTCGACGGCAAGGTCCTCGCCGTCCAGTTCTGGACCTTCGGGTGCAGCAACTGCCAGGCCACGTACGAGCACATGCGCGACCTCCACGCGAAGTACGCAGGTGACGACTTCGAGGTGATCGGCGTCCACGCCCCCGAGTTCGACCACGAACGCGACGTGGACTCGGTGGCCGCCGCCGCCCGGGACAACGGGCTCGTCTGGCCGATCGCCATCGACAACGAGAAGTTGAACTTCCGTTCGTGGCAGGAACGCCGGTTCTGGCCGCGCCTGTTCCTGATCGACGCCGACGGCAACGTCCGCTACGACCACATCGGCGAAGGCGCCTACGACGAGATCGACGCCGCCGTCGGTGCGCTGATCGACGAGAAGAACGCCTGAGCTTCCGACCGTCCGACGTCGTCCCACCGGACACCAGGAGATTTCCGTGATCGATGCATTCGTCGAGGGGGTCCGATCCATCGTCCAGGTCTGCCACCTGGTGATCATCGCCCCGGTCGCGTCGACCATCCTGGCGGCGCGGGGACGATGGCAGGCAGCGGCGGGGGCGGTCACCGGTGTCGTGCTCGGCGGGTGGTTCTTCACCACGAACCGATTCGGCAACATCACCGACACCCAGTTGCGGATCACCGCCACGCTGCTGATCGTCGCCGTCGTCTCCCTCGGCTTCCCCGGTCTGTTCCGGCGTGAGCATCCGAGGTGGACGGCCGGCGTCGGCGACGTCGTCGGGTCCCCCGTCGCGACCTTCGGGATCGTCGCGCTCGTCGCGACGATGGTGACACAGTGGTGGCGCCCGTGCGTCGGCGAGGAACTCGGCTCGATCCTCACCCGAGGACCGCGCGACCCGTGGGGCCAGTTCCTGCCCTCGGCCGGCTTCATGCTCGGGATCGCCACACCGTTGATCCTGCTCGGTCTCGTGTTCGCGGCCGTCAGACCGAAGGAAGCGGTCACCGACACACTGGCGTGGGTCGGATCGGGACTCACGCTCGTGCTCGCGACGTCGGTCATCGCCGGCCAGCACGGCGAGATCGTGTCCCGCCTGTTCCAGTGGAGCCAGTAGCTACCCTCGGCGCCATGCAGATCGTGGCAGCCGTCTTCGTCGAGAACTTCGAGATGCGTGAAGCGCCGGGTCCGTCGACACGGATCGACATGACCGGGATCATGTTCTCCCAGGCCGCCACTCAGGCGGTCCCGCTCACCCTCAGCCCGCACCTGGTCGCCCTGATCTTCTGCCCCGAGGGTCAGTCGGGATCCGGCGTGTTCGAGGTCGTGTTCCGTCGAGGGCTCGACGAGGAGTCCGAGCAGGTTGCCCGCAACGTCAGCCCGTTCACCGTCGAGCCCGGCAAGTTCACGTACCGCCTCGTCAAGGGGGAACTCGACTTCGAGGAGTACGGACAGATCTTCGCCCACTGCCGGGTGGACAAGAACCCGTTCACCGTCGTTCCGTTCACGCTCCTGCCGCCGGTCGACTGACCGGTGCCGAGGATCGAGGTCTCCCACGACGTGCCGGTCGACACCGCGACGGCATTCGCCGTGTCGCAGACGCACGGGCAGGTGCGCCTCCAGTGGGACCCGTTCATCAGACGCCAGCACCTCGTCGGTGCCGACACCCCGGCCAAGGGCGTGCAGACGAGGACGGTCTCCCGCCACGGCCTGAAGATGCTCACCGAGTACGTGTCGTTCCGCTCCCCCACCCAGGTCGGCATGAAGATTCTCGAAGGGCCGTGGTTCTTCGCCAACTTCGCCGCCGGCTGGACCTTCGTTCCGGTCGATCCCGACGACCCGACGGCGGGAACGCACGCCACGTGGCGCTACACCTTCACGACCCGGCCCGCCTGGTTGTCACCCGTCGCCGACCGGATCGGCACGTGGCTCCTGCGGCGTGACATCGAAGCGCGCATCGCCGCCTACGCCGGCGCCTGCACGAACCCCGCGGTCCTCGCAGCGATCGACGACGGGCTCTGACCGACGGCGGACCGACGGACCCCGCGGCGGGATCCAGTACCCTCGCCCGCGTGCCGTTGACACCAGAACAGGACTCGAACGCCGTCTCACTGATCCGGGGCTTCTCGATGGATGGGCCCCTCGCCGCGAACAGCGGCCACCAGGGAACCGGCATGGCGCTGGCGCCGCTCGCCCATGTGCTCTACAGCCGGGTGATGAACCACGACCCCGCCGACCCGCACTGGGCCGACCGTGACCGTTTCGTGCTGTCGAACGGTCACGTCTCGATCATGCAGTACGCGATGCTGTTCCTGAACGGGTACGGGCTCGAGGTCGACGACATCGAGAACTTCCGGCAGTGGGGCTCCAAGACCCCGGGTCACCCCGAGGTCGGCCACACCGACGGCGTCGAGGTCACCACCGGACCGCTCGGCCAGGGGTTCGCCAACGCCGTGGGGATGGCGATCGCCGAAGCGAACCAACGCGCCCGCTTCGGCGCCGACCACGTCGACCACTACACCTACGTCATCGCCGGAGACGGGTGCATGATGGAAGGCATCAGCCACGAGGCCGCCGACCTCGCCGGCCATCTCGGCCTCGGTCACCTGATCTGCATCTTCGACGACAACAAGATCACCATCGACGGCGAGACCGACCTCACCACGAGCGTCGACATGGGCGCCCGTTTCCGGGCCTACGGGTGGGACGTCGTGGAACTCGACGGGATCGCCGACGACCTCGACGCCCTCGAGGCGGCGCTGGACGCCGCGAAGCAGACCGACCGGCCGTCGTTCCTGATGCTGCGCACGCACGTCGCCCACCCCTCGCCGAAGTGGGAGGACGATCACAGCGCCCACGGCAACCCGTTCACCGCCGAGGACGTCACCGAGACCAAAGCGGTCATGGGAATCCCCGACGAGGCGTTCTGGGCACCCGACGACCTCGTCGCGGCGTACCGCGCCCACGCTGCCGAACGCGCCGCTGACTCCAGGAGCGCGCGCTCCGCCCCGAGCGGCCCCGACTGGGACGCAGCGACGGCCCTCACGGGCCTCGACGGCTGGGACTCCGACCTGCCGACCTACGAGCAGGGTGATTCGGTCGCCACCCGGAAGGCCATCCAGGCAGCGCTCGACGCCACCTACGCGAACCTTCCCGGACTGATGACGGGCTCGGCCGACCTGAAGGGCAGCAACGGCGTCGCACTCGACGAGTCGCACCCGTTCTCCTCCCAGGCTCCCGACGGCCGGTACCTCCACTTCGGCATCCGCGAGCACGCGATGGGCGCGATCGCCATCGGCCTGGCCGAACACGGCGGCGTGCTCCCGGTGACGGCGACGTTCTTCGTCTTCGCCGACTACATGCGCCCGCCGATCCGCCTCGCCGCGCTGTCCGGCGTCAAGGTCTGCTTCGTCTTCACGCACGACTCCGTCGGCGTCGGCGAGGACGGCCCCACCCATCAACCGGTCGAACAACTCGCCTCGCTGCGTGCGATTCCAGGCCTCCACGTCGTGCGACCCGCCGACGCCAACGAGACGATCCAGGCGTGGGCCGACATCGTGCGCCACGACGGCCCGTCGGCGCTGATCCTCAGCCGGCAGAACATCACCGTCACCACCGACGGCTCCGCCGTGGCGACCGGCGCCGGCATCGTCCGCCCTGCGACCTCCCCGCAGGTGGTCCTCGTCGGCACCGGGAGCGAGGTCTCACTGTGCGTCGAGGCCGCCGAGGTGTTGGACGGTGAGGGAATCTCGGCTCAGGTCGTGTCGATGCCCAGCTGGGACCGCTTCGACGAACAGGACGCCGAGTTCTGGGCGAGCGTGTTCCCCGACGACGTCCCGGTTCTGTCCGTCGAGGCCGGGGTGTCGATGGGGTGGGCGAAGTACGCCGACGACTCCGTCGCGATCGATCGTTTCGGTGCCAGTGCGCCGGGCAGTCTCGTCCTCGACAAGCTCGGCATGAACGTGGACAACGTGGTCGCCCACGCCACGGCACTCATCGACTGAGCTGATCGACCCGTTCCCACACCCGACCTCACCGACCGACCGCCTCGACCGAAAGAGAATTCCATGAGCGACCGTCTGCACGATCTCCACGCCGAGCAGGGCCAGAGCGCCTGGCTCGACAACCTCCGTCGCGACTACATCACGTCCGGCAAACTCGTCGACATCCGTGAGAGCGGCGTCCGTGGCCTCACGTCGAACCCGTCGATCTTCCAGAAGGCCATGGCGGGTTCGTCCGACTACGATGAGCAGTTCCAGCGACTGATCGCCGACAACCGGGCCTCGGCGGGCAGCGGCAGCACCGGCGACGTGATCGAGGACTACTGGTCCCTCGTGATCCAGGACATCCACAGTGCCTGCGACGTGTTCTCCAAGGTCCACGACCACTCCGACGGCGTCGACGGGTACGTCAGCGTCGAGGTGGCCCCCAGCCTCGCGCACGACGGTCCGGGCACCGAGTCCGCGGCCCGCGATCTCCACGAACGGATCGACCGTCGCAACCTGATGGTGAAGATCCCGGGCACGGAGGAAGGTCTCGCGCCGATCCAGCAGATGATCGCCGAGGGTCGATCGATCAACGTCACGCTGATCTTCTCGCTGCCCCGATACGAGCAGGTGATCGAGGCCTACATCGCCGGGCTCGAGCAACTCGCCCAGGATCCCGACGCCGACCTGTCGAAGGTCGCCAGCGTCGCCAGTTTCTTCATCAGCCGTGTCGATGTCGAGGTCGACAAGCGGCTCGAAGCACAGGGGTCCGACGAGGCGCTCGCACTGCGCGGCAAGGCTGCCGTCGCCCAGGGCAAGCTCGCCTACAAGCTGTTCACCGAGAAGTTCGCCGGAGAACGGTGGGAGACACTGGCAGCCCGGGGCGCTCGCGTGCAGCGCCCGCTGTGGGCCTCGACCGGTGCGAAGAACCCGGCGTACTCCGACGTGCTCTACGTCGACGAACTGATCGGCCCCGACACGGTCAACACGCTGCCCGACGCCACGCTCGATGCGTTCGTCGACCACGGCACGATCGCCCGTCGTGTCGACGCCGACGTGGACGATGCCGAAGCCGTGTGGGCTGCGCTCCCGACGGTCGGCGTCGACATGGACGACGTGGCGGCAGTCCTCGAACGCGAAGGGGTGGAGAGCTTCGCCACGGCGTTCGACGAGCTGATCGAGACCCTCGAAGCCAAGGCCGCCGACCTGCGGAACTGATCGGACCGCTCGAAGCGGGAGCGCGCTGGAGCGGTGGGGGTCAGGGTCCGCAGACCGCAGCGAGGATCTGCGGATCGACCGAATCGACACCCCCGCGAGCGGTGCTCAGGAGCCCTCGGTCGACGAGTTCGCCCACGAGGCGTGGAGTGACCTGCGGGCTCAGGCCGCCGAGAGCCCGGACATCGAGATCGCGCGATTCCCCGGTCGGGCACCCTGCGACGACGACCAGGCCGATGTCGCGGACCCCGACGCGAACCTCCTGTGTCCGTTCGACGAACACGTCGGCGTACTCGCGCTCCTCGTCGAGACCGAGCACGAAGCAGGCACCGATCAGCAGTGTCGGCACGGCGAGCTGCACGGAGCGACGTGCGACCCACGTGTCCGACCATCGATCGGCGGCGCCCCTCGCACAGCCGACGAGGGCGGGAAGGAACGTGATGGACAGGGGGATCGCCACGTTCTGGAGGTACCGGTTGTTCTCGAAGAACGTGAATCCCTCGACACCCGCTCTCGACTGGGCGATCCCGGCGACGTTGATCGTGGTGGCGAGACCACCGGCGAGCATCACCGCCCACCCGGCCCGATCGAACCGTCCGGCGACCGCAGCCAGCACCGTCGCCGACGCACAGGCGACCAGCACGGCGGCACCCGCCCACGCTCCCCCACCGACGACGGCGCCGGCGCCGCGCACCAGCAGCCGAGCGGCGAAGACGATCCGCTCGTTCACCGATGCGTCGAACTCCGGGCCGAGATCGCCGAACGTGTACCACGACGCCGTGACGAGTCCCGACGGGGCCAGGACCCACCATCGCCGCCGCGGCCAGAGCGCCACGACCGAGCCTCCGCCCAGCGCGAGCGCCATCAGGCCCACACCGCTGTCGAACGACACCGAGGACAGGAGGAGTGTGGACACGATCACGCAGCGGCGCATCGTCGGCTGCCTGCCCGACACGATCGCCGGGACAGCGACCGCGGCAGCGGTGGCGAACGTCGGTGACACCTGGACCGCGAACACGAAGTTCTGCGCGGCAGGACCGAGGTAGGTGAGCAGTCCGGCCAGCATCAGCGCCGGCACGACCGGCACACCGACTCGGACCGCGAGCGCGGCGAGCGAGAGATGGAGCGCGACGAGCGACAGCACGAACACCGCCACGACGAACACATTCGAGTCCAGTCCGAACACCACGGCCTGGACTCGGAAGATCGCGTCCTGGAACAACCAGAGGTGCCCGTTGAACGACGTGGTCGCACCGTCGATCGGCCCCAGCTGCGTCACGCGCCCGATCATCGACCACTCGTCGAAGTAGAAGTACGTGTGCCGCAGGCGTCGGCCGGCCCACGACACCCCCAGGAGCGCAGCCGCCAGCGCCTGCGCCACGACGATCCGGCTCAGGCCGCCATCGGGCGCGTGCCTCGTCGAGACGGCGACACCGTCGGGATCACTCGTCCGAACGCGCACGGCGGCAATGTACCCGCCACCCGTTCGGTGCGCCCGGAACCCTGTCCGCGTGCTGATCCGACCGGATCGACGAATGTGCTGTGGACGACCGCAGGGGTGAACCCGCTGATCAGCCGATCTCGATCGCGATGCGGTGGTATCCCTGCGCCCCGTCGGGGGCGACCGCCCGAGGTTCCTCCGGCTGCGGTTCGCCGTCACCGTCGATCGCCCGGACCTCGACGATGTACACGCCGTCGAGACCGGCGGTGTCCCACCGGTGCACCCACTGGACCCACGTGTCGGCGGTCGGCACCGAACCCAGCTCCGCCGGGGTCCATTCGCCCATCTCGCCGTCGTCACGCCCGATGCGCACTTGCACCTCGGACACACCGCGGTTCACGGCCCACGCCACCCCGCCGATCGGCACCACACCGTCGCGGCTCGCTCCACTGCGTGGCGTGTCGATGCGGGCCATCGTCTTCACCGGGCCGAGCTTCGACCATCCACGCGGAATCCAGTAGCCGTCGAAGTCCTCCCAGCGAGTGAGCCGGATGTCGGTCAACCACTTCGTCGCGGACACGTACCCGAACAGGCCGGGAACGACGATGCGCACCGGGAAGCCGTGCTGGGCGGGCAGGGGCTCACCGTTCATGCCGAATGCGAGCATCGCGTCGCGCCCGTCCATGATCGCCTCGATCGGAGAACCACACGTCCATCCGTCGACGGAGCGGCTGACCAGTTGCTCGGCACCGGCCTGGAGACCGGCCTCCTCGAGCAGCGGCTTGAGCAGCACTCCCTGCCAGAGCGCGTTGCCGACGAGGTCACCACCGATCGGGTTGGACACACACGACAGGGTGATGTGGCGCTCGACCTGATCGCGAGCGAGCAGGTCGGCGAAGGTCAGTTCGATCGGGTTGTCGACCAACCCGTCGATCGACAGTCTCCACGAATCGGAAGACACCTGAGGGACGACCAGTGCGGTGTCGATCCGGTAGAAGTCGTCGTTCGGAACGACGAACGGCACGATCCCGTCGACGCCGAGTTCCGCCCCCTGGACCGAGGTCGCCCGATCGACGACCACGTCGCCGGCGGGGACCACCGTGTCCGCCGGGGAGTCTCCGGCTCCGGCGTCGAGGGTCTGACCCGGAAGAGCGAAATCCGTGTCGACCGCGAACCGCCGCTGCAACACGCGACCGACCCCACCGGTGACCGCCGCGACCGATCCCACCGCCACCGCGCCCTGGACGAACTGTCGACGGTCGGGCCCGACCATCGGTTCGCCCGTCGGGGAGTCGGGTGATCGACGAGGCATCAGCCACCACAGCACCGCCACCGAGACGATCGAGCCGACCACCGTCGGAGCGAGCTTGCCGAGTGTCGTACCGGGACGCAGCCAGACCGCCCAGGCGCCCAGCACGCCGATCGCCACGGTGAGTCCGTACGCGAAGCCCCGTTCCCCGCGAACCGCCATCACGCCGATCAACGATCCGAGCCCGAACACGACGATCACGGCACCGGCGACGAGGACGGACTTCTGGTCGGTTCCGAACGTCCGCTTGCCCCACTCGACGAGCCACTGCGGAGCGATGTTGATGAACTCCTGACCGACCGGCACCACCGGTGAGGCCGAACCCTTCACGAGCCCGACGATCAACTCGGCGACGGCCAGGCCGACGGCGGTGGCGAGGAGTCCCAACCCGACACCGCGCCAGATCGAGGGCTTCTCCGGCGACACGAACGAACCGCGCAGCGGATCGGATCCTCGCGGCCGAACAGGATCGGTTCCGGGAAGCGGGGGCAGCGCACCCGCATCCTCGTCCACGTCGTCGTAGAGTCCGCTCTTCATGGACACAGGTGTACCCGATCCGATCGACCCGCGCGCGCGTTCCCTGGTGGAGGCGCTGGGAGTTTCCGGGAATGTTCGGCTGGCAGAACAACTTGTTTCCGAGGCGATCGGGTTGATCGTCGACGAGCCCGACACGCTCGACCTGAAGATCGCCACCGCTGCGCTCACCGAGATGCGCGAGGCCTATCGCGTGTTCGCCCCCTTCCGGGCCGAGCAGAAGGTCACCATCTTCGGTTCGGCGCGCACGCTCCCCGTCGATCCGTTGTACGCCCAGGCCCGTGACCTCGCCCGAGCACTGGCCGACAGGGGTTGGATGACCGTCACGGGTGCGGGCCCCGGGATCATGCTCGCCGGCATGGAAGGGGCCGGGCGCGAACGATCGATCGGCGTCTCGATCCGACTGCCGTTCGAGACGGGCGCCAACGACATCATCGCCGGCGACGACAAGCACGTCTCGATGAAGTACTTCTTCACCCGCAAGCTGATGCTGATCAAGGAGTCGCAGGCGTTCGTCTGCCTTCCCGGCGGCTTCGGCACGCTCGACGAGACCTTCGAACTGCTCACGCTGATCCAGACCGGCAAGAGTCTGCCGGTGCCCGTCGTGTTGCTCGATGCCCCTGGCGATCGATACTGGGAGCAGGTCGACGAGCTCGTGCGTCACCAACTGATCGAGCGTGGTCTGGTGTCCCCCGACGACACCGGCCTCTACCGGATCACCGACTCGAGCGACGAGGCGTGTTCCATCATCGAAGGGTTCTATGCGAACTATCGCTCACTGCGTTTCGTGGGCGATCGCATGGTGCTGCGGGTCCAGCAGGGGCCGACCGACGACCAACTCGAACACCTCAACGAACGCTTCGGACACCTGTGCGCCACGGGAACGATCGAGCGGGCCGAGCCGTCGCGCGTCGAACGACGCAGCGACGACAGCCTCGATCTGGACCGCATCGCCTTCGACTTCACGAAGCACGGCTACGGCGACGTGATCCAGATGATCGGCGAGATCAACTCCTGGGTGTGACCGCGACGTCCCGCCGAGTCCGTGACGCGAACCCTCCGGTCGAACGGTCAATTCATGAATTCCGGGGCGTGCTCTGCCACCATGTTGGGGTGAACAAGACGATGACATCCGTGGCGCTCGCCGGCGCCCTCGTGCTCGCCTCGTGTGGAGGCGGATCCGACGGCGAGGCCTTCGACACCGATCGTGCGTGCCGCGTGGGCGAGCGTCTGGTCGAGGAGACCGCCGCCGGTGACCGTGACGGCGTGGTCCGTCAGATCGAGCGTCTCGACGATCTCGACGGGATCGAGGACTCCGGTCTCGAGATCGACGACCTCGATGCGATGGCCGAAGGGCTCGACGAGCAGTCGGTCGAGGACCTGGTCGCCGAATTCGACGTGCTGGACTGCGACCTCGACGTTCCCGACATCGAGCCACCGACGACCGATTTTCCCCCGAGCACCGACGCCCCCGACACCACCACCACCGCCGCCACGACCACCGTGCCCGTCGAAGACCCACCGGGCACCGAGTCCGTCCCCGACACGACCACTGCTCCCGACACCACGACCGCCACCACGACCGCCACCGAGGACACCGCCCCCACCGACACCACGGCCGCCGCTCCCGGCACCGGCATCGCCGTCGACATCGGGTCCACGGCCCCCGGAGCCGAGATCGGCGTCAACCGGGACACCGAGGACATCCTCGGCGACTACGCCATCGCGGACTTCCTGTTCTCACCGAACACGAACGTCGTCGAACTGCGGGTCAGTCGGACCGACTCGTCGTTCAGCGACGAGATCGAATACTCCAACAGCGAGTCGATCACCATGTCCGCCGCGACGACCATGACGATCGAGGACGTGCGCGCGGCGTATCGCACCGCGCTCGAGTCGTCGGGGGTCGAGTTCGACTTCAGCGAGTCCACGGCCACCGAGGACGGCCTCAGGACCGTCGCCGTCGAAGCGTCACCTCCCGATTTCGACCTGGCGCTCGGCAACTGGGACATCAGCGTCACCCAGGACGACGAGACTCCCGGCGTCGTCTTCATCGAGGTCGACCGGCTCACCAACGTCGACGGGCCCGTCCCGGCGATCGTCGCTCCGGCCCAGGAGCTCCTCCAGGCCACCGCTGACATCGGCTCCGACCTCGGGTGGGCCGTCACCGGGTTCAGCCACACGCTGAGCCTCAGCACCTTCGACGGATCGGTGTTCGAGTCGGGCGGCGTCGAATGGGACGTGTCGGAGGACAACACCGTCCGCGCCGCCGCCGATGCGATCCAGGCCGCCGTCGGTGCACCGATCGACAACGAGGACGCCGACGAGGAGACGATCAGCTGGTCGACCGACGACGAGGAGCGGGCTTTCTTCTTCGTCAACTACTCCGAGTTCAGCGGGACGACGGTCAGCTACAGCCCCTGATCGAGCGAGCGGAGGAGGTGGGCGGCCTTGTCGATCGCGCGTCGCGCCTGCATCAACCGCTTGTCCGTGTCCGGTCGCTTCCCGTCGCCGTCCGCCACCGCTTCACGCAATTCGGCAAAGGCGAGTTCGTCGATCCGATCGGCGATGCGGTCGAGCTGATCGGCGAGTTCGCCGGCGGGTTCCGCCAGATCGCTCATTCGACCACGCCCAGCGCTCGCGCCACGACGTCCACCGGGTGGGCGACCTCGATCGATCGATCGGCGAGCGCCTCGGACAGGTGCATCGAACAGCCGGGGTTGGCGCTCGCGACGAGTCCGACCGGGCCGCGTGCGGCTGCTGCGTCGACGGCACGATCGACCGATGCGAGCTTTCGTTCCCGGATCTCGCTCGCGAGTTCCGGTTGCAGCGCCGAATACGCGCCGCCCGCTCCGCAGCACAGCCCGTCGTCGTCGAGTTCCACCACGTCGGCGACGTGTCCGAGCAACCTGCGCACGGGAGTGTCGATGCGTTGGACGTGGCGCAGATGGCAGGGATCCTGCACGATCACCCGCATTCGCGGCACGGTGGATTCGGGCAGCCGATCGACACGACCTGCGAGCCATTCGTTGACGTCGACGACCCGGTGCGCGAACCGTCGAGCTGCGTCCGTGCCCAGGAACTCGCCGTAGTCCTTGAGGGCCGCCCCGCACCCGGCCGAGTTCACCACGATCACGGCGTCGCCCGGCATCGACGCCATGGTCTGCTCGGCGAGCGCAACGGTCTGGTCGTGGAGTCCGGCGTGGGCGTGGAGAGCTCCACAGCATCCTCCGCTCCGCGGAAGCGCGAACGTGGCTCCCGTCGCGCTGATCAGCGCCGCGGTCGAGCGGTGCGTGCCGCGTTGCCACGCATCCATGACGCACCCCGTGTAGAGCCAGACGTCGTCGCCTGTCGGCGTGAGCGGCCGACCTCGCCGGAGGGGCAGGCGCGTGATCCCCAGTCGGCCCGGGACCAGGCCGAGCCGCTGGCCGACGGCGAGCAACGTCGATCCGGCGAGGAGCAGACGATGATGACCCAGCACGCGGAAGCCGGCGCGCTGCCACCACGGTGTGATCCGTTTGTCGGCGGCGAGCGATGCCCTGGTCTGCTCCATCAGCGAGCCGAACTCGACGTTGCTCGGGCACGCCGGTTCGCATCCTCGGCACTGGACACACGTCTCCATGAACTCGACGAACTCGTCGTCGATCGGCGCTCGCTCCGACTCGACGCCGCGCATCGCGTCGATGCGTCCCCTCGGCGAGTACGCCTCCTCGCCCGTCACGCGGAACGTCGGGCAGTGAGGCAGACACAGGCCACACGAGACGCACGCCGACAGCTTGTCCACGTCGAGGTCGAGGGGAGAGTGGAGCACGGGTCGAACTCTACGTGGGCCGCCGGTACGGTCGGCCTTCGTGCCAGAGGGACACACCATCCACAAGATCGCCAAGGACCACGGCAAGCTGCTCAACGGCAAACCGATCCGCGTGTCCAGTCCGCAGGGTCGTTTCGCCGCTGACGCAGAACGTGTCGACGGTGCGGTGCTCGAGCGGATCGAGCCACACGGCAAGCACCTCTTCTACCTCTGGGACACCGGCGACATCGGCCACGTGCACCTCGGACTGTTCGGCAAGTTCACGATCCACCGGGGTGCCGAACCACCCGAGCCGAGTGGTGGCTGTCGGATGCGAATGATCGCCGACGTCGGACTCCGACAGGTGACCGTCGACCTGGCAGGTCCGACGGCGTGCAGTGTCGACGATCCGTCGGTGCGCAAGGAGATCCTCGCCCGGCTGGGCCCCGACCCGATCAAGCCCCGCCAGAACCCTCAGAAGATGTACGACAAGATCTCGCGCTCGAAGCGCGGGATCGGCGACCTGCTGATGGACCAGTCGGTCGTGGCCGGCGTCGGCAACGTGTACCGGGCCGAGGCGCTCTTCGTCTGCGGAATCCACCCGTTGCGGGCAGGAACCGACCTCGACCGCGCCGAACTCGAGGCGCTGTGGGCCACGATCACCGGCATGCTGCGCCAGGGCGTGAAGGACGGGCGCATCGTCACCGTGTCGAGAGACGAGTCAGGCGTTCCACGCGGGAGGAGGATTCCTCGCAGCGAGGCGACCTACGCCTACAAACGGGACACCTGCCTGCGGTGCGGCTCCGAGATCCGACATCTGCTCATCCAGAACCGCACCTCGTATCACTGCCCCCTCTGTCAACCCCGGTGAGGTGACGAGACCCGGCCAACGGATCGGTGCACGTGCTACGGGGCCTGTTCGACGAGACGGCCCGTCACGACGTCGGCGACGAACACACGTCGATCTCCGGCGAACGTGATCCGGCCGTCGGCGTACCCGAAGACGGCCTGCACGTCGATCGGATCGTCGCCCGTCGTCAACGTCGTGGGCGGCCCTGCGGCGCCCGTGGCACCGTTCACGATCCTGAACGACACGGAGCCTGCGACGTCGTCGACCTCGATCACGACGACGTCCTCGCCGAGTGCCTCGGCGAACCACCCCCTCTGATTCGGGATGACGAGGCGGTCCGCGACCAGCCGCTCGCCGGCCAGTGCGTACTGCCACACCGCGGCCTCGGGATCATCGGGCACACCGACGAGAGACCATTCGCCCGACCCCCGGTCCGAGTGCTCGGCGATGATCATTCCGCCCGGCGACGGGGCGACGGGAACGATCTCGTCGGTCCCGGGACGCTCGACGAGTCGGGCGGACCCGTCGACCACGGACATCGACCAGAACCCGCCGGCACCCGGCACCACGAGCCGGTCCTGCACGAGTCGCGCCTCGGATGAATCGGCACGCATCGTCGCCGGATCGGCCTGCAGCGCCATGGACCACGACGCCGACTCCGCACCAGGCGCCCACCGCTGCACGCAGGCTCCGAAACCGTCGTCGCCGACCCAGACGTACCCGTCGTCGGAGGTGGGCAGGACGTGATCGACGGGATGGACTCGCCCGGCGGGGCCTTCGCAGCTCGGAACCTGAGCGAAGGTCGGTCGACCGGTCGACCGGTGGTAGGTCTGCACCACGCCATCGCTCCCGGTCACGCCCGTGATCACCGTCGGGTTGCCATCGGTCGAGAACAGTTGGCGAGACGCGTCGCTCGGGAGTTGCGTCGCCCAGTCGGAGGCGCCGGTCTCGGCACGAAACGCGCTCAGCGTCCCGTCGGTGGTCAGCACGACCAGGGTCGGGTCCTGCCCGCCGAAGACCTGGACGCAGTCGAGACAGTACGGAGCGACCTGATCGGGAAGGCCCAACGTGTACTCGGGAGTCCCGGTCGCTCGATCGAATGCGTGGACGAACCGATCGGCGGCGACGAAGACCATCGTGTCGGTCGCAGCGACGGGGTCGTCGGCCCCGACCTCGGCATCGTTCCGCGCAGCGGTCCAGCGGGTCACCGGCTCGGAATCGAAGTCGAGGTACATCACACGTCCGCCGTCGGCGGACCGGGCGATCGCCAACAGGTCGTCGCCGTCCTCGGTGTCGGACGGGATCATCGTCCCGGAGGCGAAGCTGTAGATGTCGTACTCGTCGGACGGCTCGGAACCCTCGGAACCGATGGCGTCGAGCGCGTCCTCGACGCTGCTCCCGAACGCCCAGGTCGCCGCTGCGATGGCGCCGCCGACGATCGCGAGGACCAGGATCGACGACACGACGCACCCGGAACCGGTCCGTCTCGGCGTCGCCTCGGCGAGCGCGATGGCCTCGGCGACCCTCGAATACGCCACCAACCGGTCGAGGTCGGGGTGCGACTGCGCCACCGACACCTCGATGTCGGGAGTCGGTTGCTCGAACGCGGTGTCCTCGAGCGGCGTCGAGCACGCCGCACAACGGAAGTACTGCTCGTGTGCCTCGGGAATGTCGAGGGGCGCAGCACAACTCGGGCAGGTGAGCCTCTGGAATCGATCGTGCTCGCTCGCGCCCACACCGCGACAGTACTGCGCCGCGACACGACGCCGGGCCGCTGTGCGCCGGTCGTGGATCCTCCCGCACGGCACCTGGCCGCGCCCGCATCACGGTCAGAGCACGTCGAACCACACGCCCGTCTGAGCGGTGCCCATGTAGTTGATGTAGATCTCGTCGCCGACGGCGATCTTGCGGGTCGCCGTGATGACCAACTCGTCGCCGGTCTCGGTGGTCGTGGCGTTGGGGTCGTAGCGGTGGTTGTAGAGCGAGCCGTAGCCGAGCGCGAGAGCGGTCCGCCCGTCGCCCCACCCGAACACGTAGCCCTCGGCACCCGATTCCAGGTCGTCGCCGCGGTCCTCGTCGGCAACGAGCATCGGGCATCGTTCGATCTCCTCGCCCTTCTTGAAGGCTCGGGTGGCGAACACGCCACGTCCGGCGCCGGTGGGCGAGTTCTTGACTTCCAGACCTGCAGGCACGATCGCTCAGTCAACCGCTCCCCGACCGCTGCGCCTACCCGCTCCGACCAGTTCGGTGAGCGGGGAGGAGGTGAGCGGGGAGGAATCGACGCCTCCGGGACGCCGCTACTGAGCACTCCATGCGGGTGCCTCGGGGTCGCCTCGCCAATAGGTGAGACGGCGCTCGGACTCGAGTCGTGCGGATGGATCCGCCATCGCGGCCTTCACCCGCATCAGCGTCGCCGCCACCAGACGCAACTCGGCGAAGGCCTCGGTGCGCTCGTCGCCCCGGAGCGAGCCTCCTGCGCCTGCGCCGAACGCCTCGTAGACACCGGGTTCGCCGCCCCAACGGTCGGTCCAGGTCATCAGGGGTGCGTGATCCCATCCCGGCGGGGCGATGCACAGCAGGTCCCAGTCGATCAGGACCGGCCCGTCATGGGTCATGATGACGTTGCCCGGGTGCACGTCGCCATGACAGACCACTGCGTCCGACGGGTTCCACGCATCCCAGCCCGCCCGGCGTTCGACGGCGGCGGTGATCCCGGCCAGGGCTGCGTCGTCGAGCACCGGCGCGACGTCGTCGAGCAGGCGTTCGAAGTCCCACCACGGGAATGCCGCTGGGCTCGGCGTGGGAACGCCCACCGGCAGGTCGCCGGGTGGGATCTCGTGGACCCTGCGAACGATTGCACCGACCGCCCTCCAGTCGATCGGGTCGCCCGACGGGGCGACGTACTCCCACGCCGTGGCCGACAGACCGTCGACCTCGACGACGTCGAGGCGCGACGGGGCGACGACGGGCACCCCGTGGGCGGCGAGTGACGCGGCGAGTTCGATCGAACAGGACGCATGGACGCTCGGTGACGACACTCGGATCACGACGTCGTCCCGACCGCCACGACTCGTGGTCGCGCTGGCGGTCCGGCTTGCGAAGATCACGTTCATCCCGTGGCGGATCAGGACCGGTCGACCGAGCCCCCAGGTCTCGGCGGCCAGGTCCGCGACGCTCGCCGCTCGACGAACGTCGGCGACACGCTCGTCGACGAACGCGCGCTCCGCTGTCACGACACCACCGTGCTCACCGTCGCCGCTCCGGCCGCTGGCGCGCCACCGTCAACCGACCGACCGCGGCGTGAGCGGGTCGACACCGGGATTCAGTCGGCCGGACGGGTCGAACTCGTGTTTGATCCGGCGGTGGAGACCGCAGACCGCGACGTCGGGCTGCTGACGCTCGCTTCCGCCGCTGTGGTGAACGACCCCGACACCCAGTTCGACCACGAACGACCCGTCGACCGACCGCGCGGCGTCCATCGCCCGGGACGGCGACAACGACCACCGGTGCGGCCCGGGAAGCGGTGGCGGGCCGCTCGTCTCGGTGAGGTCGAAACGTTCCACCGCACGCGCGATGTCGCCGTCGTCTCCGTCGAGACGTACCGACGTCGATGCACCGTCCCACAGCAGCGCCACGGGTCGGTGGACGTCGCGCAGCAACTCGAGTGGGTCACGGTCGCTGCGGAACCACCGGATGTTGCGGGCCACGGGTCGCGTCCGCAGGATGACGTCGCCGAAGAAGCCGAGCGTTCCCCACGAGCCGACGAACAGCCGGCAGAGGTCGAACCCGCTCACGTTCTTCACGGTCGGCCCGCCCGCCTTGGTCACCTCGCCTGCGGCCGACACGTACCTGGTCTGGAGCAGGACGTCTCGCAGCGGACCGTGACCGAGTCGGGTGATGTCACTGCGCCCGACCGCCAGCGTTCCACCCACCGTGCCGCCCGGAGGCATCGCCACCGTCTGACCGTGCTCGGCGAGTGCGTCGAGCAACTCGTCGACCGGTGTCGCCGCACCGCACTCGACGACCATCTCGGCTGCGTCGATCCGCACGATCCCCGACGGAGCGGTGACCGCGCGCACGTCGACCACTGCGCCTCCCTGCGACCCGGAACCGGAGATGGTGACCGGACCGTCCGATCCGACCCGTGCCGCGAACTCGTCGAGCGTCATGTCCATCGACGACTCAAATCCAGGCCCCATCGGGCACTGCGTGCAGGTCACCGCAGGTCGCCGGATTCGGCAGGACCTTGTCCGGGTTGGCGATCAGCTTCGGGTCGAACGCACGGCGCAACGACTCCTGAGCGGACAGGTCGATCTCGGAGAACATCAGGGGCATCAGGTCACGCTTCTCCAGGCCGATGCCGTGCTCGCCCGAGAGGACTCCCCCGACGCCCACGGAGAACGTGACGATCTCGCGTCCCGCGGCGTGCACCTTGTCGACCATCCCCTCCTCTCGTGCGTCGTAGACGAGGAGTGGGTGCAGGTTTCCGTCACCGGCGTGGAACACGTTGATCACGTCGATCCCGTACCGCTCGGTGATCTCGTAGACCTTCTCGATCACCTCGGCCAGGCGGGAGCGGGGCACGACGGTGTCGTGGAGGTAGTAGTTGGGCTTGATCTGCGCCACGGCGCCGAACGCGCCCTTGCGGCCCTTCCACAGCACGGCGCGCTCTGCGTCGTCGGCGGCGGTGCGCACGTGGGCGACGCCGCGTTCACGGGCGAGTTGCTTGATCCTGTCCACGTCGGACGCCACTTGACCCGACTCGCCGACGCACTCGATCAAGAGCGCCGCCGCCGCATGGGTCGGGAGACCGGCGTGCAGCCAGGCCTCGACGGCCACGAGGCACAGTCGGTCCATCATCTCGACGGCCGCGGGCACGATGCCGTCGGCGATGATGTCGCTCACCAGCTGCGCACCGTCGGCGACGGAATCGAACTCCATCAGCATCGTGGCGACGTCGGGCGGGTTCTGCATCAGCCGCACGCACACCTTCGTGGCCACCCCGAACATGCCTTCGGAACCGACGAACGCACCGCGTAGGTCCAGGCCGTCCGGTTCGGGCTCCTCGCCGCCGAGGACGGTGATCGAACCGTCGGGAAGCACCACCTCGAGAGCCAGGACGTGCGCGCTGGTCACACCGTCGGCCAGACAGTGCGGTCCACCGGAGTTGTTCGCGACGTTCCCGCCGATCGAACAGGTCTGCTGGCTACTGGGGTCGGGGGCGAAGTGCACCCCGAGGTGGGCGATCTGGCGGGAGAGGTCGAGGTTCAGCACGCCCGGCTCGACCCATGCCTGTCGGTTGAGAGCATCCACCGACACGATCCGGTTCATCTTCGACGTCGAGATGACGATGGCCCCGTCAGGCGGGACGGCGCCTCCAGCGAGGCCCGTGCCGGAACCGCGGGCGAGGAACGGCACGCCGAACCTGTCGGCCACCCGCACGGCTGCCTGCACGTCGGCCGTGGTCTCGGCGAAGACGACCGCGCCGGCCCGACCCGTCATGTTCGACGCATCGCGACGGTACAGACGCATCTCGGTGGCACCGGACCGCACCTTCGACGGATCGATCGAGGCCCTCAGGGCACCGACGATCTCGTCGGCACCGGATCGAGGCTCGCCGGAGCGAACCTTCCGGGATCGGACGGTCACGGAGTGCGCGTCATCGCCGGGGACGCATCACGGTGACGCTGCCCGAGTCGACCTCGACACCGTCGACGAACACCTGGTCGCCGGGAGCGACGTGCTCGTCGAGCGACACCAGTCGGCCGTCCCGACGGGCCTTGAGTTCGTCCTCGTGCCGGTCCATCGCCTCGCGCCCTTCACGGATCGCATCGACCACGTTGGCCGCCGCCGAACGTGCGCGACCGGCGGCAGAACGTGCGACGTTGGCCGGCGACACCTGTGACGCCTTGGCCACGACCTTCTTCTTCGCGTAACTGGCACCGGTCGCGCCGGCGGCGACTCCACCGACGAACCACGTGACTCGCTTCATCATGCACGCCTCCTCTGGTCTCTCGGCAACTCACCGACGACGCGGTCCGACCGCTGGGACCTGCGGGGGACCTCGATCACGTTGCGACGCGACGCCGCCGGCTTCCCGCGGAGTCGTGCGACCGTCCGCGACGCCCCGCGGGCGATGCCAGCAGCCTTGATCGCCGGTGACGAGAAGGCCGAACGGGCGACCGTCGACCCCACGGCGTCGCCGATGGCCTCGGCGGAACCGAGGACCCTGTCGAACCGCTCCAGGTCGTGACGCGCCTCGTCGACGCTGTGTCGGGCCTCGTCGGTGGAGATCCGCAGATCGTCGATCAGCGCACGTGTCTCGTCGCGAAGGTCGGTGACTTCGCGACGCAGGTGGCTGGTCGTGTCGTGGACGCGCAGCAGCACCACGATGAGCGCAGCGAACCCGATCGCCAGCAACACGATCGCAGCGACCAGGAGCAGTTCACCGGTGGTCATCGACGCCGCTCCATCCGCTCGGACACGTCACGTTCGTTGCCGAGGTCGGTCGGCTCGTACCACGTGCGCCCCACGAGTGCGTCGGGCAGGTACTGCTGTGCAACCCAACCGTCGTCATGGTCGTGAGGGTACTCGTAGCCCACGCCGTGACCCAGCGTGGAGGCCCCTTGATAGTGGCCGTCGCGCAGGTGGGCCGGGACCTCACCCATCGCACCGTCGCGGACCGCAGCCCGCGCATTCCAGATCGCCAGTGCGGCACGATTGCTCTTCGGCGCCGTCGCAAGGTGGATCACCGCCTGGGAGAGGTTGAGTTGCGCTTCCGGAAGTCCGACGTGTTCGACGGCGTGCGCAGCGGCCACCGCGACCGGCAGCGCCGTGGGGTCGGCGAGCCCGACGTCCTCGCTGGCGAAGATCACGATGCGACGGGCGATGAACCGCGCGTCCTCCCCCGCCTCGAGCATTCGTGCGAGCCAGTAGACGGCGGCGTCGGGGTCCGAGCCGCGCATCGACTTGATGAACGCGCTCACCACGTCGTAGTGGTCGTCGCGCCCGTATCGCAGCGCGCTCGTGCCCAGCGCCGCTTCCACGTGCTCGAGCTCCACGGTCCCGTACTCGGCGAGTGCACAGGCCACCTCGAGCGAGGTGAGCACCTGGCGTCCGTCGCCACCCGAACGGTCGACGAGCAGAGCGATCGCCTCGGTCGCCGCCTCGGCACCTTCGGCCTGCAGCCCGCGCCGCACCAGGATCTCGATGTCGGCCGACTCGAGTGGCTCGAGCCGGAACAGCGTCGAACGGCTGCGCAGCGGCGCATTCACCTCGAAGAACGGGTTCTCCGTCGTCGCTCCGATCAACGTGAGCGTGCCGTCCTCGACCGCTGGGAGCAGCGCATCCTGCTGCGACTTGGAGAAGCGATGGATCTCGTCGAGGAACAGGATCGTCCCCTGACCCCGCTCGCCCAGTCGCTGCCCGGCGCGGGCGATGGTGTCGCGAACGTCCTTCACTCCCGCCGTCACCGCCGACAACTGTTCGAACGCCCGATCCGTCGTGCCGGCCACGGCGAGTGCGAGTGTCGTCTTGCCGGTTCCGGGCGGACCCCACAGGAGCGCGGAGGTGAGCCGATCCGACTCGACCAGCCGCCGCAGCGGCATCCCGGGCCCGACCAGGTGGCTCTGGCCGACCACGTCGTCGATCGTGCGCGGCCGGAGCCGTGCCGCCAGGGGCGCTCGGGTCAGTTTGGCGCTGTCCGCCGCCGCACCGAAGAGGTCATCGGCCATCGCTGTCCGGCTCCATCACTGCTCAGGTCTCACCGTCGAGCAGGACCCGCTCGTACGAGGGGCGTCGGAACTCGACTGCGTGCTCGACCAGCCACCGCCGCTGCACCCACTTCCAGTCGGTGAACTCGACACCGTCGGGGCGGGGCTCGACGGACTCGTCACGCACGCGGAACGTGAACCAGCGCTGCACCTGACCGACCCGGCCGTTCTTGCGGATTCCATCGGGATACTCGTACGCCGTCCACTCCGGGAACTCGCTCACGAGGTCGACGACATCAGGCCCGAGCCCGGTCTCCTCTGCGAGCTCTCGCCACGCCGCTTCCAGCGGGGTCTCGTCGTCGTCGATCCCTCCCTGTGGCAGCTGCCATTGCCCGGGGAGGTCACTGCGCTCGAACGCCATCACGTCGTCGGCGTCGTTGGTGACGATCGCCGCGACGTTGGCCCGGAAGTGCATGTTCCCCATCTCGGCGAACCCTGTGCGCCGTGTCGCTCAGCGACCGAGGCCACGGAGGCGATCCGCGACGTCGAAGTAGTCCGGCACCTCGGCGGCGACCGCCGTGAACCAACGGCGAGCGGCGATCGGATCTCCGAGCCGGTCGTAGAGGTCTCCGAGGACGTACCACTCACGGAGGTGGTGGTCGCGCACGCGCTTGGGGGCCCGACGACCCTCCTCCATCACCCGGATCGCTCCGGCGATGTCGCCCTGGTCCGAAAGTGCTCCGGCCATGATGATCCGACCTTCGGCGAGGATCTCGTGGGGCGGTGAGGCGGCCTTGATCTGACCCCAGACCCGTTCCACCGCCGCCCAGCGACGCAGCCCACGATAGGAGTCGGCGATCACCGGCAAGAGCGCCGGGTTCTCGTGGAGCTCCTGGGCGGCCTGCAGTGCTGCGACTGCCGGCTTGTAGCGACCGAGTCGATACGACGCGAGGCCCAACACCTCCTGCACCGCCGCCACGGTCGGAGCTTCCTTGGCGATCGCCGCCGCCAGGCGACGCGCTTCGTCGAAGCGCTCACGGTCGAGCGCCTCGGACGCCTGCGCGAGGCGTTCCGACAGGCGAGTTCCTCGTTGACCTCCCAACGCATCGACGAGTTCGGCGCCGATGTCCGGGTCGAGCGGTCGCGGCTCGCGTCGCTCGGGAGGTGCGGTCGCCGCTCGGTGCGTCGCCGCCTCGGCGACCTCACGCACGGAACCTTCGTCCACCCACTGCTCGGTGACTCGCTCGTCGGCCCAGCGTCGATCTCGATCCGGATCGGCCGGAGGCCGGGGGCCTCGGCGGGAATCGACCTCTGCGGCGCGGCGACGCGCCTCGGTCATCGGTTCCTCGACCTGCTCGCGCCACTTCGGCGAGAACTTGTCACCCCGACTCGACGAACGTCCACGATCGTTGCGCTTCGTCCGACCGTCCGGCCCGCCACGACCGCTCGTCGAGTCCTCCCGCCGATCACGGCTGACACCACCTCGACCCTGCTGCCGTGGAGCGTCGCCCCGGGCACCCTCGCCACCACGCGCCGGCCGGCCGTCACGATCACCGCGTCCCGACCGGCCATCCGTTCGGCCACCGCCGGAACGGTCGTTCGACCCGGCACCCGGTCGCGGACGACCTCGACCCGGCCCCGAGGGACGTCCGTTGCGGCCTCCTGGTGATGACCGGTTCGGACGCTGCTCAGACATGGGACACGACGCTATCGCCACGGCACGGTGTCCCCCCGGGGCACCCGGATTCGGAGCGGGTCACGATCCGACGGCGGGGTCACGCCCCGACCAGTCCCCTCCGGCGCGGGAGAGCGCACGGCCGCCACGAGCTCACAGCGGAGACGGACGGAAGACGGACATGGGCCGAAAACGACGAAAGCCCCACCGGACTTCTCGTCCATGTGGGGCTTTCGTATGTAGAAATCGGGCGGCGTCCTACTCTCCCAGGGGGTCTACCCCCAAGTACCATCGGCGCTGACAGGCTTAACTTCCGTGTTCGGGATGGGAACGGGTGTGACCCTGTCGCTATGGCCACCCAAATCTTGTGTTGTCAATTGATCCACCACACGGGTGGATCGGGGATGTGTCCCCAACAACTCCAGAGCAAGCACGAGCTACAAGTTTAAACCAAGCCCTCGGCCGATTAGTACCGGTCGGCTGAACGTGTTACCACGCTTACACCTCCGGCCTATCAACGTGATGGTCTCGTCACGGGCCTTACTACGTTTACCGTATGGGAATACTCATCTTCAACCAGGTTTCCCACTTAGATGCTTTCAGCGGTTATCCTTTCCGTACGTGGCAAATCAGCAATGCTACTGGCGTAACAACTGACACACTAGAGGTACGTCCGTCCCGGTCCTCTCGTACTAAGGACAGCCGTTGTCAATATTCCTTCGGTTGCGGAGGATAGGGACCGAACTGTCTCACGACGTTCTGAACCCAGCTCGCGTACCGCTTTAATGGGCGAACAGCCCAACCCTTGGGACCTGCTTCAGCCCCAGGATGCGATGAGCCGACATCGAGGTGCCAAACCTTGCCGTCGATATGGACTCTTGGGCAAGATTAGCCTGTTATCCCCGGAGTACCTTTTATCCGTTGAGCGACCACACTTCCACACGTGATGGCCGGGTCACTATGCCCTACTTTCGTACCTGCTCGACTTGTAGGTCTCGCAGTCAAGCTCCCTTGTGCCATTGCACTCGACGACTGATTGCCAACCAGTCTGAGGGAACCTTTGGGCGCCTCCGTTACAATTTAGGAGGCGACCGCCCCAGTCAAACTACCCGCCTGGAACTGTCCCTGATCCCGATAAGGGACCGAGGTTAGAGATCCAACATACACAGGGTGGTATTTCAACAATGACTCCACACTGGCTGGCGCCAATGCTTCCAAGTCTCCCACCTATCCTACACAATGCAGGTCAAATCTCAATACCAAGTTATAGTAAAGGTTCACGGGGTCTTTCCGTCCTTCCGCAACTAACGAGCATCTTTACTCGTACTTCAATTTCGCCGGGTCTGTGGTTGAGACAGTGGGGAAGTCGTTACGCCATTCGTGCAGGTCGGAACTTACCCGACAAGGAATTTCGCTACCTTAGGACCGTTATAGTTACGGCCGCCATTCACTTGGGCTTAGGTTCACAGCTTCGCTCCAAAGAGCTAACCGTTCCCCGTGACCTTCAAGCATTGGGCAGGCGTCACAGGGTATACATCGCCTTACGGCTTCGCACCCTGCTGTGTTTTTGGTAAACAGTCGCTACCCCCTGGTCTGTGCCACCCGCCTCAGCTCGGAGAGTAAATCTCGTCACCGGAGCAGGTCCTCCTTCTTCCGAAGTTACGGAGGCAATTTGCCGAGTTCCTTAACCACAGTTCTCCCGCTCGCCTTAGTATTCTCTACCCGCCCACCTGTGTCGGTATGGGGTACGGGCACCGTGACAGCTCACTGCTGGGCTTTTCTTGGCAGCATGGAATCGATGACTTCGCAGTATGTCGCTCGGCATCGCGTCTCAGAGTTGATGACCCGATCTCTCAAAAGGGTCCTCCTACACGCTTACCCCGGGATAACCATCACCCGGGTTCATCTATCCTCCTGCGTCCCCCGTCAGCTATCCGCCAGCGGCTCGGTCGGCTCGCTCAGACGAATCTGAACAGCCCCAACGTTGCCACTCTTGGACCTGGCGCGGTCACGGTGGTACTGGAATATCAACCAGTTGTGCATCCACTACGCCTCTCGGCCTCGCGTTAGCTCCCGACTCACCCTGGGGGGATTAGCCTTCCCCAGGAACCCTTGGGCTTTCGGCGGAGGGGTTTCTCACCCCTCTCTCGCTACTCATGCCTGCATTCTCACTCGATGCCGCTCCACGCACCCTCACGGATCCGCTTCTCTGCTGCATCGACGCTCCTCTACCGCTCGTATCAGATACGAACCCATAGCTTCGGCTCAGGACTTGAGCCCCGTTACATTGTCCGCGCAGGATCACTCGACCAGTGAGCTATTACGCACTCTTTCAAGGGTGGCTGCTTCTAAGCCAACCTCCTGGCTGTCTGTGCAATCCCACATCGTTTTCCACTTAGTCCTGAATTAGGGGCCTTAGCTGATGGTCTGGGCTGTTTCCCTTTCGACCAGCGGAGCTCATCCCCCGCGGTCTCACTGCTGCGCTCTGGAGTACCGGCATTCGGAGTTTGACTGGATTCGGTAAGCTTGTGGGCCCCCTAGTCCAATCAGTGCTCTACCTCCGGCACTGAACACGCAACGCTGCACCTAAATGCATTTCGAGGAGAACCAGCTATCGCCAAGTTTGATTAGCCTTTCACCCCTATCCACAGCTCATCCCCGCAATTTTTAACTTACGTGGGTTCGGTCCTCCACGGAGTCTTACCTCCGCTTCAACCTGGCCATGGATAGATCACTTGGCTTCGGGTCTACAGCATGCGACTCAACGCCCTATTCAGACTCGCTTTCGCTCCGGCTTCCCATCTCTGGTTAACCTTGCCACATACCGTAACTCGCAGGCTCATTCTTCAAAAGGCACGCCATCGCGGCCGCACCGAAGTGCGACGACGCTCTGACTGTTTGTAAACCAACGGTTTCAGGTACTATTTCACTCCCCTCCCGGGGTACTTTTCACCTTTCCCTCACGGTACTGGTTCACTATCGGTCGCCAAGGAATACTTAGACTTATGGGGTGGTCCCCACAGATTCATGCCGGCTTTCACGGTTCCGGCATTACTTGGGATGACAACCAGGTAGTACATGCATTTCGGATACGGGGCTGTTACCCACTCTGGCTCGACCTTTCCTGATCGATTCTCCTATGCAGCACTTGTAACCTGTGATACTTCTGAAGCAGTATCTGTTGGTCCCACAACACCGCACCAGCAACGCCTTCAGGCTTGACACTGGCACGGTTTAGTCTCTACCCGTTTCGCTCGCCGCTACTCAGGGTGTCGCGGTTGCTTTCCTTTCCTCGGGGTACTGAGATGTTTCAATTCCCCCGGTTCCCTCCAACTGCCCTATGTGTTCAGGCAGCGGTACCACTCCATGACGAGTGGTGGGTTTCCCCATTCGGACATCTACGGATCAGGGCCTAGTCGACGGCTCCCCGTAGCTTTTCGCAGTCACTCACGTCCTTCATCGGTTCTTGGCGCCAAGGCATCCACCGTTGGCTCTTTGTAGCTTGGAATAAACTTTATAGTTACTCGTACGCACGAACGCCGGCTCACGAGGAGTCGGCATCCGTACTTCGATATTGAAGACGGCCGACCGAAGTCGACACGTCTAGATGCTCGTGCTTGCTCTGCAGTTGTCAAGTAGCCACCCGCTCAGCACTGCGCCGACCCGACGGGGCGGCTCGAAGTGCTGGGGTGTGAAGGAACGAGTCCTTCAAAACAGAAGAGAAGACAATGCCCACCGGTGCTCCGTGGCTCAAGGAGGGACCGAATCCCTCAACCCGTGCTCGGTTGAACCGACAGGCGCACAAACGCACCAACAGGTGTGTGTCGTACTGTGCCGAACTGATGCCGGCATACAGCAGACAAGCACTCCTTAGAAAGGAGGTGATCCAGCCGCACCTTCCGGTACGGCTACCTTGTTACGACTTCACCCCAATCACCGACCCCACCTTCGACGGCTCCCTCCCACAAGGGGTTGGGCCACCGGCTTCGGGTGTTGCCGACTTTCGTGGTGTGACGGGCGGTGTGTACAAGGCCCGGGAACGTATTCACCCTGGCGTGCTGATCCAGGATTACTAGCAACTCCGGCTTCATGGAGTCGAGTTGCAGACTCCAATCCGAACTGAGACCGGCTTTGATGGGATTCGCTCACCCTCGCGGGATCGCAGCCCTTTGTACCGGCCATTGTAGCGTGTTTGCAGCCCTGGGCATAAGGGGCATGATGACTTGACGTCATCCCCACCTTCCTCCGAGTTGACCCCGGCAGTCTCCTGCGAGTCCCCAACTTTACTTGCTGGCAACACAGGATAAGGGTTGCGCTCGTTGCGGGACTTAACCCAACATCTCACGACACGAGCTGACGACAGCCATGCACCACCTGTGTAGCGCCCCGAAGGACACCCTATCTCTAGAGCTTTTCACTACATGTCAAACCCAGGTAAGGTTCTTCGCGTTGCATCGAATTAAGCAACACGCTCCGCTGCTTGTGCGGGCCCCCGTCAATTCCTTTGAGTTTTAGTCTTGCGACCGTACTCCCCAGGCGGGGCACTTAATGCGTTAGCGACGGCGCGGATCTCGTTGGTTGAGACCCACACCTAGTGCCCAACGTTTACGGCATGGACTACCAGGGTATCTAATCCTGTTTGCTACCCATGCTTTCGCTCCTCAGCGTCAGTTACGGCCCAGAGCGGCGCCTTCGCCACTGGTGTTCCTCCTGATATCTGCGCATTTCACCGCTACACCAGGAATTCCCCGCTCCCCTACCGCACTCTAGTCACAGCAGTATCGAGTGACCTCTTGAGGTTAAGCCTCAAGTTTTCACACCCGACTGACTGAACCGCCTACGAGCTCTTTACGCCCAATAAATCCGGATAACGCTTGGTGCCTACGTGTTACCGCGGCTGCTGGCACGTAGTTGGCCGCACCTTCTTCTGGAGGTACCGTCATTTTCTTCCCTCCTGAAAGCGGTTTACAACCCTAGGGCCTTCTTCCCGCACGCGGCATCGCTGCATCAGGCTTTCGCCCATTGTGCAAGATTCCCCACTGCTGCCTCCCGTAGGAGTCTGGACCGTGTCTCAGTTCCAGTGTGGCTGATCATCCTCTCAGACCAGCTACCCGTCGATGCCTTGGTGAGCCGTTACCTCTCCAACAAGCTGATAGGCCGTGAGACCCTCCTGAACCGGCTGACCTTTCAACATCTCCCCATGCGGGGTGAAGGTGATATTCGGCATTAGCAGTCGTTTCCAACTGTTATTCCGAAGTCCAGGGCAGGTTTCTCACGTGTTACGCACCCGTTCGCCACTAGGTCTTCCGGAGCAAGCTCCATGGACCTCGTTCGACTTGCATGTGTTAAGCGTGCCGCCAGCGTTCATCCTGAGCCAGGATCAAACTCTCCAACAAAAACGTGGCTCCCGAAGGAGCAACGAAATGTCAGCGAGCACCGTGAGCGGGAGGAAATGTCCCGTTGATCTCACAGTACGTGGCTGATTGTGACCTGTCGTGTCGACTCAAGCCGAAGCTCTCCTCGTGGACGACAGGTCGGTTATCCGTGTTGCTGCCGGCTGGGAGGCCGACAGCGAAATTGACAAGACAGTCTCTCGCAGAGCCCAAGGGCTCTGACTGGACTGCCCGCGTTTGCGTTCTGTCTTCTCTTCTGTTTTCAAGGAACCGATGGGAATGTGCCGTACGCTGGACCTTTGGTCGAGCGTGGCGTGCATTCCGTTGCTTTTCCGGCGGCTGCTGCCTCCGTGAAGCGAGTAGCTAAGCTAGCCGTGCCGAATCGGGGCGACAACCTCCTCTCAGGAAAAGATCCTGAGAAGGTGGTGCAGCTTGCGTCCGCGTGCCAGCAGGAGGTACTCGCCGTGGAGGCGTTTCTGGCCGCTGAGCTGGTCTTTCTCTCCCAGTTTGACCCCGTTGACCGAGTATCCGTTGTCCGTGATCGTGCGACGGGCGTCACCTCGAGAACTCGCGAGTCCCGTCGTGACCAGGACGTCGAGCGTGTCCTCGATCTCCGAGATGCTCATCTCGGTGGAGGGGATCTCGGAGGCGAGCACCTCGAGGGCTGCACGTGAGGCGTCGGTCGGGTCCTTCGCGAAGAGCAGATCGGCCGCCTCGCTGGCTCCGCTCGCCGCCGAGGGTCCATGGAGCAGTGCAACGACGTCGTCCGCGAGCGTCCGCTGTGCGACGCGCTTGAATGGCGCCTCCAGATGCGCCGCCACGATCTCCTCGATCTCGGCGACCGGGCGAAGTGAGAAGGTGAGCAACTGTCGTCGGACGTCGTCGTCGGACGTCTGGAGGAAGTGCTGCCAGAGCGCGTACGGACTGGTTCGTTCGGGGTCCAACCACATGCGTGCGCCGGTGGTCTTGCCGAGCTTGGTCCCGTCGGCGGCGGTGAGGAGCGGCCAGCAGAAGCCGTGGACCGCCGTGCCCCGCTTGCGGCGGATGAAGTCCACCCCGGAGAGGATGTTGCCCCACTGGTCCGATCCGCCGACCTGGATGGTGCAGTCCTCGTGCTCGTGCAACCACAGGTAGTCGTTGGCCTGGAGCAGCATGTAGCTGAACTCGGTGAAACTGATCCCGTTCTCCGACGCGATCCGCGCCTTCACGCTCTCCCGAGCGAGCATCTGGTTGACCGTGACGTGCTTGCCGACGTCGCGCAGGAACTCGAGCACGGTGATCGGTTGCGTCCACTCCCGGTTGTCGACCAGGACCCCCCGGTCGGGCTGCTCCAGGTCGACGATCCGCCCGAGTTGGGCCTTGATCCGCCGCACGTTGTGGTCGAGGGTCTCGTCGTCCAGGAGGTTCCGTTCCTCCGAACGCCCGCCCGGATCACCGATCATCCCCGTGGCGCCGCCGGCGAGCGCGATCGCTCGGTGCCCGGCGTCCTGGAAGCGCCGGAGCATCACCAGGCCGATCAGGTTCCCGACGTGGAGACTGTCGGCGGTGGGATCGCAGCCGTAGTAGATGCCCACGGGCCCATCCGCCACGAGCGCCCGCAGGTGCTCCCGGTCCGTGGAGTCGTGGATGAGACCACGGGCCTCCAGGTCTGCGATCAGGTCCCCGTCAACCAACTGCACGTCGAGCGTCATATCGCACCGACAGTAGTGTCCGCGCGGTGCGCGACCCCTGGAACGATTCCGAACTCGTCCAGCGGATCCGGGCCCACCAGCGCGACTCGCAGAGCCGTGCCCCGCTCAACGCAGCACTGTGCGGCGTCATCGCGCAGGACCGGTCGCTGCACACCCTGCTCGCCCACGCTCCGACCGAGCAGCAGTTGCCCGTGCTGCTGTTGGCCGCGATCCACTTCCTCGTGCTCGCCGAGCCCGATCACGAACTCGCCGCGTGGTACCCGAACGTCACCACCGACGCCCGCGACCCGACCGACCCGGCTCTGGCCCCGGTCCTCCACGAGTTCGTGAACGACCGGGGACCGTCGATGCTCGACCTGCTCGCGACTCGTCGCGTCCAGACCAACGAGATCGGCCGCTGCGCGCTGTTCCTGCCCGCTTTCGTGCTCGCGGCGACCGAGCTCGGACCGATCGCTCACGTCGACGTCGGGACGAGCGCCGGCCTGAACACCCTGCTGCCGCGCTACTCCTACCGTTACGACGCCGACGACGAGACACACGGCGAGGCGGACACCGAAACGGACGTCGGCGGACCCGGCGCGCGGGGTCACGTCATCGGAGCGGGTGGGCCTCTGCTGACCTGCTCGACACGCGGGTCCGGCCCCCTGCCGAACTCGATGCCGGCGGTCTCCAGCGCTCGAGGCATCGACATCGACCCTGTCGACATCACCGATCCCGTCGATGCCCGCTGGCTCCAGGCCTGCTGCTGGCCGGACCAGACCGACCGCTTCGATCGTCTCGCTGCGGCGATCGAACTGGCACGAGCGGATCCACCCGAGATCGTCACCGGCCACGCCGTGTCCGCGATCCGCCCCGTGATCGACCGGATCCCCGCGACCGAGCAGCCGGTGGTCACCACGTCGTGGGCGCTGAACTACCTGGTCCCGGAGGCTCGTCGGGCGTTTCTCGACGAACTCGACCGCGTCGGCGCTGAACGCGACATCAGCTGGGTGTTCGCCGAGTCGCCGGCGCTCACGCCCGAGCTCCCCCATGCCCCGGACCTGATCGGCGAGCACACGACCGCGCTCACCCTGGTGCGGTGGCGCGACGGAGCTCGACGCACGGAGCACCTGGCCACCTGCCACCCGCACGGCTACTGGCTCCACTGGCGCTGACGCCGGAGCGGATCGGTACGGTCGCTCTCCATGAGGTGCTTCGACGCGGTGACCGACCTGACGACCATCACACTCGACGAGATCGACGACGGTGTCGCCCTCGTCACGCTGGATCGGCCCGATCGACTGAATGCGATCACGTCGACGATGATCGACGAACTCGACCGAGTCGTCGCCGGGGTCGACCTCGATCCCGGCCTCCGTGCCGTCGTGTTGACCGGGGCCGGCCGCGGGTTCTGTGCCGGACTGGATCTGACGGAACAAGGGACGGCGCCGGGTGCCGACGACGTTCGCCCACTGGTGTCGGGCTTCATGTGGCAGGACCACCTGGCCACCTTGCACGAGCGCATCCACCGCTCACGCAAGCCGTGGATCGCTGCGGTGAACGGACCCTGCGTGGGCGGTGGTTTCGCGATGGCCCTCGCATGCGACGTCCGCACGGCCTCTCCGAGCGCGAGCTTCGGTGCGGTGTTCATGAAGATCGGGGTGTCGAACTGCGACATGGGCACCAGCTACTTCCTCCCCCGCCTCGTCGGGGCCTCGCGGTCGGCGGAACTGCTGCTGACCGCGCGGATCTTCGACGCCGCCGAAGCCGATCGGATCGGGCTGCTGAGCGCGCTCGACGACGACCCGGTGGCGCGAGCGCTCGACACCGCTCGCCTGATCCGGGCCAACTCGCCGTTCGCGACGTGGATGACCAAGGAGACGATGTGGCAGACCCTCGACGCGCCGTCCCTGCGCCACGCCCTCGACATCGAGAACCGCACGCAGATCATGTGCAGCAGCAACGGCGACGTCGCCGAGGCGAAGGCCGCCTTCGCCGAGAAGCGGCCGCCGGAGTGGTCCGGCCTCTGAAACCGGGCCGACCGGCCGCGTGGTCTGACACCGAGCGACGTCGTCGGAGGCTCGCCCGGATGGTCGGAGGTCCACGCCGGCGGCTCGGTACGAGCCCCGTTCAGCTCCCGGGGTCGGCGGCGATGAGTTCGTCGGTGGCCGCACGCAACTCGGCGAACAGCACGTCTCCGAAGTTCGCCTCGTAGGCGCCTTCGGGGTTCGCACGGACCGCCTCGTCGAGACGGTGGGCATCGTCGCCCACGAGGATGCGCCACTTCCCGGCACGCACGCCGTCGAGGATCACCGTGGACGCCTGAGCGGCGGTCATCGGTGCCATGTCGTGGAAGAGTCGGTCGGCGACCGCTGCCATCGCGCGTTCCTCCTCGGTGAGGCTTCGAGCACCGAAGTCCACCGAGTTCTGCACGATCGACGTCCCGATGTGCCCGGGCATCACCACCGAGGCCCTGACGTGCGGAGCGTTCACCGCCAGATCGGTGATCAGTGCCTCGGTGAACCCCTTCACCGCGAACTTGGCCGCCGAGTAGGCGGTGTGGGGCCGGTCGTTGCCGATCGAAGCCCAGAAGCCGTTGACGCTCGACGTGTTGACGATGTGGCCCTCGTCGGACGCGACCAGCGCGTCGAGAAACGCGAGCGTGCCGTACCGCACCCCGTGGAAGCACACGTCGAAGCAGCGCTCCCACGATTCGCGGGAGTCGGTGAACAGTGACCCACCACCGCTCAGGCCGGCGTTGTTGAACAGCAGGTTGACGTGATCGCTGTCGTGCGCGGCCAGCACCTCGTCACGGAACACGAACATCGCGGCCTCGTCGGACACGTCGGCCGAGTGCGTCGAGATGCGGATGTCCGATGCCGGCGCTGCCGCCTGTGCGAGGCGTGCCGTCTCGACCATGTTGGGTTCGGACACGTCGCACATCGAGACGTGCGCACCTGCGGCCGCGAGTTGGACCACGAGTTCGCGGCCCATACCGGTACCGCCTCCGGTGACGACGGCGATCTTTCCTGCGAAGTCCTGCATGGCGAGCGACCGTAGATCCCAGGGACACCCCGGACTCAAGCGGAACCTCCGTGATCCGACCGGGATGGATCTCAGAGGTTGGCGGTACGGTCGCCGACATGCCGCTCTCGGTGCGCTCGTCGGCGCTGACCTTCCTCGCGTTCGCGATGCCGGTCTCGATGTTCGGCGTGATGTGGCCCGACGTGCGGGACCGCTTCGGCCAGTCGCTCGGAGCGCTGGGCACGGTGTCGCTCGTGTACGGCGTCGCCCGGATGTCGACGTCCGGGCTCGGGCGCACGGCGACACGACGATTCGGCATCGGAGCCTGCTTCATCGTCGCCCTGGTCGGGCTCGTCGCATCGGACCTGATCGTGGGCTCGGCGACGTCGTGGCCGATGTTCCTCGGCGGCGTCGCCACCATCGGCGTGGTGTCGGGGTTCCTCGACTCGGTCGGCGCAGGTGTCATCGCGACCCTCGGTGATGTCGGCAGCGCAGGGATCATCCACGGGTCGTACGGGATCGGCGCCACGGTCGGCCCGCTGGTGGTGGCCGCGGTACCCGACTGGCGCTGGTCGCTCCTCGTCGCCGCCGTCGTTGCCGGTGCTGCGCTGGCGGTCGCTGTGATCGCCCGTCAGGCGTGGCCTGCGCCCCCCACAGCGGCGAGGGACACGTCGGTCGACGCCCTGGTCGGACCTCCTCCCCTCCGCCCGACGGTCGTGTCGCTGACGATGTTCTTCGCCTTCGTGGCGCTCGAGGTGACGTTCGGGAACTGGCTGTTCACGTATCTCACCGAGGCGCGTTCGATCGGCGACACGGTTGCGGCGATCGGTGTCTCGGGATTCTGGGGCGGCACGATGATCGGTCGTCTCGCGTTGGTGTCCGAGCGCGTCCGGCTCCTCGCCGACCGTGCCGGAATGCCGGTGCTCGCCGTTGCGGGCATCGTGTTCACGCTGCTCACGGCCGTCGCTCCGGGGTCGCTCGTGGTCGTCACGACCACGCTGGTCGGCCTGTCACTCTCTGCGATCGTCCCCACCCTGTCCGCCCGGACGGCCGACCGGGTGGGCACCGAACACGCTCAGCAGGTGTCGGGCTGGCAACTGTTGGCCGCGAACCTCGGAGCGATCGTCATCCCGTTCGCGACCGGTGAGATCATCGACGCCAGCAGTGCCGACGCCACCGTCGTGGTCGTGCTCGTCGTGTTCGTGATCGGCCTTCCGACGCTCGTGACCGCGCGACCCGCCGGGTCGATGCTCGGGAGCCGGACGTCGCACTGACCCCGTCGAACACGGCGCCATCGGTGGGGGTCGGTCGGGAGGCGGGAGACCTCGATGCACTCCGTCGTCGACTCGGCGGCGTCGTCACTCGACCGGCACGCGGAACCGCCATGGCGTGGCCGTCGCCCTCGTGATGCCGACACGCGGGCCGACGACGGGATGCGTCGGAGATCCCACCCCGTCGTCGACGATCGCGACGTCGGACGCGAGGAGGTCGACGCCGTCGTGGGCCGCGCCGATGCCGAGTGCCTGGCACAGCTTCCCGGGGCCGTTCGCGAGTTCGCGGTCCGGGCGTCGTCGCCTCGCTCTCATCACGTCCAGTCCGTCGACCGGCTCCACCGCCCGGATCAACACGGCCTGCCCGCTCCCCGCCGGTCCGGTGACGACGTTGGCGCACTGGTGGATGCCATAACTGAGGTACACGTAGAGATGGCCGGGCGGGCCGAACATCACAGCGTTGCGCAGCGAGAGGCCGCGGAACGTGTGGCTGGCAGGATCGTCGGGCATGTACGCCTCGGTCTCGACGATCCGCCCGGAACACGTGATCCCGTCGACGGTGACGACCAGCAACTTGTTCAGCAGGTCCGGCCCGACGACGGGAGCGTCACGCTCGAACCACCGACGGTCCGGGCGGGTCGTCACACCGACGGAGACAGTGCGCGGATCGACGTGAGTTCCGCGGCCACCATCGCTCGGTAGGACTCGACCTGCTCGGCCCGGGCGTCGGGCCCTGCAGCGCCGCGGGAGGTCCTCATCCTCACCCCCACGCCCGGTGCCACGAGAGCCGCTCCCTCGGCCCCGAGGCGAGGATCTGCGAGGACGAGTTCGGCCAGCGAACCCTTGCCCGCCAGGCACGACTGGACGTGCGCGCCGACCACGGCATGAGCCTCACGGAACGGCATGCCGTTGCGCACCAGGTGTTCGGCGAGGTCGGTGGCGGCCATGGTCTCCTCGTCGGCAGCTGCCTGCATCACCTCGACATTGAACGTCGCCGTGGCGATCATGCCGGTCAGTGCAGCGACCGCCAGCGTCACTTGTTCCACCGAGTCGAACAGCGGCTCCTTGTCCTCCTGGAGATCACGGTTGTACGCCATCGGCAGGCCCTTGAGCGTGGCGAGCAGACCGGTGAGATTGCCGATGAGGCGCCCGCTCTTGCCACGCGCCAACTCCGCGATGTCGGGGTTCTTCTTCTGCGGCAGCATCGACGAACCCGTCGCGTATCCGTCGTCGAGACGTACGAAACCGAACTCGCCGGAGGTCCACAGCACCCACTCCTCTCCGATCCGGGAGAGGTGGATGCCGATCAACGCCAGATCGAAGACCGCTTCGGCCACGAAGTCGCGATCGCTGACCGCATCGAGGCTGTTGTCGAAGGCCCGTGCGAATCCGAGGTCGGCGGCGTTGCCCACCGGGTCGATGGGGAGCGACGAACCGGCCAACGCTCCGGCGCCGAGCGGCGACACGTCGAGGCGATCGATGGTGTCGAGGAGCCGGCTCACGTCACGACCGAGCGCCCACCCGTGGGCCATCAGATGATGCGACAGCAGGACGGGCTGCGCCCGCTGCAGGTGCGTGTACCCGGGCAGGTAGGTGTCGCCCGCCTCCAACGCCTGATCGAGGAGCGCCTCCTGCATCTCGACGAGTCGCAGCGCCACGTCGCGCAGTTCCCGTTTGCACCACAACCGCAGGTCGGTCGCGACCTGGTCGTTGCGGGATCGCGCCGTGTGCAGCTTGCCGCCCGCCGGTGCGATCTCGGTGACCCGCCGCTCGATGGCGGTGTGGATGTCCTCGTCGGTCTCGGCGAAGTCGAACGACCCGGTCTCCATCTCGGCGCCGACCTGGTCGAGTGCACCGAGCACCTCGTCGCGTTCGGTGTCGGTCAGCAGTCCGACGCGGGCGAGACCACGCACGTGAGCCTTGGAGCCGGCGATGTCGTCGCGCCACATCCGCTGGTCGTACGGAAGGCTGACGGTGTAGGCCAGGAGCGATTCCGACGGACCGCCCGTGAAGCGTCCGTGCCACAGGGTCCTGGCCTGCGCGGGGAGTTCTCCGTCGCGCGCGAATTCGTGTTGGTCGTCGAGATCCATGTGTCGTGTCGATTCAGTCGATGCCGGCCAGTTGCCGGAGATGGGTGGCGAGCGTCGTGCCGTCGGGATCGGCCGACACGCACATCAGCGTGTCGTCACCGGCGACCGTGCCGATCATGCCGTCGACACGGCTGCGGTCCAGGGCCGATGCGACCACGTGTGCGCACCCGGGTGGCGTGCGCAGGACGACGATGTTGCCCGAGAGCGCGACCTCGGCGACCCACTCCCCCATGACCCGTCGGAGGTGGTCGAGGGGCGCCAGGCGGTCGGGTTCGAACTCGGGGATGGCGTACACGGAGGACCCGTTCGCCGCCCGGACCTTGACGGCCCCGATGTCGTCGAGGTCGCGCGACACGGTTGCCTGGGTGGCCTCGATGCCGACACCGGCGAGCAGCTCGATGAGTTCGGGCTGGCTGGTGATCTCGTGCTCTGCGACGAGACGGGTGATCGTGGTCTGGCGTTGGACCTTGGTGGTCATGATCCGCCACCCTCGCCGTGGGCGACCGGTCGCCGCTCGGGGCGATCGAGGACGAAGGCGAGAGCCGCCCGGGCGGCGTGCATCCGGTTGTGTCCCTGCCGGAACACGACCGAGCGCGGGCCGTCGATCACGTCGGCCGTCACCTCGAAGCCCCGATACGCCGGGAGACAGTGCATGAAGACCGCATCGTCGGCCGCGACGGCCATCACCGACGCGTCGACGGCATAGCCCTCGAATGCCCGACGACGAGCCTCCTTCTCGCGCTCCTGACCCATGGACACCCAGGTGTCGGTGTGGACGGCGTGAGCGCCCTCGGCGGCGTCGTGCGGACGAGTGGTCTGGGTGACGTCGCCGCTGCCGATGAGTGCGAGTCGTTCGAGTTCGGCGCCGTCGGCATCGAACCCGTGCGGGCAGGCCAGGCGCACGCTCATGCCCAGCAGGAGCGAGACCTCGGTGAGCGACCGAGCGACGTTGGCGTAGTCGCCGATGTACGCGACGGTCCGACCCGGCAGATCGCCCAGGCTCTGACGCATCGTGAGGGCGTCGGCGAATGCCTGGAGCGGGTGCGACCAGTCCGAGAGCATGTTCACCACCGGGACGTCGACGCCGTCGGCGTCCAACGCGGCCACCATCCGCTCGAGTGTCGAGTGCTCGAACACGCGACCGGCGATCAGTGCGTGGTAGCCGGCCATGATCCTTGCCACGTCCTCCACCGGCTCACGGGTGTCGAACCCGACTTCCTCCCCCCGGGTGTAGATCGGGTGCCCACCGAGTTGCACGACGGCCATCTCCATCGAGTGGCGGGTGCGGTTCGACGGCTTCTCGAAGATCAGCGACGCCCCCTGCCCTGCGAGCGGTGCACCGAGCGATCCCACCGGCGCCTCGGCCAGGTCGAGGACCGTCCCGATCTCCTCGACCGTGAAGTCGGTGATGTCGAGCAGGTGTCGCGTCATTGCTGCGCCCCGCTCTGGGCTTCGTGGATCTGCGTCGCGAGTGCATCGGCGATCATCGCGACCGCCTCGTCGACCTCGTCGCTCGTGACGGTGAGCGGCGGCAGCAGCCGGATGGTCCGGGGGTTCACGGCGTTGACGATCAGACCCGAATCGAGAAGATCGGCGTACGCGCGTCGGGCATCGAGTCCGTCGGCCAGTTCGACGCCGAGCATCAGGCCCCGTCCACGCACGCCGACCACGCCGGGCAGCCGCCGGACCGCGTCGACCAACTGTGCCCCTCGCTCGACGGCCAGCGACGGCGCATCGATCTCCTGCATCGTGTCGATCACCGCGTTCACCGCAGAGCACGCGATCGCCGTGCCGGAATAGGTGCTGCCGTGATCGCCGGGTTCGAACGCCGCAGCGACCTCCGTGCGCGCCCAGCACGCTCCCACCGGCATCCCGTTGCCCATCGCCTTGGCCATGGTGACCACGTCGGGCGACACACCGGCGTGCTCGAAACCGAACCAACGGCCGGTCCGGCAGAACCCCGTCTGGATCTCGTCGACCATCATCAGCGCACCGACCTCGTCGCACAGTGAGCGAACGCCCTGCAGATACTCGTCGGTCGCCGGGTTGACGCCACCCTCGCCCTGGATCGGCTCGATCAACACCGCCGCGACCGAGCCGTCCACCGCCGAACGCATCGCCTCGAGGTCACCCCAGGCGACGTGACGGAAGCCGTCGGGCATCGGCGCGAACGGTTCGTGCTTGGCCGGCTGACCAGTCGCCGCGAGCGTGGCGAGCGTGCGGCCGTGGAAGCTGCCGAGTGCCGAGACCACCGTGTGGCGCCCCCGACCCCCGTGTTTGCGGGCGAGCTTGAGTGCGCATTCGTTCGCCTCCGCGCCGGAATTGGTGAAGAACACCTGGCCGCTGTGACCCGTGGCGTCCTTCAACAACCCGTTGATCTTCACCGCCGCTTCGGTGGCGACCGGGTTGGCGAAGAAGTTCGACACGTGGAGGAGGGTCTCGGCCTGGTCACCGATCGCTTCGGCCACCGTGTCGTTCGCATGGCCGAGCGACACGACGGCGAGCCCGGCCAGGAAGTCGAGGTAGCGCTTCCCGTCGGAGTCCCACAGTTCACTGCCGCGACCACGATCGAACATGATCGCGGGAGGACCGAACACCGGCATGAACGGACACGCGTCCATCGGCGCGTGGTGGAACGCGTGGCTGGTCGTGGTGCTCATGAGTCGGTTCCTCCGATGGGGCTGGGTGTCGTGCCGTCGGTGTCCGCGCCGGCGGACGTCGTGTCCAGGCCGAGCGCCGATGCGGCCTTCGTCTCGGCGAGGTGCTCGTCGAGCGCTGCCTGGTCGGCGACGACCATGGTGCCGATGCCTTCATCGGTGAACAGTTCGAGGAGCAGGACGTGTGCGACACGCCCGTCGAGGATGTGTGCGCGACGCACGCCGCTGCGCACCGCCTGCTGGCAACTGGTGACCTTCGGGATCATCCCGCCGGCGATCGTGCCGTCGGCGATCAAACCGTCGAGGCGGTCGGCCGTGGTCTGGCGGATCAGGCTTCCTGCGTCGTCGACCTGGGAACGCAGACCTTCGATGTCGGTGAGATACACGAGCTTCTCCGCACCGAGTGCCTCCGCGATGCGGCCCGCCACGGTGTCCGCATTGATGTTGTAGGCCTGCCCGGTGGCATCGGACCCGATCGTCGCGATCACGGGGATGAATTCGTGGTCCAGCAGCCCGTCGAGGATCTCCGTGTTGATCTCGGTGACGTCACCCACGTACCCGAGTCGTTCGTCGCGCGCCTCGGCGCGGATCAGCCCACCGTCGACGCCCGACACCCCTACGGCGTACTTGCCGTGGACGTTGATCGCCGCCACGATCTGAGGGTTCACCTGGCCTTTCAGCACCATCCGGGCGATCCCGACCGTTTCGGCATCGGTCACCCGCAGCCCGTCGACGAACTCGGCCGTCTTGCCCAGCCGGGCCATCAGTGCGGAGATCTGCGGCCCCCCACCGTGGACGACGACGGGACGCATTCCGACGAGGCGCATCATCACGATGTCCTCGGCGAACAACGCGAGGGCGTCGTGCTCGGACGTTCCTGCGAGCGCGTTGCCCCCGTACTTCACGACCACGGTCTTGCCCGAGAACCGGCGGATGTAGGGCAGTGCTTCGACCAGGGTCTCGGCGCGCATCTGGTTGGTCGGCGGTGGCACCGTGTTCACGGTGCGAGTCCGATCGTGGTGAGCCCGGCGGTCTCGTCGAGGCCGAGTGCGACGTTGGCAGCCTGCACGGCGCCGCCGGACGCTCCCTTGGTGAGGTTGTCGATGGCACACATGGCGATCACGGTGCCGGTCCGCTCGTCGAGTCGCGCATTCAGGTGTGCGGCGTTCGACCCGAGCACCGACTTGGTGGCGGGCGGCGCGTCGATCACGGTGGCGAACGGTTCGTCGGTACAGAACTCGCGGAGTGCACCCATCAAACGCTCCGGCGAGCAGTCGGCGGTCGGACGGGCATAGCAGGTGGCGAGGATGCCTCTGCTCATCGGAACCAGATGCGGCACGAAGGTGACCTGTGCGCCGATCTCCTGCTCCATCTCCGGGGTGTGCCGGTGATGACCGACCCCGTAGGCGACGACGTTGGAGTCGATGTTGGTGAACACGTTGGTCTCGGTCGGGTTGCGCCCGGCGCCGGTGATGCCGGTGACGTTGTTCACCACGATTCCCGCCGACTCGATCAGATCAGCGTCGACCAGCGGGCGCAGTGCGAGCGTTGCTGCGGTGACGTGACATCCCGGCGTGGCGATCAACGATGCGCCGACCAGTTCGTCCCGGTGAAGTTCGGGCAGGCCGAACACGGCCCGTGCGAGCAGGTCCGGCTGGCTGTGCTCGAAGCCGTAGTACGTCGAGTACTGGGAGCCGTCCTTCAACCGGAACGCTGCCGACAGGTCGACGACGCAACCCACCTCCCCGACCAACCGGGGAGCGAGTTCCATCGACGCCTCGTGCGGGAGGCCGAGGAAGACCACGTCGAGATCGCGAGCCGCGTCCACGTCGAACTCGGCGAACACGAGGTCCGGGTAGGCCGCCGCGAGCGACGGGTACAGGTCGGCGACGCGTCGGCCCGCCATGGAGTCGCCGGTGGCCAGGACGAGTTCCAGGTCCGGGTGCCCTGCCAGCAGCCGGAGCAGCTCGGCGCCCGTGTAGCCCGACGCACCGATGATTCCGGCACGCCGAACCGTGCCGTTGCCCACTCCGATCGTCATCGCATGATCATACAGACCTGTGCATGGTCATGCAACGACCGTACGGTCCCGCAGACCGGCGACCGGTGTCAGACGACCGGCGGTTCCTCGAAGATCACGTCGACGCTCTCGACGCCCACCGCTCCGAGGAGCGTCTCGAGCATCTTCTCGGTGTTCGCCTCGGCCCGCTCCGACAGGTCGGTGGCGGGAACGGCCTCGAGCATCTTGTCCCCCGCCGCCACGACCAGGCTCTCCTCCCCCGTCGGGCTGTCGACGAACGCACCACCGATGCGGTCGAGGACCCCACGGTCGCGGTTGAGGACGCCGGACGAGTCGAAGTCGATCACGGGTTGCCCGAGCGTCGGCGCAGGGAGGTAGATCACGGCCTTGCCGGTCGACTCGTCGAAGACGATGCTCTCCTCGGTCAGTCGGGAGAAGTCGACGGTCGCGTCGATCGAACCCACCGCGACGTACTGGACGCGCTCGCCCGCGATGAAGTCGGGGACCCATCGGACGTCGTCCTCCTTGTCGAGGAGCACCTCGAACTGAGCCTCGGCGGCACGGAACTCGGCGAGATCGCTGATCTCGGTCAGGACCACCGGCGGCGTGCGGTCGACGGTCTCGGTCGAGAACGGCGAGCCGAGGTCGAACAGCTTCGGCCCGACGAGGAAGACGCCGACGATGACGGCCACCATCGCGCCGGCGCCGAACACCAGCACCTTGCCGCCCGTTTTGATCGAATCGAACATGACCCCGACAACGTAGTAGAGGCGTCGCGCATGCCCTCCGTCATCGCGATCACCCGTTCTGGTGACCGGGAACACAGCGAGCGATGCGCCGCTCGCCGCGCCACACTGGAGGCGTGTTCCTGACGTCTCCGCAGACCAAGGGCCGGTTGCTGCTCGCCACCCCGCCGTTGGAGGATCCCGACTTCGATCGATCCGTCGTGTACGTGCTCGAACACCACGAGGAGGGTGCCATCGGTCTGGTCCTCAACCGTCCGTCGGACGAGGCACTCGAAGCGCCCCTCGACCGGTGGATCGACCTGCAGGCCGTACCGTCGTCGGTGTTCACCGGCGGCCCCGTCGACACCAACGCGATGATCGGCATGGCCACGACGAAAGTGGTGGCCCACGAACCGGTGGAACACATCACGCCGATCAGCGGGCTGATCGCGTCCACCGACCTGTCGGCCGACCCGGCGATCGTGGCCGCACACGTCGACTCGGTCCGCGTCTTTCGCGGGTACGCCGGCTGGGGGGCCGGTCAACTCGACATGGAGATCGACCAGGGGGCCTGGCTGGTCCTCGACGCGGAGGTGGGCGACGTGTTCTCCGATCGTCCCGAGGACCTGTGGCGCACGATCCTGAAGCGCCAGCCCGGCCGACTCAGCTGGCTCGCTCTCGCTCCCGACGACCTCTCGCTCAACTGACCGGGAGCCGACGGCTGCGATCAGCGACGCCTCAGTGCGGCGATGGCGTCGTCGGCACGATCGGCGGGCACGAGGATGTGGTCGTGGTGGAATCCGGCGAGCACGTTGCACGAGATGCCTTCGTCGCCCAGCATCTTCGAGAATGCGGCGGTCAGGCCGACCGCCGCGAGGCTCGAGTGCACGGTCAGCGACAGCCACGCCATGTCGACCACGACATCGAGCCCCACCCGCCGGGCCGATTCGACCGGGAGGACCAGCGTGGTCGTGTCGCCCTCGGTCACCATCGCGTGGGCGCTCGCCAGGAGCTCGGGCGTCGGCACCTCGAGGGAGACGAAGGTGTAGGTCCCGGGGCGCCGGACGACGTCGAGCGAATCGAGCATGGTCTGCAGATCCGTCTCACCGGGGCCGTTCATCGCCGTCAGCTCCGCAGTTCGACGCCGAGCTTGCCGGCGGCGGTATCGATCGCACGACGCACCTCTGCCACATCGGCGTCGGTGAGGTTGCGGTCGGGTGCCTGGAGCCGGATCCGGTACCCGAGCGCCCGCGTGCCCGGTCGCTGCGGGTCACGGTAGTTGTCGAAGAGGTCGAGGTCGACGAGGAACTTCCCGGCGCCCTGACGGACCGCCTTCTCGACTTTCTCAGCCGGCACGCCGTCGGCGGCCACGAAGGAGAGGTCGAGGTCGCTCGACGGATACCTGCTGGTCGACTTCCACTGCGACGGCTTGGGCCCACGAGCGAGGAACTGGTCGAGATCCACCTCCAGGATGGCCACCCGTTCGCTCACGCCGAATGCTGCGAGGACATCGGGTGCGACCTCACCGACGGCACCCAGTGGGTCCTTTCCGGCCTGCAGCGTGGCGCTGCGGGTGGCGTGCAGACCGGCGGGCACGGTGGTCTGGTCGATTCGTGCGCCGCCTCCGAGCGAGGCGGTCAGCTCACGCCACACCGCCATCGCCGCCGGTGCCTCGGCTCCCGCCAGCACCACCGTCAACTGCTCGAACTCGCCGGGGAGGTCGCCCTCCGCCGGCGGGTAGACGTGGCCGATCTCGAACAGCGAGGCGCGAAGACGTCGGTGCGACTCGTTGAACGCGATCGAGCGGAGGAGCCCGGGGCGCAGCGACGTGCGCAACACGCTCTCGTCGCTCACGAGGGGGTTGGTGATCCTGATCACGTCGGTCGCCAGACCCGCCCGTTCGAGGGTGTCGGGCGCGAGGAACGGGTTCGGCATCGCCTCGGTGACACCGAGCCCCAGCAGGACCTGGCGGACCTGGCGACGGCGCTGTTGGTGGACGCTGAGTCCGCCGTGACCGGCAGGCTTCGGGACCGAGGAGCCGAGCTTGTCGTAGCCGTGATGACGCGCGATCTCCTCGATCACGTCGATCTCGGCGGTCGAGTCGAGGCGCCAGGTCGGCAACACGACCGTTCGCGTGTCGCCCGCGCCCGAGACCGTGTATCCGATCGGGTCGAGCAGAGCCGGGAGGTCGTCGGCGGTCAGATCGGATCCGATGATCCGGTTCACGTTCCAGAGGCGCACCTGCACGGACCGTTCCGCTGGCATCAGTTCGGCGGAGCGAGCGTCGACCATGCCCTCGTGGACGACGAGGTCGGGGCAGGTCTCGGCGAGCAGTTCGGCGAACCGGGAGATCGCCGTCGGCATCCCGTAGGGGTCGACGCCACGCTCGAAGCGTTGCGACGCCTCCGAGCGCAGACCGGTGCGGGCGACGGTCTGGCCGATCCCGACGAGGGCGAACCACGCCATCTCCAGCGCGACCGTCGTGGTCCTGGTCGAGATCTCGGAGTCGAGCCCGCCCATCACACCACCCAGACCGATCGGAGTGTCGTTCGCGTCACAGATCAGCAGGTCCTGCTCCGAGAAGGTCCGGTCCTCCCCGTCGAGCGTGACGAGGTGTTCGCCGTCGGCGGCCATCCGGACGCGGAACCCACCGCCGCCGAGCGCGTCGAGGTCGTAGGCGTGGTTCGGCTGGTTCAGTTCGAGCATCACGTAGTTGCTCACGTCGACGACGTTGTTGATCGGGCGCATCCCCGCCGCCGTGAGACGACGTTGCATCCACGGAGCGGATTCGCCGACGACGACTCCCGACAGGACGGTGGAGGTGAAGCGAGCGCACCGGTCACCGGCGACGATCTCCACCGGAGCCGACCGCGAATCACCCGTTGCCGCGAACGTCGGCGCCGGCGGGCGGAACTCGACGCCGAGCTTCGCGGCCACGTCGCGAGCGATGCCCACGTATCCCCAGCAGTCCGGACGGTTGCGGGTCACGTCGGCATCGATCAGCACGTCGGGGGCGATGCCGAGTGCGTCGCCGTAGGGCAGACCCAGCGGCGTGTCGGCGGGAAGCAGTCGGATCCCGGAGTGGTCGTCGCCCATGCCCAGCTCCTGGGCCGAGCAGAGCATGCCCTCGCTGTCGATGCCGAGGATGCCGCGCCGCTCGATGGTCATCCCGTTCGGCATGGTCGTACCGAGAGTCGCCAGCGGGACGACGTTGCCCTCGGAGATGTTGTCGGCCCCGCACCACACGTGACGCTCTGCACCGTCGCCGGCGTCGACGAACACCCGCTGGACCTTCGCTGCATCGGGGTGCGACTCGAGGCGCACGATGCGCGCCGTCACGACGCCGTCGACCGTTGCGCCGACGTGCTCGATCGCATCGACCTCGAGACCCAGCGACGTCAACGTTCCGCAGAGGAGAGCGACGTCGGCCTCGTCGGTCGGATCACCGAAGTCGCCGTAGTCGTTCAGCCAGGACATCAGGATCTTCATGAGAACTGCTCCGTGAATCGAAGGTCGTCGGTGAACATCTCGCGGATGTCGGCCACACCGTGACGCATGATCGCCATGCGATCGATGCCGAAACCGAACGCGAACCCGCTCCACTCCTCGGGGTCGATGCCGCCGGCGATCAGCACGTCGGGGTGCACCATGCCGCACCCACCCAACTCGATCCACGATCCGTCGGGACGTTGGATGTCGAACTCGGCGGAGGGTTCGGTGAAGGGGAAGTAGCTCGGACGCAGGCGCGAATTCCATGCCTGACCGAAGAACGCCTTCGTGAAGGCGTCGATCGTGCCGGCGAGGTCGGCCATCGAGATGTCACGGTCCACGACCAGGCCCTCGATCTGATGGAACACGGGCATGTGCGTGGCGTCGGGAGTGTCCCGCCGGAACACGCGACCCGGAGCGATGATGTGGATGGGCGGAGCCTGCGTGAGCATCGTGCGGATCTGGACGGGCGACGTGTGCGTTCGCAGGACCGTCGTGCCCGCCTCGCCACCGGGCGGCACGTGGTCGACGAACAGCGTGTCCCACTCACCGCGAGCGGGGTGCCCGACCGGCATGTTCAGCGCTTCGAAGTTGTGCCAGTCCGTCTCGATCTCCGGCCCCTCCGCCACACGGAACCCCATCCCGACGAACACGTCCTCGAGACGCTCCCAGGCCTGCGTGACGAGATGAGCGCGGCCACGGGTGGGCTTGACGACGTACTCGGTCAGGTCGAGACGCTCCGACTCGACCCGTGCGGACAGGGCCTCGGCGTCGACCGCGCTGCGACGCTCCGCGAGTGCTGCATCGACGGCGGCGATCGCTTCGTTGATCGCCGCCCCGGCGGCCTTCTTGTCGTCGATCGAATCGAGTCGACCGAGTTGCTTCTTCAGTCCGGCCAGCTCGCCCTTCTTTCCGGCGTAGCGCGTGGTCATGGCAGCGACGTCGTCGGGTGACGTGGCCTCGGCGATGTGCGCGAGCGCTGCGTCACGAGCAGAGGTGATGTCGGAGATCATGGGAGATCAGCGGTGTCCTTTCGAAAGGAACGGTCGTGGTCGAGGGACCGGTTGTGGGCAGGAGCGAACGGGGACCCCGGTGTCAGCCGGGGAACGGAAATCGCTGCAACCGCATCGTCACCCCGTCGATCGTAGCGTCACGGATACGTTGGAGCGATGGACCGTTTCGACGTGATCGCCGTCGGATGGACGTACCGATGAGCGACCGCGAACCGGAGTCGCCACTCGCGCTCCAACTGGCGGTACGTGTCGAGAAGGTCGATCCGCCGACCACTGCAGCGATCTGTGCGGCCTCGATCCTCGCCACGATCTCGCTGCTCGAGGACGAGCGGAGCCAGGCCGACGGGCCGTGGCACGGCGCCGTGGCAGCGTGGAACGGCGACCGCATCCGCAAGATCGTGCGACGCGGTCGAGCCTCTGCGTGGCAGCGAGCGCAGGAACCCGACGGTGTCACCGTCGAGCGCGACGGCGCAGAAGTGCGTGCCTTCGTCCCCGGTCCACTCGACGAGGCACCCGACGCACTGGCCAAGCTCCAGATCCAGTCCACGCCACTCGACGACGTCGAACGCGTCGATGTCGCGCCGGAGGGGACCGGCCTGCTGGTCGCCGTGACCCCGGAGTTCGACATGTCGTGGGGCAAGCAGGCAGCCCAGTGCGCCCACGCGGGCCAGTGGGCGTGGATGCGATCCGACGCTTCGATCGTCGAACGCTGGAATGCGCACGGTCGGCCGATCACGATCGTCCATCCCACGAGGCGACTCTGGTCGTCGCTCGTCGACACCGCGCCGGTGCGCATCCACGACGGTGGGTTCACCGAGATTCCGGCCGGAACCATGTCCGCGATCGCATGGTGGTCGACCGACCTCCGGTGAATGGCGGTCGACCGACCTCAGCTGAGCCGTTCGCTCGACGAACCGGCGAGCATCAGGAAGGCGGGACGGCTTCGGCCAGACGGATCCGGTTGCCGTCGGGATCGGTGACCTCGATGTCGCGCGCCCATGGCATCTCGTCGGGTTCGACACCGAAGTGCTCGGCGAGCTGATCGATCGCCTCGACCCACACGTAGAGCAGACCCGGCCCGGGTGCGTCACCGGCGTGTTCGGACAGATGGATCAGCGCGTCGCCTCGCTGGATGCCCACGTACGCGGGCATCCCGGCAGCGAAACGGTGCTCGAACGCCTGCTCGAAACCGAGCTGTCGGTACCACTCGACCGAGCGCCGTGCGTCTGCCACACGCAGGATCGGGACGACGAGCGTGCTCACCCGGTCGGTTCCCTGGCCAGGTCGTCGACGATCTCGGCACCGATCGCCAGGAGCACCGTGGGGGCGGCGTGGACCTTGCGGTCCCGGCTCCCGCCACCGAGGATGATCTGTGGACGTTGCATCACGCGAGCGTCGACCCAGATCGGCAGGTCGGAAGGCAACCCGAACGGCGTGACGCCGCCGATCTCCATCCCGGTGATCGCCACGGTGTCGTCACCCGAGGCGAACGATGCCTTCTTCACACCCAGTCGGTTGCGGACGACCTTGTTCACGTCGAGTCTGGTGGTGGCGAGCACGATGCATGCGGCGTACACGACCGGGTCGGACTTGCCGATGACCAGGATCGTGTTCGCCGAGTCGTCCGGTGAGAACCCGTAGGCCTCACAGAACTGGGCCGTGTCGGCCAGCGCCGGATCGCATGCGACGATCTCGTACTCCGATCCGGTCGCATCGAGTTGCTCGATGAGTGCGTCGGCCACGCCGTGAATCTAGACCGAACGCTGCCGTGCCGCTTCGAACGCGAGCACCGTCGCTGCCATGGCGACGTTCAACGATTCGGTCCGGCCGGCGTGCGGGATGGTGACCCACCGGCCGATCGGGCCGACCTCGTCGTTCCATTCGTCGGGGAGCCCGGCGGCCTCGTTGCCCATCACGAGAGCGATCCGACCGGTGAGATCGGCGTCGGTGTAGCGGTCGACGGTGCGGTCGGGAAACGCGTGACTGCTGGTGCCCACGAGCCTGAGTCCGCCAGCGACGACGTCGTCGAAGGTCGCCTCGATCACCGGCACGTGGAAGATCGCTCCGGCAGACGACCGCACCACCTTGGGGTTGTAGGGGTCGACCGACCCGGGCGTCAGGACGACCGCATCTGCACCCGCTGCCTCGGCCGACCGCATGATCGTGCCGAGGTTGCCGGGGTCGCCCACCCGGTCGAGCATCACGACGAAGGAGGCGTGCGCCAACACGTTCGTCACGTCGTGTCGAACGGACTCCACCACCGTCAGCGGAGGCTGAGGCCGCACGGTGGACCCCAACCGTTCGAGCACGCCCTCGGCCAACTCCACGACGTCGCCCGCTCCGTCGACCGCGGCGTCGGAGCCGATCGGGACGAACTGCGTGAGGCATCGGGCTCCGGAACGAACCGCCTCCACCGTCGACGTCGGCCCCTCGACCACGAACAGACCCGTGTGTCGACGCTCCGTCCGGTCCGCCAACAGACGTCGCAACGCCTGGACCCTCGGATTCTTGAACTCCGATCCACTCGCCTCTCGATCGCTCACCACTCCATCGTAGCCGCCCACCGGTGTTCACTCTGATGTTGACTTTGTTGAGTCGGCATGTATCATGTTCCATGTATCCGAGAGGATACGAATCGACCATCACCACGATTTCGAGAGGAGACATCCCATGCTCGTCATGAACACCCCCTTCCGTGAACTCGACTCCTGGTTCGACCAGGTCGCCGGCCGAGCCCGATCGACGGGCGAGGGGCACACCGCCGCGATGGACGCGTATCGACGCGACGGCGACGTCTGGGTCCACGTCGACCTCCCCGGCATCGCCGCCGACAGCCTCGATGTCGCCGTCGAGCGCAACGTGCTGACGATCACCGGCGAGCGCAACTGGCAGCGCCACGACGGAGACCACGTTTACCTCAGCGAGCGCCGCCGAGGCGTCTTCCGCCGCCAGGTCACACTCGGCGACGGACTCGACGCCGACGCGGTCGAAGCCGACTACTCCGACGGGGTCCTGACGCTGCGCATCCCGATCGCCGAACGGGCCCAGCCCCGCAAGATCTCGATCTCGACTCGATCGACGCCGGCGAGCCCCGCCGCGATCGACGCCTCGGCGACCGAGGCCTGATCGTCCACGCCGGGACCCGCGGCGACAACCCACCGAACCAGCGAACGGTCCGTGCTTCCCCCGCACGGACCGTTCCGCGCGTCGGCCCGGCGTCCCGTCGGGCCGTCCGGCCGAAAACGCCGGGAGGCCGCACCTCGCGGTGCGGCCTCCTGTCGAGTTCCCGGATGACGGGCGACTCAGCGTCCGATCAGAGCGATGCCCTGGCCTTCTCGACCAGCGACGCGAACGCCGCTGCATCGGTCACGGCGATGTCGGCGAGGATCTTGCGATCGACTTCGACGCCTGCGGCGTTGAGCCCGGCGATGAAGCGGCTGTAGCTCATGTCGTTGAGACGACACGCAGCGTTGATCCGCTGAATCCACAGGCGACGCATCTCGCCCTTGCGTGCGCGACGGTCGCGGAAGGCGTAGTTGCCCGACCGCATGACCTGCTCGTTGGCGGCACGGAACGAACGGCTCTTGTTGCCGTAGTACCCCTTCGCCTGCTTGAGGACCTTCTTGTGGCGATTCGTCTTGGTGACGCCACGTTTCACTCGTGCCATGTCTCTACTCCTCTACTGCTTCTGTTCTCGTGTGCTCAGCGCTCGGCCAGCATCCGCTTGACGCGTCGCACGTCGCCGGGGTGCACATCGGCGTCACGGTCGAGGCGGTGCTTGCGCGCCGACGACTTCGACTGGAACTTGTGCTGGTTGTTCTGCTGCTCGTGACGGAGTTGGCCCGTCCCGGTCTTCTTGAACCGCTTCGCGGCGGTCTTGGATGTCTTCATCTTCGGCATGTCATGCTCCTTCTGATCCTGTGTCAGCAGCCTCGGCGTCGTCGGCCGGGGCGGCTTCTGCGTCGGCAGCGGCTTGCTTCGCTGCGTCCGCAGCTGCCTTCTTCATGGCTTCTTGGGCCTGTTTGTCGGGTGACAACACCATCGACATGGAACGACCTTCGAGTCGCGACCTGCTGTCGAGTTTGGCCGCAGGCCCGACCGCTTCGATCACGTTGTCGAGGATCTTCGCACCGAGGTCCGGGTGGGCCATCTCGCGGCCTCGGAACTGCAGTGTGACCTTGACCTTGTGGCCTTCGTCGATGAAGCGGATGACGTTGCGGGTCTTCGTGTCGAAGTCGCCCTTGCCGATCTTGGGTCGGTACTTGACCTCCTTGACCGACACGTTGGTCGAGTTCTTCCGCGCTTCTTTCGCCTTCTGGTCTTCCTCGTACTTGAACTTCCCGTAGTCCATGATGCGACACACGGGCGGCTTGGCCTGAGGTGCCACTTCGACGAGGTCGAGGTCGAGGCCACGTGCCATGCGCAGCGCTTCGGGGACCGCCTTGATTCCGAGTTGGTCACCGCTGGGTCCGATGAGTCGGACTTCGCGGCTGCGGATGCGGTCGTTGATGCGGTGCTGTTCGGCACGCGGTTCTGGTCGTCGCGGTGCTATGAGACTTCACTCCTGTGCAAATGGGCCTCCCCATGTTCGAATGTTGGTGCTCGACGCGAAGTCCGCGGAGCGACCGTCACTCGACCGCCGACGACCAGACGGTCTCGACGTTCAGGTGGCTGTCCCAGCCTCAGTACCTGGACACGTGCCTGACTTCTCTCTCTCGAGGTGACCGGCGGTGGACAGGTGGGGATTGCTCCCACTTCGAATCAGTTGCGCCCGACGATGGTACCGCGCCGACTCCTCGAAACCTCCGGAGGCGAGTCTCGGTAGCGTGACCCCCGTGACCGACGAGAACACCGAGACCGACCACATCGACCACGACACCGACGCCTTCTCCGGCGAGATCCCGGGCCTCGACGAGCTCCAGGCCCAGTTCGACCAGATGAGCCCCGAGGAGCAGGAACAGATCGCCGAGGCCCAGCAGGCGATGGAGGAGACCCGGGCTCGCCTCGCGAGCGTGCCGGCCGAGGTCGTGGTGACGAACCACGTGATGGGCCTCTACGAACTGGCGGCGATCCACCTCTCCGCCGAGCAACCCGACCTGGCCCAGGCGGCGCTGGCGATCGACGCCCTGGCCTGTCTGGTCGACGGACTCGGCAGCCGCCTCGGCCCCGAGGCGCCCACGATGCTCGACGCCCTCCAGAACATCCGCCTGGCGTTCGTCCAGATCAAGGGCCGGGCCACGGCAGGGTGACCCCGTCGGCGGCGCGCACCGAACTGGTCACGCTGCTGCAGATGGCGTACTCCGGGGAGCGGGCCGCCGCGTACGCCTACCTGGGTCACCGCCGATCGCTGTGGCGGGCGAAGCGTGGAGCGGATCGCGCGATGCTCGCGGGCGTGCTGGTCGACGAGATCCGACACCGCCGCATCGTGCGACGGATGCTGCGTCTCCTCGACGCCGGGGCCGACGAACGACGCGAGCGCAGGATGCGACGGATCGGGCTCACCATCGCTGCGTTCTGTCGGGTGGGAGGCTGGTACGCGCCGATGTACGGCGCCGGCAGACTCGAGCGGGGAAACATCGTCGAGTACGAGGTCGCGGCCCGGCTCGCTCATCTGGCGGGCCACGACGAGTTGGTCGACGAGCTGCTCGAACTCGCCGAGGTCGAGTGGGACCACGAGCACCTGTTCCGCACAGCAGCGTCGACGCATCCGCTGTGGCGGCTGTCGCCGAAATGGCCGGAGACCACCCCCCGTGCGACGATCCGGTCGGCATTCGACGAGTTCCTGGCCGGACGGGAGCCCGAACCGGCACTGCGGTGGAACCCGTTGCGGTGACGGCTCACCCGCTCGGTCAGCGGTCGTCGCGCCGGAATCGGCCGATCGGCGCGTCGAGCACCCGACCACCGGCCACCAACACCTCCTCGGCGACGAGCAACTCGGCCTGCAGCGCCGGGTTCGACGTCCGGATGCGGCCCTCGGCGTTCACCACTCGCCACCACGGCACGTCGAGCGTGGTCTCACGCAGGATCCGTCCGACCAGTCTCGACTGCCTCGGGTACCCGGCGACGTCGGCCACGTCGCCGTAGGTGGTCACCTCGCCTTCGCCGAGCGACATCAGCACGTCGATGATCCGCCGTTCCCTGAGGACTCGCTCGTCGGCCACGTCGTCGCAGTCAGGATCGGATGTTCGACGCTTCGGCTCGGCCGAACTTGTGCAGCAGATCGAACTCGACCTCGACGCCGACGGCGACGTCCCTCGTGCCGTCGGCGATCTCGATGCAGTGGAAGAGGTACCGCTCCCCTGTCGACGACTCGACCTCGCCGAGGCCGACGGCCGCATCGAACGACACGACCCGGCCGGTCGCGCCGCGCCCTCGCCCACGCGCCAGTTCCGTCACGGGTGCATCCGGCGGGTCGGGCTCACGGGACGATCTTGGAGATCGGCATCTCGAGCAGGTCCGTGGCGCCGGCGTCGCGCAGGTCCGGGATGACGAGGTTGATGGTCGACTTCTCGATCACCGATTCCACCGCGTACCCACCGTCGGACAGCGGCGAGACGGTCGGCGACTTCATCGACGGAAGCACGGCGAGCACGGCGTCCTTGTGCTCGTCGTCGACGTTCAGCTTCAGCAGCACCTTGCCTCGGGCATCGAGGACCCCGTTGAGCAGCGTCATCACCTGCTCCATGGCCTTGCGCTTGTCCGGGTCGGCGTGGGCGATCGGGTTGGCCACCACTTCGGTGTAGCTGGTGAGGATCGTGTCGATCACCTTCAGACCGGCGGCGCGGAGGGCACGGCCGGTCTCGGTGATCTCGACCACGCAGTCGGCGATGTCCGGGATCTTCGCCTCGGTGGCGCCGTAGGACAACCGGATGTCGGCCTCGACGCCGTTGGCCTCGAAGAACCGGCGGGTGGATTCGAGGTACTCGGTCTGGACGCGCACGCCGTCGGGGAGGTCCTTGACCGACGCTGCGGTCGAATCACCTGCGACGGCCACCACCATGCGAATCGGTCGCGCCGTGTTCTTGGAGTACTTCAACTCGCCGAGGCTCTCCACGACGCTGCCGGTCTCCTCGACCCAGTCACGCCCGGTGATGCCGATGTCGAACAGTCCCTCCGCCACGTAGGTCGGGATCTCCTGGGGTCGCAGGATGCGCACGGAGTCGATGCGGGGGTCGTCGATGGTGGCCTGGTAGTCGACCGAGGAGTTGCGTTGGACCGGGAGGTCCGCTGCTTCGAACAGTTCGAGGGTGGCCCGCTCCAGCGAACCCTTCGGAAGGACCAGTCTCAGCACGTCGCCGAGGCTACCGGCGTGGCGTTGCGACCCTGGTCGAGGTTCCCGTCAGTGGGAGCTGTCGGAGTCCCAGAGGAGACGGAGGGCGTGCGGCAGGACGTCGATCACGGCGTCCAACTGCTCGACACAGCCCTTCGTGCTCCCGGGCGTGTTGACGATGATCGCGTCGCCGAGAACTCCGGCCACACCACGGGACAGGCGTCCGAGCGGGTTGCACGAGCGCATCGCCTCGGCGATCCCGGGCGCTTCACGCTCGATCACCGCTCTCGTTCCTTCGGGAGTCTGATCCCGAGGAGCGAACCCGGTCCCTCCGGTCGACACGACCAGCCCGGCGAACCCGGCGCACATCTCCCGGAGCGCGTCGGCGACGTTCTCGGTCCCGTCGGCGGTCACCCGCCGTTCGACCACCTCGAAGCCGTTGTCGCCGAGGAACTGGGCGAGGGCTTCTCCGCTGCGGTCCTCACGTGTCCCGTGGACCACGCCGTCGGAACAGGTGAGGACCTTGGCCGACTGTCGGACGTCGCTCATGGGCGTCGACGGTACCGAATCATCACCATTCCGTCGGTGTCGGCGTCCTGCGGAAGCACCCGCCAGCCCTGACGATGGCGCCGCCAACGGCCCGACGGGGGCTCGGTGTCGTCGACCTCGAACCCGTCGGGCGTGGTGTGGTCGACCGATTCGGCGTCGAGCAACGTGCACACGGAGTACACGAGTCGTCCGCCCGGCGCGACCATCGCCGCTGCCGACGTGAGCAACTGCGCCTGCAGGCGCGCCAGGTCGCGAACGTCCGTCGGTTCGATCCGCCAGCGGGCGTCGGCTCGTCGTCGCAGAGCCCCGAGGCCCGAACACGGCGCGTCGAGCAGCACGGCGTCGAAGGTGCCGGGGCGGAACGGCGGACGGATGCCGTCCGCCGTGACGACGGGCAGATCGAGCTCCAGCCGATTCGCGTTGTCCTGGACCAGGACGGCCCGGTGCGCCTGGCGATCGGACGCCACCACGGTCGCCCCGGAACCGGCCATGGCCGTTGCCTTCCCACCGGGGGCCGAGCACATGTCCAGGACCCGCTCCCCCGCCGTGGCCTGCACGGCGTAGGCGACCCAGAGCGACGAGAAGTCCTGCACGTATCCGTCGTCACGAGCGGTCACGCCGGGGGCCTCGTTCATCTTCTCCAGTGCACCGACGGCGTCGTCGCCGAGGTCGGCGGTCAGCGCGTCGAGGATCCACTCCGGATAGCTCAACCGTGCCGCATCGGACGGCCAGACCATGTCGGCCACGTCGAAGTCGGCGATCCGGCGCAGGACGGCGTTGACGAAACCTCTGGTCTTAATCGGTGCGAGGTCGACGGTCTCGCTGACCGCAGCGTGGACGGGGACCCCGGCGAACGCCATCTGGTACGCGCCGAGTCGCAGGATCGAGCGGGTCTGTTCGTCGGGGGACGAGTGCGCGAAGCGGTCCACGATCGCATCGCACGCCCGCCGCATCCGGGTCGAGCCGTAGACGAGTTCGGTGGCGAACTTGCGGTCCTGGACCGAGAGGGTCGATGCGTCGAGCGCCGGTCCGAGCACGAGGTTCGCATACGCGCCGTCGTTCTCGATCCGCCGGAGCACGTCGAGCGCCACACCACGCGCCTTCTTGCGTGCGGCGGTGCGTGACGTCGGCTTGGCCTCGGTGATCCCGGCATCGGTCTTCCGACCGGTCTGCAACATGGCTCGACGCTGCTTCCGGTTGAGCGACACTCCTGTGGGCGGTGGCAACATCTCGCCGGCGCCGGGTGGGGGGAGGTCGCGCTGATCAGACATGGTCGAACAACTCGCCGTCGGTCGGTCGGGCACCGTTGCGCCATGCAATGAAGTCCATCGGATCCTTGCCTTCCGGCTGCACCGTGACCGGCACGACGACACCGTCGACGAGATCGGCCTCGACGATCTTGAGGCGCTTGCCTCGGAACGTCGTCCAGGCTCCGCCGACCCGGATCCGCCGGTGCACGTCGACGGGCGGCTGTTCCCAGTCGATCTCGAACTCCGCCCTGTCGAGTTTGTGCGCGTAGTGGGGCTCACCCTCCTGGGGCCGCGCGTCCTCGATCCACTCGGCGAGGGGACGCGCGATCGTGTCGACCAGGAGTCGACAACCGATGTCGTTCAACCGGATGCGGAGTTCGTCGGCGGTGACGTCGTCGCCGATGGGGACGCGTTCCTCTGCGTAGATCCCGCCCGTGTCGAGTCCCTCTTCGAGTCGCATCACGCCCACTCCGGTCTCGGCGTCCCCGGCGAGGATCGCCCGCTCGACGGGAGCAGCGCCACGCCAGCGCGGCAGGAGCGAGTAGTGCAGATTGATCATCGGCAGGGCGTCGATGAGATGAGGCTGGATGATCCGCCCGAATGCGACCACGACGCCGAGCTCGGCGTCGGCGGACAACGCATCGTCGGGGTCGTGCGAGACCGCCAACCCCATGTCGACCGCTGCCGCCTTCACGGGGCTGGGCGACAGGGCGCCGCCCCGCCCACGCTTCTTGTCCACGCGGGTGATGACCAGGACGATGTCGTGTCCGGCGGCGACGAGCGCACGGAGCGGCGGCACCGCCATCTCCGGCGTGCCGAAGTAGACGAGGCGCATCTACTCGGCGCGCAGACGACGCAGGATGCCGCCGCGTTGCGCAGCGGCCGCATCCGTGGCGGCCTGCTCTTCGATCCTGCGGTATTCCCTCAACGCTTCCCTGCGCTGGTCGCCTTCGAGGCGGTCGAACATCAGCACGCCGTTGAGGTGGTCGATCTCGTGTTGGAACATGCGCGCTTCGAGCTCGTCGGCCTCGATCTCGATGATCTCGCCGTTCAGGCTCACACCGCGCACCAACACCTGCTTGGGCCGCAGCATCTCGACGTACAGCCCGGGAATGGACAGGCAGCCCTCGTCGAACACCCACTCACCGTCGCCCTCGACGATCTCGGGGTTGATGATCGCCAGCGGCTCGTCGTCGAGGTCCCACACGACGACCTGCTTCTGCACGCCGATCTGCGGTGCCGCCAGGGCGATGCCGTTCCCGGAATCGACCAACGTGTCGAACATGTCCTCGACGAGGCGGATGACCTTGCCGTCGACGTTCTCGACCGCTGCCGCCTTGCTCTTCAGCACCGGATCGCCGTATGTCCTGATCTTGTACGACATTGGTGCCAGGCTACGAGCCATGACGGAGATGCCACGGGGAGCGAGGCCGGACGAGACCGGCGACACGCACTACTTCGAGGATCCGACGATCGCATCGGACCCGGTCGTGGTCGACGTGACGCTCCCCGACACGGCGTTCACCATGGAGACCGACACCGGGGTGTTCAGCCGCGGCCACCTCGACGCCGGCACCTCGCTCCTGCTGCGCGCCGACGTCGCGCTGGCGTCGACCGGTCACGTGGTCGACCTGGGCAGCGGCACCGGAGCGATGGCATTGACCATGGCTCGGCGATCACCGGACGCGACCGTCTGGGCGGTCGACGTCAACTCGCGGGCACGCGCCCTGTGCGAGCGCAACGCCCGCCGCAACAAGTTGACGAACATCCGCGTCGCCCACCCCGACGACGTGCCGGTCGACGTCGAGTTCTCGACCATCTGGTCGAATCCGCCGATCCGGATCGGCAAGGCGGCGATGCGGGCACTGCTGATCGCATGGATCGCCCGGCTGGCCGACGACGGCACCGCCTGCCTGGTCGTGCAGAAGCACCTCGGCGCCGACTCGTTGCAGCGGTGGCTGACCGACCAGGGGCATCCGACCGAACGAGTGGCGAGCAAGTCGGGCTTCCGCCTCCTCGCTGTCGCTCCGGCCTGACGACCATGACGGCACGGCGACCTCGATCGGAGCGGTGCCTCAACCCGAGATGACGTCGGGGGGAGGCGCGTCACTCACGAACGAGAGTCGCTGGACCGCACGAGTCATGGCCACGTAGAGCAGACGTGCGCCGCGTGCCGTGTGGCCGACGTCGGTGCCTTCACCGAGGATGTCGTGCGGGTTCACCACGACCACGCCGTCGAACTCGAGACCCTTCACCGCGTGGGGTTCGAAGAGGGGGACCTCCGCCGGACCGAGTTCGTGGACGTGGTCGACGGCGACGAGATCGACCTCGGCGAGCGATGCGGCGATCGACGCGTGCAGTCGGACCGGCGCGACGACTCCGGTCAGCTTGTGCGTCCGCTTGGTCTCCCGTGTGGCATCGGCGGTGCGCTGCGCGACGGAGGACGACGACCCGATGTCCCACGACGGTGCGTCGCCACCGAGCCGGACGCTGCGACTCTCGGTCGCATCGACTCCCGTGAGCGGGAGCAGTCGGTTGGCGACCCTCAGCACGGGCTCGGGGACGCGGTATCCGATCGTGAGGTCGGCGACGACTCCGGTGGAGCCCCCCGGGCTGAGATGTGCGAACACGTCGGCCCACCGTTCCTGACCTGCCGGCGTGGTCGACTGCGCCACGTCGCCGACGAGCGTCATCGACCCGGCCGGGCTCCGCCGACCGATGACCCGCAGTGCGACGTCGGAGTGGTCCTGGGCTTCGTCGACCACCACGTGGCCGTACGTGAACGGCGAGCCGTTGAGCAGCGAGTTCGCCTCGTCGACGAGCATCTGGTCGGCCTCGGTCCACACCCGCTTCCTACCCTTCGGACCGGGCAGCATGGCATCGACCAGCTTGATCGGCTTCTGGGTCGGCCAGGCCTTGGTGATCGCGGACTTCAGCGGACCGCAGTTCCGCCACACGTCGTCCTTGCCCGACCTGCGGAGCATCTCCCGCTTGGCGATCGCCGTGAGCCGGGCCCGACGTTCGTTGATCGGCGCGTTCCCACCGACCGCGGTGGCGATCCACTCGGCGAACTCGCCGGCGGTCACCACGTGGTTGCGCACACCGATCGGTACCACGATGTCCTCGTCCGGCGCGACGATCGCCTCCACGGCAGCCCTGTGGAGGTCGTCGAGTCGGTCGGACGACCCCTTCCACCGGGCGACGTCGGCATCGTCCGTGCCGGTCACGTCGACTCGGGGGATGCACAGCTCGTGTGCGGTCGCCTGACGAACGGTGCGCTCGCCGAGCGAAGGAAGGACGTTGGCGATGTAGTCGAGGAACGCCTTGTTCGGCCCGACCACGAGCACACCGTCACGTGCCAGACGGGCTCGGTGCTCGAACAGCAGGTACGCCGCCCGGTGCAGCGCCACCGCCGTCTTGCCCGTGCCCGGCCCGCCCTGGACGATCAGCACCTGATCGATGTCGGAGCGGATCACCACGTCCTGCTCGCCCTGGATCGTGGCGACGATCTCGCGCATCTCACCGCTGCGTTCGGCGCCGATCTCGGCGAGCACCGGGTCCGGGATCCCGGCCGCCGAACCGGCTGCGTCCGGATCGTCGAGCTGCTCGTCGAGATACGCGATCAGCTCGCCGTCATCGAGCGTGAACCGGCGGCGGAAGGCGACGCCCAACGGGTCGACGGCGGTCGCACGATAGAAGGGCGCCGCGATCGGGGCACGCCAGTCGACCACGACCGGGTCGTGCGAGTCGTTCTCGATGTGGCGCCGCCCGACGTACCACGAGCCGTCGAAGCCCGAATCCTCGTCGCCGTCGATCCGGCCGAAGAAGTCACCGGCGCCCGGGCTGCGCAGCGTGTCGAGGGCCTCGGCGACCGTGACCTCGACGTACTCCTGGGTGATCGTGTCGGCTGCTCCGGCCGGATCGACCGCCTCGAGACGTTCGATCATTCCGTCCCGCGACGTGCGCGCGAAGGCCAGGTGTGCTCGCTCGGCGGCGAGTTCGGGAAACAGCTCGGGGTTCACAGGGCGTGCGACACTATCGAGCATGGACACCACTCGGGTCAGAGGTTGCGAGATCGGACACGACCGGTCCGGATCGGGCATCGACCTCGTCTGGGGTCACGGCCTGACGCAGAGCCGCTCGCTGGAGGACCTGATGGGACTCGTCGAGTGGGCGGACGTTCCGGCCACCGTCGTGCGCTACGACGCGCGGGGACACGGTGACTCCGAGTCCACGCCCGACCTCGACGACTACGGATGGGAGTCCCTCGCTCTCGACCAGCTCGCACTCGCCGACGCCCTTCGAATCGACACCTACGTCGCCGGCGGAGCGTCGATGGGGAGCGCCACGGCGCTCCATGCCGCAGTGGCCGCACCGGATCGGATCCTCGGGCTGGTGCTCGTCATCCCGCCCACGGGCTGGGAGGCCCGGTCGGGCCAGACCGATGTGTACGAACAGGGTGCGCAGATCGTCGAGGCCTCCGGTGTCGAGCCGTTGATCGCCGCGGGCGCTCTCGTTCCGCCTCCGGGTCCCTTCGTCGGAGACCCCGCCTACCGGATGCGCCGAGCCGATGCGATGCGCAGCTGGGACCCGCAACGACTGGCCCGAGCGATGCGCGGAGCGACACGCGCTCAACTCCCCGACCGGGAGCGCATCGCCGAGATCGCCTGCCCGACCCTGATCCTCGCCTGGACCGGCGACCCCGTCCACCCGGTGGCGACGGCCGACGAACTGGCCCGACTGATCCCGCACGCCGAGTACCACCTCGCGTCGTCATCCTCCGACATCTCCGGCTGGACCGATCTCATCGGATCGTTCATCACCATGATCCGACCGAGTCGGTCCGTCTGATTCCGAACGAATCGGACCGACGTGCGTCAGATGCGCGGCGGGTCGACCGCGACGCGGACTCGTGAACCCGGTGGACGCGTGGTCGCGTTGACCGCGGTGCCCAGAGTGGTCCAGTCCCGAGCACGGATCAGGTGACGATCGTCTCCGTCGCCTCCGACCTGCACGAACTCCCGGTCCAGCTGCGACACCACTTCGTCACTGAACGCTCCGGTGATCGAGGCCAGCGCACCATAGGGGGGCAGCCCGAGCATCGACCGTCGTTCACGCTCCGCATCGACCACGACCTGGGGATCGCCGGTGGAGGCGGCACGCAGGACCTCGTGATCCGGCTCGAAGGTCTGGACCAGCACGGTCGGCGCCAGGCGGCCGGCGCGGACGATCAACGCCAACGCCTGCTCCGAGGCCCTGAACCGCGGTGCCAGCATCTCGGAGTCGAACTCGAGGAACGCGACCACGTCGACCGGCGGCACCCGGTACAACGCGGCCTCCGTGCCGACGTACAGGTCCGAGCGCACGGGTGACGCGTCGTCCTTCGCGGTCACGACGACGACCCGTCGATTGGCCGCTGCCTCCAGTTCCTCTCCGATGCGCGTCACCCCTGGCCGCAGGTTGGCGAACGCGCCCGCGCCGCACTCCTGGCAGACCGGTGGTCGAACCGTCGCGCACCGTCGACACGCGAGTCGACCGTCGTCGCGGAGCCCGACGGCTGCGTCGCACGTCTCGCACCGCACCAGCGCCCTGCAGGTCCGACACGCCAGGACCCGGGCGCGTCCGGTGATGTTCGAGATGCACAACACACGCTGCAGAGGGTCGCGGATGCGCTCGATCAGTTCGGCGGTGACGAGGCCCTTCTTCCACGGGTCGTCGTCGGTGCGGTCCACGATCTGCACGGTCGGCCACCCGTGGCGCTCGCGCTCTGGCGACGGATGCACCGGGCCGTCAGGCCCCGCGAGTTCCTCCACGGCGACGAGGGTGGGAATCGGTGAGATGAACACCGCCGGCACGCCCGCCCGCAGACATCGCTCGGCCACCACGTCACGGGCGTGCCACGTGGGCGACCGCTCCTCCTGGAGCGCCTCGTCGTGTTCGTCCACGACGATCGCCGCAGCCAATCCAGCGCACGGCATCCACGCCGCGGTGCGTGTACCGACGACGACGTCGACCCCGCCGGCGGCCATGGCCCAGTCGTCGGGAACCAGTGCGACCGTCGCTCCGGATCGTCGCAGCCTGGATGCGAGCAGCTGCGCGTCGGAGTGCGTGGGGACGACCACGAGCGTCGGACCCACGTCGATCGCCGACAGGATCGACGGCAGGACGTCGCTGCGCGGGGGAAGCCGCAGCACGCCGCCGCCCGTCGACAGCAGTTGCGAGGTCGCCGGTGACGACGGGGCAGGTGACTGTGCGCGCCGATGTGGCGCCGGCAACACTCGGACCGCCCGCTTGGGCGAGGCCGCCACGAGGAACGGACGGATCCGTCGTGCCGCCCATCGTACGTGGGCCCATTCAGCGAGTTCGATGAGCTCGGGTGACGGGCCGTGGCCGGTCACCTTGGCGATCGGCTTCACGTCGGCGACGTCGACTCCGGGCTCGTCGAGCACCGCCGTGACCCAGCCACCGATCCGCCGACCGTGGAGTTCCACACGCACGATCGTTCCGACCTGCACGTCACCGAGCAGGTCGTCGGGGATCGAGTAGTCGAACGGCTTGTCGAGGCCGGTCACGTCCGGCAACACCCGGGCGAAGCGGGGCCGATCGACGTGGTGTGTGCTCATCCGGCGTCGAACGAACGGTGTGCGAGACCGGACGACGACCCGGTGGTGCGTGGCCAGGCGGGCCGTGACCAGGTGGGGCGGGACCAGGAGGTGCGTGCCACCGGATGGTCTCGCAGGTCGGTCAGGCGCCGATGGCGGACGAGAACTCGTCGAGCTTGCCGAGTTGTTCCCACGGGAACTGGTCGCGACCGAAGTGGCCATACGCGGCCGACGCCTTGTAGATCGGACGCTTCAGGTCGAGGTCGCGGACGATGGCGCCGGGGCGCAGGTCGAACGTGGCGCGCACGGCGGCCTCGATCTTGGCCGGATCCTCCTTCGCCGTCCCGAACGTCTCGACGAGGATGCTCATCGGCTGTGCCATGCCGATCGCGTAGGCGAGTTGGATCTCGCAGCGGTCGGCCGCACCCGACGCCACGACGTGCTTCGCGACCCACCGACCGGCGTATGCAGCCGAGCGGTCGACCTTGGACGGGTCCTTGCCGGAGAACGCGCCGCCACCGTGGCGGCCCATGCCACCGTAGGTGTCGACGATGATCTTGCGGCCGGTGAGGCCACAGTCGCCGACCGGGCCACCGATGACGAAGTTGCCGGTCGGGTTGATGTACACCGCGTAGTCGTCGTCGGCGAACTGCTCGGGGATCGTCGGGCGGATCACGGCGTCGATCAGGTCGGGGCGGATCACCGTGTCACGGTCGATGCCGTCCTGGTGCTGCGTCGAGATGAGCACGGCCTTGAGTGCAACGGGCTTGCCGGCCTCGTCGTACTCGAACGTGACCTGGGTCTTGCCGTCGGGGCGGAGGTAGGGGATCTGACCGCTCTTGCGGACGCTCGACAGCCGCTCGGCGAGACGGTGCGCCGTGTGGATCGGGAGGGGCATGAGCGCCTCGGTCTCGGTGCACGCGTACCCGAACATCATTCCCTGGTCGCCCGCGCCCTGCGCGTTGAGCTGATCCTCGCCGGAGCGGCCTGCGCGGACCTCCTCGGAGGTGTCGACGCCCTGGGCGATGTCGGGGCTCTGCTCGTCGAGGGTGACCATGACCCCGCAGGTGTTGCCGTCGAACCCGTACAGGGCGTTGTCGTAGCCGATGCCGTTGATCGTGTCGCGGACGATCTTCGGGATCTCGACGTACGCACTGGTGCTGATCTCGCCGGCGACCACGCACAGACCGGTGGTGACCAGGGTCTCGCACGCGACACGGGCGTCGGCGTCCTCGGTGAGGATCGCATCGAGGATCGAGTCGGAGATCTGGTCGGCCATCTTGTCCGGATGGCCTTCCGTGACGCTTTCGGAGGTGAACGTGTAGTTGGCCATGATTCAGTGCTTTCCTGTCCGTGTGTCGTTCGCTCGCGAGGCGCGAATCTCGATGATCGTGTCGATGACGACCCGTGCGACATCTCGCTTGGCGGCGAGGTCGATCTCGACAGGCTTCGCGTCGGGCCGCAGCAGCGTAACCGCGTTCGTGTCGTGAGCGAACCCCACCGAGGGGGCGCTCACGTCGTTCGCGACGATCAGGTCGAGGTGCTTGCGTTCCAGCTTGGACTGCGCATTCGCGATCAGGTCGTCGGTCTCGGCGGCGAACCCGACGAGCACCTGCCCGGTCGGCTTGGTCGCCCCCAGACCGGCGAGGATGTCGGGCGTCGGCTCGAGCACGATCTGGGGTGGTCCGTCGTGCTTCTTCAACTTGTGGTTCGCGACCGACGCCGGGCGGAAATCGGCAACGGCTGCGGCCATCACGATCACATCGGCTCGGGCGGCTCGCGATTCGATCGCTCCCTGCATCTCCGCAGCGGTTTCGACGGACACCACCTCGACCCCCGACGGAGCGGGGAGCGCCACCGTGGACACGAGCGTCACCGACGCCCCACGCGACGCCGCTTCGGCGGCGACGGCGTACCCCTGCTTGCCCGAACTGCGATTCGCGATCACCCGCACCGAGTCGATCGGCTCGCGGGTCCCTCCCGCCGAGACGATCATCGACACACCAGCGAGTTCGCCCGACCCGAGGACCCGCTCGGCAGCGGCGACGATGGATTCCGGTGAGGCGAGGCGTCCGGCTCCGACATCGCCGCCCGCCAGTCGACCCGACTCCGGCTCGACGACGTGGACACCGCGGCGTCGCAGCACCTCCATGTTGTCGACGACGCTCGGGTGTTCCCACATCTCGGTGTGCATCGCGGGACACACGATCACCGGCGCCCGCGTCGCGAGGAGTGTGTTCTGCAGCAGGTCGTGGCTGTAGCCCATGCGATACGCGGCGATGCACTTGGCCGTGGCCGGAGCGACGATGATCAGGTCGGCGCCCTGGCCCACCTTCGTGTGCGGAATCGGCGTGGTCGGGTTGTGCCAGAGCTCGGTCTGGACCGGCTCGGAGGCGAGCGCCGAGAGCGTCGTCGTGCCGACGAAGTGCTGTGCGGCGTCCGTCATGATCGGCACCACGTGGGCGCCGGAGTCGACGAGACGTCGGCAGATCTCGACGGCCTTGTAGGCGGCGATTCCGCCCGTGACCCCGAGGACGATCCGCTTGCCCTCCAGCGGGCTCACGATGCGCTCAGTCGCTGCTCTCGGCGGCGTCGGCGGCGGCCTGTGCCTCGGCGTCGGGATCGTCCTCGATCTCGGGGAGTTCGGGCTCCACGGGCGCCTCGGTCCAGACGATCTTCTTCTCGGCGATCTCCTGGAAGGCGATCGAGATCGGCTTGCGCGCGGTGGACGACACCTGAGGCGGAATCATGCCGCCGAGACCCTCGCCGAGCTGGTTGAAGTACGAGTTGATGTTGCGCGCTCGGCGGGCGGCCAGCGTGACCAGCGTGAACTTCGAATCGACCTTGTCGAGCAGGTTCTCGATGGGGGGGTTGATCATCGTGTTGTGGTCGAGAGCCATAGACGCCCGAGCCTATCGTCGGATCGCACGGCGCCACTGCGTCGGGCCCGGACGAACCCGCCGGACGAACCCTCCGACGAACCCGCCGACTCAGTGCCGTTCCTCGCGCGACGCCAGCCGCAGGATCGCGTAGGCGAGCAGACCGGCGGTGGTGCTGGCAGCGAGGATCCCCAGCTTCGCCGACCGCAGGAGGTCTGCATCGTCGAACGACAGCCCGGCGACGAAGAGTGCGACCGTGAAGCCGATCCCGCCCGCGGCGCCGACGCCGAGGATGTGCAACCACCCCGTTCGTTGCGGGAGCCGACCGACTCCGAATCGCACCGCCAGCCACGTGAAGGACACGATGCCGACGATCTTGCCGATCACCAGCCCTGCGGCCACACCGGCGAACACGTCGACGTCGAGGCCGGCGGTGGACACACTGACGCCGGCGTTGGCGAGGGCGAAGATCGGCACGATCAGGAACGACACCCACGGCGTGAGGTGGTGCTCGACCCGGTCGAGTGGCGACGCGACCTCTCGGACGTAGGTGGCGATCTCCACGGGAACGTTGTGGTCGGTCCGTTCGAAGTGTCGCACGGCCTCCTCGATCCGTTCCCCGAACCGACTCGGGTCGTGGAACGGGTGAGCGGGTGCGAGGAGGCCGAACACCACGCCGACGATGGCGGCCTCGACACCGGCCGAGTGCAGCGAGTACCAGCACACGGTGCCGAATGCGAGGTACGGCACGAGCGATCGGACCTCGAGGCGTCGAGACACGTACGCGCCGACGATGCACGCCACGGCGGCCCCGAGCCACGCGAAGCTGACTCCTTCGGCGTAGAACACAGCGATCACGACGATGCCTCCGATGTCGTCGACGACGGCGAGGGTCAGGATGAAGATCCGCACACCGAGCGGCACCCGGCTTCCGGCGAGTGTGACCACACCGACGGCGAAGGCGATGTCCGTCGCGACCGGCACGCCGAATCCGTCGGTGGCACCGCCGAGGTTGAACAGGATGTAGATGGCTGCCGGGACGATCATGCCTCCGAGCGCCGCCACCGCCGGAAGCGCTGCCGCCCGTCGGTCCCGCAGCTCACCGTGCACGAGTTGGCGCTTGATCTCCAGGCCGACGACCAGGAAGAACAGCGACATCAGGCCGTCGTTGACCCATTCGTGCACGGTCAGGTCGAGGTCGATCACGCCACCGACCCGGAGTTCGATCGGCGTCTCGAAGAACCTGACGTACGACGCGTCCCACGGCGAGTTGGCCCAGATCAGGGCGATGATGGCGCCGGCGAGCATCACGACCCCACCAGCGGTCTCGACCGCCATGAATCGGCGGACCGGTTGGATCACCCGTCGGGGCACCGGCCGGTCCGATGCCGAGTACGCGGGCCTCAAGGCGTTGTTCACCCGGGTATTCAATCGCTTCCGCGACCTGCGCGTTGCCTCGGACCGACCGGCGGTCGACACCCCCGGGTGGCGGGCGGTCAGGAGGCGGGGCGGGCAGCGTCGATGATCGACAGCATCTCGTCGATGGTGGATTCGAGATCGTCGTTGACGACGACGTGGTCGGCGAGTCGGCGGCCGATCGGCTCTTCCTCCTCGGCCTTCTTCAGCCGGGCCAGCACCTTGTGGTCGAGGTCGCCGCGGCCCCGCAGACGACGCTCCTGCTCCTCTCGCGACGGTGGCATGATGAAGATCAGCATCGTCTCGGGTGCGACCCGCTTGACCTGCTGCGCACCGTCGACCTCGATCTCCAACACCAGGTCTCGTCCGTCGCCGACGTCGGGGGTGGGCGTGCCGTAGTAGTTGCCGAGGAACTCGGTCCACTCGAGGAACCCGCCCGCCTCGGCGCGGGCCTCGAACTCCTCGGCAGTGGTGAACACGTAGGCGTCGTCGGCCTCCGACGGACGTTGCTCACGCGTGGTCCACGATCGACTGAGGAACAGACGGGGGTCACGCTCGACCAACGCATCGACGATGGTTCCCTTGCCCACACCGCCGGGTCCGGACACGACGATGATCATCGGGTCAACCTATCGTTGCGCCGGCAAGTGATCGGACCGGCTCGCAGCGCTCGAGGCAGCGGTCGCGGTCGTCTCAACGCAGTTCGTCGAGCAGCGCCTTGCGCTGCTGCTGGCCGAGTCCCTGCACCCGACGGTTGTCGGCGATGCCGATCTCCTCCATGAGACGACGCGCCTTGACCTTGCCCACGCCGGGCAGCGATTCGAGCATCGAGACGCACTTCAGCTTCGCGACGTTGGAGTCGTCGGAGTCGAGCGCCTCCTCCAGCGTCATCGTGCCCATCTTCAACCGCGCCTTGATCTCCGCGCGCGCTGTCCGAGCCTCAGCCGCCTTCTGCAGCGCCGCCGCCCGCTGTTCGGGGGTCAACTGTGGTGGTGTTGCCATGGATTCACGTTAGTGCAGTGACATCTGCCGTGCGTGCGATCCCGCACCTCGACATCCAGTCGAGCAACTCGAGCTGCACCTTCGAGGGCGCCGCCGGATCGGCGAACGTGGCCGTGCCGACCTGGACGGCGACGGCCCCGGCGAGGAGCAGTTCGACCGCATCCCACCCCGATGCCACTCCCCCGACACCGATGATCGGGAGGTCGGGGAGCGCGACGTGGAGGTCGTGCACCGCACGGACCGCAACGGGGTGGATCGCTCTGCCCGACAGCCCCCCGCCTCCGGCGCCGAGCACCGGCCGCAGCGTGTCGCGGTCGTAGCCGAGCCCGAGCAGGGTGTTGATGCACGTGACCGCTTCGGCGCCCGCTCCGCGCACGGCTCGGGCGACGTCGATCGTCCGGTCGGTGTTGGCGCTGAGCTTGGCCCACCGTGGTCGCGCGCACGCCTCGGTGGCCGCGATCACCTCGGCGGAGAGCTCGACGTCGTGCGCGAAGATGCCGTGGCCGGCGAGGTTCGGGCACGAGAGGTTCACCTCGACCGCGACCACCCCGGCCGGTGCCTGCGCGAGTTGCTCCGCCGCCAGTCGGTAGTCGTCGACGGATCTGCCCCAGATCGAGCAGACGACGGTCGCACCGGTCGCGAGGAGTCCCGGGAGGACCCGGTCCAACCAGTACGGGATGCCGGGCCCCTGCAGTCCCACGGCGTTCATCATCCCCTGCGCGGTGGGATGGACGCGCGGCGCCGGATTGCCCGGCCAGTCGTAGGGCGCCAGCGACTTGGTGACCACGGCACCGAGTCGCGACAGGTCCATGAACGGAGCGAGTTCGCTGCCGTAGCCCGCGGTGCCCGATGCCGTCATCACCGGACCGGGCAGCGTGACCGATCCGATCTGCACCTCCATCAGTCGGTCGCCGCGCCGACGGCGTGGTACTCCTGCAGGCTGCGCACGCGGAGCTGGCTGCCGTGACGTTCGGCCATCCCCTGTGCGGCGGCGAGGGCCGCAGCAACGGTCGTGACACAGCTGACGTGGTGCAGGCTCGCCGCCTTGCGGATGGTCTCGCCGTCACTGCGTGCCGCCCGTCCGCTCGGCGTGTTGACGACGAACCCGATCTTTCCGTCGGCGATCAGATCGGGCGCCGTGGGCAGGTCGGGGTCCTCGCTCGAACGCTCTCCGTCGTTGTGTACCTTGGCGACGATCTGATCGGCGGGCTGGTCGAACTTGGCGAGGTAGGCAGCCGTGCCCGCGGTCGCTGCGATGCCCAGACCGAGAGCGCGGAGTCGGGTGGCGACGACGAGGCCGGCCGGCTTGTCGCGGTCGGCGAGGGAGAGGAAGACCATGCCGTCGTCGGGCGACGCGGGCAGCACGGTGCCGGCGGCGAGTTCCGCCTTGTAGAACGCTCGCCCGAAGGTGGTGTCGATGCCCATCACCTCGCCGGTCGAGCGCATCTCGGGTCCGAGCGCCGGGTCGACCTCGGGGAAGCGCGTGAACGGCAGCACGGCCTCCTTCACCGCGACGTGTGGTGGCGGGCCGTCGACGCCGCCGCGCGGGCCGTGGTGACCGCCTCCGACCGGTGGCCGCACCAGCCCTTCGGCGCGCAACTCGGCCAACGTCGCCCCGAGCATCACGCGGGTGGCGACCTTGGCCAGGGGCACGCCCGTTGCCTTCGCCACGAAGGGAACGGTGCGGCTCGCCCGCGGGTTGGCCTCGATCACGTAGACCGTGGTGCCGGCCACGGCGAACTGCACGTTGATCAGACCGCGCACGTCGAGGCGCTTGGCGATCGCCGCTGCGTACGACTCGATCACCTCGACGACCCAGTTCGGCAGGGTCTGGGGCGGGATCGCGCACGCCGAGTCACCGGAGTGGACACCGGCCTCCTCGACGTGCTCCATCACTCCCCCGATGAGCACCTCGCCCGTGTGGTCGCGGATGGCGTCGACGTCGACCTCGGTCGCATCTGCCAGGAACCGGTCGACCAGCACAGGACGCTCGGCGGACAGGCCTCCCTCCTTGCCGAGCGAACCGAAGTCGGCCAACTCCTCCATCGCCGACGCGAGGTGGTGGCGGTCGTGGACGATCTGCATCGCGCGGCCGCCGAGCACGTAGCTCGGCCGGATCAGGACCGGGAATCCGACGTCCTCGGCGATCGCGAGAGCCTCGTCCAGGCTCACCGCCGTTCCGCCGGGCGGCTGCGGGATCTCGAGCTCGTCACAGATCTTGTTCCATCGCTCGCGGTCCTCCGCTGCGTCGATCGAGTCGGGAGACGTCCCGGCGACGAGTTCCGGCGGGATCTCGCCCGAGAGCTTGAGGGGCGTCTGGCCGCCCAGCGACACGATCACCCGGTGAGGCTGCTCCGCGTCGATGATGTTCAGCACGTCCTCCTTGGTGAGCGGCTCGAAGTACAGCCGATCGGACGTGTCGTAGTCGGTCGAGACCGTCTCGGGGTTGCAGTTGACCATGATCGTCTCGAAGCCGGCATCGCGCAGCGCGAACGACGCGTGGACGCAGCAGTAGTCGAACTCGATCCCTTGCCCGATCCGATTCGGGCCGGACCCGAGGATCATCACCTTGGTTCCATCGGAGGGACGGACCTCGTTCTCGTCCTCGTAGGTCGAGTAGTGGTACGGGGTCTCGGCATCGAACTCGGCCGCACATGTGTCGACCGTCTTGTAGGTCGGGAGGACGCCCGCCGCGATCCGCGCCGTGCGCACGTCGGTCTCGTCGACGCCCCACAGGTAGGCCAACTGTGCGTCCGCGAAGCCGATCTGCTTCGCGCGCTTCCACGCTCGCGTCGTCATCGCCGCCATCCCGAGCGTGGCGAGGGCGTGACGTTCCTCGGTGACGATCGACATCTGATCGAGGAACCAGACGTCGATCCGTGTGGCGTCGTGGATCTCGTCCACGCTCATCCCCCGCCGGAGCAGTTCACCCACCTGCAGGATCCGGTCGGGCGTGGGGATGCACGCCTGTTTCAACAGCGCGGCATCGTCGGGGAAGTCGACCGCGTACCGCTCCTCGCCCGGGTCGCAGTTGAGCCCGAGGCGACCGTCCTCGAGCGAGCGCAATGCCTTCTGCAGGCTCTCGGGGAACGTACGACCGATGGCCATCACCTCGCCCACCGCTTGCATCTGCGTGCCCAGGATGCCGGAGGAACCGGGAAGCTTCTCGAACGCCCAGCGCGGGATCTTGGTGACGACGTAGTCGATCACCGGCTCGAATGCCGCGGGTGTGCTCGACGTGGCCGTCTGGGTGATGTCGTTCGGGATCTCGTCGAGGGTGTAGCCGATCGCCAGCTTGGCGGCGATCTTGGCGATCGGGAAGCCGGTCGCCTTGGAGGCGAGGGCCGACGAACGCGACACCCGGGGGTTCATCTCGATCACCACCTGGCGACCGTCGTCGGGGTTCACCGCGAACTGGACGTTCGATCCGCCGGTCTCGACACCGACCCGGCGGATGCACGCGATGGCGGCGTCACGCATCTGCTGGTACTCGACGTCGGTCAGGGTCTGGATCGGCGCGACGGTGATCGAGTCGCCGGTGTGCACGCCCATCGGGTCGACGTTCTCGATCCCGCAGATGATCACGCAGTTGTCGGCGTGGTCACGCATCACCTCGAGCTCGTACTCCTTCCACCCCACGATCGACTCCTCGATGAGGATCTCGCCGATCGGACTCGCGTCGATCCCGTTCTTCGCCATGCGCTCGAATTCTTCGATGCTGGATGCGATCCCCGTACCGCGCCCGCCGAGGATGTAGGCCGGGCGGATCATGGTCGGGAGTCCGATCACGTCCATGGCGGCGCGCGCCTCCTCCATCGAGTGGGCGATCTGGGACCGACACGACTCCAGGCCGATCTCGGTCATCGCGACCTTGAACTTCTCGCGGTCCTCGGCCGTTTCGATCGCCTCTGCGTTGGCACCGATCATCTCCGGCGTCCCCGGCACGCCGATCAGCCCACGACGGAAGAGCTCCATCGCGATGTTCAGACCGGTCTGGCCACCGAGCGTGGGCAGCACCGCGTCGGGCTGCTCGCGGTCGATGATCGCCGAGAGCACCTCCCACGTGAGCGGCTCGATGTAGGTGGCGTCGGCGAAGTCGGGATCGGTCATGATCGTCGCCGGGTTCGAGTTGGCGAGGATGACGCGGTACCCCTCCTCCTTCAGGACACGGCACGCCTGGGTGCCGGAGTAGTCGAACTCGCAGGCCTGTCCGATCACGATCGGCCCGGATCCGATGATCAGGATCGACTGGATGTCGGTGCGCTTGGGCATCAGTGAGCCGCCCTTCCGTTGGCTGCTGCGTGGTCCATCATCTCCGCGAACCGGTCGAACAGGTAGTTCGAGTCGTGCGGTCCCGGATTGGCCTCGGGGTGGTGCTGCACGCTGAACGCACGTTCCGACTCCACCTTCAGGCCTTCGCACACGTCGTCGTTCAGGTTGACGTGGGTCATCTCGGCATTCGACGGGAGGGTGCTCGCGTCGACGGCGAAGTTGTGGTTCTGGCTGGTGATCTCGATCCGGTCGGTGTCGAGGTTCTTCACCGGATGGTTGGCCCCGTGGTGACCGAACGGCAACTTGACCGTGTCGGCACCGACGGCACGGCCGAGCAGTTGGTGCCCGAGGCAGATCCCGAAGATCGGCACCACGCCCAGCAGACCCTGGATCGACTCGACGGCGTACGGCGACATGGCCGGGTCACCCGGACCGTTCGAGAGGAACACGCCGTCGGGCTCCATGGCGAGGATGTCGGCTGCGCTGCTGTCGGCGCGCACCACGTCGACGTGGCCGTACCTCGCGAGACTGAGTGCGATGTTCCGCTTCATCCCGAAGTCGACGGCGACGATCCGCCGCCGACTGGTCGGGTCGACCGCGGGCACCGAGTAGCCGACGGGCGTGCTGACGTGACGGACGAGGTCGACACCGTCGGTACCCGGCTCGGACTGCGCTGCCGCGAGCAACTCGTCGTGCGGCGCCGAACCGAATGCACCGGGGATCGCACCGGTGGCGCGGATCAGCCGGGTGAGCCGACGAGTGTCGATGCCGGCAATTCCGGGCACCCCCTGCTGGTACAGCATCGAACCCAGGTCGGCCTGCGCACGGTGGTTGCTGTGGCGTCGGGCGAGATCGCGGACGACGATGCCACGACAGAAGGTGCCGACCGACTCGAAGTCCGTCACGTTGATGCCGTAGTTCCCGATGTGCGGGTAGGTGAATGTGATGATCTGGCCCGCGTAGCTCGGGTCGGTGATCACCTCCTGGTAGCCGCTGAGGCACGTGTTGAACACGACCTCACCCGTTGCGATCGGCGTGTGCGCGCCGATCAGTTCGCCCTCGAAGGTGCTGCCGTCGGCGAGCACGAGTCGGCCGTCGACAGGGTTCACGTGAGGTCGCCGTTCATCTGCATGATCATGCAGCATAGTGAATGAACATGCGTCATCGTGTGGCCTTTCCGTCGAGCACCGTGAACGTCCCGTCGAGGATCGTGTGTCTGACCTTGCCGCGCAGTGGGACGCCGACGAACGGGGTGTTGTGGCTCTTGCTGGCGAGCAACGCGGGAACCACCTCCCACTCCTCGTTCGGATCGAAGACCGTGAGGTTGGCAGGCGACCCCGACTCGACGTCGCGACCGTGCCGGTCGCCGAGCCGGGCGATCCCCGCGGGCTTCCAGGACAGCGCGGCGATGATGTCGACGAGCGGCATGTCGAGGTGGGCGAGCGCCACGCCGAGCGACGTCTCCAACCCGACCATGCCGGGCGGAGCCTGGTCGAGCGGACGTTCCTTGGACTCCGACACGTGTGGGGCGTGGTCGGTGGCGATCGCGTCGATCGTGCCGTCGGCGAGCCCGGCGCGCACCGCTTCGACGTCGTCCATCGTCCGCAGGGGCGGATTGACCTTGTAGATCGCACTGTACGAGCGCAGCAGTTCGTCGGTGAGGCTGATGTGGTGCGGCGTGGCCTCGGCGGTGACCGGAAGTCCGTCGGCCTTGGCACGCCGGACCAGGTCGACGCTCCCGGCGGTCGAGAGGTGCAGGAAGTGCGCCGGTGCGCCGGTCAGACGTACGAGTTCGATGTCACGGTGCACCATCAGTTCCTCGGCCAGCGACGGCCAACCCGGCAGGCCGAGGTGGCTGCAGCACTCGCCTTCGTGCATCACGGCTCCGCCCGTGAGCGCCTCGACCTCGCAGTGCTGCGCCATCGTGACACCGAGGCTGTTCGAGTACTCGAACGCCCGGCGCATCAACTGCGGGTTCTGCACGCCGTTGCCGTCGTCGGTGAACAGGGTGACGCCTGCATCGGCCAGTTCGGCGAACGGTGTGAGCTGCGTGCCCTGTCGGCCGACGGTGATGGAACCCGAGGGGTGCACGTCGCACAGCCCGGCAGCGATGCCCTGACGGCGCACGAATTCCACGACACTCACACAGTCCTGGGTCGGATCCGTGTTCGGCATCGCGACGACGGCCGTGTACCCCCCGAGCGCGGCGGCACGGGACCCGGTCTCGATGGTCTCGGCCTCCTCCCTCCCCGGTTCACGCAGGTGCGTGTGCAGGTCGACGAATCCGGGGCACACGACGAGGCCGGTGGCATCGACCGTCGTGTCCGGTTCCCACGACTCCATCGCGCTCGGATCGACGATGTGGCCGTCGGCGACGTGGACGTCCGCCCGCCGTTCGCCGTGGCGGTCGACGACGGTTCCGCCGATGATCGCGATCGTGGGACCGGTGGTCGTTGGCGCTTGGTTCACGGGAACTCCGGGCGTTCGAGGTCGGATGTGGGATCGGGATTCGCCGAGAGACAGTCGAACAGCACCGCCATGCGGACCGAGATCCCGTTCGTGACCTGCTGGTTGATCACGGCCCCGGGGAGTTCGCTCGGGTCGACGGCGAGCTCCACGCCCCGGTTGACCGGCCCGGGATGCATCACGAGACATTGCGGCGACAACCGCTGCGCCCGCTCCGGCGTGAGCCCGAACCGCGTCGTGTACTCGCGCAGGTTCGGGACCAGTGCCTCGGTCATCCTCTCGTTCTGCATCCGCAACAGGTAGAGCACGTCGAGGTCCTCGATGATGTCGTCGAGGCGGTCCGTCGCGTGTTCGTGGACGACGGGCGGCAGCAGGGTGGTCGGTGCGACCCACGTGACATCGGCGCCGAGCGCCTTGAACGCCGCCGTGGTGGACCGGGCGACGCGGCTGTGCTTGATGTCCCCGACGACCGCCACGCGCAACCCGTCGAATCCATCGGGCCGATTGAGACACGTCCGCACCGTGTACGCGTCGAGGAGTCCCTGCGTGGGATGGGAGTGCCACCCGTCGCCTGCGTTGACCACCGCGGCGTTCGTCCAGTCGTCCACGAGCCAGGGCGCACCCGTGGATCCGTGACGGATCACGAATGCGTCGATCCCCATCGCGGCGATGGTCTCGATCGTGTCCTTCAGGCTCTCGCCCTTGTTCAGGCTCGACTGGGACACGGCGAAGGTCATCGTGTCGGCCGAGAGCCGCTTGGCTGCGGTTTCGAAGCTGAGTCGCGTGCGGGTCGAGTCCTCGAAGAACACGCTGCACACCGTCTTGCCGCGCAACGCCGGCACCTTCGGGTTCGGGCGCCGGTTGACCTCGGCCATCGTGTCCGCGAGGTCGAGGATCCGCATCACCCCGTCGGCGCCGAGTTCGTCGATCGACAACAGCGACCGACTCATCGGGCGCTCGCCTCGACCGAGTCGTGGCGGCGTGTCGCATCCTCCCGGGTCGTGGGATCGCTCACGAGATGACCACGCCGTCGCTCGTGACGCTGACGTTCTCGTCGGCGCTGGTCGGGAGGTTCTTGCCGACGTAGTCCGGTCGGATCGGGAGTTCGCGGTGGCCCCGGTCGATCATCACCGCGAGTTGCACCGTGCGGGGTCGGCCGTAGTCGCCGAGCGCATCGAGGGCGGCGCGTACCGTGCGGCCGGTGTACAGCACGTCGTCGACGAGCACGATGGCCGAGCCGTCGACGTCGAAGTCGATGTCGCTGACCGAGGCCGGGCTGACCGGTCGGAGTCCGATGTCGTCGCGGTAGAGCGATGCGTCGATCGACCCGACGGGGATCTCGTGGTCGATGCGGGCGATCTCGTCGCCCAGCGCCCGAGCGAGCCACACACCACCGGTCTGGATACCGATCAGCGTGACGCCGTCGAGGCCCTGGTTGCGTTCGATGATCTCGTGGGCCATCCGGGTGGTGGCCCGGCGCACGTCGTCGGCCGACAGCACCTGCTTGATGTTCATCTCTTCCCTTTCCGTGTGGGCCTCACAGAACCCACTTCACGGTCGGGAGCAACCTAGCCCGGATCAGCACCCGTCGCCAAGGGCCGACCCGGTGCGGTCCGGTCGGTCACGCCGAGCGCGACTAGCTTCGACCCATGGCCGACCTGGTGATCCGCAACGCTCGACTCGTCGACGGCTCCGGAGCACCCGCCCGACCCGCCGACGTCAGCGTCGACGACGGTCTGATCACGTCGGTCGACGATGCCGGTACAGGCGGGCGCGCCGGCCGCGAGATCGACGCCGATGGGCTCCTGCTCACACCCGGCTGGGTCGACGTTCACACCCACTACGACGCCCAGGCGTCGTGGGATCCGTATCTCACGCCGTCGTCCTGGCACGGGGTGACGTCGGTCGTCATGGGCAACTGCGGCGTCGGTTTCGCTCCGGCGTCACCCGATCGGCACGAGTGGTTGATCGAGCTGATGGAAGGCGTCGAGGACATCCCCGGCTCGGCCATGACGGAGGGGATCACGTGGGAGTGGGAGAGTTTCGAGGAGTTCCTCGACGCCCTCGACGCCCGGCACTACGCCATCGACCTCGGGGCCCAGATCGCCCACGGACCCGTGCGCGGATACGTGATGGGCGAACGCGGCGCCGCCAACGAAGCGGCGACCGCCGAGGACATCGCGGCCATGTCGGCGATCGTCGAGTCGGGCCTGAGGGCGGGTGCGCTCGGTTTCTCGACCTCGCGTACCCCGCTGCACAAGTCGCTCTCGGGCGAACTGGTACCCGGCACCCATGCCGGTGCCGACGAACTGCTCGGCATCGCCGACGCTCTGGGCCGCGTCGGGCACGGCGTGTTCCAGTTCGCGCCCGATCACGTCGAAGTCCCCGTCAGCGAGATGCCGTGGATGCGCGACATCGCCCGGCGCACGGGTCGCACGGTGAGCGTCAACCTCAACCAACCCGACAGCGCGCCCGACCTGTGGCGCGAGGTCCTCGCACAACTCGACGAGTCCCGTGCCGAGGGGCTGTCGATCGTCGCACAGATCGCCGGACGCAGCGTCGGGTTGCTGATGTGCCTGGAGGGGTCGTTCAACCCGCTCGACTTCCACGCGGCCTACGCATCGGTGTCGGCACTGCCGCTGGCCGACCGTGTCGCCGCACTGCAGAGCGCCGAGCTGCGCGCAGCGCTGCGGGTCGAACCGGACGGTGATCTGTTCCGCAAGGTCGTGCTCGACAAGCTCGATTCGTGGTGGGCGGTGGCCGACGGCGACATCGACTACGAACCCCATGTCGACGACTCGATCGGAGCCGTCGCACGACGTACGGGCACCCATCCGATCGACCTGGTCATCGACCAGCTCTGCGCACACGACGGGCACGGGATGATCCTCACCCCGTTCTTCAACTACGGGTACGGCGACCTGTCGTTCCAGTACGAAGCGCATCAGCACCCGTCGACGCGCATGGGTCTCGCCGATGCCGGCGCCCACTGTCGCGTGATCTGCGACGGCGGCACGCCGACGTTCATGCTCACCCACTGGACGCGTGATCGCACGCGTGGTCCCAAGCTGCCACTCGAACTCGTCGTGCACCGACAGACCCGTCAGACCGCCGAACTCTACGGCCTCGGTGATCGAGGACTGATCGCTCCGGGCATGCGCGCCGACCTGAACCTGATCGAGTACGACCGGCTCACCTTCGGGCCGCCCCGCATGGCCTACGACCTTCCTGCCGGAGCCCGTCGACTCGTGCAGAAGGCCGACGGCTACGTCGCCACATTCGTCGACGGCGTCCAGACCGTCGACCACGACGAGTTCACGGGCGAACTGCCCGGGCGCCTCGTTCGCGGCCCCCGCTGAGCTCCACCTCGTCGCCGACGGCCTCCGGGTCCCGTGTCAGCGATGCAGACATTTGGTCGAGCCGATGTTTCAGTTGTGTGACGATCGGCGATGCTGCACGCCTATGACAACGACATTGACCCGCAAGATCCTCGCCGCTTCGGCCGTCGCCGCGTTGTCGGTCGGCGCTGCTGCCTGCTCCGACGACGACGGCAACGAAGACGACATCGACAACCCCGTCGACGGCGTCGACGACCAGATCGACGACGGAGCCGAGGACATCTCCGACGAGATCGACAGCGAAGTCCCCAACGACTCCACCGACGGCTGACCTCGCACACGCCGGTCGAACGCCAGCGCCCCTCGGACACTCCCCCTGGTCCGAGGGGCGCCGGCGTTTTCGTCCGGATCCGGGGATGTCAGTCGATCTTCGGGAGAATCTTGAGGCCGAGTTCCTCCATGGCCCTCGGGTCACCGGGAATCGGACTGTTGGTCATCGGATCCTGACCCGACTGGGTCTTGGGGTACGCGATGACCTCACGGATGTTGTCCTCGCCGGCGAGGATCGCCACCAGACGGTCGAGACCGAACGCGAAACCGCCGTGCGGCGGTGCGCCGTACTCGAACGGGTTGAGGAAGAACCCGAACTTGCGCTCGGCCTCCTCGTCGCTGATGCCGAGTCCGCGGAACACCTTGCGCTGGAGTTCGGACTCGTGGATTCGGATCGAGCCGGAGCCCAGCTCCCAGCCGTTGAGCACCAGGTCGTACGCGATCGACCGCACCGACATCGGGTCGGACTCGAACTTGTCGATGTCGTCCGGGTGCGGCATCGTGAACGGATGGTGCCCCGACTTCGGGTTGCCCGTCTCCTTGTCGCGACCCACGAACAACGGGAATTCGACGACCCACACGTAGCGGTACGGACCCTGGTGCACCGGTGGCCGCCCGATCTCGTTGCGCAGCACGCCGAGCACCTCACACGTGGGTTCCCAGTCGTCGGCCACGATCAGCACGAGGTCGCCGGTCACGGCGCCCATCGCCGCTTTCAGCGCCACCACTTCGTCGTCGCTCAGGAACTTCGCAACGGGTGAGTCGAACCCCTCGTCGGTGGCCTTCATCCACACCAGGCCCTTCGCCCCCGCGCTCTTGGCCTTGTCGGTGAGCTTGTCGAGCTGGTTGCGGCCGTAGTCCGCCGCACCCCCGTCGACCTTGATGCCCTTGATGGCTTCGGCGCCGGCGAACGCCTTGAACTCCGTGCCGGCGAAGACAGCGGTCAACTCCTGCAGTTCCATACCGAAGCGGAGGTCGGGCTTGTCGATGCCGAAACGGTTCATGGCGTCGTGCCAGGTGATCCGCTCGATCGGGGCCGGACGCTCCCCCGTCGCCGCCTCGGCCGCGGCGAGCACCGCCTCGGACACCGCGTCGAGCACGTCGTCCTGGGTGACGAAGCTCATCTCCATGTCGAGTTGCATGAACTCGTACTGTCGGTCGGCACGCAGATCCTCGTCACGCAGACATCGAGCCATCTGGTAGTAGCGGTCGACTCCGCCGACCATCAGCAGTTGCTTGAACAGCTGTGGCGACTGCGGCAGCGCGTAGAAGGAGCCGGGCTCCTTGCGAGACGGGACGAGGAACTCGCGAGCTCCTTCGGGCGTGGACGGCACGAGCATCGGCGTCTCGACCTCGACGAATCCCTGTGCCTCCATCGCGTTGCGCACGGCGGCGTTGATCTTCGATCGGATGCGGAGGTTCTTCTGCATCCGCTCGCGCCGCAGGTCGAGGTAGCGGTACTGGAGGCGGATGTTCTCGTCGACGTCGTCGGCACGAGCATCGATCGGGAACGGTGGCGGTGTGGCGACGCGCAGGATCTCCACCTCGCAGTCGCCGATCTCGACGCCGCCGGTCGGCAGCTTGTCGTTGATCGTGCCCTCCGGACGCGTCCGGACCGTGCCGGTGATCCGCAGCACGTACTCGCTGCGCACGTCGACGTCGTCGTTGACCACGCACTGGACGATGCCCGAGTGATCGCGGAGGTCGACGAACGCGAGGTGCTCGCCGTGCTCACGGCGACGCCCGACCCAACCGCAGACACTGACGGTCTGGCCGATGTGTTCCGGACGGAGGTCGCCGCACAGATGGGTTCGCATCGAGGTGCTGCTGGATGACGTGCTGCTGGATGACGGGGAGCTCATGAGTGTGCTTTCAAGTGGGAGATCAGATCGGATCGGGACATGGTCTGCTGGTCGCCGGCGTCGCGGGCCATCGGGCGCAGGATCACCGAGTCGGACGCCAGTTCGTCGTCGCCGACGATGACGGCGAAACGAGCGTCGGACCGGTTGGCCAGCTTCATCTGGGCCTTCATGCTGCGATCGTCGTAGCCGCGGTCGGCAGTGAACCCGGCAGCACGGAGTTCGGCCGTGATGGCGACCGCCTCCTGGCCACCGACCACGTCGACCACGAACGCGTCGAGGGGCGCCGAATCGTCGCCGAACACACCCTCGTCGTCACACGCCAGAAGCGTGCGGTCCACACCGAGGGCGAAGCCGATCCCGGGAGTGGCAGGGCCACCGAGCGCTTCGACGAGGCCGTCGTACCGGCCGCCTCCACCGAGGGCGTTCTGTGCGGAATCGAGCGTGCCGCCCTGGAACTCGAAGATCGTGCGACGGTAGTAGTCGAGGCCCCGTACCAGCTTGGGTTCGACCACGAAGTCGATCCCCAGTCGGGTCAGCCCGGCCAGGACGGTGGCGAAGTGAGCGGCGGCTCCGTCCGAGTGGAACTCGGAGATCTTGGGCGCACCGGCGATCGCTGCTGCGTCGTGCTCACGTTTGGAGTCGAGGACCCTCAGCGGGTTCTTCTCGAGCGTCGAACGACTCTGCTCGGTCAGGTCGGCGGTTGCGAAGTACGCCGCCAGCGCGTCGACGTAGGCGGCGCGATCCTCGGGTTCTCCGAGGCTGTTGACGACCAGCGTGATCTGCGACAGGCCCAGACGTCGGTAGAACTCCGAGGCCAGCGCGATCACCTCGACGTCCAGGTGTGCGTCGTCGACTCCCAGTACTTCGATGCCGACCTGGTCGAACTGCCGGTACCGACCGCGCTGCGCCTTCTCCTGGCGGAAGTTCGGACCGGTGTACCACACCTTCCACGGCAGGGCCGCCGGACGGTGCTGGGCGAACGCACGACACACGCCGGCGGTCAGTTCGGGACGGAGGGAGACGTGGCGGCCGCCGCGGTCCTCGAACGCGTACAGCTCCTTGGTCACCACGTCGGTCGCCTCACCGATCCGGGTGAACACTCCGACGTCCTCGATCAGCGGCGTGATGATCTGGCCGTAGCCGGCAGCGCCCACCACGTCGGCGAACACGGCGTTGAGGCGGCGCCAACGCGCGGTGTCAGGAGGCAGGATGTCCCGCATCCCGGGACTGGTCTGGAACGCTGGCACGGCCCGTCAGGCTAGCGACCAGTGCCCGGTCGACGGCGTCCGGGTTTCGCCCGTCGCTTTCATTCGGAGCAGAAGCGACGCAGCCTGCCTGACCTGCGTCGTTCCTGCTCCGAACCAGACGACGTGCGTCGTTCCCACTCTGAACCGGAACGACGGGGTCAGGCGCTCGGTGCCGACCCGGGGACGGTGCGGTAGGCGTCGTAGACCGAGTCGATGGCCTTGATCGTGCTGATCACCGAGTCGAGGTGTGCGCCGTTCGCCAGTTCGAACTCGAACCGCATCTTGGCCTCACGGTCGGCCCCGGTGATGGTCTCGCACGACACGATGTTCACCCGCTGATCGACCAGTGCCATGGCCACGTCGGCCAGCAGCTTGGACCGATCGAGGGCGACGACCTCGATCCCGGCGGTGAACGTGTTGTTGAACTGGCCTTCGCCGTCCCAGTCGACATCGATCATGCGCGTCGCCTGCTCGGCCATGAGCGACACGGCGTTCGAACAGTCGGCGCGATGGACGCTCACCCCTCGGCCGCGGGTGACGAAGCCGGTGATGTCGTCACCCGGAACCGGAGTACAGCACTGGGCGAGGCGGACCAGCATGTCGTCGAGACCCTCGACGTGGACGCCGACCTTCTGGCGGTGACCGTCACGCCGCTCACGACGGGGCCGGTCGACCGTGGCGGGCAGTTGCACCTCCTCGTCACCCGAGCGGTATCCACGAGCGACGCGCTGAGCGACGCTGCGACCCGACACGTGGTGCTCGCCGATGGCGGCCAACATCGAATCGAGGTCGACGTAGCTCATCTCGGCCACGACGTGCTCGAGTTGTTCGGACTTCCAGACCTGTTGCACCGGGAGCGACTCACGGCGGAACTCGTCGTGCAGTTCGTCTCGACCCTGCTCGATCATGTCGATCCGGCGCTCACGACTGAACCACTGGCGGATCTTGTTGCGCGCCCGCGGCGAGGCCACGAAGCCCATCCAGTCCTGTGACGGGCCGGCGGTCTCGACCTTGGACGTGAAGATCTCGCACGAGTCGCCGCTCTGCATCACGTGATCGAGGCCGACGAGGCGACCGTTCACCTTCGCCCCGATCGTGGCGTGTCCGACCTCGGTGTGCACCGCGTACGCGAAGTCGACGGCCGTGGAGCCGACGGGGAGGCTGACCACCCGACCCTTGGGGGTGAACACGTACACCTCGTCCTGATCGAGGTCGGTCTTCAGGCTCTGCATGAACTGGGCGGGGTCGGAGATCTCCTCCTGCCAGTCGATGATGCGAGTGAGCCAGTCCGCCTCCGACGCATTCGTGGCATTGCCGGTTCCGGCCGAGCGATCCTTGTAGGCCCAGTGCGCAGCGACTCCCCACTCGGCTCGCTGGTGCATCTCGGTCGTTCGGATCTGCACCTCGATCGGCTTGCCCGACGGCCCCACGACCGTGGTGTGCAGGCTCTGGTACAGGTTGAACTTGGGCATCGCGATGTAGTCCTTGAACCGCCCGACCACCGGGCGCCAACGGCCGTGGATGCAGCCGAGTGCGGCGTAGCAGTCCTTCATCGTCGGCACGACCACGCGCACCGCGACGAGATCGAAGATGTCGTCGAACTCGAGGCCCTTGACGACCATCTTCTCGTAGATGCTCCAGAGGTGCTTCCCGCGGCCGGTGACCTCGGCCTCGATCTTCAGTTCACCGAGGCGGGCACGCACCTCGGCCACCGTGGACGCGAGGTACACGTCACGCTCGGGCGTCCGCACGCGTACGAGGTGGTCGAGTTCGGCGAAGCGCTTCGGGTGCAGCGACGAGAAGGAGAGGTCCTCCAGTTGCTGTTTGATCTCCTGCATCCCGAGGCGGTGGGCCAGCGGAGCGTAGATGTCGAGCGTCTCCTGGGCGATCCGCTGCTGCTTCTCGAGCGGCATGGCGGCGATCGTGCGCATGTTGTGCAACCGGTCGGCGAGTTTGATGACCAGCACGCGCAGGTCCTTCGCCATGGCGACCAGCATCTTGCGCATGGTGGCCGCCTGCTGCTCTTCGCGGCTGTCGAATCGGATCCGCTCGAGCTTCGTGACACCGTCGACGATCGCGGCCACCTGCGGTCCGAAGTCGCGTTCGACGTCGGCCAGCGTGATCTCGGTGTCCTCGACTGCATCGTGCAGCAATGCTGCGGCCACCGACACCTCGTCGAGCCCGATCTCGGCGACGATCTGTGCCACGGCGAGCGGATGGTTGATGTAGCTCTCACCGCTCTTGCGCATCTGCGAGCGATGCGCTTCGGACGCCACCCGGTACGCCCGGTTGATGTCGCCGATCGGCGCCTTGGGGTGCCGACGACGGTACGTCTGCAGCAAGGGCGCGAGCTCCCCCGTCTGCGAAGAAGTCGCGAACGACCCCGACTGATGCCGCCGCCAGGGAAGCACTCGGTCGACGGTCGCCATGGTCAGGAATACTGCAACAGCGAGCGGACGGGGCGGTCACCGAGCTTGGCACGCCCACCGAGTTCTTCGAGCTCGAGCAGGAACCCGAGCCCGGCGATCACTCCCCCGAGCGTCTCGACCAGCGTGGCCGTTGCCGCTGCGGTCCCCCCGGTGGCGAGCACGTCGTCGACGATCAGGATCCGTTCGCCGGGGTGGATGGCATCTCGATGGATCTCGAGTTTGTCGGTGCCGTACTCGAGTTGGTACTCCTCGCGCACCACCGCCCACGGCAACTTCCCGGGCTTGCGGACCGGGACGAAGCCGGCACCGATCCGGTAGGCGACCGCAGCTCCGAAGATGAAGCCGCGGGACTCGACACCCACCACACGGTCGACCGCCACCCCCGAGAACTCCTCGACGAGGCCGCTCACCGCCTGGGAGAAGGCGCTCGCGTCACCCAGCAAGGGGGTGATGTCACGGAACACGACGCCCTCGGACGGGAAATCCGCGACATCGCGGACGTGTGTACGCAGTGAGCGGTGATCCATGCGTGGAGGATAGCGCTGCGTCCTACGAGCGCTTCTTCTTCTTGCGCGGCCTCGGCGGGTGGCTGAGGATCCGTTCGGCGGGCTGGTGGATCGCGTCGGTCGTGGATCGGGTGCGGACGGATCCGGCGTCCTCGTCGGCGAGCGAAGCGTTCTCGGCCCGCTCGTTCTTCCGCGAACCGGCGACCCGCGCATCGGGCGATTCGCTGGCGAGGCGGCCGCTCACGCCGGCACCGATGACCGCCGCGCGCAGGTCGTCGCCGGTGAGCAGGTCACGGCGCGATGTGCGACCGGTCGTGGACCGCAGCTTGGCCAGCAGCGGAGCGGCGATGAAGATGGAGGAGTAGATGCCCGAGATCATGCCCACGAGCAGTGCGAGGGCGAACTCACGAAGCGAGACCGCTCCGAGGAACCCCGATCCGACCAGCAGGAGCGAGACGACGGGCAGCAACGACGAGAAGCTGGTGTTGATCGATCGCATCAGCACCTGGTTCATCGAGATGTTGACGATGTCGGGGTACGGCATCCGCACGCTCGCGTACTTGCCTTCGTTCTCCTGGACGCGGTCGAAGACCACGATCGTGTCGTAGAGCGAGTATCCGAGGATCGTGAGGAAGGCGATCACCGTGGCCGGGGTGATCTCGAACTGGAACAGGCTGTACACCCCGACGGCGAAGAGCACGTCGTTGGCCATGGCGACGATCGCCGAGACCGCCATCCGCCACTCGAAACGGATCGAGATGAAGATCGCAACGATGATCAGGAAGATGACCAAGGCGCGCACGGCGGACCGCGTGATGTCGGCGCCCCACGACGAACTCGTGAACTCGAAGTTGAGTTCGTCGACCGTGGCACTCGACGCATCGGCGAACCCCTGCGAGATCGACGCTGCGGTCGCCTCGTCGACGACCTGGATCTGGACGGCGATCACGGAACGACTGTCCGATTCCCGCAGCTGGATCCTGGCGCCGCCGACGTCGACGCCGTTGTCGCTGAGGACCTGCTCGGCTTCCTCGACGCCGAAGTCCGCGCCTGCGGGCACGTCCCACGCCTGGCCACCCTCGAAGTCGAGTCCGAGGCTGATCCCCTGACCGAACAGCGAGCCGACCGTGACCAACAGGGTGACGATGGCGACGTACATCCCGATGCGGCGACGGCCGTAGAAGTCGATCGCCGTCTGACCCCGGTAGAGCCGGCCCAGGGCGGTCGGTGCGATCTGATCCGCTCGGCTCACTGCACGACCTCTTCCACTCGGGACGAACGAATCACTGCACTCACTGTGCGACCTCCAGCCCGAAGGCCCGCTTCCCGATCATGAACTTGCTCCGGGCGAGCAACAGCACCGCCGGTCGGGTGAAGAAGTAGCAGACGAACAGATCGCACAGCGTCGTGATCCCCAGGAACAGGGCGAAGCCGCGCACCGAGCCGACGCTCAGCCAGAACAGGATCGCCGCACCGATCACCGAGATCAGGTCGGCCGACCAGATCGTGCGCCAGGTCATCGTGAAGCTGCGCGGTGCGGCGTTCTTCAGGGTTCGCCCGTTGCGGATCTCGTCCTTCATGCGTTCGAAGAACACGATGTAACTGTCGACCGTCACGCCGACGGCGACGATGATGCCGGTCACGCCGGCGAGGCTCAGTGAGTAATTCGTGGCTCCGGAGACGAACGCCGCCACGCTGAACACGGTCAGCGACCAGATCGTCATGCCACCGAGGATCACCAGTGCGATCCAGCGGTAGTAGGCGACGAGGAAGGCGAGCACGATCGCCACGCCGATCAGACCAGCGATGATCGATGCCCGCAGCGACTCCTGGCCGGCCGCGGGCGAGATGGTCTCGGATTCCTGTGCGACCATCTCGACCGGGAACGCGCCGCGGTTCAAGATGTTCGCGAGGTCCTCGGCCTCGCCCTGGCTGAACCGACCGGTGATCGAGACGGTGTCGCTGAAGCTCGGGGCGTTGACCTGGGGGGCCGATTGGATCACGTCGTCGAGCACGATCGCCAGTTGACCGTTGCCGCTCTGGTCCTGACGCGGGCACGTGGGTGCTCCGTTGAAGCACTGGCTGGCGAGGTTGTTCCAGGTCGCCTCGCCCTCACCGCTGCGGAGTCCGACGACGACCGAGAAGCCGAGCTGGTTGTCCACCACGGCGCTCTGACGTTCGAACACCTCGCCGGTCCCCTGTGACGGTCCGACGCACAGGGGCTGGCCCTCGCGATCGAGCAGCAGCGAGTTGCCGTTGGGGAACGTCGTCTCGGTGAAGTCGGGAGCGATCTCGTCGACGGGCGCATCGAGATCGGGGTCTCCCACCTCGGTGGTGACCGGGTCGTCGGACGTCACGGGTTCGTCGGAGGTGACCGGTTCGTCGGAGGTGACCGGCTCGTCGGACGGAACCGTGCGGTTCCTGCGGACCCCGACCGTGTCCTCGGGCGTGGCTTCGTCCTGCACCGGGTCGACCGCTTCGGTGGCCGGTACGTCGGTGGCCGGGTCGACCTCGTCGAGCGAGTCGTCGACGGGGAGGAGTTCGGGGACGGTCTGGGGGACTTCGACGCCCAACGTGGTGGGCGGCTGCGACGAGGGATCGCCGCCGAGCAACGGATCGTCCTGGCACGCGGAGAACGCGACCACGGGCCGAAGTTCCACGATGCCCGACACGTCGACGGCTGCGAGCGCCTCCTGCTGGTCCCGCACACCGGGAAGTTCGACGACGATCGACGAGCCCTGGACGCGGACGTTCGGCTCGGCGATGCCGGTTCGCTCCAGTTCCTCCCGAATGAGGTCGCGCACGATCGTGAGGTCCTCGCCGCTCGCGTCCTCGGCGGGCTCCAGGATGACCGATGCGCCACCCTGCAGGTCGAGGCCCAGCTTGGGGGTGTTCGACGTGGCGAGGTTGCCGACGAACGCAACGATGATGATCAGCGTCGTCGCGATGAGCGACAGCCAGAGTTTGCGCTTCATGAGTCGCGATCGGCGACTTCGTCGGAGTTCTCGACGTCGTCACCGAGTGCAGGGGCGACCGGGTCGCCCGCAGTGCTCGTGTCGTCGTCGGGCTTCTCGCTCTCGAGGGCATCGGGGTCGAGGCGACCCGCGATCCCCCCGCGTGCGATGCGCACCTGGACGTCGTCGTCGATCTCCAGCCAGAACCGGGTCGGGCCGTCCTCGCCGGTGATCGTGCCGATGATGCCCGCGGTCGTGATGACCTCGTCGCCGACGCCGAGCGCCGACTGCAGCGTCTGCTGCGCCTTGCGCTTCTTGCTGTTCGGCCGGATGATCAGGAAGTACATCGCGACCAGCATCAGGGGCAGCAGCAGGAACGAGAAGATGCTGCCGCCGTCGCTGGCATCGGCAGCCCCGGTGTCGGCGCCGGTGGTGGCGAGGTGAAGGAGAATCGTCATGGCGGTCGCAGATGCTATCCCCACACGTCCAGCACGTGGCGGCGCATCGACTCGAACGTTCCCGCCTCGATCGCCGAGCGCATCTTGCCCATCAGGTCGATCGTCCAGGCGATGTTGTGGATCGAGAGCAGCCGCGACGCCGTGGGCTCCCCGACCTGGAGCAGGTGGCGGATGTACCCGCGAGAGTGTCGTGCGCACACCTCGCAGGGGCACTCGGTGTCGAGGGGCTCGTCCATCCGGGCGTTGCGGAGCGCTTTGGCCTGGAAGCGGCCGGTCGAGGTGAGCGCCGTACCGTGGCGACCGAGTCGGGTCTGCATCACGCAGTCGAACTGGTCGACCCCGAGTGCCACGGCCTCGACCAGCGACGCCGGGTCACCCACACCCATCAGGTAGCGGGGACGATCCGTCGGCAGGCGTTCGATGGCTGCGGCGAGCGCCGGGAGCATCTGCTCACGGGTCTCGCCGACCGAGAGGCCACCGATGCCGTACCCGTCGAAGCCGATCTCGGCGATCCGCTGCGCACTCTCGGTGCGCATCGCCTCGGAGATCCCTCCCTGGACGATGCCGAACAACGCCTGACCGTCGCTCGTGTGCGCCGCCTTGGCCCGTGCCGCCCACGCGTGGGTCCGTTCCAGCGCCGTCCGCACGACCTCGGGGCTGCTCGGCAGTGGTGGACACTGATCGAGCACCATCTGGATGTCGGCACCGAGCTCCTGCTGCACCCGCACGGCGTCCTCGGGCGTGAAACGCACGCTCGACCCGTCGTAGGTGCTCTTGAACGTGACCCCGTCGTCGTCGACCTGCGGGTCGAGCGAGAACACCTGGAATCCGCCCGAATCGGTCAGCGTGAGTCCACGCCAGCCGGCGAACTGCGCGAGGCCACCGAACGACTCGATCAACTCCGACCCCGGCCGCAACATCAGGTGATAGGTGTTGCCGAGCACGATCTGCGCACCGAGGCGCTCGTAGTCGGCTGCGCTCAGGTACTTGATGGCACCGCGGGTTCCGACGGGCATGAACAACGGCGTGGTGTACGAGCCGTTGGCCGTCGTGGCGGTCCCTGCACGGGCCGCACCGTCCTGAGCATCGAGTCGAAACGTCACGGGGTGCACGCACCGAGGCTACGGATCGGGGGTCGTCACACACCCGTGGTGGCCCGAGTGAGGAGCATTGCGTCGCCGAAGGACAGGAACCGGTAGTCGGCGGCGAGCGCTTCGTCGTACAACTCGCGCCAACGGCGCCCCACGAATGCGTCGATCATCATCAGCAGGGTGGTCTTGGGAAGGTGGAAGTTGGTCATCAGCACGTCGACCACCTGCCAGTCGAAACCGCCGCCCGCGGCGTCACGGTGGATGAAGATGTCGGTGCGTCCCGCCAGTTCGCCCCGAGCGGCGGCCGACTCGAGTGCCCGCACGGCGGTGGTCCCCACGGCGACCACCCGGCCGCCTGCCTCACGAGTGGTACGGCACGCTTCCCAGGTCGCCTCGGGAACCCGGTAGCGCTCGGTGTGCATCGGGTGGTCGAGCGGATCGTCCGTGCTGATCGGCTGGAACGTGTCGAGTCCGACCACCAACTCCACCGTGGCCGTGCGGACCCCAGCGGCGTCCAGCCGCCGGAGAACGGCGTCGGTGAGGTGCAGACCTGCGGTCGGTGCGGCAGCAGAACCCGGCTCGTTCGCGAAGACGGTCTGGTAGCGGTCGGGGTCGTCGAGCCGGGTACCGATGTACGGCGGCAGCGGCATCTCGCCGTGACGGTCGAGGACCGCCAGTGGATCCCCCTCGGCGATGATCTCGACCTCGAACGTGTCGCCGGCCGCCGTGCGGGGCCCCATCTTCACGACGTCGACACCGTCCTGGGTCAGGATGTCACCGACCCGAAGCTTCGCTCCCGGCCGTGCCAGGGCCTCCCATCGGCGTCGACCGTCGTCGAGGGCGTCGAGCAGCAGCACCTCGGCCGCTCCCCCGGTCGCCCGTCGCAAGCGGATGCGCGCCGGGATCACCCTCGTCTCGTTGAGCACGATCAGATCCCCGGCGCGCAGCAGGTCGGGAAGGTCTGCGACGTGGCGGTGCTCGACACCGTCGCCGCGGTCGACGAGCAGTCGCGCGGAGTCACGTGGCTCGACCGGGACCTGGGCGATGTGACGTTCGGGGAGGTCGTAGTCGAAGTCGCTGAGTTGCACGGTCGGGGGGCGGACGTTCGTCGTGTTGACCCGGCGGTCACCGAGTCGTACGTCAGTCGATGAAGAAGCTCTGGACGATCTGATTGCGCACGTCGATGTTGTCGACGGGACGCACGATGGCCAACAGGAAGAAGAGGTCGCCGTCGGAGTTCCGACCACCGATCAGGTGCGTCACGGTCGCCGGGTCCCCGCACGACAGGACGTGCTCGGTCCCGGTGTAGACACCGTCGCTGTATTCCGACGTCTCACTGATGGTGCACCCGTCGGTCTCGGCGATGCCGAGGGTCGTCGCCAGGCCGTCCATCCACGAATCGGGTGTCGCTGCGGCGCCCGTGATCAGGATCATCCCGACCTTCGTGTAGCCGGCGAGGAAGCCCGGGAGGTCGGGTGCGGCCGCGAGCTGGCGGAGTTCCCCCTCCGGTGCGCCATCGGTCTGGACCCACCGGGAAGGGACGTTCGCACGCACTTCGCCGGAGTCGTCGACGATCGGGCTGTACCCCTCGGGCGCATCACCCGACTGGTTCGTCGGAACCGGTGCCGCCGTGGTCGTCGTGGTCGTCGTGGCGGGCGCCACGGTCGTGGACGTGGTGGTCGTGGTGGTGGTGGTCGTGGTGGACGTGGTCGTGGATTCTGCGACGGTCGTCTCCGACGTCACGTCCGGACCGTCGCCCGGAACAGGCGTGGTGGTCTCGACGACCGCCGACTCGACCTCGGACGCCGTGGCGACGACCCCGGCCTGTCCGCTCTCGCCGGCGGATTCTGTTCGGTTGTCGTCGCTGCCACCGCCGCATGCTGCGAGCAGCAACGTCACGCTGAGAGCCAGGATGGTCCGACGATGGGACCGGGATCCGGAGTTCATGCCCCGACTGTACCGATCCATCGGATCGTCAACGATCGAAAAGACGTGGTTCGCCCGACGGGCCCGGCATGCCGAGATGCTCGTAGGACGCGGCGAGGGCGACGCGCCCCCGTGGCGTGCGGGCGATCATCCCCTGGGTGATGAGAAACGGCTCGTACACGTCCTCCACCGTCTCGGGCTGCTCACCGACACTGATCGCCAACGTCGACAACCCGACCGGACCTCCCCCGAACTGCGTGCACAGGTTCTTCAGGATCGCCCGGTCGACCTTGTCGAGTCCGAGGTGATCGACGCCGAACAGCGCCAGCCCTTCGCTCGCCACGTCGGCGGTGATCGCTCCGTCGGCGCGGACCTCGGCGAAGTCGCGCACACGTCGCAGCAGCCGGTTCGCGATGCGCGGCGTGCCCCGGGAGCGGCGAGCGATCTGCTGGGCACCATCGGTGTCGATCTCGATGTCGAAGATCCCGGCGGCTCGCACGACGATCTGACGCAGTTCGTCGGTGTCGTAGTAGTCGAGGCGGGCGACGAGGCCGAAGCGGTCTCGGAGCGGACCCGTGATCATGCCGGTACGCGTGGTGGCACCGACCAGCGTGAACGGCGGCATCGTGAGGCGGATGCTCGACGCCGCCGGCCCCTTTCCGACCACGATGTCGAGCTGGAAGTCCTCCATGGCCGGGTAGAGGATCTCCTCGACCGGACGGGACAGCCGATGGATCTCGTCGATGAACAGCACGTCACCGTCCTCGAGCTTGGTGAGGATGGCCGCGAGGTCGCCGGCCCGCTCGAGGGCGGGGCCGGACGTGACGTGCAGTTGCACGTCCATCTCGGTGGCGATGATGCCTGCAAGCGTGGTCTTGCCGAGCCCGGGCGGCCCGGCGAACAGCAGGTGATCGACCGACTGTTCGCGCCTGCGCGCCGCCTCCATCACGATCTGCAGGTGCTCCTTGAGCTCCCGCTGCCCGATGAACTCGTCGAGCGCCTGAGGACGGATGCCCGACTCGGCGTCGAGCACCGCCGATGCCGTCACGTCGTCGGAGTCGCCGTCGGCGTCACGGATGTTCGGGTCGAGGAACTCCTCACGCACGCTTGGCCCCCAGGGACTTCAGTGCGTCGCGCAGCAGGACGGCGCTCGACGCATCGCTCGGCAGGTCGCGCAGGACGTCGCGGATCTCGTCGCTTCCGTAGCCGAGCCCGGCGAGTGCTTCGCGGACCTCGGCGACGGCGGATCCACCCGATGCCGTCGACGCCGAATCGAGCATCGGCAGCGACAGCCGGTCCCGGAGTTCGACCATCATCCGCTCGGCGGTCTTCTTGCCGATCCCCGACACGAGCGTGAGCGCTGCGACGTCGTTGTTCGCCACGATGTCGACGAGCGCGGTGGGCGGATGGGTGGCCAGCACCGCCATGGCGATCGACGGGCCGACGCCGTTGGTCTTGATCAACGTCTGGAACGTGATCCGCTCGTCCTTGGCACGGAAACCGAACAGCGTCTCGGCCGTTTCGGTGACATGGTGGTGGATGTAGAGGAACGTGTCGGTGCCCGGTTCGAGCTCGGCCAGGGTCCGCTCCGTGACGGTCACGATGTACCCGACCCCGGCGACCTCGATCAGCACGGTGACGTCGAGGTTGCGGTCGAGCACCTCGCCGCGAAGAGACCCGATCATGCTCCGTCCTCGATCCGGCGGATGCGTCCCGACGCGAGGACGCGGTGCGGTGCGCGGCTCACGAGCTGGCCGCCTGGCGGAGCTGGCGGCCGAGCGGCGACATGGCCAGGTGCGTCAACGCGATCGCCGCAGCATCGGCGGCATCGGCCGGCTTGGGCATCGAGGACAGGTTGAGTCGCACCTGGACCATCTTCTGCACCTGCTCCTTGCCGGCGCCACCCCACCCGGCGATCGCATCCTTGACCTGGTTCGGCGTGTACTGGATCACTTCGCATCCGGCGAGAGCAGCCTCGGCGAGGGCCAGGCCGCTGGCCTGTCCGGTGGCCATGGCCGTACGGACGTTGACCTGGAAGAACACCTGCTCGACGGCGACCGTGTCGGGTTCGAACTCGCTGATCAGTGACGTGAACTCGGTGCGCAGCGTGGCGAGACGGTTCGCCAGCGGCTCGGATGGCGAGGTGCGGATGACGCCCATGGACACCGCCCGTGCCGACGTGACGTTCCTGGCGTCGATCACGGCGTACCCGCACCGCGTGAGCCCGGGGTCGATGCCCAGGACCCGATGAACACGGTGGACGCTGCGAGTGCGAGTCGTGACGAACACAGGTTCGACTCTAGCCCTTCAGCTTCTCCAGTTCGGCGATCAACTCCGACACCGGCCGGAACGTGAGGCCGGCGATCGCCCGGTGGGCGTAGCGCACGATTCCGTCGGCGTCGATGATGAACACGCTGCGTCGCGGGAAGCCGATCGGCCCGAGGGTGCCGTAGCGGGCCGCGACCTCCTTGTCCACGTCGGCGAGCAGAGGGAACGAGAACCCGTGCTTGTCCGAGAACGTGTCGTGGCTCGACACGGACTGCGCGGAGATCCCCACGACCTGCGCATCGAGTTCGGTGAACCGGTCGAGCCCGTCGTTGTAGCTGTTCAGCTGACGGGTGCACACGGGCGTGTCGTCGCCCGGATAGAAGACCAGGACGAGCGGCGCGCCCGCGTAGTCGGCGAGCGAATGCGTCGAGCCGTTCGTCCCGGGCAACGTGAAGTCGGGTGCACGGTCACCGACGGACAGGCTCATGCGTCGCTCACCCTGCGATGGCCTGCTCCATCAGCTCGTCGCTGATGTCGAAGTTGGAGAAGACGTCCTGGATGTCGTCGTTGTCCTCGAGCGCTTCCATGATCTTGAGGATCGCCTTGGCGTCCTTCAGTTCCGTGACCGGGACGAGGTTCTCGGCGACCATCGGCGAATCGGCCGAGACGACCTCGATCCCGGCACCCTCGATCTTCTCCTTGACGTTGTACACGTCGGAGGCGTCGGTCATGATCCGCCACGCATCGCCCTCGGCGACGATGTCGTCGGCACCGGCCTCCAGCGCGGCCATCATCACGTCGTCCTCGGTCACACCGTCGGCGGTGATGATCACACCACGTCGCCCGAACTGCCAGCCGACCGCACCCGGCTCGGCCATCGACCCGCCGAGCTTGGTGAACACCTGGCGCACGTCGGCACTGATGCGGTTGCGGTTGTCGGTCAGCACGTCGATGAGGAGCGCCACTCCGCCGGGCGCGTACCCCTCGTACATGAACGTCTCGTAGACGACACCGTCGGCACCTTCACCGCTCCCCCGTTTGATGGCCCTGTCGATCGCGTCGTTGGGCATCGACGCCGACTTCGCCTTCTGCACGGCGGTGCGCAGAGCGGCGTTCATGTCGGGGTCGCTACCACCCTTGGCGGCGACTTCGACCTGGCGGGCGAGCTTGTTGAAGATCTTGCCGCGCTTGGCGTCGGCAGCGCCCTTCTTGTGTTTGATGGTTGCCCATTTGGAATGGCCGGACATGGCGGCTCCGCTCTGGATGTGTGGTGGGGATGCAGATGGGGTGTCGGTCGGTTGCGTCAGCCGAGCGACTCGACGAACAACCGGTGAAGTCGTGCGTCGGGAGTCAGCTCGGGATGAAACGACGCCACCGTACATGCTCCGTGGCGAACCAGAACGGGTGCACCGTCGTGTTCGGCGAGCACGTCGACGTCGGGGCCGACGCGTTCGGCCAGTGGCGCCCGGATGAACACGGCGTGGAACGGTGAGTCGAGGCCCTTCACGTCGAGGTCGACCTCGAAGCTGGCGAGCTGGCGGCCGTAGCCGTTGCGACGAACGGTGAGGTCGAGCGCTCCGAAGCTGCGCTGGTCGGGGCGCCCGTCGAGCACCTCACTCGCACACATGATCATCCCGGCGCACGTGCCGAACACGGGCATGCCCGCCGCGAGGCGGTCGGCGATCGGTGCGAACAGCTCGTTGGTGCGCATCAGGTGCGACATCGTCGTGCTCTCGCCGCCCGGCATGACCAGGGCGTCGACCTCGTCGAGTTGACCTGCGGTGCGCACGGTCGATGCGTCGACGCCGATGTCGGCGAATCGTTGCTGGTGCGCGGCGAACGCACCCTGCAGGGCGAGGACGCCGATCTTCACCGTTCGGTCCCGGTTTCGACCTGCCGGGTCACCAGCCGCGTTCGGCGTACTTGACGGCGACCTCGTCCATGCCGATGCCGGTCATCGGAGCGCCGAGGCCACGACTGACCTTCGCCAGGATGTCGGCGTCCATGAAGTGGGTGGTCGCCTCGACGATCGCCTTCGCACGCGGCGACGGGTCGTCGGACTTGAAGATGCCCGAACCGACGAACACGGCGTCGGCACCGAGTTGCATGGCGAGCGCGGCGTCGGCCGGGGTCGCGAGGCCACCCGCACAGAACAGCGGAACGGGAAGCTTGCCGGTCTCGGCGATCTCCTGGATCAGCGACAGCGGCGCCTGGAGGTCCTTCGCCCATCCGAACAGTTCCGCCTGATCGGCCTGCGTGATGCGCTTGATGTCACCGATGATCGAACGCAGGTGGCGCACGGCCTCGACGACGTTGCCGGTGCCGGCCTCGCCCTTCGAGCGGATCATCGCAGCACCTTCGGAGATGCGCCGCAGGGCCTCGCCGAGGTTGGTCGCACCACAGACGAACGGCACGTCGAAGGCCATCTTGTCGATGTGGTAGGCCTCGTCGGCCGGCGTGAGCACCTCGGACTCGTCGATGAAGTCGACGTCGAGCGCCTGCAGGATCTGCGCCTCGACGAAGTGACCGATCCGGGCCTTGGCCATGACCGGAATGGAGCAGATCTCCTGGATTCCCTGGATCATCTCGGGGTCGGACATGCGCGCCACTCCCCCGTCCTTGCGGATGTCGGCGGGCACGCGCTCGAGCGCCATCACCGCGACCGCGCCGGCGTCCTCGGCGATCCTGGCCTGCTCGGGGTTGACGACGTCCATGATCACGCCGCCCTTCATCATCTCGGCCAAGCCACGCTTGACGGGGAAGGTGCCGGTTTCGCTCATGGTGACGATCGTACTTTCTCGGGTCCCCGATCTGTCCGGTCCTTTGCAGGAGTCAGACAGGTGTCACCGCTGCCCGGGTCGTTCAGACGATCGTGATGGCGGTGGGGAAGGCGTCGGGGACGGAGAGGTCGAGTTGCGGGATGGTCTCGGGATCGACGACTTCGTCGACGCGTGTCGTGAACGCATCGTCCTCGTTCTCGGCCAGCTCGATCCACGTGTTGCCCGGAGTGAGGCCGATCGGTTCGCCGTCGGCATCGACCAGGCGGATCGCACCGACCGCCAGCTCGCGCTCCCAGCGACCGGTCTGCACCTGGCCGTTGCTGAAGACGAACACCGGACCGGAGCCCAGCGTCTGCGCGTCGGGGGCGTTCGCGTCGATCGAGCTCGGCTGGTAGTCGACGACCATCACGATCACGTTGGTGGCGAAGATGTCGCCGTGGACGACGTCGGTGTGGCGGCTCCCGGACTGGAACCGGGCGTAGCCTCCCACCGCTGCATCCCACTCCCACCGCACGCTCTTGCCGTCGAGGGACAGGTCGACCTCGGTCGCCGCGGTGCCGGTGAACTCCTCGTCCGGCAGCACGTAGGTGAACTGCTGAGCGGGAGGCCCGGGATGATCCTCGGGCGTGAGCTCGTACAGCCGGTCGGTCGAGCTGTAGAAGTCGTGGGGCGCTCGCCCGGGCCCTCGGTAGTAGGCGCCCCTGCCCAGCGTGGACGGATTGAGGTCGGTGAGGAACGACTCCCGGATCAGTCGGGTGACGCCGGGGTTTCCACCGCTCCAGGCGAACAACGGCTCGTTCAGCGACGACAGCAGGTTCACGTCCTGCTCACGCCCCGACCGGATCGGGCCGACCGGATCGGAGCCCTCGGACTGGAAGACCGCGGCGAAGCGGGTGTCGCCTTCGACGATCTCCTCGAAGACGATGTCGGCGACCGCGAGACCCGAATGGTTCTGTCGTGCGTTGGCGTCGTTGTTGTCGATCTTGACGATCAGGGCGGGCCGGGTGGACAACTGGTCCTCTGATTCGACGATCTCGCCCGTCAACGGCTGACGGATCGAGTCGTCCCCGGCGACCTGGGTCGTGGTCGTCGTGGACTCCGGCGGTTCGGTCGTGGTGGTCGTCGACGTCGTGGTGCTCGACGTGGTCGTCGTGGCCTCGGTCGACGGTGTGGAGTCCTCGGTGGCCTCGCTCCCACCGCTGCACCCGGCAGCGACGAGCAGGGCAGCGGTGGTCAGGACGGCAATGGACTTGTTCATCGGTCTTCTCACAGTTCTCTCAGGAGTGCAATGCGTTCGTCGAGCGGCGGATGGGTGTCGAACAGCTTGTGGACTCCCTGGAGCCTGCCCGAGTCGCCGACACCGCTCATCGGCTGTTCGATCCACAAGTGTGCCGTGGCGGTGGACGCCGAGTGGGTCACCGTCGTGTCGTCCTGGAGTTTCTCGAGCGCCGAGATCAGACCCGGCGGGTACCTCGTCAGCTGGCAGGCACTCACGTCGGCGAGGGTCTCCCGACTCCTGGAGATCGTTGCCTGCATGGCCTTCGCGAGGAGCGGGGCGACGATCAGCATGGCGAAGCCGACGTACGCGAGCGGGTTGCCCGAGTCCGCCCGGTCACCGCGACGTGACACACGACCGCCGTTCCACCACATCATCCGGATCGCCATGTCGGACAGCAGCGCGACGGCGCCGACCATCGTGACGGCCAGCGTGGAGACGAGGATGTCGTAGTTGCGGATGTGGCTCAGCTCGTGGGCCACCACTCCTTCGAGTTCGACACGGTTCAGCTTGTCGAGCAGACCGGTGGTGACGGCGATCGCCGCATGGTCCGGATTGCGTCCGGTGGCGAAGGCGTTGGGGGCGGGATCGTCGACGACGTACACACCCGGCTTGGGCAACCCCGCAGCGATGCACAGACCCTCCACCAGGTTGTGCAACCGCTGGTACTGCTGCGGATCAGCGGGTTCGGCGCGGCTGACGCGCAGTGCGATGGCATCGGCCTTCCAGTACGACGCGAAGGCGATGGCCCCACTGACGGCCAGTGCGATGATCGTGAAGAGCGGCCCGTTGCCGACGACGAATCCGATGGCCGCACCGACGAGAGCGACGATCACCACGAAGCCGACCACGAGCGCGGCGCTGCGGCGCTTGTTCGAACGAACGAGATCGTGCATCCGGGTCAGAACTCGACGTTCGGGACCGTGCGCGCCGCTTCGTCGGCCTCGAAGTACTGACGCTGTTCGTACCCCAGCATCTTCGCGACGAACAGCGTGGGCACCGACTCGATCTTGTTGTTGTAGCCGAGGACGGCGTCGTTGAAGAACTGGCGCGCATAGGCGACACGGCCCTCGGTGGCCGTGAGTTCCTCCTGCAACGCCAGGTAGTTCTGGTTCGCCTTGAGGTCGGGGTAGGCCTCGCTGAGTGCGAACAGCTTGCCGAGAGCGCCGGAGAGCATGTTGTTCGGCTCGGCTTGCGCCTCGGGCGTGTCGGGAGCGGCGATCGCGGCGTTGCGCGCCTCGATCACCTGCTGCAGGGTCTCCTGCTCGTGGGCGGCGTAGCCCTTGACGGTCTCGACGAGATTGGGGACGAGGTCGAGGCGGCGCTTGAGTTGGACGTCGATCTGCGACCAGGCGTTCTCCACCTGGTTCTTGCTGCGGATCAACCCGTTGTACATCGCGACGCCGGCAAGGATCGCGACGACCGCGATCACGAGCAGGACGATGAGGATCAGGATCATGACGGCCGAGTGTACGCGGTCACCGCGATGCCAGATCGTGATAGATCTCGATGTAGCGGTCGGCGAGGGTCGACATCGCGAATCGCTCGGCTCGCGTGTCGCCCGCCGCGCGCAGACGCTCCGCGAGCGAACGGTCGGTGAGCCCGCGGCGCAACTGGGCGGTCAGCGCGTCCACGTCGCCGGGTGGGCTCAGCAGCGAGTCCACCTCGTGCGTCGCGACGTTGCGGTACCCGTCGAGGCTGCTGGCCACCACGGTGGTCCCCCCCGCCATGGCTTCGATCAGCACCACACCGAACGACTCTCCACCCAGCGACGGTGCGCAGAACACCGACGCGGCGCGCAGGCGGGCGAACTTCTCCTCGTCGCTGATCCGCCCGAGCCAGCGGATTCGATCGTCGTTCGCCGTTCGCTTCGTCAGCGCGGCGGTGTCGGGGCCGTTGCTCGCGATCCACAGCTCTGCGGCGACGTCGAGTCGCTCGAATGCGTCGACGAGGACCGCCAGGCCCTTGCGTTCCTCGTGGCGACCGCAGAAGAAGATCGCCGGAGGATCGTCCGCACCGCGCTCCATGGGTGGGGTCTGGCGGATGCGCTTCACGTCGACGCCGTTGAACAGCACCTCGTACTCGCCGCCCAGATGCGACTGGACGAGCGCGAGGGCGTCCTTGCTGACGACCACCTTGTGGTCGATCCGTTTGATCCACGAGAGCAGCCACGGCTTGATCAACTTGTAGCTCGTCGAGCGTCCGGCCGCGTGGAACGTACCGACCGTCGGGTACCGGTGCGTGACCGCCGCGGTGAGCGTCGGGCCGGGGGCCATCGGCTCGTGGAGGTGCAACACGTCGAAGCGCTCGGCGGCGAGCACCTGGAGCGTGCGGAACATCGCGGGCGGATCCGGAGCGAGCGGCGCGATCGAACCGTTCGCCGACGTGGGCAGCGAGTTGCCGAGCGGAGTCACGAAACTGGCGGGTGGTGGGCCGTCGCACGGACCCAGAACTCGCGCTTCCACGCCTCGTGAGCGCACCTCGCGAGCGAGCCCCAGGACCTGCATCTGGACACCGCCGGGAACGGTGAGGCTGTACGGGCAGAGCATGCCGACACGGAGGGTGGACGGCATCAACGAGCTGCCATGAGGTCGACGCCGAACCGTCGGCGCACGACGTCGACTTCGAGGGGACGCGACAGCAGGAACCCCTGACCCATGTCGCACCCGAACTGTTGCAGTGCGGTGATCTGCGCCGGCCGCTCGATTCCTTCGGCCACGCTGGTGACCCCCATGCTCGTCGTCATCTGCAAGATCATGCGCGCGAGCGAGGACCGATGTTCGTCACCATCGACCTCGTCGACGAACTGTCGGTCGATCTTGACGACGTCGACCGGGAACTTCTGCAGGTACGACAGCGAGCAGTACCCGGTTCCGAAGTCGTCGATCGCGATCCGCACACCGAGTCCACGCAGGGCGTTGAGCGCGGTCGATGCCGACTCGATCTCGTCGACGAGGACCGTCTCGGTCACCTCGAGCAGCACCTGCGCGGGTGCGAGCCCACTGGACTCGAGGGCGTCCGACACCTGGGTGACGAAGTCGTCGCTGCGGAGTTGGACCGCCGAGACGTTGATGCTGACGTAGCGCGGCCCGCGGGCCTGCCAGGTGGCTGCTTCCCGCATCGCCTGGTTGAGCACCCACTTCCCGATGTCCTTGATCAGGCCCGAACGCTCGGCGACGGGGATGAACTCGCCGGGAGACACCTCGCCGCGGGTCGGGTGGAGCCAGCGGATCAACGCCTCGGCGCCGGTCACCTCGCCCGTGCGCAGGTCGACGAGCGGCTGGTACACGAGCCGGAGCTGTCGGTTCTCGAGCGCTGTCGACAGCTCGGAGCGGTAGTCGAGTTGCGTCGTGGCCCCGAGACGCATCGCCGGGTCGAAGATCTTGATCTGGCCCTTGCCTGCCCGCTTCGCCTCGTACATCGCGACGTCGGCGTCACGCAGCAGACTCGACGTGGTCATGCCCGTCGCCGCCACCGCGACCCCGACGCTGGCCAGCACCGCGAGGTCGTATCCGGCGAGGCGCACCGGTTGTCGGAGACTGTCCAGGAGCCGTTCGGCCATGTCGAGTGCGCGATCCACGCCCCCGCGATCCTCGAGGAGGAGCGCGAACTCGTCGCCGCCGAGACGGGCGGACGTGTCGCCGCTGCCGGCGATCGAGGTGATCCGGTCGGCGATCGTGCGAAGCAACTGGTCACCGACGCCGTGGCCGAGGGCGTCGTTGACCGACTTGAAGTCGTCGAGGTCGACGAACAGGACCACGACGGGGTCGGCGTCGGAGCGGGCGACGCGCAGGGCGTGGTCCATCCGGTCGAGGAAGAGCGCACGGTTCGCGAGCCCGGTCAGTTCGTCGTGGAACGCACGATGGCTGAGCTTGCGTTCGAGATCGCGCTGCTCGGTGACGTCGCGGAACGTCGCGACGATGCCGTCGACGGCGTCTCCCCCGACCAGGTTGGCGAACGTCGCCTCCATGCGTCGCCGCTGCCCGTCGACGCGGACGAGACTGGATTCGAAGCGGACGGTCGCCTCGCTGCCGTCGCTGAACACCCGCTCGACCTCCCGCGCTGCGGTGTCGCGGTCCTCCTCGGCGATCAGGTCGACGATCGGCCGACCGATCCAGTCGGCAGCGCGGTGCCCGAGCGTGCCGGTCAGCCCGGGGCTCGCGTACTTGATGTTGCCGGATTCGTCGACGAGCATCACCACGTCGCTCGAGTGTTCGACCATTGCGGCGAGTCGATCCTGACCGCGACGCTCACTGAGCGAGCGCACCGCGTCGAGCAGCCCCCACATCCGAGCGAGAGCGAGGATCACCGACGTGAAGGCAGCGATGGCGACGACGAGGATCGTCGTCCCCGAACCGAGGTCGCTCACCACGAGCGCGAGGAGCACGGTCAACGGGGCGAGTACCGCGACGGTGAGCCCGATGGTCCGTCCCACGCTGAGAGCGGAACTGGGACTGGTCGGGCCGTTCTCCGGCGCCATCGACCGGTCGAGCGCAGCGGACGCGATCACGAGCGGAGCAGCGACGCCCAGACCCCCGATCACACCTCCGGAACCGAACTGGTCACGGATCTCCTGAGTGCCGCGGATGACGTCGGCGATCAACTGCAGCGCGATCCCGAGCATCAGGACGACCGGCGAGAACGACCGGAAGTGACGCGCCGCCGCCGATCGGACCGACGCGGCGAAGGCGAGTCCGCCGATCAACGGGGCAGCGGCCGCCCATGCGGTGGCGGAGCGGTCGAGGTCGCCGTCGGAGAAGTACGGCTCGGCGACGACGAGCCACACACCCACGCCCACGGCGATCGCGATGATCCCGATCTCGTATCCGCCGAACGCATCGTGTTCCGATTCCGACTGTCTGCTCAACTCGACCATGGCGATCAGAGCTGCGACCCAGAAGCCGACGTGGAGTCCGTCGGCCAGGGTCGGGAACGTGACGTTCTCGCGGTTCACGAGGGCGGACCACACCGTGTGTGCTGCGACGAGGAACCCGAATGCGATCGTGAGGAAGATCCACGGCAACCGGCGCTGCGGCCGGTGACTCGCGATGCCGAACAGCACCGCTCCGATGGCGATCACCGGCGAGACGACCCGGATCGGCTCGAGAGCATCTTCTGCAGGCGCGACGACGTAGGCCGCTGTCATCGCTGCGGCGACGATCAAGAGGAGTATCCGGGGCGAGCGTGCGATGGTCATTGCTTCGGCAACACCGATGACGGAGTTGAATATCCGGGGTCCGACGGCCAGTTGGGTTGGAACAGGTGCCACTGCGACGGTGCGCGCCGGATCAGGATCTCCAGTTCGTCTGCCAGTTCCTGGGTGATCCGGTCCACGTCGTCGCGCAGTCGCTTGCTGCGTCGCTCCGGATGCATCGGCGGGCGGACCCAGGCCCAGTGCGCGTCGACGCGATCGGTGAAGTACACCGCGGTCGGGAAGATCGGCGCGCCCGTGCGCAGGGACACCGTCGCCGCTCCCCCGGGCAGCGTGGTCCTCTCGCCGAAGAACTCGACCTCGGGACCGGACTGGCCGATGTCGCGGTCCGAGAGCAGGCACACGATGTGGTTGCTGCGGAGTGCCTTGATCACGGCGGAACCGGCCGACGGCCCGAGGGGCACGACGTGCATCCCCAGCTTGGAACGCAGGTCGACGAACCATTCGAACAGTTCGGGCGGGTCGATGTGCTCCACCACGACCGTGATCTCGTGGCCCTGGTCGGCGATCCACCGCCCCGCCCACTCCCATCCGCCGAGGTGCGGAAGGGCCAGGATCGCTCCGTTGCCGTCCTGGAGCGCTTCGACGATCTGCGGGTATCCGTCGGCGGTGAAGCCCCGGTCGACGGTGCGCTTCGACATCGTCGGCAGTCGGAAGCTCTCGATCCAGTAGCGGGCGTAGAAGTCGAAGGCTCTCTGGCTCGCCCGTCGCAGCCGCAGGCCGCGCAGCGTCGGGTCGACGCGACGGAGGTGGCGCTCGATCATCTCCCGGCGCTCGGGGCTCCAGAAGTTCGCCCCCGCACCGAACGGGACGGCCAGACCGGCAGCCACGATGCCCGGGGTGGCGCGCGCGGCGAGAGCTGCGAGCTTGTATCCGTTGGTCGTGAACGAGTCGGGGAGGTCCGGCATGGGCCTCAGGGACGGCGACGCGGAACGCTCGTACGGCGGCGATCGATGCGTGCGACACGGCGCCCGGCCCGTCGGGAGCGACGCATCTCGATGCGTTCCTGCGTGACCGGGGCGACGGCGGCCTGCTTCCACACCTTCCAGAACCGCTGCACGGCGGTGATCGTGGTGAGTACCAGCATCAGCCACAGGATCGGCACGAGCAGCACGTTGACGACCAGGCCGATCAGGATCGCGATGATCCGCTCGGCGCGCTCCATCAGCCCGCCCTTGGCGTCGATGCCGAGCGATTCGGCCTTGGCCCGCTGGTAGCTGACGAGTGACGACACCCCCGCGATCGCGAAGGGCAGCAGGGGCAGTTCCGCTGCGGCTCCGGGATCGGTGGCGAAGTACCACGCGATCCCGCCGAGCAGGAACATGTCGGTGACGCGGTCGACGGTCGAGTCGAAGAACGCACCGCGCTGGCTGGACAGGCCCGAGGCCTTGGCGAGCGCTCCGTCGAGGAGGTCCGGGAGTGCCGCGAGGACGACCAGCGCGGCGCCGACCCAGAGTCGACCGGCCCCGATGGCCACGCCGGCGCCGATGCCGACGAGGAGGCCGAGGATCGTGAGATGGTCGGGGCTGAGGCCGGTCTTCTTGAGCGCCTGGCCGATCGGTTTGACGGCAGCGTCAACGGGTTTCCTGAAGGTGCCGTCGAACATCGTGAGCAGGCTAGTACGCGCTCAGTGCGACGAGTCGACGACGGGTGTCGCTTCGGGGTTGGCCTCGACCAGTTCCTCGATGATGGAACCGTCCACGGCGTCGACCAGCACGAGACCGCGCTCGACCGGTGGATCCTCGGCCGAGTAGCACAGCACCCTCCACGTCGGCCGACTCCGGAACCCCCGCCAGACCTGTTGAGCCGACGCGTGTCCCACGGCGAAACCCACGGCCTGTTGGGCCTTGACGAGTGCATCCTTCTCGTCGACGTTCATCCGCCAGCCGGACGTGATCGACACGAGGCCCGCCACCACGAGGATCCCCGCTCCGACGAGCCATCCGTCGTTCACCACGGCGGCGCCCGGAGCGGCGTACCTCACGGCGACGCACGCGGCGGCGACGACCAGGTAGATGTAGCCCGGTATCCGTCGACGGCTGTTGTCGGGAAACAGGTACGCCCCGACGAACTCACTGGGCTGCAGGTCGTCCGGCAACTCGTCGCGGATGTCGTCACTCATGGGTTCCACGCTATCCGCACCCTCCGGCCCGGGCGCCCGCACCACGGGTCATGGACCTCAACCGCCGCAACCGCAACCTGAGCGTCCACCCGATGCGGTGAGTCTTCCTCGGCCAGGGACCGACCGAAACTCACCGGTCGGCAGCCCTACCGATGTTCGGTGAGCCTTCCTCGGCCTGGGACCGACCGAAACTCACCGATGCGGCCAGGCTGCGCGGACCCGCGCAGCGCCGACGTCGAGCGCCTCGGGCAGGGTCTGCGTGTTGGCGATCGAGCTCATGAAGTTGGAGTCACCGGTCCAGCGCGGCACCACGTGCGCGTGCAGGTGCGACGGGATCGACCCGCCGGCCGGGCGACCGAGGTTCAGCCCGACGTTCACACCCTGTGGCCTGTACGCGCTGCGGACGGCGGCCACCCCGTCGGTGACGGTCGACCACAGTTCCGTGGTCTCCGCTGCAGTGAGGTCGTCCAGGTCGGGGACCTCGCGGTACGGCACGACGAGCAGGTGCCCACTGCTGTACGGGAACAGGTTCATGATCGCGAACACGTGCTCACCGCGATGCACGACGTGCGTTGCCTCGTCGGGTTCACCGGACGCGAGGAGTCGTGTGAACGGGCTCGCGTCTCCACCCGCCTCGGTGTCCGTGACCGACGACGCGCCGACGTACGCCGCTCTCCATCCGGACCAGATCCGTTCGAGCACGGTCAGGCGCTGAGCGCTGCGGTGGCAGCGTCGTCGACCTCGGCGCGGAACCGTTCGATGAAGGTCGCGAGCGGAACGTCACGCTCCACGTCGGCGCCGCTCGTACCGTCGTCGTTGCGAGCGACCATGTCGTGGCGCAGGTTCACACCGACCGTGTTCGCGGCCACGTCGTCGTCGCCGACGACGAGGACGTACGGGAGCTTCTCCATCTTGGCGGTGCGGATGCGCTTGCCGAGGCCCACATCGGCCTTGACCCAGTCGACACGCACCCCGGCCGACCGCAACTCGGCGACCACCTGCTCGGCGTGCGCTTCATGGGTCTCGGCCACGGGCAGGACCCGGACCTGGAGCGGCGCCAACCAGGTGGGGAAGTCCCCGGCGTAGTGCTCGATGAGCACGCCGAAGAACCGCTCGATCGAGCCGAACAGCGCGCGGTGCAACATGATCGGTCGGTGCCGTTCGTTGTCGGCCCCGACGTATTCCAGCTCGAAACGCTCCGGCAGTTGGAAGTCGGCCTGGATCGTCGACAACTGCCACGACCGCCCGATCGCGTCGCGCACGTCGATGTCGATCTTGGGGCCGTAGAACGCTGCGTCACCGTCCTTCACCTGGTACTCGAGCCCGTGCGACTCGAGCGCAGCCTGCAGCGCGGCCGTCGCCTCCGCCCAGATCTCGTCGGAACCGACGTACTTCTCGGGGTCCTTGGTGGACAGGTTGAACGTGAAGTCCTCGAATCCGAACGCCCGCAGTACGGACAACACGAAGTCGAGCAGGCTTGCGATCTCGTCGGCGAGCTGCTCCTTCGTGCAGTAGATGTGGCTGTCGTCCTGAGTGAAGCCACGGATGCGCAGGAGGCCGTGCAGTGTGCCGGCACGCTCGTAGCGGTAGACGTTGCCCAACTCGAACAACCGCAGCGGGAGTTCGCGATAGCTGCGCTGCCGACTCTTGAAGATCAAGCAGTGCATCGGGCAGTTCATCGGCTTCATGTAGTACGTGCCGTTGTCCATCTCCATCGGCGGGTACATGCCGTCCGCGTACCACTGGAGGTGACCGGAGGTCTCGAACAGCTTTCCGTTGGCGAGGTGCGGGGTGTACACGAACTCGTAGCCACCGGTCTCGTGGCGCAGGCGGCTGTAGTCCTCCATCAGCTTGCGGATGATCGCACCCTTGGGGTGCCACACGGCGAGGCCCCCACCCAGTTCCTGCGGGAAGCTGATCAGGTCGAGTTCGTTGGCGAGTTTGCGGTGGTCGCGCTTGGCCGCCTCCTCCAACTGGGCGAGGTGGTCGGCCAGCGCCTGCTTCGATTCCCACGCCGTGCCGTAGAGCCGCTGCAGCATCTTGGCGCTCTCGTTGCCGCGCCAGTGGGCGCCCGCGACCTTCTGCAACTTGAACCACGGCAGCTTGCCGGTCGAGGGGACGTGCGGGCCGACACACATGTCGACGAACTCGTCGGTGTTGCGATACGCACTGATGACGTCGCCTGCCACCTCACCGGCGTCGAGTGCATCGGCGCCCGCCGACTCCACGCGCTCGATGATCTCGACCTTGTAGGGCTGGTCGGCGAAAAGTTCCTTGGCCTCGGCCATCGAGTGCTCGGTACGCGTGAAGGGCTGATTCGCCTTCACGATCTCCTTCATCCTCTTCTCGATCGTGCCGAGGTCGTCCTCGGTGAAGGTCTGGCCGTCCGGCAGGTCGAAGTCGTAGTAGAAGCCGTTCTCGATGGCCGGCCCGATCGAGAACTTCGCTCCCGGGTAGAGCTGGGTGACCGCCTGGGCCAGCACGTGCGCCGTGGAGTGGCGGATCACGTGGCGACCCGCATCGGTGTCGCTGGTGATGATCGCGACGACGTCGCCCTGCTCGATCTGCGTGGTGAGGTCGGTGTCGGTCCCGTTCACGGTGGCCGCAACGGCGGCCTTCTTCAGGCCGGAGCCGATGGATGCGGCGAGATCGAGCGCCGTCGACCCGGCAGGAAGTTCCCGCTCGGAGCCGTCGGGGAGGGAAACGGTGATCATCGGCCCGATGATACGGGCGTCAGCTTCCGGTGGCCGCGACCAGTTTGCGTTCCAGGCCCTCGACCGGCGACTTCGTGGAGATGTCGGTCACCGTGGCGATGCGGGTCGGTTCGACGGAGGCGACGACGTCGTCGGGCTCCTGGCCGTGGTAGTGGTGAACGTACTGCTGACCCGTCATCTCACGGATCTCGTACATCACCTCGTCCATCATGGACCGCCACGCCATGTGCTCGGCGCCGCGGTTGGCGTAGCGCTCGGGCTTGATGGGTCGACCGATGTGCACCGCACACGCTTTGCGCAGTTTCGGTGCGCGGGCACCGGGCGGCTGGATCTGGTCGGTCCCGACGATGCCGACCGGGTAGATCGGGCACCCGATCTGCATCGCGAGGCGCGCGGCACCGGTGCGACCCTTGTGGAGGTTGCCGTTGCGGCTCCGCGTGCCCTCGGGATAGATCCCGAACAGCTCGCCACGCTCCAGGACACCGCGAGCGGCATCGAGGGCCGCATCGCTCTTCGCCCCGCCCGAACGGTCGATCGGGATCATGCCCATCGCCGGGAAGATGTACTTGGTCTTCCACGAATCCATGTATTCGGCCTTGCCGACGAAGCTGATGTTGCGAGGCAGCGTGAACGTGAGGATCGCCGAATCGAAGAAACTGATGTGGTTCGGGCACAGGATCGCGGGGCCGTCGACGGGAAGCCGGTCGTACCCGGTCATCTCGATGTCCCAGAGCCTCGTCACCGCAGGGTTCAGCACCCGCCGGGTGCGTCGCTGGAGGGCTCCGGCGCCTGGACTCGTGCTCATGGGCCGCACAGTAGATCACACCGGTCACGGTGAAGCAACGCCTCGGTGAACGCTGTGTGAAACGGTCCCACGCCGTACCGCGCGCAAGGATCACACGACCAGAACGGCCGCGGTGGTGTCACACGAGGTCGACGCCGAGGAGGGCGGCGGACTCGAGGACGCCCTCACCGGACGCGGCGGCGGCGTCGATCAGCTCGAACGCCCCCGGCGTGTCGAGGTCGTCGTCGAGGCGGGCACGCACGTCGGTGAGGAGATCGGGGTTGGGTGTCGCCTGCGCGCCCCAGGCGTCGAGGCGGGCCTGGTTGCGCGGCATCAACTCCTCGTCCCACTCCCACTCGGTGCGGTAGTGGTGCTCGACGATGCCGAGACGGATCGCTCGCGCATCCCACTCCTCGCGCAGCTTGTCGACGAACACCAGGTTGCCGAGGCTCTTGGACATCTTCTGACCGTCCATCGAGATCAACGCCGTGTGCATCCAGTGCTTCACGAACTGCTCGCCCGTCGCCGCCTCGGACTGCGCCTTCTCCGACTCGTGATGCGGGAAGATCAGGTCGGCACCGCCTCCGTGGAGATCGATGGTGGTGCCCAGTTCGCGCAGCGCGAGCGCCGAACACTCGATGTGCCAGCCGGGGCGGCCGGGTCCCCACAGCGTGTCCCAGGAGGGTTCGTCGGGCGCCGACGGGTGCCAGAGCACGAAATCGAGCTGGTTGCGCTTGTTCGGGTCGTCGACGTTGCCACCGCGATCCTTGGCGAAGGCGAGCATCTCGGCGTCGGAGTACTGACTCATCGAGCCGAACGAGTCGACCTTGGACACGTCGAAGTACACCGAGCCGCCGGCCTCGTAGGCGAACCCGCGGTCCATGACCATGCCGATGAAACCCCGGATGTCGGGGATCGCGCTGCTCGCCCGCGGCGACGAAGCGACGGGCAGCGCATTGAGAGCGACCATGTCACGCTCGAAGCGGGCCTCCTCCCCTGCCGCCAGGTCGAGGTAGTGCACGCCGAGTTCGCGAGCCTTGGCGAACAACGGGTCGTCGACGTCGGTGACGTTGCGGACGCACTTCACCGTGTGGCCCTTGTCGATCAGGTGACGCTGGAGCGTGTCGTAGGCGATGAAGGTGGCGGCGTGGCCGAGGTGGGTGGCGTCGTACGGCGTGATGCCGCACGTGTACATCAACACCTCGTCGTCGGGCTCGAAGGGGACGATGGCGCGGCGGGCGGTGTCGTAGAGCTGCATCGGTGGTCAGTCAACCATCAGCTCACGTCGATGATTCCATCGGCGTCGATTCGGACTCCGCCGATTCCGAGCTCCATCGGTCCGGGCACCGTGGGCGCGGTCGGTGTCCGCACCATGCGTTCAGCCGGTGTCGATTCCCGTGAGCTTCGGGGCCACACGCGTCGCGTACCGGACGTTCAACTGCAGCAGCACGGCGGTGAACGCCTCGATCGCCATGGCGTTGGAGAGCTGGCCGGCGTCGAGCGGCCGGCTGCCGGGGATCCGGTCGATGATCTCGCTCACGGCCACGACGGCATCGTGGTCGTCGCCACACACCAGCACGTCGGAGTCGATCGGATGGTCGATCCGGCCGAGTTCGGTGGCCGGCAGATGGTGGAACGCCGCGACGACGCGACTCGCCGGGATCGCGGCCTGGACGTGCGCCGCGACGCTGCCACGGGGCGGAACCAGCGGCTGGAACTCCTTGTTCACCCGGACGAGGGCGTTCGCCATGGAGATCACGATCTTGCCGGCGAGACGCTCGCCGTTCTCGCGGGCGACCTGTGCTGCGCCCTCCCACGGGGTCGCGACGACGACGATGTCGGCGTCGGCGGCGCCCGCATTGTCGTTCGCCGTGAGCGAGCCGGACACCGTCGGCCACTCCTCGACGATGGCGTCACGGGCGTCGGCCGCACGCTCGGTCGATCGCGAGCCGATCACCACGTGATGGCCGATGCTCGCGAGGCGCGCCGCGAGGCCGCTCCCTGCTGGGCCGGTGCCGCCGAGGATGCCGATCGTCGCCCCGGTGGCGTTCATGGTGTCCACGTCGACGAGCGTAGACCGCTACGTTGCGACGCATGGGACTGCTCGATGGCAAGAAGCTCGTGATCACCGGAGTACTGACCGACGCGTCGCTCGCATTCGGGGTGGCCCGCATGGCCCAGCAGGAAGGCGCCGACATCGTGCTCACCGGAGCGGGTCGAGGGCTCAAGCTCACGCAACGCACGGCGCGCAAGCTGGGTCCGAACCCGAGCGGTGACGCGGTCGACGTGTTCGAGTTGGATGTCACGGTGCCCGAGCACGGCGATTCGGTCCGGGCGGCGGTCGATGCCAAGTGGGGCCACGTCGACGGCGTGCTCCATGCGATCGGATTCGCACCCGAGGTCTGTCTGGGCGACGACTTCATGGCAGCGCAGTGGGACGACGTGGCGATCGCCATGCACATCTCGACCTATTCGTTGAAGATGCTCGCCGACACGTTCGTCCCGCTGATGGGCCCCGGCGGCTCGTTCGTCGGCCTGGACTTCGACAACCAGCAGGCCTGGCCGGCATACAACTGGATGGGCGTGGCGAAGTCGGCGCTGCAGTCGGTCAATCGATATCTCGCCAAGGAACTGGGGCCGAAGGGGATCCGTTCGAACCTCGTGGCGGCAGGGCCGATCAAGACCATGGCCGCGAAGTCGATCCCCGGCTTCAAGCTGTTCGAGGACACGTGGGACGGGCGCGCGCCGCTCGGATGGGACGTCACCGACTCGGAGCCCGTGGCTCGTGCGGTGCTGGCGTTGCTCAGCGACTGGTTCCCTGCGACGACGGGCGAGATCGTCCACGTCGACGGCGGCTACCACGCCGTCGGTGCCTGACCGGAACTCGCGGGCACCGAGCCGGTCCGGTCGTGGGAGCCGGCCGGAGTCAGCGTCGGCGCGACCGGGTTCGAGAGCCCGAGTCCCGACCGGAGAGCGCCTGCAGGACCAGCAACAGCAGGATGGCGCCCAGTGCCGAGACGAGGATGCCGCGGATCGAGAACTCGTCGACTCCTCTGCTGTCGATCGCGTTCATCAACGCTCCACCGATCAGCGCGCCCAGGACGCCGACGACCATCGTGTAGATGCATCCGCTGCGGTCGTCCTTCACCACCCAGCGAGCGATGCCGCCCGCGAGGAGCCCCACGACGATCCATCCGATGACGCTCATGCCCGCACGGTAGCGAGACCGAACCTCGCTCTCGGACCGGGCTCCTGTCTCCCACGATCGCCGTCGGTACCCTCGACTCCGTGAATCGCCTGGCAGATGAGACCTCGCCGTATCTGAGACAGCATCGGGACAACCCGGTCGACTGGTACGCCTGGGGGCCCGAAGCGTTCGCTGCGGCGACCGAGCGCAACGTTCCGGTCCTGCTCTCGATCGGCTACTCGGCGTGCCACTGGTGCCACGTGATGGCACACGAGTGCTTCGAGGACGCCGAGGTGGCAGCCCTGATGAACGACATGTTCGTCAACATCAAGGTCGACCGCGAGGAGCGCCCCGACGTCGACTCGCTCTACATGGACGCCGTGCAGGCGATGACCGGCCGAGGCGGCTGGCCGATGACGGTGTTCCTCTCCCCCGACGGCACACCGTTCTACGGAGGCACCTACTTCCCGAAGGACGGCTTCCTCAAGCTGCTGCCCGCGATCGACGAGGTGTTCCGCACCAGACCCGACGACGTCGCCAAGAACGCGAAGCAGATGATGAAGGCGATCGATGCGACCGCCCAGCTCGCACCGGGCAAGGACATCCCGACGGTCGAACAGTTGAACACCGCGGTCCAGACGCTGGGGCGCGCGTTCGACCGGGACCACGGCGGCTTCGGCAAGGAGCCGAAGTTCCCGTCGACGTTCAACATCGAGCTGATGTTGCGTGCGTACATGACGAGTGGATCGAGCGCCGCGCGCGAGGTGATCGTGACCACCCTCGACGCCATGGCGGCCGGCGGCATGTTCGACCACATCGGTGGCGGATTCGCCCGCTACTCGACCGATCGCCAGTGGCACGTACCACATTTCGAGAAGATGCTCTACGACCAGGCACTGCTCGCCCAGACCTACCTCCACGCCATCGTCGTGCTCCGCGAACCGCAGTGGCGCCAGGTCATCCAGGACACCATCGAGTACGTCCTCGGCACCCTCACCCATCCCGAGGGCGGGTTCTACTCGGCGGAGGACGCCGATTCGCTCGACGCCCACGGTGCGAGCGTCGAGGGCGCCTTCTACACGTGGACTCCCGACGAGGTCCGAGCCGCCCTCGGCAACACCAAGCCGGAGATCGTCGAACAGGCTCTCGCGTACTGGGACATCACCGACGAGGGCAACTGGCACGAGAGCGGACCGGTCGGTGACCGGGCGGGCGACGACCCGGGTACGACGACCGATGCCGATGCGACCGAGGGGGCCGACGCCGACGCTGGGGCCGCCGCACAGGACACCGCGGAAGTCGGCCCGATCGTGGCGACGGGCCGGTCGATTCCGAACCGGATCGCGCACCGCGACGACCTCGTACGTCCCGACGCGATGAGTTTCGTCCGCACCCGCCTGCTCGAGGCCCGCTCGACGCGCCCGCGGCCGGGCCTCGACGACAAGGTCCTGCTCGAGTGGAATGCACTCTTCCTGTCCGCACTCAGCCAGGCGGCTGCCGTGTTCAACCACCAGCCGTGGCTCGATGCAGCGGAACTCAACGCGGAGTTCCTGATCGACAACATGCGCGGTGGGAACGGACGTTGGTACCGGTCCTGGCAGGAGAACGGCAACCCGCCCGCACGCCACGACGCCCTCGCCGCCGACCACGCCGCACTGATCGACGCATTCACCCGACTCGCCGAAGCCACCGGCAAGGCGCGTTGGATCGCCGAGGCACGCGCCACCGCCGACACGCTTCTCGACTGGTTCTTCGACCCCGGCCTCGGCGGGCTGTACACCACCGCGGAGGACGGCGAGCACCTGATCTCGCGCCAGAAGGACATCTCGGACAATGCGACGCCGTCGGCGAACTCGATGGCGGCGATCGCACTCCAGCGACTGGCGGCTCTGACGGGCGAACTGCGGTACGCCAACCACGCCGAACGCATCCTCCAACTGCTCGCACCCCAGGTCGACGACAAGGTCGGCATGTTCTCCCACGCCCTGCTGGCCGCCGACCTGATGCGGCGCGGAACCACCGAGGTGGTGATCGCGGGCGGGACCGACGGCGACGGCGCCGAGCACGACATGGCCGACTTCGTCAGGGTCGCGCACTCGATCTGGCGTCCCGATGCCGTGCTCGCGTGGGGAGAGCCGTACGACTCGCCCCTCTGGGAGGATCGGACGCCGGGCTTCGCCTACGTGTGCAAGGACCACGTGTGCAGCGCTCCCTCCGCCACCACCGACGAGTTCGTCAGTGCGCTCACCGGTGGCGCGCTCGCGAAGGACACCGTCACGAAGGCGGCAGACACGGTAGACACGGCAGACACGGCCGGGCCCGACGCCTGAACGCCACCACGGGGAACCAGGCCGGGGAACCCGACACGACGGGTCGACGCGTGACGTGTCGGCGGCTACCAACCGCCTCGGTGGATGATCTCCGCCGGAGGCCGCCGACGCCGTGCCGCGGAGCGCCCCGAGGTGTCGGGCCGACCGGGAGCGCCGCCACCGGGTTCGTCCTGGTGCGGATACCCGAGAGCGATCGCCCCGATCATCTGCAGGCGGTCCGGGACGGCGAGTGCAGCGCGAACCGCGTCCTCGCGCTGGAACACGCCGAAGAACAGCGCACCGAGCCCCGCGTCCTCGGCGGCGTGGAGCAACGTCATCGCCGCCATCGATGCGTCGATGGTCCAGTACGGGGCGGGCCAGGCGTCGGCGGACGCTCCAAGACCGGTGGCGGCTTTGTCCGGCTCCCCGTACCGCGCCACGTAGGCGTCGGGATCGGCGAGGACCAGCAGCAACAGCGGCGCGTCCAGCAGTCGGGTCCAGCGGAACCCGGCCCGGCGAGCGACCGGCAGCGTGATGTCCCAGTAGCGGGCGGTGTCGGCCCCCTCCAGCACGACGAGGTGCCAGCCCTGGGTCTTTCCGGCACTGGGTGACCGTGCGGCCAGGTCGACCAGCGAATCGAGCACGGTCGGATCGACGGGTCGAGTCGAGAACGATCGGGTCATCCGCCGGTTGCGGACGACGTCGGCGAACTCACTCATCGCTTCCTGCTCGCCGCGAACTGCGGTGGTGTGCGGCCACGACATCCCTCCTCGACGCGCTCGTCGGTCCCGGACGCCGATCGGACTGGATCGACGCGTGGTGCGTTCCGGTGGGTCAGGCCCCGGTCAGGACCGCTTGCCCAGCTTGACGAGATCCTCGGCCATGGTCCATCCGTACACGACCATCGCCCCGCCCTTGTCGGCCGGGACGCTGCGCATCATCGCGACGAGGTCGGCGTCGACCTTCGTCGGATCGAGCGCTTCGAAGTCGAGGTAGCCGTCCTGGGCGCCCGTGCTGGCCGTGAACGTCTTGGCGTCGTACTTCTTGTCGATCGAGAACCGCTTGGCGAGACGCCGCCCCCAGGCCCGTTCCTCGCCGACGGCATCCTCGTCGGGCGACGGCGTGAGCCCGTCGAGGTCCTTGAAGGCGATCCGGGCGTCGGCGTTGACGAAGCGCGAGCCGACCACGACGTCCTCGTCGGGAAACGCCATGAGCGCCCGGTGGTATGCCTCACCCATCAGCCCACGCAGCACCTGGTCGCGCTTCGACGTGCGCTTGACCGACATCAACCCGATCAGGACGCACGGGGTGCCCCCGATCCGCTCGAGGGTCGAGAAGGTGAAACCCTGCAGTGAACTGCCGAAACGAGCCGTGGTGATCAGTACCCAGTCCTCCTGCGCCTTGAGCAACTGCTCGACGCCGAACGCCTCGTCCATGCCCGCCAGTTCCTCGAGATTTTCCTCCGTGAGCGCGGAGGCGTCATTGGTCACAACATCCAGGGCCATTGTCCCCATTCTACAGCACTGCGTCGAAATGCCAGAAACCCCGTGATGGTGCCGGACGAGGGCTCAGAGCAGCACGGCGTCGTGGCCGAACGCCATGCGCAACTCGCCCACGACGCGGTCGATGTCCACACGGAACTCGTCGGACAGCTTGAGCACCTTCTGCTGGCCGATGTCGATCAGGACGACCGACTCGCCCGGATGTTCCTTGAGGATCCGCTTCAGCCGTTGGATCTTCAACTCGTCCAACGACGACGCATGGAGACGCAGCCGCAGCGGGGTGGCCGGGCCGTCACCGAGTCCCTGGAGCACCGTGATGGTCTGGCCGATGATCCCGAAGCGTGACTCGTCGCGACGGTCGAGTCGGCCCTTGACCGACACGATCAGGTCGTCCTCCAACTTGTGACCCTGTTCGGCGAGCGTGCGGGGGAAGATCGTGACCTCGATCGAGGCGTCGAGGTCCTCGAGCACGAACACCGCCATCTGGTCACCCTTCTTCGTGAACTTGCGGGCGAGATTCGTGATCACCCCACCGACGACGACCGGGGTTCCGTCCTCCATGCTCGAGAGGTCGATGAGGTTGTGCTCGACCTTGCGCTTCAGTGCGCCCTCGACTCCGAACAGCGGATGGTCCGAGACGTACAGCCCGAGCATCTCCTTCTCGAAACGCAACTTGTCGGACTTGTCGAACTCCATGTCCGTCGGGATCGGGGTCCGCTCGTTGAACGAACCGCCCGAATCGGCGCCGCCGTCGCCCGACCCGCCGTCACCGGAGTAGTCGCCGAACAGCGACATCACCCCCTTGGCCTCCTCGCGGCGACGCTTGACGGTGGTGTCGATGATGTGTTCGAACACGGTGAGCAGCGCTCGGCGGTCGTGGCCGAGGGAGTCGAAGCCGCCACCCTTGATCAGCGATTCGATCGTGCGCTTGTTCAGCACCCCTTCGGGCACCCGTTCGACGAAGTCGTGGAAGCTGTCGAAGCGTCCGTTCTCGGTGCGTTCCGCGATCAGCAGCTCGACCAGTGCCTCGCCGACGTTGCGCACCGCCGACAGGCCGAACGTGATCGCCCCCGGACTGCCGACAGCGACCGTCACTCCCTCGGGGAGCTGTTCGGGCGACAGTGCGCCGAAGTTCATCAGCGACCGGTTCACGTCGGGAGGGAGCACCTTGATCCCCATCGAGCGGCAGTCGGCGAGGTAGGTGGCCGCCTTGTCCAGGTTGTTCTTGACGCTGGTGAGCAACGATGCGATGTACTCGACCGGGTAGTGCGCCTTCATGTAGGCGGTCTGGTAGGTGATCAGGCCGTAGCCGAACGTGTGGCTCTTGTTGAAGGCGTAGTCGGCGAACTTCTCGATGATGTCGAACAGCATCGGGCCCATCTCGTCGCCGTACCCCGCTGCGACGACGCCGTCCTCGAAGGCCTGGCGTGCCTGGGCCATGACCTCCCGCGACTTCTTGCCCATCGCCTTGCGCAGGTTGTCGGCCTCGGCCAGCGAGTACCCGGCGAACTTCTGCGCCACGCGCATCACGCTCTCCTGGTAGATCATCAGGCCGTACGTGTCGCCGAGCACCTCCTTGGCGTCCTCGTGGAAGTAGCTGACCTCCTGGCGACCGTTCATCCGGTCGGCGAAGTCGTAGTGCATGTTCACCGACATCGGCCCGGGTCGGTAGAGCGCGAGCACGGCGGCGATGTGGGGGAACGTCTTGGGCTCCATCGCCTTGAGCAACTGGCGCATCGGCGGTGACTCGAGCTGGAAGATGCCGATCGTGTCGCCGCGTGACAGCAACTCGTAGGTCTTCTTGTCGTCCAGTCGCGTCTTCTCGATGTCGAACTCCGGGTCGTGGCGTTCGCGGATCATCGCCTCGGCGTCGGAGATGACGTCGAGGTTGCGCAGACCGAGGAAGTCCATCTTCAACAGGCCGAGCGACTCGACGCCGTGCATCTCGAACTGCGTCACGACCGGGGCGTCCTCGGCGTTCTTGCCGGCTTCGGGCTTGCGCTGGATCGGCACGTAGTCCGTGACGGGATCCTTGGTGATCACCACGGCCGCCGCGTGGATGCCGTCGGAGCGCTTCAGACCTTCGAGGCCCTTCGCGACATCGATCACCTGCTTGATCTCCGGATCGGTCTCGTACATCGCCCGCAGGTCGGCGGCGGCCTTGTAGCCGTCGTGATACTTGGGGATGTCCTCGAAGCAGTACTTCAGGGGCGTGTCACGACCCATCACGAGCGGGGGCATCGCCTTGGCGATCTTGTCGCCGACGCTGTACGGAAAGCCGAGCACACGGGCCGCGTCACGCGCCGCGTTGCGCGCCTTGATCGACCCGAACGTGACGATCTGGGCCACGTGGTCACGTCCGTACCGTTCGGCTGCGTACCGGATCATCTCGTCGCGGTAGCGGGTCTCGAAGTCCATGTCGATGTCGGGCATCGAGATGCGGCTCGGGTTGAGGAAGCGCTCGAACAGCAGGTCGTACTCGATCGGGTCGAGGTCGGTGATCCACAGGCAATATGCCACCGCGCAACCGGCCGCCGAACCACGGCCCGGCCCGACGCGGATGTTGTTGTCCCGTGCGTGTTTGATGAGATCCCACGTGATCAGGAAGTACGACGCGAATCCCATGTCGCAGATCACCGACAGTTCGTACGCCAAGCGCTCCACCGCGGCCGCGGGGACCTGTGTGCCCCAGCGCTTCTCGGCACCCTCCTGGGTGAGGTGACGGAGATATGCCTCGTCGTCGTCGAAGCCCGGCGGCAAGGGGAAGTTCGGGAGCAGCGGCTTGCCGAACTCGATCTCCACGTCGGCCCGCTCCGCGATCCACAGCGAGTTGTCGCAGGCCGAGGGGATCTCGCGGAACAGGTACCGCATCTCGGCTGCGGTCTTGAGGTAGTGGTCCGAGCCGGCGAACTTGAAGCGCTTCGGGTCCGACATGAGCGACCCGGTCTGCACGCACAGCAGAGCGTCGTGTGCGTCGTGGTCGTGCTGGTGGGTGTAGTGGCTGTCGTTCGTGGCGAGCAACGGCGCCTTGATCTTCTTCGCGATCTCCAGCAGCTTCGGGTTGGTCTCGGCCTGGGCGGGGATGCCGTGGTCCTGGATCTCGATGAAGAAGTTGTCGCGCCCGAAGATGTCCTGCAGCCGGCCCGCCTTCTCCAGGGCACCCGCTTCGTCACCGTTGAGCAGCGACTGCAGCACGTGACCGCCGAGGCAACCGCTCGTGGCGATCAGGCCCGTCGAGTACTTCTCGAGCAACTCCCAGTCCATGCGGGGCTTGTAGTAGTAGCCCTCCATGAACGCGAGCGACGACAGTTGGATCAGGTTCTTGTAGCCCTCGTTGTTCTCCGCCAGCAGGATGAGGTGGTAGTAGAGCTTGTTGCCACCCTGGGTCTCGCCGCCCGAATCGTCGACCCGCCCACGGCGTGAGGGGCGCTCGGAGCGATGGTCGTGGGCCATGTAGGCCTCGGTGCCGATGATCGGCTTGATGCCCTGGCTGTTGCACTCCTTGTAGAAGTCCAGGGTGCCGTACATGTTGCCGTGGTCGGTCATCCCGATGGCGGGCTGACCGTCCTGCACCGCCTTGGCCACCATCTCGTCCAACCGCGACGCGCCGTCGAGCATCGAGAACTCGGTGTGGACGTGCAGATGGGTGAACGAGTCGGCCATGGGGCGGAACAACTTACAGCGATGTGATCAGGGATTCCAGGGCGCGGATTCCCGGGCGACCGGGGCCGTCATGCCACTGCGGACGGTCCGTCCCGATCGGAACCCGACGGACCGGGTGGATCACAGGTAGGTGCCGGTCTGAGGCGGGGCGACTGGCCCGCTCGGTTGACCATGACCCGGCTGGCCCTGGCCGGGTGGGATCTGCTTCATCTGCTGCAACTGCTGCTGGGCGGCGAACTGCTGTGCCATCAGGCTGGCCTGGATGCCGTGGAACAGCCCTTCGAGCCAGCCGACCAGCTGCGCCTTGGCGACACGGAGTTCGGCTTCGCTCGGGATGCCGTCCTCGTCGAACGGCAGGGAGAGCATCCGCAGCTCTTCCTGGAGGTCGGGCGACAAGGCCGACGACAACTCCACGATCGAACGTTCGTAGACCTCGGCGAGACGCTCGCGCGACGCCTCGTCGAGATCGGCGGCACGCACTTCCTCGAGGAGCTGCTTGACCATCGACCCGATGCGCATCACCTTGCCGGGCTCGGTGATCGCCGACTGCTCCTCCGCGTCGTCCTCGTCCGACGACGCCTCGTCGGCAGGCACCTCGACCTGGGCCCCCGTCCCGGTCGTGACCACCTCGGGCTTCTCGGCCTCGGGCGTCCTGTCGGCGGGTCCGCTCTCGTCGCGGCCGGTCGTGTCATCGGAGGTGTTCGACATGACGTCGATTCTGGCAGTTCAGTCGATCAATGCACCAAGGAGCGGCACATTGACCTCGGCCGACGTGAGCGATCCGTGTCGACACACCAACTCGAACGGACCGGAGTCGGCGTCCTCGTGGAAGCTGACGGGGGCGTGGGCGCACAGCGCCACATCGCCGAGGCGGCGCTGGATCGGCGGCGACACGGTGGGTCCGAACCACGCCTCGTCGAGCATCTGTTCCTTCGTGACGATCCAGGCGACGTCACCGTGGGCGTCTCGAGCGGCTGTTGCCAGCCCGTCGACGTCGCCAGGGCGGCAGTGCCACCATCGGAAGCGGCCTTCGCCGGACTGCATCGTGACCCGACCGAGCAGCTCGTCGGAGGGGTGGATGATCCGGTCGCCGACGTCGACCTGACCGTGGTCGGCGGTGACCAGCACCGCCGTGCCGGCCGGGAGGGCCGCCATCAGGTCGGCCACGAGTGCATCGGAGTACCGGAGCTCGGCATCGTAGAACGAGCCGAAGCCACGCTCGTGGGCGATCTTGTCGATGCCGTTGTAGTAGCAGTACACGAACCGCTCGCCCGCCTCGACCTGCGCGGCGGCCTCGACCGCGATGCTCGACGGCGCCCGCCACCCGACCGGGTCACAGCCCCGCAGGTGAGCTTCGCTGAACGCCGAGGTCTGCAGTTCGCCCTGGGCGACGACCGGGACCCGCTGACCGAGGAACGGCTCGAAGGTCTGGACGTCACGCGGAGGATGCGAGCGACGCACCTGCTGTTCACCCACCGCCCAGCGCAACACGTTGATCACGTCGCCGCCCAGCGACATCCGGTAGCCGACGAGGCCGTGCTCACCGGGGGTGAGCCCGGTCGTGATCGAACTCAGCGCGGTGGCGGTGGTGGTGGGGGCCACGGTGTGGATGGATCGGCCCTGCATCGACATCAGCGTCGGGGCGAGTGCTGCGTGCTCGCGGAGTTGATCCCATCCGAGCCCGTCCAGCACCAGCAGGACAACAGCGTCAGCCGCCCGCACCGCGTCCGGCATCCACTCGGGCACGGTGTCGGCCCACGACGACGGGCCCAGCAGCGCCGGCACGATCCCTCTGACGTTGGCGCCCGCGTAGTCCGGGATGATCGGATGGACAGCGGATGCACTCACTGTGAACAGTGTACGTACCGCCTAGTCTGCGAGTCGTGCGCATCTCCACTCGCGGCGACTACGCCTGTCGTGCCCTCCTGTCGTTGGCGTTGCGCACCGACGCCGCGAACGCGCCGACGCCCACCTCCGTGCGTGACATCGCCGAGCGCACCGGACTCCCCCAGCCGTACCTCGAACAGATCCTCCTGGCACTCAAGGGTGCGGGCCTGGTGCGCTCCAAACGCGGCGTCGGCGGCGGCTACATCCTCAATCGGTCACCCGAGGAGATCACGCTCTCCCAGATCGTGTCCGCCGTCGACGGCCCGATCACGCTGGGCGACTTCGGCCAACCTCACCAGGACGGAGCGTGCGACCACGAGGGTCAGTGCGTGCTGCTCGCGATCTGGGAACAGGCCGGCGCCCACATGCGCCAGCACCTCGACGGGTACACGCTGGCCACGATCGCCTCGATCAGCCGAGGCGAAGCGGAGTGGCCACACCTCCCCGACCACCTCCACTGATCCACTCCGACGACGTGAGCCAGACCCCGCGCCAGGACGGGGCGATCCTCACGCCCAGCCGGTTCATCCGGCGACGTGAGCCAGACCCCGTCCCAGGACGGGGCGATCCTCACGGCGAGGGTCGGGGTGAGGAGGAGTCAGACGACCAGCTTGTCGAGCCACACCTGGAGGTCGGGGGCGAGGGGGCTGTGGTGGGTGACCCGTTCGCCGGTGCCGGGGTGCACGAACTGCAACTGTGCGGCGTGCAGGAACGGACGCTGCAGACCGAGGTTCGGACGCCGCTGGCCGTAGGTCGGGTCACCGAGCAGCGGATGGTTGATCGACGACAGGTGGACCCGGATCTGGTGGGTACGCCCCGTCTCCAGGCGGCACTCGAGTCGCGAGACCAACGCCGGCTCCGAGTACGAACCGATGACCTGGTAGTCGGTGCGCGACGGACGCCCGTCGGCCACCACCGCCATGCGCAACGGATCGCTGCGACTGCGGCCCAGCGGGGCGTCGATGATGCCGTGCGGGGCATCGGGCACGCCCCACACCATCGCGTCGTACACCCGGGTGGCGCTGTGGTCGGCGAACTGGGCGATCAGCCGATCTGCCGCCTCCTGGGTCCGGGCGACCACGAGCAGACCGGAACTCCCGGCGTCGAGGCGATGCACGATGCCCGGCCGCATCCGATCACCGACGTCTTCGATGTCGGGGAATCGGTGGAGCAGTCCGTTGGCCAGGGTCCCGAGTTTGTTCCCCGCTCCCGGGTGGACCACGAGGCCCGGCGGCTTGTCGACGACGATGACGTGCTCGTCCTCGTGCACGACGCCGAACTCGACGTCGGCGTCCGGTCCGGGGAGTTCGATCACCGGGAACATGGCCGGATCGATCTCGATCCGCTGGCCTTCGACCAGGCGGATCTTGCCCGAGGAGACGGCGAGGCCGTCGACCTTCACCCCGCCGTCGGAGATGGTGCTGGACGCATCGGATCGGCTGATGTCGCCGATCAGCGCCACGATACGGTCGAGTCGCTGACCGTCGAGAGCGGCCGGAACCTCCTCGACGATCATGCGTCGTCCTCGTCGGCGCTCTCGGCGGCGTTCTCGTCGGCGTGGTCGACGGTGTCGGAAGCCACGACCCCGTCGTCGTCCGTTGCGGCACCGCCGTCGATGCCACGTTCGATGATCCGGTTCGCGGTCCGGCGATCCGCGCCGACCCGGACCTCGCCGTCGATCTCGTGGTCGGGGGCATCGGGTTCCGTGCCGGGATCGGACGCAGCCGAGTCGGCCGCATCGATGTCCGTGTCGCTCGTTGCCGCTCCGTCGGACAGCGCGTCGTCGCTCGCCGCCCGTCGGGCACCGAGGATGGCGTTGAGGATCAGCGCCGCGGCCCCGACGTTGATCGCCGAGTCGGCCAGGTTGAAGATCGGGAACCACTGGAGGTCGATGAAGTCGACGACGCCTCCCCGCAGCCACGCCTCCTGTCGGAATGCCCGGTCGATCAGGTTGCCGGCGGCGCCACCGATGACGCAGCCGATCCCGAACGTGTTGAGTCGACCGGCGGTGGTGCGCAGCGAGATCAGCAGCCAGACGATCACGACCGTGGCGACGACGGCGATCAGCGGCCCGAGCCCCTGGCCCTGACTGAAGGCCATTCCCTTGTTGAACGCGAGATTGAAGCGCAACGAGCCGATCAGGTCGATCGTGCGATCGTCGATCGGTTGGTCCTTGCGGAGACGGTTGACCGCCCAGTGCTTGGACAGTTGATCCGCGACGACGACACCGACAGCGAGCGCCACGGGCGCTCGCCATGCGCTGACGCGACTATCGGCGTCCGGCGCCACTGACCTTCTCGGCAGCGAGGACCGTGGTCTCGGGCAGAGCCTCGAGACGTTCACGTGGGATCGGCTGACCCGACACCTCGGAGTAGCCGTACGTGCCGGCCTCGATCCGGGCGAGGGCCTCGTCGATCTCCTCGACGGTCTGGCGGGCCTGGCTCGAGAGGAGACGATCGAGGTCGCGCTGCACGACCATGGTGTCGCCTTCGCCACCTTCGTCGTCGAACTGGACGTCGCCCATCTCGCCGCCCTCGATGAGGCTCTCGGCCTCGTCTTCGAGTCGGGTCGCGCGCCGGATCTCCGACGCACGTCGCGCCTGGAGTTCCTCGCGCTGCATCTTCAGGAACTTCACGTCGAAGTCCTTCGTGTAGGCGATGCCGTCCTTGGTCGTGCCACGTGGCGGCGGGATCTCGTGCACCTCGGGGACGTCGTTCGACAGGAGAGCAGAACGTGGTGACGATGGCTTCTTGTTCACGATCCTCTTTGCTGTGGCTCTTGCGGCCGGGGACTTCGCAGCTGCGGCCCGGACGGACGCAGCAGATTTCTTGGCGGGGGTCTTCTCGGCCGCAGTCGTGGCGGCCGTCTTCTTCGCGGCTGTCTTCTTCGCGGCCGTCTTCTTCGCCGGGGTCTTCTTGGCCGGCGTCGTGGAGGCTGCGGTCGTCTTCTTGGCTGCGGTCGTCTGCTTGGCTGCGGTCTTCTTCGCTGACGACTTCCTCACTGCGGCCTTCGGTGCGGCCGCCGACCTCGTCGCGGTCTTCTTGCGGGCGGTCTTCTTCGCTGCGGCCATGAGGTGCTCCGTCTGCTTCGGCTGTGTGAGCGCCGGACTCTACCGGTTCGCCCGCGCGACCACGACGACGGACTCGGCATCATCCTCCTGGGCGATGACGATCTCGACGCTCTCGGCCAGGGTCTCTCGTGCGACGAGGTCCTGGTGGTGGCGCAGCGCCTCGGCGACGAGGGTCGGTGCGGTGACCGTGAGGTCGATCCGGTCGGACACGGCGAGATCTGCGTCGCGCCGGGCCTGCTGGATGGCGCGGATCAGATCCCGCGCCCGTCCTTCGCGTTCGAGTTCGTCTGTCACCGAGGTGTCGAGCGCGACGACGCCGACGTGGGATCCGAGCCCCGTGCTCGCCTGATCGGCCGACGCGACCTGTTCCAGCAGGTACTCACCCTCGTCCAGCACCCACTCGCCGACCTTCACCACGCGGCCTCCCTCGACCGCGTCGACGGTCCAGTCGCCGGCCTTGTGCGCCTTGATGACGTTCTGGACGTCCTTGCCGAGTCGGGGACCGAGCTTGGCGGGCACGAGTTTCAGCACTTCCGAGGCCACCGAGCCCACGTCGGTGGTCAACTCCACGTGCCGGACGTTGATCTCGTCGGCGATCAGGTCGACGAAGTCGACCAGGCGTTCGGCGTCGGGCGATGCGACGGTGACGGACAGGAGCGGGAGGCGGACTCGGCGCTTGTGGGCCTTGCGCACCGACAGCGTCGACGAACAGACGTCACGGGCGAGGTCCATGGAGGCGACGAGTTCGTCGTCGGCCGGGAGCTCGTCGATCGTGGGCCAGTCGCCGAGGTGCACGCTGGCGGAGGCATCGCGGTCGTCGACGGGCCCGGTCCCGGCGCGGTTCAGCCCGTCGTGGATCTCCTCCGAGACGAACGGGAGGAGCGGCGCCGTGAGGCGCGTCAGCACCGACAGCACGGTGTGCAGGGTGTCGACGGCGTCCTGATCACCCGCCCAGAACCGGCTCCGGCTCCGGCGCACGTACCAGTTCGTGAGCACGTCGAGGTACGACCGGACGTGCTGGCACGCGCCGAACAGGTCGTAGGCGTCGAAGGACGACGTCATGTCCGACACGAGATCACGGGTCTTGGCCAGGACGTATCGGTCCAGCACGTTGGTCGAATCGGTCCGTACGGTGCCCACGCGCTCCCCCGCGTTCGCGTAGAGCGTGAGGAAGTACCACGAGTTCCACAGGGGAAGCAGGATCTGGCGCACCGTCTCGCGCATCCCCGCCTCGGTGACCATGCCGTCGCCGCCGCGCAGGATGGCCGAGCTGAGCAGGTGCCACCGCATCGCATCGGCCCCGTGGGCGTCGAACATCTCCTGGGGGTCCGGGTAGTTGTTGAGCGACTTCGACATCTTCGCGCCGTCGCTGCCGAGCACGATTCCGTGGCTCACGCAGTTGGAGAACGCCGGGCGGTCGAACAGCGCCGTGGCGAGCACGTGCAGCGTGTAGAACCACCCGCGCGTCTGACCGATGTACTCCACGATGAAGTCGCCCGGGTAGTGGTGTTCGAACCACTCCTGGTTCTCGAACGGATAGTGCACCTGGGCGAAGGGCATCGACCCCGACTCGAACCAGCAGTCGAGCACTTCGGGGACGCGCCGCATCATCGACTCACCCGACGGGTCGTCCGGGTTGGGCCGCACGAGTTCGTCGATCTGCGGACGGTGCAGGTCGGTCACCGCCACACCGAAGTCGTTCTCCAACTGTTCCAGCGACCCGTAGACGTCGATGCGCGGGAAGTCCGGGTTGTCGGAGCGCCACACGGGGATCGGCGACCCCCAGAACCGGTTCCGGCTGATCGCCCAGTCGCGGGCGTTCTCGATCCACTTGCCGAAGCTGCCCTCCTTGATGTGGGCCGGCTGCCAGGTGATCTCCTGGTTCAGTTCGACCATCCGGTCGCGGAACCGGGTGACCTCGACGAACCACGACGAGATGGCGCGGTACACGAGGGGCTGCGCACAGCGCCAGCAGTGCGGGTAGGAGTGGTCGTACGTGGCATGACGCACCACGACGCCACCGTCGGCGAGCGTGCCCCGCGCCTTCAGATCGGCGATGATCGTCTTGTTCGCGTCGAACACGTGGGTGCCGACGTAGTCCGTGACCTCGGCCGTGAAGCAACCGTGTTCGTCCATCGGACACAGCGTCGGGATCCCGGCCGCGTTGCTGACGATCTGGTCGTCCTCGCCGAAGCCGGGAGCCATGTGGACGATTCCCGTGCCGTCCTCGGTCGACACGAAGTCGGCGCCGAGCACCTGCCAGGCGTTCTCGGTTCCGTGGAGATCGGTGTCGGTGAAGAAGTCGAACAGCGGCGTGTAGCGGCGACCGACGAGGTCGGACCCCTTCAGCGTGTCGACGCGTTCGGCCTCGCCGAACTCCGCCTCGTGGTTGGCCACCAGTGCGTCGGCGATGATGTACCGCTCACCACCCTGTTCGAGCACGGCGTAGTCGATGTCGGGACCCACGGCGAGCGCCAGGTTCGACGGCAGCGTCCACGGCGTGGTGGTCCAGGCGACCATCTTCTCGCCGGTCTCCAGCGTGAACGCGACCGTGAGAGCCGGATCCTGACGGTCCTGGTACGTGTCGTCCATCCGCGTCTCGGTGTTCGACAGGGGGGTCTCACAGCGCCAGCAGTAGGCCAGGACCCGGAAACCCTCGTAGATCAGTCCCTTGTCGTGCAGCGTCTTGAACGCCCACATCACGCTCTCCATGTACGTGAGGTCGAGGGTCTTGTAGTCGTTGTCGAAGTCGACCCAGCGGGCTTGTCGGGTGACGTACTGCTCCCAGTCGGAGGTGTACTGGAGCACGCTGGTGCGACAGGCGTCGTTGAACTTGTCGATCCCGAATGCGGCGATTTCGGGGTGGCCCGAGATGCCGAGTTCCTGCTCGGCCTTCACCTCGGCGGGCAGTCCGTGGCAGTCCCATCCGAAGCGTCGCTCGACCCGCTTGCCACGCATCGTCTGATAGCGCGGGATGGCGTCCTTGACGTAGCCGGTCAGCAGGTGCCCGTAGTGCGGCAGGCCGTTCGCGAAGGGAGGACCGTCGTAGAAGACGAACTCGTTGCTGCCGTTCGTGCCGGCGTCGCGCTGGTCGATCGATGCCTGGAACGCTCCGGTGCGCTCCCAACGCTCGAGAATGGTCTGTTCGAGTGCGGGGAAGTCCGGTTGCGGGTCGACATCGGGGTAGGACACGCCCGGGAGGCTACCCGTGGGTCAGTCGCCGAAGCGGATGACTTCTTCGTCCTCGTCGGTGACGGGGGCACCGGCGATCTCGCCCGTCGCGTCCGCATCGGTGAGGATGAACAGGCCGTCCGGATCGTCGGCGTCGGGATCGGCGTCGCTCCGCCCGACAGGCGACGCCGCCGTGGCGACGTCGGACCGGTCGCGGTCCTGATCGTCGGATTCCCGGCTGGCGGCGCCAGGATCGGTCGAGCCCTGGGCGGCTGCGTCGTCGACGACCGACGTCGGCCCGCCCACGCTCGTTCCGCCGGACGCTGCGGAATCGTCGGCGGCCGAGAGCAGCGGGCGTCGGACCTCGCCCATGCCGCCGGGGACCCGCTCGGTGAGGTCGAGCAGCGTGGTGGCCGCCTCACGCAGCCGTGAACGCTCGTCGGCCAGGTGGCGTTCGAGGTGATCCACGTCGGATTCGAGGAAGTCACGGCGAGCCTTGAGCGACTCCACCTCGGTCCGCACGGCGCTGCGCTCGGAGTCACCGGCGCGCCGCGCCTCGTCGCGGGCTTCGTCGAGGAGTCGCACCGACATCTCGCGCGTCGAATCGAGCGTTCGCGATGCCTCCTCGGTGGCCTCGCGTGCGATGCGCTCGGCGTCGGCCTTCGCCTCGGCCACCGTCATGTCGGCGGTCCGCTGCGCCAGCAACAGGGTGCGCGAGATGGTCTCGGCCTCGTCGACCGACGGGCGCACCTCGGTGGAGGCCGGTGCCTCGGCGGGCGCCCGGTCGGCCGAGGACGGCTCGCTCGTGGCGACCGGTGCCGCTGCTGCACCATCGGACAGTTCCTGCAGGCGGGCCACGGCGGCACGCGCCCGCGCCTCCATGGCGGTCGACTGGTTCTGGGCGCGTTCGAGTTCGGTGGCAACGTCGGTCAGGAACGCCCTGACCTCGTCGGGGTCGAGACCGCGCTTGACGGTCTTGAACTCGGCGGTGCGTACCCGCTGCGGGCTGATGTCCATGTGAAACTCCGTGTCGCTGATTCGTCGTGCCCGCGCCGCACTCGGTCGTGGTCGTGTCCGCTGCGCCTGGTCAGGCGTCGTATTCGTCGTAGCGCTGCTGGCGATGCGGTGGCTTGAGCAGGTAGACGCCGGTTGCCACCTTCTCCATCGTGCCGTCCAACGCGTAGCAGATCCCGCTGCCGAAGTCGATGAGACGGCGAGCGACGTCTCGCTCGGTGCCCTCGAGGTTCATGATCACCGGTGTGCCGCTCTTGAAGGCGTCGGCCACTTCCTGGGCCTGGTCGAACCGGCGGGGTCGAACGGTGTGCGGTTCCATGGCGCCTCCCGGGATGCTCCGGAGTTGGGGTTGGGGCGTGGGCGCATCGCTCACGTTCGGTCGGATCTGAACGCCGGAATGGTCACCCGACGAGCGAGGAGGCGGCGCAGACTGCGATGGCCGTCGAGACGCCGCTGATGCATCGAAGTCACGCGACGGGAAGCTCGGTCGCTTCTCGACCGTGCGCACCGCGGGCTCGTCCTCGGGCTCCCAACGCGGCTCCGGCTCACGAGGCGCGCGTTGCTGTCGGACAGGGGGTTCCTGTCCGTAGTCGTCGTCGTAATCGTCGTAGGCATCGTCGGGACCAAGACCCAGGTAGTCCATGGTCTTCTTCCACATTGACATGTCGTCCTCCTGAGCGCCGGAGGTTAGCCGCGCTCACCCGATTGTTGGTGGACGGGTCCACCAGGTCGCGATCCGAAAAGCGCCGATCCGACACGGACCGAGGTGGCCCCGCAGCGCACGGCGACCTCCAGATCGGCGGTCATGCCCATCGAGCACACGTCGAGACCGTGCTCGTCGACCAGCGCCCGCACGATGGTGAACGCCGTTGCCGCCGCCTCTGGCGGTTGCCCGGTCGGCCCGATCCCGAGCAGCCCGACGGCGCACAGACCTCGGTCGCGGCACGTCTTGAGCAGTGCGGCCACGTCGTCGGGGTCGCACCCACCCTTGTCCGGTTCGCCCGTGGCGTTGACCTGGACGAGCACCTCGGCACCCGGGTCGCGCTTGGAGATCTCGCGTGCGAGCGACGCCCGGTCGACGGTGGCCCAGCGATCGACCAGACCGGCGAGTTGGCGCACCTTGTTCGACTGCAGTCGTCCGATGAAGTCGACGCGCGGTCGACGATCGTGGTCGAACGCCTCGATCACGTCCCGCTTCGACAGCAGGTCCTGCGCGTAGTTCTCGCCGATCGCTCGACATCCGGCGTCGACGGCCAGATCCACGATCGACGGATCGAATGCCTTGGTGACCGCCACGATCTCCACCTCGTGGTCCCAGGCGCGCTCCACGCTCTCGATGCGTCGACGGATCCCGGCCAGGTCCTCGATCAGTCGACCGACGGCGCGGTGCGCGTTCACGTCGTCGGTCACCGGGCGTGCTCCCACCAGGCGATGACGGCGTGACGGCCCGGCTCGGAGCGGACGCGGTGGGAGAACCACCTGTCGTCGCAGCCCGTACACGGTCCCGACGCGTCGAGGTCGACTCCACGACGGGCCAGCGACGCGGCGACGGTGGCGGGCACGTCGAGCGCCGGACCGCCGCTCGAGGTGCGGCCCGGGATCGCGTCCGGGATCGTGGCGAGATCGTCGGGATCGAACTCGTAGCAGCAGGGGTGGATCACGGGACCGAGCACGGCGGCCGCGACGGAGCCACCGTTGCCGACGGCGGCGTCGACCGCCACGTCGACGACCCCCATCGCCAGACCGCGCCAGCCACCGTGTGCGGCCACGAGTGTCCCGTCGTCGGCGGCCACGACGATCGGGGCGCAGTCGGCTGCCCAGATCGCGATCGTCGCGTCGAGTGCCCCGGTCACGATGACGTCGGCCACACCCGTCGTCGGCGACCAGGGAGCGGATCCGTCGACGGTCGACACGTCGACCCCGTGGACTTGATCCGTCATCACCCAGGAGCGATCCGCACCCGTGATCGCGTGTTGGCGTGCGGCGAGGGTGTCCGGCCCCGTGCGGAGCGGATGGACGTCGCCGTCGGTGCGTTCGGTCGCGACGACCCGGAGCCGACGGTCACCGACGATGACGTCGAGCAGCGGGTGCGTCACCCGCAGGGCTCACTTGAGGAACGACGGGACGTCGAAGTCGTCGTCATCGTCGGCGAGCGGATCGTCGTCGTCGACGTCACCGAAGAGCTCGGTGATCCGCGTCGGCGAGGTGCGTGGTTGGTCGCCCGACGGCCCCGTCGGCTGACCGCTCGACGAGGAGGAACTCGGCATGGTCGAGGAGCCGTCGTTGCGGTCGAATCCGGCGGAGATGACCGTGACGCGCACCTCGTCACCCATCTCGTCGTCGACGACGGTGCCGAAGATGATCAGTGCGTCGTCGTGTGCGACCCCGTGGATGATCTCGGCGGCAGCGTTCATCTCGAACAGACCCATGCTGGACGGCCCGGTGATGTTGAGCAGCACGCCGCGGGCGCCATCGATCGCCGATTCGAGCAGCGGGCTGGAGATCGCCTGCTTCGCGGCCGACACCGCACGGTCGTCGCCGCTGGCCTGGCCGATGCCCATGAGGGCGGTGCCGGCGTCCTTGAGGACCGCCTTCACGTCGGCGAAGTCGGTGTTGATCAGGCCCGGTGTGGTGATCAGGCCGGTGATGCCCGACACGCCCTGCAGGAGGACCTCGTCGGCCATCTTGAACGCGTTGAGGACGCTGGTCTTGTCGTTGGCGACGGTGAGCAGGCGATCGTTCGGGATGACGATCAGCGTGTCGACCTTCTCCTTCAGCTTCTGCACGCCGTTGTCGGCCTGGACGCCTCGACGACGGCCCTCGAACGAGAACGGTCGGGTGACGACACCGATGGTGAGCGCACCCGCTTCACGCGAAATCTCGGCGATCACGGGTGCTGCCCCGGTGCCGGTGCCTCCGCCTTCGCCGGCGGTGATGAACACCATGTCCGCGCCGCGGACGACCTCTTCGATCTCGTCACGGTGCGATTCGGCGGCCTCACGGCCGACCTCGGGATCGCTGCCGGCTCCGAGACCTCGGGTGAGATCGCGGCCGATGTCGAGCTTCACGTCGGCATCACTCATGAGCAGCGCCTGCGCATCGGTGTTGACCGCGATGAACTCGACACCCTTGAGCCCGGCGTCGATCATCCGGTTGACGGCGTTGACGCCACCCCCACCGACACCGATGACCTTGATGACGGCGAGATAGTTCTGCGGTGTCCCGACCATCAGTGGGTCCTCTCGTGGGTGTTCATGGCTGTGTACATGGTGTGTCGCATTCTGCCAGGTCCGCCGGCATCGCACGGGGACGCTAGCCCGACCAGCGGACAGTTCATCGCACGGCGGGTCCGCATCAGCGTTCGGTGGTCTCGGACGTCGACACGTCGATCACGGTCGTGTCGGTGCCGAGCACGTCGTCCAGGACGCGTTCCAATCGGACGAGTCGTTGGATCTGATCGTCGTCGGTGATCGCGACGCCGAGCCGGACCTCGATGTTCTCGCCCGGGTCGTTGGAGAGCACGAATCGCAGGTCCGAACCGTCGGGCGTGACCGACATCGACACCAGACGCGAACGGACCGCCGGCGTGAGCTTCGTGACGATCGACGTCGCCGACGCGTAGCCCTGGGAGGCGAACTCACCTTCGTCGAGGTCGAGCGGGTTCGTGCCGGAGATCAACACGAACGCGACCGGCTGACCTCCGATCACGTCGAGCACCCGCCCGTCCGCGTCGAGGATGCGGAACTGGCCGTCCGTTCCCTGGACGGTGGCCACCGGCACCCGTTCGCGGATCTCGATCGACACGGAGCTCGGGAAGTCGGTGCGGACGCGGGCGGTCTCCACGAAGGCGATCTCCTCGAGACGCCGCTCGGCGTCGTCGGTGTCGACCAGCAGGACGGGCTCGTCGACCAGGTCGGCCACGACGGCCTCGATGGCGGCGGGATCGGCGCTGCGCACGCCGGTCACGTCGACGTTCGAGACCGAGAACAACGACGATCCGAGGACCGCGAGCACGCCGACCACGAGCACGAAGACGACCACGACGATGCCGGCCCACTTGAGTCGCTTGCGCCCCTGCGCACGACGCACCCCGATGCGGCGTTGACGCAGACGCGGTTCGATGCCCCGACCGGTGGCGTCCTTGGCTGCGATCGCGTCGCCGGTGCCGTCGTCGTCGATGAACACCGTTCCGGAATCGTCGCCGTCGCCGAACTCGTCGTCGAGATACACCGCGTCGGGCAGTTCGTCGACTCCGCCGATGGCGATCGTCGTGCGCGAGGTCGGCGCGGTCGCATCGTCGGAGTCGTCGGGATCGGTAACGGGCCCACGGCCGGACGCCACGGCGCCGTCCCGACCGGCGAACGCCTGGGACAGTTCGGCCGCGATCTTGTCGCTCTCGTCGCGTCGGATGATCCGCACGTCGGCGAACTCGCGCTCCACGACGGGCGCGTCGGGCTCGGACGACCGCTTCCACCACTTCTTCATCGGATCCACCGTTTCGACGTCGACCGGCTCACGACTCGAACCCGACCAGTCGGATCTCGCTGCGCAGGTCGTACCCCGTCTCGGCTCGGACCCGTGCCGCCACCTGCCTCATCAGCTCGCGCACGTCGTCGGCGCTCCCGCCCTCGTCGGCCTGGATGAAGTTGGCGTGCTTGTCGGACACGCTCGCGGTTCCGTGACGGAACCCACGGAGGCCGACCTCGTCGACGAGTTGACCGGCACTCACCTCGCCGGGCACCGGGTTGACGAACACCGATCCGGCGTTCTGGCCACCGGGCTGCATGGCCCGACGCCACGCGACGATCTCGCTCAGGGCTGCCTTGGCGACGGCCGGGTCTCCTGGCGCGAGTTGCAGGCGCGCCGACACGACCACCTGGTCGGCGCGCAGGGCACTCCCACGGAACCGCAGGCCGAGGTCGGCGGAAGCGACGACGGTGTCTCGGCCGTCGTCGAGGTCGACGATGCGTGCGTCGAGGAGCGACTCCGACATGTCCGAGCCGTGGCCACCGGCGTTCATCCGCACCGCGCCACCGATCGATCCGGGAACACCCACCGCCCATTCGAAGCCGGTCAGACCCACCGTCGCCAGTCGTCGTGCGAGCACCGGGAGCAGAACTGCGCTGCCCGCCTCGACGACCGACGTCGATTCGTCGATGACGACGTCGGTGGCGATGTCGAGCAGCGACACGGCGATGCCCCGGAACCCGCCGTCGGCGACGAGCAGGTTCGAGCCCCGACCGACCACGAGAACGGGCATCCCACTGGCTCGACGGGCTCGCGCGACGAGGTGCAGGTCGGCGACCGAACGGACCCGGACGAACACGTCGGCCGTTCCACCCACCCGGTACGTGGTCATCGGGCCGATCGCCACGTCTCGCTCGGCGAGGCCGCCGAGCGCCGCGACGGCTTGCTCGACGGCGTCGCTGCGGCCGGTCTCAGTGGCGCTGACGGGCATCGAGCACCTCCGACGGGAGTGTCGCGATGTCGCCGCACCCCATCGACACGACGATGTCGCCGTCGCGGGCTTCGCGGGCGACGAAGTCGATCAGGTCCTGGCGTTGGGGCAGCCACACGACCCGCTTCGACGGGTCGGACTCGGTGACCGCGTTGACGATCAGCTTGCCGGTGACACCGGGGATGGGGGTGGTACCGGACGCGTAGATGTCGGTCAGGACGACGACATCGGCATCGGCGAACGACGGGCCGTACTCCTCCCAGATCTCCGAGATCCGGTTGTACCGGTTCGGCTGGAACACGGCGACGACGCGTTTCCAGGCATCGCCGCTGTGGCGCGTCGCGGCCAGGACGGCGGAGATCTCCGACGGCAGGTGGGCGTAGTCGTCCACGAACGTGGCACCGCCGTCGACACCTCGCACGTCGAAGCGACGGGCGACGCCACCGAACTTGGCGAGCGCAGTGCGCACGTCGGCGAAGGGCACGCTGACCTCCAGCGCCATCGCGATGGCCCCGGTCGCGTTGATCACGTTGTGGATGCCGCGCATCGGCAACTCGATCGTCCCGATGCGTTCACCGCGACGGACCACGTCGAACACGAACGCGCCGCGGTCGGCCCGCACGTCGACGGCCCGGACGTCGTTGCCCTCGTCACGACCGTAGGTGACGCAGTCGTGGCGGGAGGCCAACCGCCCCGCCACCTCGTCGTCGCCGCAGACCACCTTCGGGCCGGACACCTGGGACAGATAGCGGTCGAAGCTCTCGACGATGGCGTCGAACGAGCCGTAGTGGTCGAGATGGTCGACTTCGACGTTGGTGAGGATGGTGCCGTGCAGCGGGAGTTCGAGGTGCGTGCCGTCGCTCTCGTCGGCCTCGACCACGAACCACTCCCCTCCGGTCCACTGGGCGCCCGTGCCGAGATCCGTGACGTCACCGCCCACGACGAAGCTCGGACGCAACCCCGCCTCGGCGAGCATCAGCATCAGCATCGACGTGGTGGTGGTCTTGCCGTGCGTGCCGGCGACGCCGAGTGCCTTGGCCCGGGCACAGATCGAGGCGAGCATGCCCGCCCGACGCAGCACGGTGACTCCCGTGGTGCGGGCCTCGTCGAGTTCGACGTTGCGCTCGGGGATGGCGGTGGACGCCGTGACGGCGTCGACCCCGTGGACGAGGGACCGATCGTGGCCGATCGCGACCGACACGTTCGCGGCTCGGACGCGATCGAGGACGGGATGCTCGCGCAGGTCGGAGCCCGACACGTCGTGGCCCATCTCGGAGAGGGCGATCGCGATCGCGCTCATGCCCGGGCCGCCGACACCCACGACGTGCAGGCGATGCGGGATGGACAGGTCGAGTGGCGCGGTCGGCGCCACGGAGGAAGGCGAAGTCATGACGTTGCCGAGGTTAGGGCGACCCGCTGGACCAACTCGGCCAATGCGCCCGATCTGTGGACGTCGCCCCGCAGGCGCGCAGCCTCACCGAGATCTGCCCGGGCGGCGGGATCGGCCCGCAGCCGCTCGATCTCGTCGGCGAGACGGGTCAGATCGGGCTCTGCGAGCAGGACCGCACCGCCGGCCTCGGAGAGCCACTGCACGTTGTCGGTCTGGTGGTCGTCGGTCGCTCCGGCCCAGGGCACCAGGATCGCAGGGATCCCGGTGACGGCGACCTCGTGCACGGTGCTCGCCCCGCCCCGACCGATCAGCAGGTCGGCCGCCGCGTACACCGCAGGCATGTCGGACTCGTATCCGACCACCTGGTGGACGATTCCCGCCGACGCGTCGCCGGAAGGGTGCTGCGCCACGTCGATCCCGTCGACGAACCGCTCCCCCGCCACCTGCCGCACCGCGAGGCCCACGTCGTCGCGGTGCGTCTGCACGTAGTCCGCGACCGCCGCATTGAGGACACCCGAGCCGAGCGACCCACCCATCACCGCCACCAGGAACCGTTCGTCGGGCACGCCGAGGCGGAGGCGGGAAGCCGCACGGTCTCCGGTTCGGTCGATGGTCAGGACCTCCTGACGCACGGGGGCACCGGTCACGGTCGCCCTCGGGAGCGGCGAGTTCTCGAACGCCACAGCGCACGCCGCCGCCGTTCGGGCCGACAGGCGGCTCGCCCGGCCGGGAGTGCGGTCGTAGGACACCACCACGATCGGGATGTCGAGCGCACGGGCCGCGAACACCGCCGGCATGGATGCGTACCCGCCGACGCTCACCACCACCTTCGGACGCAACTCGCGCAACAGGGCGATCGCCGAGCGGCGAGCCCGCAGCATCTTGGGGACGAAACCGAGGTTGCGCCGACTGAGCGATCGCTGGAAGCCGACGACGTCGAAGAACGTGTGTGGGTGGGGCGTGTCGGGGAGGAGTCGGGTCTCGATCCCGCGTGTGCAGCCGACGTAGTGGATCTCCTCGGGCGGGTGCCCCGCCGCCACCAGGGCACCGGCGACGGCGAGCGCCGGCAGGACGTGCCCGGCGGTTCCGCCGCCGGTGACGACGGCGAAAGTGCTCACGACCGGGGGGCCGTGCGTCCGACCCGACTCCCGGCGCGTCGCGCCACGCTGAGCAGCAGACCGACGGCGGCCATCGACACGAACAGCGAACTGCCGCCGGCCGAGAAGAACGGCAGCGTCAGCCCGGTCACGGGCATCAGTCCGGTGACGCCACCGAGATTGACGATCGCCTGGACACCGAACCACGAGGCGATGCCGCCCGCGACGAGCATGCCGAAGCGGTCGGGCGACGCCAGAGCGGTCTGGACACCGAACCAGACCAGCATGATGAAACCGCCGATCACGGCACCGGCACCGAGCATGCCGAGTTCGTCGGCGATGATCGCGAAGATGAAGTCGCTGTGCGCGTACGGCAGGTACCCGAGCTTGGTCTTGGAGCCCCCGATCCCCGAGCCGCCCAGTCCGCCCGACGCCATGCTCACGTACCCCTGGTAGGTCTGCCACGCCAGGCGATCCTTGTTGCCGGTGACGTCCAGGAACGCAGTGAAGCGGTCGGTGCGCGTCGAGCTGGAGAACACGAAGAACAGGCCGACCGCCGTGGCGACGGATCCCATCAGCGTCATGGGTGCGAATGGCACGCCGGCGATCCAGGCGATGGCGAACACGACGGCGCCGAGCACGATGGCCGACCCGAGGTCGCCCTGGGCCATGCAGAGTCCGGTGCCGACGGCCCCGATCCCGGCGAGTGGGTAGAGGGTGTTGCGACGGTGGTTCATCTGCCCGAAGCGCCGGGTGAGCAGGTCGGCGGTGACGAGCACCACCACCAGCTTGAGGAACTCCGACGGTTGAACGCTGAAGCCGCCGACCCGGATCCACGCGCGAGCGCCGTTCACGTCTCCCCCGATCCCGGGCACCAGCGGGCCGAGCATGGCGGCGGTCCCGACGACGGCGAGCGGAAGTGTGAGTCGACGCCACGCCGTGTACGGGACCCTGGCCATGATCACGAGCCCGCCGACGCCGAGGCCCGCCCAGATGGACTGTTTCACGAACACGCCGTAGGCGCCGTTGCCCTTGTTCGCTTCGGTCACCGCCGACGCCGAGAGCACCATCACGAGGCCCAGCATCACGAACACGATCACCACGGCGATGATCCCGTACCAGATGACGGGCGGGGGCCCGGCGATCTCGGGCGCGGCCGTGACCGCACGACCCCGGGTGCGCGACGACGTCGAGCGCCGGGACAGTGTCGGCAGACCGGGCAGTGGCGGGCGCTTCCGCGTCCGGTCCTCGGCCGCCTCTCCCGTGACTCGCTCGAGCGCCGCTCGGCGTCGGTCCTGGACGGAGGTCGTGGATGCCATCAGGCCTCACCCTTCGTGTCGTCGTTCGTGTCGCCGTGCAGGGCACGGGCCAGATCGCGGAAGTGGTCGCCGCGCTCCTCGAAGGACCGGTACTGGTCGAGGCTCGCGCAGCCCGGAGACAGCAGGAGCGTGTCGCCCGGCGCCGCGAGCGCGGCGGCCCGGGCGACTGCCTCGGGCAGGAACTCCGTGGTCTGGACGACCCCTCCGGCGGCCACGACCGCCGAGAACGCGGACGCGACGGCGTCGCGGGTCTCGCCGATCGCGACGACCGCCTTGACTCGATCCGCATCGACCGCCATCTCGGCCAGGTCGACGTACTTGTCCTTCCCACCGGCGATCAACACGATGTCGTCGAACGCCCGGATCGCCACACCGGCGGCGTGCGGTGTGGTGGCCTTGGAGTCGTTGAACCAGTCCACGCCGTCCCACCGCCCGATGTGCTCCAACCGGTGCGGTGGCCCGACGAAGGAGACGAGTGCGGACCGGATCGCATCGCTGTCGGCCAGACCGGTCTCCAGGACGAGCGCCGACGCGGCGAGCGCGTTCGTGATGTCGTGCGGCAGCGCCCGGCGCATCGTCGTCGTGCTCGCGATCGGTCCGCTCGGCCCGGTGAGTGTGTCACCGTCGAGGTGGTAGTCGCCGCCCGGCCCGAACGTGAGGTGGCGTCCCGGGGAGCCGGCGAGGCGTGACATGACGTCCGGCGCACCGGTGAAGGCGACGGCCACGTCGTCGGGGCGCTGGTTCCGCCAGATCCGGGCCTTCGCGTCGCCGTAGCTCTGCATCGAGACGTGCCAGTTGAGGTGGTCGGGCGCCAGGTTCAGCCACGCCCCTGCGTCGGGCCGGAACGTGGGCGTCCACGCGAGGCGGAAGCTGGTGCACTCGACGACGAATGCGTCGTACCCGTCGTCCTCGATCGCGTCGACCAGCGGTGTGTCGGTGTTGCCGGCGTCGACGGTCGAGAGTCCGGCGGCGCGCAGCATGGCGACCGTCATCAGCGTGGTGGTGGTCTTGCCGTCGGTCCCGGTGATCGCGAGGATCGGCCGCGGTCCGCCCGGACGCTCCTGTTCCCAGCGGTAGGCGAGTTCGATCTCCGACACGACCTCGACACCCGCAGCCTGCGCGGCCACCACGACGGCGTGCGTCTCGGGAATCCCCGGTGCGGGGCTGACCAGGTCGCAGGTCGCGACCAGATCGGCGAGTACGTCGGCGTCGGGGGCGTCGAGGAGTTCGACACCGAGGGCCCGTGCGGTGGCGATCCGCTCGGCGGTGACGACGTCGTCGCCGCAGATCACGTCGTACCCACGCCGCCGTAGCGCACGCACCGTCGACGCGCCGGTGACGGCCAGTCCGTAGACGAGGGCGCGCATCAGGCCGCCGACAGCGTGGAGAAGTCGGCGATGAAGATGCCGAGCGCGAGACCGACCGAGATCGCGGCGATCAGCCAGAAGCGGATGATCACGGTCGTCTCGGGCCAGCCGACGAGTTCGAAGTGGTGGTGGATGGGCGACATCCGGAACAGGCGCTTCTTGCGTCCCGATGCCTTGAAGACGATCATCTGGATGGCGACCGACCCGGCTTCCATCACGTTGATGGCGCACAGCAGCACGATCAGCAACTGCGTGTTGAGGGTGAGCGCCATGAAGGCCAGTGCGGTGCCGATGGCGAGCGCGCCGACGTCTCCCATGAAGATCCGCGCCGGGGCCGCGTTCCACCAGAGGAATCCGAGGCAGCCGCCGGCGAAGGCTGCGGCGAACACCCCCATGTCGAGCGGGTTGACCACCGCCGGGTAGAGGTCGACGTTGCGGAACTTCAGGTAGGCGATGATGACGAACGCACCGAAGCCCATCAGCGCCGATCCCGCAGCGAGGCCGTCGAGGCCGTCGGTGACGTTGACGGCGTTCGTGGTCGCCCAGATGATCCCACCGGAGAACAGGATCCAGACGATGGTGGGCACCTCCACACCGAGATCGGAGCGGGTGACCGAGATCGTCTCGGAGATGCCGGTTCCGACGACCAGCCACCACGCCACCGCGAAGCTGGCGGCCATCGTGATGTAGTTCTTCTGCTTCCAGAAGATCCCTCGGTTGTGGCGCTTGCGGACCTTGATGTAGTCGTCGAGGAAGCCCATCAGGGCCATGAAGAGCACACCGACCCAGACGATCATCGACTGACGGGCGAACGGCAGGTCCTCGCGCACGTGGGCGATCAGCCAACCGAGGAATGCGGCGATCACGATGGCGAGGCCACCCATCGTGGGGGTGCCCTGCTTGGCCATGTGGTGCTCGGGGCCGTGATCGTCCTTGCCGAGGATCGGCTGGCCCTGCCCCCTGGTCTGGAAGAAGATGATCAGGTACCGCGTGCCGAACAGCGACACGAGTGTCGAGACGGAGGCGGAGAGGAGGATGGAGATCACGACAGATCCTTCGTTTCACGGCCGTCGGGTGCTCGCCGTGCGGCAGCCTCCGGACCCGGTTCTTCGGGCGCGACGTGTTCACGCGCCAGTTCTTCTCGGGCGACCTGTCGGTCGTCGAAGTCGATGGTGACGTCGCCGAGATCCTGGTAGGTCTCGTGACCCTTGCCGGCGATCACCACCGTGTCGCCGGTGTCGGCGAGGTGGAGTGCGTGGCGGATCGCACGACGACGGTCGGGCTCGGCGGTCACGCGTGAACGGTACTCCGACGGCGCTCCGGCGATCACGTCACCGATGATCGCGTCGGGATCCTCCCCGCGCGGGTTGTCCGACGTGGCGATCGCGATGTCGGCGAGCCGCGCCGCGATCTCGCCCATCACCGGTCGCTTCTCGCGATCGCGTCGGCCCGCACACCCGAACACCACGATCACCCGGCCGGCGGTGATCAGCCGGGCTGCGTCGAGCAGGCGTTCGAGGCCGTCGGGGGTATGGGCGTAGTCGACGACCACCGAGAAGCCCCGTGCGCGCGTCTCGTCGGTGTCCACGGGTTCGAAACGTCCGGGCACGGGTGGGAGGTCGGCGACGCCGAGCACGGCGCGGTCGAGGTCGATCCGCCGGTCGGATTCGGCGAGCCGGTCGACCAGTTCGAGCGCCATCCGGGAGTTGGCGACGTTGAAGTCTCCCCCGAGCGGGACTTCGACCGTGCGACCCTTCCACGTGTAGCGATGCATGGCCGGACCCACGACGACGTCTACCAGCTCGCTGCTCGTCACTCGTCGGACGTCGATGTCACCGTCGACGGCGTCCGCGAGCAGGAGGCCGTGAGCATCGTCGACGTCGATCACCGCACGAGCGGCGAACGCGGTCCTGAACAACGTCGACTTCGCCCGGAAGTACGCCTCGGGAGATCCGTGCAGATCGAGGTGGTCGTGGCCGAAGTTGGTGAAACCGACGACGTCGAACCGCGTGCCGTCCACACGGTGCAGAGCGAGGGCGTGCGAGGACACCTCCATCACGACCGCTTCGCAACCGTCGGCGACGAACCGAGCGAGCCGTGCGTGCAGGTCCGGTGCCTCGGGCGTGGTGCGCGGGCCGTGAAGAGTGCCGATGATCCCGGTGGGCAGGCCGGCACCTTCGAGCGCGGCCGCCACGATCTGGGCCGTCGTGGTCTTTCCGTTGGTCCCGGTGATCCCGATCATCAGCAGACGGTCGGCGGGATCACCCCAGGCCGCTGCCGATGCGGGGCCCACGGCCAAGCGCGTGTCGGTGACCACGATCTGGGCGACGTCGTCGACACCGTTCAGGTCGTCGGCGTCGAGTCGGTGATCGACGAGCAGTGCGACGGCACCTGCGGCCACGGCAGCCGATGCATGGTCGTGCCCGTCGAAGGAGTCGCCACGCAGGCACGCGAAGATCTGCCCGGGGACGACCTCTCGTGAATCGTGCGCGATCCCCGTCACCTGGACGGATGCGCCACCGATGACCTGTGTGCCGGTGACGCCGACACGCTCGGCGACCGTCTCGACGGACGGCGACGTCACGGTCGCCTCATCACTGCTGGTGCGGACATGTCGGATCGATCAGCCTTCGCAGCCGACGTCGTTCTCGCCCGGCCGGATCCCCAGTTCGTGGATCAACATCGGTGTCAGTGCAGCGAACAGCGGCGCCGACGCCGTGCCGCCGAAGCGGTCGCGCGTGCCGGGCGGCGGCTCGTCGATCGCCACGAGGACGGTGACCTGCGGGTCGTCGGCGGGGAAGAATCCGGCGAAGCTGGCGTAGTAGATCCGGTCGCCGTTGTCGTCGTAGTAGGTGCCGTTCGCCGCTGCCTTGAACGCGGTGCCGGTCTTGCCGGCGATCGGGAGCCCGGGAACGGCCGCGAGCTTCGCCGTGCCCTTCGGGTTGCACACGACCTCCTGCATCATGGCGGCGGTCTGCGATGCGGCCTGCGACGACACGACGCGACGGGTCTCCGACGGCGGCATCGCCGTGGTCGTGCCGTCGGGCCCGACCGTTGCCGCCACGAGTCGAGGAGCGACGTACACGCCGTCGTTGGCGATGGTGTTGATCGCCGCCGCCATCTGCAGCGGCGTGCTCGACATGCCCTGGCCGTATGCCACCGTCACCCGCTCGCTCCCCCACAACTCGTCGGCGGCCTTGAAGATGCCCGGGGACTCGTCGGGGAAGTCGAGCGCGGTCTTCTCGCCGAGACCGAATGCGGTCATGTAGTCGTGGTGGACGAAGCGACCCATCGTCTCCTGGATCTTGATCGTCCCGATGTTCGACGACTCCACCAGGATGTCCTCGACGGTCATCACCTCGGTGTCGTGCTCGTGGGAGTCCTTCAACAGGTCGTCGTAGTACTGCTCGCGCCACGGGACCTCGAAGGTCGTCGCGGGCGTCACCGCTCCGGCGTCGAGAGCGCCCGCGACCGTGATCACCTTGGCCACCGAGCCGGGCTCGTAGCTGTCGAGTGCGACGAAGTTGGCGCCGGTCACCATCGGTTCGTCGGTGTCGGGATCTCGGCGTACCGACGAGTTCGCGTAGATCTCACCGGTGTCGGAGTCCATGACGATGATGAATCCGCCGCGGGCGTCGATGTTCGTGACCTGTTCGATCAGGATCTGTTCGGTCGCGAACTGGATCGAACGGTCGATGGTCAGCACGAGGTCGTCTCCGGCGACGGGCGATGCGGTGATCGTCTCCGATCCTGCGATCGTGCGTCCGCCCGGTGCGATCTCGCGGGTCATCTGACCGCCCGTGCCGGTGAGCACGTCGTCGTACTGCAACTCCAGACCGGCGATGCCGGCACCGTCGATGTTGGTGCGACCGAGCACGGTCTGACCCGTCAGGCCCCCGGGCATCTCGCGTCGGGACTCGTCGTCGACGTTGATGCCGGCACGGTTCAACGCCTCGATGTGCTGACCCACCTCGGCATCGACCTGCCGGGCGACGTACACGAAGCCGCGCCGTTCGGCGAGGGGGCGGTTGACCTCGACGAGCAGGTCGGCGACCTTGTCGTCGGGCAGGTCGAGGAAGTCGTCGAGCATCTGGACCGTGGCCGGACCGTTCTCCACGAGCTTCGGGTTGATCGAGATCGCCGCAGCGGGGACCGACATCGCCAGCTCGTTGCCGTGGCGGTCGAAGATCGTCCCGCGCTGAGCGACGATGTCACGGGTTCGCGTCCACTGCGCCGCCCCCGCCGAACGGAACGACTCGGCATCGGAGGTCTTGAGCTGCGTCACACGCACGACGATCGCGACGAGGAGGAGCGACAGCACGACGAGCGCCACGATCAGGCGCGTGCGCGGTGACCCCGACTTGGCTTCGTGAGCTCGGATCTCCGGCCTCGGTGCGCTGATCCGGCGGTGGTTCTCACCCGAGCGCCGTCCGCGGTCCGCCTCGCGATTCGCCGATCGTCCGGTCGATCCTTTCGCCGCATGCCGCGGCGAGGTGCGACGTCGAGAAGCGCTCTGCTCCGAGGTGCGACGCTGCTTCGATGCGACCGGGACGCGCTCCCGGTTCGGCGGCACCGTCGGCGCGCTCGACCGCTTCGCCGCTGTGTCGTTCACGCGCGGACCCGACGCTGCGGACCGTGCGGGTGCAGCACCCTGTGACCTCGTGCCCTGTGTCCTGGTGGCCTGTGTTCTCGTGCCCTGTGTTCTCGTCGAGGTCGCCCGGCCGAGAGGTGCGTCACCTGCGTTCCGGGTGCGCCCCGAGTGCGTGCGGGTCGTGCGTGGTCGGCTCATGGTTGCCCCGCCGAGACCGACTTGACGTCGCGGAACTGGTCGAGCGGATCGTCGTCCTCGATCGACGACGTGGTGCGGCCGTCGGTCGGCCCCGCGGCAGCGAGTTGCACGGCGAGTTCCATCGGGTCGACCGTGATGAAGCGACTCGTCTCGCCGCGGACCATGCCGAGGGCCTCGGCTTCGTCGGCGATGCGCTGCGGCGAGCGCAGGACGGCACGGTCGTAGCGCAACTCGTCGAAGCGGTCCCGTTCGGCCTGGACGCTGCGCTCCAGATCATCGATCTCGAGCTGACGCTCGGCGAGCTGCGTGTGGAAGACCGCCGCGCCCAGCATCGCCGCCATCACGCCGACGAGGATCATCGCGCCCAGCACGGCCGGCCAGCGGCGACGGCGGCCGGGGACGACCTTGAGGTCGGGTCGCTCCGCGCGGGGCGCGACCCGATTCGGGCTGATCGCGGTGAGCGCCATCAGGCGGCACCCGACGGGCCGATGCCCTTGGGAATCGGTTCGGTCTTCTCCACGACGCGCAGCAGCGCACTCGTGGAACGACGATTGCGGGTCTGCTCGTCGGGCGTCGCCCGCTTGGCCACGCCGCGCACCACGCGAACGGTCTGGACCGCTCCGCACACGCAGGGCAGGTCGTGAGGGCAGTCGCATGCGCCTGCTGCCAGGGAGAAGCGCTGCTTCGCGATCCGATCCTCTCCCGAGTGGTACGACAGCACGGCGATGCGACCACCCGGGACGGTGGCCTCGATCGCCTGGTCGAGCGCGGTCGGCAGCACGTCGAGTTCGGAGTTGACCTCGATGCGGATCGCCTGGAAGGTCCGCTTGGCCGGATGTCCGCCGGTACGACGGGCCGCGGCGGGAATCGCCGCGGTCACGATCTCGGCGAGTTGCGTGGTCGACTCGACGGGGCGGGCGCCGACGATCGCGTCGGCGATGCGCTTCGCAAACCGTTCGTCGCCGTGCTGTCGGATGATCCGCACGAGTTCGTCGCGCTCGTAGCCGTTCACGACGTCGTGGGCCGACCACTGCTGCTCGTCGTCCATGCGCATGTCGACGGGCCCGTCGTTGCGGTACGAGAAGCCACGTTCGGCACGATCGAGCTGGGGTGACGACACGCCGAGGTCGAACAGCGCGCCGCTCACCTCGGTGATGCCGTGTTCGGCCATCGCCTCGGGGATCTCGTCGAAGCGCCGGCGGCTGGTGCGCACCCGGTCGGCGAACTCGGCCAGGCGCTCGAGGGCCGCGGCGATGGCATCGGCGTCCTGGTCGATGCCGAGGATGCTGATGTCGTGCCGACGCGTCAACAGCGCATGGCTGTGCCCTCCCCCGCCGAGGGTCGCGTCGATCACGGTGCCCGCCGGCACCGCGTCGAAGATCGCCGTGATCTCGTCGACCATCACGGGGTCGTGTTCGAACAGGTCGGTCACAGTTCCTCCAGCCCGGCGGCTTCTTGTTCGTCGTAGCGCGACGGCTCCCAGATCTCGACACGGTCGAGGGCGCCGAGCACCTTGACGGGGCTCTGCAGGTCGATCGCAGCGTGACCACGCAGTCGGGGGTCGACGAGGATCCGACCCTGCTTGTCGATGCCCGCCACGACGACCGACGAGGAGAATGCACGCTGCTTGGCTCGCGACACGGTGCCCGCCTTGACGGCGTCGATCATCTCCTGCGCCTCGCTCTGGAACACGTCGGCGCCCATGATCCGAACGCAGCCGTCGTCACCGAACGTCAGGTAGCACTGCTCGCCGATGGAGCTGCGGAACGGGGTCGGCAACGCCACCCGCCCACGCTCGTCGAGCTGACGCTCGTACACACCGACAAACACGATCCTGACCGACTCCCTGCCTGAGACTCGCGAGGGAGCTTCCCCCGGTCGGCCCCACTATGCCCCCATTCCCCCCCATCGTCAACCACATTCCCCCACATTCCTCCATCGGACTCTTCACGTCCCGACCGGGTCGCACCGGGCAGGGCAGGGCGCGACGAGGCGACCCAGACGAATGCTCAGGAGGCGGCGTCGAGCGCCTGCGCCAGGCAGCGCACCACGGCCGCCGACGTGTCCGCATCGACCAGGGCGACCGGACGGAGGTCGGCCGGGTCGGGAGCGCCGACCAGCAACCGGGTGAGTGTGGCGGGATCGTACGACGAGTACCAGCAGCACTGGAGGCGTGCCGCTGTCCGAGTCCGTCGCTGGCTGACTCCCACGAGCTTGGCGTCTCCCAGCGTCAACTCGCCGGGTCCGAGCCCGTCGAAGCAGATCAGCCGGGAGTGCTCGGTGGCGATCAGTCCGGCTGCGTGGACTCGGGATCCTTCGATTCCCGCCGCGGTGAACGCCTCGGCGAGTCGCTCACCGAGCCAGACCATCGGGCGGTGGACGTCGTCACTCCACCCCGGCGCGCCGGCCGGCAGGATCACGTCGACCCACGTGACCTCGCCGGGGACGAGCAGGACCGCTCCCCCACCACTGCGTCTCCGCACGACCTCGAACCCCGCTCGCTCGCACGCCTCGGTGTCGACGATGCCGTCCGCCCGTTGCGTCGAACCGAGCACGAGCGCCGGACGAGTCACGTCATGCACCCACACCTCGGGCCGGGCCGGCTCCGGGATCGCCTGCGCGTGGAACTCCGACGCGGTCGATCGGCGGGCCACGACCCGCCATGCGTGAACGGTCAACGTCGGCTCACGAAGCGATCGGCAGGTAGGCCCGCCATGCGTCGGGCACGGCACTGGTGGCGACCACGACCCAGGCCGACTGCCGGGGTGCGCGGCACGGCCGGGCCAGGCGCATGCCGGCCTCCTCGGGCGTGCGGTCGCGCTTGGTGAGGTTGCACGGTCGGCACGCGGCGGCGACGTTCTCCCAGACGTGCAGCCCGCCACGGGATCTGGGGTGGACGTGGTCGATCGAGTCGGCCCGGGCACCGCAGTACTGACATCGGTGATCGTCACGGGCGAACACCGCACGCCTCGACATGGCGGTGCGACGCACGTAGGGCACCTTGACCATGTACCGCAGCCGGATCACCGACGGGCTCGGGACGGCCAGCACCTCCGATCGCAACACGGTCCCGTCGTCTTCGAGGAGTTCGGCCTTCTCGGCGAGGATCAGGCACGTGGCGCGCCGTGAGGACACGACGCTGAGCGGCTCGTAGCTGGCGTTGAGAACGAGCGCGCTGTGCATCGAAGGGACCTCAGGGAGCGCTGATGGCGCCCATCTCCCAGGATCTGCACCACTCGAGGTACCGCACGACGTCGTCGGGGTCCCACGCGTGCTCGTCGTCGCCGTACTGCGTCAGGAGCCGGAACCGGAGGTACTCACCCGACGGCACCGGGAGGAACGGTCGGCGCTTCCACCAGCCGGGAGCAGACGTGCGTCGCGCCTGGCGCGCCGCCGTGCTCCACAGACGTGGCCGCCGAGCGACTGCCAGACCGGAACGGATCACGTCACGAAGCATACGCGGGCGTCGCAGTGGCATGTCGCCCCGTGCGCCACGTCGCCCGCACCCCCGGGCCACACCCGAGCGGTGAGTCTCCGTCGCCCTCAGCCCGACCCAGCCTCACCGCACACCCGGGCCACACCCGAGCGGTGAGTCTCCGTCGCCCTCAGCCCGACCGAGCCTCACCGCAACCCGCATCTCGGACGGTGGGATCGGCGACCTACTGGGTCGGCGATGCCGGCTTGGGCTCCTTGGGGAGCCCGAGGATCATCTCGCCGATGATGTTGCGCTGGATCTGGCTCGAACCCGCGTAGATCGTGCCGGCGCGAGCGTTGAGGAACGTGCCGATCCACGACGACTGCGAGTTCGCCGCCCCCGCGTCGTCGGCACCGAACGACGACGGCGGCTTGCGGCCGTCCCAGAAGAGTGCGTCGGCCCCCATGATGTCCATCGCGAGCTCGGTGACCACCTTGTGGTACTCGCTCCACTGGAGCTTGCCGATGGCGGCGTCGGGACCCGGGTGGTGTCCGGCGAGGAACTGGGTGAGGACGCGCTTGCCGAGGAATCCCATGATCCGTGTCGTGGAGTACGCCTTCGCCAACCGCTGCCGGATGACCGGATCGTCGGCGAGCCCACGTTCCTTGGCCATGGCCTCGAGACGGGCGTACTCGGCCTGGAAGCGGATCGGGCCGGTCGCCGCGGCTTCGCCACGCTCGTAGCCGAGCAGCGACATCGCGACGCCCCATCCGTTGTTGACGCCGCCGATGACGTTCTCCTTGGGCACCCGAGCGTCGGTGTAGAAGACCTCGTTGAACTCGCTGTCACCGGAGATCATCTTGATCGGACGCACCTCGATGCCCGGCTGGTCCATCGGGACGAGGAGGAACGAGATGCCCTTGTGCTTCGGGGAGTCCGGGTCGGTCCGGGCGAGCGTGAAGATGTGATCGGCGAGGTGGCCGGCCGAGGTCCAGATCTTCTGTCCGTTGAGCACCCACTCGTCACCGTCGAGCTCGGCCTTGAGTCCGACGTTGCCGAGGTCGGATCCGGCGTCGGGCTCGGAGTAGCCCTGGCACCACACGTCCTCACCCGACAGGATGCGCGGGATGTAGTGCGCCTTCTGCTCGTCGGTGCCCCACATCAGGATCGTGTTGCCCAACATCTGGATGCTGAACGCATCGTTGGGACCACCGGTCGGAACGCCCGCCTTGGTGAACTCCTCGGCGAGGATCACCTGCTCGAGAGCCGAGAGCCCGGCTCCACCGAACTCCTGGGGCCAGCCCGGAGCGAGGTAGTTCGCCTCGTAGAGCACGGTGCGCCATTCGGCGACGAAGGATTCGAGAGCCTCACCCTCCAGTGCACCAATGCCCTTCCAGTCCGACGGGAGCTTCTCGGCGAGGAATGCCTGGACCTTCTCTCGGTAGGCCTCGGCTTCAGCGGTGTAGGTCGGCTGCATCCACCCGACGCTAGCAAGGCACGGTTACCGCGCGGTAGCCGAGCCGGGCGTCGAGTTCACCTGCCGTTCCGATCGGGACGATCGGAACGGATCGACGCAGACCCGGCGGGCTCGGAGCCGGCGGGCGCGGACACGGGCGGTTCGGAATCGCTCGGTGCCGGACCGTCGAGCGCGGCCGCCCTGAGCAGCGGTCCGATGTGTTCGACGGGTTCGACGAGGCGGAGCCCGTCGAGGTTCGGCAGCCGCGTCCGGGTGTGCAGTTCGCGACGGGCGACGTCGAGGAGTTGATCGCCGAACGCGTCGATCACGCCACCCGTGACGAACACGGTGTCGAGGTCGACCGTGGCGCACATCGAAGCGATCGCCCGCCCGAGCATGATGCCGGCACGCTCGATCGTCGACGGATTGACGCGCCGCAGCGGCCGGTTCATCTCGGCTTCGAGGGCGATCGAGGACAGATACGGTTCGAGGCACCCCTTGGAACCGCACCAGCACGCGAGGCCGTCAGGATCGACCGTGATGTGGGCGATCGAACCCGCGTTGCCGTGGGCGCCGCGCAGTCGCCGGCCGTCGATGATGCACGCCGAGTCGACGGTGGCGTCGGCGACGACGAACAGATAGCTGCGCGTGTCGGTCGCCTCACCGATGACGCGCTCGGCCTCGGCAGCGGCTGCGCCCGCCGACGCGACCGTGACCGGTCGCTCCGTCAACTCCTCGAGGTGTTCGCGCAACGCGAAGTTCGACCACGCCGGCACGTAGGGAGGCGAGACCGTGCCCGCCTGCTCGTCGACGGGTCCGACGCAACTCGCCGTGACTCGGTCGAATCCTCCGACCGATTCGGGTGCGGCGGCGTTCACGCGACGCACCAGTCGCTCGAGCGAACGCCACACGTCGCGGGACGGCATCGTGACGCGGTCGCGGACGAGAACGGTCCCCGATCCGTCGACCAGCGCAGCGGCGAGACGGGCGGGTTCGATGGCGACGGCGAGCATCGGTGGGCGGGGCGACACCGTGATGATGGTAGGGCCCATTACCCTGCCGATCGTGACGGACATCAGGACCGCGACGGAATCCATCGCCCAGAACGGCCAGACGGCCGGTGCGAGCAGGAACTTCGCAAGCCTCTTCGGAGCCATCACGTCGAACATCGCCCAGGTGATCCGTGGCAAGGACGACGCCATCGACCTCGCAGTCGTCGCCCTGCTCGCCGAGGGTCACCTGCTGGTGGAGGACGTGCCCGGCGTCGGCAAGACCAGCCTCGCCAAGGCCCTGTCGGCGTCGATCGACTGCACGTGGCGACGGGTCCAGTTCACTCCCGACCTGTTGCCGACCGACCTGATCGGGGTGAGCATCTACTCGCGCACCACCGAGACGTTCCGATTCGAACCCGGTCCGATGTTCGCCAACATCCTCCTCGCCGACGAGATCAACCGGGCATCCCCCAAGACCCAGTCGGCGCTGCTGGAGGCCATGGAGGAACGTCAGGTCACCGCCGACGGACAGAGCCGCCCCCTGCCTCCGCCGTTCATGGTCATCGCCACCCAGAACCCCGTCGAGCAGGAAGGCACCTACCGGCTCCCCGAGAGCCAACTCGACCGGTTCTTGTTGCGCATCTCGATCGGCTACCCGGGCCGCGACGCCGAACTGCAGATGCTGGACGACCAGGGTTCGCAGTACACGCTCGCCGACCTCTCACCGGTCGTGTCGGCCGAGGAGGTCCGGACGATGATCGCCGGTGTCCGTTCGATCTACATGGCCAGCGCTCTCAAGTCGTATCTCGTGGACCTCTCCGAGGCGAGCCGGCGCCACCCGGCGATCGAGCTGGGCCTCTCGCCACGGGCGACGTTGCAGTTGGCCGCCGCATCGAAGGCACACGCCGCCGCTCGCGGACGCAACTACGCGACCCCCGACGACGTCAAGGTCGTCGGTGTCTCGGCGCTCGCACACCGCATCGTGCTGCGATCCGACCACGCGTCGCGGCTGTCGCCCGACGACGCGATCCGTGAAGTGTTCGCAGCCGTGCCGGTGCCCGTCGCCCGATCATGACCCGGTACGGGGTGCTGGCGATCGTCGCCGGCGTCGTCTCGCTCGCGATCGGTCGTGCCTTCGGCGTGGTCGAGCTGTTCGTGATCGGCGCAGGATTCCTCGCCGCCGTGGTCGCCGCCTTCCTCTACGTCCTGGTGCGCACGCCGCGCGTCGCCGGAGTGCGCACGATCAGGCCGACCATCCTCGTCGCCGGCGACACCGGCCGGGTCGACCTGGAGTTGCACCACGCAGGCTCGTTGCGGTCCGCCCGGTTCGGATTGCGTGAACGGGTCGGCCGCGTCGGCACCGAGGACCACGTGGCCGAGTTGACGGTCGAGCCGCTCGCCGCCCGAGCGGCCGCGAACGCCGGCTATCAACTCCCCACCTCGGCGCGGGGCACGATCTCGCTCGGCCCGCTCGTCGCCGAACTGCGTGACCCGCTCGGGCTTCTGCGTCGCGTACGTACCGTCGCCGGGGTCGACACCGTCGTCGTCGCACCGAGGGCGCACCTGGTCGACATGCCCGAACTCGGCAACGGCCCGCTCGGACGCCACCTGCTCGCGCAGGCGCGCCGGCTGGGGCCGGGCGAGTTCCACAGCCTGCGCGAATACGCCGACGGCGACGAACCGCGCACGATCCACTGGCGCGCCTCGGCGCGCAGCGACAAGCTGCTCGTGAAGAAGAACTCGGTCGAGGGTTTGCGTCGGATGCTGGTCGTCCTCGACTCCGACCTCGCCTCTTACGCCGACCCCGCATCGTTCGAGCGGGCGGTCACGGTCGCCGCGAGCCTCGTGCGCAGCGCCGCGCACGTCGACCTCGTCACCCGCTTCGTCTCGGGCGGGGTCGACCTGCGCGGACCCGACGTGGGGGCGGAGACGCTGCGGGTCCTCGCTGCGATCCAACCCGGTGGGGACGCGCTCCCCGTGCTCGACCGCGATCCGGGCGAGGGCGTCGGCCTCCTCGTGGTGGTGTCCGGGTCGATGAACGGCGCCGGGATCACCGCCGCACGGTCGGTCCTCGACCCCACGCAGGCGATCGTCCCGGTGACGACCGACGAAACATCTCGCGCCCTGATCGGCGCGGCGGCCCGGACCGAGGCAGAGTTCCTCTCGACGTGGCGACACCTGGTCGGCGCGTCGAGCGGTCGCCGCATCACGTCGACGGCGCGAACGACCCCGAACACAGAGGCTCCGGCGAGACCGGTGGGAGTGTGACCACACGATGAGCGACACGACGAGGCAGCTCACGACCGCGACGGACGTGGGCTCCGACGCGATCGCGACGCTGGCGCTCACCGTGTACTCGATCGTCGTGGCCGCCGGCTTCGCCCGCGTGTTCAGCGGCTGGGAGTTCTTCGACAACCTGGTCGTCGTCGCCGTCGTCGGCCACGGTGCTGCGTTCGTGCTCCGCAGGTTCGGGACGCCGGTCTGGATCGCGTTCCCGGTCACGCTCGCCGCCCTCGTCTGGCTCGTCGGGGCGATGTTCTACCGGGACACGTTCACGCTGCTGCTCCCCACGTCGGAGACCTGGGCGGTGTTCCGACTGGAGTTGGACGTCGTCGGCGACAACTTCCGGACGCAGGTCGCCCCGGTCGAGTTCCTGTACGGGTGGAACGTCCTGTCCGCGATCGGTGTGGCCGCCGCCGTGCTCCTCGCCGACACCTTCGCATTCCGGGCGTTCGCCCGGGCCGAGGCGCTCGTTCCCGGCGGCGTGCTGTTCGTCTTCGTCGCTGCGCTCGGAACGGACCGCAGCCGCATCGCCTCGACGATGGCGCTCGTCGCAGCGGGGGTGGTCGCCACCGTGGTGTTGCGCCAGCACCACGCGCCCGCGCAGTCCGCCACGATCGGCGTCCCCCGTCCCCTGTTCGCACGCGTGCTGCCCGTCGCCGCCGGCTCGGCGCTGTCGGTTGCGTTGGTCGCCGGTTTCGTCGGTCCCCGCCTTCCCGGCGCCGACGCCGAAGCGCTGTACGACACCAAGGGTGGCAACGGTGGCGACGTCACCGAGGTGATCAGCCCCCTCGTCGACATCCGGTCACGGCTGACCAACCGGTCCGAGACCGAGCTCTTCGTCGTCGCCGCCGACGGAGACTCCTACTGGCGTTCCTCCGCTCTCCCGAAGTTCGACGGCCGTACCTGGGGCCTGCCCGAGCGCGGCCTGGACCGCGCCGACGGCGCCATCGCTCAGGGCACGGAGGGGTCGATCGACATCCGCCAGCAGATCACCATCTCCGCACTCGGCGGCGCACTGCTCCCGGCCGCCGCCGACCCGATCGCCGCAACCGGCGCCGGTGACCTGCGCGACGATCTGCGATTCAACGAGGACAGCGCCACGCTCGTCAAGACGGGCGGCGACCTCGAACGCGGCGACGTGTTCGACATCCTGTCGGCCTCCCCCCGCTACGACGCCGCGACGCTGTCGGGCGCCTCGTCGAACGATCCGGGAGACCCGATCTACTTCGAACTGCCCGACGACTTCCCCTCCTCGATCGCCGACACGACCCGCCAGGTCACCGCGGGAGCCGCGTCGAACTACGAGATCGCACTGACCCTCCAGAACTGGTTCCGCAGCGAGTTCGACTACAGCCTGGAGATCCAGGAGGGTCACGGCAACAACGAGATCGAGGCGTTCCTGCGCAACCGGGTCGGCTACTGCGAGCAGTTCGCCGGCAGCTACGCGGCCATGATGCGCTCGATCGGCATCCCCGCCCGTGTGGCGGTCGGGTTCACACAGGGAGCCAACGACGGAGCCGGGAACTACTCGGTTCTCGGACGCAACGCGCACGCCTGGCCCGAGGTCTGGTTCGACGGGATCGGATGGGTGCCGTTCGAACCGACGCCCGGTCGCGGGGCTCCGAACGCACAGGACTACACCGGCGTCGAACCCCAGCAGGACGACGGACCTGCCGGTGGCGCCGAGGGGGCGGGTCCGACCACCACCGTGGCGCCGGCACCTGCGAGCACGGTGCTCGACGCGAACGGCGTGCCGGTACCGACCACCGTCCCCGACCGCCCGACGCCCGTTCCGGAGCAGGACACGCCCGCTCCGGCTGCGCCCGTCACACCGGTCGACGACGGTTTCTCGGTCCCGTGGCGCCCGCTTGCGCTGCTCGCGTTCATCGGCTTCGTGCTCGCACTCCCCGAACTCGTGCGGCGCCTTCGTCGTGCGGCGATCACCGACCCGAAGGATCGGCTCGGGCATCTCTGGACTCGCGCCACCGACGCGCTGCGTGACGTGGGGGTCGGCTACCGGCCCGACCTCACACCGACCGAGGCCGCCACGGCGACCTCGGCGACGTTCCCGCTGGCTGCTCGTCCGATGCGGTCGCTTGCCGACGTCGTGACGCAGGTCGCCTTCGCACCCGATGGCGACGACCGCTTGGGCCAGGAAGGCGTGCTCGGCACGTCGACGCTCCAGAGCGCCACCAGCTGGTGCCGCCAGGTGGAGCAGGCGGTGGCCGACACGGTGGGCCCGCTCCGCCGTGTCCGGCGCTACTTCACGATCTGGAACTGAACCGGGTCGACCGGGTCGGCTGGATTCGCGACAGCTCGCGGATGCATCTGTTCCACGACGACATCGGCGTGTGGATCACACCCGTCGCGTCGACCGTCTGCTCGTCGTTGCGAGCAGCGATGGGCCCCTCGGGTCCCGAGCGTTCAGACGTCGCTCTGCTCGTCGGGGCGACGAGCGTTGAGCCAGGCCGAGATCGGCAGCTGGCCGAGCTGCTCGCGCCCGAGCAGACGGATCTCGCTCTCGAGTTTGACCGCCATGAACAACACGAACACGAACGCGACGAACGCGAGGACGAAGTTGATGGCGAGACACACGACGGTGGCGGCCAGCCCGGCCACGAGTCCGGCCACGAGGAGCGCGGACCGACGGCGTGAAACGCGGTACCCACGTTGCGCGAACGTCGGGTCCTGTTTGAGCTCGTCTTCGATCTGACGAAGGATCTGCTGTTCCTCTTCGGACAGGGGCACCCACGTATCATCGCACGTGGAAACTCTTTCCTCAACGCGAGGTGCGATCTTCGTCTGGACCCCACTGTTGCGACCCCCGACGCACCGTCGTGAGCCGTCCTGCGGACACCGCGCTGGCCGGCCCGATCGCGCCGTCCCCGAAGCGCTGTCGGATGGCGTCCAACGCATGGGTCGTGGCGCCGACGTCGGGGGTCGACACGTCGAGATCGTCGAACGTGAGCTGCGCGGCCGGTTGCCCCAGGTTCGATCCGCTCAGGCCGAGCAACCGGACTCCGGGGGACGGATCGACGGCGTCGAGGACCGGGCCGACCAGTTCGAGGATGTCGGGCGCCCGGTCGAGGTGGTCGCCGGTGGTGACCGACCGCGTGATGGTGGTGAACCCCGCGGCGAACCGGACCTTGACCTGCCACGTGCGCGCCCCCACCCCCTGGTTGCGCATCCGCTGGGCGACGGCGTCGGCCAGTCGCACCAGTTCGCGCCGCATCTCGCGCGGGGTGTGCTTGTCCAGCGGATACGTCTCCTCGTGGCTGATCGACTTCGCCTCGCGATCCGGATCGACCTCCCGATCGTCGGCACCGACGGCGAGTGCTGCGAGGTGACCGGCGAGGTTCGGTCCGATGGCGGTCGAGAGGACGGGCAGGTCGATGCGACGGAGGTCCCGCACCGTGGCGATCCCCAACCGTTCGAGTTTCTCGAGCGTGGCCGGGCCGACGCCCCACAGCCGCTTGACCGGCAGCCGGTCGAGGAACTCCTGCTCGGCGTCGGGGCGCACCAGTGTCACCCCCTCCCCCGGCTCGATCCTGTCCCGATGCGCCTGGGGCTTGGCCTCGACGGAGGCGAGCTTGGCGAGGAACTTGTTCGTCGCCACCCCCACGCTGCACCCCAGTTGGAGTTCGTCGCGGATGTCGTCGCGGATGCGGTGCCCGATCGTCACGCCGTCTCCGAACAGCTTCAGCGAGCCGGTCACGTCGAGGAACGCCTCGTCGAGCGACAGCGGCTCGACGAGTGGCGTGTACCGGTCGAACACCTCGCGCACCTGGCGGCTGACCTCGCCGTAGTGGTCGTGGTCGCCGGGCAGGAACCCGGCGTGCGGGCACCGCCGCTTCGCGATCGCCGACGGCAGCGCGGAGTGCACTCCGTACCGGCGCGCCTCGTAGGAGGCCGCGGCCACCACGCCGCGGTTGCCGGTGCCGCCGACCACGACCGGCCGTCCGACCAACTCTGGGTGGCGCCGCAGCTCGACCGACACGAAGAACGCGTCCATGTCCGCATGCAGGATCGTGCGCGGTGATGTGCGCGGGGAGGCGGCCACCTCACGACCCTACGCCCGACCCCCCACCCTCGACGTGAGGATCACCCCGCCCCAGGACGTGGTGTCGCTCACGCCGTCCCGACCCCGGCGCCGACGTGAGGATCACCCCGCTCCAGGACGTGGCCTCGCTCACGTCGAGGTGGTTCGAGGGGCCGGGGTCGGGAGATGCCGCACCGGTCGGTCCGTACACTCGGTCCGGTGACGAATGCCATCCCCGACAAGCCGCTGTCCGCGATCCCGTCGGTCCGGGTGCGCGTCGCAGCGTTCGTGTCGATCTGTCTCAGCGGGTTGGCGGGTGCGTTGATCGGCTTCTCGCTGATCGAGATCCAGTGCGAAGGTGACTGCGGGCTCGCCAAGGGCATCGGCCTCCTCGTCGGAGCCGTGATCGCAGCGGCGGGCATGGCGGTCGTGGCGGTCCTCGTGATGCGCGCCATCGGAGAATGGCGCGAAGCCAACGACCGCGAAGACGCCGGCCATGCCTTCTGACCACGTCCCGTCCGACGACGAAGCCGCCCCCGACCCGACGGCGAGCCCGAGCGAACTGCGCACACTCTGCGCCGAGATCGCCCACGCGGCCGGCTCGTTCGCTCACGGCCAGCGCCGACTGCTGGGTGCCGGGTCACGAGCCGCACACGACACGAAGTCGAGCGACGTCGACCCCGTCACCGAGTTCGACCGGGCAACCGAGCGACTGGTCGTCGACCGCATCCGTGCCGCACGCCCGCACGACTCGATCGTCGGCGAGGAGGGTGCCGACCACCAGGGTCGGTCCGGCCTGGAGTGGCACGTCGACCCGATCGACGGCACCGTGAACTTCGTCTACGACCTCCCCGGCTGGTGCACCTCCGTGGCGGTCCTGCACGACGGTCGCCCCGTGGCAGGAGCGATCTATGCACCGGTCGTCGACGAGTTGTACACCTGCGCACTGGGCGAGGGTGCCACGATCAACGGCACACCGATCGCTGTGTCCGACGCCACCGACCTCGCCACGTCGCTCCCCGCGACGGGCTTCAGCTACCACCTCGACGGGCACCGCGTCGCCCAGGCCGAGCGCATCGCCCGGGTCCTGCCACGTGTCCGCGACATCCGCCGCCAGGGTTCGGCCGCGCTCGACCTCGCCTACGTCGCCAGCGGTCGGGTGGACGCGTACTTCGAGGAGTTCATCCAGTCGTGGGACGTCGCCGCCGGCGTCCTGTTGGTCACCGAAGCCGGCGGCACCGTCAGCGCATTCGACGGACGGCCGATCGACGTCACGGCGCCTGCGGGAGTCGTGGCCGCCACGCCCGCCCTCCATGACCAATTCCTGACCATGGTCGTCGAGAGCAGGTGAAATGCGGCATCATGGGGGTGTGGGTACACGAATCCTTGCGGTCGAAGACGACGAGCGAATCCGTTCCGCGGTGAAGCTCGCGCTCGAAGACGAGGGTTGGATCGTCGACGAGGCCGAGAGCGGTGAACAGGCGATCGAGTTGTTCAACCGGTCGGCCCCCGACGTGGTGTTGATCGACATCATGCTCCCCGGCATCGACGGCTTCGAACTGTGCCGTACGCTTCGCCGGACGAGCGACGTACCGGTCGTCATGGTCACCGCCCGCAACGACACCCACGACATCGTCGCCGGGCTCGAAGCCGGAGCCGACGACTACCTGACCAAGCCCTTCGCCCCCAAGGAACTGTCCGCCCGCATCCGGGCGCTGTTGCGCCGGATCCGGCCGGGCGCTCCCGGCCACGCCCGCCTCGTCTTCGGCGACCTCGAACTGATCCCCGACGAAGGCAAGGTCATCCGCGAGGGCTCGGAGGTCCACCTGACCAAGACCGAGTTCCGCCTGCTGTGCGAACTCGCCGAGAGTCCCGGCAAGGTGCTGAGTCGCGAGGCACTGCTCGACAAGGTGTGGGGCTACGACTACTTCGGCGACGGCCGCCTGGTCGACGTGCACATCCGCCGGCTGCGCACGAAGGTCGAGCACGACCCGGCCAACCCGCGCCACGTCGTGACGGTGCGCGGCCTCGGCTACCGCCTCCAGACCTGAGCGGCGGGTCGGTGCACCCGTGGCCGGTCCCATCCGTCGACTGATCAGTCGTTCCCGCCCCAGGTCACTGGGGCTGCGGCGGCGCATCCTCTTGATCATCACCCTCGGGTCGATCGGTCTCTCCCTCTTCCTCGCCACCACGACGTTCGGGCTCACCCGGTCGAACCTCGTCACCGAGCGCGACGAGGCCGCCATCGCCAGTTCCGGCCGCAATGCCCGCATCGTCTACGGCGACCTCCGACCCGCATTCCCGACCGAACCCACCGCCGCACGTGCATCGCTGGAACGCAACGGCGTGCGCCGCTACATGATCTGGTACCAGGAGCGCCAGTACGGCACGCCGCCGTTCACGCGCGACAACATCCCTCCCGAGTTGTTCGAGCGAGTCGTCACCAACGGCGAATCCGCTCGACAGATCACGAACGTGGCGGGCGAACCGAACATCGTGGTCGGCTGGGCGGTGCCCGACGACGTGGCCTACTTCGAGTTCTTCGCCCTCGACGACGTCGACTCGAACCTGTCGAACCTGCGGGTCGCTCTCGCTCTCGCCGCGCTGATCACCACCGGACTCGGCGTCCTCGTCGGTGTGTTCGCCGCACGTCGCGCCGTGCGACCCCTGGGAACCGCAGCCCAGGCTGCGTCCGCGATCGCAGGAGGACGACTCGACACGCGTCTGGAGGGCACCGACGACCCGGACCTGCGCGTGCTCACCGAGTCCTTCAACGACATGGCCGAGGCCCTCGAGCAACGCGTCGAGCGAGACGCCCGCTTCGCGTCCGACGTCAGCCACGAACTGCGGTCGCCGCTGATGACGCTCGCTGCCTCGGTCGAGGTGATGGAGGCGCGCCGCGACGACATGCCCGAACGAGCCCAGTCGGCGCTCGATCTGCTGTCGAGTGACGTCGTGCGGTTCTCGGGCCTCGTCGAGGACCTCCTCGAGATCTCACGTTTCGACGCCGGCGCGATCCGCTTGAACATGGAGGAGTTGCTCGCCGCGGAATTCGTCCGCCAGGCGGTGGCGGTCAGTTCGCACCCCGACACGCCGGTGCGGGTGAGCGAACGCGCCGAGACCGCGCTCATCCGCGGCGACAAGCGCCGCCTCGCACGCGCCATCGCCAACCTGATCGACAACGCCCGGGCCTACGGTGGCGGCTCACCGGAGATCACGATCGAGGTGAACAACCTCGACGACGAGCCGATGTCGCACCTCACCATCGCCGTCGAGGACCGTGGCGAGGGCGTCGCCGAATCGGAGCGCTCGCTGATCTTCGAACGCTTCGCTCGCGGTGGCGGGGCCGGGCGACGGACCGGATCCGAAGGTGCGGGCCTCGGGCTCTCGCTCGTCGACGAACACGTCCGGATGCACGGCGGCCGGGTGTGGGTCGAGGACCGGCTCGACGGCGAATCCGGGGCACGTTTCGTGATCGAACTCATGGCGACGGACCTGGACGACTGATGGGCTTCTCGACCGACCGACCGTGGCACCGACCTCTGCGATCGTCGATTCGTCTCGTGCTCGCGCTGTCGCTCGCCGTCGCCGGGTGCGCGATCCGCGAAGACCCCGCTCCGCGTGCGATCTCGCCCGACGACGCGGTCGACTTCGGCGAGATCGCGACCGGTGACGCCGCCGAGGGCGACGGCCGGATCTACCTCCTCAGCCCGGTGGCCACCGACGCCCCGCCACAACTACGCGCGGTTCGGCGCCCCGAACTCGGCAATCCGCAGGAGTTGCTGCGTTCTCTCGTGGAGGGCGCGAACCCCGAGGAGAACGCGCTCGGGCTCACCTCGGCGATCCCCCCCGACCTCGAGATCATCTCCGCCCGCACGGTCGGCACCCGACTCACCATCGACGTCAACGAAGCGCTCGACGACCTGTCCGATCTCGGCCTCCGCCAGGCACTCGCTCAGATCGTTGCGACCGCGGTGTCCATCGACCAGGTCCAACTGGTGCGACTCCGGGTGGACGGCGAGAACCAGAGTTGGCCGACCGGGAGCGGCGAGGGCACCGATCAGCCGTTGAGCATCTACGACTACCCCAACTTCCTCGAGACCTCCCAGCCGAACTTCCCGACCCCACCCTCGGCCTGAACGTCCAGATCACCCCTGGCTGCTACGCGAAGAAGTGCGAGGCGACGCCGTCGAAGAGTTCGCGGTCGACCGTGCGGGTCTTGCCCACTGCGACGGTGAGGTCCTCGAGTTCGATCTTGTCGCCCCGGAGCACGACCATCTTCCCCCACGCTTGGTGGTGGGCCGCGTCGATCGCCGCCACGCCGAACCGTGTCGACAGGACCCGGTCGAACGCCGTGGGGGTGCCACCGCGTTGCACGTGGCCGAGTTGCACGACCCGCGTCTCGAACCCGGTCCGTTCAGCGATGGTGGTGGCGATCCTGGTCGCCACGCCACCGAGCACCACGTGCCCGAAGCGGTCGTAGATCTTCTCCTCCATCTCGAGGGTCCCGTCCATCGGCTCGGCGCCTTCGGCGACCACGACGATCGATGCGAACCGACCCCGGTCGTGGCGACGGGTCAGGCGTGCGCACAGTTCGTCGATGTCGAAGGGGATCTCGGGGATCAGCACCGCCGTCGCGCCGCCGGCGATCCCCGCGTGGGTGGCGATCCAGCCGGTGTGGCGGCCCATCACCTCGACGACCATCACCCGGTCGTGGCTCTCGGCGGTGGTGTGCAGGCGGTCGATCGCATCGGTCGCGATCTGCACGGCCGTCGTGAACCCGAACGTGAGGTCGGTGCCCTCGATGTCGTTGTCGATCGTCTTGGGCACGCCGATCACCGGAAGTCCGTACTCGGAATGGAGTCGGCAGGCGATCGACAGGCTGCCGTTGCCGCCGATGACGATCAGTGCGTCGATCCCCAGGTCGTGGAGCGTCTGCTTGACGTGATCGACCCCGTCGGGCGTGTCGAACGGGCTGCCGCGTCGGGTGCCGAGCACGGTGCCACCACGGGGCAGCATCCCGCGCATCGACTCGATGGTGAGCGGAATGGTGCGGCGGTCGCGCACTCCGTCCCAGGCGTCGAGGAAGCCGACGAGTTCGTCACCGTGGACCCGCTCACCCTTGCGGACGGCGGCGCGGATGACGGCGTTGAGGCCCGGACAGTCGCCGCCGCCGGTCAGGATCCCAACTCTCACCCGCCGGATCGTAACCGGGATCGGAGACCCCGGAATAGGATCGCCCGCATGGCATGGGATTCGAGTCGACCGGTGCCGTGGCGGCGCCTGATCCGCGAGTGGTTGATCTACGTGGCGGTGATGGCGGTCGTGCTGATCCTCGTGTTCCGCAGCAGCAACGTCCTCGGGGCGTTCGCCGGTCTGCTGATCTCGGGTCCGCTCTACGTGCTGATGGGCTTCGTCCTGGCGAAGTTCGGCTATCAGCGCAAGTCGCTGAAGGAGATGCGCGAGACCGCACCGCCGCCACGGAGTTCCACGAAGAAGTCGAAGGGCGACGATTCGCCCGTCGACGTTCCCGAGAAGCGTCGCCCGGCGCCCACCAGCCGCACGTCGGGCGGCGGGAACCGACCGAAGTCGAAGCCACGCCGCCGCTGACGACCGGCGCCCGGCCGTCACACCCGAGCGCACTCTGCCCGAACGGACACGGTCATCTAGATTGCGGTCCGTGAGCAACGCCGACTGTGTGATCGCCATCGACGCTGGAACCACGGGGGTGCGGAGCCGAGCCGTCTTCACCGGCGACGACACGACGGTCGCGGCATATCGCGAGTTCACGCAGCACTATCCGCACCCAGGTTGGGTGGAGCACGACGCCGAGGAGATCTGGGCGGCGGTCGTCGAGACCCTGAACGAAGTCGTCGAGGCGGTCGGTCACGAGCGGATCGCGGCGATCGGCATCACCAACCAGCGCGAGACCGTCGTGGCATGGTCACGAGCGACCGGCACGCCGTACGGCAACGCCATCGTGTGGCAGGACCGTCGCACCGCCCACGTCTGCGACGAACTCGCTGAGGCGGGCCACCTCGACATGGTGCGCGAGCGAACGGGGCTCGTGCTCGACCCCTACTTCTCGGGCACCAAGTTCGCCTGGATGCTCGAGAATCGGGACATCCCCGACGTCGACACACCGGCCGGACCCGGCGCCGACGCGACGCCGGACCTGGCGCTGGGCACGATCGACGCCTGGCTGATCTGGAATCTCACGGGCGGCCACGTCTTCGCCACCGACGTGACCAATGCGAGCCGAACGATGCTGTGCGACATCCGCAGTCGCACGTGGGACCCCGAGTTGTGCGACCTGCTCGGCGTGCCGATCGAGTCGCTGCCCGAGATCGTGCCGTCCAGCGGACGGATCGGCATCACGTCGGAGAAGTGCGGGGTGCCGGCGGGAATCCCGATCAGCGGTGTGGCCGGCGACCAGCAGGCCGCGCTCTTCGGCCAGGCGTGCGTCGAGCCCGGCATGGCCAAGAACACCTACGGCACGGGCTCCTTCGTGCTGCTCAACGTCGGCGAGAACTGCCCCGAACCGACCGAGGGGATGCTCACGACGGTGGCCTGGACCCTCGCCGACGGCACCACCCACTACGCGCTGGAGGGGGCGATCTTCGCCACGGGTGCGGCGATCCAGTGGCTCCGCGACGGCATCGAGATCATCGACGACGCCTCCGAGACCGGACCGCTCGCCGAGTCGGTGTCCGACACGGGCGGCGTCTACCTCGTCCCGGCGTTCGCCGGTCTCGGCTCGCCGTACTGGGATCCGTACGCCCGTGGCGCGATCGTCGGGATCACCCGTGGAACCGGACGCGCCGAGCTGGCACGTGCGACGGTCGAGTCGATGGCGTACCAGGTGCGTGACGTGATCGACGCCATGGTCAAGGCGAGCGGCACGCCGATCGTCGACCTGCGTGTCGACGGTGGCGCCGCCGTCATGGACCTCCTGTGCCGGCTGCAGGCCGACCAACTCGGCGTGTCGGTGCTGCGCCCGGTCGAACAGGAGACCACGGCGCTCGGCGCCGCCTTCCTCGCCGGTCTGGCCGAAGGCGTGTGGGGTTCCACCGACGACATCGCCGCGGCATGGACGCTCGATGCACGGTTCGACCCGGCCGAGGACCGCGCCGGGGCCGACGCACTGCACGAACAGTGGCTCCGAGCGGTCGACCGCTCGCGATCGTGGGAGTCCTGATCCGCATCGTGCCGTGATCCGAACGGTGTCCGACACCGTGTGGTTGTCGTCGGGTGTCTGACGGGCCGCAGGGGGACGGCGATCCGGTCCGGCTCAGACGAGGGCGTCGGCGAGGCGTGCGAGCAGGCTCAACCGGATGCGCTCGCGCTCGTGGATCACGTGCCCGCTGCGTCCGGCCGCGACGGTGAGACCGGCGGTGACGAGGTGCGCCCACACCAGGTCGCCGGGCAACGCCTCGTCGACCTCGCTCAGGTGTCCGCTCCCGGCGAGGAAGGCGAACAACCACCCGACGTCGGGGGACTCGCCGACCTGGGAAATGATCTCCTCGTCGTACAGCACCACGGCCCAGTCGGCTTCGATCAAGCGCTGAACGGCGCTGCACAGCACGTCGAGGCGCTCGTCGGCATCCGCTTCGGCCATCGCTGCGCCGGCCGCCAGGGCCGCCAGGTTCGGATCGACCCGGTCGGGCTCGACGATCCGGACGTCCTCGACCGAGACGCCGTCGACCGCGTCGATCTCGGCGGTCAGCAACCCGATCAGTTCCTCGTCCGGGAGCGACACGGTCAATTCGTCGATCACACGATCGGCACCGTGTTCGAGGATCTCGATGCCGAGCACGTCTCCGCGAACCGCACCGATGCGGCTCGCCACCTGTCCGAGCGCGCCCGGCCGATCGGGCATCCAGACGCGTACGACAACGGTGGTGGTTTCCATCACGTGGGGAAGCTACCGACGCGAGATTTCGTCGGTGTGTCAGCCGAGTTTCGGCAGCCCGCGCTTCAGGTTGCGCACGGCCTGGTTGATGCGCATCTCGTTCTCGATCAGGCCGAACCGGACGAAGCCTTCGCCGCCCGGACCGAACCCGACTCCGGGCGACAGCGCCACGTCGGCTTCGCGCACGACGTGCGAACAGAACTCCACCGAACTCATCTCGGCGTAGGGCTCGGGCACCGGACCCCAACAGAACATCGAGCCACCCGGCTTGGGCATGTCCCACCCGATCCGCTGGAGGCCGTCGACCAGCGTGTCGCAGCGGGACTCGTAGATCTCGCGCACCTGGTCGGGGAAGTCCTGTGCCTGGTTCAACGTGACGGTGGCCGCGATCTGGACCGGCTGGAACATGCCGTAGTCCAGGTAGCTCTTCAGCTTCACGAGTGCCTGGACGACGTCGCGGTTGCCGAGCAGGAAGGCGGATCGCCAGCCGGCCATCTGGAACGACTTGGTCATCGAGTACAGCTCGACGGCGCATTCCATCGCTCCCTCGGCCTGGAGGATGCTGGGCGGTTGGTGGCCGTTGAACCCGATGTCGGCGTAGGCGAAGTCGTTCACCACGACCATGTCGCGCTCGCGGCAGAAGTCGACGACCTGCTGCATGAAGTCGAGGTCGACGATCGCGCCGGTCGGGTTGTGCGGGAACGAGATGACGAGCACTCGCGGTTTGGGCCAGCCCACGTCGTAGGCCGTGTGGAGGCTCTCCATGAAGTCGTCGGTGAACGTCTCACGGTCGGACGGGTCGGCCAGGAACTTCATCGGCACCTGACGCAGGTCGGCGCCGGCGAACAGTGGTCCGTAGATGTGGATCGGGTAGCTGGGAGTGGGCACGATCGCCGCGTCGCCACGCTCGAGGAGCACCCACATCAGGTGGCTGAATCCCTCCTTCGCGCCGATCACGTTGGTGATCTCCCACTCGGTGTCGAGGTCGACGTCCCACTTGTTCTTGTAGTAGCCGGCGATCGCTTCGCGTAGCTTCGGCAAGCCGCGACTCAGCGAGTACTTGTGGTTGCGCGGGTTGCGCGCGGCTTCGGCGAGCTTCTCGACGGCGATGTCGGGTGACGGCATGTCGGGGTTGCCGAAGCCGAGGTCGATCACGTCGGCACCCTGCTGGCGCGCCTCGATCTTCAGGTTGTTGATGATCGAGAAGACGTACGGGGGCAGATTCTCGATGCGACGGAACTCCATGGAGCCGACCATAGTCCCGGTGCGCGTCCTCGACCCGGAACGGATTCCGACTATCCGAACCCGGGGAGCAGTGCTGCCCCGACCGCTCCGGCCAGCGGCCCCCAGCGGGCGAACTCGATGCGCGGCAACGGCCGCAGGTGGGGCTGGTAGAGCAGCTCGCCGTACCACCGCACGATCGGCTCCAGGTACAGCTCGGCACCGGCGGCGAGGCCCCCGCCCAGGACGAACATCTCCGGATCGAGGGCGTTGGTGAGATTGGACAACCCGAGAGCGACCCACCGCCCGAAGTCGTCGATGACGGCGATCGCGTCGCCGTCACCGTCGAGTGCGGCCGCCTGGACGTGCTCGCCTCGGACGTTCTGCGGATCACCGCCGGCGTGTTCGACCACCGCTCGCAGGCGTCCACCGGTCGCCGCCTCGCGAGCGAGCATGGCGAGACCCGACCCGGATGCGTAGCGCTCCCAGCATCCCCGGCGCCCGCACGGACACCGAGGGCCGTCGGGGTGCACGACCATGTGCCCGAACTCTCCGGCGAAACCGTTCGCTCCGCGCTGCACGGCCCCGTTCGCCACGAGCCCTCCGCCGATCCCGGTTCCGAGGGTCACGAGGACCATGTTCTCGGCCCCCACCGCCGCCCCCAGCTGCCACTCCGCGACCGTGGCGCACGTGGCGTCGTTGTCGACCGACACCGCATGCCCGAGTCGCTCGCCGAGGAGACGCCCGACCTCGAGATCGGCCACGCCGTCGAGGTTCGGCGCAGCCCGCAGCACGCCGTCGCGGGTGACGAGACCGGGGACCCCGATGCCCAGACTTCCGTCGACACCCAGCGACCGGGCCAGTTCGACCAGCGTGTCGAGGAGCGCGTCCAGGCTCTCGTCACCTCGCGGGGTGGCACGCCGATCCTCCGCGACCACGACTCCCGCGTCGTCGATCGCCACCCCGAGCGCCTTGGTGCCACCGACGTCGATCCCGACACGCAGCGTCATGAACCCGACCTCATCGCGCTCGGCCTGGTGCGGGGGCGGTCAACGGCGGCTGCGAGCGGGCATCGTGGGCCGCTTCAGGCTTCGGCGCGGACCTTGAGTTCGCGCACGGTGTTCAGGATGCGGACCTCGGCCCTGCGCTTGACGAACCCGGGGAGCGGAACGACGAGATCGATCGCCAGGTCGTAACGCACCTCGGTCTTGCCGTCGGCGGTCGGGATGAACGTGAACGCACCGTCGATCGAGCGCTGGATGTCTCCACGGATCATCGACCAGCCGAGGATTCGGGGGTCGTCGCCATACCGGTACTGCAGGGTGTAGTGCGTGCTGCGACCGAGCGCCGAGGCGCGGAACTCGACTTCGCTCGGACGACCTTCGTCGTCGGTCTGGTGGATCGTGACGTCCTTGATGTCGCGTGCCCACTCGGGATAGCGCGGCAGGTCGACGGCAACGTTCCACACCTCGTCCGGTGTGGCATCGATGGTGATGATCTCGGTCGCGGTCTCAGCCATGGAAGCTCATTCTTGTCGAAGGGGATCCTCGCGCTCACGATACTCACCGTGGAAGGCAGCCCACAGTCCGTTCAACCCGAAACCGAAGAGCGGAACGAGGACGCCGAGCGCGAGCGACGTTCCCGGGCTTCCGTCGGGCGCATTCGCCCGGCCGACAGCCGTGGCCAGGCCGACCACGAACTGCACCGCCAGCGCAGCGAGCATCGGCCGGCGAACCGAGGCCGGGATGGCGTCACCGAGCAGCAGGTACAACTGCGTCACCGCGACCATCTCCGTCCGACTCCGCTGCACCGCGTTCCAGAACGACCACGCGAAGGCGGCGATGCCGGCGAAGAACAGCACCAGTGCCACGGCGGCCGCGACGGCGCGCGCCGTGCCTCCGTAGGTGACCGCCGCGACGACTGCGCTCAGGACGAACAACGTCGTTCCGGCCAGGTTGGCCTGCACGATCACCGACCCGGCGGACGCACGCGGCTGCTTCACGACCCCACCTCGTCCATCTGCGACGTGAGGGCCGTCCTCGACGGGGCGGGGTTCACGAGAACACCCCGAGGGTCTCGCCGAGGCGGCGCGCCAGCACGTCGTACGCGAAGTCGGACTCCACTCGCTCGCGCGAACGCCTGCCCATCGAGGCCCGCAGGTCGTCGTCGTCGAGGAGGCGGGCGAAGGCGTCGGCGACGGCCTGGGTGTCCTCGGGGTCGTCGATCACGAGTCCGGTCTCGCCGTGCTCCACGGCCTCGGCCGCTCCACCGGAGTCGCCGGCGACCTGGGGCACCCCGCACGCTGCGGCCTCGATGAACACGATCCCGAACCCCTCCTGCTCCAGCCCGCCCCACCGGTTGCGGCACAGCATCGTGTAGAGGTCGCCGCAGCCGTAGAACCGGGGCATGTCGTCGTGGTCGATGCGACCCATGAACCGCACGGGAGCATCGAGTTCGGTGGCGAGGCGCCGCAGGCGGTCGGTGTCCCGACCGCCACCCCCGATGGCGAGCACCAGATCGGGGCGCTTGTGCTTGAGTCGATTGACCGCTCGGATCGCAGTGTCGAATCCCTTGCGTGGGACGTGTCGGGAGATGGCCACGATCACCTCGGCATCGACCGGGAGGCCGAAGTGCTCACGTGCCGCGGCGCGTTCGACGTCGCTCAGCACGCTGAACCGTTCGGGGTCGACGCCACACGGCACGACGGTGGTCGGCAGCGGACGACCGGCCGCCTGCTCGGCCTCGGCCGCCGGGTATCCGCCCGCTGCGATGATGTGTCGGGCGCGGGTGAGCGTGTACGACAGCGCCTGCCTGGACAGCGGCAGTCGCCCGGGCACCGTGACCTCGGCGCCGTGGAGAACCAGGTCGTACGGCAACTTCAGCGACGGGCCGACGAGCCCGAGAGGCACCGCTGGATCCAGGACGACGAGGTCGGCGCCGACGTCGTCGGCCAGGTCGTTGATCCGCTTGACCATCCACGGATGTGGCAGGAGGACCGGTTCGGGGGTGCGTTCGATCCGGTAGGCCTCGCCGGCGTCGAACTCTGCGGTTCCGGCGTACGGGCTCGTGAGCACGGCGAAGCGGTCCGGCGGCAGCCGCCGCCACCATTCCCACAGCAGCGACTGGATGCCGCCGATCTTGGGTGGGTAGTCGTTGGTGACGAGGAGGTGCTTCATCGGGACGATCGGGCGGGGGTGGTGGCGACGGGCG
>NZ_JBDVNU010000037.1:0-91607 GCF_039969435.1 Ilumatobacter sp.
GATCGGGCCGCTCCTCGCTCGTCTCATCCGACGGTGTCGCCACCGCCACATCATGGTCTGTCATGGTTGTCTGTCCTTCCAGCCGAGCGAGTCGCTCAGCGTTTCAGGCCAGACCAGTTACACCGCGGATCTGACAGTCCCCGCTGGGATAACAGCGTCTCCGTCGGGGTACATCGACGTCTCGATCACCAGAGTGCCGCCTGCGCCAGCGGTCACACCGGTCACGATGGCGCACGACGGATCGTCGATGCATGTGGCAGTGCCGTAGAGCGCGTCAGCGACGTCGCTGCGCGTTGGAGCGTCGACCGGTCGGATGGTGACCAGTGGCGTGGTGACGCGCTCGGGCTCGTCATTTCCGTCGAACTGGATGGCGATTGCGCTGAACAACAGCAGTGCAGCAACGATGCCAATCCCCCATACGAACCTCCGAACTCTCTGCCACAGCCACCCCTTTGTGTCGAAGGAACGGGCGGCTGTGGGCTCGTGCATGCGTGCGGAGAGTAGCTGCTCAGAATTGCGGCCCGGTGCTCTGCAACCGCCCTGAACAATGCGCTGAGCAGACCGACGCCAATCCCCACGAGGCTCGCCGTGCCGGTGCGGGGTATCCCCGATGTGCCGTTGGCGGGCACTCCATCTCCGAGCGACCCTCAACGCCGGCCGAGCCGCTCAGTACCGTGTCGCGACGACGACTCGGCACGGAGGACACCATGGACAACAATCGGTCTCGACTCCGCATCGCTGTGTTGGCGGTCGAGACTGTGGGGGGTTGCGTCATCTTGACCCGCATCGCCCGCGTTGGCGAGAGCGACGCGTTCAGCGTCTACGCCGTGACGATGGCAGCGGGTGGGTTCTTGATGGGCCTTCTCATTCCGCTGGCCGATTTCACCGCCGACGCCGGCTCCCCGGAGGATCGTCGGATGAGTCACCGAATGCGGGTCGACCTCGGCCTGATGTCGGCGTCACTGGCGGTGCAGTGCGCGTACGGCGCGGCCATCTACCCGCTCTCGTACGGTGGAGGAGAGGATGCTGATCCGTCGTGGTTCGCACTCGTCGCTGCGCTCACGCTCTTGCTCGGCTTCATCGCAGCGGGAGTTGCCTACTTGATGGGCTTGATGATTGTTGCTCCGATCCGGGTGCTCGGGCGTTCGCTGTTTGCGTCTGCCAGGGGGCGCGACTCAGATGGGCCGCAGGTGTGGCTTGCGGTGCTTTGCTCGGGATCGTGACGATCGCGGTGACGGTTGTGCTGTCCGGAGCGGACGTCCCACGTCGCCGCACCCTGTGGGGGCTCGTACGACCGTTGGCCGGCATCGGCGTCGACAACTCGGGGTTGCTCATATGGATCGCTCGGGCGTCGGTGGTGGCTGTTGCGTACTCAACATGGCAACTCCGGCGCCACCATCAGCGATCGAAGCGAGACGATCAGATCACGTAGACAAGTGCCCGCACAGCGTGTCGACAAGCGCCCCGGCGAAGGCGTGAAACCGACCGCAGACCACCGTCGAGCAGGTGCCTTTCGATGCGGTAGAACTGGAGCGCGGATCCCCCAGCTACACCATCACACCTGTGGTCGGGCGCTCGCTCGCACCGAGATCCAGACTGCGAGCAATCGCGTCGCCGACGGCGGGCACCGAACCGTTCGGGGCCAACGCATGTCGACGCCGAGCCCGACGTGTCGAAGCGTTCCCGAGCCGGGATTGCTGGGTCGATCCAGAGCGCCGGTACTAGGACCATGGTCCACTGGCAACGTGCTCCGCCGGACGTTCACGCTGGTCGATGTCGGAGCGATTCCGCTCCGGATCCACGACACGACCACTCCTGAAGGAGACACACACCATGAAGACCAGAATCGTTCGCAGCGTCACCGCCTCCGCAGTCGCCATCGTCGCCGTCGGCGCCATCGGCGTCGGTCCCGTCTCGGCGAAGGCCGGCGACATCGTGAAGAAGGGCGACTGCTCCGGCAGCACCGACTACAAGTTCAAGGTCCAGCCCCGAGGCTCGACGTTCGAGTACGAGTTCGAAGTGGACTCGAACCGCAACGGTCAGACGTGGAACGTGCGCATCACCGACAACGCCGCCGCCGTCGTCACGGGCGCCCGCAAGACCGTCGCTCCGAGCGGGTCGTTCACGGTCAGGGGCCGCACGGCGAACCGGTCGGGCCAGGACGCCTTCGTGGCCAAGGCGACCAACCCGGCGACAGGTGAGACCTGCACCGCCCGCATCAGCGCCTGAGACCTCTCGGTCGGGTCGCTGGAACGTCGGCGGAGTGTACCGTGGAAGCGATCTGCGAGACCTCCGCTGGACACAGCGAGCACCCACGACACCGCTCGGTCGACCCTGGACGTCAACGATCCGCTGTGCAGCTGTGGCCGGACTCCGGCGCCCGATTCGGTCCGAGGAGCGGGTCGGCCGGCGCAGCGGGGTCGGGTCCGTCGGCGGTCTCGACGGTGCTGTCGCGCTGAGAACGACGTGTTGCTTCGACGAACTCCGGGTGCACACCTTCGATGATCACACCGATCGATTTCTCGTAGGTTGCCGTGATCCCCTCCACGTGCCCTTCGGCAAACGGCAACCGCCCCCACGGATGATCGGAATCCGCGACCCACTTCACCATGGCGAACCAGATCACGCTGAAGGGAAGCAACATCCACGGCCAGACCGTGGTGCGTTTCGCTTGGACCGGCACCAGCTTCGTCGCCGGCTGCCCGGATCGGACGCACACCATCGGATACTCGCCGAGCCGGAACCGCTCGATCCGTGTCACGTAACGCACGACACCAGTGTCACAGACCTGTCGGGGCTGCTCGACGTGGTGCGTGGTGCGCATCGACGTCGTCGACCGTCACGGCCACTGTGCGTTCGCCTCTCGACCTCAGTCGATGTCCTGAGCACCGAGTCGCCACGTCGCCAGAGCGAGCGCGACCAGAGCGACGACGAGGGGAACGACGACTCCGGTCGCGAATCCGAAGTCGGCGAGGTCGAGGTCGATCCCCGTGCGGTCCACGATGATCGATCGGGTGTACTTGCGGATCGCGAAGCGCGCCACGCCCGCGCCGCCGAGAGCGATGAAGCCCTCCCAGATGAGGATGTAGGCGAGACCCCACACGATGAACCGCTTGAGCCACACGCCGAGCATCGTGAAGATCGCGCAGTAGGCGATCACGCCGACGAGTCCCGCCACGATCGTGGCCGGCACGAGTCCACCACCTGCGCCTGTGAGCACGGCCGCGGACACGACGGGAACGAGGGTGATCGGCGCGGTGAGCGTGAGCGCCGCGAGGAAGGCTCCGACGACGATCGGCCAACGGTCCATCGGTCGGAGCCAGAGGTAGACGAGCGTCTTGTCCTCACGCAGGTCGCCGATCGCCGCGCCACCGAACACGAGCGACACGACCGGGATCACGACAGCGAAACCCAGACCGGAGATCAGCCGCACGGCCGCCTCGAGATCCGCATCGGCGTTGCCGAGGGCGAACCCGGCCACCGTCGAGACGAGCGCCAGCGCAGTGAGTGCGACGATGCGGGCGCGGCTCGTGAGCTGACGCAGCACGACGCGATACGTCAACGAGACCGCGGCCAACGGGCGGACCCCCCGCGGCAGTCGATCCGACTCCTGACGTGGCGTGACGTCGCGGGTCATCGTCCCTCCACGAGGTAGCGGAACACCGACTCGAGGTCGTCATCCAACGGGCTGATCTCGGTGAGGCGCAGACCGAGTTCGATCGCCAGTGGGGCGAGCTGACGACCGACCGCGTCTGCGTCGAGCGTGTCGACCACGACATGGTCGTCGTGGAGCGTCACTGCGCTGATCAGACCCCGACCGACGAGGGCCGTGGCGAGGCGACGCGGCTCGGACGATGCGATCCGGATGCGCAACGGCCGGTCGTCCATGAGGGCGCGGAGATCCCGGTAGTCGCCGCTCGCGACGAGTCGACCCTGGGCGATCACCAGCACCCGCGAGCCCAGCCGGGCCACCTCGTCGAGGACGTGGCTCGACACCAGGACACAGCGACCGTCGTCGCCCAACCGGTGGAAGAGCGCGATCATGCGTCGGCGCTGGACCGGGTCGAGACCGGTGAGCGGCTCGTCGAGGATCAGGACGTCGGGATCGTTGACGAGTGCACAGGCGACCTTCACCCGCTGGCGCATCCCCTTCGAGAACTCCCCCACGGGTTTCGGACCGACGTCGGCGAGGTCGACCGATTCGAGGGCTCGGCGTGCGACGCCCACCGGGTCGGCCATGCCGTGACCACGCGCCGAGACCGCAACCATCGCCATCGCGTCGAGGTGGTCGAACAGCGCGTCCTGCTGGGGAACCAGCGCGATGCGACCGCGGACGCCTCGATCGTGTCGCGGGTCCTCGCCGAGGACACGCACCGTGCCGCGCGAGGTCGGTGTGAGGCCGCACATCATGCGGAACAACGTCGACTTCCCGGCACCGTTCGGGCCGAGGAGAGCCGTGACACCCCGGTCGATCGCGAACGTCGCATCGCTCACCGCGACCACCGACCCGAAGAACTTGGAGGCCCCGTTCACGGCGATCATCCCCGTGACCGGTTCGTGCGGGGTGGACGCGGTCGACGAATCGGGCACGACAGGTGCGCTGGGCAGTGGGAGCGCGTTCACCGTGCGATCACCAGCCGTGAGTAGCGCCACGCGACCACGGCGAGTCCGCCGACTGTCCATGCGACGTTGACCGCGACAACGGCCTGCGTGGAGACGGCCGGGAAGTTGCCGGGGTCACCGAAGATCCGGAAGACGAGTTCGAACGGCATGGAGAACACGTCGATCAACCGCCAGTTCTCCGACATCTCGGCTCCCTCGACCAGGGCCGACGCGAGGATCGGCGACGCCAGCACCAGCAGCACCACGCCGATCGCTGCGAACGCTCGCCGATCGGTGAGGCAGGACGCCGCCATGGAGATCGAGGTGAGCGCTGCGGACACGGCGACGCCGGACAGCACGATGCGCAGGAGCACGATCATCCAGTTCCCGAATCCGTCCGGTCCTGATCCGTCGAACGTGTATCCGAGCAGGACGAGGACGGGCGGGCCGAGTGTGACGAGGCCGAGCGTGGCAGCGACTGCGAGCATCTTCGACACGAGATAGGTGCCGCGGTGCAACGGCGTCGACAGGTACAACGCCAGCATCCCGTTGCGGCGGTCCGACACCAACACCTCGGGTGCCACGAGTGCAGCGAACAGGACGATCGCCGAGGTGACGAACCCGTAGTACTCCGGGTACGTGGGACCATCGACGATCCCGGACGGGATCAGCACGGCCAGCCCGATGAACACGATCGCCGGGACGTACGCGATCGCCACCGAGATGATCGGAAAGATCTTGTTCTTCGCACCTCGGCCGAGACCGAGCGTGGCACGCACGCTCTGCCACGTCACGCTGCGCACGGCGCCGGCCACGCCCGAACGCTCACCGTCATACCGCTGGAACCCGCGCGTGGAGATCTGCGCGTCGCCGCGCTCGGACGACTCGCTCACGACCCGGATCCCGACGGTGCAGGTGCGGCGGGGCGGTCGTCGGTGAAGATGTCGTCGAGTGACCGTCGCCGGCGGCCCAGGCGCCGCAACCGTGCTCCCGAGGCAGCGACGCACGCAGCGACGAGGTCGAAGAGTTCGTCGTCGGAGGAACCGGTGACCGACAGGATCGCTCCGACCTGATCGACGTGCGCGCCGCCGTCACGGAGCCGACGAACGACCTCGTCGACGGCACCCGGCACGTCGCTCGTGTCGACCAGTTCGACGTCGACGCCACCCGATGTCCCGGCCAACTCCTCCATCGAGCCCTGCGCGACCATCCGGCCCTGGTCGAGGGCGACGACGTGGTCACAGACCCGTTCGACCTCCTCCAGCACGTGCGACGAGAGCATCACGTCGATCCCGAAGTCGCGGTTGACCTGGACGATGATGTTCAACATCTCGTCACGCTGCACGGGATCGAGACCGTCGGTCGGCTCGTCGAGCACGATGAACTGCGGCGCAGCGGCGATGGCCTGTGCGAGCTTCACCCGCTGACGCTGCCCGGTCGACATGGTTCCGAGTGGACGGAACCGCTCCTCGCCGAGTCCGACCAGGTAGAGCGAATCACTCGCACGGGTGCGCGCCTCGTCCCGAGGGAGGCCCTTCACCTCGGCGAGATGGCGGACGAAGTCGTAGGCGCGCATGTCGTCGGGAAGGACGTTGCGCTCGGGTCCGTACCCGATCTGGGCGCGGAGGCGGGGGCCGTCGGTCGTCGGATCGAGCCCGAGCACGGTGATCGACCCCGAACTCGGCCGCAACAGACCGAGCGTGAGGGAGATCAGTGTCGTCTTCCCGGCACCGTTGGCTCCGACCAGCCCCGTGACGCCGGGAGGGACCCGGAGGTCGAGCGCATCGAGAGCGAGGGTGCTCGGGAACTGCATCACCAGCCCCCGGGTCTCGATGATCGGCTGCACTCCGTGAGTGTCGCACCTTCGTGGCCCCGTTCCCATCGGCCGTTCGGACGATTCCGTCGCAGCCCTGGTCGTCGCAGACGAGACGCCGGTGACCGATCGGGTCGGATCCGGCGACCGATCGGGTCGGATCCGATGGGCGTTCAGGGCGACGTCGCCGTCGGCTCGCCCGGTGTCGCTCCGAGCGCATCGAACAGCAACTCGGGATGCTGCAGCGCGATGTGGTGATCCGCGGACGCGACCTCGACCAACTCGGCGTCGCCGGCAAGTTCGGCGATGCACGCCTGGTCGCCGATCGGGTCGTCCGCCCCGTGGAAGAACGTCAACGGCACCCGCGCCGGCAGTACCGCCGTCCAGTCGAAGTGGAGGACGAGCGAACGCAGCGACGACTGGTACGCCGGCCACGTGTGCCGCGACACGTCGCTGCTGACCTTGGTGGGCCACCGAGGCGAGAGTGCCGCCATCACCCCGCCGCTCACGTCGCGGTTGATGCAGTTCAGCCGGCACGCCCGTTCGGCCCACTTCGTGTCGAGGACGAACAGACGACTCATCAGGCCGTACTCCTGGCGGACCGCGTGAGCCGCCGACTCATCGCGATACACCGGCGCGCCCCAGAGGTACACGTGGCCCACCCGGTCCCGATGCCGATCGGCCCAGGTGAGCGCGATCGCCGCCGACATCGAGTGCGCAGCCAGGATGACCGTGGACTCACCCAGCCCGAGGGTCACCAGTGCCTCGTCGAGTGCCGCGACGTGATCGTCGACCTCGAAGTCCTGGCGATCCTCGTCGAGCGATCGGCCGAACCCGAGGAGGTCGAAGATCAACACTCGTCGTTGCCGACTCAGACCGTCGTAGAACGCTCCGAAGTAGTCACCCGTCGCACCGAGTCCGTGCAGCAGGACGACCACCTCCTCGTTCGGGTGCCCCGTGGTTCCGCTGTCGCGCATGCTCAGCGAGCCCGCACCGCGGCGCGGGAACGACGACGCGCTCCACCGTCGCACGAGGAGGGAGGACCGGTGGACGACCTGCCACGCTGCGATCGCCACGGCGGCGACGACGACTGTCAGCAACAACATCGCGCGTCGAGATGCTCGTACCTCACACAGCAACGACGACGGACCGGATGGTCAGCCGAGATGCGTTTCGTGAGCGCCCGCATGTTCGTCCACGGTAGGACGCCGAACGGTCTTTCACACAGCCCCGGCACACGTCAGCGGGCGATGTCGTACCCTGCGTCCTCGATCGCGGCGACGATCGCATCGCCCTGCCCTCCCTCGACGGTGACGGTCTTCGCATCGATGTCGACGTCGACGGCGCGCACGTCGTCGACATCCCCGACTGCGGCCTCGATGGTGGACTTGCAGTGTCCGCACGAGATCTCGGGGACCGAGTACGTGGTGGTCTCTGACTGGTTCATGTCGCTCTCCTGTGTGATGGTTGCGAGATACGAGGTCGTGCGTCGGCGCTCAGGTGCCGCTGAATCCGCGGAGGCGGATGCTGTTGGCGACGACGCTGATCGACGAGAACGCCATCGCGGCGCCGGCGATCAGCGGGCTGAGCAGACCGGACACGGCGAGTGGGATGGCGATCGTGTTGTACCCGAACGCCCAGAAAAGGTTCTGGACGATGGTCCGATACGTCCGCCTGGACAGAGCGATGGCGGTGACGACGCCAGCGACGTCGCCGCGCATCAGCGTCAGGTCGCTCGATTCGATCGCCACGTCGGTCCCGGTTCCGATGGCGATGCCGAGGTCCGCCTGGACGAGTGCCGGGGCATCGTTGACGCCGTCACCCACCATGGCCACGACCTCACCTGCGTCTTGGAGGCGTGCGACCTCGTCCTGCTTGTCCTGGGGCAGCACCTCGGCGATCACCCGGTCGATCCCGACGGCATCGGCGATCGACTGAGCGGTGCGAGCGTTGTCGCCGGTGATCATCGCGACGGTCAGCCCGAGGTCGTGCAGTCGGCTCACGGTGCTCACCGCCGACGCCTTGACGGTGTCGGCCACGGCGATCACTCCGCGCACCTCGCCGTCCCAACCGGCGAACACCGCGGTCCGTCCCTGGTTCTCGAGTTCCGCCGCCCGATCGTCGAGCGACTCGGGGAGACGCAGGGACGCCTGCGAGGCGAGTTCTCGACGACCGACCCACACCGTCGTGCCGTCGACGTCGGCACGGATGCCGTGACCGACGATCGTGTCGAAGGCGGTGACCTCGTCGAGCGAACCGTTCGATTCGCGAGCGGCGCGTGCGATCGCCTGCCCGATCGGGTGCTCGCTGTCGGCCTCGACCGCTCCGGCCTTGCCGAGCAACTCGGCGTCGCTGGTCGACCCGATGGTGACGACGTCGGTCACCGACATCGCGCCCTCGGTCAACGTGCCGGTCTTGTCGAACACGACCGTGGTGATCCGGCGGGTGCGTTCGAGGACCTCGACCGACTTGATCAGAATGCCCAGTTGGGCGCCGCGACCGGTTCCCACCATGATCGCCATCGGGGTGGCGAGCCCGAGCGCACACGGGCAGGCGATGATCAGCACGGCCACCGCCGCGTACACGCCGTCTTGCACGCTGCCACCGACACTCGCCCATCCGAGGAACGTGAGCAGGGAGATCGCCATGACGACCGGCACGAACACGGCCGAGATCCGGTCGGCCAGACGCTGCGCGGCGGACTTGCCGGTCTGTGCGTCCTCGACCAGCTTGACGATCTGGGCCAGCACGGTCTCGGCACCGATCGCCGTCGCACGAACGACGAGCACGCCCGACGTGTTCACGGTTGCCCCGGCGACCTTGTCGCCGGAACGCTTGTCGACGGGCAGCGACTCACCGGTGAGCATCGACTCGTCGACGGCACTCGATCCGTCGATCACCTCGCCGTCGATCGGGATCTTCTCCCCCGGCCGGATCTTGAACACGTCGCCGACCCGCACCGATTCGACCGGGACCAGCTCTTCCACGACGTCACCGTCCGGACCGTCACGCAGGAGCCGCGCCTCCTTGGCCCCGAGTTCGACGAGCGCACGCAATGCCTTGCCGGCGCGACCCTTGGCCCGTGCCTCGAGGTAGCGACCGAGCGTGATGAAGAACATGATCACCACCGCTGCCTCGAAGTACAGCTCCATGCCCCCGGTGAGGAGTTGGTAGGTCGAGAAGACGAAGGCCGACAGGGTGCCCATCGCGATGAGCGTGTCCATGTTCGCCGTGAGGTGGCGGGCGCGCCGGGCGGCGCCGAGGAGGATCGGCCAGCCCACGTAGAACTGGACCGGAATGGCCAGAGCGAACTGGAGCCAGCGCAGCCAGTCGGTCATCATCGCCGTCTCGTGGTACAGCATGGTCGACAACATGAACGCCGCCACCGGCGCCGAGATCACCGCACGGCGCAGCCACAGTGAGCGGTGCTTCGCCTCGTCGAGGTCGGCCAGTTCGGCTCGGTCGGCGGCACTCGGGCCCGACGGCGCGGACTGCGGTGCGATGTCGGTCAACTCGTACCCCGCCCGGGCGACGGCATCGGCCAGAGCGATCGGGTCGATCGTCGCTCCGTCGGCAGGGGTGACCCTGGCCCGCCCGGTGGCGTAGTTGACCTCGGCGTCGGCCACGCCGGGTTGACGGGTCAGCACCTTCTGGACGCGAGCAGCGCAGGATCCACAGGTCATGCCGCCGATCTCGAACTCGCCCGGTCGGGCGACCCGCTCGACGGGTGCTGCGAGGACGTACCCGGCCCGTTCGACCGCAGCTCGGAGCGCGCCGACGTCGACGCTGCCGTCGACCGACAGATGGGCACGACCCGTGGCGTAGTTGACCTCGGCGTCTGCGACGCCGGCCTGCTTCGCGAGTGTCTTCTGGACGCGGGCCGCGCACGAACCGCAGGTCATGCCCTCGACATCGAGGTCCAGGGTGCGCACGTCGATGGCGGTGTCACGGTCGATCATCTGATCGGTCATGGCATCACCGTACGCCTTCCAGTCGAGGGCAAGGTCAAGCGACTTCCGTCACGTTCAAGCCTCCACGCGGCTCGAATGCCGTGGGTTCGAGACCCGCTCCGAGCGACGTCGGGTCTCCCCCGATGCAGAGACGAGCGGTTCGGTGATGATCTGGCACCCGTTCGCACCGGTGCACTCGGCCGGGTCCAGCGACCCGGCTCGCTCGTACATGGCCCGGAGCTCGTCGCGCGCCGCTTCGAGTTCGACGATCCGGGCGTCGAGTTCGGCGAGGTGGCGACCCAGGAGCGCAGTGGTGTGCTGGCATGCCTGGCCGCCGTCGTCCTTGATCTCGAGGATCGATCGGATCTCGGCGAGCGCGAGTCCCGACGACTGCGCCTGGCGGACGAACTCCAGACGCTCGATCGCTCCCGGCCCGTAGCTGCGGTACCCCGATCCGGTGCGCTCGGGTTCGTCGAGCACGCCGATGGACTCGTAGTAGCGGATGGTCTTGGTGGTGACCCCGGCGGTCCTGGCGAGTTCCCCGATCTGCATGGATTCCAACGTATCGGTGTCGACGCGGACGACATTGACCTCCACTGGAATCTCCGGCCGTCGTCCCCCATCGCGTACCGTCGAGTCATGGACGACCTGCTGCAGCTCTCCGCCGACATCATCGAATCGGGCGACAACGACCGGCCCTTCAACCGGATCACCCAGGAACTCACCGAGGTGGCCGACGGCTTGGCCGTCGTCGAGTCGTTCTCCCACAGCGTGTTGGTCGACACCGGCGACGGTCTGGTCGCATTCGACGCCTCGCACGAGGCGACGGGCGCGGCGGTGGTCGAGGCGATCACCGGGTGGACCGCGTCCCCCGTGTCACACCTCGTCTACACACACGGTCACGCCGACCACGTCGGAGGATCGGTCGCGTTCGACGCTGCGTTCGACGACATGGTCGTCGTCGGCCACGAGAACGTCGCCCGGCGCTTCGCCCGGTACCGCGACACGAACGCGTGGAACGTACTGATCAATGCCCGACAGTTCGGCGGGGTGCGCGGCGACTTCACGATGGGCGATGCCGACGAACCGGACTTCATCCCGAAGGGCACGATGGCTCCGAACCACATCGTCGCAACTCACGACACCCTCGTCGTCGGCGACCGTACGATCGAGTTGCACCACGCCCGTGGCGAGACCGACGATCACCTCTGGGGGTGGATGCCGGAGGAGAAGTGGATGTTCGCGGGTGACTTCGTGATCTGGAACTTCCCGAACGCCGGCAACCCTCAGAAGGTGCAGCGATATCCGCTCGAGTGGGCCGCGGCACTGCGCGACATGGCGTCTCGACGACCCGAGATCCTGCTGCCGGCCCACGGACTGCCGGTCGGAGGCGCCGAGCGGATCGAGGAGATGCTCACCACGATCGCCGGGGCTCTCGAAGGCCTCGTCGCCGACGTGGTCGAGATGATGAACGCCGGCGAGGTCCTCGACACGATCATCCACACCGTCGGCGTCGCACCGGAACTGCTCGCCATGCCGTATCTGCGCCCGCTCTACGACGAGCCCGAGTTCGTGATCCGGAACATCTGGCGCCAGTACGGCGGGTGGTGGGACGGTGCTCCGAGTCGCCTCAAGCCCTCCCCCGACGCCACCCTGGCCCACGAACTCGCGGAGTTGGCGGGCGGCGCCGATCGGCTGGCCGCCCGGGCGACCGAGGTCCTCGCCGACGACACGCGCCTCGCGTGCCATCTCGTCGATCTCGCTGCCTGGGCCGCGCCCGACGACGCCTCGGTCCACGCCATCCGCGCCGAGGTCTACGCCCATCGACGCCAGATCGAGACGTCGCTCATGGCCAAAGGGATCTTCGCCGGTGCGATGCGCGAGTCGAAGGCCATTGCCGACCTCGATTCCCGAGAGGTCGCGAACGGTGTCTGACACCATTCGCGACGTTCATTCGGTGTCTGACACCATTCGCCCCGCGTGCCGGGTCGAGCGGGCTCGGTGGATCCATCGGGTGAAGCCGCGACGTTTGAGCACGGTGTGGACCTCGATGTCGGTGTATCCCGCCGCTTCGAGCCACAGGGAGAAGTCGGCCGGTGCGACGAACACGCCGAGCGGGGACGAGCGAGCGCAGTTCGCGAGGATCGCCCGGATGGTCGGTTCGTCGGCGTCGATGGCGTGCCCGTACGGGAGATCGGTGACGATCGCGTCGACGGGAGCGAAGGGGTGGCAGCGCGAGTCGGCGCGGGCGACGTCGGCCGTGTAGCCGAAGTGTGCGAGGTTCTGCCTCGTCATGCCGACCATGGCCGGCTTCCAGTCGACCGCGCGCACGTCGAGACCCATCGACGCCGCTTCGAGCACGATCGAGCCCGCACCGCTGCACGGATCGAGCAGGGATCGAGCCTCGGGCACCAGGTTGACCAGCCCGCGGGCGAATCGACCGTCGAGCGAGGACGACGTGGTCCACGGCTTGGCGTCGTGGCGCGCGTGGCCCGCCTCGGTCCGGGTGACGACCTCACCGAACAGCCATCCGTGATCGCGAGGCACGACCAGGAAGCGGTGGAGCGGATCACGCAGATCGGGACCGAACTCGATGACGTCGGCCACTGCCGTCGCCACGTCGGTCGAGCTCCGTTGCCCACGCCCCGACGGATCGTGCACGTCGATCCGGAACCGGTCGGCCTCGAACCGCATGCCCGCGACCGCCTGCACCAGGTCGTCGAATGTGGCGGCCGTGGCCAACGTCCGGACGCCGAGTTGCACGAACGCCGCCCGGGGGACGAGGTCGACCGATGATGCCGGGGCGACGCCGTCGGCATCGGGTCGACCGCCGGTGAGCTGCTCGCACTCCGCCGAGATCAGACCGTGCCGCTTCACCCGCGCACTCACCGTGAAGTAGTCGTCGGCCCCCGTCACCCGACCAGTGTGCCCCAATCGCCGTCGTGCCCGACTCCGACATCGGACAGGACGTCTCCCGACTCGGGTCGGTGCCTCGCTCGGGACCGTGCCGACTCGGGACGGGACCTCCTCGCGACGGTGCCCTACTCGGGATGGTGGCAGGCGACCCAGTGGTCGGCCTGCACTTCGACCAGGACGGGTTCGTCGGTACCGCACACCTCGGTCGCACGAGGACAGCGGGTGCGGAATCGGCATCCCGTTGGCGGGTCGAGGGGTGACGGCAGCTCACCGCTGATCAACTCGTTGGCAGGCGGGAGGTCGAGTGTGTGGCCGGGAATCGATGCGAGCAGCGCCCGGCTGTACGGGTGGGTCGGATCGGCGTAGAGGTCGTCGGTGTTCGCGATCTCGCACACCTTGCCGAGGTACATCACCATCACCCGGTCGCTGATGTTCTTGACGACCGCCAGGTCGTGGCTGATGAACATCATGGTCAAGCCGAACTTCGTCTTCAGGCCTTCGAGCAGGTTGAGGATCTGGGCCTGGACCGACACGTCGAGCGCCGACACCGGTTCGTCGAGGATCAGCACGTCGGGCTCCATGACCAACGCCCGGGCGATGTTGATCCGCTGACACTGCCCGCCCGAGAATTCGTGGGGACGCCGATCGAGCACGCCCTCGTCGCCGAGTCCGACGGAGTCGAGGACCTCGGCGACCCAGTCGTCGACGTTCGGGCGCTCAGACCCCCAGATGTCGACACCTTCACGCACGATGTCGCGCACCCGACGGCTGGGGTTCAGCGACGACACGGGGTCCTGGAAGATCATCTGCATGGCACGTCGTGCCTGGCGCAGACCCTCACCGTCGAGCGCCGTGAGGTCGACGCCGTTCAACCGGACCGTTCCGCTCGCCACCGGCTCCAACCGCATCACGGCGCGGCCGGTCGTGGTCTTGCCGCAACCCGATTCACCGACGATGCCGAGCGTCTCGCCCTTCACGAGGTCGAAGCTCACGCCCGACACGGCGTGCACGACCTGCTTGCGGCGAGCCGGGAACTCGACGACGAGTTCGTCGACCTGCAACAGCGACCCCTCGCGCAGGTGCCCGCTCCCCGTCCCCGCCATCAGTCGACCTCCGAACGTGTGGGAGCACCGACCGACACCGGTGCGATCTCGGCCGGGAAGTGGCACCGGAACCAGTGGTCGTCGCTCTCGATCGCCGCCGGGGTGAGCGAGTGGCAGACGTCCTGTGCGGCGGGGCAGCGGGCGGCGAAGCGGCACCCCGGCGTCGGACGCACCAGCGACGGCGGGCTGCCGTCGATCGTGGTCAGTTCCGAGTGGCTGGGCAGGTCCAGGTCGGGCATCGACTGCATCAGGGCGACGGTGTAGCGGTGGCGCGGGTTGGCGAAGATCTCCGTCGTCGGCCCGTACTCCACGACCTGACCCCCGTAGACGATCGCCACCGAGTCGGTGAAGCCCTTCACCACAGCGAGGTCGTGGGTGACCAGCACCATCGCCATCTCCCGTTCCTGTTGCAGCCCCGACAGCAACCGCAGGATCTGGTCCTGCACGGTCACGTCGAGCGCCGTGGTGGGCTCGTCGGCGAGCAGGAGTTTGGGCTCGTTCGCCAGTGCGATGGCGATGGTGACCCGCTGTCGCATCCCGCCCGACAGCTGGTGCGGGTACTCGCGCAGACGACGCTCGGGCGCTGGGATGCCGACGAGTCGCAGCAGTTCCAGCGCACGCTCTCGTGCCTGCGCCTTCGACGTACCCCGATGCACCAGCATCGGCTCGATGATCTGGGACTCGATCCGTCGCACCGGGTTGAGCGCAGTGAGCGGGTTCTGGGAGACCATGCCGATCTCGGTGCCGAGCGTCCGCAGCACCTCATCGCGCGGAGCGCGCAACATGTCGACGCCTGCCACCTCGACCGTCCCCGCCCGGGTCACGTCGGACAGTGCGAACGCTCCGACGATCGAGCGCAGGATCATCGTCTTGCCCGACCCCGACTCCCCCACCACGCCGAGCGCCTGGCCGGCCCGCACCGACAGCGACACGCCGTCGACGGCGTGCACGTCGCCGGCCGGCGTGTGCAGCGTCGTGTACAGGTCGGAGATGTGCAGGACCGAGCCGTCGGGGTTGGCGTCCGGGACGCCCTCCACCCGGAGGCGCCGCTGGGTGGCCACCTCACGGGGCGAGTACAGCCGGCGGATCGAGTCGCCCGCGAGGTTGAACGCGAGGATCGTGACGAACATCACCGTTGCCGGGATCAGCGACACGTGGGCGTGATCCTTGATGTCTCCGGTCCCCTCGGCGATCAGCTTGCCCCACGTCACCTCGTCCAGCGAGAGGCCGATGAACGCCAGGCCACCTTCGGCCACGATGACCAGCGCGAAGCCGATGAACGCGAACGACAACACCGGGACCGCCACGTTCGGAGCGAGCTCCTTCCACAACACGCGCCGCTTCGTGGCACCCATGGCCTCGGCTGCGTCGACGAAGTCACGTTCGGACAGGGCGAACGACGCTCCACGGACGATGCGCGCATAGCCGGGGATGCTCGTGATGGAGAACAACACGATGAACACCAGCATCGAGTTCCCGAACGACGCTCGCACGGCGATCAGCAGGACGAGACCGGGGAAGGCGAGGAAGATGTCGATCACCACGGTCGTGGTGGTGTCGACCTTGCCGCGCAGGTAGCCCGAGGTGACGCCGATGGCGCTGCCGAGGAACCCACCGATCAACGTCACCGTGAGCCCGATGATCAGCGCCGGCCGGGCACCCTGCACCACGCGGGCGAACTGGTCGCGACCCTGCCCGTCGCCTCCGAACCAGGCGTTCCAGCTCGGGTCCTCGAACTTGCGCACCTCCCGGGTCCGGATGCCGAGCGCTTCGGGATCGCGGAGCGGCAGCAGATCGCGGAACACCGCACAGAACACGAGCACGACGATCCACGCTGCGGCGATCCAGAACAGCACACCGAGCCGGCGCGTCGAGCGGTCCGGCGCGGGGTGGTCGACGGACGCCACCGCTTCGGACGCGGTCTTGACTCCGGTCGGACCGGGTTCAACGAGCGCCATGGCGAATCCTCGGGTCGAGCCAGGCGTACAGCAGGTCCACGATGAAGTTCAGCGACACGTAGGCGATCGTGAGGATCGCCACCACGGCCGCGACGACGTTGAAGTCCTCGAGGATCACCGAACGGATCACCAGGCTTCCCATCCCGTTGATCGCGAAGAGGATCTCGATGATGAACGCGCCTCCGACGAGGCCGGCGACGTTCAACCCCACCGCCGTGGTGAAGTTCAAGGACGACGGACGCAGCACGTGACGCCACATCACCCGCCTCTCGCTGAGACCCCGGGCCTGCGCGAGCATCACGTAGTCCTCCTGCAGCGTCTCGATCAGGTCGCTGCGCAACAGGCGCAGGTACACGGCCACCAGGTTCAGTGCGAGCGTCACCGACGGCAGCAACATCTGACGGAGGTTCTCGATCGGATCGTCGTTGAGGCCCGGCAGATTGTCGACGATGGTGGGAAACCATCCGAGCTTCACGCCGAACACGTACGACATGTAGATGCCGAGCACGAACGACGGCAGGGCGAGCAGGCCGAACGCCGACGACGACGACAGGTTGTCGATGATCCCGCCCGGTCGGCGGGCCGAGGCGATCGCGAGCGGAACGGCGATGCCGATCGCGATCAGTTCGGCGAGGATCATCAGTTCCAGGGTCTTGGGCAACGTGTCGCGGATCAGATCGAAGCTGCTGAAACCCCTCGTGACGACGGAGTCGCCGAAGTCGAGCCTCACCGCATTGCCCAGCCAGTGCACGTACCGCTCGAACAACGAACCGTCGAGTCCGAGGTCGACCCGGATCTGCTCCACGACCTCGGGTGTCGCGTTCAAGCCGGCGAACGTCTCGGCGGGATCACCCGGTGTGAGGTCGAGCAGGACGAAGGTCACGAACGTCACGACGAAGAAGACGAACACGAGACGCACGACGCGTCGAAGGATCAACATGTCACAGGTTCGACGGCAACGTCACAGAGCGGGTTCGGCGCAACGTCGGATCACTGCTCGAGCCACACCTGCGACCAGCTGAAGAACGATCCATCGGTCATGGGGAGCGTCGGCGACCCTTCCGGCGTGACGCCGGGAACGCCGATCCCGCGGATCGCCGGGATCGTCACCACCGCTTCGACGCCGTTCAGGTGGTCGATCCACAGCATGGGCACCTCCGTGCCGAGCGCGGTGAGGAACTGCGCATAGCCCGCTTTGCGTGCTTCGGGATCATCGGTGACACGGCCGGCGTCGAGGCCGGCGTCGATGTCGGCGCTGACCAGGTTCGTCCAGTTCAGGACCCCTCCGCTGGAGTGGAAGAACACGTAGAGGCCATCGGGATCGGGAGGACCGAACTGGGCCCACGAGAACGCCTGGAAGTCGTCGGCGATCGCCAGCGGCACGGATTGGCCCGGACCGATCTCCTTCGTCGACCCCTCGATGCCCACGTCGGCGAGGAAGGACAACATCACGTCGGCGACCTCGACGACGGAGGGGTCGGGCTGGACGGTCAACTCGAACAAGATCGGTCCGACCTCGGCTTCGTATTCGTCGACCAGCGCCTGGGCGGCCGCAGGATCGAACTCGGGATAGCCGCTCGGCGTGTAGAAGATCGACGACTCGTCCAACGGGCCGTCGGCCGGCGTGGTCAGACCGGACCGGAAGGTCTCGATGATGAAATCCCTGTCGATCGCATGAGCCATCGCCCGGCGGACCCGGACGTCGTCGAAGGGTGGCGCGGTGGTGTTCAGCAACCAGAGGTACTCGTTCGCACCACCGGTGCCGATCCACACGTCGGCCTCGTCGTCGTCCAGGAAGTCGATGATGTCGGTGTCGCCGGGACTCTGGTAGCCGTCGACGTCACCTGCGTCGAACGCTTGACGCCGGACCGTCTGTTCGACCAGGAACTTGAAGTTGATCGCGTCGAGGTACGGGAGGCCTTCGTCGGCCCGCCAGTAGTTCGGGTTGCGCACCACGCGTGCGCTGTCGTTCGGCGTCCAGCTCTCGAGCATGAAGGGACCCGTGCCGACGAAGGTCTCGTTGGTTCCGATCGTCGACGGCGACACCATCCAACCGCCCTGTCCGTAGAGCGAGAACGGGAACGTCGCCCATGGGCTCGACATCGTGACTTCGACGGCGAGATCGCTCACCGCGGTGATGGTCTCGACCGGCCCGAACGCGAAACCGACCGTGGGGCTGTCCTTGAAGGTCTGCATGTTGGCGCGGACCGCCTCGGCGTCGACGGGTTCGCCGTCGTGGAACGTGAGACCCGGGCGCATGGTGATGGTCCACGTCATGAAGTCGTCGGAGGGCACCAGGCTCTCCGCGAGCAGCGGCTGCCAGCCGCCGTTCGGATCGAGGGTCACCAGCGAGTCGTTGAGCGCCGTGATCACTCGGATCGACCCCGGCGCGATCGCCCCGGTCGTGTCGAAACCGGTGCCGTCACTGTCGATGGCCCAGTCGATCTCGCCGCCCGCAACGGGCTGGAGAGTTGCCGGGTCGACGTCGCCGCCCTCACCCTCGCTCGTGATCTGATCCTGGTTCTCGAGCGGTGCCGGGTCACTCGACGCATCGGTGTCGGCCGGCTCAGCGTCCTCGGAGGGTGCGCTCGCATCGGGTGCGGAGTCATCGGGTGCCGTGTCGTCGGATCCGGCGGCGACCGTCGCCTCCGGCTCACTGTCCGCCGGCGTGCCGTCGCTGCCCGAACTGCACGCTGCGACGAGCAGCGCTGCGCTCATCGCGACCGCCAGCAGTGGAGTCCTTCGTTGGTTCCGCATGTTCCCCCGATTCATCCGAGACGGTCGCGCCCCTCGCGCCGTGCGGCCAACGTAGCCACATGTCACACCTCGCGCCGCATCCGGGCCGTGAGATCCCCCGTCGGTGTCAGACCACGGCGATCGCGTCGGCCGGCAGCGACACGACGAGCGCCGAGTGGTCGTGGCTGCGAGACGTCCACGTCCAGCGTGTCCCGGCCGGAAGCGCCATGGCCCCCAGCGGCGACAGCTCGCACACTCGTCCGTCGACGTCGAGCGTTGCGTCGCCGCTCAGGCCGACGACGAGCACGAACTCGCCGTGGTGGGTCAGCACCGAGGGCGTGTCGACAGCGGACGACGAGGGGCCGACGACCACCGCTCCCGCGAGTCCGCCGGTGGCCGCATCGATGCCGGTGTCCCGTGCCGCCATGGAGGGCTCCACCCACGCGGTCGTGGTCGCCGCGCTCGCCACGTGCCGCACGAAGCGCTGACCGGAGAAGTCGCGGAGGGGTTCGATCGCCTCCGTCGGGAGGTCGAGTTCGTGATCGGCGACGGTGTCGTGTTCGGCGGGGCATCCGATCTCGATCACCTCGAAGCCGGGGGAACTGCGCAGGACCCGGTGGCGGATCTCGGGTGGCTGCAGCACACAGTCACCCGCCTCCATCCGGAAGGGCTCACCCTGGCCCTCGTAGACCACGTCGACCCACCCTGCGGCGACGTAGATCATCTGGAAGCGGATGCGATGGAAGTGGACCCAGTCGGCCACGTCGCCGCCGTCGACGATCCGGATGTGGCTGGCGATGAAGCGTCCGCCCCATCGGTCGGGCAGCAGGTCGCAATATTCCATCCCCGCACGCCCCACGCCGAACGAACCGTCCGACGCCTCGACGATCGACAGCGATGCGACGCCGTCGGGCACCTTCATGTCCGCACCGACGACCTGCGCCACCGAACCTCCTCGGGGCCGCACCGTGACCGTGGTGCCACCGGGGCTCGTGAGGTTCCGGTCCGACTCGAACTCCCCCTCCGCCACGAGGCGAGTAGGTCGATCGACGTCGGACCGGATCAGTTCGAGAGCATCACGTTCACCGTGGTGCAGGACCACCCGGCGAGGATCGTCGGCCGGACTGACGACGTGGATGCGACAACCGACGGATTCGACGAAGAACTCCATCTCGGCGTCGAGGTCGATGCACTCGATCACGGTCCTCAACACCACCGCAGTCTGCCTGCGCTGTCGATCATCCAAACGGTGTCTGACACCGTTTGGATGATTGACACCGTTTGGATGATTCAGGCGGAGGCGAGGATCGGGAGCGTCGGCGTCTCGGCTCCGTCGGCGTCTTCCTCGGTGATGCCGAGCACGAAGTCGGTCGGGTCGACGTCGTCCACGCGCACCAGCACGTCGCCAGAGGCGTCGGGCTGGAAGATCTGCACGGGGGTCGCCCCATCGTCGTCGACGAACCAGAGCACGAAGGCACGGTCGTCGCCGAGGACGGGCAGGCCGCTGGCGTCGATCACGATCGCCTCCTCGCCGGGTGAGTACACGACCGTGACGTTGCCGGCGAGCGTGCCTTCCAGCTCCCTCGCGACCGCATCGTCGGAACCGACGACGTTCTCGACCTGGGCGAGGCGATCGCCGTCGGAACCGGAGTCGCCACCGACCACCACGATGCCGATCCCGGCCAACATGATCATCGCTGCAGCGGCGCTCAGCGCTGGAACCCATCGATTGCGACGCCGAGCGTTCAGGTCGACGACCGCCGCACCCACCGATGGTTCGGCCAGCACGGGTTCGGCGACCTCGGGCTCGTCGGCGGAGCCGATGCCGTCGGAGAGGAGTCCGGCCCCACCGTCGCCGGTGATCTGCGGCGTCGTGGCGATGGCATCGAGCACCGATGCCCGGAGGTGTGCGGGCGGTGCCTCGGCGACCGCTTGCTGCAGGAGCGCTGCGGTGTGCACGGCGTCGTCGACCTCGCCGACGAGGTCGACGTCCTCGGAGAGCAACGCATCGAGTTCGATCTCGTCGGACTCGGTCAGTTCGCCGAGAGCGGCGAGCGCGATCAACTCGTCGATTCGTTCGTCAGTTCGATCGTTCATCGCGGGCCTCCAATCCGGCTCGAAGCTTCTTGAGTCCTCCGCGGACCCGTCCCTTCACGGTTCCGAGCGGCAGGTCCAGTCGGTCGGCGATGTCGCCGTGCGCCATTCCTTCGAGGAACGACAGGACCAGAACGTCTCGTTGGTCTTGCGGCAACTGGAGCAGCACGTCTCGCACCGCTCCGGCTTCCATCTCGTCGATGACGGTCTGGCCCGGCTCGATCGACGCCTCACCGCGTTGGCCGGCGAGCGCTTCGACACGATTGCGCTGTGACTGCTCCTTGCGCACCCTGTCGACGGCGCGGCGTCGCGCCATGGTCAGTGCCCAGGTCGCGAGGCTGGCTCGGCTCGAGTCGAAACGTCCTGCTTGCTGCCAGATCTCGACGAAGACCTCCTGGGTGACCTCCTCGGACATGGCCGGGTCACGTAGTACCCGTTTGACCACACCGAAGATCTTCGGCGCCAGTTCGTCGTACACGACGGCGAACGCCTGCTGGTCGCCACGCTGGACACGTGCGAACGCCCGATTCAGTGCGAGGTCGAGTGCTGGGACGGGTTCGGACACGAAGACGACATTCTGGCGGGCGGAAACCCGGAACGGAAGCCATCTTGACATGTCCCACCACGGAAGTGGGTGTGCCTGGAAGGCGAGGCTCATGACGCGCTTCGATCGGAGCTCACGCCGACGAACTCGGCGAAGGTCGTCGCTGCCAGGGCCACGACCTCGATCTCCCTGTCACCGGGCAGCCCCTCGGCACGGAGGACCAACGGTTGCGACCACTGCGGCCGCACGTTCTCGTCACCGCCGAGGACCAGGTGGGCGCCGGCGCCGGCGAGGAGCCTGGCGATCGGAGTCGCGGTCTGACGTCCGTCGGGGCCGTGCCACAGGATGAGGTCGGCCGTGGCGTCGAGACGGATCTCGCCGAGCAGGTCGGCGACCGACACGATCCGTGCGTCGAAGTCGCTCACGCGATCGGATCCGGCCATCGACCGCAGAGTCGCATGAGCGACGACGCCGGGTCGACCGACGAGACCCCGTGCCACCAGCGAGCCGGGAAGGACTCCGACGCCGTGCTCACCCGGAGCGCCGTCCCGGCGGCGATCACTCGGATCACGGTGGTCGCACTGCTCGTAGAACCCGCCGGCACGGCCCACGTCGACACCCAGGCGGGTCCTGCGATGTCGGGGGCTGAGTCGGCGAGTCACGACTGTCGTTCGCACGCCGAACCACCGTGGATCACACCATTCGGGAAATTGTGATCACATCGTGGTCGACAGACGACGAGTGTGGTCAGGCGATGAACACGACGATCTGGTGGTGCCCCGAGGCGCCGTTGGGCAGCGGCTCGACGCGCTCGTCGGTCTGCACCTCACCGTTGCCGTCGATCGCACGCGTCGTGATCGACGAACGTCCTTCCGAGGCGGGAGTCCAGCGGTACGCCCACTGGCGCCACGTGTCGTCGTTGAGCGCTTCGCCCAGCTCCGCAGGCTCCCACTCGCCGTCGTCGATCTTCACCTCGACGGCGCTGATCCCACGCGTCTGCGCCCATGCCACGCCACCGATCGCCGCGACGCCGTCGGCGTCGCGCTCGAGGGTGCCGAGTCCGTCGACGGTGTCGATCCGGCTCTGGATCTTGATCGGCGCACGATCCGCGTATCCGCGAGGCACCCAGTACGACTCGAAGTCCTCGAACGTGGTCAGTTCGATCTCGGTCAGCCACTTGGTCGCCGAGATGTAGCCGTAGAGACCCGGCACGATCAGACGGACGGGGAAACCGTGTTCGAGCGGCAGCGGTTCACCGTTCATCCCGAACGCGACCAGAGCGTTGCGTCCGTCGGTCGCCGCCTCGATCGGGAACCCGCACGTGTACCCGTCGATCGAGCGACCGACGACCTGGGTCGCATCCGGTGAGACTCCGGCTTCCTCGAGCAGCTCGTCGAGTCGCACCCCGAGCCAACGAGCGTTGCCGATCAGGTTGCCGCCGACCGTGTTCGACACGCAGGTGAGGGTGATGTCGTACTCCTGGACGTTGCGCTGGACGAGGTCGTCGAACGAGAGGTTGATCGTGTTGTCCACCATCCCGGACACGGTGAGGTTGTAGTCCTCGGTGCGCAGCTGAGGCACCGTGAGTGCGGTGTCGATGCGGTAGAAGGTCTCGTTCGGTGTGTAGAAGTCCGACATGTTGTCGACGTCGACCGTGACGGCGTCCGGGGCCTCGGCGAGCGGTTCGGCCGCCACCGGCAACCGGAGGTCACGACGGGAGTCGGCCGCACTGAAGCGGCTCCGGAGCCTGCGGCCGAACGCGGCCGTTCCGCCACCGGCGAGTGCCAGCACCGCAACGACGCCGCCGCTGCGCACGAGGACCTGACGGCGTGTCGAACCGGCGACCTCGGTGTCGGCGTTCGAGGCGGAATCGGCGTCGCTGTCGCCGTTCGACGGGTCGCCGGCGGAGATCTCGTCCGCCTCGCTCGTGTCGTGATCACCGTGCGCACCGGCGTCAGCGGTGATGAACCGGTGAGCGAGGTAGAACACCGTGGCTCCCAGCAGGGTTCCGCCGACGATCGGCGTGGTGGCCAGGATGCCCGGGTCGGTCGCCTTCGTCACGACGGCGACGAAGCCGATCAGACCGAACAGGGCAAAACCGACGAGGCCGATGCGTACGTCACGGCGGAACGAGAGGGCGCCGATCACAGCGCCGTAGATCGCCAGCAGGACGCCGATGCCGACGACCAGCGCCACCTTGTCGTTGGTGCCGAACAGTTCGATCGCGATGTCCTTCACGAAGGGGGGAACCAGCTCGATGAAGCGGTCCCCCACGTCGATGATCGGCGACTTCCACGTCGACACGATGCCGGCGAGCATCTCGGCCACGCCCAGCGCGAACGCGGCGGCGACGAGCCCGACCACGATTCCGACCAGGTTGCGGATGTCGGTGATCTCGGCAGCGACTCGGCGCGCTGCAACGCGCGCCGTGGAATCGCGCTGCCCAGCGGGTCGGCTGCTGTCGCCGACGCTGGGTTCGTTCGTGGTGGTGTCCATGGTCCGTAGTTCGTACCCGCTGCTCGATCAGATCACCCATGACGGTCGCGTGACGATGTTTTCCCAGCTCAGAGGCGTCGGACGACGCGAACGAGCGCCGCACCCGAAGGTGCGACGCTCGTTCGTTCGGATCAGTTCACCGGCGGGCGGTGATCAGTCGTCGAGGGTGTTCGTTGTCTGTGTGCTCAGGCGCTGGGCATCAACACGGCGTCGATGATGTGCACCGTGGCGTTGGCCGTCTGGACGTCGGCACAACCGACGGTCGCCTGACCGTTCACCGAGATGCTGCCGTCCTCAGCGGCCTCGATGGTGATGTCCGCACCGTTGACCGTGGTGACCGAGTCCAGCTCGGCGAGGTCGGCGCTCGAGAGCTGCTCGCCGGCCACGACGTGGAGCGTCAGGACGGAGGTCAGCGTCTCGGTGTCGGCGAGAAGAGCGTCGAGCTCCTCCTGCGAGAAGGCTTCGAACGCGGGGTTCGCCGGGGCGAAGATCGTGAACGGGCCGTCCGAGTTGAGGGTGTCGACCAGGCCGGCTTCGGTCACCGCTGCGACGAGCGTGGACAGAGCCGGGTTGTTCGACGCAGCCGTGGCGGCCGGGTCGTCGGTCATGCCGGCGAAGGAACCCTCGCCGTCAGCCGGAACGGCTGCGCACAGGTCGCCCGACGGCTCGAGAGCAGCGCCCTCTTCCATCGCGCCGTCTTCTTCCATGGCGTCGGTCGTGGCCGGGTCTTCCATCGCGCCGTCTTCTTCCATGGCGTCGGTCGTGGCCGGGTCTTCCATCGCGCCGTCTTCTTCCATGGCGTCGGTGGTAGCGGGGTCTTCCATGGCGTCGGTGGTGGCCGGGTCTTCCATGGCGTCGGTCGTGGCCGGGTCCTCCATGGCGTCGGTGGTGGCCGGGTCTTCCATGGCGTCGGTCGTGACGGTGTCGTCTTCGACGGGCGTCTCGGCGTCGTCGGAGCCGCAGGCGGCCGCGGTCAGAGCGATGGTTGCGCCGAGGACGGCGATCTTCGAGATGTTCTTGCGGTTCTTCATGAGAAGGTGTTCTCGCTTTCGATGTGGGGGTTGTGTCACGCTGCTGCGATATTCCGCAACGTCGTCATCTTTCCCCGCCCCACCCCGCCTAAACCGTCATGACCGAGAACTTGACGGGAGACGTCTGTCACACAAATCGCACACAACGCGCTTCTCCTCGTCACATCAGTCCCAATTTCAGCACTGTCCGCCCACTCTTCGACACTCTCAGAGGTTCTCGGCGAGTGATCCGAGCACGGCGATCCACGCCGGGTGTCGCGGGTCCAGGTTCGAGAAGTGGTCGGCGTCGGGGATCGGGAGGTAGGTCGCATCCATCCCGGCTGCGGTCGCCCGCTCGACGAACGTGACCGACTGACTCGGCGGCACGATGCGGTCGAGTTCTCCGTGGACCGCCACCACCATGGCATCGAACGGCACCATCTCCGTCGGCGACGTGGTGTCGTAGCGCTCGGGGTCGGCGCTGGGACGGACCCCGACGAGGTCGACGCAGGCTGCACCGCCCACGCCCTGCTCCGCACATCCGACGAGGTCGAGCACCCCCGCCTGCGACACGGCGAGGACGGGCCGGACGACAGGGTCGGCGCCGACCGCGCCGGCAGCCAGCGACGACCGACCCGCCGCCCACGCCGCCAGGTGGCCGCCGGCGGAGTGCCCCACCACCGCGATCCGTGCGAGGTCGAGACTCCCGGCGACGTCGTCGGACATTCGCGCCAGGTGGTCGACGGCGGACGCGACGTCCTCGAAGGTCTCGGGATGTCCGCCACCCGCACCGACGCGGCGGTACTCGATGTTCCACACGGCGACGCCCCGCTCCAGCAGCGACGGGATCAGAGGATCCATCAGGTCGAGGAAGAAGCCGTCCCGCCAGAAACCACCGTGGATCAACACCACGACCGGCGCCGGCGAGCCGGCGTCGGACGGGTCGGGCAACCACAGGTCGCCGAAGGCATCGGGGTGGTCGCCGTATTCGATTCTCATCGCTCCTCCAGGTTCTGTCCGTTCCGTCGTGTCGGATCCGCCGCATGCGACGGCGACGATCGCGACGGCGACGGCCGTCGCCACCATCCGCGGACCGATTCCTCTCGTCACGGCGCGGACCGTACCCCATGAGCCACGAGTACGATCCGGCCGTGGGGTGGCGGCTGACGATGCGGTGTCCGGATGCGCCCGGGCTCAGCGTGGGCACGTGCCTCGTCACCGCAGTGCTGTCGGTCACCGCCTGCGGGACCGCGACGGACGACGTGGCCGTCCCCGTCGCCGCCCGTGACCCATCGACCGACACCCGGCCGGCACCGGCTCCCGACGTCTCCGCATCGGCGCCGGGTTCCGACGTCTCCGCTCCGTCCGAGGAACCCTCGTCCCGACGACCCGGCGACACCGCCGCCGAACCCGACCCGGACGCGACATCCGTCACGACGACGGTGGCCGCCTCGACGGCTCCCTCGACCACCGGTCGGCCGACCGCCTCGACGACCACCTCGACGACCATCACGTCGACCACGACCGTCCCACCGGTCGCGTCGACGACCACCATCGCCGCCACGGTCACCACCGTCCCGACGACGACCGTCGCCGCGACGATCACGCTCCCACTCCCCCCTCCCCCGGACCGTGTGCTGTCGGACCCGTTCCTGCACGCATCGAACGCTGCGTTCGATCGCCTCGCGCGCGCCCCCGGCGCGTCGATGACGATCACACGTGGGGGCCAGATCGTGTTCAGCCGGGCGTCGGGGCAGACCATCGACGGACAGCCCGCCACCGGGGACTCCCCGATGGTGGTGGCGAGCGTCAGCAAACTCGTCGTGGCGCTCGCCGTCGCGCGCCTCCACGAGCAGGGCCGGATCGACGCATACGGTCCCGTTCCGTGGGGCGACATCGGTCTCTCGCCGAATCCGGCGTGGAACGACGTGACCGTGCGCGAACTGCTCGATCACACCAGCGGTCTCCCCACGGCCCGGTCCTCGTGGTTCACGGGCGAGGGTGGGTGCCGCGACCACGTGCCGTCGTTGCTGACCCCGCCGCCGCAGGGTCACCGCGGCACCTGGGTGTACTCGAACGGCAACTACTGCCTGCTGGGTCTGCTCGTCGAGCAGCGCACCGGCCTGCCCCTGGACCAGGCTCTGCAACAGCTCGTCTTCGACCCGGTCGGCGCAGGCGGGGTGCACCTCACGTCCGGTGGACTCCAGCTCGGCGACGTGCCGCATTCGGAGGGCGTCGAGCGGCTCTCCCGACTCGGCGGCGCCGGGACGGTGGTCGTGTCGACCGATGACACCGCGCTCGCGTTCGGCCGCCTGACGCCCACCGACCTCTGGGTCCTGCAGCCTCCCGGCGTGTTCACCGACCAGTACGGATGGGGCCACACGGGCACGGTCGACGGCGCCAAGTCGTGCATCTGGGTGCTCGACGGGGGCGACACGGTGGTGTCGGCGACCATCGCCGGGAACACGGTGAGCACGGGTGGCGACGTGTGCGACATCATCGTGCCCGCCATCGCGACCGACCTCGGGATCGGCAGCGCTCGACCCGGTCGCACCCCGTGACGCAGACCCGGGTTTCGACGCATTCGGTCGATCCGCGTGAGTCGCCGCCGGCGCTCGCTGCCGGACCTGCGAGCGTTCAGAGATCCCAGAGTTGACGGGCGGCCGTGATGACGGGTTCGCCGATCTCGCCCGACGTCGCCTCCTCGGGTCGGTAGTTCTCGCCGATCAGGGCGCTCAACGTGGCGCCCGTCGACATCGTGAGCGCCTCGAAGTCGTACCCACCCTCGAGGGCGACGACGGTCCGACGCTCGGGGACGAGTCGCTGCAACCTCACGGCGAGGTCGGCGTAATCGGCGGAACTGAGTTGCAGCGATGCGAGCGGGTCGTTGCGATGAGCGTCGAAACCGGCCGAGATGAGCATCCACGTGGGAGCGAATCGTTCGACCACCGGCGTGATCACCTCGTCGAAGGCACGCCGGAACACGTCGCCGCGCGTTCCGGGCGGGAACGGCAGGTTGAGGTTGGTGAACGGTGCAGCCTCACCGCCGGTCTCGGTGAGGCGACCGGTCCCCGGATAGAGCGGCGACTGGTGCGTCGAGACGTAGAGCACGTTCGGGTCGTCGTAGAAGATGTCCTGCGTGCCGTTGCCGTGATGGACGTCCCAGTCGACGATGGCGACACGCTCGCCGCGATCGACCAGCGCGGCCGCAGCGACGGCGACGTTGTTGAACAGGCAGAAGCCCATCGAGGTAGCCGCCTCGGCGTGGTGGCCGGGCGGCCGACTCGCAGCGAACGCGACGTCGGCGTCGCCGGACTCGAGCGCGTCGACCGCATCGAGCACGGCCCCGGCTGCGCGACGTGCGGTGCCCCACGACCCGGGGACGACGAACGTGTCGCCGTCAATGCTTCCCCCACCGTCCTCGCAGAACGCCCGGATCTTCTCGACGAGCGCGACGTCGTGAACGCGCGTGAGTTCGTCGACCGATGCCTCGCGAGGTCGGACGTAGCGGACCGCGTCGTCGAGTGCGGCAGCCGGAACCCCGGCGAGCGATGCGTCGAGTCGACCCTGGCGTTCGGGGTGACCGCTCGGAGTCGCGTGTTCGTCGAGGTCGGCCGCGGCGAACACTGCAATCGGTCGTTCCACGTCCTCATCGTACGGTCCGACTCCGTGCCTGCCATGCTGGTGCGGTGACCGAGGCGAGCGACAGTTCACCCAGCGACACCGGACCCCGGAACATCTCGCCCCCCGTCGAACAACGCAGCCGATGGGCGACCACGGTCGTCCTCGGCGACGGGGAGACCGCCTTCATCCGTCCCCTCGTCCCCGCCGATCAGCCTGCCCTGCTCGCATTCCACGAGCGCCAGGCTCCCGACAGCCTGTACCGACGATTCTTCTCGCCCAAACCGTCGCTCACCTCCAAGGAACTCGACCACTTCACCAGGGTCGACATGGTCGACCGGGTCGCTCTGGCCGTCGAGGTGCGCGACGAGTTCGTCGCGTGGAGCAGCTACGAGCGGTGGGCGGGACGAGACGAGGCCGAGGCCGCGTTCATGGTCGACGACGAACACCACGGTCGCGGCATCGCCACACTGATGCTGGAGCACCTGGCAGCGATCGCACGCACCAACGGCATCGAGCGCTTCACCGCCGAGGTGCTGAGCGACAACCGCGGGATGCTCGCCGTGTTCGCGAAGGCCGGATGGCCGTTGCAACGCCGCTTCGAGTCGGGCGTGGTCGACCTCGACTGGGAGCTCGCCACGACCGACGAGTTCATCGACACCGTCGAGCGACGTGAGCAGCGGGCCGACTCGCGGGCGGTGGCGCGCATCCTGCTCCCGCGTGCGGTCGCGGTCGTCGGCGCCTCCGACACCGAAGGATCGGTCGGCAGCCTGCTGTGGCGCCACGTCCGATCCAGCGTGACGGTGCCGGTCCATCCGGTCAACCCGCGACTCGAAGATCTCGACGGGCGCCGCTGCTACGGGTCCGTGGCCGACCTGCCGGACGACGTGTCGCTCGCGATCATCGCCGTGCCCACGCGGTCGCTCGAGTCGACGATCGACGCGTGCATCGCCAAACGGATGCGCGGTGCCGTGGTGGTCACCACCGTCGACTCCGCCGGCGATCACGAATCGACCGTCATCGACCTCCCGGCACTCGTCGCCCGCTCTCGTCGCAGCGGTCTGCGACTGATCGGCCCGTCGAGCATGGGCGTGGCCGGCCTGCACGAGGAGGGGCGCCTTCAAGCGGCGCTGGTCGAGGTGACCCTCCCACCCGGAGGCGTCGCCATCTCGATGCAGTCGGGAACGCTGGCAGCGTCGCTGTTGCGGCGAGCAGCCGATCTCGAACTCGGGGTGAGCTGGTTCGTGTCGCTCGGCGACAAGTCCGACGTCTCGGCCAACGACCTGCTGCAGTTCTGGGAGGACGACCAGAACACGAACGTGATCGGGCTCTACACCGAGACGTTCGGCAACGCCCGCAAGTTCGCACGGATCGCCCGACGCGTGTCGCGCACCAAGCCGATCGTCGCCGTGCGAACCGGCGCCGCCGCCGACGGCCAACTCGGAGCCGCTCTCTACAAGCAGGCCGGGCTGATCGAGGTCCCGACCGTGCAGGCGTTGCTCGACACGTGTCGACTGCTCGACGCTCAACCCGTCCTGCACGGTCCGCACATCGCCGTGGTCACCAACTCGACCAGCCCCGGCACGTTCGCTGTGGCGGCGTTGAACCGCGCCGGACTGAGTGCGAGTCTCGCCGACACCGGCCTCGACTGGCGCGCCGACGGGGACGACTACCACCGGGCCATCACGGCGACCCTCGAACGACCCGACATCGACGGAGTGATGGTGATCTTCGCTCCGCCCCTGCCGTCGCATGCCGACGCGATGGGGGCAACCGTCGACACCGCAGCCGCCGGCGCCTCCAAGCCCGTCGTCGCCGTGCTGATCGGCTCGACCGATGGACCGGTGGCTCCCGGCTCGACGGTCCCCGGATTCGCGTTTCCCGAACAGGCCGCCGAAGCGCTGTCCGGATCGTTCCTCTACGGACGGTGGTTGGCGAACGAGGCCGTTTCGGGCCCGATCGAGAGCCGCCCGGTGGACCCACGACGTGCAGCGGAACTGATCTCGACGCTCCTGGCCGAACGCGTCGACGGCGGGGCTGATCGCACCGAGTCGAGCGAAGCCCCCGCATCGACGCCGGCGGTGTCGGTCGGGGTCGACGCGGCGGTCGCGCTGCTCGACTCCTACGGCATCGCGATGCCGCCGACGGCCTCGTCGTCCCACGATGCAGCGGCCGACACCGCCGATCGACTCGGCTACCCGGTGGCGGTCAAGGCTCGCCGCCGCGGCCGCGGTCGATCCGCCGAGGCGGGGATCGCCCTCGATCTCGCCGACGCCGACGACGTCACCGACGCCGTCGCCACGATGAGGGCCTCACTCGGCGACGACGCCGACGTCGTCGTGGTGCAGCAGATGATCGCTCCGGGCATCGACGTGCGGGTCCAGTGCCAACACGACGACCGCCTCGGCGTGATCGTGAACGTCGGGTACGGCGGCATCGACGCCGACCTGATCGACGACCGGTCGAGCAGGATCGCTCCGCTCTCGCCCGCGAGCGCGCTGGCGATGTTGACCGAGACCAAGGTGGGCGAAGCACTGAAACTCGCCGGGTTCGACTCCTCCCCTCTCGTCGACGTCATCGTGCAGGCGGCACAGCTCGGCGCCGAGCAGCGCGACATCGACGAACTCGACCTGAACCCGGTGGTCGTGTCGGCCGACGGCGCACTCGTGACGGACGCGGCGATCACGCTGCGCGACCGGCCTGACGGAGACGGCCCGCTGCGGACCCTCGACTGATCACCGGCGCGGTTCGACGTCGGCCCCCCGACCTTCTCCCGCTCCCCCTCCGGCCGGCGTGCCGATCCGTCAACCGTCGGCGCCGAGATGGTGGAATGGTGGCGTGTTCGAACCCGGCGTCCTGATTCCGTTCGTGCTGTCGGTCGCAGCGCTCGTCGGGTTCTTCGTCTGGTACCGCCGCACGATGAAGGACATGACGGTCGACTCCGAGAGCCGCCCGATTCCCGGCGCACGACTCACCGCCGCTCGGCTACGCGGACTCGCGTCGCCGCCGTGGCGGGTCGTCTACGAGATCGGCCCGAAGCAGTTCGGCGCCGTCGACCACGTGGTGATCGGCCCCAATGGCGTCCTGGCGATCGAGTCGGTGACCACGGATCGCCCGACCGAACCCTCGTCCCTCCCCGCAGCCCGGCTCGTCGCCGACGCCGCGATCGCACGGGGAGCTGTCGCCGACGTGGCGTCTCGCGTCGGGTCCGACTGTCGGACGCTCGTGCGCGTGCACTGGGGCGTGCCGCAACCCGAACTCCCGGCCGGCATCGACGTGGCACCCGGCCTCGTGGCGGTCGAGGGTCAGCGCCTCGTCGAGTGGCTGGTCGCGCTCCCGCCCGGCCCCCTCGGCGCGGCTCAGGTCGACCAGGTGTGGCACGCCGTCACCACGGGAATCGGTCGACCCGACCCGCTCGGCTGATCCGAGCCGCACGCGGACGACGACGTCACCGCCTCGGGCGGGTTCGTTATGGTGCCTCCATGACCACCGCCGAAGAGTTCGAGGGGCCGACCACCGAGTTGCTGCAGGCGTTGATCCGCAACGAGTGCGTCAACGACGGCACGGGCGACACCGGCGGAGAGACCCGCAACTGCGACACGCTCGTCTCGTACCTCGAGGGCATCGGGGTCGACATCGAGACGTTCACCCCACGCGACGGACGCTCGTCGATGATCGCCCGGATCGCCGGCTCGGACCCCGATGCTCCGTCGCTGTGCCTGATGGGCCACACGGACGTGGTGCCGGTCAACGAGGCCGGCTGGAGCAACGACCCCTTCGGCGGCCAGGTGATCCGCAACGCCGACGGACTCGACGAGGTGTGGGGTCGCGGGGCGATCGACATGCTCAACCTGACGTCGTCGATGGCGGTGGCGTTCCGGGCGCTCGCCGACTCCGGGTTCACCCCGAAGGGCGACCTGATCTACTTCGGCGTCGCCGACGAGGAGGCAGGCGGCGTGTGGGGAGCGGAGTGGATGGCCGAGCACCACTGGGATGCGATGAAGGCCGACTACGTGCTGACCGAACTCGGCGGTTGGTCCCACGAGGGCCCTGACGGCGATCGCCAGGTCACCGTGAACGTGGCCGAGAAGGGTCTGGCGTGGCGACGTCTGCGGGTGAAGGGCACCCCCGGGCACGGGTCGATGCCGTTCGGCGCCGACAACGCACTGATCAAGGCCGCCGAGGTGGTGCGCAGGCTGAGCGAGTACCGACCCGCGCCGCACCTCGACGAGGTGTGGGGTGCGCAGGTGGCGTCGATGCGCCTGACCGACGAGCAACGCGACGGTCTGATGGACCCGGCGTCCATCTGGTCGACGCTCGACTCGATGCCGATCCCCCAGGCGCGCACCTGCCACGCGTGCACGCACACCACGTTCTCGCCCAACGTCGCGCACGGTGGGCAGAAGACGAACATGATCCCCGACACGATCGACGTGGAGGTGGACATCCGCACGGTGCCGGGCACGACGAAGGACGACGTGATCGGCCACCTCCGCGCCGCGCTCGGCGACCTGTTCGATCATGTCGAGGTCAGCGAGTTGCAGAACTCGAATCCCACGGCGTCGCCGTTCGGGCCGAGCAACCCGCTGTGGGAGTCGGTCAGGACCCACACGCAGGTCGCCTACCCCGGCGCCAAGCTCGTCCCGGGACTCGTCGTGGGTGGAACCGACGCCCGCTTCTACCGCGAGCGCGGCACCACCGCCTACGGAACCGGCCTCTTCTCGCGATCGATGGACTTCGCCACGTTCGGGTCTCGCTTCCACGGCAACGACGAACGCATCGACATCGAGTCGCTCGGCCTGTCGGCCCGGTACTTCCACGGCATCGCCACCGACCTGCTCGGTTGACCCTCGGCCGCGAACGGTGCCGCCGCCCACGATCGATGCGTCGACTCGGACGTCGCCACGCGGGCTCCTCGGCGTGTCAGTGACGGCCGAACGGGTTGATGGAACGGCTCGTGAACGCGTCCAGCGCCCGCACCACGTCGTGCGCGACGAACCGCTGCGGCCCGCGGCCCGCGCGCTCGATCGCCGACAGCACACCGCGGCGCGCCAGGTCCGTGAGGGCCGACGTGATCGTCGACCTGGTCGCATCGACCAACGGCTCCAGCATCGAGCTGTCCACGACCGGGTGCGCCAACAGCGCAGCCACGACACGATGCGCCACCGCGTCGGCGCGTAGGTCCTCGATCCGCTCGTCCCACAACTCCTTGATCTTCACCACGTCGTCGAACAGGTGGCTGGCGTTGCGCAGAGCCGCGAACGTGGCGTCGGCTCCGAGTTCGATGATCGGGACGAAGTCGCCATGGCGGTACTCGGTGAGTGCCTCGATGTAGCGGTGCTTCTGGGACACGATGCCCGCCGAGATCGGCAGCGTGGCCGACTTCGTCAGACCGTCCCGTCGCAGCAGTGCGTGGATCAGCGCACGTCCGACGCGGCCGTTGCCGTCGGGAAACGGGTGGATCGTCTCGAACTGCGCATGCATCACCATCGCCTGGATGAACACGGGCATGTCCGTACGGTCGATGAAGTTGCACAGGTCTTCGATCGAGTCGAGGATGCGCGGGACCGCCGGCGGCACGAATTCGGCGTCGGGCGGCCCGGCCGAATAGCTGCCGATCCACACCGTCTCGTTGCGCCACCGACCGGCCAACACCGGGTGCGTGTCACGCAGCAGAGCACGGTGGATGCCCAGGATGGTGTCGGGGGTGATGTCGTGGGAGAGGTCGATCGCCACGCTGGTGGCACCCACGTTGCCGATCACGTCAGCGACCGAACGGCCCTGGTCGCTGTCGACCTCGCCGATCAACAGGTCGGGCACCGGTGCAGCGACGTTCTCGATACGCGACGACGCCGACGACTCGATCCGCACGAGCAGCGACTCGAGCGGAGCGAGGGCATCGCCGACGCGCAGGTCGAATGCCGCGATCGCCGTGCGGACGTCCTCGGAGATCAACGCGACCTCGGACGGCAACAGCATCGAGGCGTCGCCGATCTCGGGAACGATCGCCGAGTCGTACCGGTGCTTGCCGGCCGACCGGCGTTCGTCGCCGCCCTGTTCGATCAGCCAGCTGAGACGCTCGAAGGTGACCGCCGGCCATGCCGTGTCGCGGGCCATCACCCACCACCTCCGCTCAACGGAAGAGGTCCCTCTCGGAGTCGCGCAGGACCGGCGCCATCGACGCGTCGTCGTCCGCCTCCCACTCGAATCCGCGCACCACGGCCACGGGCACTCGGCTCGTGTTCCCCTTGACGAGTTCACTCGCTCCGGCGAGTTCGTCGGCGGTGCAGATCTCCTGCACCCGGAACTCGTGCCCGTGGGGATCGTGCTGACCGATGTAGCTGAACAGTGGGTGCATCCCGGCGATTCCGATCGCGATGTCGGTCTGGCCCTCCCGCCACGGTCTCCCGAACGTGTCGGTCATGATCACGGCCACGTCGACGCCCAACTCCGCGAATCGTTCACGCTGGGCGCGACACGTCGCATCGGGGTCGACGGGCAGCGTGAGGATCCGACCGTGGGCCCCACTCGACGACTGGTCCACCCCGGAGTTCGCGCAGCAGAAGCCGTGGTGCGTCTCGGTGATGAGCACCGGACCGATCTGACGGATCACGCGCTTCGACTCGCGCAGCACCACTTCGGTGACACGGGGATCCTTGTCCCACTTCAGCGACCAGCGAGTGGCGAAATCGGACGGCTCGACGTCGTCGAGTTCGACGATGCAGTCCTCGGCCTTCGACACGATCTTCGACGTCACGAGCACGATGTCACCGTCCTGCAACGCATCGCCCTGGTCACCGGCTGCGTCGTGGATCATCTCGGCGAGATCCATGCCCGGGGTGATCTCGGGGAGACCGTCGATGCCGAACACGCTCAGTCGCGCCATCGCTCAGGTGTCCAAGCCGGAGAGGAAGTCGACGATCGCCGCGTTGACCGGGCCGGGGTTGGTGAGGTTGGCGGCGTGAGCGCCACCGACCTTCACCACGTCGCCGGCGCCCGGCAGGCCGGCGGCGAGGGCCTCGGCCTGTTCCATGGTGATCGCCGTGTCCTCGGTGCCGTGGATCACGATGGCCGGACACGTGATCTCACCGAGGCGATCGGTGATGTCCTCACGTCCGAGCAGGCACGCACTGGCGGCCCGCATCCCCTCCCGCCCGGCGCGCTCGTCGAGTTCCTTCCACTTCGCGATCCACTCGGCGTTCGCTTCGGGCTCGGCGATGATGATGTTCGCGATGATCTCGGTGAGTTCGTCGACGGGGCCGGCCGCGACCCACGTGTCCATCATCTGCTGGTATCCCTCCATGACCTCCGGATGCTCGCCACCGGACTGCGTGTCCAACAGGATCAACGCTCGGACGCGGTCGGGTGCCGTGAGCGCGGCGCGCAACGAGAGGAATCCGCCCTGACTCATTCCACCGAGCACGGCGCGCTCGATGCCGAGGTGGTCGAGCAGTCCCAGGCAGTCCGCAGCGGAGTCCCAGTAGGTGAAGGGCTCGCCGTCGAACTGGGTCAGGCCGAACCCCCGCTCGTCCCACGTGATCACCCGGTGGGCGTCTCGCAGGGCCTCGACCTGGTGGACGAACATCTCTCCGCTCATCATGAAGCCGTGCGACAGGATCACCGGCGGGCCGTCTCCACCGGTGTCGGTGTAGTGGATCTGCTGGCCGTTGACGGTCGCTGTGGGCATGGCGCCGAAACTAGTCCGCTACGCAACCGGTCGAAGGTGCCCGGCGCCTCGCACCGGTGTCAGCAGTCGTTGTCCTCGTCGGTCTTCACCACCGACAGCACGGCCTCGTTCTCGCCGATCGGTTCACCGGGCTCGGGGTCCTGTGCGACGACGATCCAGTTGCGGTCGAAGAGCTGGCGCCGACCGTCGCCGGTGGCGTCGACGCTCCTGGAGAAGAACACGCCGCGATCCTGGATCTCGTTCTGTGCGTCCTGGAGGCCCATGCAGACCACGTCGGGCATCCGTCCGTCCTCGGGATCGTCGCCACCGAAGGGGTTCGCGCCCTCGTCGTCCGACCCGGCATCGTCGGATTCCGATCCGGCGCGGTCGTCGGCGGACGTCCCGTCGGCGGGCGAGTCGGAGCTGGCATCGGCCGTCGACGCGCCGCTCGCGTCGACACCGCCGATCTCTGCCTGCACGATCTCCACCTCGCCGTCGTCGTCGGTGTCTTCCAGTCGGATCGGGTCACCGCTGAAGTCGTCGGGCGGCACCGTGACCACCAGGTCGTCGAGTCGGCCCAGGGTCACGGGCGTCGAGTCCGAGGTGACGGTCGAATCGTCGTCGCTGCCACATCCTGCGGCCAGCAGCACGGCCACGATCGACGCACCCACGATCATCCGTCCTGCCATCGCCACGGTCTACCACCCGATCTGCGTGGAGCCCGCCCGCTCGGGCAGACTGCCCGGATGAGTGACGAGCGCTTCGTGTCCGAGATCTTCGACCCCCAGGCGTGGGCGGCCGTCCCCGGCTTCGACTTCACCGACATCACCTACCACCGGGCGATCGGTGACGGCGCAGACGGTGCGGTCGTGCGGATCGCGTTCGACCGTCCCGAGATCCGCAACGCCTTCCGGCCCCACACCGTCGACGAACTCTTCCAGGCGCTCGACCATGCGCGCATGTCGACCGACGTCGGCTGTGTCCTGCTCACGGGCAACGGGCCGTCGCCGAGGGACGGCGGATGGGCGTTCTGTTCGGGGGGCGATCAACGCATCCGCGGCAAGGACGGCTACAAGTACACCCGCCCGGAGGGCGCCGACGGAGCGTTGGGGACCACGGCCGACTCGATCGAGCCGGGTCGGGCGGGGCGCCTCCACATCCTCGAGGTGCAGAGGCTGATCCGGTTCATGCCCAAGGTGGTCATCTGTGTCGTGCCGGGCTGGGCTGCGGGCGGCGGGCACTCGCTGCACGTCGTGGCCGACCTGACGCTGGCCAGCACCGAACACGCACGTTTCAAGCAGACCGACGCCGATGTGGCGAGTTTCGACGGTGGCTTCGGCTCGGCCTACCTCGCCCGCCAGGTCGGTCAGAAGTTCGCTCGGGAGATCTTCTTCCTGGGTGACGAGTACTCGGCCGACGACATGGTCGCCATGGGTGCCGTCAACAAGTCGGTCCCCCACGACCAGCTCGAGGCGGTCGCGTTGGAGTGGGGTCGCACGATCTGTCGCAAGAGCCCCACGGCGCAACGCATGCTGAAGTACTCGTTCAACCTGATCGACGACGGACTCGTCGGTCAACAGATCTTCGCGGGTGAAGCCACTCGTCTCGCGTACGGCACCGACGAAGCCGCCGAGGGTCGCGACAGCTTCCTGGAGAAGCGCGAACCCGACTGGTCCCCGTACCCCTACCACTTCTGATCGCGTGACCGTCGCGCGGTCGTACGCCCGAGATCGGTCGGTCCCGGGGTTCGCTGGCAGACTCCCCTCGTGTCCGAACCCGTGGTGATCGTCGTCGAGGACCCCGACGACGAACGCTTCACCCAGTTCAGGCTGAACGAGCGGGGCCTCGCCAGCCGGGCGGACAAGCGTGACGATGCAGGGGCCGGACTGTTCCTCGCCGAAGGCGATCTCGTGGTGCAACGGGCGCTGGGAGCCGGGTGCCGACCGGTCGCCGCCCTCGTCGACATCGCCCGGATCCCACCGGTGGCCGACGCCTTGACGTGCCCGGTCTACGCCGGGGGCGAGCACGTGCGTCAGGTGGTCTCGGGTCTCGGGATGCCGCAGTCGATCATCGCGCTCTTCCACCGTCCGGCCCGGCCCACCGTTGCCGACCTCGCCGCGCGATGCCGTCGACTCGTCGTCCTCGAAGCCGTCGACAACCCCGCCAACGTGGGTGCGATCATCCGCAACGCAGCGGGTCTCGGTTGGGACGGTCTGATCCTGGACCACACCAGTGCCGACCCGCTCGCCCGCCGGTCGCTGCGCGTCGCGATGGGCACGGCCTTCGCTCTTCCGCACGCGAGAACCGTGTCCCTGGCCCGCGATCTGCGTGCGCTCGACGGCGTCGAGCTGTACGCGATGACGCCGTCACCGGGATCTCGACCACTCGACGAGGTGACGCCGGGCGAACGTGCTGCCGTGCTGATCGGTTCCGAGCGCGCCGGTCTCTCCGACGAGCTGCTCGCGCTCGCCACGCCGGTGAAGATCCCGATGCACGGTGGCGTCGACTCGCTCAATGCTGCGGCTGCATCGGCCATCGCCTGCTGGGCGCTCCGCTGACACGCGGAGCCGTGATGCCGTTTCCTCGACCACCCCGTCGACCGTCTGGCGCTCGACGACATTCGAGATAGACACGTCTGATGTCGTCGGTTCTCTTGTTGTCGTGCCCGGACCAGCAGGGGGTGGTCGCCGCCACTGCCGCAGCGATCGCGGCGCACGGCGCGAACATCATCCACGCCGAGCAGTACGTCAAGGCTGACGTCGGTGACGACGGATCGGTGTTCTTCCAGCGTCTCGTGTTCGACCTCGTCCGCCCGGGCACCTCGCCCGAATCGTTCCTCGACGCGTTCGCACCGGTCGCGACGCGCTTCGACATGACCGTCGACCTCCGCGACCTCTCCACGCCCACGCCCACGGCGATCATGTGCTCCAAGCAGCCGCACTGTCTCTACGACCTGCTCACCCGCTGGCGCAGCGGTGAGCTCCCGATGGACCTGCGGGTCGTGATCTCCAACCACGACGACCACCGCAACATCGCCGAGCACATGGGCGTCCCCTTCGTCCACCTCCCGGTCACCAAGGAGACCAAGCCGGATCAGGAGGCACAGGTGCTGGCGACGCTCGAGGAGCACGGCGTCGATCTGGTCGTGATGGCCCGGTACATGCAGATCCTGAGCGACGACTTCATCGGCCGCTTCCCGATGAGGATCATCAACATCCACCACTCGTTCCTGCCGGCGTTCGTCGGCGCCAACCCGTACCGCCAGGCGCACGAGCGCGGCGTCAAACTGATCGGTGCCACGGCCCACTACGCCACCGCCGAACTCGACGAGGGGCCGATCATCTCCCAGGACACCCAACACGTCACCCACCGTGAGACCGTCGCCCAGTTGACCGCCGCCGGGCGCGACGTCGAGACCAACGTGCTCGCCCGGGCGGTCCGCGCGCACCTCGAGCACCGGGTCGCGACCCACGGCAACAAGACCATCGTCTACAACTGAGCCGGGCGGCCCGGCACACGCCCGCACCGGCGAGGACGTCGGAGCGGCGGCTCGGTCGCGGCCCGCACAGCTCAGCCGGTGGCGGAGCGGGCGGCACGACGGCTGCGCCGCGAGGGGGCGCCCGACGGCTCCCACGTGAATCGCTTGATCGCGATCAGGAGCCCCACGGCTCCCCACGCCGCGACGAATGCGAGGCGTCCCGGTGAGAACCCGGATCCGTCGACGAACGGGTTGAAGCAGTCCTGGAACGCATTGACGAAGGGCTTGAGCGGGAAGATGCTCGCCACCGTGTGCAGGAATCCGCCGTCGTCGGTCGCGATGAACACGTCGGAGATGAAGGCCAGCGGAAGGATCGTGGCGTTGACCATCGCCGCCGACGACGAGGCGGTCTTGATCACCGACACCAACGCCATTCCGAGTGCTGCGAACGACGCGACACCCACGAGCAGCGTGACCGCGGCCGCCGGCATCTTCACCCACTCGATCGACAGGTCGTACAGCACCACGCCCATCACCAGCATCAGGATCACGCTCGCGACGGCGATGACGATCGAGGAGAGGATCAGGCCGGAGAGGTACGCCCACGTGGGCAGCGGCGTGCTGCGCCAGCGCTTGAGGATTCCTTCGTCGCGCCGGATCGGGACCATGTTGCCCAGGTTGCTGTAGGTCGCCGACACCGCCGTGTACGCGGCGAGACCGCCGGTGTAGAACTGGCGGATCGGCCACTCGCCGTCGCCTGCCTCGATCGACTGGTCGCCGAACAGCGCGTTGAACAGGACGAGCATCACGATCGGCAGGATCAGCGTGAAGAACAGCGCCACCGGGACCCGGAAGAAGTAGAGGATCTGGTAGCGGGTCTGGCGGACGATCAACGCGACCGTCGACGGGAAGTCGTTCACGTCGCCTCCGTGTCCCGTTCGGTGAGCTGCAGGAAGACCTCTTCGAGGCTCGCCCGCTTCACCGACAGGCCTTCCAGTTCGATGTCGTTGTCGACCGCCCAGCCCGTCAGTCGGTGGACGATCTGCGTCGACCTGTCGACCGTGGCCTCGACGAAACGACCCGACAGTCTCACCTCGTGGCCGAGGATCGACCCGAACGTCGCGGCGGCGCCGCCGGCGGCCACCGTCGGCGGCAGTTGGAAGCTGACGACGGTGCCGCTGATCCCGTCGATCAGCTCCGACGGCGTTCCTTCGGCGATCATCCTGCCGTTCGCCAGGACGCCGACCCGGTCGGCCAGATGCTCGGCCTCGTCGAGGTAGTGCGTCGTGAGCAGCACGGTGGGTCCCACCGTCTCCGAGTTGTTCGATCAGGTCCCACGAGAGGCGACGCGCCGACGGGTCGAATCCCGTCGTCGGCTCGTCGAGGAACAGGACATCGGGTGTGCCGATGATGCCCAGCGCGAGGTCGACACGCCTCCGTTGACCACCGGACAGCGATCCGATGCGCTCGTCGACCTTGTCGTCCAGCCCCACGAGACCGATCACCTCGTCGAGCGACCGCGGAGTGCGGTACACGCTCCCGTAGAGGTCGATCGCTTCACGCACCGTGAACTCGTTCTCCACACCCGACGACTGCAACACCACGCCGATGCGATCGCGGAACTCGCGGTCGGCCCGGGACGGGTCGAATCCGAGGACCGACACCTCACCCGACGTCGCGGTCCGGTGGCCCTCGAGGATCTCGACGGCGGTGGACTTGCCGGCCCCGTTGTGCCCGAGCAGGGCGTACACCTCACCGGGCTCGACCCGGAAGCTCACACCGTCGACCGCGTGGATGTCTCCGTAGTGCTTGTGCAGGTCCCGGACCTCGAGCGCAGCCATCGCCTCCGACGCTATCCCTGCCCGCTACTGCGACTTGCGCGGATCGGACGACGAGATCGGCAGTCCGGTGTCGTTGCGCAGGTGTTCGGCGGACGGCACGAAGTACGCCATCAGTTCGTCCGCGACGCCGTCGGGGACCCACGGCTCGGCGCAGGCGATCCGGACGGCCGCCGCCATGTGCTCGAGCCACCGGTCGCGTTCGAGCGGGCCGACGTGGAACGGAAAGTGCCGCATCCGCAGCTTGGGATGACCACGCTCCTCCATGTAGGTCGAGGGCCCACCCCAGTACTGGACGAGGAACACCGTGAGACGGTGACGGGCACCCGTCAGGTCGGGCTGCTCCGGGTACAGCGGGAGCAGCACGTCGTCGGTGGCGACCCCGTCGTAGAAGGCGTCGACGAGTCGTTCGAAGAATGCCATCGAGTCACCGGACTCGTCGGCCACCCTGGAAAACAACGAAGACACCGTGTCGGACACGGCGTCAACGTTACTGCCGCAGGGGAGACGACAGATTCTGGGGGATTGATCCGGCGCACGGACGGCGCCGGCGGGCGATCAGATCGCCGATGCGTCGAACTTGCGGTACTCGATCAGTTCGTCGGCCTGGAGGACGAAGGGCGTCGAGTCGTCGCACGGGTCGAGAATCACGAAATCGTCCGTCGCGAGGAGCACCAGCACGGTCATCACGTCGTCGTGGGCGGCCTTGGTGCGGACCTCGATCACGTCGCCCGCTTCGAGTTGTTCCATCAGGAGGGTGGTCATTCTTCGCTCTCTTCGATCGTGTTCGAGGTGATTGTTCGCCTCGCAATGTTCTTCGGATGCAACGTCTGGTTCCTTGAGGATCTTCCCCGCAGATCCTCGCCAAACGGTGAACACGGTCACACCCGAGAGCGACCTGGAATGCTCACTCGAACTGCGGTGCGACCCAGTCCGGGAACACGTCGGGCAGTTCCTCGCTCACGCTGTTGGTGTACGAGGCCGACCGCTTCTCCAGGAAGCTCTCGACTCCCTCGCGGGCATCGGCGCTCGGACCGCGCAGTGCGATCCCGCGTGAATCGGCGCGATGGGCTTCCATCGGATGACTCGCTCCGAGCATCCGCCACAGCATCTGACGGGTCAGAGCGACCGACACCGGAGCCGAGTTCTCGGCGATGTCCGCAGCGATCGCGCGTGCCGCCGGCAGCAGGTCGTCGGCGGCGTGCACGCTGCGCACCAGGCCACCCGCGTGTGCTTCGTCGGCCGGGAAGACTCGACCCGAGTAGCACCACTCGGCGGCCTGGCTGATGCCGACCAGTCGTGGCAGGAACCACGACGAGCACGCTTCGGGAACGATGCCGCGGCGAGCGAACACGAATCCGAACCTGGCGTGTTCGCTGGCGAGGCGGATGTCCATCGGCAGCGTCATCGTGACACCGACACCCACGGCCGCTCCGTTGATCGCACCGATCACGGGCTTCTTCGAGTCGTAGATCCGCAGGCTGACCAGACCTCCCCCGTCGCGAGGGACGCCGATGTCGGTCTGCACGTCGCTGCCACCCTTCGCGAACGTCTCCCCTCCGCCACCGAGGTCGGCGCCGGCACAGAAGCCACGCCCGGCGCCGGTGACGATCACGGCACGGACGTCGTCGTCCGCATCGGTGTGATCGAAGGCGTCGATGATCTCGTTCATCATCGTTCCCGTGAAAGCGTTGAGCCGATCGGGCCGGTTCAGCGTGATCGTCGCCACGTGGTCGGTGACATCGAACAGGATCTGCGTGTACTCCATGCGAGAGACCGTAGGAGATCGTCCGTTCCCGCCCGGCACCGGGCCCCCACCGACGAGGCGGAGCGACGACTCAGACGTCGAGGAACTTGGAGGCGGCGATGCCCGAGCCGATGGCTCCCGCGATGGCGCCGATCGCGAGCATGATCAGCATCACGAACTTGTCGTAGCCGTTCGTGATCACGAGCGCGGCGAATCCACTGTTCGGCGGGAAGCCCTGCACGCCGTCGGTCCACTGCGAGTTCCACGCGAAGAGACCCACCGATGCCAATGCGCCGCCGATCACTCCATGCAACAGGCCTTCGAGCATGAACGGGACGCGGATGAACCAGTCGGTCGCGCCGACCAGCTTCATCACCTCGATCTCGCGCCGTCGCGCGAAGATCGCGGTCCGAATCGTGTTCCAGATCAGCAGGATCGCAGCGAGCAACAAGAAGCCCGACAGCAGGAAGAGCCGGAACCCGAAGAACGACTGCAGCTGCTCGATGAGTGAGATCTGGTCCTCGGCGAAGACCACCTCGAACACCCCGGGTCCCTCGGCGAAGGCGTCGGTGACCTGGCGCAGCAGGGCCACGTCGGTCGCCTCGGTCGGGACGGCCTTGTACTGGGTGGGGATGTTGTCCGCGGTGATCAGGTCGCGCGTGCCCGGCTCGGCGGCGAGGACACGATCGCGTTCGGCGAGCGAGCAGTCCACGTCGCAGTACGTCCACGACTCGATGAACTGGTTGTTGCCGTCGAGGTTCGCCTCGATCAACGCGCGCTGGTCCGCAGTGACGTCGGGACGCATGAAGATGATCATCTCCACGCCGCCCTCCCACTTGGAGAGCAGGTTGTCGAAGCCTTCCTGACTGAGGAGCGTGAGGCCGACGCCGAGCAGCGAGATCGCCGCGGTGATGATCGAGGCGACCGTCAGCGTGGCGTTGCGCCGGAAGCTGTCGAACGTCTCACGGAAGATGTAGCGGACGCGGGAGAGCATCAGGAATCAGAGCTTTCTGTCGCAGATCGGTTCGGCATCGCGATCACTCGTAGACGCCGCGCGCCTGGTCACGGACGATGATGCCGCGGTCGAGCTGGATGACGCGCTTGCGCATCGTGTTCACGATGCGCTGGTCGTGGGTGGCCATGACGATCGTGGTGCCGGTCTTGTTGATGCGGTCGAGCAGGCGCATGATGCCCTCGCCGGTGGCCGGGTCGAGGTTGCCGGTGGGCTCGTCGGCGAGCAGGATCAGCGGCCGGTTGACGAAGGCCCGTGCGATGGACACGCGCTGTTGTTCACCGCCCGACAATTGGTTCGGCATGCGCTCCTCCTTGCCGGCGAGGCCGACGAGGTCGAGCACGGCGGGGACCTGCTGCTTGATGACGTGCTTGGGGCGACCGATCACCTCTTGGGCGAAGGCGACGTTCTCGAACACGTTTTTCTCCAGGAGCAGCTTGTAGTCCTGGAAGATGTTGCCGATGTTGCGGCGCAGCATCGGGATGCGCCCACCGGGGAGGTCGACGATGTTGCGTCCTGCGACCCACACGGCACCGCGTTCGGGTCGGTCCTGGCGGTTGAGCATCCGCAGCAGCGTGGACTTGCCCGAGCCCGACGGACCGACGAGGAAGACGAACTCGCCCTTGGCGACGTCGAAGCTGGCGTCCTTGACGGCCACCACTTCGGTGGAATAGCTCTTGGTGACGTTTTCGAGTCTGATCATGAGATGTGGTTCCCGCCTGGATGGGCTGGAACACGGTACCGCTCCCCCACCTGCGAGGCGCGGCACCCCGACATGACGCCTGCCACCAGACCACACGGTGTCAGCCGTCGTCGACGGGGTGAACGGTGTCAGACGTCGTTCACCGCAGTCAACGGTCGGCGGTCGTCGTGGCGGGGTGAACGACGTCTGACACCGGTCACCCCGTTTGCGGGTCAGTCGTCGTCGGTGCCGGCACGACGCATCTGGAGATAGCCCTCGATGAGGAAGTCGATGTCGCCGTCGAGCACTCCCTGCACGTTGGCGGTCTCCAGTTCGGTACGCAGGTCCTTGACCATCTGGTACGGCTGCATCACGTAGCTGCGGATCTGGCTGCCCCAACCGACCTGGGCCTGCTTGCCTGCGATCGCGTCGAGTTCGGCCTGGCGTTCCTCTTCGACCTTGGCGGCGATCATGCTCTTCAGGCGACCCATCGCACGCTCACGGTTCTGGAGCTGGCTGCGCTCCTCCTGCGAACTCGCGACCAGCCCGGTCGGATGGTGGATGTAGCGCACCGCCGACGACGTCTTGTTGATGTGCTGACCACCGGCTCCGGACGCACGGAAGACCTGCATCTCGATGTCGGACTCGTCGATCTCGAGGTCGACGTCCTCGAGCAGCGGCCACACCTGCACTGCAGCGAACGATGTCTGGCGACGACCCTGGTTGTCGAACGGGCTGATCCGCACGAGGCGGTGCGTGCCCCGCTCGGCGGTCATCAGACCGTAGGCGTACCGGCCGGAGATGGTGACCTCGGCCGACATGATCCCCGCCTCGGCCCCTTCGCTCACGCCGTTGAGCGTGATCTCGAAGCCCCGCCGCTCGCACCACTTCTCGTACATCCGCAGGAGCATCTCGGAGAAGTCCTGGGCGTCGACGCCGCCGTCCTTCGCGTTGATCTGCACGATGCAGTCGGCGTCGTCGTGCTCACCGGTGAACAGGCTGCGCAGTTCGAGCTTGCCGAGTTGGTCCGCCACCGCTGCGATCTCGGACTCGATCTCGGGCTCCTGGCTCGCGTCGTCGTCGTCACGTGCGAGTTCGTGGAGCACCTCGATGTCGCCGACCTGCTGGGACAGTGCATCGAACGTGTCGAGATCGTCCTTGAGGTTGGCGTACTCGGTGTTCAGCCTGCGGGCGTTGTCCTGGTCGTCCCACAGCGCCGGGTCGGCGATCTCGGCTTCCAGGACCGCGAAGCGTTCGCGGTTCTCGGCGATGGCCAGGTACGACGCGGCCTCGCCGATGCGGCGCTGGACGTCGGCGATGTCGGAGGAGAAGTCACGCATGTGATGTGTTCAGGAGGTCTCGCCGTGGCAGTTCTTGAACTTCTTGCCACTGCCGCACGGGCACGGTGCGTTGCGCGGAGTCTTCGCGAACGCGTCCTTCACGACGGTCTGCTGCTTCGTCGACGCGGCAGCCGGCTGCGGACTCGCGCCGGCTCCACCTCCGGTCTCCGAGATGCTGAGATCGACGTCGTCCGACGAACTGGTCTGCAGGTTGCTGACGCCCGACTCGGCGGCATCGACGACGCCGTCCTGGTTCGCGTCGGCGGGGTCGGCGATGGCGGTGCGTCCGTCACTGGAGGTCGGCGTCCCGGCCTGGTTCTGGACGACCTGCACGTGCATGACGTACTTGACGAAGTCCTGGGCGATCCCGGTCATCATCGTTCCGAACATCTCGAAGCCCTCCCGCTGCCATTCGGTCAGCGGATCGATCTGGCCCATCGCGCGCAGGTTGATGCCGCCCTGCAGGTAGTCCATCTCCTCGAGGTGCTCGCGCCAGCGCTGGTCGATGATGCGGAGCATCACCTGGCGCTCCACCTGGCGCAGCACTTCCTCGCCGAGTTCGGTCTCGCGCGCCTCGTAGTGGGCGGTGGCGTTGGCCATGATCATGTCGTAGATCTCGTCGGTGTCGGCGCAGTCCCTGAGCTGTTCCTCGGTGCTGGAGCCGGGCCAGTACAGCGTGAGTTCCTTCGCGAGCCCGCCGAGGTCCCACTCGTCGTCGGCCGCCGAGGCGCAGTGCGTGGCGATCAGCGCATCGACGGCGTCGGCGAGGTACTCCATGGCGGCGGCCCGCAGGTCTTCGCCGTCGAGGATCTGGTCGCGGCGCTTGTAGATGATCTTGCGCTGCTCGTTCATCACCTCGTCGTACTTGAGGACGTTCTTGCGGATCTCGGCGTTCTTCGTCTCGACGGTGGTCTGCGCACGCTCGATGGCCTTGGTGACCATCTTCGCCTCGATCGCCTCGTCGTCGGGCAGCGCCCGACCCATGACGTAGTTCAGCGCGCCCGTGGCGAACAGGCGCATCAGGTCGTCCTCGAGGCTGAGGAAGAACCGGGACTCGCCCGGGTCGCCCTGGCGGCCCGAGCGACCGCGCAACTGGTTGTCGATGCGACGACTGTCGTGGCGCTCGGAGCCGACCACGTACAGCCCGCCCAGCTCACGGACCTTGTCGCCCTCGGCCTGGCAGAGACCGCGGTGGTGCTCGAGACGTTCCCTGTACAGCGCCTGCGCCTCCGTGCGCTTGGTCCGGTACTCCTCGGGCATCTGGTCGAGGGGCATCGCGAGCGCGAACTCCTCGGTCAGGTGCTCGTCCTCGTATCCGGTGCGCAGCACGTCCTTGCGGGCCAGGCCCTCCGGGTTGCCACCGAGCAGGATGTCGACGCCGCGACCCGCCATGTTCGTGGCGACCGTGACCGCACCGAGTCGACCCGCCTGTGTGACGATCTCGGCCTCGCGGGTGTGCTGCTTGGCGTTGAGGACCTCGCGCTTGATCCCGCGCTGTTCGAGCAGTCGCCCGAGCAGTTCCGACTTGCCCACGCTCGCCGTGCCGATCAGGATCGGCTGGCCCTTCTCGTGACGCTCCTCGATGTCGTCGATGATCGACTCGAACTTGGCGCTCTCGGTCTTGAAGATCAGGTCGGCGTCGTCGAGGCGAACCAACGGCCGGTTGGTGGGAATCGGCACCACGCCGAGGCCGTAGGTGTTCATCAGTTCCGCGGCCTCGGTGGCGGCGGTGCCGGTCATGCCCGCCAACTTCTCGTAGAGCCGGTAGTAGTTCTGCAGCGTGATCGTGGCGAGAGTCTGGTTCTCCTCCTTGATCTTCACGCCCTCCTTGGCCTCGACCGCCTGGTGGATGCCTTCGGACCAGCGGCGACCCTCGAGCACGCGACCGGTGAACTCGTCGACGATCTTCACCTCGCCGCCCTGGACGATGTAGTCCTTGTCGCGCTTGTAGATCTCCTTGGCCTTGAGCGCGACGCTGAACTGGTGCACCAGGTTGGCCTGCACGTTGTCGTAGAGGTTCTCGACCCCGAGAGCGGCCTCGACCTTCTCGATGCCCTGCTCCGTCGGGACGCAGACGCGCTTGTCCTCCTCGAACTCGTAGTCCTCGTCACGCTTGAGGGAGCGGACGATCGACGCGAAGCGGTAGTAGAGCTTGGCGGCGTCGGCGACACGGCCCGAGATGATCAACGGCGTGCGTGCCTCGTCGATGAGGATCGAGTCGACCTCGTCGACGATGCAGAAGTTGTGGCCCCGCTGTTGGACCTTGGCTTCCTTGCTCGGCGCCATGTTGTCGCGCAGGTAGTCGAAGCCGAGTTCGTTGTTCGTGCCGTAGGTGACGTCGGCGGCGTAGGCCGCCCGCTTCTGCGCCGGCGTGTCGCCCTTGCCGGGGAGGACGAGACCGACGTCCATTCCCATGAACCGGTAGATACGACCCATCAATTCGGACTGGTACTGCGCGAGGTAGTCGTTCACCGTGACCAGGTGGACACCCTTGCGTTCGAGCGCGTTGAGGTACACCGGTGCGGTGGAGGTGAGGGTCTTCCCCTCGCCGGTCTTCATCTCGGCGACCCAACCGAAGTGCAGCGCTGCGCCACCCATCATCTGGACGTCGAAGTGGCGTTGACCCAGCGTGCGGTCGGCGGCCTCGCGCATCACGGCGAACGCCTCGACGAGGAGGTCGTCGAGATCCTCGCCGTTGTCGAGACGCTGACGGAACTCGGCGGTCTTGGCTCGAAGACCCTCGTCGGAGAGCGCCTTGTAGTCGCCTTCGAGTGCGTTGATCTCGGGGACGATGCCGTGGAGCGCCTTCAATTTCTTGCCTTCACCGGCGCGGAGGATGCGATCGAGAATTCCCATGCGACCGATCATGCTATCGGCGCGACCGAAGCGGGACCGGGGCACGCACGAGTGCGACCGGTCGCATTCGTGGGCCGCGACGAGCGTCACGCGGCGTGCGACGCCCCCCGTCGACGGAACGCCAGGACGGTGGCCGAGCGCGAATCGGGGGTGGACGCCACGGTGGCGAGCCGCGTGACCGCCCCACGTTCCTCGAGGGCGGCCGCAGCCGACCGCAATGTCGATCCGGTCGTGACCACGTCGTCCACCACGAGGACCTGTGCGCCGTCGATGCCGGGGCGTGCGTCGAACCGGGGTGCGTCGTCGAGGCGCTCGGCTCGGCTGCGCCCGGTCTGGGACGGCGAGGCATCGCGCTCCAGCAGCCTGCGGCACGGAACCCCGAGTTGGCGCGCCACCGATCGGGCCAGCAATTCACCCTGGTCGAAGCCGCGCTCGCGCCGGCGCCGGGCGCTGGTGGGCGCCCACGTGACCACGTCGATGCCGTGGTGGGCGTGCTGTGCGACCAGGCGGTTGACGATCAGACCGGCCAGGTGGCGGCCCACCGCCCGGCGGTTGCGGTACTTCATCCCGAGCACGATGCTGCGCGCCCGACCGGTGAAGGGCACGGCCGCGATGACGCCGTGCGCCTGATCGCGGGGCGGTGGTCCGACCAGGGCGAATCGGCACGTGGTGCAGATGGCGGATCCCGGCTTGTCACATCCGGCGCAGCGCGTCTCGAAGATCATGAGACCATTCAAGTCAGGGGGTACTCCAGAGTTTCCGGAACCGCCGTCCGGGCGGCTCGAACGCGCCGACGCCTCGCGGGTGTCGTGTCGCCGGGGTGTCATCGCCACCACCAGCTTCGCCGGAAACCAATCCGGCACACCGGGTAGCACCCTTCTACCCTTCGCTCGTGGCCGATGCATCCCGACCTGCGTTCATTCCGAGGGATCGCCCCGGCGAACGGATCGGTCGCTGCATGTTCGGCCTCGTCCTCTTCGGCGTCGGCATCACGCTGCTGGTCCGCTCCGAACTGGGTGCCGCCCCGTGGGACGTGTTCCACACCGGCGTCGGTGAACTCACCGGCGTCTCCACGGGCTGGATCATCGTCATCACGGGCGTGCTGCTGTTGCTCCTGTGGATTCCGTTGCACGAGAGTCCGGGCCTCGGTACTATCCTCAACGCCGTCGTGATCGGCGTCGTGTTCGACATCGCGTCGCCGATCATCGGCGACCACGAACTCCTCGCGGCTCGCGTGCCGATGATGGCCGGCGGCATCGTCGTGGTGGCCGTCGGATCGGGCTTCTACATCGGTGCGGGGCTCGGGCCCGGTCCACGTGACGGACTGATGACCGGTCTGGCGAGACAGTCGATCGCCGGTCGGTCGATCTCGATTCGTGCCGGACGCACCTTCGTCGAACTGACGGTCCTGCTGGTCGGCGTCCTGTTGGGTGGCGCGATCGGGGTCGGCACGCTGGCCTTCATGTTCGGGATCGGCCCCCTGGTGCAGATCTTCCTGCCCCTCCTCACGATGGCGGGTGCCACTCCGACCCCGCAGATCCACGGCGCCACCCGCTGATCGTCGATCAGCACCCGCGTCACGGGCTGCTCCGTCCGCCCGGTACGGTCGGCCGACGTGATCGCCTGGGCACTGCTCGCCGCATTCGCTGCCGGCACCGACTGGATGGCCGTTCGCACCGGCCGGTCACGTGTCGAGGGCGTCGCGAAGCCTGCGGTGATGGTGGCACTGATCGGGCTCGCCGCCACCGCCGATCTGGAGCCCGCGAGCGTCCGGCCCTGGATCGTGGCCGCGTTGGTGTTCGGTCTCGTCGGCGACCTGGCGTTGCTCCCCCAGGTCGACCGCTTCATCGTCGGGTTGGGCTCGTTCCTCGTCGGCCACCTGGCCTACGTCGTGGCCTTCGGGCTGACGTGGGATCCGGGCCCCCTGCTGGCAGCGGGCGCTGCAGGTCTCGTCCTGCTCCTCGCGTGGTTCGGCCGGCCGATCGAACGATCGATCCGCGGATCGTCGTTGCGCGTTCCCGTGCTCGCCTACGTCGCCGTGACCTGCGTGGTGATCGTCGCCGGTTCCGGCACCGGTCGCTGGGTGATCGCCGCTGGTGCACTCGCCTTCGCACTGTCCGACGGACTGCTCGGGTCGGATCGTTTCGTGTCACCCCGGCCCGACCGTCGCGTCTGGATCCACGTCCTCTACCACGTGGGTCAAGCGGCGATCGTCACCGGTGTGCTCGCGGGCGCGCCGGGCTCCTGACCGAGTTCCCGCGGACGAGCCCGGGCCCACCGACCGGCCCGATGTGAGCCCTGGACCGCGACTTCGCAGTGGGGAGCTCACACCGAGCGGGCGTCGAACCGACCGGGCGGTGCCTTCGAAAGAACTCTGAAGCACCCCCTGCGTACAGTCGCCACCATGCCCGACAGCGCGATTGCCGCTGTGACGGAGCTCGCAGCCGATTCGCACAGCGTCATCACCAGATCCCAGGCCGCCGCACATCTCAGCAACGAGCGCATCGCGACGGCGATCCGCCAGGGTTGGCTCACCGAGCCGTATCCCGGCGTCATCTGCATCGCCGGTTCGGTACCTACGTTCGAGCATCGGCTCCGCGCCGCGACGGTCGCGATCAACGGTCATGCGTGTGCATCGCATCGATCTGCGGCCCGCCTCCACGGCCTCGACGGATGGTCGGACTGCGAGGTCGTCGAGGTCACGACCGACCGCCTGCACCGGTGGCAGTTCGACACGGGCGTCGTCTCGCACCACCTCACCCCGCTCGAACCGGTCGATCTCACCGAGATCGGCGGCATCGCCGTCACGACCCTCGCCCGAACGCTCGCCGACCTCGGCTCGGTCGTGAACGTCGACCAGCTGGCTCAGGCACTCACGTCGGCGCGACGGTCGGGATGCTCACTGCACTGGCTCCGACGCACGGCAGAACGACTCGACAGACCGGGGCAACCGGGCACGAGTCGACTGCTCCGCCTCCTCGATGCCATCCCGTTCGAAGGTCGCGTCCCTGGAAGTTGGTTCGAGGAACTGCTCGCACGGTGTCTCGACGATCCCCGGCTTCCGGCGCTCGTCCCTCAGTACGAGATCTGCACGCCGGTCGGCGAGTTCGTCGCACGTGTCGACTTCGCGATCCCCCATGTCAAGCTGGCGATCGAGGCCCACAGCAGACGACATCACTTCGGCCCGCTCGCCGAGGCCCGCGACGCCGACCGAGACCTGCGCGCGGCTGCGTGCGGATGGGAGATGCTCTACGTGGGGTGGCACGCGATGAAGCATCCCGCCGACGTGGTCTCGCTCATCGCCGATGTCGTCGCCGCCCGCTCTGGCGCACGGTGACACGCGTCCCTGTCCCGGGCTCGAGCCCGACGCCACTCCTCCACACCTGATCCGGGACCCGTGAGCCCACCACCGCGACATCGCGGTCCACAGCTCACACCTGCTGCAGCAGCAGCGCAGCAGGACGCCGAACCCCGTCGGCGAGTGTGAGCCCACCACCGCGACATCGCGGTCCACAGCTCACACCTGCTGCAGCAGGACGCCGCACCCCGTCGGCGAGTGTGAGCCCACGACCGCGACATCGCAGTCCACGGCTCACACTTGCCGGGTCGATATCCGCTCAGTAGCGGTAGTTCTCGGGCTTGAACGGGCCCGAGGGGTCGATGTCGAGGTACTCGGCCTGCTCGTCGGTGAGTTGCGTGAGCTTCACACCGAGGGCATCGAGGTGCAGACGGGCGACCTTCTCGTCGAGCGCCTTGGGCAGCACGTACACGTCGAGCGGGTAGCTGGCCGTGTTCTGGTACAGCTCGATCTGGGCGAGCACCTGGTTGGTGAACGAGCAGGACATCACGAAGCTCGGGTGGCCCGTGGCGCAACCGAGGTTCACGAGGCGACCCTCGGCGAGGATGATGATCTGCTTGCCGTCGTCGAACTTCCACACGTCGGTGCCCGGCTTGAGCTCGTCACGAGTCGCACCCGAACGCGAGAGCCCGTCCATGTCGATCTCGTTGTCGAAGTGGCCGATGTTGCACACGATCGCGTTGTGCTTCATCTGCTTCATCGAGTCGACCGAGATCAGTTTGAAGTTGCCCGACGCCGTGACGAAGATGTCGACGTCACCGATGCAGTCCTCGAGCGGCAGGACCTGCAGGCCCTCCATGGCGGCCTGCAGCGCATTGATCGGGTCGATCTCGGTGACGATGACGCGGGCGCCCTGGCCCTGCAGCGACTGCACGCAGCCCTTGCCCACGTCGCCGTAGCCGAGGACGAGAGCGGTCTTGCCGCCGATCATCACGTCGGTCGCCCGCGAGATCGAGTCGACGAGGCTGTGGCGACAGCCGTAGAGGTTGTCGAACTTCGACTTGGTGACCGAGTCGTTGACGTTGATGGCCGGGAAGATCAGCTCGCCGTTCTCCATCATCTTGTACAGACGGTGGACACCGGTGGTGGTCTCCTCGGTGACACCCTTGATGTTGGCGGCCATGCGGGTCCACTTGCCCGGGTCGGACTTGAGGGTGCGGTTGAGCAGGCCGAGCACGATCGCGAACTCGGCGCTCGATGCCTCGGTGGGGTCCGGGACCTCGCCGGCCTTCTCGAACTCGACGCCCTTGTGCAGCAGCATCGTGGCGTCGCCGCCGTCGTCGAGGATCATGTTCGGTCCGTCGTACTTGGTGCCGTCGGCGGCGTCGGGCCAGGTCATCATCTGGTCGGTGCAGAACCAGTACTCCTCGAGCGTCTCGCCCTTCCAGGCGTAGACCGGGACGCCGTCGGGGTTCTCGACGGTGCCGTGGGGCCCGACGACGACCGCAGCTGCGGCGTGGTCCTGGGTCGAGAAGATGTTGCAGCTGGCCCAGCGCACTTCGGCGCCGAGGGCGGTCAGCGTCTCGATCAGCACGGCGGTCTGGATCGTCATGTGCAGCGACCCGGAGATGCGCGCGCCGGCGAGCGGCTTGGACTCTCCGTACTCCTTGCGCAGGGCCATCAGGCCCGGCATCTCGTGTTCGGCGAGGAGCATCTCCTTGCGACCGAACGGGGCCATCGACAGATCGGCGACGCGCCAGTCCTTGCGGTCGGCGAAAGTGATGTCAGACATGGTGAAACCTCCGGTGGTTCGTTTTGTGGTCGAACGAGGCCGGGGCCAACAGACCCGATTCACGACAGCCAAGTGAAGGCGCCAGGATACGCGCGAAAAACGAAAAGGTCCGGCTCGGATGAGCCGGACCTTCTCGAGAGACTCGTGACACCGCCAGGGCCTGGCAGCGACGGTGGGCGCACCCACCCTGGAGCGTGTACGGGGTGGCCTCTACTTCAGGATGACTGCGTAGACGTCGAGGAAGTAGTGGGTCCGACCGTCGGCGTTGAAGGTCGAGACCATGTTGTCGTCGCCGTCCTTGTCGCCGTACGTGACGACCGAGGAGTTCGCCACGGCGCCACCTTCGGTGAAGTTCAGGTTCGAGTTGCCGGGGGCGCCGGCAGGGAACTCACCGGGCGTGGCCGGGTTCATCGTGAGGAAGCTCCTCACCGGGACGGTGGCGTAGAGCCGCTCGAGTGCCACGGCAGTGAGGTTGCCGAACAGTCCGGCCTGCTCGCCGATGGCGGCACCGTTGAGCTGGACCGATCCGGCGAAGTCGTCGAAGCTCCAGTCCTCCCAGGACGAGAAGCCGAGCTTGGCGCTTCCGAACTCGGGTTCACGGGTGTCGAACGAGCGGAACGGGGCTTCGAGCGGGACGATGCGGCCGGTGCGGCTGGTCTCGTCCGCACCCGTCTCCAGGTAGGCGACGACGTCGAGCGCCACGTTGATCCGACCGCCACGGTTGTAGAGCCAGATGCTCCCGGCGTCGTTGATCGGCACGATCGCGAGGTTGGCCTTGGTGACGCCCGACGGGTAGTTGCCGTTGGAACTGGGCGCCTCGGCGAGACTCGACGACACCTGCTCGGGGGTGAGGGTGAGATACGTGCCGGTGTTGCCGGACGGGTTGTTGATGCCGGTCAGGTTGACCACCACGGCGGTGACGTCGGGGTCGGTCGGAACGCCCGCCCGCCCACGCACCGGGATCTCGACGGACTGCTTCGCACCGAGGGTCGCGCCGATCTCACGCGAGTCGTAGAGACGCTGCGGCGTCACGGTGACCATGCGGGCGCCGTCGACCAGCGGAGCATCGTCGGTTCCCTCGAACCCGGACGTGGCGACGAAGCCGAACACGTCGACGATCACGCGGCTCGAGCCTGCGCTCTCCGTCGACAGGTCGATCTTGATCTCGCCCTGCGCACCGACGCCGATGATCCCGAAGTTCGGGACGGTGTGACCGGCGTACTGGAAGTTGATCAACGAGGTGGGATCGCCACCGCCGACGTAGTCCGACGGGCTGACCGAGGCGAAACCGTTGCCGGCGGCGCCGGCGATGGTGACGTTCACGGCGACGGCGAGCACGCCGTCGGCGGGAACACCACTCGGCGCACCGTCGATGCCGTTGACCCCGACCACCGGTACGACGACCTCACCGTTGGCGTCGACGCCACGCTGGTCGAAGATGCGGGTCGGTGTGACGGGGAAGTACTCCCCACCGGCGCAGAGGCTCTCGGCGGCGCACGTCGCAGGCGCAGCGGACACGTTCGAGACGGTGGGAACCACACCGACCGCGGTCAGACCGAGGAGGAGCGCAGCGCCCCGTCGAAAGACTGTTGTGGAGATCATCGTGTCCAATCGTAACTCGTTCGTCATATTTCGGGCGGGCGCGCGAGACAATTCTGCACGTCGCCGCATCGTGCGACGTGCCTGTGTTCCTCCATCGGCCCGTCCGACCGTAAACTTGATTGTCGATATCGTCAAGTGCCCGCGTCGAAGGTGGGCGCGATCGCACCGGCTTCGACGAGACCCATGAGGCGCTCGTGTTCCTCGGCGTCGACGGTCGTCGCCTCGTCGATCAGCATCACCGGGATGCCGTCCTGCACGGCGTACGTGCGGAACAGGCGCGGGTTGTAGAGGACGCCTTCGTCCTCGAGGTTGTAGAGCGGGCCCTTGTCCTCGGGGCAGGCGAGGATGGCGAGCAGGTCGGGCGAGAGCGGCATGGTGACGTCCTGGTGGTGGAAAGGCGGGTGGTGGAAAGGCTGGTGGTGGAGAGGCTGGTGGTGGCGTGGTGGTGGATCGCCGTCAGCTCGTGATCAGCGCGAGCAGCTCGGCGACGTGATCATCGCACGCATCGCGCGTCGGCGCTTCGAGATTGAGGCGGAGCAGCGGCTCGGTGTTCGACGGACGAAGGTTGAACCACCAGTCGCCGCAGTCGACGGTGAGCCCGTCGAGGTCGTCCTGCGGACGATCGGCGAACTCGCCGCTGACCTGGTCGATCACGGCGAGCGCGTCGTGGACCTGGGTGTTGATCTCGCCGCTCGAGCAGTACCGCTCGAAGGGTGCGCGCAGTTCCGACAGTGGCGTACCCGAGCGGCCGACCTCGGCCATCACCATCAGCGAGGCGATCAGCCCGCTGTCGGCGTTGAAGTTCCGGGCGAAGTAGTAGTGCGCGGAGTGCTCGCCGCCGAACAGGGCTCCGGTCTCGGCCATGACCTGCTTGATGTAGGAGTGGCCCACGCGCGTCCGCACGGGGACCCCGCCGTGCTCGACGACCACCTCGGGAACCGAGCGCGAACAGATCAGGTTGTGCAGCACGGTCGCACCGGGGTGCTGGCGCAGCGTCGCCGCAGCCAGGATCGCCGTGGTGGTCGAACCGCTGAGCCCGTTGCCCGTCTCGTCGACGACGAAGACGCGGTCGGCGTCACCGTCGAATGCGAGTCCGAGGTCGAAGCCTCCGGCGACGACGCGCGCGCGCAGGTCACGCTGGTTGGCCGGCTGGAGCGGGTCGGCGGGATGATTCGGGAACGTGCCGTCCAACTCGGGGTACATGATCTCGAAGTCGACGCCGTCGAGTCGTTCGAGCACGGCCGGCACCACGAGGCCGCCCATGCCGTTCGCCGTGTCGGCGACGACCCTCATCGGGCCGATCTCCGAGAGGTCGACGAACGTGAGCACGTGCTCGACGAATGCGTCGAGCATGGAGTCCTCGGTGCGCTCACCCTGCCGTTGGCTGCGTGCCGGTTCGTCCCCGTCGAGGACCGACTGCGCGACGGACTGCACCTCGGCCAGGCCCGAGTCGGCACCGACCGGTCGGGCACCGTCGAGGCACAGCTTGATGCCGTTGTACCCGGCCGGGTTGTGCGACGCGGTGAACATGGCGCCCGGGATCCCCAACGTGCCCGACGCGAAGTACATCAGGTCGGTGGATGCCAATCCGATGTCGACGACGTCGACACCGTGCTGGTTCAGCCCGCGGGTGAAGGCCTCGACGAGCGACGGGCCCGACGGGCGCATGTCACGTGCGATCACGACTCGATCCGCACCGGATGCAGTGACGAAGTTGGCGAAACCCACCCCGAGGGCGTGGACGACAGTGGCGTTGACCTCGTCGTGCACGGTTCCGCGGATGTCGTAGGCCTTGACGATCTGGTTGAGGACTGACATGACGGGGCGTGACGTTATCGGTCGATGATGTTGGCACGGTGACGACGAAGCGACAGCCCGGTGCGATTCACCTGACCGTATCGGTCCCGTCGTCACCGAACGACGCGAACCCGTCGTCGATCGACGAGAGCTGGATCGGCGTCGGATCGATCGGGTCGACGACCCGGTCGTGGTCGTCGGTGATCGGTGCGGCGCGATCGCCGGAGAGGACCGGATCGTCGGTTCCGACGTCCGCCGAGTCGACCTCGGGATCGTCACCGACCGGATCGGCGACGTCGTTCGGTCCGTGGGCCCCCGGGTCCGGTGGGCTCCATGGCTCGTCGTGCCCCGACGGCGGGAGGGTTGCGTCGACTGTCCCGACTGCGCCGACTGCGCCGGCATGGGCGAACGAGGGCACCGTGTCGGCGTGCACGACGTCACCGCGGCGTCGCCACAGGAAACACAGTCCGATGCCCAGCGCCGTCATCAGGTAGAAGAACCAGTCGAGACCGACACGGGCGTCGTAGGTCATCTCGACGTCGGTCTGGGTCGGAACGACGATCATCTGGTTCGGCCCGGCACGGTAGGGACCCTCGGCACCCGACACCGTCCAGTTCGGGAAGTAACTGACCTTGACCAGGACCGGCACCCCGATCTGGTCGACGCTGAAGCTCAGCGACTGCTGGCGGATGTCGACGTCGGTGACCGACACGTCGGGCAGTCGGGTCGGAACGAGCCCGCCTTCGGGGGCCACGTAGTCGACCTTGCGGAGTTGGTCGTCGAACGGTTCGATCCTCTGGTCCTGGACGAGCGTGGCAGTGACCCGTTGCCATTCCTCGGGCCCCTCGTCGACGGGCATCGCCGGCCAGGTCTCGCGGTTCTGGAACCAACTCGTGCCGAGTTCGAGGTTGCGCTCGCGGTCGTCGCCGGGCTTGTACCAGTCGTCGTCGGGTGACGGGTCGACCACGACGGGAGCCACGTCGAGAGCCTCGACGATGTTCGAGTTCTGGACCTCGTAGACCTCCCACGTCCCGGACACCGCGACGAACTCGAGCTCGTCGTTGATCGCGGCGTCGGCCTTGGCGGCGTCGGTGCGCACCATCAGGTATCGCACGCCGAGATCCTGCATGTGGCGCACGCCCACCTCGTCGTCGTTGTTGACGTAGCGCAACTGACGGACCGGATTCGACGCACTCTCCGACACCGCAGCCGCGGTGAGGAAGTGGTAGTTCGTGGACGCAGTGGCCTCGAAGAACAGCCCTTCCATCGATCCGATGCACCCGTCGGTCCAGTGAGGCAGGAGCATCAGCGACATCGTCGTGCCGTACTCGCTGTTCGCACTGTTGTTCTCCCACAGGGCGCGACCGCACCCTCGGTCCTCACCGAGGCCGTCCATCGTCTGGACGAGGTCGTAGTAGGCGGGGTACGACGGGCGTCCCTCGTAGCCCTGCCAGTTGTAGCGGGTCCACCCGTCGGCCACCGCTCGACCCGAGGTCGCGCTCTTGCGCAGCGGCCCCCATGCGTAGACGGGTGCTTCCCCCTCGGTCTCGACGACCCTGCCGTCGAAGGGCAGCACCTCGTACATCCAGCCGAAGACCAACAGGATCGACACGCCGACAGCGGCGTACGCGCCGGTGCTCTCACCGAGGGTCCGTTCACGCGACGCCAGCCTCTCGCGACCCATGCCGATCAACCAACGGACCAGCTCGTAGCCCCCGACGACCATCAGGAGGTAGCGCGTGAGGTACACGAACGGCAACAGACGCGGGTTCCAGAGGAGCCCGATCACGGGGAGGCTGTCACGTGTGATGAACACACCGACCGAGAAGAGCAGGCAGATCAAACCCACGGCCACGCCGGTGAGTTGCCGCCTCGCCACGAAGGCGACGAAGCCGACCAGTGCGAGTCCGGTGACGAGGAAGTCGAGCGCCGTCGTGAGTGGGAAGAACATGTCCCAGAACGAGTCGTTCGCACCGCTCGGCCGGAAGCCGTACTTCATGTCGGTCATGAACTCGTGGCCGAAGAGGAACGGGCCGACCCACCACGCCGACAGCAGCACCGTGGTGAGGCCGGTCGTGACGGCGAAGACCATTCGGGTCCGGTCGATCCAGACCAGGCACAGGACGATTGCTGCGACACCGACGAAGATCAGGACGATCCCGTGCGACACGGCTGCGAGGGACAACACGACGGCTGCCGACACGCGGTGCTTGCCGGTTCGCAACCCGTGAGCGAGGAGGCCGAGGCCGAGGACGGCGAGCGTCAGGGCGATGGAGAACGAGTACTCGCCCGCCATGGTGGACTTGACGTTGCCCCCGTAGATCTCGAAGCTCTCGTCGAGCAGGAAGCACAACCCGCCGAAGGCGAAGAGTTCCGGGATCGGGTGGCGGAAGGCCGCGAGCCGACCGAACGCCCAGCACGCAGCGGGGAAGGTGACCAGACCCGACATGGCGACGAGCTTGAAGGCGACGCCGTACGAGACGAAGGGGATCGAGTCGAGCGCGACGATCGCGAGCGCCGGGATCACCATGTAGAAGCGGTAGAGCGGGAGACCGCCGTACCAGTCCATGCTCCACCCGGAGAGTTGGCCGTTGGCGAGGAAGTGGTCACGCAGGAACGCGGGGGCCCACACGTGAGCCCCCATGTCCCCGCCGGTCGGCGTGGTCTGGTCGAGGATCAGGTCGCTGTCGCCTGCGAAGGGCAGTGGCGTGAAGTGCACGACGCGCGTGATGATCCACGTGGTGATGATCAGTGACGACGCGGTGACGATCAACTTGATCGTGCGCTCCGTCGACCACGGTGCGTTCCACCACGCCCTCGGTCGTTGCACGATGCGGGCGCCGATGCGTTCGGCCGGCGAGCGGCCGCGACCGGCGTCGTCGCCATGGGCCATGGGGTCCGCTCCCGACGGCACCACTCGGTCGTCGGCGCCGTCGAGACGTCCGGGAGTGAGGTCGTCGTCGCCGTCGACCCGGTTCTTCGCCTCGGCCGCGCCGGGGACGTCGCGCTCGGCGCGATGGTCGTCGGTCAGCACGTCACTGCGCCCCTCGGCGTCTCGAACATCGTCACTCATCGTCGGCGCCCATCACAGATCGACCATTCTGACAAATCGGCAGGCGAGAACCCCGTCACTTCGTCAGAGTTCATCGGTGGGTGACGTCGACGTCAGAGGGCGAGTGCGAGACCGGCGAGGTTGAACCCGACGTGTGCCGCGACCGCCAGGCCGACGCGGCCGGTGCGCCACGCGCAGACTCCGAACACGAGTCCGGCGACGAAGAGCCCGGGGTACTCGACCGGCCGGAAGTGGATCAGTGCGAACACGGCGGCGACACCGACGATGACGGCCGGTGTGGGGTACCGGCGCAGCAGCGGCCGTTGCAGGAGTCCGCGGTACACGATCTCCTCGACGATCGGAGCGCCGAACGCCACCAGCACGAAGAGCAGCGGCAGCAGGATGCCGTCGGCCCGGTCCACGAGGTCCTTGGCCGTGTCGGTCAGCGCCTCGTCGTCGAAGGTCGCCGGCCACGCCGCACGCAACGGCACGTACACGAGCGGCACCACCGCGACCTGCGCGACGATCCCGATGGGGATCCCGACGAGATCGATCGGGCGTGCGGTGATGCCGAGATCCGAGGCGACATCGCCCGACCCGTTCGTGCGGGACGTCAGCGTGACACCGACGAGAAACGTGATCCACCCCGCGAGCAGTGAGGCCGCGAGCACCGGGATCGGGACCGTGTCGTCGGGGTCGACGAATGCGACGAGGGGCAGGGAGGAGGCGACGGACGCGCAGAGCCAGGTCCCGACGAAGCCGATCAGGCCGGCCCGAGCCGGAATCGGGCAGTCCGCGTCGCTCGCAGTGGCGGACACCCGCTCGGTCGTCACGCCGGCGACGCTACCGCTGGCCGTGACACGCCCGCAGCTCTGCCGACGGATCCGTCGTGGTCAGACGGCGACGAGGGGGCTGCGGTGGGCGCTGCGACGGTCGTCGAGATGCCACCCGCGTGGCACGGACAGACGTTCCGCGTGCCGGTCGCACATGTCGTAGTCGTGCGGATTGCGCTCGGGTGCGAGGCGGTCGATCCACACCTGCGAGCGGCGGTAGTCGTAGGTGAGCGTGACGCCTGCGGGATCGGAACACCCGGTCCGCGAACACTGGCGACTCGCGATCCGCGGCCGCTCGATCTGCGTGGAGCTGTCGGGTGCGGGCCAGGAGCCCCGGCGATCCAGCAGGATTCCTCCGGGGCCGGAGTGGTCGGCATGGGAGTGCTCGGTCGCCGGACGCATCAGTTCGGCCGTCACATCGGCGGGAAACGTCGTGGCGGTGTCGGCGATCTGGCGTGCGATGCGGTCGAACAGACTCGATTCGCCACTGATCGGATGGTTCGTGTGGTCGGACCCAACTCCCATGTGCGTCACGGTAAACGAACGTCCGCGCGACCTGGTGGATACCCGCCGCCGCCCGAGACCGCGGCAGCGCGGGGAGGACGTCGTCCGGTGTGATCGCGCGGCGTGATCCGTGGGCCGGCGGGCGTCGCCGGGACGTCGGGCGCGAAGGAGGTCAACCGTCGTGGTCGGCGCCTTGTTCCCGGCGCGGACGTGGCGATTCGCACATCCGATCGGACCGGTACGACCGGGCGGGCCCGGTGTTGCGTCGTATCATGTGTCGATGAGCAATCTGCCTCCTCCCCCACCACCTCCCCCTCCGGGAGCGGGCCGGGGCCCGAAGCGACCCGGCAAGCTCGAACGTCCGGCACCCAAGAACAAGTTCACGCCTCAGGGCGGCCCCGACAACGGTGGCGACGGTGAGACGAAGCCCGGCTTCCCGAAGTGGGGCTGGTACATCATCGGACTCGTCGCTCTCGGCGCGCTGCTGCTTCCCAGCCTGTGGCCGAGCAACGACGGCGCCGATCTCTCGTACTCGGAGTTCATCGCCCAGGTCGAGGCGGGCAACGTCGAGGGCGAGGTCCTCGTCGAGAAGGGTTCCGGCAAGATCACCGGTGAGCTGACCAACGGCGAGTCCTTCAACACCACGGGTGGTGGCGAGGCGGGGTTGTTCGAAGGCGATCAGACCTTCCTGCGTGACAACGGCGTCGACGTGAAGTACAAGGCACCGAGCAGCAACTTCCTGCTCAACCTGCTCGGCTTCATGCTCCCGATCTTCCTGATCATCGGCTTCCTGGTGTGGATGCAGCGACGTGCGTCGGGCCAGATGGGCGGAGTCATGTCGATCGGCAAGAGCAAGGCCAAGGCCTACACGACCGACAAGCCGTCGACCACGTTCGACGACATCGCCGGGTACGAGGGGGTCAAGCAGGAGATCAGCGAGGTGGTCGACTTCCTGCGCTACCCCGACCGGTTCAAGGAGATCGGCGCTCGCGTGCCCAAGGGCATGCTGCTCGTCGGCCCGCCCGGCACCGGCAAGACCCTGTTCGCCCGTGCGGTGGCGGGTGAGGCCGGCGTCGGCTTCCTCTCGGTCACCGGTTCGGACTTCATGGAGATGTTCGTCGGCGTCGGCGCCTCGCGTGTTCGCGACCTGTTCCAGCAGGCCCGCCGCATGGGCCGTGCGATCATCTTCATCGACGAGATCGACTCGATCGGCCGCAAGCGTGGAGCCGGTCTCGGCGGTGGTCACGACGAGCGTGAGCAGACGCTCAACCAGATGCTCGCCGAGATGGACGGGTTCGAGACCTCGGAGGGCATCGTCATCATGGCGGCGACCAACCGACCCGACATCCTCGACCCGGCCCTGCTGCGTCCGGGCCGCTTCGACCGCCAGATCGTGGTCCCGCTCCCCGAGGCCACCGAGCGCAGGGCGATCCTGATGGTGCACAGCCGCGACAAGCAGATGGGCCCCGACGTCGACATGGACACGATGGCTCAGGCCACCGTCGGCATGTCCGGTGCCGACCTCGCCAACCTCGTCAACGAGGCGGCGCTCGTCGCCGTGCGACGCGGCTCCAAGCAGATCGAACGCATCGACTTCGAGAACGCCCGTGACCGCGTGGTGCTCGGAGCATCACGTGAGTCGGTGATCATGAGCGCCGAGGAGAAGCGGGCCACCGCGTACCACGAGGGCGGCCATGCGTTGCTCGCCACGGTGCTCCCCAACGGCGACCCGCTCCACAAGGTCACGATCCTGCCCCGCGGCATGGCGCTCGGCGTCACCTGGTCACTCCCCCAGGAGCGACACACCTACTCACGCGAGTACTTCGAGGACACGATCTGCAAGGCGATGGGCGGCCGTGTGGCCGAGATCGTCGTGTTCGGTCACCTCAACTCGGGTGCCGCCAACGACCTCGAGCAGGCCACCGGCATCGCACGTCGCATGGTCCGCGAGTGGGGCATGTCCGACCGGGTCGGTCCTCAGGCGTGGAGCGGTCAGCAGGCGACGTTCCTCGGCGACGACCTCATGTCGTCGGGTCGCGAGTACTCCGAGGACACGGCGAAGCTGCTCGACGAGGAGATCTCGAGTCTCCTCACCTTCCAGGAGCGTCGTGCGAAGGACGTCCTCACGCGACATCGTCGGGGTCTGGAGCTGATCGCCGAAGCGCTCCTCGAGCACGAGACGATCGACGGACCCACCGTCGCCCGTCTGATCCAGCAGGGCATGATCGAGTCCGGCGAACAGGCCGACACCCTCGAGGACATCATCCTCAAGTAGTCGCACTCCCGACGTCGACTCCGGTGGGCCCGGTCGCTTCCGAGCGGCCGGGCCCACGGCCGTTTTCGTGCCCGTTCGCAGCTCGACGGGCCCGACGGTGGAGCACGCCCCGGACCCTGCGTCGTTCCCCCGGACCTGCGAACGGGCGTCAGTGAGCGTGGTCCGCGCAGGAGTCGGGGGTGCTCCCGGGCTCGCGGGCTTCGGCGACCGCGGCCCAGAGATCGGTGGCGGTCATCGGACCGAGGAAGCTGTGGCGGGTGACGCCGATCGCGTCGACGATCAACAGCGTCGGCACCGCGTCGATCCGGTAGCGCTCGTGCAGGTCACGCCGCTGCGTGAACTCGAGGGTCTGCACGGCGACGTCGTCGCTCTCCAGTACGGCGGCCTTGCCCGCCACCTGCGCGCACATGTCGCACGTCTGCGACGTGAACACGGCGACCAGCCACGGCGCATCAGGACGGGCGAAGTCCGAGCGGTCGAGCTGCTCGGGCACGTGGTACCGACGCTGGGTGGGTGCGTCGGGGACACGACGGCGCTGGACGACGTACGCGACTCCGGCCGCGACGACGACGATGACGAGAGCGATCAGCACACGGGCCACCTCGACAGGATAACGACCGGGCCCCGGACCGGACCGGGCAGGACCGCGCAGGGAACGGGCCGGGCCGAGCAGAACCGAGCAGGCAGGGACCGCGGTCGGACGCGTCGTGTCGTCACCCGGTGGAACGGTCGTCGGGCCCCGGGGTCGCCCCGAACGGTGGAGGATCGGTCGTCAGACGGACTGAGGCAGGAGCCAGGAGCCGGATCGCCCGGGCAGGTCGTTGCCCCGTGGGAGTGATCGTTCCACGAACACGCGACTGGTCGACACCACGACGAGCTCGCGTCCGAGAACGTCGGGGTCGGTCAGGTCGATCGTGATGATCGACCCGCTCGCCAGCGGGACGTCGGTCAACGACGGGACGGCGGAGGGGCCGTCGGGCCCGATCACGGACACGGTCACCGTGGCCTCGATCTGGTCGATGTTGTAGACGACGAGGGCGTCCTCGGTCGGTTCGGTGGGTCCGATGCCCATGTGCCAGGTGTTCGGCACGAACCCGTCGGGGCGTGGCGGCGCACCGAGCACCACCGACGTGGAGATCGATCCGTCCGCCGGGCGGGTCAGGACCCGCTCGACCACGATCGACGGTTGCGCCAACGTGGAGAACACCGTTGCATGTCGCCCCTCGGGCAACTCCGTCGACGCCGGCTGCAGATCGACGATCCCGTCGTCTTCCCCGTCGTCGCCGACGTCGCTCGTGCCGTCACCGGGCACGGAGGCCTCTGGTTCGACGACGTCGCCGCCGCCCCGATCGGCTGCGGGGTCGAAGATCACGGCGCGCAGAGGAGGGACCACGATGGGGTTGTCGAGTTCGTTCACCGCCGAGGACGCGAGGGGGAGGCCGCCGAAGAACACCGTCACCTCCACCTCCTCGTCGGTCGGGTTGTAGATCGAGTACGTCTCGGTCACCCCGTCGGTCCGCTCGCCGTCGGCGAACCACCACTGGTCACGCAGTTCGGGCGCCGCCAACGAGACGTCGAAACCGAAGCGTCCGCCACCGCGGTACTCCTGGGCGCGGGCGACGACGAGTCGACCCGCCGTGGCCTCGACCGCCACGGAGATGATCGGCTCGTCGCGTGCGCCGAGATCCGCGATCCGGATCGTGCGGACCGAACGCGGTGGCACCGTGAACCCGCCGAACTGCCCCGGTTGGGCTTCGCGCTCCTCGGTCGAGAACCGGAGGCTGGCCACGACCGGTTCGTCGAACGGGTTCGTGAGGATCAGCGTCTCGATGCTCTCCTCCAGCGTGTAGCCGTCGGCGACGTACCAGTTGGCCGATGTGTCGTTCGAGCAGGCGGCGACGGAGTTGCCGAGCGGGTGGATCGCCCGCTGCTCGACCAGTCCACCGCCGCCCTCGATCTCGACCACCACGCTCGCGAATGGGGCCGAGGTCAGCGACGTGACGTCGATCGTGCGCTGGGCCCACGAGCCGACCGAGAAGCTCTCGTCGGCCACCACACCTTCCTCGGTGAGCACCAGGTACCTGCCGACGATCTGCTGTGCGTCGCGGTTCGAGACGACGATCTCGCCGCCCGCACCATCACCGCTCGTGGGAACGCCCGGGCAGAACCAGCTTCCCGTGAGCGCGCCCGAAGTACCGACCGCAGGCATCCACGTGCCACCCGTCGACGCGAAGAACGGGGTCTCGGGCTCGGGTGTGTTCCTGCCGACGATGACGAGACCGATCAGCCCGACGAGCACCAGCACCAGTGCCGGGATGGCTCGACGACTCATGACGACTCCTCCTCGGGGTCGGCCGACTCCCCGTCGGAGTCAGCGTCGACCCGGTCCGCGTCGACCGGGTACCGGTCGACAGCGATCGGATCGACCGCGATCGGGTCGGCCACCTCGTCGATCAGTTCGTCGACCCACGGGAGTTCGTCGATCGGATCCCGATCGGGCCCGCCGTCGACGGTGGGACCGTGCCGGTCCGACTCCGGCTCCGCGAACTCCGGTGGGCCGTCGGGATCGACGGCGGCGAGTCGTGCGACCTGCCCGGTCATGTCGAGCCCCGGGTCGAACGTGGGCGACACCCGCACCGTGTCGGGACCCTCCTCACCCAGCATGATCAGTGTCTCGTCGGTGACGAGCGGACCACGTCGGCGAGCGAGGGGGATGCTCACCCTGGTCGCCCCGAAGAGCACCAGCGTCCACAGCAGGAACTGCACGACCAGAGCACCGGTCCGCGAACCCGGCGTCGAGTACGACAGCGTGGCCGTTCCCGCCTGTTCGACGTCGAACGCCGTGGTCACCCCGAACGCACGGCGCGGCGTGATCTGCGTGCCGTCCACTTCGAGGCGCCAGTTCGGGTCGAACGGCACGGCGACGTGCACCGTTCCCGCCGGAATCGCTGCAGAGGAGGACGACCGGGCGTCGGTCCCCGAGAAGGCGGCGACCGCTGACGACAGGTCGGCACGCACGAGCGCCTCGTTGCCGGCACTGAGGCTCGCCTCGGCGGTGGCGCCGCTGAGCAGCGAGTACGTGGGGAGCCACGACGTGTTCTCGAAGTATTCGACGGTCGGGATGCTCTGGCTCGACACGATGTCCAGTTGCTCGTCGATCGCGTCGACGAGGCCCGTCGGCAGTGCCAACGGCTCGTCGGTGGTGGACACGACGTCGTCGAACTCGGGAACGATCACGTACCGGATTCCCAACGGTGCGAGCAGTCGACCCGCACGTTGGGTCGAGCCGGATGCGATCTGGTCGAGCGCGTCGACGACGGCGGCCTCTCCCGCTGCGGGAGCGCTCCATCGGGCGGGCAGTTCCAGACCGTCGTCGTCGATCACCGCGAACGAGATGCCGTCGCGGTACTCGGTGGACGGCACCGGAAGGAGTCGGGCGTCGCCGACGAGCAACACGTGGTAGTCCCCGTCGCCGTCGGCGGGCACGTCGGGGAGTTGGGCATCGATCAGGCGTGACAGCGGCGTCGACGGGGCGTTCCAGTCGCCCGACGTGATTCCCACGACGCCGGGGAACACGCCGACCGCGATGGCGATGCTCGACGCGATGCCGAGCGGCTGACGCCACCCGAAGGAACCACCGCGCACGTCGAGGTCGAAGGCGGCCAGCGCCGCCGCTGCCGAGATGGCCAGCCCCGCAGCCACCGGGACCAGCAGTACGCCGGCCTGTGGCGCGGAGAAGGGAAGTGCGCCGCGGTCGCCGAGGACGGCGAGGAAACCGAAGCCGACGACGATCACGCCGGACCGCACCGCCCAGGTGAGACGCCACGCCCGTGCGAGCAGGATCGCACCGACGACCGGGAGGTACAGGGCGAGGGTGAGCGAGGCGAAGTCGATCGGACCGATCTCGAACGAAGCGAGTTCGCGGAGGCCCCGGCCGGGATCACCGATCGGACTCGGGCCGACGATGCGATCCCATGACCACGTGGACACCCACGGGATGTTCAACAGCAGCGCCACCAGGACCCCGGCACCCGTGACCAGCACGTAGTGCAGCGCCGTCCTCCACGGTGCGAGAGCGAGCAGCGTCCCGACCGCCAGCAGCACGCCGAGCACGACGGCGAGCGCGACGACGACCGGCACGAAGGCCGCTCCCAGCGCGACGACGATGGCGAACTGCATCGTGCGACGCAGTCGCTCGGGCCAGGACAGTTCGACCAGACCGTCGGCCATGTCCGAGCGCGCCGCCTGCGGATCGGCCATCTCGACACCCACGGCACGCCGGAGCGTGTGCAGGATCCACGGCACGGCCGCGAACGCCACCAACACGTCGAGGGAACCGATCGCGTAGGCCGCGCCGACCAGCGGAGACGCTGCGTACACCACCAGTGCCGCGATGCGCGCCCGCGTGGAGGGGAACACGGTCGCCAGCTTCCACAGGCCGATCAGGCCGACCACCACGATCCCGATCAGGAACACGGTCTGGAGCAATCCCATCCGGAAGAGCGTGGTGAACGACAACACGGAGAGGATGGCGAGGCCGGTCGGATTCGCCTCGGTCGCTCCCAGCCCGTGCGGGTTCCACCCCGACGTGTACGCGGCGAGCAGATCGCGCGGACTGTCGGGGAACCGCAGGAACTCCCCGACCGGCGGCACACCGCCGGCCAGAGCGCTCCGGCTGCCGAGCAGGAGCAGCGACAGCACGACGATCCATGCGATCACGGGCGCCGTGGTGCTCTCTCGCCACCGCCGCACGCTGGTGGTGCTGCCCACGTAGGTGGTGGTCTCGCGAGAACGCAGGAACGAGTTGAGCTGTGCGCTGCCGCGTTGCTGGAGACCGAGCACCTCGCGTTCGGGCACCTGCCGGATGGACGAGACCGCCCGGCGACGAGCCACGATCGACGGGAGCCTGGGGATCAGCCCGAGCAGCGAGCGGAGCGCTGCGACGCCCTGGCGGAAGCGACCCGTGAACAGCCCGACCACGAGGCTCGCCACCGTGAGCACGACGAGTTCCAGGACTCGGCCGGGCAGACGTGCGAGTCCGGTCATCGTCGCGACCGTGCGCAGACGGTGGCGAGCGGCGATCCGGGTGTGGTTCAGATCGGGTCGACGGGCGACCAGGTCGGATCGGTGCCTGGCGCGAGCGCTGGGTGCGACGACGACCCGTGCGCCACTGTGGTGCACCCGCCAGCAGAACTCGATGTCCTCGCCGTGCAGCTCGATCGCGGCGTCGAACCCGTCGAGCTCGCGGAAGAGGTCGGCTCGCACGAGCATCATCGCCGACGGGATGACGAACACGTCGCGGACTCCGTCGTGCTGCTCCTGGTCGACCTCCCCCGGTTCGATCGCCTGGTCGACCTCGCCGAAGCGGTCGAGACTCAGCCCGACGCTCTCGAGCACGCCGGGGTCGTCCCACTGGACGAGTTTGGGTCCGACCACCCCGGCGTTCGAGCGGTACAACTCCTCGACGAGGAGTCGCACGGCATCGCGGTCGGGCGCGATGTCGTCGTGACAGAAAAGGAAGAAGCCGTTCTGTCCTTCCACGAGACGCAGGACCTCGTTGGCAGCTCCACCGAAACCGACGTTCGCTCCCAGATCACGGACGAAGGCGTTCGGGAGGCGCCGCTCGATGACCGTCTCGACGGCATCGACGCCGTCGCTTGCAGCGCCCGCACCCGAGCCACCGAGAACCCCCGACGGGGTGGACCGTGAGGGCCCGGTGAGGAGGAACAGGAACCGCAGATTGGGGTAGTCCTGGTCCGCGAGCGCGTCGAGCGTCTCCTCGAACCAGTCACCCGGTTCGTGGACGACGACGACGGCCACGACGGGCGGTGCGTTCTGAGTCTCCGGTTCCACGACCTGGCGAGGCTAGCGCTGCGATCTCCGCCGAACGGGTCACTGCCACGGCCGTGGCAGGCGTCACCGGCCCTCGTCGTGGACGGTGCCCGCGCGATCGGCGCCCACCACGGCGCGACGTCGACCCATGCGCGGTCGGCAGGCCGCGGGCAGGCGGGGACGCGTCTTGGTAGATTGTGTCGATGGATGCGTTCCCGTCGGTGGATCTCACCGGCTCCGCCCTCGAGCCCGCCGTCCGCCAGGCCCGCGGCGTGAGCGACGCAGTGACATCAGCGGCGGTGGAGATCAGCAAGGAAGCCGTGTACACCGCCGTCGGACTCGGAATCCTGGCGTACCAACGGGTCCAGGTGCGTCGCCGAGAGATCGAAAAATCGCTCCAGCGCTGAGCTGGACGACAGGCACCACGACGTGACGACCACCACTTCCGCGCCCGTCCGCCGCATGCCCGTCCCCGACGGGACCGTTCCGGTCGGGATCGCGCTGCTCATCGCCGGTGTCGCCACCTACGCCTTCCTCCGGATCGGCACGCTCGCCGTCGGCGGCGAGGACGAGTTCGCCCCGATCGTGTCGCTCTGGTTCGCCACCTTCGCACTGGCACCCGGCTTCTTCCTCCCGCTCGAGCAGGAACTCGGGCGTGCACTCGCCCACCGTCGAGCCACCGGCGACGGCACCGGGCCGGTCATCCAGAAGGTCGCACGCCTCGGGGCCGGACTCACGGCGGTCGTGGTGATCGCCATCCTCGCCGCCTCCCCGCTCATCGCAAGTGACTACTTCGACGGCGACTGGTGGATGGTCGCAGCACTGGTCGGGACCTTCGTCGCCTACGCGCCCGCCCACCTCGCTCGCGGTATCTGTTCCGGGAGCGGGCGATTCAAGGACTACGCCGTCATCATGGGCTCGGACGGGGTCGTTCGCATCCTGCTCTGCCTCGCCCTCGCCCTCGTCGGGATCAAGGCCGCGGGCGCCTACGGGTTCGCCGTCGCCCTGTCGCCCCTGTTCGCCGTCGCGTGGGTCTGGCGTCGTGGCGCGCTCCGCCCGATCATGCGCGACCGTCGCGTGGTCGGCACCGACACTCCCGCCGGATACACCCCCCTCGATGCGGCTACTTCGAGCGCGGCCGAACCCGACGACGTCGGCAGCGAGGCGACGTGGAGCGAAGTCACCCCGAATCTCGGCTGGCTCCTGCTCGGTTCGGTGTTCGCGGCCACGCTCCTCAACGCGGGTCCGATCACCGTGACCCTGCTCGCGAGCGACAACGAGGACGGATTCGTCACGACGTTCTCCTACGGCGTGCTGCTCGCACGGGTTCCGCTGTTCCTGTTCCAGGCGGTGCAGGCTGCGCTCCTGCCGGGTCTGAGTGGACTGGCGGCACGTGGTGAACTCGTCGAGTTCCGCTCGGGCATGAAGCGCCTCGCGCTCGTGGTCGTCGGGGTCGGGGCAGTCGGGACCGGCGGCGCCTTCCTCCTCGGACCGTTCGCGATCGATCTCGTCTACCAGGCGGAGTTGGGCGGGCGCACGCTGGCAGCCCTGGCACTCGCGAGCGGCATCTACATGATGGCCCTGGCCCTGGGCCAGGCCGTGATCGCGCTCCGCGGGCATGCACTGGTGGCGCTCGGTTGGGGACTCGGCGTCGCCACGTTCGTGATCGTCACCTGGCTCTCGCACGACGAGCTGTTCCGGCGCGTCGAGTACGGGCTCCTGGCGTCGTCACTCGTGGCGATGTGTTCGTTCGGGATCGCCCTCAAGTGGAAGCTCGACTCGGGGGCCGACCCCGATCCCGACTCACTCGTCGAAGCAGCGACCCTGAGCAACTGATCGATCGGGCGGCGACGGATCGGTCGATCAGCGACCCTTGGCGGCTTCGATGGCGAGGTCGTTCTCGACCATCATGTGGATCAACGTCGAGAAGTCGACCTCGGGTTCCCAACCGAGCTGCGCCTTCGCCTTCGCCGGGTCGCCGATGAGCAGATCGACCTCGGCGGGCCGGTAGAACTTCGGGTCCTGGCGGACGTACTGCTGCCAGTCGTCGATCCCGACGGCCGCGAACGACAACTCCACCAGATCCTGCACCGACTGCGTCTCACCCGTGGCCAGCACGAAGTCGTCGGGCTGGTCCTGTTGCAGCATCATCCACATGCCCTTGACGTAGTCGCCTGCGTAGCCCCAGTCGCGCTTCGCATCGAGCGTGCCCATGACCAGTTCGTGCTGGAGGCCGAGCTTGATGCGTGCTGCGGCGTTGGTGACCTTGCGGGTGACGAACTCGAGACCGCGTCGCGGTCCCTCGTGGTTGAACAGGATGCCGGAGCAGGCGAACAGGTCGTAGGACTCGCGGTAGTTCACGACGATGTCGTGACCGAACACCTTGGCGCACCCGTACGGGCTGCGCGGGTGGAACGGTGTGAGCTCGGTCTGCGGGGTCTCGCGCACCTTGCCGAACATCTCCGACGACGACGCCTGGTAGAAGCGGATCGGGTTGTTCTGGGTTCCGCCGACCATCCGGATCGCTTCGAGCATCCGCAGCACCCCGAGACCGGTGATGTTCGCGGTGAGCTCGGCCTGGGAGAACGACAGGGCGACGAAGCTGATCGCGCCGAGGTTGTAGACCTCGTCGGGCTGCGCGATCTGGAGTGCGGCCACGAGTGACGGCAGATCGGCGAGGTCGCCGGGCACGAGTTCGAGGAACGGCAGCTCCTCCTGCAGCTTGGCCGCGCGCGGATTGTTCTGACCCTTGACCATCCCGTAGACGTCGTAGCCCTTGTCGTGCAGGAACTCGGCGAGATGGAATCCGTCTTGGCCGGTGATCCCGGTGATGAAGGCACGTGGCATGGCGGGCGAGTCTATGAGGGAAGCCGGTCGACCGGGATGGACACCCGCGGGTCGTGGCACCGGCGAGCGGACGCGGCGGGCTCGGTACGCTGCACGGGTGCTCACCGTTGCGATCGATTCGGGCCCGCTGCACGGCCCGCGCAGCGGGATCGGCAACGCCGTCGACTGGACGATCAGCGCGCTGCGTGCCCCCCGATCCGACTCCGACGCGGACACCGGTCCCGGCATCGATCTCGTCCCCTACGTCACGTCGCTGCGCGCCAGGACCTCTCCGGGTGAACGGCGCCTCCCGATTCCTGCTGCTCTCGCGCACCGGCTGTGGGGCAGGACGACGAGGTGGAGGATGGACCGATTCCTCGGGCAGCCCGATGTCGTCCACGGGACGAACTACGTCGTCCCACCGTCGACGGCACCACAGGTGGTCAGCGTGTACGACTGCTGGTTCCTCGATCACCCCGACGAGGCGCACCCCGATGTCGATCGGGCGGGCAGGGTGCTGCGGCGTGCGGTCGAGCAGGGCGCGACCGTCGTGACCAGTTCGACGGCCACGTCGGATCGGGTGCGCGAGATCCTGGCGGTCGAGCCGGTCACGATCCGTCTCGGCCCACCGCTGACGCCGGCGACGACCGTCACCGACCGGCCGCCATCGGTCGAATCCGTTCTGGAGACCACACCGTTCGTGCTGTCCATCGGCACTGCCGAACGACGCAAGAACCTTCCGCGCCTGATCGACGCGTTCGCACGGCTCGGCACCGAGCACGAATCGGTCAGGCTCGTGCTCGCCGGACGCGACGGCGACGATGCGGGAGCCGTTGCCCGAGCACTCGCCCGTCTGGATCCCGCGATCCGACACCGGGTGCACCGCATGACCACGGTCGACGACGCCGCCAAGCATTGGCTCCTGCACCATGCGACCGCTCTGGCGTACCCGTCGCTCGACGAAGGCTTCGGCTTCCCGATCCTCGAAGCCCAACTCGCAGGCACGCCGGTCGTGGCGAGTTCCGCCGGATCGATCCCCGAGATCGGCGGTTCGGCAGTGCTGCTCAGCCTGCCGTCCGACGTCGATGCGCTGGCCGCCAACCTGTACTGGGTGCTCACCAGCGAGTCCCAGCGCGACCGACTGATCCGGCTCGGCAGGCGCAACGTCGAGAGATTCTCGTGGGACTCCACCGCACGCGACCTGCGCACGCTCTACCACCGACTCGCCGAGGAGGCCTGACGTGAACGACGCGACCCCCTCCTTCGATCCCCAATCCGATTCCGGATCCGCCGCCGGATCCGTCGCCGTCGTGTCGGGGGGTGTCGGTGCCGCCCGCTTCCTGCGGGGCCTCATGGACGTCGTCGACCACGAACGGATCACCGCCGTGGTGAACACCGGTGACGACACCGTGCTGCACGGTCTGGACATCTCGCCCGATCTCGACACGGTGACCTACACCCTCGCCGGGGCGATCGACCCCGAGCGCGGATGGGGGCTCGTCGACGAGTCGTGGCGTGCGATGGAGTCGCTCGAGCGGTACGCCACCGTGCGACCGGAGGGGTCGGCGGCCGCACCCCGGTGGTTCAACCTCGGCGACCAGGACCTCGCCACGCACTTCTACCGGACAGCCCGACGGCGCGAGGGCGCATCACTCACCGAGATCACCGCCGAGATCGCCAGGGCATGGGGTCTGCGACTGAACATCGTGCCGATGACCGACGATCGCTGCTCGACGGTCGTCACGCTCGCCGCGGTCGACGGCGAGGCTCCCACCGACGTGTCGTTCCAGGACTACTTCGTGCGACTGCGGCACTCCGTCGCGGTCCAGGCCGTGCGTTTCGACGGTGACGCCCGGCTCTCCGACACCGCACGCCGTGCGTTCACCGACGCCCGCACGATCGTCATCGCACCGTCGAACCCCATCGTGTCCATCGGGCCGATGCGTTCGCTGCCCGGAGTCGACGAACTCCTCGCCTCACGGCGCACCGACACCGTGGCGGTCTCGCCCATCGTCGGCGGTGCCGCGCTCAAGGGTCCGGCGGACCGGATGCTGGTCGAACTGGGCTTCGAGGCGAGCGTCGTGGGGGTCGCTCGGCTGTACGCCGACATCGCGTCGGTGCTGGTGGTCGACACCGTCGACGAACACCTGGCCGACGAGGTCGAACGAGCCGGGATGCGCTGCGTCGTCGCCCCGTCGATCATGTCCACCCCCTCCCTCGCTGCCGACCTCGCCCGCATCACCCTCGCCGCCGGTCGAACGGTGTCGGACATCGAATGACAGACCGCCTGTCAAACGGTGTCTGACACCGGATGACAGATCGACCGCTCAGAGGTGGGCGAGGCCGTCGCGGAGGTCGGTCCAGGGGGACCAGCCGAGGTGGATCCTCGCTCGTACCGGCGACACGGCGAAGCGCAGGAGTTCGTCGGAGCGCGCCAGTGCGACGTGCGGCTCGGGGCCAGCTCCACCGCTGATCGCCGACCAGAGCTCGCGCACCGTCGTCTGGGTTCCCGTGCCGATGTTGATCACGAGGCCGCTGCCACGTTCGCCCGCTCGCACCAGCGCGTCGACGGCGTCGTCGATGTAGAGGAAGTCGCGGGTCTGGCGGCCGTCACCGTCGAAGCGAGGCGGAGTGCCCTCACGGTGAGCGGCGGCGAACGCCGCCACCACCCCGCCCCGGGCGGCTTGCCGCGGCCCGTAGACCGAGGCGAGCGCCAACGCCGTGAACTCGATCATGTTCCGTTCGCGATAGGTCGACATCAGGTCGATCACGGCGCGTGCGACCACGCCCCGCACACCGCGGGGCGTCAGTTCGCCCTCCTTGGCCGGAAGCGCCGAGGTCGCCGGATGCCCGTAGAGCGACGAGGCCGGCACCGTCGCGATGACCTTCGTGACCGAGTGTTCGCGAGCCGCCTCCATCACCGCCAGCGCCGACTCGAAACCCCGTCCCTGGGCTCGCGCCGACGAGTCGTGACGCGGGAAGAGAGCGAGTTGGTACACGAGTTCCGGTCGACGCATCCCGAAGAGCGAGGCTGCGGACGAGGACAACGCGTCGATGTGGTGGATCTTGAGCGACCCGGCGGCAACCGACCCTCCGGCCTGGCGGGCCTCGGCCAGGTTGGCGAGCGTCCCGCTCGACAGGTCGTCGACGACATCGACCTCGTGGCCCTCGGCCAACAGTCGGTCGACGAGGTGGGAACCGATGAACCCCGCTCCCCCGATGACCGCGATCCGCACCGGGTCAGGCTACGGGAGTGAGCCCGTCGAGTCGGTGACGGCACGGACCGTCGTCGGCGTTCAGACCGGGGGGACGGTGTCGAACGCGACGTGGTCACCGGCTTCGACGACCCCGTCGGCACCGATGATCGCCTCGATCACGGTGGCGTCCGCCTCGATCCGACCCATCACGATCGAGGACTCGACCTGGGCTCCACGCCCGACGAAGGCGCCCGGGAGGATCACCGAATCGACGACGGTGGTCGTTCCGCCCTCGATGACCGCGCCGTCGCCGACGATGCAGTTCATCACCGTGGCACCGGGATCGACCGTGGCACCGGCGGCGATCGCCTCACAGGAGTCGTGGACGCGGCCGTGGCCGAGCAGATCGAGATTGGCGGCACGGTAGAGGTCCGGCACGCCGGCATCGATCCAGTAGTCGGTCGTGGCGACGCCGTGGATGGAGCCCGCGGCGACCAGTTCCGGGAACGTGTCGCGTTCGATCGACCACCGCTCGCCGGACGGGATGAGGTCGAGCACCGACGGTTCGAAGACGTAGGTCCCTGCGTTGATCAGGTTGCTCGGCTCGGTGCCGCGTGCCGGTTTCTCGACGAACTGGCGGATCGGACCCCGCCCGGTGCACTCCGGGTCGTCCAGCTCGACCACGCCGAAAGCGGACGGGTCGTCCACGCCGATCAGGTGCAGCGTGGCCACGGCGTTCGACGTGCGGTGCGCGTCGATCAGCTCGGCGACGTCGAGATCGGTGAGGACGTCGCCGTTCGCGACGACGAAGGTCGAGTCGATCCCGGCGACGTCGGCAGCGAAGCGGATGGCACCACCGGTGTCGAGCGGTTCGGGTTCGACCGCATAGGTGAGTTGCACGTCGCCACATCGGCCGTCGGGGAACGCCGCCATGAACGGTTCGGGCTTGAAGCCCAGCGCGAGCACGACGTCGGTGACCCCGCCTCGTGCGAGGCGGTTCACGAGACGCTCGATCATGGGCACGTGACCGATCGGCAGCATCGGCTTGGGTACGTCGTTGGTGAGCGGGCGCAGCCGCGTCCCGAAGCCTCCGACGAGGACGACGGCGTGCATCAGCCGTCGCTGGTGGGCGGCTCGGTCGCTGAGGGTTCGCTGTCGGCCGGCTCGCCTTGGACGAGGGTGTCACTGACGACGTCGGGATCGGTGCTCGCGACCTCGGGATCGGTGCTCGCGACGTCGGGATCGGTGCTCGCGACGTCGTCGACCTCCGGGCCGACGTCGTCCTGTTCGAGAGGTGCCGAGCCGACCGTGACGTCACCATCGGGGCTCACGTCGGCACCGGGGAACAGTTCGTCAGGGGTCTGCTGGTTCGCGTCGTTGAGGACGTTCTGGGCGAAGTCGATCGTCCACGGCGGCTTCTCGATGTCGGTGCCGTCGGGGACGAACGCGATGACGACGGCCATGGCGTCCCGGTCGAGCGCGACCCCGTCGAAACCGGCGATGAAGGTGGTGCCGTCGCCGGTCGAGTCGATGTTGTCCCAGCGGACCACCTGGAGGCGGCCGGTCTCGGCGTCACCGCCGTCGGTGGCGGGGCACTGGGTCTCGTCGGACTCGAAGCGGCCGTCCTCCTGGAAGCCGGCCGGGAGTTGAGCTCGCTGATCCTCCGGGAACTGAAGCACGTCGTTCGACAGCTCGACTCCGAACGTCCGCAGGAAGACACCCAGATCGGCCCGGCGGCCCACGGATGCCGAGGAGAAGGGGTGCCAGTGGATGAGCCCGTCGTCGTGGCTGTGGATCCCCGATCGGGCGTAGTCCACGTTCGTCGGGCGGCCACTGGCGTCACGGCCTTCGCCGTCACCGTTCAGCTGCACCCACTCGCCGCAGATGTAGAAACCGTAGACGTGGTGCCAGTGGTCGTTGATCGTGGGCGCCGAGGCGTCGGCGGCCGGACGGGACTGGCGGGCGTACGCGATGAGACCGAAACCGAGCACGATGACCAGTGCCACGACGACCGGGAAGAGGGTTCCGCCCTGGAACCGGACCTTCTGACCCTTGCCCTTCTGGGCGAGGCGCGCGGCCTTCTTGGTGGATGACGAGGAGGTTGCCACAGGCAGCGAGGCTAGCGGTGAGCGGCCGGGTTCAGAGTTCAGCCCCGCTGCTGTGCGCGCGGAACCGCACGTGGTGACACGAGGTCGGCGACCAGTTCGCTGTAGGCCCGACCCACGGCCGCGGGAGATGCGTTGGCCACCGCCCATGCCCGTCCGCGTCGCCCCATCGCCGCCGTTCCGTCGGGATCGGCCAACATCTCGACGAGCGCTGCGACGAAGGCGTCGAGGTCGTCGGGGACCACGGCGACGCCACCACCCGACTCCTGGAGGATCCTCGGGACCGCCGTGTCGGGATCGATGGCGGCGAGGACGGGCCGACCGGCCGCCATGATCGAGTACGTCTTCGACGGCACCGACACACGACCGAGTCCGGCTTTGAGCGGGACGACGTGGATGTCGCCCGTCGCCAGCAGCTCGCCGAGGAGGTCGGGGGCGATGTAGCCGCGGAACGTGACGTTGGGCAGGTCGGTCGCCGAGGCTTCGAGCGAGGTCCGGGCGGCGCCGTCGCCGTTCACGAGGAACTGCACGTCGGGCAACGCCCGGGCGGCACCGAGGACCAGCTCGAGCGACTGCGAGAAACCGACGTTGCCTCCGTAGAGGACCACCGGTCCTTCCCCCAATGCCAACTCGGAGCGGTACGACGTGAGGCGGTCCAGGGGGGCGATCGCCTCGGTGTCGACGAAGTTGGGGATCTCGTGGACACGATCCGCCCGACGCGCCGGGAGTTTGGCCCGCACGTTGTCGCCGAGGTCGCTCGACAGCACCGTCACCGCGTCGGCCGACCGGTAGCTCACCCGTTCGAGCCATCGGGCAGCGCCGATGACGTAGCGGTTGGTGATCGCGCCGGTCTCGATCGCGGCATCGGGGAACACGTCCTGGATGTTGAACACGAGCGGCGCCCGGCGCATCGTCGCCACGACCCGACCGGTCAGGCCGAGGGTCAACGGCGGCGACATGGCGATCACCGCTTCCGCGCGCCGGAACCATCCTCCGGCACGCAGACCCTGGATGCCGGCGAGCACCGAGTAGCCGATGAAGCCGACCGCTCGCCGCACGAGGTTCGACTTGTCGTCGCCCGGGAACGGATGGACGCGCGTGATCGAACCCCACGGGGTGTCCTCCCGGCGGATCCACGACCCCGTCCACCCCTCCTCGATCGAGTGCGTGCGGTACCAGGGCAGGGCCGTCACGACGTGGACGCGATGGCCGAGCGCGACGAGCTCGCCGACGATGCGGGTCATGACGGTGCCCGTCGGCGCGTTGTCCGGTGCGAAGTGCGGACAGATCACGACCACCCCGACGTCGGGGCGTCGGCGACCCATCAGTGCCCGGCCGCCAGTCGGTAGGCGTGGGCGAGTCCCTCCCCCGACTTCACGGCCGTGAACGTGGCCGCCCGCCGTTGACCCGCTCGGCGCATGGCGTCGCCGTCGGCATCGACCCGGTCCAGTGCGTCCGCCCAGGCCTCGCCGTCGAGCGGCAGCACGAGGCCGGCGTCACCGACGACCTCCACGAGCGCCGCCTGATCGGAGCACACGACCGGCGTGCCGAGCGCCATCGCCTCGACCACCGGGGCACCGAACCCCTCGTACTGGCTGGGGAAGACGAGGGCGTGAGCCAGGCGGATCAAGCCGTCACGGTCGTCGTCGCTGACCCGCCCGGGGCGGATCACCCGGTCCCCCAACTTCCGTTTCACGATGGCGCGCCCGACGGCCGCGTCGGCGAGCCCACGTCCCCCGAGCAGCACGAGCCGGAGTTCGGGGTCCTTCCAGTGCTCGGCCATCACGTCGAGGAGGAACTCGTGGCCCTTGTGCGGGTGGGTGATGGCCGGCAGGACGAGCACGCGACCGCTGCCCAGCCCGTAGTCCCGCCGGAGCTCGAACTCGGTGCGGGCGCCGCTGCCGATGTCGGGCTCGACGCCGTGACACACCACCACGACCCGTTCCGGGTCGACGTCGAACCGGTCGACCACGGTGGACCGGACGTACTCGGTCGGGACCGCGATGACCGACGCGCGCGCCACCGACCGTGGCATGACGGCTCGCAGGTACCGCAGCTTCGCCGCGCTCACGTACTCCGGATACGTCTCGTACTGCAGGTCGTGGATGGTCAGCACGATCGGCCCCCCACCCACCTTCGGGACGGTTCCGCCGCCGTGGTGCACCAGGTCGGCCGATCGGGTCCGACGAGCGAGCCACGTGTGTTCCGCCAGCACCCGCCGTTTGCGGTCGTGGCCGGTGATGCTCGCCGTGACCATCGGGTAGAGATGCGCAAGTTCGGGGTGGGCGTCGACGAACGACGGCACGCAGTAGATCGTCGGGACGAAACCGGCCGGCTGCGCGGCGAGGCCGACCAGTTGTCGGACGAGGTACTGCTCGGATCCGCCGACGTCACCAGGCACGCACCACAGCAGGTTGACCGCGACGTCGGTGGCGGACAGGCTCGACGTGTCGAACACGCTGGCGACGGGGAGGTTGCTCATGAATCCGTCTCACTGTACGCAGCCTCGCGGTAGACGGCGAGGGTGGTCCGTGCCGCTTGCTCCCAGGTGAGCTCGCTCGCCCGCGCCCTGCCCGGACCGGCGAGTTCGTCGCGGCGCCGAAGGGCCTCGGCGAGACCGCGGGCGATGTCGCCGACGTCGAAGGGGTCGACGAGGACGGCGGCACCACCCGCCACCTCCTCGGTGGACGTGCCGCGACTGGTGACGACGGCGGTGCCCTGCGCCATCGCTTCGATCACCGGGAGGCCGAATCCCTCGTGCTCACTGGGGTACGCCATGACCGACGCCGCTGCGAAGATCCCGCGGAGGTCGGTGTCGGACACCGACCCGAGGAAACGGACACGGGGGTCGTCGACGCCGGACCGCACGTCGCCCCACCCGTCGGCACCGACCACGATCAGCGGGAGATCGAGGCCGTCCGAGCGCGCCGCCGACATCGCTTCGACCAGACGGCTCAGGTTCTTGCGGGGCTCCAACGTGCCGACGAACAGGACGAACTCGTCGGGCAGTCCGTGGTTCGCTCTCGCCGTGTCGATCTCGTCGGCGGTCGCCGGTGTGGCATCGACTCCGAGCGGCACGAGTCGGAGCCGGCCCGGGTCGAAGCCGTGTGCGACGCAGTCGTCGAACGTGGACCGGCTGGAACAGATGACGAGTCGGGCACGTCGCCGGGTGGTCTCGATGCTGCGCTTCATCAGCATCGCTCCACGTCGCGAGAACTTCTCGGGCGTGTGCAGGAAGGCGAGGTCGTGCACGGTGACCACGAGTGGCGCCGCAGTGCCCGCCGGGATCAGCCCGGTGGCGTGGACGACGTCGACGTGGCCAGTGACCGATTCGACCCTGGGCCAGTTGAGGCGGGTCCATCCGGCGTAGAGCATCCGACGCCCCAGCGGCAGCATCGCGACCGGGGCAGGCGGTACGTAGAGGTCGCTCGGGGCAGCCGGGTGCTTTCCCGCCACGAGTCGCAGGTCGACCTCGTCGGCGAACTCGGGGTTCGACAGGAACTCACGGGCGACCCGCAGCGCGGCGACCGCGGTTCCCCCGGGGACCCGGTGCCACGACTGCTCGACGGTGTACGCGACCCGGAGCGCTGCCTTCGTGTCGACGGTGTCCACCTGCCCCAGTGTCGCACCACGTGCTCCGCTCGCGGGTGACCCGTCCGGACGATCAGACGATCAGACGATCGAGGCGGCGCGGGCGGCATCGCGATAGGCAACCGCGAGCGAGTCGACGGTCTCGTGTGCGTTGAGCCCACTCGGGTTCGGCACGATCCACAGTCGTGAGCCCTCGAATCCGTCGGGATGCTCACCCATGACCGCCTTCGGCTCACCGAAGGCCGTGCGGTACGCCGTGATCCCGGCGACGGCCACGACGTCGGGTCGATGGCATCGCACGAAGGCTCGCAGGACCTCACCGCCGTCGACGAGTTCCTGCTTCGTCAACTCGGACGCCTTGGCGGTCGCCCGATGTGCGACGTTCGTGATGCCGATGCCGCGATCGATCAGATGCGCTCGGTCCTCCGCCGACATCCCGACACCCCGGTCGATCTCGCGCTCGATGATCCCGGCCTGCAACAGCGCCGGGTAGAAGCGATTGCCCGGATAGGCGAAGTGGGTCTTCGTGGCGGCGGTCCAGAGGCCGGGGTTGATCCCGACGAAAAGCAGACGACAGCCCGGCCCGATGAGATCGTCGACGGTGGCGCCGACGAACGACTCGAGTTCCGAGCGTGTGAAGCCCATGGTCCGTCAGATCACCATCGTCGTTCGGCTCGCATCTCCGACCGGACGGTATCGGCCGACGAAACTCGTGCCGATCACGAGGCGGGACGACTGCGATGATGTTGCATGGCATCGTCGCACTGGCCGCTGTTCGACCTCGAGGTCCGCACGCCGCTGCTCACGCTGCGCTACCCGGACGACGACCTCCTCGTCGAGATGCTCGACGTCGCCGCCGCCGGCATCCACGACGACGACTTCATGCCGTTCTCCGTTCCGTGGACCAGGCTCGAGGCGCCACAACTGCACTCCGAGGCGCTCCGATTCCACTGGCGAAGTCGAGCCGAGGCCCGACGCGACTCGTTCCGCCTGCCCCTGGCGGTGATCGTCGACGGAGAGGTGGTCGGCGCATCGGACCTCATGGCCGACGAGTTCCCCGTGTTGCGTCAGGTGACCACCGGGTCGTGGCTCGGGCGTCCGTTCCAGGGGCGCGGACTCGGCAAGGAGATGCGTCTGGCCACGCTGACACTCGGATTCGACGGCTTCGGAGCCGAGGTCGCGACCACCGGGTTCTGGCACGACAACGGCCCGTCGCAGGGCGTGACGCGTTCGCTCGGCTACCGATACCAAGGTACCCGCAGAGCCGTCCGCGAGGGTGTGGCGACGGACCTGGTCGGCTACGAGATGGACAGCACACACTTCGCGACTCTGCGCCGGGACGACATCACCCTGCACGGAGTCGAACCGGCGCTCGATCTCCTCGGCCTGCTCGATCTCGTGCGCTGATCCGTCAGAGGCGAGCGGCGAGTTCGACGAGGGGCTCGCGGTAGTGGCGCAGCGGCGAGTGACCCGTCGCGGCCCAACGGTCGTTCGCGAGTTCGCTGTTCGCCGGACGAGGCGCCGGTCGGGGCGGGTCGAGTTCATCCGTCGAGATCGGGCTGACCATCGAACGGTCGTGGCCCGACGCATCGAGGATGTCGCCGACGAACTCGTACCAGCTGACGGCCCCTGCGTTGGTCAGGTGGAACACGCCGCCGATCCGTTCGTCCGCGAGCCGAACCAGTGCCGGTGCCAGGTCGGCCGTGAACGTGGGGCAGCCGCGCTGATCGTCGACGAAGGACATCGGCGCCCCGGTCGACGCCAGGCGACGCACCAGCTTGACCATGTTGCTGCCGTGTTCGCCACACACCCAGGACGTGCGCACGATCGTGCCGCCGTCACCGAGGACGTCGGTGACCGCCGCTTCCCCCGCGAGCTTGGATCGCCCGTAGACGGACTGCGGATTCGTGGCGTCGTCCTCCCGGTAGGCGCGGTCGAGCATGCCGTCGAACACGTAGTCGGTGCTGATGTGGACGAGGTGGGCCCCGGCGGTGGAACACGCCTCGGCGAGTGTGCGAACGGCGTGTTCGTTCACCTGGTGTGCGTGTTCGACGTTCGTCTCGCACGCGTCGACGGCGGTGTACGCAGCGCAGTTGACCACTGCGGCCGGGCGCAGCTCGGACATCACCTCGTGGACAACCGTAACTTCGCCGATGTCGAGGCCCGCCCGATCGAGCCCCACCACGGAGCGTCCCGCCCCCTCCAGAGCCAGCACGACGTCGCGGCCGAGTTGCCCTCGCGCACCGGTCACCAGGATCCTCGACGAGTCGGACACGGCGGCCGACAGTACCTCGCAACCGTCACCACTCCGTCGCATGAGGCGGTCGGGCCGTCCCATCAGTCCGCCCACCATCGACCACGCACGACTCCGGGAGCCGCACCCGAGAGTTGGTCCTCCGGGAGCCGAACGGACTGAACGTCAGGCCAGCCTGACACCGCAGCGCATCACGTCAGGCCAGGCTGACATTCTGGTACACGGGTCCGGGGAACCGAGCGCTTCCGACGCGCGGCGTGATCGTCGACCGGAACCGCGCGACCCACCGGGCCACCTACCCTGTCCGGCCATGAAGGGCATCGTTCTCGCCGGCGGCACCGGCTCGCGTCTCCACCCGGTCACCCTGGGGACCTCGAAGCAACTCCTCCCCGTCTACGACAAGCCGATGATCTACTACCCCCTGTCCGTGCACATGCTCGCCGGGCTGCGTGAGGTGCTGATCATCACCACGCCGGAGGACCGGCCCGCCTTCGAACGACTGCTCGGCGACGGCAGCCAGTGGGGTCTGCAGCTCGGCTACGCCGTCCAACCCCGACCCGAGGGCCTCGCCCAGGCGTTCGTGATCGGAGCCGACTTCCTCGACGGGCACGGCGCCTCGCTGGTGCTCGGCGACAATCTGTTCTACGGCGCAGGGCTGTCCGACGCCGTCCGATCGGCGGCGACCCGACCGGTGGGTGCCACCGTCTTCGGCTACCACGTGAAGGATCCCGAGCGGTACGGCATCGTGGAGCTCGACGACGACGGCGTGGCGCTGTCGATCGAGGAGAAGCCCGAGAACCCACGCTCGCACTGGGCCGTGACCGGGCTGTACTACTTCGACGAGCACGTCGTCGAGGCCGCAGCCGAGGTCCGCCCATCGCCTCGCGGCGAACTGGAGATCACCTCGGTGATCGACTGGTACCTGCAGCGCGGCGAACTGCGGGTCACCCAACTCGACCGTGGCTACGCATGGCTCGACACGGGCACCTTCGACTCGATGGTCGAGGCGTCGGAGTTCGTCCGGGTGATCCAACATCGCCAGAACCGCCAGATCGCCTGCCTCGAGGAGATCGCCTGGGAGCACGGCTGGATCGACGACGACGCGATGCGATCCGCCGGCGTGGCGATGGAGAAGAACACCTACGGGCAGTACCTGCTCGAACGCCTCGATGGAGCATCGCGATGACCGCCGACCCCGTCGCGGGCGACCCGCTCAAGATCCTGGTCACCGGCGGCAAGGGCTTCATCGGGTCGGCGGTGGTCCGGCACCTGATCGGGCACACCGACCACGAGGTCGTCAACGTCGACAAGATGACGTACGCGGCAACGCATGGCAGCACGCAGGCCGCATCCGACAGCCCGCGTCACACGTTCGAGCAGGCCGACATCTGCGACGTGGACCGGATCACGTCGGTGTTCGTCGAACACGCACCCGACGTCGTGATGCACCTCGCGGCCGAATCGCACGTGGACCGCTCGATCGACGGACCCGGCGCGTTCGTCCAGACCAACCTCATCGGCACCTACACGATGCTCGAAGCCTCCCGGGTCGCCGGAGTGCAGCGGTTCCACCACATCTCCACCGACGAGGTGTTCGGGTCGCTCGGCCCGGACGACCCGGGCTTCACCGAGACCACACCGTACGACCCGCGATCGCCCTACTCGGCCAGCAAGGCCGGGTCGGACCACCTGGTGCGCGCCTGGGGCGAGACGTACGGACTTCCCGTGCTGGTGACGAACTGCTCCAACAACTACGGCCCTTTCCACTTCCCCGAGAAGCTGATCCCGCTGGTCATCATCCGGGCCCTGTTCGGTGAGCCGTTGCCGGTGTACGGCGACGGTCAGCAGATCCGCGACTGGCTCCACGTGGAGGACCACGCCGCAGCGCTGGTCACGGTCGTCGAGCGCGGTGTGCCCGGCGAGACGTACAACATCGGCGGCAAGTCGGAGCAGACGAATCTCACGGTGGTGCAATCGATCTGCGACCTCGTCGACGAGTTGGCGCCGCCGCTCGCGTCCGGCGAGCCACGACGCTCCCTGATCACCTTCGTCGCGGACCGGCCGGGTCACGATCGACGGTACGCGATCGATCAGCGCAAGATCCAGCGCGACCTCGGGTGGGAACCGACCCACACGTTCGACACGGGTCTGCGCGCCACGGTGCAGTGGTACCTCGACAACGAGGACTGGTGGGGGCCGCTGCGTGCCGGCGGCGCCAACGACCGACGCGGGCTCGGAGGCTGACGACATGGAGTTCATCCCGACCGAGATCCCCGACGTCGTCGAAGTCGTCCCCGTCCGTCGCGGTGACGCCCGGGGATGGTTCACCGAGGCCTATCGCCGCGACCTGTTCGCCGACGCCGGCCTCGCACTCGACTTCGTCCAGGACAACGAGTCCTTCTCGGCGACGCCGGGCACGATCCGCGGTTTGCACTACCAACTCCCGCCCTTCGCGCAGGACAAGCTCGTGCGCGTACTCCGCGGCTCGATCTTCGACGTGGCCGTCGACATCCGTCGCGACTCGCCGACCTTCGGCCGACACGTCACGCGCACGCTCAGCGCCGACGCCGGCAACCAGCTGCTGGTTCCGGCAGGGTTCGCCCACGGGTTCGCGACGCTGACGGCCGACGTGCACGTGACGTACAAGGTGACCGCTCCGTACGCCGCCGACACCGAGCGGTCGATCCGCTGGGACGACGCCGACCTCGCGATCGCCTGGCCGAACGTCGTCGACGGCGTGGACGGAACCGACGCGCCGACCCTGTCGGACAAGGACGCCGTGGCGCCGAGGTTCGCCGATCAGCCCGACATGTTCTGAACGACGGACGAGCCCGTTGCGGATCCGATGCCCTGGTGCACGGCGGCCTCGACGAGGAAGGCCGTCCACGTGACGATCCCCATGAACTTGAACACGCTCACCACGTCGTCGGTCGTCCACAACGAGAAGCCGACCCGCTCGGCCACGATCGAACCGGCGAGCAGCACGCAGGCGGTTCCCAGCACCCACCACAGGTTCCGGACGATCGTTGAGCGTCCGGCGACCATCGCAGCGACCGTGACCACGCCGTACACGACGAACACGACCTTCTCGTCGACTCCCACCGTGTCGGGAATCAGTTCCTCGTGCCACAGGAACGCGTCGTCGGCGGCGAGCCACGCGGTGATCACGCCCATCGCAGCGAAGAACCCAGCACCCGGTCGGCCTCGACGCAGGTGGAGCAGTGCGGCGAGCAACGATCCGACCGCCCCGAACGCCCAGATCGCCAAGCCGAGGTCGGAGAGCAGACCCGCATACCAGTCGTCGACGACGGCTCGGCTCGACTCGCCCGTGAAGATCCCGAAGGCGATGTCACGGGACGCCGACACGTAGATCACGATCGCCAGCGCGATCGCCGCGATCGCGACTCCGGCCACCACTCCGGCGGCCACTCGCCAGGTGCGGCGGTCGGGCAACATCGTCGGAATCGTGGGTGCCACGACGTCGCCCCGTCCCCGAATCCGGCGCTCAGCCCGGGATCGTCGTGGGCGGGACGGGCAGGGCGCCGAATCCGCGGAAGTAGTCGAGCACGGCGGTGTTCTCCGGCGTGTCGAGTGCGAGCAGCACCGAGTTGCCGTCGATGTTCGCCCCCTCGGCCTGCAGCGTGAAGGTGTTCAGCCCGGTGGCGAACGCCTTCTTCAACGTGCCAGCTGCGGAGATCGGGTCGAGGTTCGGGTCGAGGACCAACGACTGGCCCGCCGCGTCGAGGAGGCCGCGCACGACCGACGGGTCCCCGGCCAACTTGTTGAGCGCTTCGTCGACGGCGATCCTCAGGAAGTTCTGCTGGCGCAGCACCCGACCGAGGTCGGCCGTCGGCTCCTTGCGCCAGTCACCGTCGCGCAGCTCCTCGTAGTTTCGTCCTCGGGCGTACGCCAACGCCTGGGCACCGTCGAGTCGGTTGCATCCCGGTGGTTGCGCCAGGCCGCTCCCCGTGTCACGCGTCTCGAACTCGAAGCAGATCGTGACCCCGCCGATCGCCTCGACCAGGGACTCGAAACCGACGAAGTTGATGTCGACGACGTGGTTGATCGGGATGCCGTACTCGGCGGTGATCGTGGCGGCGAGCACGTCGGCACCACGGTTGTAGGCGGCGTTGATGCGCTGCTGGCGGCCGGTGTCCGCGTGCGTGACCCAGAGGTCGCGGTTGAGACTCAGGATCGCCGCTCCGTTGCCGTCCTCCTCCTGGCGCAGGATCATGATCGTGTCGCTGCGGCGGCCCGAGACGTCGCCGACGACCGCAGCGTCGGGGGCATTCGGGTCCACGCCCTCACGGCTGTCCGAACCGATCAGCAGGTAGTTGACCGCCGGCCCGTCGACGGGCGCCAGTTCCTCGACGTCGAAGTCCTCGAACTGGGCGATGTCACCGGTCGACCGCTCGAATGCGGAGATCGCGCCCACCGAGCCGCTCGCCGCGACGACGACGGCGAACAGGATGCCGAGCGGCGCAGAGGTGCGTCGACGGGGACGGTCCCGCGTCGAGTCGTGCGAACCGGCATTCGTTTCGTACATCAGGACGACGCTAGACCCAGCTCGGGTGGGTCACTGGTCAATCGTGGGAGTTCGCAGGTGCACGATGTCACCCACGTCGATCGCACGAACCTGCCCCGGCGAGCCTGTATCGGTGGCCTCCCGCACGAGGAGTCGACCCGAATCGTCGATTCCCTCGGCGACGCCGACCACGTCGTCGCCGGCCGGCAGTTGGATCCGCACCGTCCGCCCGAGCGTGTGCAGGCGTTCCACGTACCGCCTCTGCCGCTCGTCTCGGCAACGGAGGAGGTGTGCATCGAGTTCCGTCAGCATCACGTCGAGGAACTCCGCCGGCTCGACGTCGACGCCGAGATCGCGTGAGAGGCAGGCCGCGGCGTCGGGGGCCCACCCGATGTTGATGCCGATCCCGACGACGATCTCGCCACCCGACGACCGCTGCGCCAACACACCGGCGAGCTTCGCGTCGCCGAGCAGCACGTCGTTGGGCCACTTCAGCCCGGCTCGCGACGATTCCTCGGAGCGTTCACCTCCGGGAGCGAGGCGGTCGACCGCGAGAACCGCTGCGAGCCCGACCGCCTGGGTGAGCTCGACGGGTCGGACCACCGCCGATACGCCGCCCGGTGTCGAGGCCTCCGAGGCAAAACACAGCGAGGCGAGCAGATTCGCCCCTGGCGGCGCGTCCCAACGACGGTCCAGACGACCGCGTCCGGCGGTCTGGTGATCGGCTCGCAGGACCGTGCGCGCCAGGGTCTCGCCGCGTTCGAGGCCCGCCAGGACATCGGCGTTCGTGCTCCCCGTCTCGGCGACCGTTCTCACCGTCCAACCGTGACGCTCGGGCGCGGTCGGACGGCGAATGCCTGCTCGGTCGGTCATGGCCTCTACATTTGCAGCCGTGCTGAAGAAGATCCTGATCGCCAACCGAGGCGAAATCGCCGTCCGAGTCATCCGCGCCGCGCGCGAGATGGGAATCCAGACGGTCGCCGTCTATTCCGAACTCGACCGCGAATCGCTCCACGTCCGACTCGCCGACGAGGCCTACGCACTCGGTGGCACCACCGCCGCCGAGAGCTACATCGACCAGGACAAGCTGCTCGACGCGATCCGCACCAGCGGGGCCGACGCGGTGCACCCGGGATACGGATTCTTCAGCGAGAACCCCGACTTCGCTCGCGCCGTCGCTGCGCTCGGTGTCGAGTTCATCGGACCGCCGCCCGAGGCGATGGACGAGATGTCCGACAAGGTGTCGAGCCGCCAAGCCGCGGTGCGCGGCGGCGCCCCGATCGTTCCCGGGATGACCGAGTTCGCCACCGGACCCGACGACGTGCGGTCCTTCGGCGACGAGTTCGGTTGGCCGGCGGTCATCAAGGCCGCCTTCGGTGGCGGCGGTCGCGGGATGAAGATCGTGCAGTCCGCCGCCGAGGTCGACGACGCGTACGCGTCGGCGCAGCGCGAGGCGAAGAGCTTCTTCGGGCGTGACGAGGTGTACGTCGAGCGCTACCTCACCTGGCCGCGCCACGTGGAGATCCAGCTCGTGGGCGACAAGCAGGGCAACTGTGTGTGGATCTCGAGTCGTGACTGCTCCGCACAGCGCCGCCACCAGAAGCTGATCGAGGAGGCCCCCGCACCCGATCTGCCCGACGGACTGGAAGCCGCGATGGGCGAAGCGGCGGTCAAGGCCGCGCAGGCGGTCGGCTACTACGGCGCCGGCACGGTCGAGTTCATCTACCAGGACGGCGAGTTCTTCTTCCTGGAGATGAACACACGTCTGCAGGTGGAGCACCCGGTGAGCGAGATGATCACCGACATCGACCTCGTCGAATGGCAGATCCGTGTCGCCGCAGGCGAGGAACTCCCGATGACGCAGGCCGAGGTCGACGCGGCACGCCGAGGCCATTCGATCGAGATCCGCATCAACGCCGAGGATCCTGCCGGTGGCAAGTTCCTCCCCTCCCCCGGGCCGATCACCAAGTTGGTCCCGCCGGACGGCTTCGGTGTCCGTTTCGACACCGGATACATGTCCGGCGACGAGGTCAGCCAGTTCTACGACAACCTGGTCGGCAAGCTCGTCGTGTGGGGACGCACCCGCGAGGTCGCCATCGCGCGCACGATCCGGGCCCTCGACGAACTGGTCGTCGAAGGAGTCGCCACCACGATCCCCGCCGACATGGCGATCCTGAAGCACCCCGACTTCGCGGCGATGACCCACTCGACCAAGTGGGTCGAGGAGACGCTCGACCTCACCGGCGTCACCGGCAAGGCCGAATCCACCGCTCCCGAGCAGACCGACGACGACGCACCCGACCTGGTCCGTCGCAACACGACCGTCGAGGTCAACGGCAAACGCTTCGACGTGTCGATGTGGGTGCCGGATCAGCCCGTCGTCGCCGCAGGCGCAGCGCCGGTGAAGAAGCGCGAGAAGCGTGCGGCATCGGCCGGCGGTGGCGGCGCCGCATCCGGCTCGATCGAGGCGCCGATGCAGGGCACCATCGTGAAGGTCCTCGTGGAGGTCGGCCAGGCCGTCGAAGCCGGGACGGGGCTGCTCGTACTGGAGGCGATGAAGATGGAGAACCAGATCAACGCCGAGACCTCGGGCACGGTCAAGGAGATCCGGGTCGCCGCCGGTGACACGGTCGGCGGTGGCGACGTCCTCGCCGTCATCGAG
>NZ_JBDVNU010000038.1:0-203270 GCF_039969435.1 Ilumatobacter sp.
GCCTCGAGCACGGTGACCCGATCGACCGCCACCGCCCAGCCCCCGACCGATCCCCCACCACCCCCACCACCGGCGCCCCCCGCGCTTGCGTTGCCGCCGGCGCCACCGCCGCCTCCGCCACCGCCGGGTGCGAGCCCGGCGCCCGTGCCCGATGCACCCCCGCCGCCACCGCCGCCGCCCGATCCGGCCGAACCGTCGTCGCCGGCGTCTCCCGTCGCACCGACGGGCACCGTGTCGTCACCGTCGAACAGTCCGACCCCTCCGTCGCCACCGCCCCCGCCGTCACCCTCCTCGCCGCCGAGGCCGGGGCCCCCGTCGTCTCCACGATCCTCGCCGCCCCCTCCCCCGTCGTCACCCTCCGCGTCCGCACCTGCACCATTCGACGCTCCGGGGGCACCGTCACCGCCTGCCTGCGACCCGTCGTCGTCATCGCCTGCGACACCACCCGCGCCGGCCTCGTCGCCGTCACCGTCGGCTCCCGAGCCACCCGGGGACACGTCCGATCCGCGCGTGGGGCTCACGCCGTCACCCCCTCGTCCGCCGTTGACGGTCGAGCGCTCGACGCGGAGCTCACCCGTGTCGACGGCGAGGATCCCGACGCTCGTTCCGGCGACGCCGATCTCGGGGTCGTCGTCGTCGCTCGTTCCGTTGCCAGCGTCGCCCGAGACGATGCGGCTGTCCTCCACGGTCACCGTCTCGGCATCCGCCACGCGCACACCGATCGATCGCCGCCCAGGTTCGGCCGACGCCGCGGTGAGGTCGATCGCCGAGACCCGTCGGTCGCCGTCTCCCTCGACGATGATGCCGACCGACGCAGCATCGATCCGTGCACGCACGGCGCGATCACGGTTCCAGTTCTCGTCGAAGCCGCCGTAGAGGCTCGTGCCGGGTCCGAGCAGGATGGGGTCAGCCTCGACGTACGTGCCGACACTCCGCACGTACAGGTCGGCGCCGTCCGACGCCATCGCCGCCGCGACCGCGAGGGACCTCAGGGGCGACTCCATGGAGCCGTCACCTGCGTCGTCGCCGGTCTCGGCATCGACGAAGACCGTCGCATCGGCCTGCTCGAACACGCGCACCGTGAGTGCATCGACGGCCTCGGGCGCCGTGGCAGCGCGGTCTCCGCTCGACACGACCAGTTCGAACTGCAACGTCACGATCTCGTCGGGTGCGCCGAACGACACCGCGCGACCCCCCAGTGCTCCGACCCCCGCCGTCACGTCGGGTCCGCTGATCTGGCGCCACGTGACATCGTCGTCGCCTGCGCCCTCGGTCACCGTCGACGCCTGGAGGGTCACGACCGATCCGGCGTCGACGTCGAGGTCGGGACCGGCGTCGGCCGCCGCTCCGACCGGTGGCGGAAGCGTGGTCGGCGCGGACGTCGTCGTGGACGACGTGGTGGTGGTGTCGACAGCGGAGGGGGCGGACGTCACCTCGGGGGTCGACACCTCGGCGACGGCACCCGTCCCGCCCGAGCGAGACGCCAGGAATGCGACGCTGCCGATGAGCAACACGATCGCCGATGCGACACCGAGGCCGATCAGTGCGTTGCGTTGGCGCCGTTGCGAGTCGAAGTCGGGCGGCGGCCGCCGTGCGGGATCGGTCCAGTTGACGCCGCGCTCGGTCGACGCCGAGGGGCGGGCCGGGTGGGTCGGAGAGTTCGGGTCAGACATCGCAGATCATCTCTGAGCAGGGACGATAGTCATCAACGAGCTCGACTCGAGGTCAGCTCGACCTTCAGGCGAGGTGGCCGCGCAACATGCCGAGCGCCGTGATCACGGCGAACTGCCGCATCTGCTCGCGCTGGCCGGGGAGACGCACGTGGCGCACGTCGTCGAAGCCCGGCCCGACCATCGCGACCCACAGCGTTCCAGCCGGCTGGCCGTCCTGCTCGGCCGGCCCGGCCACACCCGTCAGCGACAGCGCCACGTCCGCACCCAACGCCTCGCGCACCCCGTGCGCCATCTCGCGCGCCGCCGATTCCGACACGACCGGCCCATCGGACACTCCGAGCAGGTCCTGCTTGATCCGTGTCGCGTAACTGACGATCGACCCCACGAACACGTCGCTCGATCCGGCGATCCCGGTGAGGCGGGCACCGACGAGGCCGCCGGTGACGGATTCCGCGGTCGCGAGGGTGAGACCCCTCTTCCGGCACAGGTCGAGCACGACGGACTCCATGGTGTCGCCGTCCACCCCGAACACGAGGTCACCGAGTTCGGTGCGCACCCGGGCCTCCCAGCGGTCGAGCAGATCGACGCACGTCGCGACATCGGCCGCCTTGGCGGTGAGACGAACCTTGAGCCCTTCCCAGCCGGACGCCAGGAAGGCGAGCGTCGGCGTATCGGGACCCTCGAGTTCGTCGATGATCGCGTCGAGCCGTTCGTTCAGGCCGCTCTCGGATTCGCCCCAGGTACGCAACACACGACTCACGATCACGTCGGTGGTGCCACTTCGGGCGAGCAGGTCGGGGATGATCGCCCGGTGCACCATCTCGCGCATCTCGTGCGGGACCCCGGGTACCGCGTAGACCACCTTGTCGACACCGGCGACGCTGACCGGGCAGATCAGGCCCGGTGCGGTGCCGCGGGTCTGCGCGATGATCGACGCTCCCACCGGCACCATCGCCTGACGCAGGTTGTTCGCCGACATCGTGCGGCCTCGCGACACGAACATCGCACGGATCACCTCCGCGACCGCATCGTCGAGCACGAGCTCGGAGCCCATCACGGCGGCGATCGCGTCACGGGTCAGGTCGTCGTGGGTCGGGCCGAGCCCGCCACACACGATCACCGCGTCGGCGTCGGCGAGCAGTCGACGGAGCTGCACCTCGATGCGCCCGACGTTGTCGCCGACCTTGACCTGCACGAGCGAGTCGATCCCGCGGGCGGCCAGCTCCTCGCCCATCCACGCCGAGTTCGAGTCGATGATCTGACCGAGCAGCAGTTCGGTACCGACCGCCAGGACGGCGACGTTCATGCGACGGACTCCGCCGAGGCCGCTGCGGCGACGCCGACGGGACGCTGCGAGTACCACAGGTACTGCACACCGCTCACCAGCGTGAGCACCACTGCGATCCACAGCAGTGACGTCCACGTCCACGTGGCGTCGAGCGCAGTGAGCGGGAACAGGGCGAATGCGACGGAGAACTGCTGGACGACGGTCTTGTACTTGCCGAGCTTGCTGGCAGGAACGCTGACGCCGCGGCCACTCTTGACGATCCGGTACCCGCTGATCGCCAACTCGCGTACGGCGATGATCGCCACCGGAACGACCCAGTAGATGCCGTGTGCGACGAGGGTGAACATCGCTCCGAGCACGAGGACCTTGTCGGCCAGCGGGTCGAGGAACGCGCCCACCGCGGTGGGCCCGCGACGCCGTGCGATGTACCCGTCGATGCCGTCACTCGAGCACAGCACGAACCAGAGGAAGAACGACCACCACGATCCGGTGCCGTCCTCGGGGATCGCGAGGAACACGAGTGGTGCGAGCAGGATCCGCGTCGTGGTGATCGCGTTCGCCCAACTGTTCAACGACTCGACCATCAGCCCACCCAGGCACCGGCGTCGTCGAGGTCGGTCTGCATCTCCTCGAGGTCGTCACTGTCCAGATGGGCGAGATCGACGCCCGCTGCCACCAGGTCGGGGCCCAGCGCGTCGACGATGTCGACACGCACCAGGTCACCCTGCACGAGGTCGTGAGGAAGGTGGATCACTCCGTCGATCTCGGGCGCTTCGAGGTGGCTGCGACCCACGCCGGGAGCGTCGACCAACACCTCCAGCGTCGTTCCGATCAGCGCATCACGCCGCGACGCGGTGATGTCGTCCTGCATCTCCCGGAGTTCGACGAGGCGACGGTTCATCAGGTCGGCGTCGACGTGACCGTCGAGGCCGGCCGCGTACGTGCCCTCCTCGTCGGAGTAGGAGAAGAACCCGCACCAGTCGAGTTGGGCGCGTTCGACGAAGTCGAGGAGTTGGTCGTGGTCTTCCTCGGTCTCACCCGGGTAGCCGACGATGAAGTTGCTGCGGAACGCTGCGCTGGGCTCGCGCTCGCGGATGTCGGAGATCCGGTCGAGGAAGCGTTGCCCGTCGCCCCACCGCCGCATCCGGCGCAGCAGCGGCTTCGACACGTGCTGCAGCGACAGGTCGAAGTAGGGCACCCCGGTGCGCAGGATCGAGTCGATCAGGGCGTCGGTGAGGTCACTCGGGTACAGGTACAGCAGTCGGACTCGATCGGCCTCGGCGGCCACGGCGTCGATCAGCGGAACGATCGAGCCCGCCCCCAACTCGTCGGGCCGGTCCTTGCCGTAGGACGCCAGGTCCTGAGCCACCAGCACGATCTCGCGAGCCTCGGTCTGTCGGACCTCGTCGACGATCGAGGACACGTCGCGGCTGCGCTGGGGCCCCCGGAAGCTGGGGATCGCGCAGAAGCCGCACGAGCGGTCACAACCCTCGGCGATCTTCACGTACGCCCACGGCGACGCCGACTTCGGGCGAGGGAGGTTGAGCAGGTCGAACGCGGGAAGAGGCACGCTCGACACCGGGATCAGCTTGCGACCCGCCGCAGCGCCGACCGGGACCTCGGTCCCGTCCCGCTCGACGGGCACGAGGTTGAAGGCCTGACCGAACCCGGCCACCTGGTCCACCTCGGGCAGTGCCTCGGCGAGTTCGTCGCCGTAGCGTTCGGCCATGCAGCCCGTGACGACGAGTCGGCTGCCGTCGCGCCGTTGCTCGTCGAGCGCCAGGATCGTGTCGACCGACTCCTTGCGAGCGGTGTCGATGAACGCGCACGTGTTGACCACCACGAGGTCGGCGTCGGCGGCGTTCTCGGTCGCCGTCATGCCGTCGGCGAGCAGCGCTCCGATCAGTTTGTCGGAATCGACGTCGTTCTTGGGACAGCCGAGCGTCTCGACGTAGAAGCGCTGCACGCCAGCACGCTACCGCTCCGGGGAGCGCCGAACCGGTCCGTCGCCTCTCGGTTCACTGGTGTGCGAGGCGCAACCCGGCTCGGGGCCATCGGATGGACACCAGCCGACCGGTGCTCGACAGGGTGATGTACGCGGTTCGCAGGTCGTCACCACCGAAACAGATGTTGGTCGTCAGGACGTCGCCCGTCGCATGATGTTCGACGCGGGAACCGTCCGGTGACACCGCGGTGATCCCACCGTTGATCAGCGTCGCGACACACACCCACCCCTCTGCGTCGACGGCGAGCGAGTCGAGCAACTGGTGGCCGGGCAGACCGTGCAGAACGAGCGTCGGATCGAGCGGAGGGGACGCTGCGAGTTCGCCGACCGCCGAGACCGTACGGCGGAAGATCCGTCCGGTGTGGGTCTCGGCCCAGTACAGGGTCGAACCGTCGGGCGACAGGCCGATGCCATTGGGTGCGTCGACCGGGAACACGACCTCGCGGATCTCCGAGCCGTCGACGCGTGCGTACAGGATCGACGACATGTCGCTGGTCCGAGCGACACCGTCGCGGATGCCGTGGTCCGTGAACCAGAAGCCGCCCTGGCCGTCCATCACGATGTCGTTGGGTGCCCGCAGCGGGCGGCCGGCACATTCGGTGTACAGATCCGTCACGTCGCCGGTGTCGACGTCGACGCGCTGGATCCGGCCGCCGATGTAGCGCCCGGAATCGAAGTGACCGGGGAACGTGAGGCCCATGACCTCGGCCGGTGTGAAGCATCCGCCGTTGTTGCACAGGTAGATCGCACCGTCCGGACCGAGCGCTGCGCCGTTCGGTCCGCCGTCGATCTCGGCGACGGTCTGCGTCGACCCGTCCGGAAGCACCCGTGTGAGACGCGGACCGAACATCTCGACGAGGATGACCGACCCGTCGGACATGGCGATCGGGCCCTCGGGGAAGGCGAGACCGTCGGTGATCTCGATCAGCTCCGGGGTCAGCGTGACGGTGTCGGGCACGGGCTCCATCGACACAGCTTCGTCGGTCCACCCGTGCCGATCGTGACCGGAGTCGATCCGGTGCGTGTGCTCAGACCACCGTCGAACGGAACTTGGCCATCAGGTGGGCTCCCGCCGTGATCGGTTCGTACCTCGGGCGTTCACCCTCGGCGGTGATGCACTCGATGCGGGCGTCCCAGTCGGCATTGTGGAAGAAGGGCATGGTGAGGCGCCGGCGAGCATGTCCACCGTGCGGGACGACGACCCGGTGCATGGTGGAACGCCAGCGGTCGTTGCTCCACCGCTGCATCAGGTCTCCGAGGTTGACGACCAGGGCGCCGTCGGGCGCGACGACGTCGACCCACTGCCCCGGCGACGTCTCCACCTGCAGTCCCGGTTCGGCGTCGAGTCGCAGGATCGTCATCGTGCCGTAGTCGCTGTGGGCGCCGGCGCGGAGTCGACCCGCCTCGGGCGGCCGATCGAGGGCCGGGTAGTGGGCGAGACGCAGAGCCGACCCGTGTCGAGCGACGAACGGTGCGAATCCGCCGTCGTCGAGTCCGAGTGCCAGGGCGAAGGCGTCCATCAGCGTGGCGGCCAGCTCGGCCATCGCCTCGTGGTACGCGGTCAGGATCGGTCGCAGTTCGGGCATCGCCGACGGCCACGGGGTCGGTGACCACACGTCGCGCTCGTCGGCGTCGATCATGTCCGACGTCGGTCGTGGCGGGTCGCCCACCGGGCCGACGTTGTAGGTCTCCTTGAGGTCCGGGGCCGCCTCGCCACCGAGCGAGCGGTTCAGTGCTTCGGCGGAGAACGGCGAGTACCCGTACGGAGCGCTCGGCTCGACCTTCGCAGCGCTCATCCGATCCTCGAGCGACAGGTCGAAGAAGTCGAGTGCTGCTCGATGCGCGGACTCGACCGTCGCGTCGGGAACGCCGTGGCCGGTGACGGAGAAGAAACCGATCTCCCGGCACGCGGCGTCGACCTCGGCGGCGACGGACCTCCTGTGCCGGGTTCCGCCGCCGACGAACCCGTCCAGGTCGATGATCGCAACGCTCACCGCACCGACGCTACGACGACCGGGGCGATCGAACCGACTTCCGCCATGCCGAGAAGCTCGACACGCTGCCGCCCGACGGGCGACACAACCACGGCCACGGGTGGCGCACGAGTCGGTCGTCGTGCTCGCGAGCCCGCGCGACCCGAGCGACGTGGCCGGGAACGGGCGCGTGGGTGACGGCGGCAACTCGGTGGCCGAGCGCGTCGACCGGGTCCCCGAGATGGAGTTCGACGCTTCGATGGAGCGCGATCTCGGCGAGGGTCTCGGTGAGGAACACGAGCCGCTTTGCCGACAGCTGCAGTCGTGCGAGCAGTGCACGGTCGAAGGTGAACACCACGGGCAGGTCGGGGTTCGCCATCAGTGCCGGATCGTCATCGCCCAGAGACTCCGCCGTCAGCCACACGACCTCGGGGTCGCGGTCGCCCGCCACCTCCGTCGGCCCCGTCAGGTCCGGGGTGGACGGTGGTCTCGCTCCACCGCCGAGGAACTCGGGATCGTCGGGCCACCCCTGGATGGGGCACCGTTCGCGCAGTGCGCACCCGGCACACAGCTTCGGTGCGCGCTTCTCCACCTGCCATCGGCTGAAGCCGTAGTGCTTCGACGACCCGACACCGGTGGTCCACTGCCAGCCGAGGCGATTGGCCGCACGCGAGCCGTCGAGAAGATGGGTGAAGAACGCGTCCTCGCCGTCCTGCCAGGCCCGACCGTTGCGGACCGCCCAGTCACTCGACAGCCACATCCTCGTCTGGTTCACGAGCCACCCGTCGCGTTCGAGCTCGCCGACCGTGGCCTCCATGCACGCCATGTCGCGATTCCATCCCTCGAGTACCGCGCCGTCGGCCACATCGGTGGCTCGCACCAGTTCCCTTCGGACCCCGTGCCGGGTCCCCGTGCCGTGGCGTGCGTACCAGTGGCGTGCGAACTCCTGCCACAGCAGTTCGTCCCGGAACTTGCGGACATCTCGTTCGGGGCCGCCGGCGACGTGATCCCAGACCCGTCGCAGGGGCAGCAGACCGTGGCGGATGTACGGGGACAGCGCCGACGCCCCGCGCCGGGACTCCGGGAACACGTCGTTGCGGCGACTCGCGTAGCGGGCCACCTCGAAGGCCGCCAGGGCCGCGTCGGCGGCGGCCTGCCCACCGCGGAAGCGTTCGGAGCCGACGGGCTCGTCACAGAACAGACCGACGAGATGATCGGACACCATCCGTTCGGCGGCTTCGCGTCCCGGCTCGGGAATCGGGAGACGGTTCGTCGATTCGGCCACGTGGACCAGTCTTCCCCGAGACGTCGATGCGCTACCCCTTCGTGCCTCGACTCGAGGAGCAGTTCGACCAGACCGGAGTCGATCGCGACCTCCGTGACGAATCGTCTCGGCCAGGGGCATGGACTCGTCACGAATCGTCTCGGACCGGATCGATGGCTCCGTCACGAATCGTCTCGGACTCGATCGACGGATCCGTCACGAATCGTCTCGCACGCCTCGAGAGGCACGTGACGAATCGTCTCGACGGCCGTGGGGCGAACGGGTTCTCCCAGGTCATCGGTGGTTCACCGCAACCCGAGACGATTCGGAACGTACGGACCCAGAACACCGCGAGACGATTCGGAACGGGCTGACCGGGCGGGTCCGAGACGATTCGGAACGCACGGACCCAGAGCACCGCGAGACGATTCGGAACGCACGGACCGGGCAGGTCCGAGACATTTCGGAACGCACGGACCCAGAGCATCGCGAGACGATTCGGAACGAGCGGACACGGCGGGTCCGAGACGATTCGGAACGCACCCTCCCGGACCTGGCGCAGGCCGTCAGGGTCGGCGACGTCGGAGGCGGATGGGACCCTTCGCGTTCGACGGATCGACGACCCGTCCCTTCTGGGTGATCTCGATCTCGCCCGACGCGACGAGGCGGCGGGCCGCGCGACGGGCAGGTTCCATCAGCGCTCGCCAGTCGTCCTCGTCGGCCCCACCCACGGCACTGGCCGCCTCGGACGGACAGATCGTCGCGTCGCCGGCACGACCGGCGAGCAGGTCGAGGATGGATGCTTCGAGCGCCCGGTCGGTGTCGTCGAGTCCCGACCGGCGACAGGCATCGGAGCAGTACCGGACATCGTCCCAGTCGCGCTCCCACTTCTTGCGCCACTCGATCGTGCGGCCGCAACACGCACAGGTCTTGGGCTCGCGCTGCACACCGCGCTGAACGTGACGACCGGTCGACATCAGGCGGCGAAGCGCTCCAGCGTCGCCGCACCCGACGCATCGGTCCGATACACGAGGACGAGGTCGCCACCGGCAGGGAGCAGGTCCGACGCCACTTGCACGCTGTCGTCGAGGCTCACCGCGACGTGCACGTTTCGATCCGCCGGCACCTCGAAGTTCACCCGGCCCCAGTAGACCGGGAACTGGCGACCGTCGACGTGGACCGTGGGCGAGATCCTCCGCTGGAGCATTCCCGTCATGGCGAACGGTCCCATGTTCCCGATCTCGAGCTCGAACGTGACCACTCGTCGAGCACCCGTGTGCCACTCGACGTACGGCACGACTGCCGGCGAGACCACCGGGGCCTCGTTCGTGATGGACGGAGGCGCCGCAGCGGGTGGCGGCGAAGCCGGCGGCGGCGGTGTGTCGGACGACGCCATGTCAGAGTTGGCCGTTCTGCTGGAGCAGTTCGAACTCCTCGACCGTCATCAGCACCGCGCGCGCCTTGGACCCTTCACTCGGCCCCACGACGCCGCGGGTCTCCAACAGGTCCATGATGCGACCCGCCCGGGCGAAGCCGACCTTCAACTTCCGTTGCAGCATCGACGTGGAACCGAGTTGGCTGCGGACGATGAGTTCCATCGCCTGGCGCATCATCGCAGTGTCCTCGTCCTCCTCGCCCGCCGAGAACGCGTTGGCGTCGGAGGTGACGTCGAGACCCGACGCATCGAAGGCCGACGCTCCCGGAGCGGGAGGCGTGAGCGCCGGCGAACTCATCGCGCTCGGCCCATCGGACCCGGACTCGTCACCGGCCTCGATCTCGGCCGACGTGATCACCTCGGGCGCCTGGGCCTTCCAATGCGACACCACTTCGCGCACCTCCTCCTCGGTGATGAACGCGCCCTGGATGCGGTTGGCGACCGACGAGTTGCCGGGGAGCAGCAGCATGTCTCCCTTGCCGACGAGCTTGTCGGCACCGGGCTGATCGAGGATCACGCGCGAGTCGGTGAGCGACGACACGGCGAAGGCCATGCGTGCCGGGATGTTCGCCTTGATCACGCCGGTGATCACGTTCACCGACGGACGCTGTGTGGCCACGATCAGGTGGATGCCCACCGCACGTGCCTTCTGGGCGATGCGGGTGATCGACTCCTCCACGTCGCGCGCGGCCACCATCATCAGGTCGTTCAGCTCGTCGACGACGACGACGATGTACGGCATGTGCTCGTAGACCGGCGGCCCGTCGGGGTCGGTGCCGGGCGGATCGTCGATCTTTCCCGCTGCGAATGCCTTGTTGAACCCGCCGATGTCGCGGTAGCCGACTTCGGAGAGGACGTCGTAGCGACGCTCCATCTCCTTGACCGCCCACCCGAGGGCGTTGGCGGCCTTCTTCGGGTTGGTCACCGGCTGGGTGAGCAGGTGCGGCAACTTCGCGTACTGACCCATCTCGACCTGCTTCGGGTCGATCAGGATCAGGCGGACGTCGTCGGGAGTGGTGCGCATCAGCAGCGACGTGATGATGCAGTTGATCCCGGACGACTTGCCCGCGCCGGTGGCACCGGCGATCAGCATGTGCGGCGTGGAGGCGAGGTCGAGCATGACCGTCTTGCCTTCGATGTCCTTGCCCACCGCCACCTCGAGCGGGTTCGTGGCGCGCTGCGCCTCTCCCGAGGCGAGCAGGTCGCCGAGGGCGACGAGTTGACGCTGATGGTTCGGCACCTCGACACCGATCGCCGACCGGCCGGGAATGGGCGCGAGGATGCGCACGTCGGTGGCCGCCATCGCGTACGCGATGTCCTTCTGGAGGTTGGTCACCTTGGAGACCTTGACACCGTGGCCGAGCTCGAGCTCGTAGCGCGTGACGGTCGGTCCGACGGTCATGCCGATCAGTTCGGTCTCCACGTTGTGGGAGGCGAGCGATTCCTGCAGCGTGTTCCCGCGCTGCTCGATCGCCTTGATGTCGATCTTCTTCTCGCCCGGCTGCAGCAGGAACTTCATCGGCGGGAGCACCCAGTCGCCGACCTGTGCGCCGTCGGGGCTGACCCTGTCGCCCTTCGACGAACCCGTTCGGACCGTCGGCTTGGCCGTGCGCTTCTTCGGCGCGTCGCCGACGCTCACTCCCCCGTCGGACTCCACGTCGTACAGCGGCGGCCCCGACGCGAGCGCCTCACCGGTGATCGACGTGGTCGGAACACCTCGTGGAGGCGTCGGGTCCTCGTCGACCTGGTCGAACAGGCGCGCCCGCTGCTGCTCGCGACTCTCGTCACGGTCGCTCGACAGCGTGGTGATGTTGCCGAGTCCCGAGCGCGCCGCACGCCCCACGGGCCGCAGCACCGCGTTGAGGAAGCCGCCGGTCTGCTGGGCCATGGTGCGCAGCGACGTCTGGGTGATCAACATGAGCGATCCGCCCAACAGGGCGACCAGCACGACGACAGCGCCGGCCGTTGCGATGCCGGCCATCAACGGCTCGGCGATCCCCGCGCCGATCCAGCCGCCCCAGTCGCCGAAGCGGTCGAACCCCTCGGCGTCGGCGTCACGTCGCACGACGTGGACCAGACCGAGAACGGACACGGTGACGACGACCCACGCGACCGCCAGACGTGCCGGGCTCGACGAACGTCCTCGACGCACGAACGCGACGCCGACGCCGCCGAGCACCGGCGGAACGGCGAACCGTCCGAGACCGAAGAACCAACCGAACAACGTCTCGACTCCGCGCCCGATCGGACCGGCGAGGTCGAGGTAGATCGCCAACCCGGCAAGGACGGCCGCTCCGATCAGGCCCAGCCCGACGAACTCGTCGCGTCGCCGATCCACGTACACCCCGGCGGACTCGTCCCGCGACATCACCCGTGTCGGCTCGGGCGGGGTGGCATCGCGGACAGAACCGTTGCGACCGCCACCCTCGGTCCGGCTCGTACGTGACGTGCGCGTTCCGGGGTCGACCTTGGTCGACCGCTTCCCCGACGACTTCGCTGCTGATTTCTTCGGCGGCTTCTTGGCCGACGGGCCCCACGTAGACATGACCCCGTCACCGTACCAAGGGGGTACCTCACCTTCGTGGAGGGGCGGCGCAGAAAGGCGTCGCACGCAGGACCGGAGCCTCCCGGCGCCGTCACACCGGATCGACGGAGAAGACAGTCCCGTCGGGGCCGACCACGATGTCCAGGAAGCCACCGGCACTCGACGACGCGGCGAGCACGTACGTCGCACCGACGCCGTCTCCGTAGACGCTGATCGCGTCGATCTCGGAGTCGGACAGGTCGGCGGTGGCCCCACTCAGGATCCGATCGTCGACGAAGTCCACGTCGGTCGCGGCGAACGTGTTCCCCGAGGCGCCGTCCTGCTTGGGCGCCGGCGGTTGGAGTTCGCCGTCGACATAGGCGTATGCGACAGTGGCGGTGGCGTCGTCGACGGCGACGAACACGTTGGTGAACTGCGCATTCGACGTCACCTCGAAGTACCGCTGCGGCCCCCCCAGTTCGTCCTCGACGGCCGCCATCGCCTCGCGGACGGCCGTGACGAACGCCGGCGCCTCCACGTCGGGAGCCTCGCCACCGGCGATCGGCGACGTGGATGCATCGTCGTCGCTCCCCGAACACCCTGCAGACAGCGACACGACGAGCACGGCACCGAGCACCCGGATCAGCTTTCGTGCACCCACGACGTGCTGCTACGCCTCCATGACGACGGGGACGATCATCGGACGGCGTTTGGTGCGGTCGCTCACGAACTTCCCGGTCGCCTTGCGCGCTTCCTTCTCCAGCTGTTCCACGTCGCGCACGCCGCTCGACAGTGCCTTCTCCAGCGAAGCGGCCACGACGTCGCAGGCTTCGTCGAGCAGGTCCTCGGCCTCCGGCGCGTACACCCATCCACGGGTGATGATCTCGGGCTGCACCAGCACCTTGCCGGTCTGGGTGTCGACCGTGGACACCACGACGACGACGCCCTCCTCGGCGAGCTTGGCACGATCGCGCAGCACGCCGTTGCCGACGTCGCCGACGATGCCGTCGACGTACAGGTACCCGGACGGCACGCGACCGACCGCGTCGAGACCGTCGGCGGTGAGTTCGAGCACGTCGCCGTCCTCGCACTGGATGATCCGGTTCGCCGGCACGCCCATCAGCTCACCGAGCTTGGCGTTGGCGACCATGTGGCGGTACTCGCCGTGGATCGGGACGAACCACTCGGGCTCCACGATCGAGAGGTAGGTCTTGATGTCGTCGGCCTTGGCGTGGCCGGTGGCGTGCACGTCCATGATCCCGGAGTGCACCACCTGCGCACCGAGGCGCAGAAGACCGTCGATCACCTTGTTGACGCTGCCCTCGTTGCCGGGGATGGCGTGGCTCGACAGCACAACGGTGTCGTTGTCGGTCAGCTTCATCCAGCGGTTCTCGCCGCGTGCCATCAGGCCGAGGGCCGACATCGGCTCGCCCTGCGAACCGGTCGAGATGATGCAGATCTCGCCGTCGTCGTACTTGTCGGCCTCCTCGATGTCGATGAGGGAGGATTCGGGAATCGTGAACACGCCGAGGTCGAGCCCGAGGCGGATGTTCTTCTTCATGCTCAGCCCGAGCGTGGCCACCTTGCGGCCTTCGGCGACGGCGGCGTCGGCGATCTGCTGGATCCGGTGGAGGTGGCTGGCGAAGCTGGCGGTGATGATCCGTCGCCCGCGCTGCTGGGCGAACAGGCCGCGCAGGACGCCTCCGACCTTGGTCTCGCTCGATGCGTAACCGGGTTCCTCGGCATTCGTCGAGTCCGACATCAGCAGCCGGATGCCCTCGTTCTTCGAGAGTTGCCCGATCCTGGCCAGGTCGGCGCGACGATCGTCGACCGGGGTGAGGTCGATCTTGAAGTCGCCGGAGTGGAGCACGACGCCCTGCGCGGTGTGGACGGCGACCGCGTGCGCATGGGGCACGGAGTGGGTGACCGGGATGAACTCCACGAGCAGCGAACCGACGTCGATCTGGTGTCCGTCCTTCACCGGTCGCATGTCGATCTTGCCCATCAGCCCCGCTTCCTCGATGCGGTTGCGCGCCAGGCCGAGCGCGAGCGCCGAGCCGTAGACGGGAAGCTTCTCGGTGCGCAGGTCGCCGATGCCGTCGCCGTCACGCATCAGGTACTGGATGGCACCGATGTGGTCCTCGTGCCCGTGGGTCAGGACGATCGCCTGGATCCGCTTCGCGTTCTCCTTGAGGTAGGTGAAGTCCGGGAGGATCAGGTCGATGCCGTGGTGGTTCGCGTCGGGGAACATCAGGCCGCAGTCGATGAGGATCATCGTGCGGTCCGGGTCGTCGGCGGCGCCCTGCTCGATCACCATGCAGTTCCGGCCGATCTCGCCCAGCCCGCCGAGGAAGACGATCCGGACGGGGACCGTCGCGTCGAGTTTCGCCGTGAGCGGCTGGGTACGGGTTCGTGTACGGGACGTGTCAGTCACGTGAGGTCACCAATCTTTCGTAGACGCCTCGGGCGAGGTCGTCGGTTCCGGCGGGTGCAGGTCCCATGGGGAGCCGGCAGTCGCCGACTGCGTGCCCGAGGGTCTGCATCATCACCTTGGGTTGCACCGGGTTCGGTGCGTCGTCGTTGCCTTCGAAGACGTAGCTCTCGATCAGGCGTCGGTTGTGGCGTTGGGTCTCGGCGATGTCGCCGGCGCCCCACGCATTCATCATCGCAACGTGGTCGGGAGCCGCCCAGTGGGTCGACACGCCGACCACACCGACCGCTCCGACCGCGAGGAGGGGCAGGTTCATCGGCGAATCGCCGGAGTAGACCTCGAAGTCGTCGGCGGTCTCGGCGATCACCTTGGCGGTCTCGCTCGGGTCGCCCGCTGCGTCCTTCAGGGCCACGATGTTGGTGACCTCGTTGGCGAGGGCGATGAGCACCTCGGTGGCCACCTTGCGGCCCGTGCGCTTGGGGATGTCGTACATCATCACGGGCAGGTCGGTGACCGACGCGATCGCACGGTGGTGCAACACGATTCCGGCCTGGCTCGGTCGGTTGTAGTACGGCGAGACCACGAGGATGCCCGCGACCCCCAGCTTGCTCGCCTCGGACGTGAGTCCCATGTCCTGGCGCGTGTTGTTGCCGGTGGTGCCGGCGATGACCGGCACGGTGACCGCCGATGCGACCGCCTCGAACAGCGTCAGCTTCTCGTCGATCGACAGCGTTGCCGACTCCCCGGTCGTACCGGCCACGACGAGAGATTCGTTGCCTTGCGACACCAGCCACTTCGCAAGCGACACGGCGACGTCGACGTCGAGCTCGCCGTGTTCGTCGAACGGCGTGACCATTGCCGTGGAGACCCGGCCGAAGCGGGCCATCAGCGGAGTCCGGACATTCGGGACAGATTCACGGCGCCCAACCTACGAGATCGATGCGCAGATGCCCCGTCCCGTTCAGAAGCTGCCCTCGGCCGACCGGTCGATTCCCTGCGTGAGGATCAGGTCCTCGTGCAGCTCCATCCACACGTCGTGGTAGCTCCCGCACATTACTCCGGTGAACATCTTGGTCTCCCCCGCACCGACCTTGGCCAGTACGTCGACGAGACGACCGGCGTACGGTGCCATCCGGGACAGGCCCTCCCCCATCGCCGCCACCACGGGCAGGGCCTGCTCGTGGAGCGTGACGAGTCGGCCCACCACGTCCGCGTCGTAGTCGACGTCGCTGTGGTCGTTCGGTTCGCCGTCGCGCAGTTGCCAGTCGCCGCAGAGCTCCTTGAACTGCGAATTGCTCGCGAGGAACGCCTCGTAGGGATCGCCGAGGACGGCGGCGACGTCCACGCCCTCCAGGTCGGCGGCGAGGTGTTCGCCGTGTGCCGATCGGCCGTCGGCCGTCAGCTGCCAGAGTCCGCGGTTCTCGCGGAACTGTGCGTATCCGTTGTCGGCCAGTCGCGACAGGTTGAGTTCGACGTCGGCCGCGGGGAGCGTGGTGATCTCCGTGATCGTGTCGACGGCTGCGAAACCCTTGATCCGCAACGCATGGAAGGTCTGGAACTGCGGTGTCGACGGATGGCCCATGAGTGGACAGTGTGACGTATCGTCGCGATGTCAGACGACTCGCGACGCATCGACGTCGGCCGGTCCGCGGGACCCGTCGTCGCAGGGATCCGGGCCCGATGCGAGTCGGGCCGATTCGTCACCTTTGCGGGCGACTCTCCACCACGCCCACAGTGCCGCGCCGGAGGCGATCGGGAGCACGTAGGTGAGGAACCGGTAGACGATCACACTGGCCAGCGCCTGCTCGGTGCCGACCCCCGCTGCCACCAGTGCGCCCGTCATGCCCGCCTCCACCACGCCCACCCCTCCGGGGGTCGGGGCGAACGTGCCGAGCAGGTGCGTGAGGAAGAACACCCGGAAGAACTCCGTCAACCCGAGTTCGTCACCGACCCCGACGCCGCGCAGGGCGACGAGCAGGATCAGCGAACCGCACGCCTGCGCGGCGGCGGTCCGCAGCAGCAGCACGGCGGGGTTGCGCACGATGGCGTGCAACTCGGTGCGGACCTCGGCGAGTCCGACGGCCGGGTCGTGTGCGCCGAGCGACGGCACACGCGGGGCCAGGCGGAGCCAGATCGCACGCAGGCGGGCGCCGGTCCAGGCCTCCAGGCGATCCGAGCGCAGCGTGAGCACCCAGAACACTGCCGATGCGATCACCACCAGTGCGATGGCGGTGAGGATCAGGATGTCGGTCGCGTCGGCCGAGCGTCGGGTGAGGTCGACGAGCAGCGCAGCGAACGGCAACAGCCACGAGACGAAGGTCGTTGCGATCCCGTAGGCGAACAGCATCGTGGTGAAGCGCGCGGCCGACACGCCCGAGTCGCGCACGATCGTCCATCGCATCGCCGTTCCCAGCGCCCCGCCCATCGGCACGCCCTTGCTCACCGCGGTGCCCACGTCGTGGACCGTCACGGCGGTGCCGATGCCGATCGGGTCACCGAGCAGTCGACGGACGATGTCGGCTCGTGACCAGCGCTCGTAGAGGGCGAGCAGCACGAGCAGCACGATCGCCGTCGCCGGCAGTGCTCTCGATTCGCGCAGGGCGCCCGTGACGATGTCACGTTGGAACCAGACCGCCACGGCGAGGATCAGCAGGAGTCCCGACCCGGCAGCGACGCGCAGCTTCGAGCGATCCTTCACGATGCGCTCCGTCGCTGCCTCCGACACGAGCTGCAAGGTAGGTGGGAACGACGAGCGCTGCGACGCGCAGCTCGGGGTTTCAGCGATTCTTCACGTGTCGGTGCTCGTCCACCGGCCGCACGGATCCCGGACGACGGAGACCCGGACTCCGGCAGGATCGCCGCCGGACGTCAGGTTCGGCTGACGCCGTCGGCGACGGCGGCTTCCGCCACGGCGGCGGCGACCGCCATCGACACGCTGCGGTCGAACACCGACGGCATGATGTTGGTGGCGCTCAGCTTCTCGTCGGTCACCGAATCGGCGATCGCCTTGGCGGCGGCGAGCTTCATCCCCTCGGTGATGTCCGATGCACGCGCGTCCAGCGCACCGCGGAAGATCCCCGGGAACGCGAGCACGTTGTTGATCTGATTCGGGTAGTCGCTGCGGCCCGTTCCCATCACGGCGACCAGGTCGCCGACCAACTCGGGGCGGATCTCGGGGTCGGGGTTCGCCATGGCGAACACGATCGGCTCGGCGGCCATGTTGCGGATGTCGTCGACGGTGAGGATGTCGGGTGCGCTCACCCCGATGAACACGTCGGCCCCGTGCATCACGTCGGACAGCGAACCCTGCAACCCGTCGGGGTTCGTGTTCTCGGCGAACCACTGCTTCCAGGCGTTGAGGCCGTCACGCCCGTTGTACACGGCTCCCCTGCTGTCCACGCCGACGATCTTGCCTGCACCCGCTCCGAGCAGGATCTTTCCGATCGCCACACCCGCGGCGCCGACGCCGGAGATCACGATCGACAGGTCCTCCATCCTCTTCCCCGTCACCCTCAACGCGTTCTCCAGCGCAGCGAGCGTCACGACGGCGGTGCCGTGCTGGTCATCGTGGAACACGGGGATGTCGAGTGCCTTCTTCAGGGCCTCCTCCACCTGGAATGCGCCGGGAGCGGCGATGTCCTCCAGGTTGATTCCGCCGAAGGTCGGTGCGAGACGGATCACGGTCTCGATGATCTCTTCGGGCGAGTTCACGTCGAGGCAGATCGGGAAGGCGTCGACTCCGGCGAACGCCTTGAACAACAGCGCCTTGCCCTCCATCACCGGCATCGCACCCTTCGGCCCGATGTCGCCCAGACCGAGCACCGCAGTGCCGTCGGAGACGATCGCGACGGTGTTCTTGCGGATCGTGTACTCGTCGGCGAGGCGCTCGTCGGCGGCGATCGCCCTGCAGACGCGGGCGACACCGGGCGTGTAGGCCATCGACAGGTCGTCCATGTCGCCGACCGGGCACAGCGGGAGCACCTCCACCTTGCCGCCTTCGTGCATCCGGAACGTGCGGTCGTGCCACTCCTCGAGGGTGACCCCCTCGACCGCGTGCACCGCGACGACGACCTCGTTCTGGTGCTCGACGCTGGAGCAGTTCACCACGATGTCCCGTTCGAGCTCGCGCCCTTTGGCGACGAACCCTTCGATCGCGAAGATGTTGCCGCCGGCGTCGCCGATCGCCGTGCACAGTCGTCCGAGCACGCCCGGCACGTTGTCCAGGGTGACGTCGAGCGAGATCGAGTACTGCGTTGCGGGGGGATTCGACATGCGCCGAGACGCTACTGGGGAGCGGCCGATCGGCCACGACCACTACATTGGGTGATTCGTGAACACCCTGTCAAGGAGACCTGAATGCGTACCACCACCCGCCGCATCGTGCCGGCACTCGCCGTCGGCGCGCTCGTCCTCACCGCCTGCGGGAGCAGCGACGACGACGCCTCGTCCGACGAGCCCGCCGACACCACCGAGCCGGCCACCGACGACCCCACCTCCACCGCACCGGGCACGGACGACCCGGCGGCCGGTGATCCCACCGGCGCCGACGCATCGTGCTCGAACACACTCGAAGACGGCGTCCTGACCCTGGCCACCGGCGAGCCGGCGTTCGAGCCGTGGGTCATCGGCGACGCACCCGAGTCCGGTGAGGGATTCGAGGCGGCCGTCGCCATGGCCGTGGCTCGCGAGATGGGGTACGAGGGCGACGCCGTCACCTGGGTCCGCGCCGGCTTCGACGAAGCGATCCAGCCCGGTCCGAAGAACTTCGACATGAACCTGCAGCAGTTCTCGATCACGCCGGAGCGCGACGAGACCGTCGACTTCTCGCTCCCCTACTACTCGGGCAACCAGGCGCTCGTCGCACTGGACGGCTCCGCTGCCGTCGGCGCGTCGATCGCCGATCTGAAGGGCCTGCAACTCGGCGCCCAGTCCGGCACCACGAGCCTCGCGTTCATCACCGACGTGATCCAGCCCGACTCCGAACCGCTCGTGTACGACGACAACTCCGCCGTCAAGGCCGCACTCGAGGCGAACCAGCTCGACGCTGCGGTGTTCGACCTGCCGACCGCACTGTTCGTGTCGGCGGTCGAGATCGAGGGATCCAGCGTCATCGGCCAGTTCAGCCGCGACGCCGGTGGTCAGGGCGACGAACTCGGTTTCGTGCTCGAGAACGACAGCCCGCTCAAGCCCTGCGTCGATGCGGCGATCACCGCCCTGACCGATTCGGGCGAACTGGACGAGATCACCGACCAGTGGCTCGAGGTCGGCGACGTCGCCCCGATCATCCCGGCCGAGTGACGGACTCCTCCTCGATGTCGGTCGACCCGGGCTCGCCCGGCATCGAGGACTCCGTTCCGGCGCCGCCGGCCGATGGGGCGTTGACGCGTCGCGAGGTCTACGAACGTGGCCGCCGGCAACGGGGTTTCGCGATCGCTGCCGCGAGCACGATCATCACGCTGGTGGCGTTGGTCGTGCTCGTGCCGCGGGCGCCGCGTTGGGCGCAGGTGAGGCGGTCGTTCTTCGACGCCGATGTCCTGCGCGAGTCCTTCCCCGACCTGCTCCGGGCGTTCTGGCTCGACGTGCAGATCTTCGCGTGGTCCCTGCCGCTGATCTTCGTGCTCTCCCTGCTGGTCGCGATCGCCCGGAATTCGCGCAGCCCCGCCCTGTTCCCGCTGCGAGCTCTCTCCGTGGTGTTCACCGACGTCTTCCGCGGCGTCCCTGTGATCCTCACCATCTACCTGATCGGGTTCGGTGTGCCGGGCCTGATCCCGTCACGGGAGTGGAGCAACCCGTTGATCTGGGGCACCGTCGCACTCGTGCTCTCCTACTCGGCCTACACGTCGGAGGTGTTCCGCGCCGGCATCGAGAGCGTCCACGAGAGCCAGCGCGCTGCCGCACGGTCGCTCGGCATGTCGTCGAACCAGACCATGTCGTCGATCGTGCTCCCCCAGGCGATGAGACGAGTCGTCCCCCCGCTGATGAACAGCCTGGTCAGCCTCCAGAAGGACGTCGCACTGGTCAGCCTGATCGGGCCGGTCGAAGTACTCCGGCGGGCCGAGATCCAGAAGTCGCTCGCCGCGAACTTCACGCCCTATGTCGGCGCTGCGATCATCTTCCTGGCGTTGACGATCCCGTTCACCCGCCTCGCCGACTACCTGTTGAAGCGTGAACGCCGCCGTACCGGCGCCACGGCGATCGTATGACGAGCAAACTCTCGCTGCGCGGGATCACGAAGTCGTTCGGCGCCACCGCCGTGCTGCGGGGTATCGATCTCGACGTGGCTCCCGGCGAGGTCATCACGCTCATCGGCGCCTCGGGTTCGGGCAAGTCCACGTTGCTGCGCTGTGCCAACCTGCTGGAACCGATCGACGACGGTGTCATCCTGCTCGACGGATTCGACATCGCCGAACCCGGCCTCGACCCCGATCCGATCCGCCGACGCATCGGCATGATCTTCCAGAGCTTCAACCTGTTCCCGCACATGAGTGTCGTCGACAACGTCGCCATCGGCCCGCGCAAGGTGCTCGGGGTGCCGAAGCACGAGGCTCGGGAGGCGGCGCGCTCCCTTCTCGTCCGTCTCGGTCTCGAGTCACGCATCGACGCCTATCCCGACCAGATGTCGGGTGGCCAGCAGCAGCGCGTCGCGATCGCCCGTTCCCTCGCGATGAAGCCCGAGGTGATGCTGCTCGACGAGATCACGTCCGCACTCGACCCCGAGCTCGTCGGCGAGGTACTCGACGTCGTGCGCGACCTCAAGGCCGACGGCATGACGATGCTGTTCGCCACGCACGAGATGAACTTCGCCCGCGAGATCAGCGACCGGGTGTGCTTCCTCCACCACGGTCAGATCCTCGAACAGGGTTCCCCCGACGCGCTGTTCGGTGACCCTCGGGAGATCCGCACCCAGGAGTTCCTCCAGCGGGTCACCGACGCTGGTCGGATCTCGGGTCCGCCGCCACCGCCCTCCGCGCCACCGGGTTCCGCGCGACCCGGCGACGACGCACTACCGTCGTCACATGCTCACGGTGGTTGGACGACTCCTCGTGGCGGCGGCGTTGACCACCTCGATCCTCACGATCGGAGGCCACGACCCGACGGCGCCGGATGATTCGTCGCCGATCGCATTCGCCGCGGCGACGGGAACCTCGGCGTACGTCCCCGTCGATCCGTGTCGTCTGGGCGACACCCGTCGCGGCATCGGGTTCGTCCGGGTCGACGACTCCACCGCGACGATCGACACCGACGCCTGCGGCATCCCCGACGATGCCTCGTCCCTGGTGGTCACCACGACCATCGTCGCCCCGAGGGAACGCGGATACCTGGTGACGTATCCCTCGGGTCGTCCGCTGCCGACGGCGGCGACATTGAACTGGCGTGCGTTCCAGACCCGAGCCAACACGGCCACCGTGGCGATCGGCGCCGACCGACGCATCGCCGTCCATCGCAACGGTGCGTTCGACGACGGCGCCGTCGTCCTCGACGTGGTCGGCGCGTTCGTCCCCACCGACTCCTCGACGTCCGGCCGGTTCCGGGCCGAACCGACCGCTCAGCGCCTCCTCGACACACGCTCGGCAACGATGCCGACGGCAGGCTCGGTCCTCTCGATCCCCCTCCCGCGCTCCGTTCCCGCCGACGCGACGGCGTTGGCCGTCAACGTCACCAGCGTCCGCAACGAGGGCGTCGGCTACGTGTCGGCCTCGCCTGCGGGCAGCGGAACGCCCGACACGTCCATCCTCAACGTCGACGCACCGGGTCAATTCCGTGCCGCCGCCACGATCGTCCCCGTCACACCCGACGGATTCGAGGTGTACGTCAGCACCGGCACCCACGTCGTCGTCGACGTCACCGGGTGGTTCACCGGCGACTCCGCCGCCGACTCGGACGCCGGGCTGTTCGTCGCCGTCAACCCGGCGCGTCTGTACGACACCCGCACACGACCCGATCCGATCCACCGCGCCGGGACGATCGACGTGGCACTGCCGCAACTGGGTGTGGGGATCGCCGCGGCGACCTACTCGGTCACGATGATCGCTCCGGGCAGCAGCGGGTACATCACCACCCACGCCGCCGGAACCCCGAGAGGGCCGACCTCGTCGGGTTACGGCGAGGGCGGCGACCTCACGGCACAGTTCGGCGTCGTGGGTGCCTCGTCGCGCGGTGTCGCCGTCTACGCCGACGCCGGCGCCGAGGTGACCTTCGATCTGCTCGGCTACTTCACCGGTACCCCGGCTCCGATCACCGCGCCGTCGGCCCCGGTCAACGTGGTCGACCGCCAGCGGGTCGTCGCGATCGGCGACTCGACGCTCGCCGGCATCGACCGGAACCAGGCGTGGGCGCAGCTGCGCGGTGCCGACATCGATCTCCGAGCGCGCTCGTGTCGTCGACTCGTCCGGGCGTCGTGCAGCGGTCGCGAGGGTCCCGTTCCACCGCCCAATGTGCTCCAGGAGCTGGCGACGATCCCGTTCGGGGCGTTCGACATGGCCGTGATCATGACCGGCTACAACGACGGACCGACCGACGTCGCACGCGGCATCCCGCAGATCCTCGACGCCGCCCGGGCGAAGGGGATCCGCCACGTCATCTGGCTCACCTACTCGCGCGAGTTCGCCTTCGACAAGGGCGCGAGCATCGCCGGCAAGCAGATCTACGCAGCGCACAACACGTTCCTGCGCGACGCCGCGAACGTCACCGGTGACCTCACCGCCGTCGAGTGGAGTGCCGTTGCCCGCCAGGCGCCGTTCTGGCACTACGCAGACGGCATCCATCTCGACAGATACGGGGGGCACGGCGCGGCGGACTTCATCTCCCGAGCGATCGCCCACGTGGCCGGGCAGCGCTGCCCGATGCCGCAGTTCCCGGGTGCTGCGAACGTCGGGGTGTGCCCCGACCCCGGCTTCCAGCCGCCGATCGACATCGCTCGTCTCTACGGCATCTGAGCGACCGCTCGACGGGCCGAGCGGTCGGTCTGCAGCGCGGTGACCGTCAGCCGGAGATGCCGCACACCAGGTCGCGGTTGAGACAGAGAGCGACCTCGCGTTCGAGCTTGTCCTGGTCCCAGGTGTTCCAGAAGTCGGCGTGGGCGGAGTCGATCGACCCCGAACTGAGCGTCAGTCCCTCCGGGTCGACCGCGGGGAAGTCGATCGCCATCTGCAACTGCGGAAGTGCGACGGGATGCGACGCCGGGCAGCCGTCGTCGCTGTAGCGGACGTGCGCACCCGAACCGAAGGACGTGAGCCGACTCTCGTCCCAGCAGTCGGGGAACGTGATCCACAACCGCAGGCCGGCGTCGTCGGGGCACGTGGGCGGACGGTCCTCACGCCTCGCCCCCGAGCCACACCCCCACGCGATCACGTCCTGTCCCTGAGGTTCGTCGGCCGCCTGATCCCCGGCGATCACCATGAACCCCGGCGGGTAGGCCACGACGTCGGCCGGATCGATGCCATCGCCGGGCCGGTAGTACGCGGTGAGCCCGGTCGAGTCGATACGACGGCCGGTTGCATCGAGCAACGTGGGCGACCAGTACGACGCCGTGTCGAGACGCTGGTCGCAGCTCGTGTCGGCGCCGACCGCTCGCTCGTAACCGGGATCGGAGTCGGCCGTCGCGTTGCCGAAGAACTGATGCTGGTGGCTCTTGCCGGGTTGCCACGGCAGAACGATCGGATCGTCGAACGCGATGTGGCTCACCTCGCAGTGCACGATGAACTGCGCCAAGCGTCCCTGCGGTCCGACCCTGCCGGGGTCCGGCTCACCCTCGGAGTCCGACGAGCTCGCGCTCGTCCCACCGCACGCCCCGAGCGCCACCGTCGCCACGACCGCGACCGCGCAGACGACCCTTCCCCGCATCACCGCACCCTACGCCCGCGCCGCTGCGTCCGGTGCTGCTGCGCGTCGAACCGAGTCAGCGGGCAGGGGTGGTGATGGCGGCGAGGTCGACCGCTCGGGGCATGTCCGTGGCGGGCTCGGCCGGCGCCGTGGCGGCGTCGGGCATGTCGTCGAGGTCGGGGATCGGCGGCAGTTCGGCGATCTCGTAGTCGACCGACGGCGGTGCGGTCTCGGCGTCGACGAGCCACTGCAGCACGTTCAACGGCGAGGTCGTCCACGCAGCATCGTCGGCGGGAACGGCCTCGGACTCGCACCCGGCGATGGTCTCGAGGTCGGCGGGGGCACTCGACGCTCCGGCGTTGCCCGACCAGCAGTTGCGCAGTTCGCCGGTGAGCTCCGACACGCCTTCGACGCCGAGGTCGGCGACGCGGCTGTCGGTGATGTCGTTGTCCCGCACGACGTTGTCGTACGACTCCCACAGCAGTTGCTCGGGGATCTCGTCGGCGAGCGGCTCCAGGCGCTGCTCGGCGCAGTCCAGCTCCCACTCCTCCTCCGTGGGCAGATCGTCGTTGGCGCCCTCCTCGAGGAACGGCACCAGGGCGATGCCGGTCTTGTCGTGGTCGTAGATCAGGTTCCGTTCGATCGTGTTGCCGATGCCGCCCGCCACGACCACGCCGTTGCCCATCGCGAGCAGTGCCACGTCGATCGCCGGTGTGTCGGGTTGATTGTTGGAGTAGATGCTGTTGCCGACGATCATGTTCTCGCGCTGCGGGTAGCACAGCTCGTAGGAACCGGAGTTGGGCACGATCCCCGCCCGGTTGTTGCGGAACGTGGAGTTGACGATCATCAGGTTGCCGCCGGCGTTGGTGCCCGAGTAGCCGAGACCGTTGTGCTCGGACAACACGTTGTCCATCACGGCGTTGCACGGCGAGCACTGCCCGATGTAGAAGCCGGCGTCGGGGCTGCCGGCACCGTAGGAGTTCTCGATCTGGCCGTTGACCGAATCGAACGCGTAGATGCCGTAGTCACCGATGCGGTAGGTCGTGACGTACGACGCTCGGTAGCCGTCGGCGTTGGTGAAGAACACGCCGTTGTCCGTGTAGTTCTGCGTCGTCAGGTTCTCCACGGCGACGCCCTGTGCACCCAGGACGCGGATCCCGTTGTCGAGTTCGAACTCGCCGTCGAGCACGACCCCCTCGCGTTCGAGGCCACGCACGACGATCTCGTCGGTCACGACGTCGACGGCCTCGTTGTAGACGCCCGGCGCGATCAGCACGAGGTCACCCGGCATCGCCGCGTCGACGCCGGCCTGGATCGACGGGTACTCGTCGGGGACGTTGAGGATCCCGTCGGCGTCGCCGTCGGTCACCGCACCGATCTCGACGGGAACCGGCTCGGTGTCGGGTGGGGTCGTCGCCTCGGGCTCGGTCGCCGGTGGATCGGTCTCGGCGGTCGTCGGTTCGGATGCAGTGCCCTCGGTGGACGTGGGGATCTGACCGGACTCGACCGGCACCTCGGCGCGACCCGAGTCGCTGCCACCCCCACACGCCGCGATCGCGAGCGCACCCACGGCGACGAACGCCGCCAGTTTCGGACTGATCCTCATGATTCCCCCTTCGCCGGCGCCCACCGCCGATGTCGAGACGAACAGTAGTCAGCCCGAGCGGCGCACACCTGCGACGGCGGCGCCACGCGACGTCGTCGCAGCGCCGCCGTGCGGCGCGCGGCTCAGAACCCGGCGTGCCAGTCGTAGCCCCGCTCGTACCAATAATCGGTCGGACGGGTGTTGGTGAACTCGACGATGCCGACCCGCTTGAGCTGCTTGATCCCGTACTTGAACGGGGTCGCGAGGCGCAGCGGCGCCCCGTGCTCGACGGTGAGGTCGTTGCCGTTCAACGCCCAGGCGAGCAGCGTCTGATCGTGCAGGGCGGTGTACCGGTCGATGCCGACGTAGTACTCCTCGTCGGGGGTCCGCATGGAGATGTAGTCCCAGTCGTCGCCGGCGGGACCGTACTGCTCGAGGAAGTCGGCGAACCTCGCTCCGGTCCAGTGGACGATGTTCGCCCACCCTTCCACGCACTTGTGCTCCCACACGATGTCTCGAACCTCGAGGGCGCGGACGGCGTCGGGTGCCACGGTCGTGTACTCCTCGCCCTCCACCCGCATCGAGATCGCATAGTCGGTGGGCAGTTCCGTCTCCAGGCCGAAGAGCCCGTTCACCCGGATCTCCTCACGGTCCGAGATGTCGAACGTACGAGCCGAGGCACCGTCGCGCTCCAGGGCGGACCAGACGTCGTCGTTGCGCTCCAGACCCCAGCGGAGCAGGCGCGGAATGCGTTCGTTCTCCTCCTGGTTCTGCAATGTGTTGAATCCCACGTAGCCGGCGACGCCGAGGGCGCCGAAGGAGAGGAACGAGCGACGGGATCGACGCTTGTACTCGACCGCCGAGATGATCTCGCCGTCGTCGGTCAACTCCCGGAGCCGGCGTTCGCGCTCGGCCTCCTCACGGTTGGTGGCGTCTCCGATCACGATGCGCTCCCTTCGCCGACGGTCGGACCGGTCACGGCGTCATCGGATCCCTCGGCGCCGACGTCGGTGTCGCTGTCGGTGTCGGTGTCGGTCCGGTTCTCCGGGTCGAGGTCGAGCGATCCGAACGCCGACGCCGGAGCCACCTCGGCGCTGTCCGATCGATCGAGTCGGTAGCCGGTGACCATCGAGGCGAAGTTCGACCACCCTGCTCGCATCACCTGCAGGATGTGGAGCAGGAAGAACAGCATCAGCAGGATCGTCACCGAGAAGTGGACGAAGCGTGCGTAGTCGTAGCCACCGAACGCCGCTTCGAGCCACGACAACTGTCCGGGCTTGTAGATCGCGAACCCGCTGAGCACGAGCAGCGCCGCCATGACGATGACGATGCTGTAGGTCACCTGCTGCGCCGGGTTGTACTTGCCCTGGACCGGCTTGTTCCTGGTGAGGTGCAGATCGTGCGCGACGGTCCGGCGTGCGTCCTTGATGGCCTGGACGTCGGGGACGATGTGTCGCCACTGCCCCTTGCGGCTGAGGAAGAACATGTACGCCAGGCCGTTGAGGACGAAGAACCAACCGAAGTTGAGGTGGAAGGCGATGCCCTTCGCGAGCTTGCGTTCCAACTGCAGGCCGCTCTGGACCTGGTCGGGCCAGAACTCGAAGATCTGCCAGCCGCCGATTCCCAGTGCGTACGGCTCGCGGAGGTCGGACCAGTAGATCCGCATCCCCGAGTACATCATCACCATCAGCACCGGGAAGTTGATCCAGTGCATCCAGCGCAACGCCAACGAGTGCTTCTTCTGTGCGACGTACTCGACGGTCGCGGACTCGTCGGACCCGTGGTCGCTCCCGACCTCGGCGTCGTCGATCGTTTCGCTCATGCGAGGAGTGTCCCACGCCGTGCCAGATCCGTGCGGGAACCGGCCGATGGTTTGTCAACCGTTTCGAACTTCGCCCGCCGCCGTTTCGACACCGGCCGGTCGATCCTCCTGGTTCTGAACTGTCGGACCGACTCGCCGGGTGCTGTTCAGGTGGGTTCGGTGACGATGATCGCGCCGATCATCCCGGCGTCGGAGGTGCCGTGGATCGAGCAGTAGTACGGGAAGACCCCCGGCGTGACGAAGACGTGTGCGTACTCCGCGCCCGGGACGAACGTGTCGCGGTCGATTCCCCAGGTGAGCGTCGGGTCGACCGGGATGATGTCGTGATCGTTGCGGCCTCCATTGACCCACTCGACCTCGGTCCCCGCCTCGATCGTGAGGTCCTGCTGGACGAAGCTGTTGTCGAGCGAGCGCACCTCGGCGGTGTCCCCGTTGGGCTCGAACGTCCGGTCGGGCGCAGGAACCGTGTCGTCCGGCGCTGCGGACGTCTGGCCGACGGGTTCGCTCGCCGCGGTGGTGGTCGGAAGCGGTGCTCGGGTCGCCGGTGGAGCATCGGCGTCGGGAGCGGCGTAGGTGTCGAGCGGGTCGGGCGCACACGACGCACCGACGAGAGCGAGCGCCGCGCCCAGGAGAGCGACTCGCCTCACTGGTCCATGAGGTGGTCGTGGTGTGCGTCGCGCAGCGTCTTCTTCGAGAACTTGCCGACACTGGTCTTGGGGACCTCGTCGATCCAGATCACGCCCTTGGGGAGCTGCCACTTGGCGACCTTGTCCGAGAGGAACTCGATGATCGACGCCTCGCTCGGCTCTTCGCCCGGGACGCGCACGACGCAGGCCAGTGCCGCCTCGCCCCACTTCGGGTGGGGGACCCCGATCACGGCCGCCTCGGCCACCTGCGGGTGCCCCATGATCTCGTTCTCCAGTTCGACGGAGCTGATCCACTCGCCGCCGGACTTGATGAGATCCTTCGTGCGGTCGACGAGGCGGATCCGACCGCGGCTGTCGACCGCCGCGACGTCACCCGTCTTGAGCCAGCCGTCGTCGGTGAAGCTCTCCCTGCTGCGCGGATCGTCGTAGTAGTCCGCTGCGATCCAGTTGCCGCGACACTGCAGCTCACCGCTCGACTCGCCGTCCCACGCGATCGGCTCCATCGTCTCGGGGTCGACGACTCGGGCATCGACACCGAAACTGATCCGGCCGACCTGGGTCCGCAGGTCGGCCTTCTCGTCGTCGCCGAGCAGTTCCTGGTCGGCGTCGAGGTGGCAGACCGAGGCGATCGGGCTCGTCTCGGTCATCCCCCACGCCTGGAGGATCGGAAGGCCGAGTTGCTTGCGATAGCCCTCCGACAACGACTTCGGCACGGCGGAGCCGCCACACGGGATGGACCGCAGCGACGACGTGTCCTTGCCCTCCAGTTCCGGCAGCACGGCCATCCAGATGGTCGGCACGCCTGCGGCGACCGTGACCTTCTCCTCCACGATCAACTTCGCGACCGCCGGGCCGGACAGGTCGGGCCCCGGCATCACGAGCGATGCACCGGTCGCCACCGCAGCATGCGCGAGGCCCCAGGCGTTGGCGTGGAACATGGGGACCACGGGGAGGATCACGTCGGACTCGCGCGCACCGAGGCTGTCGACCATCATCGCCCCCATCGTGTGGAGGTACGTGGAGCGGTGACTGTAGACGACACCCTTCGGGTTACCCGTCGTACCGCTCGTGTAGCACATGCTGGCGGCCTGGTGTTCGTCGGTGATCGTCGGCCACTGCACCGGATCTGCGGCGGCCAGCAGCTCCTCGTAGTCGTGGATCTGCACGCCACCCGCATCGAGGCCATCGGGGATCTCACCCTTGCCGTCGTCCATGATCACGAGGTGCTGCAGTCGCTCGAACGTGGGCATCAGCGGTGCGAGCAACCCGAGCAGCGACTTGTCGGCGAAGATCACCTCGTCATCGGCGTGGTTGACGATGTAGGTGAGCTGTTCCGGGAACAGGCGGATGTTCAGGGTGTGCAGGACGCGACCCGAACACGGCGCTGCGAAATACAGTTCGAGGTGCCGTGCGGTGTTCCACGCGAACGTGGCGACGCGACCGGTCGCCGAGATCCCCAGCGCATCGAGGACGCCCCCGAGTCTGCGGGTGCGTACGGCCCACTCGGCGTACGTGGTCCGCTCCACGCCCGACCCCGTCGACGTGATGATCTCCTTGCGACCGAAGTACTGCTCGGCGCGTTCGAAGAGATGGGTGATCGTCAGTGGAACGTCTTGCATCAGGCCCTGCATGAGCGACGAACGTAGCGCACGGCACAGTACCGTCGTCGGTTCGTGAGCGATGACCTGCTGCCCCCTCCGACCGGCTCGCCGGTGCTGGAGTCCGAACCGCCCGATCACGTGAAGCCTCGTTGGGCACCACTCACGCTCGCCGCATTCGTCGGCCTCGTGATCTGCACCAACATCGCGAACGCCACCTGGGTCCGGTTGACCAACGTGGACAACCCGCGCCCGGAACTGCTGCTGCTGCTGTCGTCGCGCAACCGCTACCTGGCGTTCGCACTCGGATCCGACGTGTCCATTCCCGCCTACGCGGTCATCGGCTTCGTCCGGATCGGTCTGGCCTTCGTCGTCTGTCACCTGATCGGACGCGCCTACGCCGGCGAAGCCATCGGTTGGTTCAAGAAGTACATGGGCTTCAACGACGAGGCGGAGAAGACCTTCGATCGAGGATTCGAGAAGGCCGAGTGGCTGCTGATCCCGATCTTCGCCGGGTCGAACATCGTGGGGGTGCTCACCGGTGTACGCCGGACTCCCTGGGCCAAGCTGCTCACGCTGCTGACGATCGGAATCGCCGGACGCCTGTTGATGATGTGGTGGCTCGCCCGCTTCTTCGAGGATCAGCTGGACAGCTTCCTCGACTTCACGACCCGGTACCAGTGGTACTTCTTCGCCGGGTCGATCGCCCTCGTCGTCCTCGTCAACCTGAAGAACTTCCGCCGCCGTTGACCCACCGCCGGCCCGGGGTCCGGCACGTCGGTCGGCCCGGGTTCGGCGCACCTCGTGGGGTCGCCGCCCGTCGCTGGGGAGTACAGTCGTCGTCCATGGCTGAAGTCACTCTGGGGGGCAACCCCGTCCACACGTCCGGCGACCTCCCTGAGGTCGGTTCCGCTGCTCCGTCGTTCACACTCACGGGGTCCGACCTCGGTGACGTGTCGATGTCCAGCTTCGAGGGCAAGAACCTCGTGCTGAACATCTTCCCGTCGGTCGACACACCCACGTGCGCCACGAGCGTGCGGACCTTCAACGAGCGTGCTGCGGGCCTCGAGAACACCGCGGTCGTCTGCGTGTCGGCCGACCTCCCGTTCGCCCAGGGTCGGTTCTGCGGCGCCGAGGGCATCGAGAACGTGTCGACCGCGTCGACGTTCCGTTCGTCGTTCGGCGACGACTTCGGCGTGAACCTCACCGACGGTCCACTCGCCGGCGTGCTCGCTCGTGCGGTGGTGGTCGTCGGCGCCGACGGCATCGTGAAGCACACGGAGCTGGTCTCCGAGATCGCCAACGAACCCGACTACGACGCCGCTCTCGGCGCCCTCTGACCCGAACCTCTCCGATGCGGTGAGTCTTCCTCGGCCCGCGGCCGAGGAAGACTCACCGCTTTCGCGTCCCGGCACCGACTGGACTCGGTACCACCCGGGTACGCCAGACTCGACGGATGCCTGCACACGCCAGCACCGTTCTCGACGACTACCGCACGGGATGGAATCACGCCGAGCTCGCTCGTGACGACGCCGGGGTGCTCGAGATCACCCTGCACTCCACGGGCGACTCGCTGATGTGGGGTGCCCGACCACACCAGGAACTGGCCGAACTCTTCGCTGCGGTGGCGGCCGACCGAGACAACCGGTGCGTGATCGTCACCGGGAGCGGTGACCGGTTCATCGACTTCACGGGGGCCTCCGAGATGGCGGCGGCCGGCGGGCCCGCCGGCGCGGGGGGCCGCATCCTGTGGGAGGGCAAGCGGCTGATCAACAACTACCTCGACATCGACGTCCCGGTGATCGCTGCGGTCAACGGCCCGGCGCGGGCCCACTCCGAGATCGCCGTGCTGGCCGACATCGTGCTCGCCAGCGAGACCGCCTCGTTCGAGGACGGACCGCACTTCCCGGCCGGCCTCGTCCCCGGCGACAGCATGCAGGTGATCTGGCCCCTCCTCCTCGGACCCAACCGCGGCCGCTACTTCCTGCTCACCGGACAGGTGATCGGAGCCAACGAGGCACTCGACATGGGTGTCGTCGGCGAGGTGCTTCCACCCGACGAACTCCTGCCACGTGCCCGCGAACTGGCTGCGATGCTCGCCGCTCGGGACAAGCACCTCCTGCGGTTCACGCGCCACGTCCTGACGCATCGCCTGAAGAAGCAGATCCTGGACGAACTCGAGATGGGTCTCGCACTGGAAGGCCTCGCGATCGCCGCACCGCGAGGCTGATGAGCGGGCGTTCACGCGACGGCGCCGATGATCCCCCGGTGCCCGCACCACCTCCCACTGTGATTCGATGCTGACGTGGCCGCGGGACCAGACGACTCCGACTCCGACGTCGACACCGATGGCGGGTGCGAGGTCGATGCCCACAGCGCGGCGTCACCCTGGGCGAGCGACGGGATCCCCGTCGGGCCGACCCCGGTGTTCGCATGGGATCAGCCGCAACCGCCACACGTCGAGCCGGGCGACGAGTCCCGGCCACGACGAGGAGGGCGTGTGTGGATCGGCGTCGGCTGTGTCACCGCTGTGATCCTGGGTGCGGTGGCATTCTGGCCACGATCGGGCGAGTCCGACGAGGCAGCCCCTGCGAAACCCGATCCCGTCACGACTCTCGGCACGCTCCCGTCCATCGATGCAACAGCGATTCCGACGTCACTGCTGCCCACCGAACCCGACGACTTCTTGGCCACGGCGCCGGACATCCAGGACGCCGACGCCACGGCGATCGACCTCCCGGATGCCGTCGCAGCGATCGCCGAGCCGACCGAGATCGTCGTGGTGTCCAACAGCGAGATCCTCACACTGTCACTCCCGTCGGCAACGATCCGACGTGTCCAGGTGAGCAGCACGGTCGAGTCGGGTGTCGTCGTCGCACCCGACGCATCGGCGTGGTTCGCAGGGTCCGACCTCAACATCCTTCCCCGGATCGGATCTGCTCTGACCGTCGACGTCTCCAACGGCGGCACCGGTGGCGGGTACGTCCGCGACTGGGTGACCGACGAGTCCGGATCGACCCAGTTCCTGATCGACACGTTCACGGGAATCGAGAACGTGCAGTACATCGTCGACATCGATGGTGAGGTGGCTCAATTCGAAACCGACACCTCGAGCTTCGACACGTTCGACTTCTACGGAGGGCTGCGTTCGGGGGTCGGCGGCACGATCGTCAACGACGCCGGCGGCGTCTACGTGATCGGTTCCGACGATGAGGTCGAGCGGCTTTCGACCGGGCGGGCCCTGGCCTCGAACGACGGATTCGTGCTCCTGCGCGAATGCGACGAGTCGCTCGACTGCGGCTACGTGGTGCTCGACCGGGCCACGGGAGAGCGGCACCCCAGCCCGGCGACCACGGAGCAACTCGGCAACAGCTACGGCTTCGACCTCGCCCCCGATGGGACCGCACTGGTCGCCTACGGCTACGACGGGCAGGAGCGTCGCATGGTCGACCTCGTCGGCGGAACGGTCATCGCCGAGGCCGACTATTACCTCGGAGGGGACCGAAACACACTGTGGGCGGCAGACAGCTCGGGCGTCTTCGCAGTCAACACGAACGGCACCGGATTGAACTTCACCGATCGCATCTCGGGCAACTCGGTGGAGTTCGGCGAGGAGTTCGGACGGATCAGCGGACTCGGCGTACGCATGCCCGACGCCGAACTCGGTCCGCTCGAAGCGATCGTCACGACGCGCACGCTCAATTTTTCCGAGGCGCCGTCGACGCCGATCGGATTCGACGTCGCGGTTCTTGGCCGATTGGGCGCCATGGCATTCGTCGACCTCGACACCGGAACCAGTTCCACGTGGTCGGTCCCCTTCATCGGCGGGAACAACGCTCCCGACCTGGTGACCGACGGCAACGAGATCCTGGTGGTCCCGGCCGGCGGGAACGACGGGTTCATCACGACGTTCGGAGAGACGCGTCCCCTCGAACTTCCCGACGGGGCGACCTCACCGGGGTTCCCGCGGTTTCCGGCCGGCTCGGTCGGCACCGTGTGGAGCCCTCACGATTCGCAAGTTGGAGGCGTCGACCACGAGGTCGTGGCGATCGGCGACAACGTCGACACGACGGCGTCCGGCGACATCACCCTCGACAACAGCGAACTGCTCGGCGAGGACGGGACAGGTCGTCTGGTGGCCCGTGTCAGCGGCGATGTGTTCGTCGTGGATGATGTCGGGACGACCCGGCTCACCGACGGCGACCTCCTGGCACTCGGACCGAATCACGCAATCGTACGCAACTGCGACGATGCACTGCAGTGCTCGGTGGTCCTCACCGACCGGGCGAGCGGCGCGTCCTTCCTGGATGGCCCGTGGCCTCCGGGACTCGCTGATGCCATCGACGACGCCGAATCGGTACGCGAACCCGGCCGATCGCCCCGTCTGAGTGGAACCATCTCTCCCGACGGCGGTGCCGCATTCGTTCGACGATCCTCGAACGGAGACTCCGAGTGGCTCCTCGCCGACTTCGACAGCGCTGTCGCATTCGATGTTCCGGCGCCGACGATCGGACAGCCGATCCTGTGGAACGACGACACCTCGGCGGCGGTCTACCTGAGCGACGGTGGGGTCCAGGTCGTCGAACGATCCGGACAGCGGGTCCTGACGCTCGAAGGTCTCGGTGAGGTACGGGCAATCACGACCGTCGACCCCAGCTTCGCCGGCGACTCGTAGCCCGGATCGGGCGTCCCTGCCGGCGTCGGAAACCAGCGGACGGATCGGTCAGTCGAGGAACGGGTCGAGGGAGCGGGTCAGGCCCGGGTGGTCGGCGATCTTCTTGCAGGCGAGGACGACTCCGGGCATGAAGCTCGATCTGTCGTAGCTGTCCTGCCGGATGGTGATCGTCTGGCCGACCGCACCCAGGATCACCTCCTGGTGGGCGACCATCCCCTGCATCCGCACCGAGTGGGCGCGAATCCCTCGCGGCCCCAGTCCCCCACGCGAGCCCGGGTACACCTCGACCTCGGTCGGGTCCGCGTCGAAGTCGGTGTCGCGCGCTGCGGCCATCCGCTCGATGGTCTCGACCGCGGTTCCCGACGGAGCGTCGACCTTGCGGGTGTGATGCAACTCGATCACCTCGGCGGTGTCGAACCACGGTGCGGCCATCGCCGCGAAGCGCATCATGAGCACGGCGGAGATCGCGAAATTCGGAGCGATCAGGCAGTTCGGACCCTCCCCCTCCCGACCGGCCGGACCGAAGGTCGACTCGAACAGGGCGAGGTCCTCGGCGGTGAATCCGGTGGTGCCGACGACGGCGTGGATGCCGTGCATCCCGAGCCAGGGCAACGACAGACGAGCGGCGTCGGCGACCGTGAAGTCGACCACGACGTCGCAGCGCGCATCGGCGAACGCATGGAGCTCTGTCGACAGAGCCACGCCGTCACACGGAGCCGGACCCTCGACGTGGCGATCGACGGCCGCCACCAGAGTCAGGTCCGGGTCGGAGTCCACCGCTGCGCACACGGCGCGACCCATCTGACCTGCTGCTCCATTGACTCCGACTCGCATCGGGCGATCGTAGGTCGAAAACGACGACGGGCCGCCCGACCTGCTCGAAAGCGGGTCGGGCGGCCCGACGTGATCACTCGGATCGACCGACAACACCGGGGACCGGCGGGTCGGTCAGATGGTCAGCGGTGACGACGACGGCTTCCGCCGCCGTTTCCGCCGCCGTTTCCGCCACCGCGGCGGTTGCCGCTGTCGCGATCGGCCTTGGGCCGCTCGCTCTTCGGGCCGAGGTCGCCGAGGTCACCTTCGAGTTCGGCATCGAAGCTGTCTTCGAAGCTCACGGTCTCGATGTCGGAGTCGCTCGACGGTGCGGGCGCATCGTCGCGATCCTCACGCTCGCGGCGAGGAGCCCGCTCACGCCGGGGCGCGTCGTCGGACGGACCCGAATCGGACGAGCCCGAGTCGGACGGACGCGACTCGGATGAGCTGCTGCCATCACCGGCGACGAGCGGCTGGGTCGGGGTGAGGCTGACCTTGCCCTTGTCGTCGATCTCGTCGACCTTGACCTCGATCGGCTGACCGAGTTCGAGCACGTCCTCGACGGCGTTGATGCGCTTGCCACCACCCATCTTGGAGATGTGCACGAGACCGTCACGGCCCGGGAGGATGTTCACGAACGCACCGAACTTGGTGATGTTCACGACACGACCCATGTACACCGCACCGAGTTCCGCCTTGGGCGGATCGACGATGTTGAGGATCGCCATCTTGGCCTCCTCCATGCGCCACGCCTCGACCGCGCCGATGGTGACGATGCCGCGTGCACCGTCGTCGTCGACGGCGATGTCGGCGCCGGTCTCCTGCTGGATCGTGTTGATGATCTTGCCCTTCGGGCCGATGACCTCACCGATCTTGTCCATGGGGATGTAGATCGTGCTGATCTTCGGCGCCGTCTCCGCGATCTCCTCACGGGTGGCCGGGATGCAGGCGTTCATCACGTCGAGGATGGCGAGGCGGGCGACACGGGCCTGGGCCAGCGCGTCGGACAGCACATCGGCGGGGATGCCGTCGATCTTGGTGTCGAGCTGAAGAGCGGTGATTGCGTCCTCGGTGCCGGCGACCTTGAAGTCCATGTCGCCCATGGCGTCCTCGGCACCCAGGATGTCGGTCAGCGTGACGTACTTGCCGTCCTCGTGGATGAGGCCCATGGCGATGCCCGAGACGTGGCTCCGGACCGGCACGCCGGCGTCCATCAGCGACAGGCTCGACGAGCAGACCGAACCCATCGAGGTCGAGCCGTTGGAGGCCATGACCTCGGAGACCAGGCGCAGCGTGTACGCGAAGTCCTCCTGGTTCGGGATGACGGGCAGGACCGCACGGGCCGCGAGGGCGCCGTGGCCGATCTCGCGGCGCTTCGGCGAACCGACGCGTCCGGTCTCACCGTTGGCCCACGGCGGCATGTTGTAGTGGTGCAGGTAGCGCTTGGTGTCGTTCGGCGACAGCGAGTCGATCATCTGGTTCATGCGCGGCATGGCCAGCGTGAGGACGTTCATCACCTGGGTCTCGCCACGCTGGAAGAGCCCCGAACCGTGAGCGTTCGGCAGCACGCCGACTTCGGCGGTGATCTCGCGGAGATCGCCGGGTGCACGTCCGTCGATGCGGATGCCTTCGTCGAGGACGCGGGCGCGCATGACCTTCTTCATCAGGCTGCGCACTGCTTCCTTGACCATCTTCGACTGGCCGGCGAACTCACCGTCGTCGCCGCAGAAGTGAGCGACGGCGTCAGCGGTCACGGCGTCGACGGCGGCGTTGCGCTCGCCCTTGGCCGAGATCGTGACGGCGGGCTTCATCGCCTCGGTCGAGAACTTCTCGACGGCGGCGAAGATCTCCGGGGTGTAGTCGAGGACCGGGGTCCACTTCATCTCTTCGATCGGGCCGTTGGCCTCGATCACCTTCGCGAGGAGTTCGCGCTGGAGTGCGATCGATTCCTTGATCCACACCTTGCACGCCTGGAGTGCGTCGCCGAGGACTTCTTCGGTGACCTTCTTGGCGCCTTCCTCGTAGTAGTAGAACGCGTTCTCGGAGCCGCCGGCTTCGACCATCATCACGGCGACGTCACCGTCGTCGAGTTCACGACCGGCGATGACGATCTCGAAGGTGCCGTTCTCGGCTTCTTCGAACGTGGGATGCGGGATCCATTCGCCGTCCTGGCTGTACGCCATGCGGACCGAGCCGAGCGGCCCGTCGAACGGGATGCCCGAGATCACCAGTGCGGCGGATGCTGCGTTGATGGAGAGCACGTCGTGCGGGTTGACCTGGTCGGCGGCGAGGACGGTGGTGACGATCTGGGTCTCGTTGCGGAAGCCCTCGGGGAACGACGGACGCAGCGGACGGTCGGTGAGGCGGCACGTGAGGATGGCGTCCTCGGTGGGGCGGCCTTCACGGCGGAAGAACGAGCCGGGGATCTTGCCGGCGGCGTACGCCCGCTCCTCGACGTCGACGGTGAGCGGGAAGAAGTCCATGCCTTCACGGACGGACTTCGCCGCGTTGGCGGTGGTGAGGACCTTCGTGCCGGCAATGGTGGCCACGACGGCGCCCATCGACTGAGGGGCGAACTTGCCCGTTTCGAAGGTGAGTGTCTTGTCGGTCCCCGAGATGGGTCCGGACACGGAGATGGCTTCAGCCATGTGATGTTTCCTTTCGATCTCGCGACACCCTGCCGCGAGGCTTCTCTGCGGAGTGCGAAGGCTGGTTCCCGGGTGACCCGAGATCAACAGCGCAAGACTCCACACAGCGTCTCGGAGTCAGCTTCCGGCAACCGGCGCTTCGAACTCCGTCGACCGGACGTTCCGATCACGCAGGAGTGTATCCACCGTGGCGAGAAGAACACGTGATGGACCCGTTGCCGAACGCGAACCGGTCGCGCCCCGACGGAGCGCGACCGGTTGGAGATCGGTGGAGTCGACCCGACGATGCCGGGTCGGACGGTTCAGCGGCGGAGGCCGAGGTTGGCGACGATGGTGCGGTAACGCTCGACGTCGATGCCCTTGACGTAGTCGAGCATGCGGCGACGACGACCGACGAGCATCAGCAGACCACGACGGCTGTGGTGGTCCTTCTTGTGCTTCTTCAGGTGCTCGGTGAGGTGGGTGATGCGCTCGGTCATGAGCGCGATCTGTACCTCGGGGGACCCGGTGTCGGATTCGTGGATCTTGTGCTGCGCAATGGTTGCGCCCTTGGTTGCCATGGTGTTGGCCATCGTGGTACTTCGCCTTCTCCGGAACGAACCGGAAATCGTGTGTCAGGTCGCAACCCGGTGGGACCGGTGTGCATCACGCCTGCGCAGCGGTTCGACAGCGACCTGTCGGACCAGCCCAAACGGACGGATCGATGCTACCGGCGCCCGCACGTTTCCGCTCGCAACCGTCCCGGACCAGCGAGCAACGCCGGGGTCTCGGGTCCGATGGTGCCTTCGCCGAGCCCGACGTTCGCATCCGGCGGTGCGCTGGCGGGCGGGCGGGGTGATTGGTGTCTGACACCGATCACCCCGGAGTTCAGCCGGCGGAGTCGATCAGGAGCGTGCGCGCGTTCTCCACGTCCGACCGGAGTTGCTCGATGAGCGCATCGATCCCGTCGAACTTGCGTTCCGAACGCAGGAAGTGGCTGAACCGGACGATCGCGGTCTCGCCGTAGAGGTCACCCTCGAAATCGAGCAGGTGGGCTTCGAGGAGGGAGGTCTCGGCGTGCTCGTAGAAGGTGGGTCGGCGTCCGAGGTTGATCGCACAGTCGTGGACCGAACCGTCCGGCCGTTCGTACCGGCCGGCGTACACCCCGTCGGCCGGCAGACACATCCGGTTGGACACCTCGACGTTCGCCGTGGGGAAACCGAGGAGGCGGCCGCGCTGGTCACCCTGCACGACGGAGCCGCGCACTTCGAACGTGTGCCCGAGCATCGCATTGGCGAGCGTGACGTCACCGCCGGCGAGTGCACGGCGGATCGCCGTGGAACTGACCGGCTCGTCGACGCCGTCGGCACGCGCCAGCAGTTCCAGTGGCTCGACATCGAAGTCGGCCTCGGCACCGATCTTGCGGAGCAGGTCCACGTTGCCGTCGCGCCCGCGACCGAAGTGGAAGTCCTCCCCCACCACGATCGCCGCCACGGCGAGATGATCGACGAGCACCCGCTGGACGAACGCTTCGGGTGACTCGTTGGCCTGGTCTTCGTCGAAGTGGACCATGACCACGGCGTCGAGGCCGGTGGCCGCGAGCCGCGCCAGTTTCTGGTCGGCGTCGGTGAGCAGCTTGGGTGCCGACTCCGGGCGCACGACGGTGGCGGGATGGTGATCGAAGGTGACGAGCACGCTGCGGCACCCCCGCTCTGCCGCCACCCGTCGGACGTGGTCGATCACGGCCTGGTGGCCGACATGGACGCCGTCGTATGCACCGATCGTGATGACCGACCGTTCGCCGGGGAATGCGGGTGTCGATTGATCGTGGAGAATCCGCACGACCGAAACGCTAGCTCCCGGCGTGGATTCCGACGAAAGGTGCGCACACCCGGTGGCACACATCCGGGACGGATGTCACCGGCTTCGCATGTCAGACGGGCACGATCACCATCGACCTGGCGGTGTGTGCATCGGCTCGCTCGTAGACGGCGGCGAGAGAACCGTCGGGGCGGAACAGCGCCCACGGGCCGTCACCGTCCCAGGCGGGCAGTGGCCGGCCATTCGCGACGAGGTCGACCTGACGGGCGTCGAGGTCGATCCGATCCAGGGTACGGACGGCGTCCTCGACCGGCAGGAGGACGCAGTCGTCGGGGCCGGCAGCTTCGCCGAGCGTGAATCGCCCGACCGCGGTCCGGCGCAGGTTGCGCAGGTGCGCTCCACCGCCGAGGAGGTGGCCGAGGTCCGCTGCGAGCGTGCGGATGTAGGTGCCCGACGAGCACTCCACCGCCGCGAGCAGGACGTGAGGCTCCTCGGTGGGCATGAGCGTGAACGAGTGGATGGTGACCGGGCGCGGCGGGCGATCGACCTCGATCCCCTGTCGCGCCAGTTCGTGCAGTCGCTTGCCGTCGATCTTGATCGCCGACACCATCGGTGGGATCTGCTCGATCGCACCGAGGAGGTGTTCGTCCACCAGCGCCTGGGCATCGACGATGGAGATGTCCCCCATCTCGTGGGTGGCGGTGACCTCTCCGTCGGCGTCGAGGCTGTCGGTCTCCACACCGAACACGATCTCGCCGATGTACGCCTTGTGCGTCTTCTCCACGAACCGCAGCAACTTGGTGGCCTTGCCCACGGCCACCACCAGCACGCCGGTGGCGCTCGGGTCGAGCGTTCCTCCGTGACCGACCTGTCGCTCGTCGAAGCGACGTCGCAGCATCGCCACGACGTCGTGGCTGGTCACCCCGGTCGGCTTGTCGACCACGGCGATGCCGTGTGTCGTCGCCGGCTTCTTGCGCCGCGCCATGTCGAGCGCTGCTCAGCCGCGACGTTCGCGGTCGGCGCGAAGGATCTCGTCGATGCGCTCCGACGACCGGATCGCGATGTCCGGCTTGAAGTCGAGGATCGGTGTCTTCTTCGCCTTGATCTGTCGGGCGATGGACGCCTGCAACTTGACGCGGTAGTCGCCGAGCGCCTCGATGATCTCCTCGTCGCCCTCCTCACCGGCGAGCGAGTCGAAGAACACCGTGGCCCTGTTGAGCTCGGGATCGACGTCGATGCCGGTCACCGTGACGAACTCCAGACGCTCGTCGTCGAAACGGACGAGGTCCTCCGCGATGATCTCGCGCAACGTCTCGCCCACGCGGGCCGATCGCGGATACTTGGGCCCGCCGCTGTTCCGACCGCCACGAGACTGATTCCGAGCCATCACCCGAACCTATCTGCGTCCCCACGGCTGTCTGACACCACCACCGACACCGACACCCGGACGCTCGGCACGCGGCACGGCGTGGCCGCACGGTTCCGACACGCACCGAAACGGGCGACTCAGAAGACGGGTGCCGCCCGGTTCGATCGCTTGAGTTCGGCGACTCCGCTGACGGCGAGCTTCTCGACGGCATCCCACAGTTCGATCGCCTCGACACCGGTCGGCGCCTGGGAGATCACCGGGCCGAAGAAGCTTCCTTCGCGCTCGGTCCCGGGTCGGAACGACAGGATCGGCGTTCCGACATCCGGACCTGTGCGGCTCAGCGCGAGCTCGGTGTCGGACCGGATGTGGGCGTCGTGGGAGTCGTCGTCGGCGTGGGCGATCAACTCCGGGTCGAAACCGGCCGCAGCCAACACCGAGGAGAGGAACGCCTGGTTGTCGTCGCGGGCCTCACGACGTCGATCGTCGCGATGCAGCGCCTCGCCGACGGCCGTGTACCACCGTCCGACCGCCTCCGGATCGTCCGACGACAGCCGGATCTGATCGGCGATGCGCAACGACCGATGGCCGAGGAAGTGACCGGCGCGGTACTCGGGCGTGTACCAGTCCTGGGTGTTCTCCTCGTTCAGGATCCACAACGAGATGAACCGCCAGTCGACGGTGTACGAACGTTGCCGCTGCACGTCGACCACCCAGCGCGACGTGATCCACGCCCACGGGCACACGGGGTCGAAGAAGAAGTCCAGATCGGTCGAAGGGCGCTCGGCGGAGGTCATGGATCGAAGTTAGCGCTCGGTGTCCGAGCCGAGACGACGCCGACTTCCGGTCCGTTGCGATCGCATTCCGCCCCTGGACGCGACGATCCGCCCGGGCATTGCACCGGGCGGATCGTGTCGTCGTCGTCTGGACGTCAGTCGGAACTCGGCACGATCACCAGTTGGGCGTCGTTGCCGGACTGCTGCACATCGATCTGAGCGCTGTCGAGTGCTGCGGCCACCTCGTCGGCGACGCACATCGGCACGCCGTGGGATTCCCCGGTGTGGTCGGTGGGGGCCGGTTGTTCGACGAAGCCCAGCGTGAGACCACCGTCAGGGTTGTCCGGCGCGGGCGCCACACGCAGGCATGCTGCGTCGGGAATGTTCTGGTTCTTGCGGGACTGAGTGAGCAGCGTGGCTGCGCTTTCGGTCAAGGTCAACAATGGTCTTCATCCTCCTGGATGGTCACTCGATGTTCGATGGACACCCGAGCGGTACCCGTGAGGCGACCCGACCCAAACGTCAGGGCCCGACGGTCGACACGACCGTTCGGATCGTCAGGCGAGCACCGGGTGGTGACAGGCGACGAAGTGACCCTCGCCGACCTCACGCAGTTGCGGCTCGACCGAGCGGCACTCGTCGGTGGCTGCCGGGCATCGCGAGTTGAAGCGACATCCCGCCGGCGGGTTGATGGCCGAGGGCAGTTCGCCTTCGAGCATCTGATCGTCGACCGCCACGTCGGCACCGGGGATCGCTGCCATCAGCGCACGCGTGTAGTGGTGCGTCGGGGCCTCGAACAGTTGGTCGGACCCGGCGACCTCGCAGGTCTTGCCCATGTACATGACCATGACGCGATCGGAGATGTTCTTCACCACGGACAGGTCGTGGCTGATGAACATCAGTGACACGCCGTAGCGCTCCTTCATGTCCTCGAGCAGGTTGAGGATCTGGGCCTGGACCGATACGTCGAGAGCCGACACCGGCTCGTCGCAGATGATCACCTTCGGGTCGAGCACGAGTGCTCGGGCGATGGAGATGCGCTGGCACTGTCCACCGGAGAACTGGTGCGGCTTGCGTTCGCCGTACCGCGGGTCGATGCCCACCGACTCCATCAGGTCGTCGATCGTGTCGAGGGTCCAACTGTCGTTCTCGCCCCAGACCCGCAGGCCCTCGGAGATGATCTCGTTGACGGTGCGTCGCGGGTTGAGCGAGGAGATCGGATCCTGGAAGATCATCTGGAACCGGGGACGGATCTTGCGCATCTCCTCCTTGGACAACTTCGTGATGTCCTTGCCCTCGAACCACACCGAACCCGAGGTGGGCTTGGGCAACTGGATCGCAGCGCGCGCGGTGGTGGACTTGCCACAACCGGACTCGCCGACGATGCCGAGCGTTTCGCCTTCGACGAGATCGAAGCTCACGTCGGACACGGCGTGGACGGTGCCCCCGGAGATGGGGAACTCCACGACCATGTGCTCGACGCGTACGAGCACGTCGTCGGTGTCGCGGAGATGAGCTGTTCCTGAGCCGGCCATCAGACGAGTTCTCCCACGATTTCCTTCATCGGTAGACCCGCGGCGTTCTCGCCGGCGTCGAGGTTCGCTGCGAGCGCGGCATCGCCGGCGGGGGTCCCGACCGGGTGGTAGCACGCCCACCGGTGGCCGCCCTCACTGCCACTGTCGCCGTCGAGGGGCGGCTTGGAGTTGAGGCAGTCCGGCTGTGCATGACGACACCGAGCAGCGAACGCACACCCCTGTGGCGGATCGAGCAGATTCGGCGGGCGACCAGGGATCGGCTGCAGTCGCGAGTGACTCTTCAACGCCGGGTTCGGGATCGACTGCAGGAGTGCCTGCGTGTAGGGGTGGCGCATGTCGGAGAACAGATCCGACGTCCTGCCGACCTCCATCAACCGTCCGGCGTACATCACCCCGATGCGGTCGGCGCGACCGCGGGCGACGCCGAGGTCGTGGGTGATGAGGATCATCGACATCTTGCGTTCGATGCGCAGTTCGTCCAACAGGTCGAGGATCGACTTCTGCACGGTGACGTCGAGGGCCGTGGTCGGCTCGTCGGCGATCAGCAGACGCGGTTCACAGGCGAGTGCCATCGCGATGACGACACGCTGGCGCATGCCGCCCGACAGTTCGTGCGGGTACTGCCGCATCCGCTGTTCGGGCGACGGGATGTGGACCTGCTTGAGCAGTGCGATCGCACGGTCCTTCGCCTCGGACTTGGACACCTTGAGGTGATAGCGCATCGCCTCGGTGAGTTGTGCGTCGACTCGCTTCACGGGGTTCAACGACGTCATCGGATCCTGGAAGACCATCGAGACGTCGACACCGAAGAAGTGCTTGGCCTCGCCCTTGGACAACCCGTCGATGTCGCGGCCGCCGATCTCGATCGTGCCGGTGCGGGTGCCGTTGCCGGCGAGCAGGTTGATCAGCGTGCGGGCGAACACCGACTTGCCGGAGCCCGACTCGCCGACGATGGCGAACGTCTCCCCCTCGGCCAGGTCGAGAGTGACGCCGTCGACGGCCCGCAGGGTTCCGGCGGGCGTCGAGAAGTCGACGGCGAGGTCGGTGACTCTGAGCATGGAATCGGTCACAGGCTGGCCTCTCGGATGTCGAAACGCTTGAGCAGTTGGTCGCCGACGAAGTTCAGCGACAGCACGGTGAGGAAGATGACGAGGCTCGGGAACGCGACGACGTGCGGGGCGACGTCCAACTTCGCACGCCCGACGGCGATGATCTTGCCCCAGGTGAGTGTCGGCGGTTGCACGCTCAGCCCGAGGAACGAGAGCGTGCCCTCGACGACGATGATGATCCCGGTCGTGAGGAACGCGAACGAGATCAGCGTGGGCATGACGTTCGGCAGCACCTCACGGGCGAGGATGGACGCACGCTTCACGCCGAGGACCTCGGCTGCCTTGACGAATTCACGGTCGGCGACCTGCAGGGTGCTGGCCCGCACGATGCGCGCCAACGCCGGGATCGCCAGGAGCGACAGGGCGAGGATCACGTTCGCGAGGGACTGCCCACGAATGGTGACGATGAAGATCACCAGCAACAGCGCCGGGATCGACAGCATCACGTTGATGATCAGCCGGACGATGCCGTCGATCACACCACGGTAGTAGCCGGCGAAGAGGCCCATCGCCCCACCGAGACCGATGCCGATCGCGGTGACGGAGAAGCCGACGAAGAGTGAGATCCGCCCGCCGTCCACGACCTGGGAGAAGACGTCCTCACCGAAGGAGGCGTTGCCGAACGGGTACCTCCACGACGGACCGGCGTTGATCGCATCCTGGTTGATCGCAGCGGGATCGCGCAGGCCGGGCAACGATTCTCCGAAGATCCAGCCGAGGACGACGATTCCGACGACGGCCACCAGCCACGCGACGGCGAGACCGAACAGGACGTTGCGGCGCTTGCCGTCACCGCCCGGCGTGGCCGCCTGCGCTTCGGCGGCATGCTGGCTCCCGACCGCGATCTCTTGTGCGACGTTGGTCATGAGTCGGCATCGGCTTTCACTCGGGGGTCGACGGCGGTGTACAGCACGTCGATCAGGGTGTTGGTCAGGATGAACAGCGCCGCGACGATGGCGACGATGGTCTGGACGGCGAAGAACTCACGGCGGGCGAACGCGGCGATCAGGTAGCTGCCCATGCCGTCGAGGTCGTAGATGAACTCCACGACGATGGCTCCGTTCACCAGCTGCGCGATGTTCAGCCCGAGCACCGTGATCAACGTGACCGTGGACGGCCGCAGTACGTGACGCAGCAGGATGTGCGTGTTCGACATGCCCTTCGCCTTGGCGACCGACACGAAGTCCTGCTGCAGGTTCTGGATCATGTCGGCGCGAAGCAGTCGGAGGTACACCGGGGTGGCCGCGAGGCCGAGCACGATCGCGGGGAGCCAGATCGATTTGAAGTGCTCTGCCGCGCCGGAGCTCCACGGCTGGTATCCGGAGAGCGAGTACACGTTGCGCTCGACGGCGAACGCGTAGCGGAATGTCTCTCCGAGCACGAACACCGGAATCGACAGGAGTGCGAAGGCGAGGAAGTTGGTGTTGTTGTCGGCGAGCCGCCCGCCGGCGAAGATGCTGTACAACGCCACTGCGGCCACCACGATCGCGAACAGCGTGGTGATGCGGAAGCCGCCGAAGATCCCGATCAACAGGATCAGACCGACACCGGCCGGCATCGCCCAACTCGGCAGACCTCGACCCTTGCGGCCCGCCTGGTAGGCCGACCAGATGCCGAGTGGCACAGCCAGCACCAGCGCGATCAACTGGCTGTACAGGAACAGCCATGCCGTGCGCGGAAGTCGCTGCTTCATCGTGTCGGACAGCTTCTCGCCGTTCTTGTAGAAGGCCAGACCGAGGTCACGGTCGATGACCAACTGCTTGGTCCACTTGCCGTACTGGACGAACAGATTTTCGTCCAGTCCGCGATCCTCGACGCAGGCGTTGACGTTCTCGACGCTCGCTCCGGTGCCGAGGGCCGTGACACACGGCTGGGAGTTGCGCGACACTCCGAGGTCCTCGAGAGCTTGCTTCGTGCTCTCGTCACCGTTCGTGAATTGGAGCATCGTCGAGACCGCGAAGGTCACGAGGACGAGCACGAGGAGTGCTCCTCCGAGTCGCTTCAACGCGAACTTGGGGCCGGCCGCGTACGCGATCCAACCGCACAGGCCCAGGAAGGCGATGAGCACGAGAATGGCAATCATGGAGTGAGGTCCGCCGTTCGGGGTGTCGGGGTCGGTGGTTGCGGGGACGCCGAGTGGGCGTCCCCGCAACCGAGGTGTTTCAGGTCAGGCTCGTGGAGCCCCTGGTCAGCCGATCCAGGCCTCGTGCAGGAACAGTCGACCTGCGTACTGGCCCACGACTCGCGTCTCACCGTCGATCGTGACGGTGTTGACACCGTTCGTTCCGGCGGCGACACCGTTGTTCCAGTCGGTGAAGCCGAGCCAGATGTTGTTCACGTTGGCCGAGAACTGCTGATTGATCTCCTGGCCGATCCGGTCGAGTTCGTCACGATCGGTCGTCGACCACGCCTCGAAGAGGAGTTCGTCGACCACGGGATCGATGATGCGACCGAAGTTCAACGCCAGGCCCTCGGCGTGGCGGCTGTGCCACCACACCAACTCGAGGCCCGGGTTGCCCTGACCGTGGTTGCGCCATGCGAACACCTCGAAGTCGCCGGAGATCGCCCGGGTGATGAGTTCGGACTGGTCGAACTGGTCGATGACGACGTTCAGTCCGCAGTTGTCCGTCCACATCTTCTGGAAGAGCTCGGCCGTGAGCAGGTTCGACGGCGAGTTGGTCGTGCCGTAGTTGATGACGTCGGGACGGCCGATCTCGTCCAACAGCGCGTTGCCGGCTGCGGCGTCGAAGTCGGGGAAGCCCGGGTCCTCCATGAAGCCCGGCGCACCCTCGGCGAACGGTCCGTTCGCCTTGACGTTGCCGGGTGCCCGCAGCTGCAGGTACAGGTCGCGGTCGGTGCACAGTGCGAGCGCCTCGCGGATCTGTGGGTTGTCGAACGGCGCCTTCGCGTTGTTCAGCATCAGGTAGCCGGTCTCCTGGTCGGCTGCGGCGGGAGCGATGGTGTTGCCACCGTCGACCCATTCACCCTCCCAGAACTCCTTGTTCTCTCCGTCGCTGTCCTGGTTGACGTTGGCGTCGCCGGACTGCATCGCTGCGCGCCGGGCCGAACCGTCGGGGTTCGGGCGGAACTCGATGCCATCGAGGTACGGCAGCGGTTCGCCCGCCGAGTCGGTGCGCCAGTAGTCGGGGTTCGCCGACAGACGGGTGACCTCGTCACGCACCTGCTCGTCCATGGTGAACGGCCCGGTCGCGATCATCAGATCGCTGGCGCGGGTCTCGCTGTCCCAGAAGCTGGGGGCGATGAGCCAGCCGGTGCGACCGGCGATGTTCTGTCCGAACGTGGCGAACGGCTTGTTGAACGTCACCGTGACGGTCTTGTCGTCGGTCAGCACGATCGAGTCCGCCGGGTCGCCCGGGTTGTCGGCGCTGACCGGCGAGCCGTTCACGAGGTCGAGGAAGACCTGTCCCTGCAGGATGCCGCTCGCCATCTCGATGAGGCTGCGCTGCACGGCGGCCGCGTCGGCAGGCGTGCCGTCGTGGAACGTGACGCCGTCGCGCATCGTGAGCGTGTGGGTCGTGAAGTCGTCGCTCACCTCGTACGCCTCGAGAAGGAACGGCTGGATGGCACCGTTCTCGTCGACGATCGTCAACGTGTCGGCGACCTGGTTCATCACCGAGATGCACGCCACCGCGCAGTTGGCGCCCGGGATGTCCCACGTGTCGGACTCGGCTTCGAGCAGGGCGACCAGTGTGCCGCCTCGGGTCACGGCCGACGGGTCGACCGGCTCTGCATCGCCGGTGTCGCCTTCTGCGTCGCCGGTGTCGCCTTCGGCATCACCGGTGTCGCCTTCGGCATCACCGGTGTCACCGGCATCCTCACCACCGGTGTCACCGGTGTCGTCGGCGACCGTGTCGCCGGTGTCGTCGGCGACCGAGTCGGCGGTGTCGCCGCCGGTGTCACCAGTGTCTGATCCACCATCGCTGCTCCCGCCACAGGCGGTTGCGATCAACGCACCCGCCAGGAGCGGAGCGGCGACGAGACGTAGACGTCGTTGCATGAGCTTCCCCCTTCACGCGAACCCCGGGTGGGTTCGACTTCTCAGGAGAGTATGGCACCCGTCACACGGCAGAAGAAATCACGGAGCGGAAATCTATCGCAGCGTCGATTTCCGCCAATGCCCTGCTCGGGCCTCACGGCCCCGAGCACGGCATGTGGGTCAGAGTGCGGTGCGCTGGACCTCGACGTCTTCGTACGTCTCGATGATGTCGCCCGCCTTGAGGTCCTGGAAGTCGTCCAGTCCGATACCGCACTCGAAGCCCTCGCGGACCTCCTTGGCGTCGTCCTTGAAACGACGAAGCGACTCGATCGCACCCTTCCAGATGATCGTGCCCTCGCGGATGAAGCGGACCTTGGACCCGCGCGTGATGACGCCGGACGTGACCATGCAACCCGCGATGGCTCCCTGCTTGGGGACCCGGAAGATCTCGCGCACCTCGGCCTCGCCGGTGACCCGCTCCTCGAACTCGGGATCCAGCATGCCGACCATGGACAACTCGATGTCCTCGAGCAGCTTGTAGATGATCTCGTAGGTCCGAATCTCGACCTGGGCCTGATCGGCGGCCTTGCGGGCCTTGCCGTCGGGACGCACGTTGAAGCCGATGATGGTGGAGTTGGTCGCCTCGGCGAGCGTGATGTCGTTCTCCGTGATCCCGCCGACCGCACGGTGCACGAAGGTCAGCTCGACCTCGGCACTGTTCAACTGACGCAGCGAACTCGTGACCGCTTCGAGCGATCCCTGCACGTCGGTCTTGAGCAGGATGTTCAGTTCGGCCTTCTCGCCCGCCTGGATCTGGGCGAAGATGTCCTCGAGCTTGGTGCCGGTCTTGACCCGCGAATCCTCGCGGAGGTGACGAGCCTTGAGACGCAGCGCACGCGCTTCGCCGACCGCTTGAGCGATCTTCTGGTCGGGCGCGGCCCGGAACTCGTCGCCGGCTTCGGGCACGCCGGACAGACCGAGGACCTGCACCGGGGTGGACGGGCCGGCCGACTTGACCTGCTCGCCCTTGTCGTTGATCATCGCTCGGACCTTGCCCCAGGTGCCGCCGGCCACGATCGGGTCGCCGACGTTGAGGGTGCCCTTGTCGACGAGGATCGTGGCCACGGGGCCACGTCCCTTGTCGAGCTGCGCCTCGATGACGATGCCCTTGGCGCGGCCGTTCGGGTTCGCCTGGAGCTCTTCGAGTTCTGCGACGACCTGGAGCTGCTGGATCATCTCGTCGACACCCTCGCCCTTGAGGGCCGACATCTCGACGACGATCGTGTCGCCGCCCCAGGACTCGGGGACGAGTTCGTACTCGGCGAGTTGCGTGAGCACCCGCTGCGGGTCGGCGTTCGCCTTGTCGATCTTGTTGACCGCCACGACGATCGGCACATCGGCCGCTCGAGCGTGGTTGATCGCCTCGATCGTCTGGGGCATCAGGCCGTCGTCGGCAGCGACCATCAACACGACGATGTCGGTTGCGTCGGCACCGCGGGCACGCATCTGCGTGAACGCCGCGTGGCCCGGGGTGTCGAGGAACGTGACGGAGCCGTGTTCGTTCTGCACCGTGTAGGCACCGATGTGCTGCGTGATGCCGCCGGCCTCACCGTCGACAACGTTGGCACCGCGGATGCGGTCGAGCAGCGTGGTCTTGCCGTGGTCGACGTGGCCCATGACGGTGATCACCGGGGCGCGGGGCTCGAGGTCCTCGTCGTCGTCGGAGTCGTCGAACAACTTCTGCAGTTCGACCTCTTCCTGCTGGCCGGGCTCGACCATCAGGATCTCGGCACCCACCTCGAGCGCGAAGAGCTCCATCTGCTCGTCGGCCAGCGTCATGGTCGCGGTGACCATCTCACCGTTCGTGAGCAGGAAGCGCAGCACGTCGGCCGACGTGCGGTTCAGCTTGGGACCGAACTCCTGGGCCGACACGCCGCGTTCGATGATGATCTCGCCCTCGGGGACAGCGACGTCGGACGACGTGTACTGCGTTGCCTGGGGCTGCAGCTCGTCCTGGTCGCGACGGCGACGCCGACGACCGGTGCGGCGCGGAGGTCGGCGACCGCCGCCGGGTCGACCTGCACCACCGGGGCGCGGGCCACCGGGGCCTCCGCCGGGACGAGCTCCGCCGCCACCGCCGGGACCACCGCGATACCCACCGGCACCTGCCGGACGGGCACCGGCCGGGGCCGGACGCGATGAGCCGGGAGGAGGCGGGATCGGCTTGCCCGAAGGCGAGAGCGGCTTGGCTCCACCGGGGGGCGGCGGGACCGCTCGGCCCGAGGGACCGACGGGTCCGCGTGCGGTGGGCGCTGCGGGATCGACGATGTCGGCCGGGATCGGCGGATGAGCGTCCGGGGGCGGTGTGCCGTCGGCGCTGGGACGCGCGCTCGAGATGACGCGACGCGGCTCGGGAGCAGGCGGCGGAGGTGCGACGACCGGAGCCGGCTCCACACGGGCCGCCATCTTCGGGATCGGCTTGCCTTCGGCCGCGAGGACCACGAGATCGGCGGCGGATGGTCCGGCGGGCTGCACCGGGACACTGGGGGTGGCACCGACGGGTGCCTTGCCCGGAGGAGGCGGCGGCGGGGGCTCCGAGGCGACCGGCCTGCTGTCGCCGACCTTGGGTACGTCGGCGACCGGGGCCTCGGCAGCGGCAGCGGGGGCGGGTGCGTCGGGCACCGGCGCAGCGGTCTCGGCGGGCGCGGACGGTTCGGAGACCCGAGCGTCCTGTGGCGGTGTGGCGGACGTGATCGTGGGCGCCGCGGGCGCCGCCGTGGTGTCCTCACCCGCGTCACCGGCCGTGTCGTCGGCTCGGCCGCTCGACGACTCGGACTTCGGCGCTGCGTCGGCAGCGGCGGTCTTGGCGGCCGCCTTCTTCTTCGCCGGCGCCTTCTTCGACGCGGCCTTCTTCGGCTCTTCGGGCTGTTCGTCTCGCACGAGGCCCTCGCGCTCGGCGCGACGACGGAGCATGTCGGCGTACGCCTCTTGCAGGGACGACGAGGGTGCCTTGGCGGCAACACCCGCAGCTCCGGCGAGGTCGAGTACCTCTTTGTTGGTCATCCCGAGCTCCTTGGCGAGCTCGTGGACGCGGATCTTCTTCGCAGGCACGTTTCGATTCAACCTTTCCCTGTCGTCATTCCCTCACCCAGGGCGCATTTGCGCGGGCGAGTCTCGTTCGTCTGTGTGCGAGGCGCCGATCGCTCGGCGGATCGCATCGATGTCGCGCTCGTCGAGCGGGGTCCGCCACGCTCGGGCGAACTGCCCGGCTGCGATGGCGGTGGCGAGGCAGGCGTCGGACGCGACGCCACCCTCGTGCCGACACAACCACGCACCCCGACCGTCGCTGGCGCCATCGACATCGATGGCGGTGCCGTCGTCACGGACCGAACGTGTGACGCGCACGAGTTCGCGCGTCGTTCGACGTGTACGGCAGCCGATGCAGCTGCGGACGGGGCGGCGCAGATCAATCGCTCGACCCTGCCTTGGTGTAGCCGGCCGCCTCGGCGGATGCCGCCGTGTCGAACCAGATCTCGGCGACCGCGGACTCGAACCACTGCCCGTCGGGCTCGTGGTACTTCATCGAGTCGGCATTGCCCTTGATCGGGAATCCGTCCGGAGCGATCGCCAGGTCGTCGAGCGGTGCGTGTGAACCGGCCGCCACCTCCGACTCGGATCCGGCCGACGCATCGGCTGCGTCGGAGACCGCCGACCCGCCCGCTGCCTCGGCGGCGTCCGCTGCGTCCTCGGCGTCACGTGCCGCCTGACGGGCAGCGGCGGCCTCGGCGGCCTGCTGGTCCTGCCAGGCCGACTCCGAGATGACGGTGCCGTCGCTGGCGTGCCACTCCATCTCGCCGGTCTCCTTGTTCGCGACCCACTGTCCGTCGGCGTAGTCGACCTCTTCCTGGTCGCGGCCGCCCGAGGGGATGCCCTCGGCGTACTGCGTCTCGGAACGGATGTCGACGCGCACACCGGTGAGGCGGGCGGCGAGGCGCGCGTTCTGACCCTCGCGGCCGATCGCCAGGCTGAGCTGGTGGTCGGGAACGATCACGTCGGCCTGGGTGCCGTCGTCGGAGATGATCACCTGGGTGACCTTGGCCGGCGAGAGCGCCTTGGCGACGAAGTCGGGGAGGTCCTCGGAGAACGGGACGATGTCGATCTTCTCGCCGCGCATCTCGTTGACGACCATGCGGACGCGTCCGCCACGGGCACCCACGCAGGCTCCGACCGGATCGACGTTGTGGTCGTTCGACCAGACGGCGATCTTGGTGCGGTGACCGGGTTCACGGGCGCAGGCCTTGATCTCGACGATGCCGTCGGCGATCTCGGGGACTTCCAACTCGAACAGACGCTTGATGAGCCCGGGGTGCGTGCGCGAGACGACGATCTGGGGACCCTTGGGCGTGCGGCGCACCTCGACGATGTACGCCTTCTGACGCTCGCCCTGGGCGGGTCGCTCGAACGGCACCTGCTCGGCCTGGGGCAGCAACGCCTCGGCGCGGCCGAGATCGAGCAGCGTGTAGCGCGTATCCGTGCGTTGGATGATGCCGGTGACGATGTCGCCCTCGCGGTTCGCGTACTCCTCGAACTTGCGGTCGGACTCGACTTCGCGGATGCGCTGGCTCATCACCTGACGGAAGGTCTGGGCGGCGATGCGGCCCATCTCCTCCTTCTTCGGTGTGTCGTCGCGCTCGTTGACCCAGTTGCCGTCCTCGTCCACGTCGTACCCGATGAAGGAGAACTCCATCGTCTCGGGGTTGACCTCGACGACGACCTCGTCGGCCGCGTCGGGACGTCGCTTGTAGGCGGACGCCAGCGCGTCCACCAGGACGTGGAGGAGTGCGTCCTCCGTCAGACCCTTCGTCTCGGCCAACGCCGAAATGGCTTCGCTCATGTCGATGTTCGTCACGACTGCTGCTTCTCCTTCATGCTCTGACCCGACTTGCTCTGGTTGTCCTTCGCCGAGTTCTTCGACTTGGTGTTGCCGGGGCCCTTGCCGGGTTTGGGCTTGGGACCCCACTCGAAGATCGTGCGCGCCTTGTCGACGTCGGCGATCGCGATCGCCCGCTCGTCACCGTCGGCGGTGAGCAGCGTGGCGGTGGTGTCGTCGGCCGCGAGGAGCTTGCCGTCGACACGACGCGCTCCTCCATCGGCGACGGCATGACCGGCGAGGCGCACGGTGACGTCCTTGCCGACTTCTCGTTGGAAGTGTGCCGGTGTGCGCAGGGTCCGTTCGAGGCCGGGGCTCGTGACCTCGAGCGTGTACTGCGTGGTGATCGGTTCCTCGTGATCGAGTTCCCGGCTGATCAGACGCGTCGCCAGCGACAGCGTGTCGAGGTTGATCCCACCGTCGGAACCGGGAGGCGTGTCGACGGTGATGCGCACGGTGCCACCGCGGCGCTCGATGTCGTAGAGGTCCAGGTCGAGGTCGGCGGTGATGGGCTCCACCAGCGCACGTACTCGTTCGAGTTCACTGGCCATGTCGATTCACCTTCCTCTCCTGACGTCGCGCGTGCGACGGTTCCGGGGCCCATTCAACAAACAAGGCGTGAGGCTGACGCCCCACGCCTTGGTCAACGAACCAATTTGCGGGAACCGATGCTAGCAGCACGATCGAACCTTCGGTTCGGGGACCGGATCGTTCGCCGTTCGGCGGACACGACGAAAGGCGAGCGGCCCGGCGCAGTGACGCAACGGTAGGTTCTGCGGCGTGCTGCGCATGTCGACCATGTTCCTGAAGACCCTCCGTGAGGCCCCCGCCGACGCCGAGGTCGCGAGCCACCGGCTCCTGGTGCGCGCCGGATACATCCGGCGCGCCGCGCCCGGTGGTTTCTCCTGGTTGCCGCTCGGCTGGGAGGTGTTCCGCAACGTCGAGAACATCGTCCGTGACGAGATGAACAGAGCCGGCACGCAGGAGGTGCACTTCCCTGCGCTCCTCCCCCGCGAGCCGTACGAGACGACCGGCCGCTGGACCGAGTACGGCGACAACCTGTTCCGCCTCGTCGACCGCAAAGGCGCCGACTTCCTCCTCGCACCCACCCACGAGGAGATGTTCACGCTGATGGTCAAGGACATCGCCGCCTCGTACAAGGACCTGCCGGTCAGCCTCTACCAGATCCAGACGAAGTACCGCGACGAAGCCCGCCCGCGCGCCGGTCTGCTGCGCACCCGCGAGTTCGTCATGAAGGACTCGTACTCGTTCGACCTCGACGACGCCGGGCTCGACGCCTCGTATGCGATGCACCGCGAGGCGTACATCAGGCTCTTCGAGCGACTGCGTCTGCCCTTCGTGATCGTGTCCGCGATGTCGGGGGCGATGGGTGGTTCGAAGTCCGAGGAGTTCCTCGCCCCGATGGCCGTGGGCGAGGACACCTACATCCGGTGCACGTCGTGCGACTACGCCGCCAACGTCGAAGCGGTCACCACGCCGGTGCCCGACGACATCCCCGTCGACGGTCTCCGTGCTGCGGAGATCCACGACACACCCGGCACCCCCACGATCGCCACGCTCGTCGAGTTCGTCAACCAGGACGAGTCGATGCGCCACCCCGATCGCGACTGGACCGCAGCCGACACGTTGAAGAACCTCGTCGTCAACCTCAAGCACCCGGACGGCACGATCGAGCCGCTGGCGATCGGCATCCCGGGCGACCGCGACGTCGACATGAAGCGACTCGAGGCCGTCGTGGCACCCGCCGAGGCCGAGCCGTTCGGGGAGGACGACTTCGCGAAGTACCCGTCGTTGAAGAAGGGCTACATCGGGCCCGGCGCACTGGGCACGAACAATTCGTCGGGCATCCGCTACCTGGTCGACCCGCGGGTCGTCTCGGGCACGCAGTGGGTCACGGGCGCCGATGAGTACAACCGTCACGTGATCGACCTGACCGCCGGACGGGACTTCACCCCCGATGGGGTGATCGAGGCCGCCGAGATCCTCGACGGCGACGTCTGCCCGGCATGCGGCGAGCGCGTCGAGATCGCACGTGGCATCGAGATCGGCCACATCTTCCAACTCGGCCGCAAGTACGCCGAGGCGCTCGACCTGTGGGTGCAGGGCGAGGACGGCAAGCCGCTCACGCCCACCATGGGTTCCTACGGCGTGGGCGTCTCGCGCTGTCTCGCCGCGGTGGCCGAAGCGCACTGCGACGAACTCGGGCTGGTGTGGCCGCGCGAGATCGCACCGGCCGACGTCCACCTGGTCATGGCGGGCAAGCCCGGCAGCCCGCAGGAGTCGGCGGCAGAGAAGCTGGCCGGCGAACTCGAGGCCGCCGGCCTGCGGGTGCTGTTCGACGACCGCGTCAAGGTCTCGCCCGGCGTGCGGTTCAAGGACGCCGAACTGATCGGCGTCCCCACGATCGCCGTCGTCGGACGCGGCATCGAGGCCGAGGAACCGACCATCGAGGTCAAGGACCGCGCATCCGGCGACAGCGACGACGTCGCTCTGGCCGACATCGTCGCCCACCTCGTCGCCGTCTGCACCACCTGACCTCCACGGATCCACCCGTGCGGTGAGCCTGGGTCGGCTCCCGGCCGACGGAGGCTCACCGCAGCGGGTTCATGAGCGGGTTCCGGTGCGTCAGCCGTGGCGGAGCAGGCCCTGGTCGATCACGACGCGCTCGGTGTCGCCCGTGCCGGCGCTCGTCGTGAACACGGTCTCACCGTCTCCGATCGACCACGTGCGGATCGTCAGCGTCTCACCGGGGAACACCGGCGACGCGAAGCGACCTTCCACGTGTCGGAACCTGGTCGGGTCGGAACCACAGACCGCGTGGAGCAGCGCTCGCCCGGTGAATCCGTAGGTGCACAGTCCGTGCAGGATCGGCGTGTCGAACCCGCCCATGGCCGCGAAGGCCGGGTCGGTGTGGAGCGGGTTGCGGTCGCCCGACAGTCGGTACACGAACGCCTGGTCGCGTGAGGTCTGGTAGGTCACTTCGTGGTCCGGGTCGGATGCGGGCGGTTCGTTCTTCGGCCTGGACGGGCCGCGTTCGCCGCCCCACCCGCCGGCACCACGGATGAACGCCGAGGACGTCAGGCTGTACAGGGGCTCGTCGTCCATCACCGCGGTGCTCGTGGTCTCGACCACGGCCGCCGTGCCCTTGTCCCACATCGCGGTGATCTCACCGGTGATCGTGACGGATCCTTCGATGGGAACCGGGCGGTGCAGGGTGATCGCCTGCTGGCCGTGGACGAGCAACGCCGGGTCGAACGACCCGATGTGACGCATCGCGGAGCCTCGGCCGTACCCGATGACGACCGGGAACGTCGGCAGCACCAGTTGCTCGGTGTCGGCCGTGTTCTCCGTGGTGAACGCCAACTCCTCGTGGCCGGCGCCGACGCCGACGGCGTAGAGGAGGGCGTCCTTGGAGGTCCACGCGACCTCGATCGGGTCAGAGGTGGAGCCGAGTGCGTCGGGGTTCAGAGCCATGCATGGACCGTAGATCGCACCCACGCTCGATCGACGACCCGACGGACACGTCAACGCCCGGCTCCGCAGGGGTGAAGGCCCTCGCCCGCCTGGCGTGGTGAGTTCCGGGAGTCGATCGAGGCATGTGTCAGGCTGGCCTGACTCGATCGATCTCGGTGTCAGGCCGGCCTGACAGTCCGGTGATCGGGGAGGTGGAACCGGCGGGCCGCGGTTGGTCTCGCATGCCCTCCTCGTCCCACGTCGGGAGAGACTCACGTCGCAGCTGACCTCGGCGTTCCGATACGCAGGCGGATCGTCGGGCCGAATCGGGGCTTCGTCGGGGTCGATGGAGACGGGACTCGTAGCCTCACCGGCGATGACTCAGAAGAACCTCAGCGCCGACGTCCTGGTCGTGGGCGGCGGCCCGGCCGGTTCGGCCGCAGCGACGGAACTCGCTCGGGCGGGGCGATCGGTGATCGTGATCGACAAGGCGACCTTTCCACGCGACAAGTGCTGCGGCGACGGATTGACCACGCTCGCGCTCCGTGAGCTCGACGGCCTCGGGTTCGACCCCGGAACCGTCGGCGACTGGTTCGACGTGTCCGGCGCCGCCTTGCGCTCTCCGTCGGGGCGCGAGGTCACCGTGCCGTTGCCCACCGACGGCCGGTACGCCGCCGTGGCCCCTCGACTCCAACTCGACGACGCACTCCTCGACATCGCTCGAGCGGCAGGTGCCGACGTCCGGGACGGACACGGCTTCCGGTCGCTCGATCACCGGACCGACGCCGATGGCGGTGAGATCGTGCGCGTCGACGCCGACGGCCTCACGATCGACACGCGCTACGTCGTCGCCGCCGACGGGATGTGGAGCCCCGTGCGCAAGGCGGTCGGACTCAACGAACCCGGCTACCTCGGCGAGTGGCACGGGTTCCGTCAGTACGCACGCAACGTGACCGGAACGGCGTCGCGTCGACTCCACGTCTGGTTCGAAGCCGACCTGCTTCCCGGCTACGCGTGGTCGTTCCCGCTCCCCGGCAACCGCGCGAACATCGGCTTCGGGGTGCTGCGCGACGGCGATCGGTCCGGGAAGGAGATCAAGGCGATCTGGCCCGACCTGTTGGCGCGGCCGCACATCGTCGAGGCGTTGGGTGCCGGATTCGAGATGGAGGACCGACACACGGCGTGGCCGATCCCCGCCCGGATCGATGCGCTTCCGCTCAGCGCCGATCGCGTGCTGTTCGTCGGCGACGCCGCCACCGCGACCGACGTGATGACGGGGGAAGGCATCGGCCAGGCCCTGCTCACCGGTCGACTCGCTGCGGAGTCGATCATCGCGGCCGGGGCGACTCGGCCCGACGTCGCCAACGAGTTGTACGAGCGCGAGGTGCACCACCACCTGATCGCCGACCACAAGATGTCGCTCGCACTCGGCAGGGTCCTCGCCAAGGAGTGGGGCGCGCGCGGAGCGATCCGCGTCGTCGCCGGGTCCGGCGAGTGGGGCCGGCGCAACTTCGCCCGCTGGATGTTCGAGGACGAGCCCCGGGCGATCGCGCTCACCCCGTCACGCTGGCACCGCAAGCTCTTCAAACAACCCGGTGCCTACCGGTCGGCCGGGGTCTGACCCCGGCCGACCCCGTCAATCGTGAGGGGAGCTTGGCTTCGACGTCGACGTCGCCGACCTGGACGAGGATGCCGTCCGTGTCGATGTCGCCGGGCTCGTCGGGGGACTCCGACACGGCGACCATGTCGTCCTTCTTCGGACCTTCGTAGATCTCCTGGATGGCGAGCATGGCACCCGCCATCGCCGCGCCCATGACGCCGCCCTTGCGTCGGCCCGCTGCGATCGACGACACACGACGATCGGCCAGGGCCTCGTCCTCGGTGCGCTGCCACTGCGATTCGAGCTTCGCGCGGTCGTCGGCGTCGAACGGGACGGCATCGTCCTCCTGGGCCAGCGCGTCGGCGGCCTCGTCGAGGGAGTCGTCGGCGCCGTCGTCGTGCAGGTCGTCCGCCGTCGTCGTGTCGCGGTCGGTCATGACCCGAGGATACGGGTACACGGGGATACGTCCCCGTCGGGCCGACCTGTCGTCTCACGACGGCGCCAGTAGCTTCGGTCTCAATGAGTGACGCGGACTCCCCGACCATCTTCCACCCACCCGGAAATGACGAGACCGCGAAGGCGGCAGCATCTGCGAGCAGGCCATCGGCTGCTCCCATGGACGACCTCAGGACCGCGGAGACCTTCGAACAGATCTTCTTCGAGTTGCGCAAGGTGATGGTCGGCCAGACGCGCCTGCTGGAGCGTCTCCTCGTCGGTGTCCTGTGCCGCGGGCACTGCCTGCTGGAGTCGGTTCCCGGACTCGCGAAGACACTGGCGGCCGAAACGCTGTCGAAGGTCGTCGGCGGCACGTTCGCCCGCATCCAGTTCACGCCCGACCTGCTGCCGTCCGACATCGTCGGCACCCGCATCTATCGCGGGTCGACGGAGACGTTCGACGTCGAACTCGGCCCCGTGTTCGTCAACTTCCTGCTGACCGACGAGATCAACCGCGCACCCGCCAAGGTGCAGTCGGCGCTCCTCGAGGTGATGGCCGAGCAGCAGGTCACGATCGGCGGTGTCACCCACCCCGTGCCGGCCCCGTTCTTCGTCGTCGCCACGCAGAACCCGATCGAGTCCGAAGGCGTCTACAACCTTCCCGACGCACAGCGCGACCGCTTCATGATGAAGATCGTGCTGGATCATCCGACCGCCGAGGAGGAACTGACGATCCTCGACCGGATGGGCGTCACGACCACCGTGCCCGAGCCCTCACAGGTCATCTCGCTCGAACAACTCGTCGAGTTGCAACGTCGCGCCGACTCCGTGTTCGTCGACCGATCGGTCGCGCAGTACGCCGTCGATCTGGTGCAGTGCACCCGCAACCCCGCTCGCTTCAACGTCGGCGATCTCGGCGACATCATCGGACTGGGTGCGAGCCCACGAGCCACGATCAACCTGGTGCGCGGAGCGCGAGCGCTCGCGATGCTGCGAGGGCGCACCTACGCGACGCCCCAGGACGTGTTCGACCTCGCACCCGAGATCATGCGCCACCGGTTGTTGCTCACCTACGACGCGCTCGCGCAGGACGTCACCACCGACGACGTGATCAACCGGATGCTCGCCGCCGTGCCCGCGCACTGGGTCTCCCCCAAGCCCAACGACGCCTTCTCGCGGAGCTGAGCGATGGTGACCACGTCCGCCGGCCGCCCGACCGGGCCGCCGACATCGATGCCCGCAGCCGTGGCCCGACCGGCACCACGCGGTTGGGTCCAGGGTCCCACGCCCGACACCGTCGCCGAACACCTGCGTTCACTCGAGTTGATGATCAACCGACGTCTCGACGGTGTCCTGCACGGGAACCATCAGGGTCTCACGCCCGGCCACGGCTCCGAGCCCGGCGAGTCGCGCCAGTACCAGCCCGGCGACGACGTGCGTCGCATCGACTGGAACGTCACGGCGCGCACCAACGAGACGTTCGTGCGCGAGCAGATCGCCGATCGCGACCTGCTCGCCTGGCTCGTGGTGGACGTGTCGGCCACGATGAACTTCGGCACCCAGGCCAACGACAAGGCGCAGACCGCCATGGCCGCTGCGGCCACGGTCGGCTTCCTGACGGCGCGCGCCCAGAACCGCCTCGGCGCCGTCCTGGTGGCCGGTCCGCGCATCCACGTGATGCAGCCCCGCGCCGGCAAGAACCAGGTGAGGGCGATCCTGGCAGCGCTCGCTTCTCCCCCACCGGCCGAAGGTCTCGGGCGGGCCGACCTCGCGGGTGCCCTCGACCGGGTGGGTGCGATCGCGACGCGGCGCGGCTTCGTCGCCGTCGTGTCCGACTTCGCAGGCGACGCGTGGATCGAGCCGCTCGGACGCACGGGGATCCGCCACGAGATCCTGGCGATCCCGATCACCGACCCGCGAGAACTCGACGTGCCGCCGATCGGCCTCGTGGAACTCGTCGACCCGGCAACCGGCCGGAGCCGCGAGATTCGGGTGACCGCCAAGGTGCAGCGGCGCTACGCCGAGGTCGCGGCCGAGGAACGCGACCGCCGGTTGGCAGGCATGAGACGAGCCCACGCCGAGGTCATCGAACTGTCCACGGCCGACGACTGGCTCGGTTCGATCGTGCGACACGTCCAGCGCAAACGGGTGCAGGCCGTACGCGGCGGGGTGATGCCCCGATGAGCTGGCTGTTCCCCGACTTCATCGCCGCCGGGCGGCTGTGGATGCTCCTCGTCGTCGCAGCGATGGCTGCTGCCTACGTGGGATCGCTGACCTGGCGACGGACGGCACAGGTCCGCTTCACGCAGGTCGACCTGCTCGACCGGGTCGCTCCGAAGCGGCCACGCTGGCGTCGCCACGTCATCGCCTCCGTCCAACTCCTCGGCCTCGCCCTCGCCGTCGTGGCGATCGCCCGACCGGTGGAACGCACGACCGAGCGCACTCGCAGCGAAGGTCGGATCCTGCTCCTGTTCGACGTGTCGCTGTCCATGGAATCCACCGACGTCGCGCCCAATCGGCTCGAAGCGGCGAAGGAGGCGGCACGTGACTTCATCGACGAGGTCGACGACGACGTCGAGGTCGGGTTGATCTCGTTCGCCGGCGTGGTGCGCGTCGAAGTCGACCCCACCCTCGACCGGTCGCGGATCAACCGTCGGATCGAGGGCCTCGAACTGGACATCTCGACCGCGATAGGCGACGCCCTGTTCGTCGCCTCCGATCTGCTCGTCAGCCGCGCCGAGGAGGACCCCGACCGCGACGAGGAACTCGCTCCGGGCGCGATCGTGCTGTTGACCGACGGCGCCACCACGGTCGGACGCGAGACCGCCGATGGAACCGCCACCGCGGTCGAGGCCGGCATCCCGGTGTTCACGATCGCCTTCGGGACCGAAGGCGGCACGATCGTCGATCCGGTGTCGGGCGACGTCGTCCCGGTACCCGTCGCTCCGGCCGAACTCGAAGTGGTCGCGGAAGCCACCGGTGGCCAGGCGTTCGAGGCGCAGAGCGGCGATCAACTCGCCGATGCGTACGACCAGGTGCGCGACAGCCTGGGTGAGACCCTGGGCGAGGAGATCGAGATCACCAAGGAACTCACGTGGCGCTGGGCGATGGCTGCGTTCGTCGCACTCGTCACCGCCTACGCGCTCTCGCTGTGGTGGCTGCGGGGGATGGTCTGACGATGGGCGTGTGCGCGACGGTGGAGGTGCAACCGTGAGTGACGACTTCTGGCTCCCGGGGTCGCAGGTCGGCCCGCCGTCGGGTCCACCCGCACCGCCGGTCGGAGCGCCTCAGCACTGGGGGCCTGCCCCGGGCTTTCCGCCACCACCGGGATCCCCGGCACCGGGCGCGGTGCCTGGCTTCCCGGGTCCCCCGAACCGGGGCGGAGGCTTCGGACCGCACCCGGGCGCCGGTGGCGGTTCCGGTCCGGGGAACGGTTCCCGTCCGACCGTGGTCCTCCTGTCGCTCGCGGCCGTCGTTGCCGTCGTGGCGCTGTTCATCGTGTTCGTCGTGCTGCGCCAGGACTCGGGGGGTTCGGCCGACCGATCCGACGGTGGCGACGACCGGACGGAGGACTCGAACGACGACGGGTCCGAGTCGTCCGACGAACCCACAGCGCCCGAAGCGCCCGACGGGTCCGACGAGGATCCGGCGGCGGGAGGTCCTTCCGGGTCCGACGAGGCGACGCCGACCGGTGCCGCGTTCCAGCCCGACAGCGTCGCCGTCGACGCAGCGTCGGTCTGGGTGACCGACGCGGCGTGCGGCGTGGTGGTTCGGATCGACAAGCGGACCGAGGAGGTCACGGGCGCCGTGGTCGTGGGTTCTTCCGCATCGGGTGTGGCCATCGCCGCGAACTCGGTCTGGGTCGGCACTCGTGACGACGGTTCCGTCTCGCAAATCGATCCGGACGAATTCGTCGTGACCGCCGAGGTCCCGCTGCCCGGCTCGGCTCTCGGGGTGACCGCCGACGGAGACGACGTCTGGGCCACCGATCCGTTCGACAGCGTCCTCTACCGAATCGATGCGGCCACCGCACGACTCGTCGAGACGACACCCGTCGGCCTCGACCCGCATCACGTCACCGTCGTGGACGGCACGGCCTGGGTCACCAACCACGGCGACGGCACGGTCACCGTGATCGACGTGGACGAGATGAGCCGGCCGGTCGACGTCGCAGCCGGCGCGACGCCCCTGCACGTCGAAGTGGGTGGCGGGAGCGCATGGGTCACGAACAACCTCGACGGCACCGTGACGCGTCTCGACGACCAGACCGGCGAGGTGCAAGCGGTGATCGAGGTCGGCACGTGGCCACACGCACTGGCCTACACGCCCGATGCCGTCTGGGTCGGTACCGAGTCGGGCACCTTCTGGCGGATCGACCCCGACACGAACACCGCCACGCTGGTCGAGGACGCAACCTTCTCCTCGATCGACACCGTCGTCGACGGCACCGACATCTGGGTCGCCGACGCCCTCGGAGGCACCGTCATCCGATTCGACACGGCCACGGGGTCGGTCGGTTCCGTCGTCGACCTGGCCGACTTCGGTGACTGTCAGACGTTCGAGGGCGGTTTCGAACCGCGACCCGATCCGTCGTGACGGAACGTCGTCGGCCACACGCGCACCGGCGGGTGCGGCCGACGACCCGTCCGATCAGGGAAGCAGCGACTTGAGGGTCTCGATGGTGTCGACGTCGTCCTTGCCGACCGCATTGACACTCAGGTGTGTCACGCCGGCTTCGCTGTAGGCCGCGAGACGTTCCTTCACGAAGCTCTTCGGCCCCACGAGGTTGATGTCACGCAGCATCTGGGCGGGCACGAGCGACGCAGCCTTGTCCTTCTCGCCGGCGAGGTAGTGGTCCTGGATGGCGATGGCTTCGTCGACGTAGCCGTACTTCTGCAGGATCGTGTTGTAGAAGTTCTTGTCGCGTGCTCCCATCCCGCCGGTGTAGAGCGCAACGCTCGGACGGGAGTAGTCGAGCAGCGCGTCGGCCTTGTCGCCGACCAGTTCCTCACCGATGGCGACCATGCCGCCTGCCGAGATCTGCAACGGACCGAGTGCGGGGTCACGGTCGACCGTGCCGGCCTTGATGTCGTCGCCCCACACGTTGTGGTACTTCTCGGGATCGAAGAAGATCGGGATCCAGCCGTCGGCGTGCTCGGCGGTGTTCTTCACCGACAGGCCCATCAGCGACGCCCAGAAGATCGGGACGGTGTCGCGCACCGGGTGGTTGATCAGCTTGAGCGGCTTGCCCATCCCCGTGCCCTCGCCTTCGGGCAGCGGGATCTGGACGGTCGGGCCGTCGTAGACGACCTTCTCGCGCTTCATCGTCATCCGACACACGTTGATGTAGTCGCGAATGCGCGGCATCGGCTTGTCGTACGGCACACCGTGGAAGCCCTCGACGACCTGCGGGCCCGACGCACCGAGACCGAGCGTGAATCGTCCGTCGGACACGAAGTCGAGGCCGGCGGCGGTCTGGGCCATGCACGTGGCGGTGCGGGAGAACACGTTGAGGATCGCCGAGCCGATCTCGATCGTGTCGGTCTTCGCGGCGAGATACCCCATCTGGGAGACGGCGTCGAAGCTGTACGCCTCGGGCACCCACACCATGTCGAGGCCCGCCTTCTCCAAGGCGACGACCTTGTCGACGTCGGCCTTGAAGTCGCCGGAGTAGTTGATCATCATCGAGAGCTTCATAGAGGTGCGACGTTACGTGAACGACTGTTCCCAGCCGGAATCGGGCGTGATCCGGCGGATGGACCCGTCGATCGAGGAGGGTGGCCGCCCTCGCGCGTTGCCGCCGTGGCACCTCGCATGCGCGAGACTCTGCACCCGATGACGATGCCGGACTGGTGGAAGGAGCGGCGTCTCGGTCTGCTCGTCCACACGAGCGTGGCTGCCGTACCCGCCTGGGCTCCGATCGGCGAGTACGCCGACATGTACCGCAGCCACCTCGGCGACGACGTGGCCGACGTGATGCTGCACCCGCAGCCGATGGTCGAGACGCTCGCCCACCATCGCGATCGATGGGGTCACATCGAGCACTACGACGACTTCGTCGACCTGCTCGACTTCGACCAGTTCGACGCCGAGCGGTGGGCGGAACTCGCCTCGAGTCTGGGTGCCGGGTACACCGTCTGCGTCGCCAGGCACCACGACGGCTGGGCGTGGTGGGATGCGCCCGGTTCGACGAAGCGGCTCACCGAACGGGGTCCCCGGCGCGACGTGCTGGCCGAGTACGCCGCAGCGTGCGAGCGACACGACATCACGTTCGGGGCGTACCTCTCGCTGGTCGACTGGGGCGACGCGCGGTACCCCAGCGACGAGTACGTCCGCGACGTGTTGCATCCCCAGGTACTCGACCTCGTCGAGCGCTACGACGTGGCGATGCTGTGGGGCGACGGGCACTGGAATCGCGACGCCGGCGTGTGGCAGACGGCGTCGCTGATGGAACAGGTCCGGGCGATCGACCCCGGCATCGTGATCAACGATCGCTGGCGCGCATCGGCGTCGGACGTCCCCGAGGGCTCGCCCGGCATCGTGCGCACCTACGAGTACGACTGCCCCGCCGACATCGTGACCGGGCCGTGGGAGTTGGCCCGTGGCGTCGGCCGCGGTTTCGGCCACAACCGCGCCGAGCGGGCCGAGCACCACGTGGCAGCGACCGAGATCATCGACCTCTACACCGAGGTGCTCGCCAAGGGCGGCAACCTGCTGCTCGGCGTCGGGCCTGCCGCCGACGGCACGATCCCTGCACTCCAGGCCGCACCGCTCCGCGAGGCGGGAGCATGGATCCGCCACCACGACCATCTGTTGGCGCCCACTCGGCCGTGGACCCACTGGGGCGACCGCACCGTGCGCTACCTCGACGCCGGCGACGAGATCGTGGCGATCGACCTGTCGGGTCGCGGGTGCTTCGATGCGCTCGGCAGCCGGCACCACGCCGTCACGTCGGTCGTCGACGCCGACGGTCACGAACTCGCATGGGAGCACGACGACGACACCCTCCGTGTCACTCCGACCGCGACCTCGGACGACTTCACGATCGTCGTGGTCCGAGTCCGCGTCGTCGATGCCGTCATGCCGGCCTCCCTGTTCTCGCTCGACGCCGGCGAGGCGATCCCGCTCGCACCACTGCTCGCGAACGCCCGACCCGGCGACCTGGTCCAACTCGGCGACGGCGTGTACGAGGGGCCGGTTGCGATCCCCGACGGCGTGACCGTGCGGGGTCTCGGACCAGCGCGTACGACGATCCGACCGACCACCGGCACCGCACCGTCGATCGTGCCGGCGGGTCCGACGATCACCGTGGGCCGCAACGCCCGGGTCGAACACCTCGCCGTGTCGAGTGCCGAGAGCGCGTCGCAGCGAACGTCGACGGTCTCGATCGCTCTCGACCAGGATTTCGCCACGGTGCTCGGCTGCTCCGTCGGTGGCGTCCTGACGATCACCGGCTCGGACGTGCTGCTGCGTGCCGTCTCCGGCAGCGGGCTCCGCGCCCTCGACGTCGACCGTCTCCGCGTCTCCCGCTGTCACTTCCGAGGCGGACCGTGGGACGTCGGCGTCGAGATCAGGGGAGGTGGCGGGCATCACGTGGAGTCGAGCGAGTTCCACGACCACCTGTGCGCCATCCGCTTCTCCGGCACCACCGGTTCCACCGCGCGCGGTAACACGATCAGAGCCCGCTGGTGGGGCATCCACGTCGACCACACCGAGGATGCCCACATCCACGGCAACCGCATCCTCGCCACGATGCGCGCCGTCGACCTCGACGGCGGGAGCCGTGCCGTCGTCGACGGCAACGCCGTCGTCGACGGTGACAGCGGGTGCATCGTGCAGGACGGCGCCGCCGACTGCGAGGTCTACGGCAACCACTGGGACCGCTGCCGGATCGGGCTGTTGGCGTGGGACGCCACCACTCTTCACCATCAGGACAACGTGTGCAGCGACCTCCACCAGCTCGGTGGATCGTTCGTCTCCGGTCCGGAGACTGACGGAAGTCACACTCAAGAGTTCGCCGAATCTGACGACGACATCACGTGAGCTCCGTGGATCACCGTCCGATGAGTGAGATCGCCGCGTCACCACGGACGGGACGGGCGTCGTGGAGGGTCCTCGAACGTGTCGGTCCTCTGCTGCGCAGCGAGAACGAGCACGACGCATGGGAGCAGGCCGCGAGGTTCGCCCGCCGTCACTTCGCCGGAGACCTCGCCGCATCCTTCGAGTTCGTCGACACGGACCGCGCAGTGTTCCGCTCCGCCGTGGGCTTCGCCGACCACGACACGACCGAGTTCGCCGTGGCGCCCGGCTCCCAGGCCGCCTACATCCGTTCGTCCGAGGACATCTGTGTCTCGGGCGACATCGCCCTCGACTCGCGATTCGACGCCGGGACGCTCCTGGCCACCGCCGGCGTCCGCAGCAGCCTGAGCGTCGCATTCGACCTCCGCTCGGGTGATCGGGGAATCCTCGGTGTGTACTCACGCACGGCCGACTTCGACTTCGGTGGTGCGGACCACGAGATGATCGGGGTCCTCGCAGCCATGCTCGGAACGGTGATCGATCGGATCCGCAACCAGCGCGACCTCGAAGTGCAAGCCCGCACCGACTCGCTCACGGGGCTCGACAACCGCTCGTCGGTCCTCGCCGAACTCGACGACCGACTGAGCTGCGGTGCCGAGGTCACCGCCCTGCTGATCGACCTCGACGGCTTCAAGTCGGTCAACGACCACTGCGGCCACCGCACCGGTGATCGCGTCCTGCGGACGATCGCCGAGCGGCTCACCCGCTCGGTCGAGACCGGCGACCATCTCGGGAGACTCGGCGGCGACGAGTTCCTGCTCCTCTGCGACGGCGATGTCGGAACGGCACGGGCCGAACAGATCATCGGCCACATCGAGGAGATCGTCGTGATCGAATCTCGCACGATCGGTCTGTCCGCCTCGATCGGCATCAGCCGCAGTCGCCCCGACGACGACGTGAGCAGCATGCTCGAACGGGCCGACCAATTGATGTACTCGGCCAAGGAGCAGGGTCGCGGTCGGGTGAGGGCCGACCAACCGATCGTGCGAACGACCACTCGTCATCTGCTGTCGGCTCCGGTGGCGCACGACGCCGCGGCGCTCGAACGGGCGATCGACGAGTTGTGCGTGGTCGTCCAACCGATCGTGTCCGCAGTCACGGGAGACGTGTGCGGAGTCGAGGCGTTGGCGCGCGGGCCACACGGCCAGCCGTTGGAGTACCCCGACCGACTCTTCGACGTGGCGACGACGTTCGGTCGGATCGGCGACGTCGAGCTCGCTGCGAAACGACTCGCGTTCGCACTCGACCTTCCCGAACACCTCACGTTGTTCATCAACCTGGAACCGTCGCTGCTGTGCGACGCCACGTGGTTGGAGCGCCTCGGGGAGGCGTGGACGTCGAGCAACTGCCTGCGACCGGTGGTCGCGGAGCTCACCGAGCGCTCCGTCCTGGAGCATCCCGGCAGGCTCATCGAAGCCGTCGAAGCCTGCCGAGCGCTGGGATGGCAGATCGCGCTCGACGACGTCGGCGCCCGATCCGAGAGCCTCGCCGCGCTCCGGTGGATCGCCCCCGACATCGTCAAACTGGACATGAGTCTGCTGCGCAACGGGAATCCGGCGCACACCGCTCACGTCGTCGCAGCCGTCGATGCGTACCGCACGAACTCCGAACGCCGTCGCGTGGTCGTCATCGCCGAGGGGGTCGAGACCGAAACCGACGCGAAGCTCGCCGACGTGCTCGGCGCAGACCTCCTCCAGGGATTCCTGTACGGACGGCCTGTCCGCGTCGGCGACGCATCGTGGCTGGGGGTCATGGGTCCGAGAACCGCGACCGAACCCTCGTTGCCTCGACCGGTGCGCCATCTGGTGGAGCGCACCGCGGCGAAGTCGGATCTGCTCGCGATGTCACGACACATCGAGGCGGCGGCCCTGTCGCCCGACTGTGTCGTGCTCGCCACGCTGCAGGACGTCTCGAACTTCACACGCCCGACCCGACGCCAGTACCGGGCGATGGCGCGCCGATGCGGCTTCGTCGGAGTGCTCGGCCGCAACGTCAGCTCGGTTCCGTCGTCGGAGGTCACCGGAATCCGTCTGGTCGACCTGGCCGACGACGACCCGATCACCTCGAGCTGGCAGGTGTTGGCGATGTCTCCGACCGTGTCGCTCGGCTTCGTGGCCACCGAGATCGACACCACCGATGACGTCGACGACATGGAGCGGGTCTTCCGGTACCGCCTGGTCAGTCACCCGACCGAGGTCGAGCGCGCCGTTCGTCGACTGCTGCGCTACTTCTGACCCGGCACGACGCGACGCGGCGCGCCGGGCGACGCTCAGTCGGCGTGTGCGGCCTTCTTGGAGGCGCGGTTGCGGATCGTCGGGTCGAGTTCGACCTTGCGGATGCGGACGTTCGCCGGGGTCACCTCGACGCACTCGTCGATCGAGATGAACTCGAGCGCTCCCTCGAGCGACAGCAGCTTGGGAGGCGTGACGTTGACCGTCTGGTCCGACGACGAGGCACGCACGTTGGTCTGCTTCTTCTCCCGACAGATGTTCACGTCCATGTCGCCCGCACGCGAGTTCTCGCCCACGATCATTCCGCAGTAGACGTCGTCGCCGGCCTTGACCATCAACTGTGAACGCTCCTGCAGGTTGACCATGGAGTAGTTGGTGACCGGACCCGAGCGGTCGGCCACGAGCACACCCTGGGCACGCGCCCGGATCTCGCCTGCCCACGGCTCGTAGCCCTCGGCGGTGTGCGACAGCACGCCGGTGCCACGGGTCTCGGTCATGAACTCGGTCCGGAAGCCGATCAGGCCACGGGCCGGGACGAGGTAGTCGAGGCGGACCCAACCGGTTCCACCCATGTTCTGCATGCGGCCCTTGCGGGTGGCGAGCAACTGGGTGACGGCACCCATGTATTCGTCGGGGACGTCGATCGTGACCCGCTCCACCGGCTCGTGGACCTTGCCGTCGATCTCCTTCGTCAACACGACCGGCTTGCCGACCGTGAGCTCGAAGCCCTCGCGTCGCATCTGCTCGACGAGGATCGCCAACTGCAGTTCGCCACGACCCTGGACCTCCCAGGCGTCGGGTCGCTCGGTCGGGAACACCCGCATCGACACGTTGCCGACGAGTTCGCGGTCGAGTCGGTCCTTCACGAGGCGGGCGGTCAGCTTCTTGCCCTCGCGACCGGCGAGCGGTGACGTGTTGATGCCGATGGTCATCGACAGTGCCGGCTCATCGACCTCGATGATCGGGAGGGCGACCGGGTTCTCCGGGTCGGCGAGGGTCTCGCCGATGAAGATGTCCTCGATGCCGGCGACGGCCACGAGGTCGCCCTGGCGTGCCGAGTCGACCGGGACGCGCGTGAGGTGTTCGGTGAGGAACAGTTCGGCGACCTTGGCACGGGTGATCGTGCCGTCGCGCTTGCACCATGCGACGGACTCGCCCTTCTTGATCGTGCCTTCCATGACCCGCAGGAGAGCCAGGCGGCCGAGGTACGGGGAGGCGTCGAGGTTCGTGACCCACGCCTGCAACGGTGCGCCCTCGGTGTAGGTCGGCGCCGGGATCGAGTCGAGCAGCACCTCGCCGAGCGTGGTGAGATCCTTGCCGGTCACCTCGCCACGCACGATGGCCTTGGCCTCGTCGAGGTCGGTCGTCGACCAACCGTCGCGACCCGAGCAGTACACGATCGGGAACTCGACCTGGTCCTCACGGGCGTCGAGGTCGAAGAACAGTTCGTACACCTCGTCGACGACTTCTTCGACGCGAGCGTCGGGGCGGTCGATCTTGTTGATGGCGAGGATGACCGGCAGCTCGCGAGCGAGCGCCTTGCGGAGCACGAAGCGGGTCTGGGGCAGCGGACCCTCGGCGGCGTCGACGAGGAGCACGATGCCGTCGACCATGGTGAGTGCGCGTTCCACCTCACCGCCGAAGTCGGCGTGGCCGGGCGTGTCGACGATGTTCAGCGTGACCTTCGTGTCGGTCCGCTTGTCGGTCCACACCAGGGACGTGTTCTTGGCGAGGATCGTGATGCCCTTCTCCCGCTCGAGGTCACCGGAGTCCATGACGCGTTCGGCGACCGCCTCGTTGGCACGGAACGCGCCGGACTGGTGGAGCATCGAGTCGACGAGGGTGGTCTTGCCGTGGTCGACGTGCGCGACGATCGCGAGATTGCGCAGATCAGTGCGCGAGGAGAGCGGTGTTTCGGTGACAGACACGGTCGTCCACGCTAGCGGCGGCCCACAAACGAACGATCGACGCGCCCCAGGTCACAATCACGGTTCATCGACCGTTCATCGAGCAGGCCCGACTCCGAACCATCCTCACCCGACCGAGCCCGACGGTCGGCCCCGATGAGGGTCGGTTACAGTCCACGGCGTGACGAAGGTGCAGTCCACGGTGGTGGCGGTCGTGGTCGGTGCTCTCGCCCTCGTTGCCTGCGGAAACTCGGAGGAGAGTTCGCCCGTTCGTGTCGAACCGGCGCCTGGAGCCGCCACGGACCCGCCGGTCACCGCATCCTCGACGCAGCCGATCCCGACCGCGTCGCCGACTGCGACAGCGGCGCCGACGAGCACCGACTCGGGGCCCAGCGCAGAGGAGATCCTCCAGAGGAACGCCCTGTACCAGGTCGGCGCGGTGCCCCCGGTGGGGTGTGCAGCGTGGTCGCAGGTCGAGCTCGGGACGTTCGACGGTGTGCGCGCCTTCTACGAGTCGGTCATGCCGTGTCTGGATGCGGCGTGGACACAGGTCGACCCCGACATGACTCCGGCACTGCTCACGGTCTTCACCGGGCCGGCGCCCGCCGACTCGTGTGCACCCGGCTCCGAGTACTCGTTCTATTGCCCGGGCACCGGCACGATCTTCATGTACGCCGACGAGATGATGGTGCCGTGGAACCAGTACGCGGGAGACGACTTCAGTCACGGGATCACCCGGCTCGCCGCGACCTGGGTGATCGCCCACGAGTACGGGCACCACCTGCAGAACGTCGCCGGCATCTTCGGAGCGGTCGGGCCGGGCTGGCCCGGCACCGAGACGGAGCGGCGACTCGAGCTGCAGGCCAGCTGCCTCGCCGACGTGTTCATGTCGTCGCAGCGCGACGCCTACCCGGTCGCCGAGCAGTACTGGGAGTGGCAGGACAACTGGCGGGCGACACGACTGGCCAACCACGGGTCGCCGGAGAACCACCGCATCTGGGTCGATCGCGGCCGTCAAGGGGCTGATCCCGGCGCGTGCAATGCGTTCATGGCGCCGCCCGCCGAGGTCACCTGACGGGGCGCCCCTCGATCCACCGAACCGCGAGTCGGCCCCGGGTCCCGCGGGCGTCGCGTACTCGATGCGGTGAAGCGGGACCTGACCCCGGTCCTCCTAGCCGACTCGGCGGTCCATGCCTTCCCAGTACGGCTCGCGCAGGTCCTTCTTGAGGATCTTGCCCGTGGGGTTGCGGGGCAGTGCGTCGACCCAGTCGATGCTCGTCGGGCACTTGAACACGGCGAGTTGCGTGCGGGCGAACTCGATGATCGACGTGGCGGTGGCGTCGTCGGCCGTCGCTCCGGCTGCCACCACCACGACCGCCTTGGCGGTCTCCCCCCACTTCTCGTGCGGCACGCCGATCACGGCCACGTCCGCGATCGCCTCGTGCTTCATCAGCACGTTCTCCACCTCGGCCGGATACACGTTCTCGCCGCCCGACACGATCATGTCCTTCACCCGGTCGTGGATGAACAGGTAGCCGTCGTCGTCGAGGTAGCCGGCGTCGCCCGACTTGAACCAACCGTCGGCGGTGACCGACTTCTCGGTCTCCTCCGGCAGGTGCCAGTACCCCTTCATCACCTGGGGCGACCTGATCCAGATCTCACCGACCTCGCCGGCGGGAACCTCGGACTCGCCGTCGTCACCCACGATGCGCAACTCGACTCCCGGCCCGGCCACACCGCACGAGCGAAGGCGGTGCCTGTTCGGGCCGCTCGGGTCGTGGTCCTCGGGCGGCAGGTTGACGACCGCTCCCGTGGTCTCGGTCAACCCGTAGGCCTGCCAGAACTTGCACGGCTCGAACATCTTGACGCAGGCGGCGAGAACCTCTTCGCTGATCGGTGAGGCCCCGTACACGAAGACCTTCAGGCTCGAGTAGTCGGCGTCCTCGACACCCGGCACCATCAACATGAACTGCAGCACGGCGGGCACCAGGAATGCGTGGGTGATCCGCTCCCGTTCGATCAGTCGGATCAGCGCCGCAGGATCGAGTTCTCGGAAGATCACCGACGTGCAGCCTTCGTACATCCCCGCCGTGGCCCACCCGCCTCCCCCGATGTGAAACAGCGGCATCGCTGTCAGGTTGATCGAGTCGCCGTCGAGTTCCCAGATCTCCTTCGCCATCGGCAGGAGACTGAAGAAGTTGCTGTTCGAGAGCATCACGCCCTTGGGGCGCCCGGTCGTGCCCGACGAGTACATCTGGAAGGCGGTGTCGTCGTCGCTCGACTCCACACCGGGGTCGACGGCGTCCTGGGCGGACACCCATTCCTCGTAGTCGACGTAGCCGTGGTCCGTGCCGCCGATCACGACGAACGTCTCGACCTTGGGCAACTGGTCGGCGATCTCTTCGAGGACCGGCACGAAGTCGGGTCCGACGACGAGGACCTTCGCGTCGGCGTCGTCGACGATGAACTGGATCTCGGGCGCGGCCAATCGCCAGTTCACGTCGACCGACACGGCGTTGAGCATGGCTGCACCGAAGAACACCTCGAAGTGCTCGATGCCGTTCTTGTCGAGGAATGCGACGCGATCGTCCACCCCGACTCCGGCGGCGGCGAGCGCCTGGGCCATCCGGGCGGACCGACTCAGGAGTTCGGCCCACGTGAGACGGCGCTCGTCCTGCACGAGGGCGATGTGGTCGGGGCGCTCGACGCCGTGGACACGCACGATGCCGGCGACGTTGGTGATCTCAGGAGAAGCCATCCACGTGACCGTAGTCACTCCGGGCACCTGCGATCCAGACCGATGTCGGGACGCCGCAGCCATCCACCCGGACGAACGGTGCGAACCCTACGATCCGGACGTGACCGCGACGCCGCCTCCACCGCCGCTGCCGTCCCCTCCTTCCCCTGCGAACGCGTCGAGCGCTGCGACCCGGTCCACGGACGGTCGGTCCAACACCCTGTTCGGCATCGTCATCGTCCTCGCGCTCGTCACGATCGGCGTCCTCGGACTCCTGTGGCTCGGAGCTCGCGGCAGTGTCGACGACGCCCTCACCGAGCGGGACATCGCTCTCGCCGAACGCGACGCCGCGAACGCCGCCAACGTCGATGCCGGCACGCAGTTGCGTGCGGCACAGGACGAACTGGCCGATGCGCGGGCGGCGCTCGCCGACGCCGAGGCGGCCGTCTCGTCGGCCTCCACCGCTGCCGGGGCAGCCTCCGACGAGCCGGGGACATCGACACCGGAACCCGTCACCACGACCACCGCCCCTTCGACCACCGCCCCTTCGACCACCGCCCCGCCGACCACCGCCCCTTCGACCACTGCCCCGCCGACTTCGGAGCCGCCCGCTCCAAGTCCTCCGTCGCTGTCGCCCGACGAGATCGGCGACGAGGTGGCCGGGTTGTTCCGGCCCAGCGTTCTGGGGCCGGGCCAGAAGTCCTGCCTCGGTCAAGTGCTGGTCAACGAGTTCGGCGGGGAACGGGTCGTGGCCGCGATCGCGTCGGAGTCACCTCGTGACGATGTCGAGTTCGTCGAGGCCATCCGCGCCGCCGCGAACTTCTGCAACATCGACCCCAGTGCGGTCCTCGGCTGACGGAGAGGCAACGGCAACCGTCGCACGTGCACCGAGACGTCGTCGGGTCGGTCAGCGTTGCGTGAAGCCGAGATCGAACCGGACGACGGCGCGGGCGAAGATGTTGCTCTCGACCAGCGGCTCGGAGATCGCGTGGAGGTCGGTGATGCGCCGGCTCAGTTGGCCGAACGTCGCCGCCAAGGTCGCCCGCGCGACGTGTGTGCCGATGCACAGGTGGGTGCCGAAGCCGAAGGCGACGTGTGGGTTCGGTGACCGCCCGATGTCGAACCGGTCGGGTTCGTGGAACACGGCCTCGTCGCGGTTCGCCGCCGGGTAGAGCAGAGCGATGCGGTCACCGCGCCGCACCGGCTGATCGCCGATCCGGTCGTCGGCCGCCGCGCGCCGGAACATGTTGTTGAGTGGCGTGACCCAGCGCAACACCTCCTCCACCGCTGCGGGCACGCGATCGGGGTCCGCAGCCAACGCCTCCCACTGATCCGGATGGTCCACGAACGCTCGCAACCCGTGGCTGATCGCCGTGCGGGTGGTCTCGGCGCCGCCCGAGATGAAGAGCCCGACCTCGTGGGCGATCGCTTCGGGAGGCAGCGGTTCGCCGTCGATCCGAGCGTGGAGCCAGGTGGAGATGAGATCATCGGTCGGATTCGCGAACTTCTCCGCAGCGACCTCCTGGAGCGCACCCATGAACTCCATGTTCGCTGCGATGAAGTCGTGGAAGACCGTGCCGTCACGGTCGCGCATGTCGGTGCGCATCAGTCGCTCGGACCACGACTTGAGATCCGCCCACCGCTCCTCCGGATATCCGAGCAGCCGGGCCGTGAGCTGCGCCGGGATCTGCCCCGACACCGCGTCGACGACCTCGAACGACTCGGCTCCGTCGGCCAGCGCCGCATCGATGACTTCGGTGACCAGGTCGTTCGTCTCGGCCCGTCGCTGCTCGACCGACTTCTTCGTGAAGTCGCCCTGGACCAACATCCGTTGCTGGCGATGGCGGGGATCGTCCTGGGCGATCATGTTGATCTCCCCCGGGGACGGCACGGCGCGGTACGACTGGGCCGACGCGAACACCGTCGAACGCCGCTCGACGTCCATCAGGTCGGCGTGGCGCGTCACGCCCCAGAGCCCGTTGCGCTCGTCGTGGTAGACGGGCTCGTTGGCCCGCATCCACGCCCAGACGTCGTGCGGGTTGCGGCGATACAGGTCGGGGTCGAGGAGATCGGCGACGAGTCGCCCGCCCTCCCACCGGGTGTTGTCGAGGGCGACCGGTTGCTCCGTCAGCGACATCGGAACATCGTGCCAGACCGTTCCCCCACGGCATGCAGCGAACGCACCGTCCGGCGTGGACTCGACGGGTTCCGGGTGCGGGCGCGACGCACTCCGCGTCAGCGGCCGCGGTACTCGGGTGTGCGCTTGTCGACGAACGCGTCGACGGCTTCGACGTGGTCCTGGGAGACGAAGCACGTCATCTCCAGCGCCGTCGACACGTCGAACGAGGTGAGCAGCGCCTGCTTGATCTGCTGGTTGACGGCGATCTTCGTGCCCTGGACGGCGAGCGGCGGCTGCTCGGACAGTCGGGTGGCCCACGCCCGGCCCACGTCACCGATCTCGGCGGCGCCGCACACCTCCGATGCAACGCCGAGTCGAAGCGCCTCGTCCGCGGTGAGCGGGGCACCGAGCATGAGGTGGCGCTTCGCTGCGAGCGGCCCGAGCAGGAGTGGCCAGATCGCTGCGCCACCGTCACCTGCGACCAGGCCGACCTGCACGTGCGGATCGATGATCGCCGCGGTGTCGGCCATGACAATCACGTCGCAGAGCAGAGCGATCGACGCACCGAGGCCGACGGCCGGACCGTTGAGCGCACAGACGATCGGAACCTCGACGTCGAGTTGGTCCCAGATGATCTGCTTCGCCTCGCGCCGCAGTGCGTGCATCCGTGCCGGGTCGCGCAACTGCGGGAACCAGCTCATGTCACCGCCGGCGGAGAACGCCCGCCCTCGCCCCGTCAGCACGATCGCTCGCGCCTCGGACTCGCATCTGAGGGTCCGGAACAGTTCGGCGAGGTCGTGGTGCAGGGTGGCGTCGACTGCGTTCATCGCGGAGTCGGGGTGATCGATCGTCACCGTGAGGACGTGCCCGCTGCGTTCGATCCCGATCGTCTCCATCGCCCGAACCTACGCGAACCGCTGCGCACTTCCGGGCTCAGGGTTGCGGGTTCAGAACATCGAGGTGTCGTCGTCGAGGCCGAGCAACAGGCGGCCGATCTTCTCGTTCAGCTTCGGGGCCGTCTGGATGTGCTGCGTGACGACGTGGGCGTCGCGCATGCACCGTCCGAGCAGACTCGTCTCGTACACCGCCGTGCCACCTGCCAGCGTGTAGGCCACATCGGCCGCCGACGCCGACGCCGAGGCGGCGTGCGTGGCGGCCAGGCGCATCGCGATCCGTTGATCGAGCGTGACCTGATCACCGCCCTCGACCGATTCCCACGCCGACGAGACCTCGTCGAGCAGGAACGCACGGGCCGATCGCAGCCCGGCCTCGGCGCGCGCCAACTCGATCTGGGTGAACCCGCTCTGGGCCAGTGTGCGGCTGGAGAACTGCGGACGTTTGCCCTGCGCGACGTCGCCGAGTTCGTCGAGCGCGCGCCGGGCGACGCCGAGACCCACGGACGCGACGGAACAGGCGAGCAGCGTGAAGTTGGGGAAGCGGGCCAGCCCACAGTCGGCCACGGGCGGTGTGACCCCGGGGACGATGGTGTGGTCGATCGGGACGAAGGCCGAGTCGACGCTGTAGTCGAGTGACCCCGACCCCCGCATCCCGCCCGTGTGCCACGTGTCGATGAACGACACGTCGGTCGCCGGGAACCAGCACAGCCGCATCGAGTCGGAGGTCATCGCCCCACCGATGATCCAGGCGCAGTGCTGCGTCCCGCTCCCCCACGCCCATCGTCCCGTGACGCGCAGACCGTTCACGTCGTCGACCGAGTCCTCGTGGGCCGCCCCGTTCGGAGCGAACACGCCGCCGGTCACGACCGACGGGTCGCCGTAGATCCGTGCGGCGACCTCGGCGGGAAGGTAGGCCGACAGCGATGAGGTGGTCGAAGCGATCATCGAGCACCAGCCGGCCGCACCGTCCGCGTGCGCAACGGCGGAGATGGCCTCGATCATCTCGGGCGGCGCGACCTCGGGGCCTCCGTAGACCGCCGGAACGCACATCCGCATCAGGTCGGCATCGACCAGCGCCGCGACCGTCCCGGCGGGGAGGCGACGGTCCTGTTCGGCTTCGTCGGCGTGGGCTTCGATCACCTCGGCGATGTCGGCGACGGTGTCGAGGAGTGTCGGCATCCGCTCGACCCTAGACCTCGAATGCGTCCGTGGCGACCACGACGCGTCACTCGAATCCCACCCCGTCCTCTCGTCCGCTCCCGGCCAGACGCAACCGTCGACGTCCCACAGGTGATGGATCGGATCGTGGACGAGATATCGGGCGAACGAGTCGACGGTGAACGATGCACCGTCGCTGCGTTGCGACGTAGTGTCGCTCCCGTTGCCGACGCGTCGAACGCCGGCGCATCGAATCGGCAGTCGGGGACACGGACGATCGAGCACCCACGTCCAGTCGCGGTCGTCGGGGGTCAGCGCGTCGGCCACGGTGTCGAGTGTCCAGGATCGCAACCGACCGGACCGACCCTTCCGTGCCATTCGCCGCCGGCCTCCGGCCGGTCGGGAACAGCGCACACGGGGTGCGACGTCGACCCGATCGACGGACGCGTGACCTCGGGCAGACTCCCGTGATGACTGCTACGGTCGGTCCATGGAATACGGCTTCGTGGTCCCATGGGGCGACGCTGCCGACATCGGAGACCTGGCCGAAGCCGCCGAGGAGGCGGGGTGGGGCGGCCTGTTCGTCTGGGAGCCGGTGTGGGGCGTCGACGCATGGATCTCGCTCGCGCTCGCAGCGGTGCGCACCTCCCGGATCCGGCTGGGCACCATGCTCACCCCGCCGTCGCGTCGCCGCCCGTGGGAGTTGGCGAGTCAGGTCGCGACCGTCGACCGACTGTCGAACGGGCGGGTCACGCTGTCGGTCGGGCTGGGCGCGATCGATTCCGGTTTCGAGGCCTTCGGCGAGGAGTGCGGCAAGCGCGAGCGGGCCGAACTGATGGACGAATGCCTCGACATCGTCTGCGGGTTGTGGGCCGGACAACCGTTCTCCCATTCCGGCGAGCACTATCGCATCGAGCCCACCGAGTTCCCCACGATCGGGCACGTCGAGCAGTCTCCCCGGGTGCCCATCTGGTGCGTGGGTGCGCTGGGCAAGCCGAGGTCGATGGCCCGGGCGTTGCGGTGGGACGGCGTCATTCCCCAGGTGCTCGATCCGGGTACCGACGGCGGCGCACGCCAGCCCAGCCTTCTCGAGGTGGCCGACCTGCGCGACACGATCGAAGCGGGTCCGAACCCGGGGGCGGACATCATCGTCGAAGGTCAATGGACCGAGCACTCCCCCGCGGCGTACGCCGACGCCGGAGCCACCTGGTGGATCGAGTCGATGTGGGGAGCGATGAGCGAACACTCTCCGGTCACCGCCGCCTACGACCGCCTGAAGCAGGGTCCGCCCGCCTGATCGATCCGCTCGGTGGTTCGGCGTCGTTGCGATGACGGCCTGTCGGGCGGATCGGGCGCAGGGATCAGTCGGGTGGATCGGACGCGTGGATCAGGTCGGCGGATCAGATCGTGACGAGACTGCGGATGGCCAGACCCGACCCGACGACGACCACGAGTGACGCAGTGACGAACGGGGTCAGCCTGCCCCACCGCTTCATCGCGGTGCTCATGCGCCCGTTCTCGTCGGAGAGGCGGTGTTGGAGACGGTCGCGCACCTTGACCAGGGTGACGCCTGCGATCGTGAGCACGCCGGCCATTCCGACGCCGTAGCCGAGGACCAGCACCACGCCGAACCAGGTCCGCCCCAGGGCGATCGCCGAGAGCAGGACGATCAACGCGGACGGGCTGGGTACCAACCCGCCGGCGACCCCCATCCCGACCAGACCGCTCCTCGACACCCGCTCCGGCTGACCGTGCCCGGCGTGGTCGTGATCGTGATCGTGATCGTGGTCGTGGTCGTGCCCGGCGTGGTCGTGGTCGTGGTCGTGGTCGTGGTCGTGGTCGTGGTCGTGGTCGTGGTCGTGATCGTCGTCGTGATCGTGGCGGTCAGTCCTCAGAGGACCGTGGGTGTGCCCTCCGGGGCCGTGATGGTGGTGGCCGTGGCCAAGCCACCCATCGTTGCGGCGTCGGACCGCACTGACGAGCAGCGCGAGTCCCAACCCGGCGATCAGCAGTCCACTCGCGACGCCGAGCCACGAGAGCACCGTTTCGCCCGCGAGAGCCGTCGAGATCGTCAGCCCCAACCCGAGCAACAGCACGCCACCCGTGTGCGTCACCGTCACCGTGGCTCCGACCAGGACGGCGTCACGCGCCGAACCCTGCCGCCCCGCGATGTACGCGGCCATGACGGTCTTGCCGTGTCCCGGGAGCAGCGCATGCGAGGCACCCAGCACCAACGCCAGTCCGATCGCCAGGAGCCCGACGCCCGGCGTGAGATCTCGGCGCCCGATCATGTCGTCGAACCGGTCCTGCACGCCGTCGATCGCGCTCCCGAAGAACCCGGGACGCGAAGCCACCAGACTGTCGCGAGCGTCGGCGGCGGTGGACTGATCGTCGTCGAACGCATCGGGAGCGTCGGCGACGCGGGCACCGTCGGGCCCGACCGTCAACCGGACGTCGCGAACGTCGAGAGGCGACTGGAGAAGGTCCTCGGGGTACGTGCGCAGGTCGTTCGTGACGCTCGACGTCGGAACGGGCGAGTCGACGATGCCGACCCCGACGCCGACCGCGTTGATCTCGTGCCAGCCGAGCCGACCGGGCCGGTAGCCATCGGTGAACTCCAACACCTGATCGACGTCGCCGAATCCCGCGGGGACCGTGGCGGCGAGCGCACATTCCAGCCGGCTCGTCTCGAGCCCCGCCTGGCCCTCCTCGTAGGTGAACGTCGACGAGACGATGGTCATGCTCAGCGGTGCCCCGTCGAGACTCAACGACGCCGCCTCGACGAAGCGGCCGCACTCGACGCCGGAGTGGGCAGCGCGCTCCGCGTCGCTGATCGAGTCGTCGCCGTTCGTGTCGACGGCTCCGCGGTCCTGGCTGGTCGGGATCTCGGCCGAGTCGACCACCACGTCCACCGACACCAGGTCGGCGTCGACGACGATGCGACTGAGATGGTTGACGCTGAAGTTGCCGAGCGGATGCGCCGACGCCGCATCGGACGGCAACAGGCTGATCGCCGCGCCCGCCGCGACCGCCAGGACGAAGGCTCGGCGGGCGTGTCGGCGTGGTCTGCGCCCGGTCATCCGCCGTCGCCGAGTTCGGCGAGGGTCGCTGCTGCGAGCGGGGCGTCGAGCGGATCGAAGTGCGGGTTGATCTCGAGCGCAGTCGTCAGCTCGGTCCGGGCCTGGTCGTCGTCGCCGAGCGCCAGGTGGATCATCCCGGCGTGGAAGTGGAACAGCGCATTGGGCGTCCCCAACTCCATCGCCCGCTCGCTGGCGGCGAGCGCCTCGTCGTAGCGGCCGTTCGCGTACAGCGCCCACGCGTGCGCGTCGTGCATCGCGATGAACGGTCGCACCGCCACGGCACGCTCGGCTTCGCGCAGTGCACGTTGGGGCTCGGCGTGATCGGCGAAGAAGAGGACCGGTGCCGCATCGCTCTCCACCCCGTTGGCTTCGAACAACGTCTGCACGGTCTCGACGATGGCGTACTGCTGCTCGGCTTCCTCGGTCATGCCCAGTGATTCGAGGAGTTCGCCGTAGCTGATGAGGAACGACGGCTCGGGCGACCTCTCGACGAGTTCGGCGTAGTGATCGAGTGCCGTGCGCGTCTGGCCCAGCGCCGCTTCGGCTCGGGCCTTTCCGGCGAGCGACGCCGTGTCCTGGGGCGCCTCTTCCTGGGCCCGGTTGTACAGGGTGAGGGCATCGCCTGCGTTGCCGGCATTGAAGGCGAGGTCACCCAGGATCGTCAACGCGAACGCCCGGTCGGTGGGCGTGGCCGCTCCGTCGAGCGCTGCCTGCATCTGACTCGTCGCGGTGGGGATGTCACCACGCAGCTCGGCCAGGTAGGAGGACCGGCTGTACGAGGACGTGTCGGGCGAGAGCAGGATCATTTGATCGATCGCTGCCTCGGCTGCGTCGTAGTTGCCGAGTTGCACTTCCGCATCGCTGAGCGCTCCGAAGAGGATCGGGCTGAATCCGTTGATCTCGAGACCCTGTTCGGCGTAGTCCTTCCCGGCGACGAAGTCGTGGCGGGCCGACGCCAACGAGGAGAGTCCGGCGTAGGCGAGGAAGTTGTCGTCGGGTTCGACCTCGAGTGACTCGTCCAACGCACCCTCGGCGCGGGCGTAGAGCGACGGGTCTGCCGTCACCTTCGCCTGCTGCACGTAGGCGATCCCCAAGGTGGACCACGACACGTGATCCTCAGGGATCGCTTCGAGCCGCGTCTGCAGTTGATCGATGAGACCTTCGAGAGTCGCAGCGGGCGGTCCGGCCGACGCTGCGACGACATCGGGCGAGATCACGTCGGAATCTGCAGCGGTGTCGATCTCGTCGGACGACGAGATACGTGAGACACCGAATGCCCCGACGACCATCAGGGCGACGGTCAGGATGAGGGCGCCGACGATGAGGCGGGAGCGGCGTTTCATGGGGGTGGTTCGTTCCGTTGGCGGTTTTGGATCGGGTCAGTGTACGAAAGAGGCCCGCCCCATGAGGGGCGGGCCCGCTTTCACGTGTTCATGGTGGAGGAGCGGTGACCCGAACTCGGTCGGGTCACTCACTTCACATTGGTGTTCAGCTCCGCAGGACGGTGCCGGGGAAGAACCCGACGATGTCCACGAGCACGTGGGCCGGCTGGAATGTGTAGACACACACCCGGTCGTTGTCGCCCACCTTGGCAACCGAGGCGGCTGCGGTGTTCAGATCCTGCAGGTTCAGGTTCGACGCCGTCGGACGGTCCTCACCACACGGGAAGACCGTGAGGTAACCGGGATCGCCCTCGGGAGTCACGCCTGTCACGTTGAGGACCACGGTTCCTGCGTCATCGGGAACGTCGGTTCCCGGGCCCCGGACGTCGATCTCGATGACCTGACCGGCGATCGGCTTGGAGCCCGTGTAGCCGGCCTGTTCGGCACCCGGACGGGTGTCGAGCAAGCGTTCGGGCACGATCGGCGTGTACGCCGAGGCTGCCGGGAAGGCACCCACGACGTCGACGACGATGTCCGTCGAGGTCTTCGAGTAGACGCACACAGTGTTGTCCGCGCTGACCTTCACCGATGCGAGGTTCGCCCGACGTGTACCGACCTCGGTGTTGAGGTTGGACGTGTTCGGAAGCGCTGCATCACACGGGTAGGCGGTGAGCCAACCCCGCGAGTCGGTCCGCACCGAGGTGAGGTTGAGGAGCACGGCCTTCGAGCCATCAGGACCAACCACACCGTCGACGTCACTGACATCGATGATCTGCGTGGACTCAGCGGCGGCCTTCGTGCCGTCGCGGGTGTCCAGCAGGCGGTTCGCCACGATCTCGGTGTACTTCGACGTCGAGGGGATGAATGCCTGCACGTCGACGACGAGCTGTGTCGCCGTTTCGGTGTAGATGCAAACGTCGCCTGCTGCGTCGGGAGCCACCGAGACCAGACCGGAGACGATCCGGGCCGGATCGGGGTTCAGGCTCGATGCCAGCGGACGAGCATCCTGCGTTCCATCGCCGTCTGCGTCACACGGGAACGCCGTCACGAAGCCGATGGCCTCGGTCTGGGCAGCCGTGATGTTCAGGAACGCCGCTTGGGCGTCGGTCGGGACTGCCGCATCACCGACGTTGACCGTTGTCGTCGAACCGGCAGCAGCCTTGGTACCCGTACGGGTGTCGAGGATGCGCTCCGGGTTGATCGAGATGATCGACGGGTTGCGCGGCGTGTTCTGCGGCGGGATCGAGCCGACGTTCACGCTGTCCGTGTGGGGGTTGGCCACGTACGGGAACTCGTCCTTGAAGTCGAGGTCGTTGCGATCGACGGAGTCGAACGGCGCGAGACCGCTGACGTCGGATCCGTCCTTGAACACGGCTCCTTCGGCAACTGCCAGTGCGATGTCGACGACGTCGTCTTCGAGACGACGACCGTTCGGGAAGCCCTGGAAGTCACCGCCCAGCACGCCCGAAGCACTCGGGCTGGCGGAGACCGGCACTGCCATGTTCAGACGCAACTGCTCCGACGGCATGATCGCTCCGGCGTCGGTGTTGAGGTTGTGACCGTTCAGATCAGCGTTGAGCGCCGGGTTCGTCGTGGCGTCCTCACCATCCGTGCCGAGACCGAAGTTCGCCTCGCTCACACCCTGGAGGAAGATCTCCACCAGGTCGGAACGCGGTGCATCGTCCGAAGTATCGGCCGGTGTCCCTGCGTCGTCACCGGGGACCGGGACGCCGTAGATGGCCTGAACCAGCGGCGGGAGGATCGGGAACTGCACAGCCGCAACGGCTGCATCGATGGTTGCGTCGACGCTCGGCGGGATGCTGTTGAAGGCGTCCTTCAGAGCGAGCGGCAGGACCACTTCGTTGACCAGCGGGTTGCCCAGTCGTGACACCTGGACGCTCGTGTACTGATCGTCGAGTGTGATGGCCGGCGTGCTGCCACCCTCGGTCTGCACGATGCGGTCCGTCGTCGACCAGATGCCGATGACCGGGTTTCCAGCGGCGTCACCGTTGATTGCAAGGTCGGTCTTGGGGACCTGCAGGGCGATGGTGTTGACGTTGTACCCGGCCAGCGTGTCCTCGCCGACCTCCGGCTCCACACCGGCGCCGTAGAGGAGGTCGAAGACGCGGAGATCGAGGAAGAACGGGTCGTCGGCCTGACCGGCGAACGACTTCAGGTCGCCCACCGTTCCGGACTCGACGGCTTCGTCGACGAGCGGCTGGTAGTCGGGCGTCGAGACCGCACCGGAGATCGACGGAGCAGCAATGGCGTCATCCAGGACCGTGGTCGTGACACCGCCTTCTGTGACGTTGAGGTCGTACGTCTGGTACACGTTCAACGTGGGGTCGGTGACCGAATCGAACGGACCAGTGTTCACGAGGAACTGGCCCGGATCCTTGGTGACCGTGTCGAACAACCATTCGTACACCACGTCGGCGACTGCGTCGCCGTCGTTGTCGACGTTGATCTTGTACGAAGCTCCCGTGGTCTCGCCGTCACCGTCGGCCCAGGGGTAGAAGTTCGGTCCACCGTTGGGCTCCGAGAACGGCAACCAGTTGGCGATGATGGTGACCGAGTCCTCGTCGTCAGGGCTGACGAACGCATAGACGTCGGTGTTGTCGGCACGAGGGTCGCCCGCGATGAGCGGGGCCTCGCGGTGACTCGAGGCACTCAGGCTGGACGGCCCGGTGGTCGTGGCGACGAGCGTGGCGACGAGTGCAAAGCCAGCACTGGCCGCTGCACCCTTCTTCCACTTCGCCGTTTGGGTTGGTTGCGACATCAGTTGTGTTCCCCTTGTAGGTTCGGCCGCGTTCCCGGAAATTGAGACCGCGGGCGTCAGTTTCGACCGGGTGGTTCGATGTCAAACGTCACATGGATCATTCTTTTTCGTGGATCACCCGATCGAGTGTCGACGGCCTCGAGGTGCGGTCCCACTTCACCGCCGACATCCTCCGTCGATACCGTCGCCTCCGTATGAACGACTCGACCGACGCCGGCTGGAACTTCGCGGATCTCTGGGAGACCATCGCGACCGGAATCCCCGACGCGCTCTGCCAGCAGCAGGGATCACGTCGGGTGTCCTGGAGCGAGTTCAATCGGCGTGCGAACGGTGTGGCACGTCATCTCGTCGACACCGACGGCGCAGCCGAGCAGGACAAGGTCGCCCAGTACCTCTACAACTGTCCCGAGTACCTCGAGTCGGTCTTCGCCGCCTTCAAGGCCGGCATGGCGGTCGTCAACACCAACTACCGATACGCCGCCGACGAGCTCGTCTACCTCTGGGACAACGGCGACGTCACGACCGTGGTGTTCCACGGAACGTTCACCGACCGGATCGAAGCCGTCCGTGCGCGCGTTCCAGGGATCACCACCTGGCTGTGGGTCGACGACGGTGCCGGGACCTGCCCCGATTGGGCGACCCCCTACGAGGAGGTCGCGTCCGCCGGCTCCGACGAGAACGTTTCCGGCACATGGGGGCGGTCAGGCGATCACCTGATGCTGATCTACACCGGCGGCACGACCGGCATGCCCAAGGGTGTGATGTGGCGCCAGGACGACGTGTTCGGAGTCCTCGACGCGAACAACAAGCAACGCATGCCTCCCGAGCAGGACCTCGACGCCGCCGCCGAACGGATCACGACGGCGGGTCCACGCAACCTGCCGAGCGCGCCGCTCATGCACGGAACCGGATTCTTCAACGCGTTGAGCAACCTGATGATCGGTGGCTCGATCACCACGATGGAGGGCCGCTCGTTCGACCCGATCGAGTTCCTCGACACCGTCGAGACCTTCGACCTCAACTCGACGTCGATTGTCGGCGACGCCTTTGCCAAGCCCATCCTGCGAGCGCTCGACGCCGAGCCCGACCGGTGGGACATCTCCTCGCTGCGGGTGATCGTGTCGTCGGGAGTGATGTGGTCGAAAGAGACCAAGGACGGTCTCCTGCGCCACAACCCGCGGCTGATCCTCGTCGACGCACTCGGGTCGTCCGAGGCGATCGGGATGGCCACCAACACGACGACTGCTGGGGCGAGGGGCGAGACCGCCAGGTTCGTGCTCGGTCCGAACACCCGCGTGGTGACCGATCCGACGGACATGGAACCGAGCCGGGACGTGATCCCGGGATCGGACGAACTCGGACGCGTCGCCCTGCGCGGTCGCACCCCGATCGGCTACTACAAGGACGAGGAGAAGTCGGCCCAGACCTTCGTGCTCATCGACGGCGAGCGCTACTCGATCCCCGGCGACTACGCATCGGTGGACGTCGACGGGACGGTCAACCTCAAGGGTCGCGGGAGCCAGTGCATCAACACCGGCGGCGAGAAGGTCTACCCCGAGGAGGTCGAGGAGTGCCTGAAGCTGCACTCGAGCGTGAGGGATGCCGCGGTCGTGGGACTGCCCGACGAGAAGTGGGGGCAGGCGATCAACGCACTGGTCGAACTGCATCCCGGCAACGACCTCGACCCCGAGGCGCTGCGCGACCACGTGAAGGCACACCTCGCGGCGTACAAGGCGCCCAAGACGATCACCGAGATCGAATCGGTCGGGCGAGCCGCCAACGGCAAGCTCGACTACGCGGCGCTCACGGTCCTCGCCGCGGGCTGAACGTCGGGTCCGACGTCGAACCCACTCGACCCGGATCGCCACCGGGTGCGACGAGCCGTAGCATCGCTCCGATGGGTGATCTGACGGCGGACCGATTCGAGTGGAGCGACTACGACGGGGTGCTGTTCGACCTCGACGGCGTGATCACCCCGACGGCGGAGATCCACGAGCACGCGTGGGGGGAACTCTTCTCCGCCTACGACTACACGGCGGCCGACTACCTCGAACACATCGACGGCAGGCCCCGGTACGACGGTGTCCGATCGTTCCTCGCCAGTCGCGGCGTCGAACTCCCCGAGGGTGACCTCGACGACGCACCGGGCGACGGCACGGTGTGTGCGCTCGGGAACCGCAAGAACGAGTTGTTCAATGAGATCCTCGACCGGGACGGCATCGCGCCGTATCCGGGGTCGCAGGCCACGCTCGACCTGTTGGGGTCCGCGGGCATCCCCGCAGCGATCGTGTCGTCGTCGAAGAACGCGGTGCCGGTCCTCGACGCCGCGGGCCTCGCGGATCGGTTCGACGTCGTGATCGACGGTGTGGTCGCCGCCGATCTCGGACTCGCCGGCAAGCCGGCCCCCGACGGCTACCTCCTCGGTGCCGCTCGACTCGGCGTGGACCCGTCACGCACCGTCGTCGTCGAAGACGCCTCGTCGGGCGTCGCCGCCGGCAAGGCGGGTTCCTTCGCCGTCACGATCGGCGTCGACCGTGGCGCCGGTCACGACACGCTGCTGGCGCACGGAGCGACCTTCGTCGTCGACGACCTCGCCGACCTGCTGGGGTCCGACCACCCGAGCGACGACACCCGAGAGGAACGCTGACCGATGGCTCCCAACCACATGCCACCGCCGACGGGCCTCGAGTCGCATCGCTTCCCCGTCGAACCGTGGCGGCTCGTCGAGACCGAGGTCGGTCACGAGGATCTCGGTCACACCGAGACGCTGTTCGGAGTCGGCAACGGCTACCTCGGCATGCGCGGCAACCCCGAGGAGGGGCGCGACGCCCACACCCACGGCACCTACGTGAACGGCTTCCACGAGACCTGGGAGATCCAGCACGCCGAGAACGCGTTCGGGTTCGCGAAGGTGGGCCAGACCATCGTGAACGTCCCCGACGCGAAACTGATCAAGCTCTACGTCGACGACGAGCCCCTCCTGCTCTCCACCGCTGATCTCGACAGCTACGAACGGTCGATCGACTTCCGTTCGGGGCTCCTCTCCCGCGAGCTCGTCTGGCGGACGCCGGGCGGCAAGCGGGTGCACGTCCGCTCGACACGGATGGTGTCCATGGCCGAGCGCCATCTCGCCGTGATGACCTTCGAGGTCACCATGCTCGACGCGTCGGCGCCCGTCGTCATCTCCTCGCAGCTGCTGAACCGCCAGGACGGCGAGGACGAGTACCACGTCGCCGACGCCGCGCTCGGCGAGGGCGAGGAGGTCCACGATCCACGACAGGCACGACTGTTCGATCACCGCGTTCTACAACCCACGTCGTCACGCGACGACACCGACGACCGCGGGCGCGGCAACGTCGTCCTCGGCTACACCTGCACGAACAGTGCGATGACCCTCGCGTGCGGGTTCCACCACCGCATCGAGTGCGCCTCCGACGTGCGCGTCGAGACCTCGGTGAACCATGACAAGGCCAAGTCGGTCATCCAGGTGGACGCTCAGCCCGGAGTCCCGATCGTGTTGACGAAGTACGTCAGCTACCACACGTCCACGGGGGTGCCGTGCGAGGAACTGGCCGACCGCTGTGCACGCACGCTCGACCGGGCGGCGCGCGAGGGCATCGCCACGGTCCACGCCGGCCAACGCGCGGAACTCGACCGCTTCTGGGCGGCGTCGGACATCGAGATCGACGGAGACGACACCGCGCAGCAGGCCCTGCGTTGGAACCTCTTCCAACTCGCCCAGGCCTCGGTCCGCACGCAGGAGCAGGGGATCGCCGCCAAGGGCGTCACCGCCGGCGGTTACGACGGGCACTACTTCTGGGACACCGAGGTCTACGTCCTGCCGTTCCTCGTGTACACCGACCCCGAGGCGGCTCGCAAGGTGCTCCGGTTCCGATGGCACATGCTCGACGCCGCACGGCGGCGCGCCGAGGTGATGAACCAGCGCGGCGGGCTCTATCCGTGGCGAACCATCAACGGTGAGGAGGCGTCGGCCTACTACGCGGCCGGCACCGCTCAGTACCACATCAACGCCGCCGTGGCCTTCGCGCTGGCGCGCTACCTCGACGCCACGGGCGACGTCGACTTCCTCGCGAACGAGGGTGCCGAGATCCTGGTCGAGACGGCCCGGCTGTGGTTCGACCTCGGCTTCTACGCCACCAACAACAGCGGCTCGTTCCACATCCACCGGGTGACGGGGCCCGACGAGTACACGACCGTCGTCAACGACAACTGCTACACGAACGTGATGGCGCGGTTCAACCTGCGCTATGCGGCACGAACCGTCCGGTTCCTCGCCGAGTGGAACCCCGAGGCGTTCGCTGCGATCCAGCGCCGCACGGGGCTCGAACTGCGAGAACTCGACGACTGGGACGGCGCCGCCGACGCGATGTTCATCCCGTACGACGACGAACGGATGATCCATCCTCAGGACACGAACTTCCTTGACCTGGAGCCGTGGGACTGGGACGGCGTCCCCGCCGACGAGTACCCGCTCCTGTTGAACTTCCACCCGCTCGTCATCTACCGCCACCAGGTACTCAAGCAGGCCGACGTGGTGCTCGCGATGTACCTGCGCTCGCAGCATTTCAGCGACGAGCAGAAGCGGCGCAACTTCGACTTCTACGATCCGATCACCACCGGCGACTCCTCGCTGTCGGCGTGCGTCCAGGGCATCGTCGCCGCTCAGGTCGGCCATCGGAACCTGGCGATCGACTACTTCCGTCGAGCCCTCTACCTCGACATCTGCGACGTGCACCACAACACCGCCGACGGCGTCCACATCGCCAACTGCGGCGGCGTGTGGGCGGGCATCGTGCACGGCTTCGCCGGGCTCGTCGAGACCGGCGAGTACGTCCGGTTCTCACCACGCCTTCCCGACTGCTGGGGAGCCGTGCGGTTCCGGCTGCACCGCCACGGTTCGACCGTCCAGGCCGAACTGACGTCCGCCGGCGTCACGCTGACCCATGTCGACGGCCTCGGTGTGCCGGTGCGCCACGACGAGCAGATCACTGTCGTCACCGAGGGAACCGTCCTGGCGATCCCCTCCCCCGGCTGACGCCCGGTCGGGTCGGCGCATCTCGGCGTGCCGTGCGTCACCACGTCGGTTTCGGCGCCGACCGTACCCACCGGTAGCTTCTCCCTCCATGACTGATCTCGGATTCGACGGCAAGGTAGCGATCATCACCGGAGCGGGTGGTGGCCTCGGGCGGCAACACGCGTTGATGATGGCGGCACGTGGTGCACTGATCGTCGTCAACGACCTCGGCGGCTCCGTCGACGGTTCCGGCTCCGACAAGGGCGCCGCTCAACTCGTCGTCGACGAGATCAAGGCCGCGGGCGGCGACGCCGTCGCCAACACCGACTCCGTCGCCACCCCCGAGGGCGGCGAGAGCATCGTGCAGACCGCGGTCGATGCGTTCGGAACGGTCGACATCGTGATCAACAACGCCGGAATCCTGCGCGACAAGTCGTTCCACAACATGACGCCCGACCTGTTCGACCCGGTCATCGACGTCCACCTCCGCGGTGCGTACCACGTGACCGCTCCGGCATGGAAGATCATGCGCGAGAAGTCCTACGGCCGCATCGTTTCCACCTCCTCCGCTGCCGGCATCTTCGGCAACTTCGGCCAGGCGAACTACGGCGCCGCCAAGATGGGCTTGGTCGGTTTCACCAACGTGCTCGCCGTCGAAGGCGCGAAGTACAACGTGCGGGCCAACGCCATCGCTCCCCTCGCGCTCACCCGGATGACCGAGGACCTCATGGGTGGCGACTTCGGTGCGAAGCTGCAGCCCGAACTCGTCTCGCCGCTCGTCACCTACCTCGCGCACGAGTCGTGTGAGTCGACCGGTCGCGTGTACTCCGTCGGCGGCGGTCGAGTGGCCGAGGTGTTCATCGCGGAATGTCAGGGATTCACCACCGACGACCTGACGCCCGAGACCCTGCGCGACAACTGGGCCACCGTCACCGACCAGAACGGCTACGAGGTCCCTGCCGCCATCGCCGAGGAGACCGCGATGTTCCTCAAGGCCCTCGGCTGACCGTCTCCGTCTGACCGGCGTTCGGCCGACCGCCGCCCCGGCCGGGGTCAGGTGACCGATCGGAAGTGTCGGGCTGCCGTCGCTGCGCAGACGGCGATGGCGATCGCCACGATGACCGAGATCGAGATCCCGTAGCGGAGATGACGATCGAGGCCATCGTCGGTCGTGATCGAGGCCGCCATCCCGAGCAGCCCGACACGAGCGATCGCCACGACGATCACGGCGGTCATCGCGCCACTCGACCTCGATCGGAGGCCGGCGAGCGTGATCCACGCCGAGACCCCGAGAACCACGAGCGACAGCCCGAGCAACCCGCCGACGGAGTCGCCGGTCCCGACCAGGCTCAGGCCGCTCCTGACGGTGTCGAGGCCCGTGACCGCCCCGTCCTCCGCCCACGGAACAGCGAGCGCCACGAACTGGACCACGTGGAGCGCCACCAAACCGGTCGCGAACAGACTCCACGTCCGCTGTTCGCTCGCTGCCGTCGCGATCATCCGCTCGATCTGGGCTCGCTCCAGGGTCGTGAGGTCGGCAGCGTCGTCGTGGGTCCGATGGTTCGATGCCGTGCGGGTCGCTTCGTTCTCCATGGAGCAAGTGGACCGTGTGGCTGCCGATGTCGCAACGGGGACGGATCCCCGCATCCGTCAGGTGTCGGGGTCCTCGGCCAACGCTTCGGCGACGGTGAGCCAGACGTCGGGGTCGATCCCGAGGCCGACGTGGGTGGAACCGACCTCGACCATGGTGACGTCGAGGGAGAAACGGTCGATGCACGCACGCCAGTCGACGACGGAGTCGTTGCGGGTGAAGATCGCCGTGATCGGCGTGGTCACCGGTTCGGTCGCGTCGAGGTGCGCCTGGAGTTCGCGGATCCGAGCGACCTCTTCCGCGTCGTAGGCACCAACCCCTGCGGTGTGCGTGGGGCCGCCGACCACCGGTGAGCCGTAGATCACCACGCGATGGACCGATTCCGGAGCGCTGCGGGCGACCTCTCGTGCCACCACTCCCCCGAGGCTCCAGCCGAGCAGGTTGACGGGTCGTTCACTGCGTTGCGCCAACTCCCGAACCTGCTCGACCATCTGGTCGCGTTTGGCCTCGACGTCGCCCTGGTTGATCCCGAAGCCCCAGCTCCGAGCATCGTGGCCGATCGAACGGAGGTAGCCGCGCAGCGGCGCCGTCGTGACGTCAGGTGCCTTCCAGCCCGGCAGTGCGACGGCGATCCGGCCGTCTCCACGAGGAGCCGACAGCAACGCGCGACTCTTCAGGGCCAGGCGCCACGGTTGCAGTGCCGTGCCGAGTTCCGCAACCAGGCCGGCCCGGCGGGGGCTCCCCTCCGGCGGGGCGATCGCAGCCAGGTCGTCATGGCTCAGTGGTGCGATCGACAGCAGTGGTGTCGTGGAGTTCTTCATGGCGATCTCATCGTCCCGGAGTCGAGTGAACGGCTGTCAACGCTAGCGGTGGTCCGGGTTCTTCGAGAACGGGGCATGCAGGCGACACTGGGCACATGGAGACCACCACCGACAACGGCCCCGGCGACGATCCCCACGCATCCGTGGATTCGTTCCAGGCCGACGCTGCCGACTGGTTGGCGGAACACGCCGCGTCCGCGCCACCCGACTACGGAGCCATCTGTCCACCGGAACTGATCGAGACGGGCATCGAGTGGCAGAGGAGCCTGCGCGACGCCGGCTACGCAGGCATCCACTGGCCGACCGAGCACGGCGGTCGTGGTCTGAGCATCGAGCACAACGCTGCCTGGATGCTGGAATGCGCACGCGCCGGAGTCCCTCCCGTGCTGAACATGGTCGGCCTGGTCCTCACGGCCGGAGCACTGCTGCGCTTCGGCACACCCGAGCAGCAGCAGCGCCACCTGCGACCGACGCTCGACGCCGATCACGTGTGGTGTCAGCTGTTCTCCGAGCCGGGGTCGGGAAGCGACCTCGCGTCACTGTCCACCCGCGCCGAACTCGACGGCGACCGGTTCGTCGTGAACGGCCAGAAGGTGTGGTGCTCGGGTGGGCGGTACAGCAACTGGGGCATCCTGATGGCGCGCACCCGACCAATCGACCCGACGGGCGAGCACGGCGCACCGCAACACGAGGGCATCTCGTTCTTCCTCTGCCCGATGGACCTCCCCGGCATCGAGATCCGCCCGCTGAAGCAGATGACCGGCGAGTCGGAGTTCGACGAGGTGTTCTTCACCGACGTGCACCTCCCCGCCGACCACCTGCTCGGACCGCTGCACGGCGGATGGGGCGTGGCGATGGCCGTGCTGACCAGCGAACGCGGTCACATCGGCACGGCGGTGATCTCACTCGAGCGGCGCCTCGAGCACATGACCCGACTCGCGGAAGGCCACGACCTCGACGCCACGGCCCGACAGGAGCTGATGCGGCTCGTCTCGACGGGCAGCGCCTACAAGGCGATGGCGCAGCGCCAGGGCCCCGTCGCGTCCACCGCAGCGTCGCTGATGAAACTGGGCATCACACAGATGACGTTCGACGCCGCGATGTTGCGTGGCGACCTGGCGGGGGCTGCGAGCCTGCTCGACGGCACCCAGGCATCTGGCATGCTGGCCGCACCGGGAGGTCGCATCGCAGGCGGCACCAGCCAGGTGCAGCGCAACATCATCGGTGAACGACTGCTCGGCCTGCCCCGCGAACCGCGCGTGTGAACCGGATCCGATCCGGCCATCCGCCTCACGACCGACACGAAACGAGCAGACGACCATGGACGATCTCGACAGGATCGGGGACGACCCGCAACCCACGTCGGAACCTCGCAGCGCGCCGTCGGTCTGGCTGATCCTGTTCGCCCTGGTGGCGATCTTCACGGCAGTCTTCATCGTGCAGAACGGCGAACGCGTCCCCGCCGAGTTCCTGTGGTTCGACCGCAGGATCCGGCTGTGGGTCGCGATCGTGGCGTCCGTCGTGCTCGGCATCCTGCTCGACCGGTTGATCCTCACCTGGTGGCGCCGCCGCAAGCGTCATGACGACTGAGGGTCACCGACGTCGGTCGCACGCACCGATTGGTCGGGTGGGGACCGCTGCGACGATGATGGGCGGGTGCGAGCGATGTCGTCGGACCAGGTCAGCGTTGCGATCCACGAATTCGGAGGCACCGGTCGGCCGCTGCTGCTCTCCCACGCCACCGGGTTCCACGGCTACTGCTATCTGCCGATCGCCGATCACCTGAACGAGCAGTTCACCACGTACGCGCTCGACTACCGAGGGCACGGAGCCACGTCGCGACCGGACGACTGGGCCGTCGACTGGGACCGCTACGGCGATGACGCTCTCGCCGCGGCTCTCAGGATCGCACCCGACGGCGGCCTGATCGGCTTCGGCCATTCGATGGGCGGTGCCGGCCTCCTCATGGCGGCACACCGCGAGCCCGGACTGTTCGACCTGATCGTCGCCTTCGAGCCGATCGTGTTCCCCACCGACGTCGATCGGTCGAGCGACGAACCGTCGGCGATGGTCGACGCAGCTCGCCGTCGTCGCCCGTCGTTCGACTCCTTCGAGGCAGCGGTGCAGAACTACTCGTCGAAGCCGCCGATGGATGCGTTCGCACCCGACGTGGTCCGCCTGTACGTCGGACACGGATTCCGTCCGGCACCCGAGGGTGTCCGCCTCAAGTGCGACCCCGAACACGAGGCACGCACCTTCGAGACCGGAGCCTCTCACACGACGTGGGATGTCCTCCCCGAGATCGACACCCGCGTGGTGGTCGTGGCCGGGGGTGACGCGATGGGGCCCGCCGAGGTCGCTCCGCTGATCGCCGAACGGCTGGCGAACAGCATGTTCGTGGAGCAACCGGACTCGAACCACTTCGGTCCGTTCATCGATCCCGGCGGCACCGCCGACCTGATCGTCGACATGACCCACTGACGAAGCACGGATGATGACGTGTTCCAACTCTGGAGCACCCCTTCCGTAGTGTGGACCCCATGTCCGATGTCGTCGACGCCCAGCCGATCACCAGTCCGACGCGCGCTCCGTCGGTCGCGTCGGAGCCGGTGTGGCCGATCCCGTCGTCGCTGTCACCGTCACGCGTGTCGGCGTTCACCTCGTGTCCGATGCAGTTCCGCTTCTCGTCGGTCCAGCGTCTGCCCGAGCCCCCGGGCGTGGCAACGACACGAGGGTCCGTCGTGCACCGTGCGTTGGAACTGCTCTTCGAACTGGCCCCTCCGGAGCGCACACCCGCCGCGCTCACCGGCATGCTCGACCGCGCCCTGGAGGAGTACGCCACCGACGCCGACTACGTCGGTCTGCGACTCGACGAAGCAGGAGCCACGTCGTTTCGCTCCGACTGCGACCGGCTGATCGAGAAGTACTTCGACATGGAGGACCCGACGAAGGTCCGTGACATCGGCCTCGAGGTGCGCATGGCAGCCGACGTCGGTTCGCTGGAACTCCGCGGCATCATCGACCGCCTGGAGTTGGACGACAACGGCGACCTGGTCGTCACGGACTACAAGACCGGCCGCGCACCGTCCGGGCGTTACGAACAGAAGTCGCTCGCAGGCGTCCACTTCTACTCGTTCCTGTGCGAAGCCGTTCTCGGCAAGCGCCCGGCGAAGATCCGGCTGATGTACCTGTCGAACGGCGAGACCATCGAGACCATCCCGTCGCAACAGTCGGTCCGGTTCATCAACACCCGGACCACGGCGGTGTGGAAGGCGGTCGAACGAGCGTGCACCACGGGTGACTTCCGCCCGAACCAGAGCCGCCTGTGCGACTGGTGCAGCTTCAAGCAGTGGTGTCCCGCCTTCGGGGGCGACCCCGACCTCGCCGCCACCGAGGCGGTCGCCGCCCACGAGGCACTCGTCGCAGACGGCGCCCGCGCCTCGTGAGCATCCTCGAGCACGACGATCCCGGCAGCCCGACCGTCGGCGAGAAGATCGACGAAGCCGTCACCGGCGAGGTTCCCGGACAGCACCAGTTCGGTTCCGGAGTCGAGCGGTTCGACGAGATCGCCGACGCCCTGCTGGAACGAGTGCGTGGCAACCCGATCGCAGACCGGGTGTTCACCACGGCGAGTCACGTGGGCGACTTCAGCCTCGTGTGGCACTCGATCAACATCGCGATCGGCATCAGCGAACGCAAACCGAAACGCGTCGTCGCGTTCGCCGCGCTGATCGGCGTGGAGAGCCTGGTGGTCAATCAGGGCGTGAAGCGGATGTTCAAGCGGTCACGTCCCACCGTCGCCGGCGAGACCGGCCTCGCCGTGCGCCGGCCGAGCACGTCGTCGTTCCCGTCCGGCCACGCCAGCGCTGCGACCTTCGCGGCAGCGATGCTGGCGCCGCGAGTCGGTCGGCCCTTCTCGGCTGCGGTGGTCGCCGCTGCGGTCGTCGTGGCCATCAGTCGCGCCTACGTCCGGATCCACCACGCCTCCGACGTCGTGGCCGGTGTGGTGACGGGGTCGCTGATCGTCGCAGCCACACGCCGCCTGGTGAAGAGGTTCGGTCGAGGCGACCTTCTCTGAGACGGGTTGCCGTCGGACGGGGTGCCCTCGGACGGGCTGTTCCGACGCGGGCCCGGCCCGCGAGGGAGCGGACGAGCGCCGGTGAATCGGGAAGCGGCGTCTCAGGCGAGTTCGCTGGTGACCGGCGTGATGTCGCTGACATCGACGGCGGACGCAGCGCGGCCGAGGTCGGTGAGGTTGACATCGGTGAGCAGCGTGCGGACGTCGAGCAGGAGGTCTGCGACCTCGTTCGTCGACACCAGGTCACGCTGCATCATCTTGGCCAGTGCACCATCGATCACGCCCAACGCCTCGTTGATCACGGCGTCGTTGCTGTCAGAGGCATTCTGCTGATCTGTCATTGCGCTTCACGGTACCCCGCCATGCCTGAGGGCGCGCGCACCTGGCCCAAGTTCTCGGAGCGTTCACGAGAACGGAGGATGCGGCGTCCGGCTGTCCGGGCATCGGTTCCACTCGGCATCTACGATGCGCCGATGGACTCCGCAGGCCGAGCGACCGTCGACGCAGACCGCACACTCGGCGGCTGAGCGAGCAGAAGCCTCGACCTCCGTGTTCCGGTCCGAGTCGGCACTCGCTCGCCTGGGTCTGCGTCCGGCCGAGGCCATCCGCTTCAGGCGCAACGACAAAGGCCGGTGGGTCGTCGGCAAGGTCGAGGGAATCGAGGTCGACGGCAGCGTCACGCTGCGCGACCCGGACGGTTCCGCACGGTCCCTGCGTGCGGAGAGACTCGAGATCCGTCGGCCCGGCCCTCACGGTCGTCTGACGTGGCAGGTCGTGAGCGACGTGGCGATCACGTGGGAGCAACTCGAACTCTTCGAACCCGTACCCGAGCCGACCGACGCGCCGGGTCCGCCGACGAGAATCCGCCGGAGCCGGCCGAAGTTGTTCGACGCGTGAACGAGACCGACGCACGGACATCGCAGCCAGTGCGCACGTGTACCCACGGTGAAGTGGCATCATCGGCACCGTGACGACGCCCGGCGCCGACGACGACGACCACCCGCCGACCAACCCGCCCGATCCACTCGATCCACACCCGAGCGGCACGGTCGCCGGGCCCCGATTCGGTGACGGAGGCACCGGTGAGTTCTCGCCGGGCTACGACGCGACCGTCCATCCCGATCCACACGCACGCCCACCCGGAGCGCCGACGGCCGGCGGACCGCCGCCCCCGGCATCGGCGTCTCCTCCGCCGAACTCCCCGCCTCCCCCACCCCCCGATTCCGCGCGTCCGCCGACACCCCTCTCGACCGCCTCAGCGTCCATCGCAGCCGACGGTCGCGGCGCGAACCGGGCGTGGATCGCTCCCGTGATCGCCGCCGTCGTGCTCCTCGGTGGTGTCGGCGTGCTGGTGCTCGGACGAGGGAGCGACGGCGGGCCCGAACCCGTCACCACTGCCCTGATCGCCGAGGCCAACGACCCCGACGATCCGATCGTGGAGACCACCGTGCCCTTCGTGACCTCGCCGCCGTTGCTCGAACCGACCACGACGATCACCACGGACTCGACCACCACGATCGCCACCACGACGACGAGCACCACGACCACGAGCACCACGACCACGGTTGCACCGGCCGCGGGTGGGCCGACCCAGGTGCAACTGGACAACGCCCTTCTCGGCATCGGCGACATCGGTGACGGCGCATGGCTCGAACAGGTGCCCGAGCCCGACGACGACCTGTGCGGCACGGCACCCGACGCGGTCGAACCCGACGCTCGAGCCGACTCGTTGTTCCAGGAGATCGTCGGTGAGCCGATCGGCGTCCGCCAGGTGTCGAACTCGCTCTTCACCTACGCGACTCCCGAGATCGCCGAGCAGGCCTTCACCGCCGACGTCGACCTGCTGGTGAGCTGCAACGCGACCACGGTCGAGGTGGAGGGCACGCAGTACCGCGTCGAGGTCGACGACGACTCGTTCACCGCCGAGGAGTCGGTCGACTTCCCCTGTGCCGACCAGTCGGCGTTCCTCGTCACCCAACTCGTCAACGACCAGGCCGCCGTGCCCTACATCGCCCAGTCGGCCGTCGCCTTCCGGTGCGGCCGCAACATCACCCTGACGACCCTCACCACGACCCTGGCCATCGACGATCTCAGTGACGACGACTTCTTCGACGCTGCGGGCCTCTCCAACATCCGCGTCGGTGAGCTCGCCGGATCCTGAGCACTCGGATCGATCCGCCGCCGATCGCTACGAGTCCTCGTCCAGCCACGCCCGGATGATCTTGCCGGCGATGCTGATCTCGGGCGGGATCATCGGCATCGCGTCCTTGCGATACCACTGAGCGTCCATGATCTCGGCTTCCTCGCAGACGATGTCGCCGCCGACGTAGGCCGCTCGGAAGCCGACCATCAGGCTGTGCGGGAACGGCCACGGCTGGCTCCCGACGTAGCACACGTCGTCGACGTCGACACCGACCTCCTCCTTCACCTCGCGGATCACGGCTCCTTCGAGATCCTCACCCGGCTCGACGAATCCGGCGAGGCAGGAGTACATCGGCATGGGGAACCGCACACCGCGGGCCAGCAGCGCCTCCTGATCGGGGCCTGGCGCGCCGCGGGTGACCAGGGTGATCATCGCCGGCGCCACTCGCGGATAGGAGATCAGGTCGCACGCCGGACACTTCAGACCGCGCTCGCCCGGCGACGGCTCCGTCGGCATCGCACACCTCCCACAGAACTGGTGGGTGCGCGCCCACTCGACGGTCTGCACCGCACGCCCCGCCAGCAGCCACTCGGACTGCGACGCGACGGAGAAGTACCCGTACAGGTCGATCGCTGCGCCGTAGGACGGGTCGTCGCCCTCGGGGACGTCGACGGCCCACCAGCCCTCGCCGTCGAGCAGGCCGATGAAGTGGGCGGGCCACGCCGGGTCCTCGGGTCGATCGTCGACGAACACCTTGGTGGCGATCACGTGGACGTAGCGACGCAGCCCGTCGAACCCGTCGGGGAGTGCGTTCAGCGCGTCGAACATCGTCGCCGTGTTCATCGAGACGGTGTTCACGACGGTGGTGGCGAGTGGCTCGGAGACGGGGTCGCTGGTGGTCATCGCCGCCATCTGTAGCACGCCACCCGACCGCCGCTCCTACGCTCACCCCATGACCGCTGGCCCCGACTCCGCCGCGACCACTCCGGCCACGGACATCGCGACGCCGCAGGCGGCGCCGCAACGCGACGACGGGGTTCTGCACCCGGGCATCGAGGTGCTGGCGCCGCTGCTCGGCACGTGGACCGGCAGCGGTTCGGGTGAGTACCCCACGATCGAGCCGTTCGCGTACGACGAGACCGTCACGTTCGGCCACGTCGGCAAGCCGTTCCTCGCCTACTCACAACGGACGTCGTCCCGACCGGTCGCAGCGGACGACGTCGCTCGCCCGTTGCACGCCGAGTCGGGCTACTGGCGCACCCCCTCGCACGGTCTCGCAGAGATCGTGCTGGCCCATCCGACCGGAATCACCGAGGTCCTCGAGGGCTTCGCCGCACCGAACAGCGCCGGCGCCACCGACACCCTGATCATCGACGTGCGATCAGCCACCGTGGCGCGCTCGTCCTCGTCGAAGGAGGTCACCCGCACCGAGCGGACCTTCGAGGTCACCGGCGACGTGTTGCGCTACACGGTCCGCATGGCCGCCGTGGGCCAACCGTTGCAGCATCACCTGAGCGCCACCCTGCACCGCGTGTGAACGACGGTTCGTGATCAGACGTCCAGTGCCACGCCGTCCAGTTCGGGCGGGAGCGCCTCGGTGCGGAGCCAGTCGTCGAAGAAGTCGTCGAGGTCGTCGCCGGAGAGTTCCTCTGCGAGCGCTTCGAAGTCGGCGGTGGTGGCGTTGCCGCCGCCGAAGCGTTGGCTCCACGTCGTGAGGATGTCGAAGAACACGTCGTCGCCGACCTCGACCCGCAGCGCGTGCAACGTGAACGCTCCACGCAGGTACACCTGGGGACCGAACAGATCCCCCGGGCCGGGATCCTGCACGTGGCGTTCGAGCGACGAACCGGCGAGGAGCAGGCCGCGGATCCAACGGTCGTAGGCGAAGTCGGGGTCCGATGCCTCGTCCCACAGCGCCTCGCCGTACGTGGCGAATCCCTCGTTGAGCCAGATGTCCTCCCAGCGATCGACGGTCACGTTGTTGCCGAACCACTGGTGGGCGAGTTCGTGGGCGATGACCGCCTGCGCGTCGCCGAACTGAAGGATGTCGGCGCCGTAGATCGACAGTGTCTGCGTCTCGAGCGCCCCGCCGAAGGAATCCTCGACCACGGCTGACCCGTACACGTCGAACGGATACGGCCCGAAGAGCTCCTCGAAGGCGTCGATCATCGCCGGCTGATCGTCGAACACCTGGCCGAGTGGTTCGACGAGATCGGTGTCGATCACGTTCCGGACCGGGGTGCCGCCGGCACTCGTGCCGCCGTCGGTGACCGTGAAGTCGCCGATCAGGATCGTCGTGAGGTAGGTCGCCTGCGGGGCGGGCTGGACGAAGGTCCACGTCGTCAGTCCGCCGACGACCTCGGTGTCCTGCAGCGTGCCGTTCGCCGCCACGGTCAGGTCGGACGGCGCGGTGATCCGGTACGTGAACGACGCCTTGTCACTCGGATGGTCGTTCGCGGGGTGGAACGTCGACGCTGCCAGCGGCTCGCCGGCCACGTAGGCGTACCCGTCCTCGGTGTGCCAGCCGGACGGTCGACCGACGTCGCCGGCGACGAACTCGTTGTCCTGCGGCGTGCCCGAGTACTCCACGACCGTGGTGAACTCCGTGCGATCCTCGATCGCAACGCTCGGTGCGATCGTCAACTCGTCCTCGTCGCGCGTGACGACCGCGTCCTGCCCGTCGACCTGGACGAGCGAGACCTCGAAGCCGGTCAGTTCGAGGTTGAACGCCGCCAGGTCCTGGGTGGCCGTCGACACGATCCGGGCGACTCCGTCGAGTCGCTCCGCAACGGGGTCCCAGTCGAGCGTCAGGTCGTAGCTCTGCACGTCGTAGCCGCCGTTGCCGAAGTCGCCGACGTACGGGTCGCCCAACGAGGCGGCCCCCGGTTCCGCCTCGGCGCCGGACGTCGAGACGGGCTCCTCGACGGAGGTGGGCGCGTCGGTCACGGCGACATCGGGCACGTCAAGGGTCGTGATCGGTGCGGTCGTGGCGACGTCCGGCGCCGGCTCGGTGGCCGGCACCGAACGATCGGGAGTGGATCCGTCACGGGACGCCGTCGGCGACTCTCCGACGATCGGTTCGGAGTCCACGCCGATCGCCGTGCGGTCGGCCTGGTTCGCGCACGCCGCTCCCACGCCGACCGTGAGCACGCAGACGGCGATGCTGGAGAACTTTCGCATGATGTCGATCCGAGTTGGAAGGTCCGGGGGCAGCACGAACGGAACGAGGAGGGCCGTCGCTGCCCGTCGACGGCCCTCCCCATCATCCCAGATCCGGCGGGTGCGATGCCGTCGGTTCGAGCCGACTTCGTTCCGCGGCACCCCATTGCGTAGCGTCTGGGTCATGTCTGATGTCGTGATCGTCGATGCCGTCCGCACTCCCATCGGGAAGCGCAACGGCGGCTTGTCCACCATGCACCCGGCCGAGACCCTCGGGCTCGTCCAGAAGGCGCTGATCGACCGGACGGGGATCGACCCGACGCTCGTCGAGCAGGTCGTCGGTGGTTGCGTGAGCCAGGCCGGCGAGCAGGCGTTCAACCTCACCCGGACCGCCTGGCTCGCAGCGGGCCTCCCACTCACCACGGCCGCCACCACCGTCGACACACAGTGCGGATCCAGCCAGCAGGCCACCGGCCTGGCTGCGTCACTGATCGGCTCGGGTGTCGTCGACGTCGCCATCGCCTGCGGCGTCGAGGCGATGAGTCGGGTGCCGATCGGTGCGAGCGGCGCGAAGCAGCTCGGCCTCGGCGTACCGATCCCGCCGCCCTACTTCGACCAGTACGAGATGACCTCGCAGTTCGAGGGTGCCGAGCGCATCGCCGACAAGTGGGAGATCACCCGCGAGGACACCGACGCATTCGGTCTGGCCTCCCAGCAGCGGGCGATCCAAGCGTGGGAGGAGGACCGCTTCGCCGGTCAGTACATCAGCGTCGAGGCCCCCGACGTCGACGAGGAGGGCAACCCCACCGGCACGACCCACGTCGTGTCGCGCGACGAAGGGCTGCGCGAGACCTCGCTCGAGAAGCTCGCCACGCTCAAACCCGTCGGCCGCGAGAACGGTGTGCACACCGCCGGCAACGCATCACAGATCTCCGACGGAGCCGCTGCCATCCTGATGATGACCCAGGAGAAGGCCGACGAGCTCGGCCTGACGGCACGAGCCCGAGTCGTCGACTCCTGCCTCGTCGGCACCGACCCGATCCTGATGCTCACCGGCCCGATCGACGCCACGCAGCGCCTGCTGACGCGCAACGACCTGACGATCGACGACATCGACGTCTTCGAGATCAACGAGGCCTTCGCCTCGGTCGTGCTCGCCTGGGCGAAGGAGACCGGCGCCGACCTGGCCAAGACCAACCCGAACGGTGGGGCGATCGCTCTCGGGCATCCGCTCGGCGGGACAGGTGCATTCCTCCTGACGAAGGCGCTCTACGAGCTCGAGCGCATCGAGGGGAAGTACGCCCTCGTGTCGATGTGCTGCGGTGGCGGCCTCGGCACCGGCACGTTGATCGAACGCATGTGACCACCATGCTGTGACCACCATCCTCTGAGCGCGATGCGGTGAGTCTTCGTCGGCCTCCGGCCGACGCAGACTCACCGCACGCGTGTTGGGGGGTGCGAGGTGGAGCGAGCCCGCACGCGGACGGATAGAACGACGACGTGGTCGACCGCAACGGTGCCGTCATCGTGTTCGTGGTCCTGGCCTGCACGGCGTGCGACGGCGCCGACGACTCGGCTCCGACCACGCTCGTTCCTGGTGCGCTGGAGGCGAACGCCGTCGTCGAAGACGTCGTCGACGGCGACACCATCGACGCGACGATCGACGGTCGCACCGACCGGGTGCGACTCATCGGGATCGACACGCCCGAGACCAAGAAGCCGAACACGCCCGTCGAGTGCTTCGGCCCCGAGGCCACGTCGTTCACCGAATCGCTCCTGCCCGTCGGCACCGCGATCCGGATCGAACGAGACACGGTCAACCGTGACGACTTCGGTCGTCTGCTCGGCTACGTCTACCGCGCCGAGGACGGAGTGTTCGTCAACTACGAGTCGATCCGTCAAGGGTTCGCCACGCCGCTCTCGATCGAGCCGAACACCGCCTACGTCGAACTCTTCGTCGAGGCCGCCCGCTCGGCCGAGTCCGACGACGTCGGACTCTGGTCGGCCTGCAAGGAGTAGCGTCTCGGTCGTGGAGTCACTGGTCGAACGGTTGGGGTACGCCGCCGACACGAAGGTCGTGATCCTCTCGTGCGACGACCTCGGCGCGAGTCACGCGTCGAACGAAGGCGTGTTCCGTGCGCTCCATGACGGCGCCGCCACCTGCGCATCGCTGATGGTTCCCGCGCCGTGGGCATGCCACGCGGCGAACAACGCCCTGCCCGACGACGACATCGGCGTGCACCTCACGCTCAACTCCGAACACGGTTGCTACCGCTGGGGTCCCGTCACGCACTCGCCGTCGCTGCAGTCGGGCGAGGGCGGGTTCCCGCGCACGCTCGCCGACCTCTGGGAGCACGCCGATCCCGCCGAGGTCCTCCGCGAGCTCCGCGCCCAGGTCGAGCGCGCCATGGTCTGGGGCGTCGACGTCACCCACCTCGCACCGCATCTGTCGGCGATCACGCTGCGACCCGAGTTCTTCGACGTGTACCTCGAACTCGCATTCGAGTACCAGCTGCCGATCCGTCTCCCGTCGACGATCTCGGCCGAACAGGCCGGGTTCCCCTTCCGCTCGCTCGCCGCCGAGGAGGGCGTCGTGTTCCCCGACCACTTCGACCACGACTGGCGCGCCGGCAGCAGGACGAGAGTGTTCGATGCGATCGGGTCGTTGCAGCCGGGTGTCACGGAAATCCACGTTCAACCGGCCATCGACACACCCGAGGTGCGTGCCTTCGCCGGCGATGCCGCCGACGGGTGGATCGCCGATCTCGACCTGGTCACCAGCGACGAGCTGCGTCGGCGTCTCGACGACGCCGGCGCCGTGATGATCGGCTTCCGCGACCTCCGCGACCTCATGCGCTCCTGAACCATCGGGTGTCATCCATTCGGTGTCTGACACCGAATGGGTCAGACACCGAATGGGTCAGACGGTGGCGACGAGGGACTCGATGGCGGTGGCGGCGTCGCCCGACTTCAGCAGGTCGAGGATCTCGCCGGTGTCGCCCGCGGCCTTCAGCTTGCCGCGCATGAACGCCACCGTCGGATCGAAGTCGGCTGCAGCCGCGTCGACGATCGGCACCGTGACGACGATCTCCGCGTCGTCCGGGCCCTGGACCCGTTCGTCCTTCTTGGCCACGACGACGCGGTACTGGACCGTGCTCATACGTTCGCATCCTGACGGATGCCGGCGAACAGGTCACGTTCGGTGTCGGAGTCCGGGATCGGGCCGACCTCGTTGCGCGCCAGGATCCAGTCCTCCCACGGGTACGTCTCGCGGAGTTGCTCGTCGGTCAGACCGAACCACCAACCGGCGTTCGGGTCGACCTGCGTGGCGTGTGCCCGCAACGCCCCGGTGCGTGCCCACTGGTAGTCGGCGACGTCGATCTTGGTGGTGATCCGGTCGTCCTGACCCTCGCGAGCCAGCCATTCCTCGGTGAACGGCGACTCGCCGGTGTACTTCAGCATCGCGTCGTGCACGGCCAGGATCCGCGCCTTGGCCCACACGGCGTAATAGAGCTTCAGCGGCTGGAACGGCTCGCCGAGCTCGGGGTACCACTCGGCGTCGCCGGCACGGTCGAATGCGAGCACCGAGATGTCGTGCACGCGCAGGTGATCGGGGTGCGGGTAGCCGGCCTGGTCGTCGCCGTAGGTGATGATGACCTGCGACTTCGTTCGTCGGATGACCGCCACGAGGCGACCGACGGCTTCGTCGAGGTCGGCCTGGTGGAAGCAGTCGGGGTGCTCGTTCGGTTCGGTCTCGGCCATCCCCGAGTCGCGATAACCGAGCATCACGACCTCGTCGAATCCGATGACGGCCGCCGACTCGGCCAGCTCCGACGCGCGCAGGGACGCCACGAGTTCGCGCTCCTGCTCCGGCGTGAGCCCGTGGAAGGGCTGGCCCTCCTCACGAAGCGACGGGTTCTGCAGATCGCCCTCCTCGCCACCGGTGCAGCACACCAGCACGGTGTTCGCGCCGTGCGCCTTGTACTTCGCCAGCGTGGGTGCGCCCTTCGATGCTTCGTCGTCGGGGTGGGCGTGCACCGTCAGGATGGTCAGTGGGGGATTCGTCTCGGACACGTCGGCCACGCTACCCACGGCGACCGACCGGCTCCCACGAACCGTCACGCACGACCAGGCCCCGTCGGGCCCGAGAGGATCGGGTGGTGCGCCGCCCTGGGGCGCAACGGTGCCACTATCCTCGCCCACCGTGTCCCGACGCCCCGTTCGCCTCGCCGTCGCCCTCGTCGCGGCGGCGCTCCTGAGCGCCTGCGACACCGGCGATGGGACCACCCTGCGAGAGCCCGTGGCACCGACCACGCTTCCCCCACCGGACACGACACCGCTCGAGACCGTCCCGTTGGAGGATCCGGCCCTCGACGCCCCGATCGTCTCGGACCCGATCATCGGGAACCCGATCGTCGAGAGCGACCCGCCGATCGACGGTGGCCAGACGATTCCGGCCGCTGAGACCGACAACTCGACGACGGGTTTCGCGCTCTTCACCCCCTGGGCGCCGAACGCTCCGATCGACGTCGTCTACACGTGCGACGGGGCGGACTCGTCGCCGGCGCTCTCCTGGACCGGCGTCCCCGCCGGCACACAGGAGTTGGCCATCAGTTTGGTCGACGAGTCGAACCTGTCCAACGGTCGACCGTTCATCCACTGGGTGCTCGCGGGGATCGCCCCGGACATCGACCGGATCGGTGACGGCGAGGTCCCCGCGGGTGCGATCCGCGGTCTGAACTTCTTCGGCGACGTCGGGTACACGGGTCCGTGCCCCGACCCCGGTTCGTCGGGCACCTTCACGATCACCCTGTTCGCGCTCAACCAGCAACTCGAACTTGCCGATGGAACTCCCGCAGCAGAATTGCTGGACGTCATCGCCACGGTGTCGATCGACTCCACGAGCTCGACCGGAACCGTCACCCGCTGACGGCCCGCCGTTCGGCTGCGCGAAGCGGGAGGAGTACTCCACGGAACGGGACCGATGACGAACGACCAACCTCAGCCGGCGACATCGACGTCGTCGTCGCCGCCGTCATCGCCGCCGCCTCCACCGCCGGCGTCGGCTGCTCCACCCTGGCCGCAGTTCGCCTCCCCGCCGTCCGTTCCTCCACCACCGCCGTCGACGGCCGCTCCCCCATCACCGACCCCGCCCCCACCGCCGAACCCGCCCGCTCCACCGTCACCACCGCACCCACCTCCGGCCTCGACGCCTCCAGCGCCTCCCGCCGTCGTGGACCTCCCGCCCGCGCTCCGTCGACTGCTGCACCACGACGGCACGGCGATCGCAGTGTTCGGCCTCGACGGGTCGATCCGCGACGTGAACACGCCGATGCTCCGCCTCGTCGGGGCCTCGTCGGTCGTCGAGGTGAACGCCGGATCCCCCGCCGACGGCGTGCTGCGCTCGTTCCTCGACCAGATCCCGTCCGAGTTGTTCCGCAGCGGAGCACACGTCTGGCACGGTCGAGTCGACCACCACGATCCGAGCGGACGGCGACTCGTGTTGCGTGCGACGGCCAGTGCCTCCCACGACGCAGCTGCGTCGGGCGGTGGCGATCTGGCACTGCTGCTGCACGACATCACCGACTCCGACGACCGGATGCGCGCCCTCGTCCATCGGGCGACGCACGACCCGCTGACCGGACTCGCGAACCGCCATCAACTCCTGCGTCAGCTCGCCGGTGCGGTCGCTGCACAACGCGGCCGCGTCGGCCACGTCGCCGTGATCTTCCTCGACCTCGACCACCTCAAGTACGTCAACGATGCCTTCGGACACGGAGCCGGCGACCGGCTGCTGGCGTCCTCCGCACGGCGTCTCGAGCAGGCCGTTCGACCCGCCGACGACGTCGCCCGCATCGGTGGCGACGAGTTCCTGGTGATCGCCACCGACGTGACCGACTCGGTCGATGCACTCGAACTCGCCGATCGCATCCGTCGAGCCCTCACGGGTCACCTGAGCGTCGGCGAGATCGACCTCGACTTCTCCGTCAGCGTCGGGGTCGCCCTCACCGACGAGGACGTGATGGACCTCGACGACGACGACGCCGCATCGATGCTGATCAGCAACGCCGACTCCGCGATGTACGAGTCGAAACAGAACGGGCGCGGCCGGTGCACGGTGTACACGTCCCAGATGCGTTCCACGGCGCGGCGTCGCACCGAGATGGCCGGCGAACTCGCCCGTGCCCTGACCGACGGCGCCGTCGGCGTCGCCTACCAGCCCATCCACTCGGCCGTGTCGGGTGCCGTCGTGGCCGCCGAGGCGCTCGTGCGCTGGAGCCATCCGACGATGGGTGACATCGACGCCGCCACCGTCGTCGAGGTGGCCGAGGGTTCGGGGGCGATGGGCCGACTCGGTGAGTTCGTGCTCGAGCAGGCGCTCGTCGACCTCGGCGCATGGCAGGCGACGGGTTCGGCCGACTCGACGTTCGCGGTCCACGTGAACGTCTCACGGGTCCAGCTGGCATCGTCGTCGTTCGTCAATCTCGTGATGGACCGCCTGCGCCACCACCGTCTCGCTCCGGCGCAGCTCGTGTTGGAGGCGCGGGATTCGCCGCTCCTCGGGCGCGAATCGGAGGTCGTCCGATCGATCCGCGCCCTGCGTCGTTTCGGTGTGCAGATCGCCGTCGACAACTTCGGCACCGGCGCCAAGGCGCTCGCGGTACTGACCGATGTCGGTGCCGACGTGTTGAAGCTCGACGGCTCGCTCGCGCTGCCGTCGGGCTCCACGGACACCGACATGAGACTCGTGCGCGCCGTCGTGCTGCTCGCACACTCGCTCGACATGGAAGTGGGAGCCGAACGCGTCAGCGGCAACGACCAACTCCGTCGACTGCAGGCCGCGGGCTGCGACATGGTGCAGGGCAACTTCATCGGCCGACCCGTGCCGGCCCACGCCCTCGATTTCTCGGTGTCGCCCACCATCTGACGGCGCTCGGGCTGACGGTGCTCGGGCTAACGGCGCTCGGGCTGACGGTGCTCGGGCTGACGGTGCTCGGGCTGACGGCGCTCGGGCTGACGGCGCTGGGGCTGACTCGACGCAGCGGACGCCCACCCGACCGCGGGTGGATGCCTCCCGGGACTCGGTGTCGATCGCCGCTCGTGCGCTGCTCCGTGCGGGGGCCGGTGTTTCGGGATCGGTCAGACATCGCTCGGTAGCCTGGTCGCGTGCCGTTGCCGTTGCCTTCGTCCGACTCCGGAGATGCCGACCGTCGCTCGACCCTGCCGCCGCCGCCACCGTCGCGCGGCACATCGCCCGGGAACATCCAGTCCGCCACCGCACCCGCAGGTCCGCCGCCGCCCGCGAGCACGCTGCCGAGCGCTCCGTCGGGGAACGACGTCTGCTACCGCCACCCCTCGCGGCCCGTCGGTCGCCACTGCACGCGATGCGGAAAGCCCGCCTGCGCCGAGTGCCTGCACCAGGTGTCGGTCGGCAGTCACTGCACCGAATGCGTCAAGGCCGCCCGACCGGACATCAGGACCCGGGCCAAGTACTGGCAGGCAGGCAAGCCGGCGATCGTCACCACCACGCTCATCGCGCTCAACGTCGTTGTGTTCGTGATCCTCGGCCTCGTCTACGGCCTGAGCGACATGATCGGGCAGTCCGGCGGGGAGGCCCACGCCCGCTTCGGACTCTTCGGCCCGGCTCTCGGCGGCGATCCCATCGGCCTGTTCCGCACCGCCGACGGCGACCTCGTCACCTCGAACGGGAACGAGTGGTACCGCCTCGTCACCAGTGGGTTCCTGCACTACGGGATCATCCACATCGGCTTCAACATGTACATCCTGTTCATGCTCGGCAACATGCTCGAGCCACAGCTCGGACGGGTCAAGTTCCTGTCGATCTACTTCGCATCGATGCTCGGCGGGTCGGCCGGAGCGCTGCTGATCGAACCGAACGCCCTGACGGCCGGCGCGTCGGGTGCCGTCTTCGGGCTGCTCGGCGCGGCGGCCGTCGGCATGTGGCACCAGGGCATCAATCCGTTCTCCACGGGCGTCGGTCGGTTGCTGTTGATCAACCTCGCGTTCACGTTCCTCTGGCCGAACATCTCGATCGGCGGGCACCTCGGCGGCGTGGTGGCCGGAGCGCTGTGCGCCTTCGTGATGATGGCCCCCGCCTACAAGGGATTCCCGCGCTGGGCCGCGAGCATCACTCCTCTCGCCGTCGCCGTGGTCGCCGTCGTCGCCTCGGTCGTCGCGGTTCGCTGATCGTCGACTCACCGCCGAGGCGGGCGTAGCCTCGGGCCATGGCCCTGCGTCAGACGCACATCGACCGAATCCGCGACGGCAGCTTCGACACGCTGATCATCGGCGGCGGGATCAACGGCGCGGTCACGGCGGCGTCGCTGGCCGGACGCGGTGCGAGTGTCGCACTCGTCGACCGCGGCGACTTCGCCCACTTCACGAGCCAGGCATCGTCAAACATGGTGTGGGGCGGTTTCAAGTACCTCGAGAACTACGAGTTCTGGCTCGTGTTCAAGCTCTGCCAGTCCCGCAACCGCCTGATGCGGGCCTATCGAGCGAACATCAAGGAGATCGGCTTCTACGCCGCCCTCCAGGACAAGCCCTACAAGCCCTGGTTCGCCGCCCTCGGAGCGTTCGGCTACTGGGGCATCGGTCAGTTCGGCACGAAGCCCCCTCGCTATCTCTCCACCGAGAGGATCGAGAAGGAGGAACCGGCGATCAACACCCAGGAGGTGGCCGGAGGAATCGAGTACCGCGACGGCCTGTTGATCGACAACGACGCCCGATTCGTGTTCAGCTTCGTCCGCTCGGCGATCGAAGCCGGCGCGGCTGCGGCCAACTACGTCGAACTCGTGTCGGCGCGCCGCGACGGCAACCGCTGGATCGCACGCCTGCGCGACGTCGACACCGGTGACGAGTTCCAGACCCACGCCCGCACCATCGTCAACGCAGCGGGCCCGTTCGTCGACGAGACCAACCAGGGCTGGGGCCTGCAGACCGACCACCGCATCGTCTACTCCAAGGGCATCCACCTGGTCGTCCCCCGTCTCACCACCCGCAACCACGACAAGGTGCTGGCGTTCTACGACGACGCCGAGCGCCTGTTCTACGTCATTCCCATGGGGCACCGTTCGGTCATCGGAACCACCGACACGCGTGTCGACACGCCCTACACCGAGGTCACCGACGACGACATCGACTTCCTGCTCGCCCAGATCAACGCGCGACTCGATCTCGACGAACCGCTGACGCGCTCCGACATCATCGCCGACCGCTGTGGGGTGCGACCGCTCGTGGTGCAGACCGACGGCGGCGACCAGCAGGACGTCGACTGGACCAAGCTCTCCCGCAAGCACGCCGTGGAGACCGACCACCGCCAGCGGGTGGTCACGATCTTCGGCGGCAAGCTCACCGACTGCCTGAACATCGGTGAGGAGGTGGCCGCCGAGATCGAGCAACTCGGTGTGCCGCTCGAACGCGATCTCCACAACTGGTACGGGGAGCCGGCCAAGGCCACGAAGAAGGAGTTCTTCCGCCAGGCCCGCCTGATGAAGCTCGACCGGATCCGGTCGAAGCCCGAGGTCGAACCGTTGTCCGACCGCCTGTGGCGCCGTTACGGCCGCCGTGCGTTCGCGATGCTCGACGCGATCCGTGAGGAGCCGGCGATGGCCGAGGACATCATGGGTTCGGCCGACTACATCCGCATCGAACTGCACGAGGCCGCCCGGTCCGAGATGGTCACGAAGCTCGAGGACTTCATGCGGCGTCGTTCCAAGATCGAGCTGGTCGTGCGCGACGAGGACATCGCTGCGTCAGCGGGCCTGCGCGAGGTGGCCGAGATCCTGTTCGGCGCCGACGACGCCGACCGACGCCTCGCCGAGTACTTCGGAGGCGAGGACCGGGTTCCCGCCGCCGTCAGGGCCGGACCCCGCCCGACCGAGGCCACCAAGTCCGCCGGCCACACGCTGGTCTCCCCGCGCTGAACACCGCGATGCTCTCCACCCTCCGCAGTTGGTTCACCCGTCCCGCACCGGAATTCGATCCGGCCTGGGAGTCGATCCTGCGTGAGAAGTACGCACACTGGTCGATCCTCGACACCGACGAACTCGCCCGGATGCGGATGCTGACCGCCCGGTTCATCGCCGACAACGACTGGGAAGCCGCCCAGGGGATGAAGATCACCACCGAGGTGCAGGTGCTGATCGCCGCGCAGGCCTCGATGCTCCTGCTCGGGCTCGAGATCGACGAGTTCTTCGACGTCACGTCGATCATCGTGCACACCTCCACGGTTCGTCTCCGGGGTACCCGACGGAGCGCGGCGGGAACGATGAGCGACGGCGTGCAACACCTCGCCGGCCAGGCCACGCCGAAGGGTCCGGTGGTCCTGTCGTGGTCGGCGGTGAAGCGAGGCGCGCTGCGTCCCGACGCCGGCGAGAACGTCACGTACCACGAGTTCGCCCATCGTCTCGACATGCTCGACGGCATCACCGACGGCACGCCGCCGCTCGGCAGCGACGAGGCGACCACGCGTTGGGCGGCGATCTGCACGCCGGCCTTCGAGCGGGTCCAGACCGGCGACTCCGTCCTGCGCAACTACGCCGCGACGAACATCGCCGAGTTCTTCGCCGTGGCCACCGAAGCCTTCCTGAACCGCCCCGACGTGCTCGTCGTCCACGAACCCGACCTCTACGCCCAGCTCCGGTCCTTCTACGGACAGGATCCGGCAGCGAGACTGTCACGAACGACGATCGCCTGACCGCATCCGATTCAAGCCCGGCCCCGACGGTACCGATGACTGCCGCGTGACATCGTCGTGGAGGCCGACAGGGTTCTCGTTCGCCCTGCGACTGCTCGCGCTCCTGCTCCCACCTCTCCTCGGCGTCGGAGTCCTGGCATTCCAGCGGATCGAGACCGAGCAGACCGCGTCCGCCAACGCCCGTCGAGTCGTCGACGAGGCTCGACTCCAACAGGACGTGGCTGCGGTGTACGGACCGGCCCAGCTCGAACAGGTTGCGCTCGAGGGGTTGGCGGCGGTCGACGCCCTCGGTGTCGACCGCGAGATCGTCGTCTCGGTCACCGGTGTCGACTTCGGGCAGGTGTACGGCGACAACGGGGCGCTCCTCGACGCCCGCCTGGACGACCTGATCGAACGACACGGCTCCGTGGCGGTCGCCGGCTCCACGCTCGCCATCCGACTCACGTTCATCCGCGGCGCGATCGCCACGCAGCGCCGGTTGTCCGGGGAGTTCCGCGCGACAGAACGCGATGTGCGCCTCGTGTTCGAGGACCTCAACCGACTCCTGGCCGACGCCCTCGACACCAGGAACCCCACGGCGTCCCCGTCGGCCACACCGCGCATTCTCGTCGCCGACCAGATGCGACTCGCCGCACTGAGCGACGTGCTGTCGGCGGCCGGTGGTCGGGGCACGGCTCTCCTCGACGGTCTCCTCAACCGGACCGAGCTGACGATCGGCGCCATCGAACAGGCGTCGGGCCGTCTCGACTACGCGATCGAGAGATACGAATCGCTGATCGGCACCGACGCCGGGTTCGCTGCCGTCCTCGCTGGCCTCGAACCGGTCCCCGACGAACTGCTGTTGCGTTCGCTCACCGAGTCGGACGCCGACGTGTACGACCCCGTGTACATCCAGACCTCTGCCGGGGCTCTGCTCAACCAACTGGAATTCCTGGGGTCGATCGAGGCGTACTCGGCCCGTGTCCACGAAACAGTGGTCGACGGTCTCGATGCCGACGCCGTGGCCGCGAACTCCGCGGTGTCCAACACCCGTCTGTTCGCCGGCGCCATCGCGATCGTCAGCCTCGCCACCCTGCTCCTCCTGGCCTGGTCGACGTTGCGACCGCTGCGACGCCTCACGAATCGTGCTCGCGACATCAGCGACGGGTCGTTCGACGTCGAGCCGCTCCCCGAACGCGGTCCCCGTGACGTGCGGTTCCTGACCACGACGATGAACTCGATGGCCACGACGCTGCGGATGGTGGATCGCGAGATCGCCGATCTCGCATCGGACTCACCCGGCGAACACGACCGCAACCTCCCCGGCGCCATCGGCATCTCGATCACCCGCTCGTTCGATCGGCTCGAAGAGGTGTCCGCTCGTCTCCAGGAGAGCGAGCAACTGGCATCGGCCATCGTCGAGCACGCCGCCGACGCGATCTGGACGATCGACGCCCACGGGCTGATCACTTCGGCCAACGGCGCCTCGGTGGGTCTGACCGGCGTGTCTGCCACTCGACAACTCGGTGAACCGCTCGAGCGATACCTCCCGAGCACTGCGGGTGAGGTCGACATCCGCAGCGAATCGGGCGAAACCCTGAGGGTCCTCGTGGCGAGCAGCGAGATCACCAGCGGTGATCAGGCGCTGACGACCGTGATCGCACACGACATCTCCGAGCGCCTGCGGTTCGAGCAGAAGCTCGCCCACCAGGCCAACCACGACGCACTCACGGGTCTCCCGAACCGCTATGCCGTCCTCGAAGCGCTCGTCGCGACGCCCGTCGGCGACTCGGTGTCGGTCCTCTTCCTGGACCTCGACGGCTTCAAGTCCGTGAACGACACACGCGGGCACCTCGCCGGCGACCGTGTGCTGGCCGACGTCAGCCGCCGCCTCTCGAGCAATGTGCGGCCGGGTGACTTCGTCGGACGACTCGGCGGAGACGAGTTCGTCGTGATCATGCGCCACGTCGAGGACGGCGACGACGCGATCTCGTTCGCCCACCGCCTGATCCGCGAGATCGAGCAGCCGTACCACGACGGGCAAAACCTGTTCGCCCTCTCGGCAAGCGTCGGGATCGCCGTCTTCCCCCACGGCATCGCTGCCGAGGGATGCGACGCGCTCGGTGCCATCCGACGCGCCGACTCCGCCGTCTACGCGGCCAAGGGCAAGGGGCGGGGTCGTGTCGAGGCGTTCGACGAACGACTCCAGAACCGCATCGTGGACGAAGCAGAGATCGAACTGGCTCTGCGCAGCGCCGTGCGCAACGACGAACTCGAGATGCACCTCCAGCCGGTCTTCGACGCCGTGCTCGGCCGGTTCACCAGCGCCGAGGCGCTCGTGCGTTGGATCCGACCCGGCCACGGCATGATGCCTCCCGGCCAGTTCATCCCGATCGCCGAGCGGTCGTCGCTGATCGACGAGATCGGTCGATGGGTCCTGGATCGTGCGTGTGCGATCCTCGCCCGCTGGGCACAGGACGACGTGCTGCGCGAGTTCAGGATCGCCGTCAACGTGGCCGGATCGCACCTCCTCGACGGGGACCTCGTGGCCGACCTGGACGCTGCGGTTCGCCGTTCCGGAGCCGACCCGACGCGCCTCGAGTTCGAACTCACCGAGACACAGTTGATGGCCGACCACGAGCGTGCTGCATCGATCCTGCGCACGATCCGTCGACGCGGCATCAAGGTCGCGATCGACGACTTCGGCACCGGGTACTCGTCGATGGCATACCTCCGACAACTCCCCATCGACACCCTCAAGATCGACCGGAGCTTCATCGCCCCGATCGGCGGCAGCGATGCCGACGGCGACACCACCGTGGTCGACGCACTTCTGACGATCGGCCACGCACTGGGGCTGTCGGTGGTCGCTGAAGGTGTCGAGACCACTGCCCAGATGGAGTACGTGACGACACACGGGGCCGACCGTGTCCAGGGTTTCCTGCTCGCCCGTCCGGCCTCGATCTCCGCCATCGAGACGGTACTGCGTCAGGGGCGAACCGCTGATGCTGAGTCCGCCTCGGCGCATCAGCCATGACCTGAGACGGCGGGCGGGCACACCGCCACGAGCTGGGAAATGCTGAGTGTCTCCGACTCAGCATCATGACGGTTCGGTGTTTTCGGATCGGCGTGGCTTCCCAAATCACCGGCACTCTGGCATCGTGAGGACATGAGTGATGTCCTGTCCGCCTCCATCGAACTCCCGACGCTGGTGTTCACCGCGCTGCTCGCCATCGCCGGCTGCATGTGGCTGCTCTCGCTGATGGGCGCGATCGACATCGAGATCGATGCGGCCGACGGCCTGCTCGACGACGCGCTCGAACCACTCGGCCTGTCCGAGGTCCCCGCCACGATCATGCTCACCGTGTTCGCTCTGGCCGGCTGGTTCGTGTCGGTGCTCACGAGCGTCTACGTCCTCGACGGCTGGTTCGGCACCACCGCCGTCCTCGCCCTGCTGGCCACGGGGATCGGCGCTGCGCTGGTCGCTCTGCTCTTCGTGGCGTGGCTGGCACCTCGACTCGCCGTGGTCTTCGTCACCACCACGGCGCCGTCGAAGCGCGAGCTCCTCGGTCGGATCGCCGAGGTGCGCTCCGCCACCGTCACCGAGACGACGGGCCGAGGCGAGGCAACGTGGCCGGACGGCACCGTGTCGACCGTCGACCTGCGCACCACGGCCGGCACCGGCGTGGCCCCGGGCGAACTCAAGCGCGGCGATCTCGCCCTGATCGTGGAGTGGAACGAGGCCACCGACGACTTCTTCGTCGGCCGCGTTCCCGCCGAGTTGCTCGACTGAGGCAGGGTGCGGGGAGACATCCCCGCACATCCATCGGTTCGTTTCGACCATGATGTGTCCGTACATCGTGGTCACCACCAGATGATCGACGCTCACTCCCATCCGGGATCGGCGCTCGACATCGCTTCGAGAAAGAGTCAGTGATTCAACATGGGAAGTGCCCTCGCAGCGGCCGGCGTCGTCGTCGTCATCGTGGTCGTCGTCGTCCTCCTCGTCGCCGTGATGGTGTCGAGGCTGTTCCTCAAGGTCCCGCAGGGTCAGGCGCTGGTCGTGTCGAAGTGGCGGTCGGTCGTGGTCACCTTCACCGGCCAGATCGTCATCCCGGTGATCCACAAGGCCGAGATCATGGACATCTCGGTCAAGAACATCCAGATCGAGCGGCGCGGCAAGGGCAACGGTCTGATCTGCAAGGACAACATCCGTGCCGACATCTCGGTCGAGTTCTTCGTGAAGGTCGATCCCACCGAGGAGGCCGTCAAGAAGGTGGCTCAGGCGATCGGCTGCGAGCGGGCGTCGGACATCCAGACGCTGAACACGCTGTTCGCCGCGAAGTTCTCCGAGGCACTCAAGACGGTGGGCAAGAAGTTCGAGTTCGAATCGCTCTACACCGACCGTGATTCGTTCCGTGACGAGATCGTCGAGATCATCGGCAAGGACCTCAACGGATACGTCCTCGAAGACGTCGCCATCGACTACCTCGAGCAGACGCCGCTGGCCGATTTCGACCCCGACAACATCCTCGACGCCGACGGCATTCGCAAGATCACCGAGCGCACCGCCATCCAGCACATCGAGACCAACAAGGCCGAACAGCACGAGCGCGAGGAGACCACTCGTCGCACCGTCGACGCCGACAAGGCGGTGTTCGAGATGGAGCGCGATCGTGCCGAGGCCGAGGCACGTCAGCAGCAGGAGATCCGCACCGTCATCGCGCATGCCGACGCCGAGGCGAAACTCGTGGAGGAGGCGGAACGCAAGCGTTCCGAGGAGGCCCGACTCGGTGCCGAGCAGGGCATCGGTGTCGCGAACGAGAACAAGGAACGCGAGGTCGCCATCGCGGGCTTGAACCGTGAACGCGTGGTCAAGGTCGAAGCCGAGAACATCGAGCGGGATCGACTGCTCGCGGTCACCGGCCGGGAGACCGCCGTGGCCGAAGCGAACAAGGAGAAGGAGGAGCGGGCGCGCGAACTCGCCGACGTCGCCCGTGGCCGCGTCGAGGCCGACCTGGGTGTGGCCGAGAAGGAAGAGGCCATCGCGACCCTGCGCGTCGTGGAGGACGCCCAGCGCCGGGCGGACGCCGCGATCCGCACCGCCGAAGGTGACGCCCAGGCGTTGTTCGTCGGGACCGTGAAGGAAGCCGAGGCCTCCCGTCAGGCTGCGACATCCGAAGCCGAGCGGGCCACCATCCTCGCCCGCGCGAACGCCGACGCCGCCCAGCAGGATTCGCTCGCCGCACAACGACGTGCCGAAGGCGCCAAGGCCGAGGCCGCAGCCGGCGGTCTCGCCGAGGTGCAGGTCGAGCGCGAGCGCGCCGACGCCGTCCGGGCGCTCGGTCTGGCCGAGGTCGAGGTCAAGCAGGCCGACGCCGAAGCCGTCCGATCACTCGGCGCCGCCGAAGGCGATGCCACCAAGTCCAGGCTGTCGGGTGAAGGCCAAGGTCTATCGGCCAAGGCCGAGGGCGTCGGAGCGATGACGGCGGCCGGCCAGGAGCACGAGGAGTTCCGCCTGCGCCTCGAGACCGACAAGGAAGTGGCGCTGGCCGGCGTCAACGCCAAGGCCGACGTGGCGCGGTCCGCTGCGGCAGCGCTGGGCGAGGCCATGGCGAACGCCGACATGAAGATCGTGTCCGACGAGTCGATCGTCGAGCGGATCCTGTCCGCGGCCGGTGCCGGTCAGGCGATCGACGGTTTCGTCGGGAGCAGCGACAGCGCACGGCGCCTGCTCCAGCCCTACTTGGAAGGCGACTCGAACCTGGTGCAGGACGTCGCCGCCGGAGTCGGCGGCGTGGGTGCCGCAGGCATCCGTGACCTGACGATCGCCGAGTTCGTCGCCCGTCTGGGTGGTCGCATGGGCGGCGACTCCGCGCTGATCGACCAACTCAAGGCCGCGGTGGAGTCGAGCGGCCTCGCGACCGAGAACGTCGGCAACGTCATCGATGTCGACTGACCCCGGGTGTGGGAGGGGTCTGACCCACTCCACACCCGAGGCGCACGACCCCGCTCCGCACCTCGATGGTGTGGAGTGGGTCAGACCCCTCCCACACCATGACTGACACCTCCACCACCGAGACACCGCAGGGTGATGCCGCTCCCGAGCAGACGCTGCGGGGCGGGTCCTACGACCTGCTGCGTCGACGACTCGCCGGCCAGGCGAGCGAGCTCGAACAGATCGCCCTCGGGATCGACGCGGCCCGCATCGAGGCCTTCGGCTCGGTCGATCTCGCGCTGACCGGTGCGGATCGTCTCGCCACCGATCTGGCCTGCCTGCCGCGCGACATCGCTCGGATCGGCGACCTGTTGCTGCTCGGCTTCAACATCGACGTCGAATTGAGCATCCAACGACCCGAGCAGGTGTTCGCGTTGTACGCGGCGAGCGAGGTCTCCACCGATCAGCCGACCCTGACCCCCGTCGCCGACGACGATCCGCGCAACTTCCTGGCCGATCCCGAGTTCCGCAGCGAGTTCGACAAGCTCGTGCGGTTCTTCGGCAAGAGTCGGTTCACCGACCTGCGCACCACCCAGAACCAGCTCTTGGCAGTGTTCCAGGTCGGCGACCGCGTGGACGACGTCCGCGCGTTCCGATGGACGCTCAGCGGCGACGGTGCGTCACGAACGGCCACGTTCGTCGATGCCCGTGGAGACCGTGACTACACGTGGCCGCCTGCGCACGACCAGGAATGGACCGCAGCGACTCGAGAGGATCAGCGTGCGGGTGCGTACCCGGTCGTGTCGATCAAGGACGAGGTGTTCGTCGGATTCCGCCGCGGCCGACTCCAACTGCGCGTCGAGACGGGGCAGGGCGGCTCGCACGCCGAGATCGACGAACCCGTCACGAACGTCGGCCAGTCGCTCGCCGACATCTCCGTCGACCACCTGACGATCGGCGACATCCTGCTGATCCGCGTCCGCCTGTACGAGGAGGCGCCGCGGACGTACGTCTTCTCCCGACGCAGTCGGTCGGGTCAACGCGTCGATGCCGCAGGTGTCGCGTCACGGCTCCTGCCGGGCGGCGAGGGCGTCGTGTTCCCGGGCGGCTTCCATCTCACGTCGACCGGCACCCGCGTGTTCGACGTCGACGTCGACGGCCTCCAGTTCGAGGAGACGATCGCCTCACCCAACGGTGAGGACGTCCTGTACGTGTTCCACCGGCGTGAGACGGGCACCTATCTGCTGATGCCCTACAACCTGGTGAAACGCCAGGTCGCACAGGTCATCACCGCACACGGTTTCGCCACGTTCGCCGATGGGTCGATGGTCCTGTTCCGCGACCAGGGCGTCGACGCCGATTCGGCGAAGATCCACCCGATCCAGTGGTGGAGAACGCCGTTCGCCGACGCCGACCACGTCCCCGATGCGGGTGACGACAACCCGTGGATGCAACGTGTGGGGAACGCCTCGCTCGTGGCAGGCCTCGGCGACGTCTACGACGTGGTGCGACTCAGCCGTGACGAGCAACCGACCGCCCGGTCGTGGGAAGGACTCGCCTCGGCGACCCGCCGATCGATGGATCAGCACCTCTGGTTCGTCGACCCCGAGGCCGCAGGTCTCCACGCCGCAGCGCACGAGGTGCTCACCACGGCGGGCCAGTTGCTCGACGAACACAAACTGGTCGAGCGCAAACGCTCCGCTGCGCGCGGCTCGCTCGCCGCCGCCGAGACATCGGTCCGCCAGGTGCTCAACGGCATCTCGACCGCCTCGACCCCCGACCAGGTGGTGGGCGCACTCGGGCAGTTGCGCCGGGCACGAGGTGAGATGTCCGTCGTCGCCGACATCGACTCGATCGACACCGGTCGCGTCGAGGAACTCATCGGTGAGCTGGACGCAGGTGTGGCCGAACTGTCCACGCGCGCCGTCGACGTGTTGTCACGACCCGGTGCATTCGCCTCGCTCGAGTCCGAGATCGCCTCGGCGGAAGCGGGCGTGACGGACGCGACGACATCGGCGCACCTGGACGAGATCGGTCGACGGCTCCAGTCGATCGGCAACGACCTCGACGCGGTGATCGACACGGTGTCGGCGCTCGAAGGAGGCGACCCGACGGTGCGCACCACGATCGTGCGCAGCGTCTCGGAGGTCGCAGGATCCGCCAACCGGGTCACTGCGCAGCTCGACTCGAAACGACGCAACCTCGGAGCCAAGGAGGCCGAGGCCGCGTTCGACGCCGAACTCGCACTCGTCGAGCAGACCTTGAACGGCTCGGTCGCCGGTGCCGGCACACCCGACGAGTGCGACTCCGTGCTCGCCCGACTGCTCGTCACGATCGAACGGTTGGAGTCCCGCTACGGCGACGACCCCGACGCCAGCGCGTCCATCGCCGAGGTGCGCGCCACAGCGCACGAGGTCGTCGGCGAGCGGCGCACCGCGCTCCTCGACGAACGCAACCGGCGCGCCACCCGCATCGTGGACGCCGCCACCCGACTCCTCGCGACCGTCACCCGTCGTGCGAGCGAGTTCGCCGACGACAAGGAGATCGCATCGTTCTTCGCGACCGACCAGCTCACCTCCCGGGTGCGTGAACTCGCCGACGAGTTGGAGTCGCTCGACGACGCCGGTCGCGCTGCCGAGGTGCGCAGTGGCCTCCGCGACGCCGCCGAGGAAGCACGCCGTCGCATCCGCGACAAGGCCGCCCTGGTGTCCGACGACGGCGCGGTGGTGCTCGGTGGCGTGCGGCTCGCACAGAACAACCAACCCTTCGAGATGGTTCTGTCCTCGCGCACGGACCCGCAGGGCAACGACACCGTCGCGGCGACCATCACCGGCACCGACTTCTCGGCCGACGTCAGCGCCGAACTCTCCGGGTTCGAGGATCTGCTCGGTCGCACCTTCCCGTCCGAGACGTCCGGCGCCCGCGGCGTCTCACGCAGCGAGTACCTGGCGTGGGCGGTCCTCGAGACGATGACCGACCGGCCGGGCGGACTCACCGAACTCCTGGCGGCCACCGCGAACCCGGCGAAGATGAACGAGCTGTGTCAGGCCGAGGCCGAACGCCGGCACGGCGACGGCTATCAGCGTGGCGTCCACGACCAGGATGCAGCACGCATCCTCTCCGCCGTGATGCCTGCACTCGAAGCCGAGCCGCTCCTGCGCTACACCGGCACCGTCCGCGGCCTCGCCCGGCTCTGGCTGTCGCAACTCTCCTCCCCTGCCCTCGATGGCTGGGTCGCGAAGGCGAAGGCCGCCGAGACCGCCGCCCAGCGACTCGGTGCCACTGGACCGGCACGCCGCCTGGCCGAGGAGGCAGCGCACGAGATCGAACAGTTCGTCGCAGCGTCGTCGGCGCCCGAGACGCACCGAGCCGTGTTCGGGCCGATCGAGATCGAGCGCGCAGCCGACTACCTGATCGACGAACTCGCGGTCGGCCCGGAGGTCATCGCGTCTTCGGCGGCCACATCGCTCGTCGGGGAGATGCAGAAAGATCTCGGCAAGGACGGCGTGGCCGAGCTGCACGTGGCACTCGCTTCGGAGGCCGATGCGGTGGAGCGGTTCGTTCTTGCCCAGGACTGGGTCGCGGCTTTCGTGGCCGCCGATCCGTCACGAGCCGATCGGGAGTTCGACGTGGCCGAGGCTGCGTCGATGTTGGCCACGCCGGACCTCGCCGTGCGGACGGCGAACCAGGGCGGGGCGATCACGGTGACCGGGCTCGTGGCCGACCATCCGCGTCTCGTCGACGGGCAGCTCGTCACCCGGACCGACGAACTCGCCGAAGGAGCGGGCGCCCTGTTCGCCGAGATGCAGTCGCGGTGGCCGGCCTACTCCGAGGCGCGGCGCCGGGTGGTGGATCGCCAGAGCGCAGTCGTCAAGCTCGACGAACACCGACCCCAGGTCATGTCGGGCTTCGTGCGCAACACGCTGATCGACACCGCACTGCTCCCGCTGTTCGGCCCGAACCTCGGTCGACAGCTCGGCACGGTCGATCCGACCGACGTGGCACGTCAGGGCCTCCTCGTCGTCGTGTCGCCCCCCGGGTACGGCAAGACGACGCTGATGGAGTGGATCGCCGACCGGTTGGGCCTGCTGATCGTGAAGGTGAACGGCCCGGCGCTCGGCCACGACACGACCAGCCTCGACCCCGCCGATGCCCCGAATGCGGCCGCCCGCGCCGAGATCGAGAAGGTCAACCTGGCGTTCCGGATGGGTCGCAACGTGATGCTGTACGTCGACGACATCCAGCACACCTCCCCCGTCCTGCTGTCCCGGTTCATCCCGCTGGCCGATGCGACCCGGCGGATCGAGGGGGTCGTCGACGGCGAGCCGACCACGTTCGACCTGCGCGGCAAGCGGTTCTGCGTGGTCATGGCAGGCAACCCGTACACCACTGGCGGCGGGCGCTTCGAGATGCCCGACATGCTCGTCAACCGTTCCGACGTGTTCAACCTCGGCGACGTGTCGGGCGAACACGGCGAGGCATTCGCCCGCTCCTACATCGAGAACTCACTCACCGCGTGTCCGACCATCGCGCCGCACGCGTCGAAGCTGCTCGACGACCTCGCTCCGGTGCTGCAGATGGCGGCGGGCCGCGCACCGGTCGAGACGAGTGGCCTGGAGCACGCCTGGGACGGCGCCGAACTCGATGGGACGGTTCGTGCCGTGTCCATGCTGCGTCGTGCCCAGGAGGTGCTGCTGAAGGTCAACGCGTCCTACATCGCATCGGCGGCCACGGCCGACGAGGACCGGGTCGCGCCGCCGTTCCTCCTCCAGGGCTCGTACCGCAACATGGCCCGCATCGCGAGTCGGGTGGTGCCCGTGATGACCGAGGCCGAACTCGACATGGTCGTCGACGACCACTACACCTCCGAGGCCCAGACCCTCACCGACAAGGCAGAACAGAACCTGCTCGCCTACAAGTCGCTCACCGGCCGCTCGACCGCCGCCGAGGCCGCTCGCTGGCAGGAGATCCTCGATCGCGCCGGCGCCCGAGCCGCAGCCGCCGACGGCGTGGGACGCGTGGTCGGCGCACTCGACCGCCTCACCGGCGCCGTGCTGCACGACCCCGACCACCCCGCCCCCGGCGTCTGACCGCTCGGTCCGTCACGCCACCCGCAACGTGTGCGTTGCGGCTCGCTCGGCGGGTTCAGCTGCACGAATTCCACCCCTGGGTCGCCGACATCTTCGCCTGACGTGTCCCTCGTCGCCTCGGTCGTTCGTCGTGTAGTTGAATCGGGAGACACCCGATCACGACAGACAGGATCCGATCATGAAGTACGCATTCCTCCTCTACGACGACCCGACCAACGGTGCCGAGATGGGCACCCCCGAGATGGATCTCGAGATGCAGCAGTGGTTCACGTTCACCGATGAACTCACGGCGTCCGGCAAGAACCTGGGTGGCGAGGCGTTGAATCCGGTGGAGACCGCCACGACCGTCAGGGTCCGAGACGGCAGGACCGTCACCGTCGACGGCCCCTTCGCCGAGACGAAGGAGACGCTCGGCGGGTTCTACATCGTTGAGGCCGCCGACCTCGACGAAGCGATCGAGTGGGCGGCGAAGGTTCCGAACGCTCCGACCGGTTCGGTCGAGATCCGACCGATCATGGAATTCGACGGCTGACGAGTCACCATGCGCGCCCGGATCTCCCCGGTCGACCACGCCTTTCGGACCGAATGGGCGCCTCTGGTCGCGACGCTGCTGAGGGAGACCCGGAGTCTGCAACTCGCCGAGGACGTGGTGTCCGAGGCGTTCGTGGAGGCGTCGGTCCGCTGGCGGACCGACGGCCCTCCACGGAGTCCCGGTGCGTGGTTGCTCACGACGGCACGTCGCAAGGCGATCGACCGGATCCGGCGGCAGCGGCGTTTCGACGAGCGACTTCCCGGTCTGGCCGCCGAACTCGACGACCCGCCGAGCCACGGCGACGAGCGGCTGGGCGATGACCAACTCGCGCTGATCGCAGGGTGCGCCCACCCGGCACTCGACGCCGAAGCGCAGGTCGCGCTCACGTTGCGGTACGTGTGCGGGCTCACGACCGAGCAGATCGCCCACTCGTTCATGGTTCCGAGCGAGACCATGAAGAAGCGACTGACACGTGCCAAGGCGAAGATCTCCGCGGCCGGTGTCCCGTTCGACATCCCGGACCGGCACCGTCTCCCCGAGCGCCTCACCGCGGTGTGTGGTGTGATCTACGCCGTGTTCAACGAGGGCTATGCGAGTTCGGTCGGGTCCGATCTCGTACGCGGTTCGTTGTGCGACGAGGCGGTGTGGTTGTCGGAACTGCTCTGCGGACTGGCACCCGACGACGGTGAGGTACACGGCCTCGCAGGTCTGATCCTGTTGACCGATTCACGCCGATCGGCACGCACCGACGCGGACGGACTGCCGGTGCTCCTCGAGGATCAGGATCGTTCGACGTGGGACTCCGCCAAGGTGGCGCGAGGTCTCGCGCACCTCGCTCGGAGTGCGTCGCTCGAAGGCGTCGGGCCGTACCGACTGATGGGGTCGATCGCCGGCCTGCACGCCCGGTCTCCGTCGGTCGAGGAGACCCCGTGGGCTCGCATCGCCGGTCTGTACGGTGCGCTGATCGCCCTGCACGACTCACCGGTCCTGCGGCTGAACCAGGCAGCCGCACTCGCCTGGAGCGAGGGCAGCGCCACCGGTCTGGCGCTGATGGACCAACTCGTCGGGGAACTCGACGACTACTCGTACCTCCACTCGTCGCGAGCCGCGCTGCTGGTCAAGCTGGGTCGGGTCGACGAGGCACACGCCGCCTACGACCGGGCGATCTCCCTCACGAGCAACGAGGCCGAGCGTCGCTGGATGATGCTCCGTCGAAGCGAACACCCGACTCCTCGGACCTCGTAGTGTCGCGGGCGCATGAAGCGCTCGGTGACTCTCGGTTCGGTGCTCGTCGCCGTCTGCGTGTGGAGCGTCGCCAGTGCGACGTTCCCGGACACCATCGACGGATCGGCGCGTGCCACCGAACGCGCCGTTCGTCGCGCTCCGCCGACGACCGGTCCGACCGTCGGCGGATGCCCGGTGTTTCCCGCCGACAACCCGTGGAACCAGGACATCTCGGGGTTCCCCGTGCACGCGCGCAGCAACCGGATCATCGCGAAGATCCAGGCGACGGGCAGCGACGATCTCCATCCCGACTTCGGCGAGAACCCGAACTACGGCATCCCGTACGTGGTGGTCGGTGGCGATCAGGAGCGCGTGCCGATCGTCTACGACGCGTACGGCGACGAGAGCGATCCCGGACCGTTCCCGATTCCTCTCGGAGCACGTGTCGAGGGCGAACCCGGTGCGACCACCGGAGATCGTCACGTGATCGCACTGCAGACCGGTACCTGTGAGCTCTTCGAGTTGTACGTCGCACGCCGTGCCGGAGCGGGCTGGACTGCCGAGTCCGGTGCGCGGTTCGATCTCCGGTCGAACGCACTCCGCCCGATGGGTTGGACCAGCGCCGACGCCGCCGGACTCGCGATCTTCCCCGGCCTCGTCCGTTACGACGAGGTCGCCGACGGCGAGATCAGGCACGCGATCCGGGTGACGATGAGTCGGACGCAGCGCGGATACATCCTCCCGGCAACCCACTTCGCATCCAGTTCGACCGACCCCGACCTCCCGCCGATGGGGCTCCGCCTCCGACTCCGTGCCGACGCCGACCTGAGCGGTCTCACCGGGCAGGCGCTCGTGATCGCCACGGCGATGCAGCGCTACGGCCTGATCGTCGCCGACAACGGATCCAACTGGTTCTTCCAGGGATCCCACGATCCGCGGTGGGACGACGGCGACCTCGACCAGTTGAAGGACATCCCCGGCACGGCCTTCGAAGTGGTCGACACCGGACCGGTCATCGGGTGACACCTCGAACGGGCAGGTCAACCAGCCAGTTCGTCGGCGAGGAGTTCGAGTGCGGTGGTGGCGAAGGCCACCATGTTCGCGAGGCGATCGTCGTCGCCCGTGAGCACGTGTCGGGCGGTCTCGGTCGGGCCGCTCACGGCGACCCACGCGTGACCGGGCGGGTCGCCGTAGGGATTGCCGGAGGGGCCGGTGGCACCGCCCTCGCCGACTCCCCACGTGGCACGGAGATGGATCCGCGTGGCGCGTGCCAGGTGGATCGCCCACGGTTCGGATGCCCCTCGGAGCCGATGTGGTCGTTCGACGGGACCGGTGAGCATCCCGTCGAGCGCGTTGCGGGTGTAGATCACGCTGCCACCGAGGTAGAAGGCCGACGCGCCGGGCACGGCGAGCAGTGCAGCGGAGGTGAGGCCGCCGGCGCTTCCCTCGGCGACCGCCACCGTCTCGCCGCGTCGCCGGAGCAGTTCGCCGCACTTCGCTCCGGCGTCGAGCAGCGCCGAGGGAAGCAGGCTCATCGAGTGGTTCCGTCGTCGCGTGGCATCTGCGGAAGGTAACGCAACACACGGGATTGGTCGCCGGTCGGACGGGGTCGGTAGCGTCGTGGCACACCCGTCGCCGAACGATCCGAGTTCGTGACGAAGATTCCAGGAGTTCCGAGATGCCCGAAGCAGTGTTCGTTTCCTATGCCCGTACCGGGTTGGCCAAGGCCGGTCGCGGCGGGTTCAACATGACCCCGGCGATGTCGATGGCTGCGCACGCCATCAAGCACGCCGTCGCCAAGTCGGGCGTCGAACCCGAAGCCGTCGAGGACGTCAACCTCGGCAACGGTGCCCACGGCGCCGGCAACCTCGGACGCCTCGCTGCGCTGCTCGCCGGGCTCCCCACCACGGTGAGCGGCAACACCATCCAGCGTCACTGCTCCTCGGGCCTGAACTCGATCGCCATCGCTGCGAACCACATCAAGATGGGCGAGGCCGACGTGTCGGTCGCTGCGGGCGTGGAATCGATCACGATGCCCGGAGGTGGCCTCGACAGCCTCGGTGGCGTCGATCCCGCTCTCACCGAGCAGTACCCGGCGATCTTCATGGCGATGATCGAGACCGCCGACATCGTGGCGGAGCGCTACGGCGTGTCGCGCGAGTCCCAGGACGAGTACTCCTTCGAGTCGCAGATGCGCATGGCCAAGGCGCAGGAGAACGAACTGTTCGTCGACGAGATCGTTCCGATGGAGACGAAGATGAAGCTCGTCGACCGCGAGACCAAGGAGGAGACCATCGTCGACTACGTGGTCGACAAGGACGAGTGCAACCGTCCGACCACCACCCTCGAAGGGCTGTCCCAGCTCGGCCCGGTCCGCGGCGAGGGCAACTACATCACCGCCGGCAACGCCTCTCAGCTCTCCGACGGCGCCGCAGCCGTGGTGATGATGTCCGACGCCGAGGCCTCCAGGCGCGACATCGAGCCGCTCGGCGCCTTCAAGGGCTGGGCAGTGGCCGGTTGCGAGCCCGACGAGATGGGCATCGGCCCGATCTACGCCGTGCCCAAGCTGCTCGAGCGCCACGGCCTCACCGTCGACGACATCGACATCTGGGAACTCAACGAAGCGTTCGCGTCGCAGTGCCTGTACAGCCGTGACACGCTCGGCATCGACCCCGAGAAGTACAACGTCAACGGTGGCTCGATCGCCATCGGCCACCCCTTCGGCATGACCGGCACGCGTTGCGCCGGCCACATCCTGCAGGAAGGAAAGCGTCGGGGCGCCAAGTACGGCGTCGTCACGATGTGCGTGGGTGGCGGCATGGGCGCCGCCGGACTCATCGAGATCTACTGATCCGATCCGCAGGAGGGCCGGTTCGCTTCGGCGGGCCGGCCCTTTCCGCGTCCGTTCGCTCGTACACCATCGCTGAGCAGGGGTTTCGCGACTCCAGAAACTCTGGAGTACCCCTTCGCTTCAATGGAGTGCATGACCTCCACCGCCACCCGCAACGAGCGCACCGCACCCCAGCAGCTCACGCTGCTCTCGGATTCCCCGACCGATCGGGAACTCGCCGAGTCGAAGGCTCCGACGCAGTTCCGTCTGTCCAGGACCACCCGGCAACGCGGCCTCGCCCACGTCGCCCAGATCCGTCGTCAACTCGCCGACGCCCAGGCCCGCCAGGCCGCGGCGCAGGCACGACCGCTTCCGCACCGCCACTCCCACGCAGCCTGACGGCCTCCGGCTGCGGGTGGACTCAGCCCGCCGAGGGAGCCAGGTCGCGTACTGCCTGCCAGTGGTTCAGTTCGGGGTCGAGCGGGAGGATCGCGAGCGAACTCGTGGTCACACCGTTGTCGAAGTAGGCCTGGATCTTCCGGCGGCACTCGGCCGGCGAGCCGTGGATGATCAGGTCGTCGACGACCTCGTCGGGGATCTCACCGAGCGCCGCCTTGCGGTCCCCCGCCTTCCATGCGTCCCACATGCCACCGAGCGCATCCCCTCGCCCCATCCATTCGTGGAAGGCCGCGTAGACCGGGACGTTGAGGTAGGCAGCGATCGCGAAGCGTGCGGCGGCGCGCACCACGTCGCTGTTCTCACTCGGGCAGCAGAAGATACGACACACGATCTCCTTGTCCGAGCCGTCGCCGGCCTCGTGCACGATCGGGGCTACCGTCGCGACGTCGTCCGCCGACAACCAGTTGACGATCGCCCCGTCGGCCTCGCGGCCGGCGAGGCGCAACATCCCCTCGCGCAGCGCAGCGACGAGGATCTGCGGCTTCTGCTCCGGGACGATGCCGAGACGGAACCCGTCGACCGCGAACGTGTCGTACTCGTGCTTGACCTTCTCGCCGCCGAGGGCGTCGTTGAGGAACCGGACGACGTCTCGGACCTTCTTGTACGGCTCCTCGAACGGGATGCCGTTCCACCGCTCCACGATCACGTTGCTCGACGAGCCGACACCGATCGCGAATCGGCCGGGTGCGGCGTCGGCGAGGGACGCCACGCTCTGAGCGAACAGCGCAGGCGAACGCGTGTAGGCGGGAACGATCGCCGTCCCCAGACGGAGTCGCGGTTCCCACGCCGCCGCCATCGACAGCGGGGTGAAGGCGTCGGCGCCGTCCGCCTCGGCCGACCAGATGTCGGTGTAGCCGAGGTCGGCCAGTTCGTGCAGCTTGGCCTCGTGCGAGTGCAGCGGCCCCGGGAGCGGGACGGTCATGCCAGGACGGTGGGGAAGTGCCATCTCCCGACCCTACGCATCGGACCGATCCCGGCCCGATTCGCTCCGAGACGTGACCGATCAGACGTCGCGGAGGCGGGCGATCACGCTCTGACTCGCGGTGGCCAGCAGCGTGCCGTCCTCGGCGAACATGTGGACCAGGCCGTGGCCGAATCCGCGCTCGACGGCATGGATGCGGATGTCCATCAGAACCCAGTCGGTCGGCACCATCCGGCCGACCCGCAGCGTGTTGTCGAGGCTGTTCCCACCACCACGCCGTCCGAGCGCCTGACCGACCCCCATCGGCACGAAATCGCCGAGGATCGCCAGCGTGACGGCGTCGACGTCGGCGATCACCTCGGGAATCCGCGCCCACATCAGCGTCTGGCCGTCTCCCTGCACCACGTCCTTCGGCCGCGTGGCGAGGTCGTCCCACTCCACGCCCTTGACCATCCGCTGGTCGAGTTGTGCGGTGATGGTCCCCTCACCGTCGGTCGAGGTCGGTCTGCGCGGCAACGAGAGCGGTGCGGGGAGATCGACCGGCATCGACTCCCACTGACCGCTCGCCTCGAAGTCACGGTCACCGAGGGCTGCGTTCACCGTGAGGATCTCGCGATCGGCGACGTGGCACACCGCTCGGGCCTGCGTGATCGAGCGGCCGTCGACGGCGATCGTGACGTCGATGTCCACCACGTCGCCGAGCTGCGTGTAGGACAGGTACTGAGCGGTCGCCCACACGCATCGTCGCCCCGACGTGCCTTCGAGAGCCGAGATCGCCGCGGCGAGGCCGCACCCGCCGAACATGAACCCTTCGTTCACCGAGATCTTGCGCGTCACCGGCAGCTTCCAGCGAAAGCGGTTGTGCGTCGATTCGAGTCCGAGAAAGCTTCGCGAGTCCATGGCGGGTTCGATCGTAGAGCGCGCCGGTCGCGAGCACCGGCGCGATGTTCTGTACGGTCCGACCATGACGACAGACACCTGGCAGGGCGATGCGGTCGGACTCGTGGAGGCCTTCCGCTCGGGCGAGCGGTCACCGATCGAGGAACTCGACGCGGCATACGAAGCGATCGACGCGAGCGACCTGAACGCCGTGTGCTTCACCGATCGTGACGCAGCACGCGCCGACGCCGTTGCGGCCGACGTGTCCAAGCCGTTCGGTGGCGTGCCGATCGGGGTGAAATCACTCAACGAGGTCGAAGGATGGCCCAACGACGAGGCATCGGTTCCGCTGAAGGACCACGTCGGGAAGATCACCACCACGCAGGTCGACCGCATCCGTCGCCTCGGCGGGGCGGTCCTCGCGGCTCAGTGCACGTCCAGCGAGTTCGGTGGTGTCAACCTCACGCGCACGGTGCTCCACGGCGCCACACACAATCCCTGGCAACACGGGCGCACGCCGGGCGGGTCGTCGGGCGGATCGGCGTCCGTGGTCGCAGGTGGCCTGCTGCCGATCGCCACCGGTGGCGATGGCGGAGGCTCGATCCGGATTCCGTGTGGGTTCACCGGGCTCGTCGGCCTGAAGGCGACGTTCGGACGCATCCCCCTCGGTCCGAACACGCAGTACGGGAACCTCACCGTGACGACGGGCTGCATGGCTCGCTCGGTCCGTGACACCGCTCGCTGGTTCGACGTGTGCAACGGCCACGACCCGACCGACCCGCTGAGTCTTCCCCGGGTCGAAGGCTGGGAGCGCGGCCTCGGCTCCCACGGAGACGCGTTGCGCGGAGCACGGGTCGCCGTCGTCCCGGACTGGGGCGGAGCGGTGGTGTCGCCGGTGATGTGGGAACTCCTGGAGGAGGCGGCGACACAGCTGATCGCCGACGTCTCGATGACCCGCACCGATGACGTCGACACCCACGTCCCGCGGATGGGTGGAGCCTGGTCGATCTCGGGGATGATCGAGATCCGGGCCGCCCTCGGCGACCTCTACCCCGACTGCGCCGACGACCTCACCCCCGAGATGAAGTTCGGACTCGCGTCGACCGACGGCAAGTACAGCGAGGAGGGTCGGGCTCGGATCGAGCGTCGGCGGACCGAGGTCAATCAAGCGATGGCGAAGATCTTCGACCCGGTCGACGGTGTCGACTTCGTCATCACGGCGTCCAACCCCGACGTGGCCTTCGACGCGAACGGCCCGTTGGCCTCGGTGTTCGGCGGGATCGAGGCCGGGATGGGCAACAACGGCCAACTCACCTTCCCGGCGAACCTCCACGGCAACCCGGCGATCTCGGTTCCCGCGGGTCAGCTCGACGGCCTCCCGATCGGACTGCAGATCGTCGGTCGCCACTTCAGCGAACCGCTGCTGCTCGACCTGGCTCGCACGATGGAGCAGAACCGACCCTGGCCTCTGACGAGCCTGACCACCTGACCGGTTGCTGCTGCTCACGCGACCGACGACGACCATGACGGTCCGAACGTCTCGATGACTTACGGTGTCGGGCATGAAGGTCGCACTCACCGTCACTGACTTCATCCGCCGGGCCGAACTCGTCTACCCCGACCGCGTCGCCGTCGTCGACGAGCCCGACCAACCCGCAGAGTCCTGGGGGTCGATCGACTATCGCGAGATGGCGCGACGCGCGAGAGCGATCGCCGCGGGCCTCGACGAACTGGGCATCGGCGTCGGCGAACGGGTCGCCATGGTCAGCCACAACTCGGCCCGACTGCTCACCGCCCTGTTCGGAGTGTCGGGGTCGGGGCGCGTCCTGGTGCCGATCAACTTCCGACTCGTCGCCGCCGAGGTGAAGTACATCGTCGAGCACTCCGGAGCCCGACTGCTGCTCGTCGATCCCGAACTCGCCGATGCGCTCGCCGACGTCGAGTGCGAGCGCACGATGATCATCGGAGCGGAGTCCGACGCGGTCCTCATGAAGTTCGACACCGAGCCCGTCGGATGGGAGCCCGACGAGGACGCCACCGCCACGATCAACTACACGTCGGGGACGACGGCACGGCCGAAGGGTGTGCAGCTGACGCACCGCAACCTGTGGATCAACGCAACCACGTTCGGGTGGCACATGGGCGTGTCGGACCGTGACGTGTATCTGCACACACTGCCCCAGTTCCACTGCAACGGCTGGGGGATGCTGTACGCCGTCAGCGCCATGGGTGGCCGGCACGTCATCATCCGCAAGATCGACGGTCACGAGATCCTGCGGCGCGTCGAGGAGCACGGCGTCACCCTGATCTGCGGGGCACCGGCGGTCCTCAACGCGGTCCTCGATGCCGCTGCCGAACTGGCTGCCGACGGCAGGCCGATCCCCGGCAGCGGGACGATGCGCATCGTCGTCGCCGGCGCTCCCCCACCGACGAAGACGATCGAACGGACCGAGACCGAACTCGGGTGGGAGTTCGTCCAGATCTACGGTCTCACCGAGACGGCGCCGCTCATCACGATCAACCGCAACCGGGTCGAGTACGACGACCTGACCCCGCACGAACGGGCCCAGAAGCTGAGTCGCGCCGGCGCTCCGAGCTTCGGCACGACGATGGCCGTCGACGCCGAGGGCGAGATCATGGCGCGCAGCAACACGATCATGGCCGGCTACTGGGAACAGCCCGACCAGACCGATGCGGCCATCCGTGACGGTTTCTTCCACACCGGCGACGGCGGGACGATCGACGACGACCACTACGTCGTGATCTCGGACCGCAAGAAGGACGTGATCATCTCCGGTGGCGAGAACGTGTCGTCGATCGAGGTGGAGGATGCGATCTTCCAGCACCCCGACGTGACCGAGGTCGCGGTGATCGGGATCCCCGACGAGAAGTGGGGCGAACTGGTCACTGCGCTCGTCGTCACCGCTCCGGGCAGCGACCTCGACGAGGCGACACTGATCGCCCACACGCGAGGTCTCCTCGCCGGCTACAAGTGCCCGAAGAAGATCGAGTTCCGCGACGAACTGGCCAGGACTGCAACGGGCAAGCTGCAGAAGTTCAAGCTCCGTGAACCCTTCTGGCACGGCGCAGAGAAGCAGATCAACTGAGCCGCTGAGCGTCAGGGGAACCGCCCCGCACGGCGAAGCGTCAGATCACGCATGCCTGTACGAACCGCGACAACGATCGCGATCCTCCTCGCCTCGGCAGCTGCCTGCGGCACGTCAGCGGCCTCGCCATCCGCCACGCCTCCGGCCACCGGCGTCGCTGCGAGCACCCCGAGCTCGATCCCGCAGGAGCCCGACGAGCAACCAGCGACGACCGGCGCAGCCGCATCCATCATCGGGCCCGTGTGGTGGCTGTCTGCGGCAAGTATCGACGGCGTCGAAGTCCCTCCGAAGGAATCGATCTTTCGACGCGCCCGCTTCCAGTTCGTCGACGACTTCGGTTGCCATCACGGCGAGTGCCGCGACGGGTTGACCCTGGTGGGCAACGACGCGTGCAACGACTTCTCCAGCGACGTCGTCATCGAGGCATCCACCGTCACACTCGGCACCAACGGAGAATCCACGTCGGGGGCCTGCGACGACGACCTGACCCAGGCGTTCAGACAGGTCCTCACCGGATCGTTCGATGTCGACATCGACGGCGGCGGCGAACTGGTGGCCACGTCCGCCGACGATGCCATCGCACTGCGATTCGAACTCGTGGACGACCCGTTCGGGCCGACCGACCAGGACATCGTCGTCAGTGGCCGGGTCGGCGAGGTCGTCTACCGCATCGCGTGGGAGGGCACCGATCCAGCGGGCGGGCAAGGCGGCGTCCTCGAAGCGCTCGACACGTCGATCACTGCGTTCCAACGCAACGCCAGCGGCATCGGAATCGGCCCCGACTCTCCACTCGACGCCAACCTTCGAGCCGTCGATTCAGGAGCGCTGCTCTACGGAGTCGCCCACGGCGAGGCCGCCCGGGTCGAGTACGAGTCCGGTGATCAGGCGCCGACCGAGTTGATGCTGATCGAGGCGCCAGGCGGGACCGCGTGGGTGTTCGCCGACGTCGTCGAAAACAGCGATGACCCATGGTCCGTCGTCAGCTACGACGCCGCCGGAGACGAACTCGCTCGCCTCGACCGCTGAGCGCCGGCTCAGTGCATCCTCACTCGAGCGTCGCGTAGGTGGTCGAGCGGTCGTCGGTGGTCGTGCCGCCGATCTCGCCAATGCAGGCGTCGAGATCGGTGAGGTAGTCGTCGATCACTCCGGTGTTGGTGTTCGACACGGTGGAGTGGAGGTTGTCGGGAGGCGTCTGGCGATCGTGATACCAACCACGCTGCAGCAGTGCGTCCCCCAGTGCGAACATGTCGAGCCCGCTGTCGGGCTCGGCGGCCATCGCGACGAGGTGGAACTGCCCGTTGCCGAGGACCCGGACCCCGTCGATCGCCATGATCCCGGCCCGCATCCGGTCGGCGTTGATCAGGGTCTGGCGGGTCAGTTCGACGTAGCCGTCGATCCCGAGGTGTTGCATCACCGCCCACGCACACGCCATCGGCAGACCCGACCGGGTGCCCTGCATGTTGGGCGACGCGTAGAACCCACCGAGCCAACCGTCGAAGACGAAGGTCTGGTACTGACGTGATGCCTTGGACCGGTGCAGGATCACCGACACCCCCTTGGGTGCGTAGCCGAGCTTGTGGATGTCCGCCGAGATGGTGGTGACGCCCGGGACCCGGAAGTCCCACGGCTCGACCTCACGACCCAGACGCTCGGCGAACGGCAGGACGAACCCACCCATGCATGCATCGACATGGCAGTTCGCGTCGACCGACATGGCGATCTGAGCGATGGCAGCGATGTCGTCCTGCACCCCCTGCGGATACTGCGGCGCCGACCCGACGACGAGGACCGTGTCGGCGTTCACCGTCGTCTCCATGGCCTCGACGTCGGCGGTGTAGTCCTCGCGTACCGGAGCGGTTCGGACGGTGAGACCGAAGTTGTGCGCAGCTTTGTGGAAGGCGGCGTGAGCGGTCTCGGGCAGCACCATCTCGGGTTCGGTGACGCCGCGTTCGACGGCTCCCCGCTCGCGAGCTGCGAGCACCGCACAGAGGATCGACTCGGTGCCACCGCTCGTGAGGAATCCCGACGCCGCACCCTCGTCGAGGAGTTCTCCGTGCAGCAGCGACGACGTCCACCCGACGACTTCGCGCTGGATCGCCGCGAGTGACGGGAACGCCTGGGTGTTCAGTGCGTTCTCGTGCAGGTAGAGCCGTGCTGCCTGCTCGGCGACCTCGTGGACCGACGGCCCTCCGTCGTAGACCATGCCGAAGGTCTTGCCATCGGCCCACTTCACGTCGTTCGCTTGCTTCTCGGTCAGGTCGGCGATGACCTCGTCGACCGGCCGCCCCTGTGTGCCCAGCTCCGTCATCGGTCGATCCTCTCACACGACGTGACTTCCGAACCCTCCGAGCGAAGAGCGAGGAGACGCTCCTCTCGGCGCAGGAGCGTCAGCCGGCGACGAAGCCACCGGCTGCGAACGCGTCGTTCATGATCCGCTCGAGCGCCGTCGACTCGCCCGGGAACTGACCCGCCACGGTGATCGCCCAGATCACCCCGTCTCCTCGGTTCAGGACCATCGCGTGGGTCGACTCGATCGTCCCGGTGTGGCCGTAGCGGTCGTCGCCGTAGGAGATCACCCCGAGGCCGTAGCCCTGCTGACCGAGCGTTCCGCCCGGCGGGATGAGCATCGCCAGGACCGTCTCCACACTCAACGGCTTGAACCCACCGGAATCGACGTCGAGGGAGTCGAAGATCGTGACGAGGTCGGTCGGCGTCGCCACCCAGGCGCCGGCACCACCGAGGGTCTCCATGTAGTTCCGACCCGGCGTGGTGACGTGCTGGATCTCGTCGGGGCCGGGGTCGAAGGTCGGGGCGAGTCGCATCCCGGTGATCCCCAGTGGCGTGAGGAGATATCGGTACACGGCCTGCTCGTAGTCGAGGCCGGTGACCGCCTCGATGGCGAGGCCGGCGACGCAGAAGTTCATGTTGCTGTAGACGTAGCCGCCACCGCCACCGCCGACGCCGCTCGACAGCCCGGCCCGAGCGGCGTCGATGCAGTCGGCCGCCCCGCCGCGGAAGAACGTCCCGTCGTACTTCCCGAAGCCGCTGCGATGCGTCAGCAACTGCCGCAGGGTGAGGTTCGCCGACGCGCCGTTCGCCTCGGCGAGCCCGACGTGACGGGCGATCGCATCGCCGAGTGGATCGTCGAGTCCGATGACGCCGTCCTCCACGAGGGCCATCACGGTGATCGCCGTGATCGGCTTGGAGATCGACGCGATGCGGAACCGGTCCTGGGGCTCTGCCCGATCACCGGTGATCGGGTCGCGCACGCCGAACGCAGCGCTGTGGACCACGTCACCGTCGATCGACACCGCCACCGATGCGGCGGTGTTGCCGGGGCGGATCAGGATCGATTCGAGAAAGCGATCGACGCCCGACCAACCCGAGACGGCGGGAGCCTGGGCCTCGTCGACCGCGTCACCCGCCGCACCGCCGGCGTCGTCGACCACCGGCGTGGTCGGCTCCCCGCCGATACCGGCATCGTCGGTTGGGAACCGAGCCACGTCGACGTCGAGCACGACATCGGGCCCGAGGTCGAACGATGGTTCCTCGGTGTCGCCCTCCTCCTCGTCGACCTCCTCCTCGTCGCCCGCCGCAGGCGCGCCGACGTCTCCCGTGCCCTCCTCGACCGACTCGACTCCGACGCTGCCGTCCCCGACCGTGGCGTCGTCCGTCGTCGCATCCGGCGCCGAACCGGTCGATCGTGCGTCACCCGCACTCGCACTGTCCGCTCCTTCGTCGTCGAGCGCCACGTCGGCGTCCGTCGGCATCGACTCGACTCCGCTCCGGGAGCCACCGCCTGTGCCGTCGCGAACACCGTCGTCGTCCGACGACGGTGTTCGATCGCTCCCGCCATCGGGAATCGACGACACAGGTCGAGACACGGTGTCGTCGGCACGCCCGGCGGCGCACGACGCAGCCGACACTCCGGCGGTGAGCGCGAGGGCGAGTGCGATCCGTCGTCTCATCGGATGTCCATGATGACCCCCGACGGTGCCTCCCGTGCGGCACCCCGTGCGAATGCGCCCACATCACGGCCGGCATCGCGGCCGGGTCCGACGACGGAGACCTCGGCCGTGTTCCACCGCGAGCACGGTTCACCCGGTGGTGGGGAGCTCCTGCTCGATCGTGAGGACGGGGGCGAAGAGGTCGCCCAGGGCGGCCAAGCGTTCGAGGACGTCGGCGGACTCGAAGACGAGCGCGAGCCGCCCGGACGCACATGCATCGACCTCGTCCCAGGTCACCGGGGTGGACACCGTCGGACGGTCTCGTGCCCGCAACGAGTACGGCGCGATCGTCGTCTTGTGGTGGGCGTTCTGACTCCAGTCGACGAACACCTTCCCCGGTCGCTCGACCTTCGCCATCACCGTGGTCACCCGTCCGACGAGTTGACGCTCGAGCACCTGGCCGACGGCGAGTGCGAAGTCTGCGGCGCCCTGATGGGTCGCCGTCGGCGTGTTCAGCGGGACGTACATCTGCAGCCCCTTCGAGCCGGACGTCTTGCACCATCCCCTCAGCCCGACCGCGTCGAGAACGCTCTGCGCCGCGAGCGCCACCTGGCAGCACTCGACCACGGACGCCTGGGGTCCGGGGTCGAAGTCGAACACCAACGTGCGCGGCGTGTCGAGATCGGATGCATACGCCATCGGCGCGTGCAGTTCGAGTGCGGCCAGGTTGGCCGCCCATGCCATCGTGGCGGTGTCCTCGACCCGGCAGTACTCGATCCCGCCGCGTCGATCTCCGGGCCCCAGGGACACCGGCACCCAGTCGGGTCGGTGTCGATTGCACCGCTTCTCGAAGAAGCCGTCGCGGTCGGACCCGTCGGGAAACCTGCGGAACGTGATGCACCGGTGGGCCAGGTGATTCGTGGCCACCGGTGCGATCCGCACGAAGTAGTCGATCACCTCGGCCTTGGTGAAGCCCGACGGGTAGAGCACCTTGTCGAGGTTCGTCAGCGTGACCTGACGCCCCTCGACCTCGATGACGGTCGGCGGACTCACGCCGACTTCTTCACCGCCGACTTCTTCGCCGCAGTCTTCTTCGCCGCAGTCTTCTTCGCCGTGGTCTTCTTGGAGGTGGTCTTCCTCGCCGCGGTCTTCTTCGCCGCAGTCTTCTTCGCTGCGGCCTTCCCGGCGGTGGACTTCTTCGCTGCCGCCTTCTTCTGTGCAGTCGTCGTCGCCGTCGACTTCGTCGCCGCTGACGAGCCGGGTTCGGACGCCTCCTCCTCGTCGGAGCCGGCGCGGTCCTTTGCTCCCCACTTGGCGGCCGCAGCGCGACGCGCCGGGTGGTTCTCACGAGAGGCCTTGGCCGCGGCGACGCTCGCTTCCAGCGCCGCCATGATGTCGATCACCTTCGGCGCCTCGGCGGCCGCCGCCGGGGCGACCATCTCCTCGCCGTCACGCTTCATCTCGATCAGTGTCATGACCTGCTCGTAGTACTCGTCGTGGTACTTCCACGGCTCGAAGTCGGCGCTGAGCGACTCGACCAGCGACTCGGCCATCAGCACTTCCTTGTCGCTCACCTCGATGTCGGCCAGCTCCGCGATCGCCTCGATCTCGGCGGGGTCGACCACTTCGTCGGCATAGGCCAGCGACGACATCACCAGCCTCCCCTCCTCTGCCCGGATCGCAGCCGTGTACTGCTTGTTGCGCATCACGTACCGGCCGATGCCGACCTTGCCCGACGCCTCCATCGCGCGCGCGAGCAGGGCGTACGGCTTGGCGTTGACGTCGGGGGCCAGGTGGTAGGCGGTGTCGAAGTACACCGGGTCGATCTGATCGAGGTCGACGAACTCCTCGAGGTCGATCGTCTTGGTCGCCGCCGGCATGAACGGCTCGAGTTCGTCGGGGTCGATCACGATGTAGCTGCCCTTGGAGACCTCGTAGGCCTTGACGATGTGTTCGTCGGCCACCTCCTCGCCGGTCTCGCCGTTGACCTTGCGATAGCGGATGCGCGCCATGTTCCGCTCGTCGAGTTGGTTGAACGACACCGACTTCTTGCGGACCGCGTGGAAGAGCTTGACCGGGATCGCCACCAGGCCGAACGAGATCGTGCCACTCCAGACGGGTCGTGCCATGTCCAGACCTTACCGATCACGCCCACCTGCGACCGCGTCCCGCCGGCCTCCCGCGACCTCGACGTCGCTTCGAGACGGTCAGGCCACCTGGAACGTGTCGACGATCAACTGGCGGATGCCCGGCTCCTCGCTCGGGTGGATCAGCAGGAGCATCGCGTACAGCGACTCGTCGGCGGTCGTGCCTCCGAGGAGGCGGACGTCGAGTCCGTCCGTTCCGCAGTCGAAGCTGCGTTCCTGGCCGCTGTAGACGCCGTCGTCGTAGTCGGTCTCGGCCACGACGGTGCATCCGATCCCTTCGAGGTCTGCCTGGAACTCGAGGACGCGACCGACGAATCCGCCGTCACGGAAGCCGCCCTCGCCACGCAGCATCAGCACGCCGGGGGTCGCCAGTCCGTAGAACGTGTCGATGTCGGACGATGCGACGAGTTGTTGCCGGCCGTCCTCGAGCGACTCCTCGGTCTCGGTCCAGTCGACCGGGACGGAGAGGCTGATGTTCGACGCCTCGTTGGTGATCGGGGTCCCTGCGGCCGCTGCGACCGGTTCGGCGGGTTCGGCGGGTTCGATGGTCTCACCCGCAGCTGCTGCGGCTGCCTCGACGGCTCCCTGCGATTGCTCGTCGAGCACGTCACCCTCGGCACCGCAGACGTCGACGAGGAAGGTGCGCAACGAATCGCGCGTCGACGTGAACCCACGGACCGCCTCGAGGAGCGCATCCGGATCCGACACCTCCGAGGCACGGGTGTTGTCGTAGCCGACCTCCTCGAACGCCGGGATGATGACGGCGAGCTGGTCCTGCGCGTCCGTCGGCTCGGCGGCGAACTCGTCCGACGGTGCCGACTCGATCACCGAGGGGATGACAGCCGCCAACGCTGCGAACAACTGCTGCGAGGTACCGAACTGACCGTCGCGAACCAGGTCGACGGCGTTCGCCGCGATGTAGAACGAGCGACTCGACTCACAGAACGGAACGAGCTCCACGGGCAGTTCGAGCAGGCCGGTGTCGGTCTGCACGGTGGCCAGTTCGCCCGATGCCCAGTCGGGGCGATCCGATGCCGGTTCCGTCGAGGGCGGCTCGGTGGCGGGCGGCTCGGTCGTCGACGGCTCCGTCGCTGGTGGCTCGGTCGCTGGTGGCTCCGTCGGTGGCGTGGTGGCGGGCGACGTCGTCTCGACCGCCGCCTCGTCGTCGGCGGCGTCGGTGGCGACGGGCTCGCCGCCGCTTCCACCGCAGGCCGCGAGCAGACCGATCGCGGTGACCAGTCCCGTACAGAGTCGTGTGCGCTTGTTCACCCGAGCAGCATCCGTTGCACGCGTGAACGACGCGTGAACCGGGCGGGCGGCGCGCTGCGAGCGCTCAGGTCTGGTCGAGGACGGCGCGAGCGACGATGTCGGTGCCGAAGGCCGTGAGGATCGCGAGGTAGAGCAGGCCCGTCGCCGCCATGACGGCCGAGTAGTACCGCTCCTTCAGCGCCGCTCTCGTCACGAGCACGAGGACGATCGTGGTGATCGCACACATCCCCCACATCCAGCCGAGGAGTCCGCCCCAACCGTCGTCGACGGTGCCGAGCCAGACGCTGATCATCCCCGTCGGGAGCAGCAGCGCCCCGACCTCGAGCGGCCAGAGCCAGCCCAGTGCGGTGACCATCTCGTTGAGCAGACGCCGCGGCAGCCCGGGCTGGACGAGATACCAGTGACCGAGCAGCATGCCGTCACTGATCGCACCGATGAAGGCGGCTCCGATGATGGTGCGGAGCAGGGCGACTGCGGTGTTGCCACCTGCGTCGACGGCGGCGGCGACCAGGCCGATCATGCCGATCGCCGCCGGTATTAGATCGAGGACCGGGTTGAACTCGGGCCCCGCCGTCGACGAACCGCCGGCGCCGGCTCGGGTCACCTCCGCGTCGGGAGCGACCTGGCGATCGATGCCCGTCATCGCCGCGACACGCTCGGATCGACGGTCGAACTCTGCGTCCTGGCCCGACACGCCTGCGCCCTTGCGGACGATCGACACCACGAGGCCGACGAGGCACGCAACGGCCACGCCCGCCGACGCCGCCTCGCGGATCGGATCGAGGCCGAAGGCGAGGCCTGCGGCGAACGCTCCGGCAGCGAAGCAGAAGTAGGTGCCGCGGAGCAGCCAGCCGTACCCCAGTCCGACGATGCGGTGGCGGGTGGTGAACCAGCAGAACAGCATTCCGCCGGTTGCCCACTGCAGCAGCACGGTGGCGGCGTCGAGTCGGATCACCGTCACGATCGTAACGGTCGGTCCTGACCGTCGTTCGGGCAGTGCCGCTCGTAGCCTCGGGGTGACATGGCGCACCTCCCGCATCTGCCGGTCACGACGTGGCGACGTCTCGGTGCCGTCGCCGTCGCCGGCGTCTCACTGACCGGGTGTTTCACCGGTCAACGGCCCGAGTTCGAGGACGAGACCGGCGCGCCGGCGGCGAGCACCGGAAACGCCGACATCGACCGGGTGCTCGGCCTGCTCGACTCGGTCGACCGTTCGGAATTCACCGTGGGGTACGACATCGAGACGAAGTTCAACACCGTGTCGTCGACGGGGATCGTGGTGCAGGCGGTCGGTCAGCGCCGCTCGATCACGGTCGAGAACGACGAGCGAACGGTCCGGTTCATCGAGGATGGCGGTGAGGAACTCACGTGCGACCTGCTCGTCGGAGAGTGCGAGACCTCACTCAACGACGCGCGCATCAGCGACACCCAGCTCTCGCACACGTTCTACGGTCCGGCGTTCGCCAGCCGTCTCCGCGCCGACGCCGACCGACGGATCGGCGACCCCGTGGCGTACACGAAGAACCTCGCCGGTCAGGAGGCCCAGTGTGTCGACATCTCGGTCGCCGGCGGCACCAAGACCTACTGTGCGTTGGCCACCGGTCCACTCGCGGAGTTCGTCGGCGCCGACGTCACGATCGAGCTCACCAGCTACTCCCCCGAACCAGACTCGACCAAGTTCGAGACGTCCTGACGGTCGGGTTCGCGCGAGTCGCTCGAACCGGCGGCGCGATCTACTCGTCGCCGAACCAACTGCCGTGGAACCCGTGAGGCACGCGCTGGGGGATGTCGATGGTCGCGACCGGGTCGGCGGACATGTCCGCGGCGTCGAGCACCACGAACTGCGAGGTCCGGTCGGCCTTGTCGTACACGAACGACAGCACCCAGCCATCGTCCTCTCCGACATCGGCAGCGGCGGGCACGAACACGGGCTCCGACGTCGATCGACCCGCCCCGAAGTCGTGGAAGGTGGACGATCCGTCGGTGACGTCGTACTTGACCACGCCGGTCGCCGCGTCGGTGATCGCCGGCTCGCCGGGTCGACCCATCACGGCCCAGCTGTACCGGTTGGCGAGGCCGGCGCGGCGATCGTCGATCCTCGGGAAGGCGTGCTCGACGTCGTCGAGCTGCTGCTCGGTGACCGATCCGGTGCGCAGATCGAAGCGCCACCGCCACAGGTAGCACGGTTCGAATGCATCGGGACTGGCATCCCACATCGACGGGTGGCGGCCGGCGTCGAGAACGACGACGTCGCCGTCGTCCTCCTCCCAGGCGTTCACGATGTGGAACACGTAGCAGCTGTCGATGTCGAACCACCGCGTCTCCACCGGTGCGCCGTTCGCGATCTTGCGGCGATCCACGAGGCCGACACGCGACCCGTTGTCGGGTCGCCAACAGAAGGGCATCCCGGCGCCACTCATCGCGACGTCGAGATCGAACACGACCGGCAGGTCGAGGAAGATCGCATGGTTCCGGCTGATCGCGAAGTCGTGCATCATCACTGGAGTCGGGGTGACGATCGGCTGGGCGTGGATCACCTGTCCGCTCGCGTCGGCCACGTAATAGGTGACGGACGGCTCCGACACGAGGCCGTACCCGAAGAAGTGCATCTCGCCCGTCTCGGCGCACACGTGCGGGTGTGCCGTGACCGGCGTGGTGACGGCGCCTCCGAAGTCGGTGGGGCCGAGCGTGTCGAGATCGGGTGAGATCTCGTTCGGGAAGCTGCCTTCCTCGAGTGCGTAGATCCGCCCGGCGTGGCGCAGAACGTGGGTGTTGGCCCGCCCGGCGCGCAGGTCGAACTCGAACGTCGTGGGGTCGAAGCGCTCCTCCCCGGCGAGCAGCTTCGTGCGCACCCACCGATTCCGGTACCACTCGGCCTTGCCGTCACGCAGCCGGATGCCGTGGAGCATCCCGTCGCCGTCGAACCAGTGGCTCGGGGTGACGCCGTCGGGTGGGTTGGCGCCGTTGCGGAAGAAGCGGCCGTTGAGTTCCGGCGGGAGTCGACCCACGACGGGCAGGTCGTACGCCTCGATCTCGTCCTGGACGGGGGCGTAGTTGCCCTTCATGTAGAACGGCAGTGCGGTCCGTGGTTCCTCGACGGCGGTCATGTGTGGACGCTAGACCCCGGCTCGAGCGGGTGTCGGGCCGGAACCTCGAGGTCGTCGAGATCCGGCGCCGACCCTCGCCGTCACGCGTGGACGGACACGAGGGCGCGGTCGGAGTTGTTCAGCGGACGACACCCGTCGTCCGTCGCGACGGCGATGTCCTCGAGTCGCATCCCCCACTGACCTGGCACGTAGATGCCCGGCTCGATGCTGAAGGCATGCCCCGCTTCGAGCGGCAGCTCGTTGCCTTCGACGATGTATGGATCCTCGTGCGCCTCCAGCCCGATGCCGTGCCCGGTCCGGTGGATGAAGAACTCCCCGTAGCCCGCACCGGCGATCACCGATCGTGCAGCGCGGTCCACGTCCTGGCATGCGGCGCCGACCACGGCCGCAGCAGTGGCGGCCTGTTGCGCCTGGTGCAGGACGTCGTAGGCCTCGGCGACCTGCGCGGGGACGTCTCCGGTGAACACGCAGCGCGTGGTGTCCGAGCAGTAGCCGTTCATCGTGCCGCCGAAGTCGGTGAGCACGATCTCGTCCTCGCGGATCACCCGGTCTCCGGGGTGATGGTGCGGGCTCGACGCGTTCTCCCCTGCGGCCACGATCGCGAAGTTCACCTTCTGATGTCCTTCCTCCACGATCCGCCGTCCGAGGTGGTCCGACACCTGGGCCTCGGTCCGACCCACCAGCGGGATCTCGCCTCGCTGCAACTCCCCGGCGATCCTGTCGACGGCAGCGCCCGCAGCCGCGAGGGCCTCGACCTCTGCACCGTCCTTGCGAATCCGCAGCGCGCCCACCACGTCGACCGAGCGCTCGAAGACGACACCGGGGAGGTGCGGGAGCAGTTCGACCAGGAACCGCGCCCACATCTGGTCACCGACCGCGACGCGCCGCGACCCGGCCGTCAGCTCGGCGACGATCGCCGACGGGTCCTGCGTCTCGGACCAGGGGCGCAGATCGAACACTCCGGGTTGCTCGACGACGCGTGCGGCTTCGAGTTCGGGGATCACCATCGTCGCGTCGCCCTCCCGGGGCACGACGAGCATCGTGAGCCGCTCGAGTGGCATCGCCAGGTAGCCACTCAGGTACGGCATGTCCTGGCCGATCGAGAGCAGGACGGTGTCGATGTCGTGGACCGCCATGGCGGCACGGACTCTCGCCATCCGGTCGAGGTAGACGGACGTGTCCAGGACGGGAGCGCTCATCTCGCGAGTCTGCCACCGGTCGTCGTTCGACGGGCCCCGTGCACACGATCCACGCCCCGTCGGCACATGCGTCCCGAGGCCGTCTCGCGAAGCCTCTCCGCAGGCGACCACCGGCCGTCGGCCCCACCCGTCCGATTCTCCTAGATTGAGGACCCGTGAGCGCACACCCCTCCGACGGTCCGGCCCGTCACCGCGGATTCACGTCGAACCGGCCGATGTTGTCCCGCACCCGACTGCTCGACCTGATGGCGGCTCGGCTCGATCGCAGCGTGACCGTCATCTCCGCCGGGGCCGGATTCGGCAAGAGCACACTCCTCGCCCAGACGATCGCCGACCCGCTCACCGCGGATCGCGTCCACTACGTCGTGCACCGGGTCGGCCCGACCGACCCGAACGGTGAAGCCATGGCCGCGGCCCTCGCCGACCAACTCGCTGCGATCGCAGGCACGCTCGTGGCTGTTCCGGTCGACGACCCGGCGGCGTCGACGACCGGGATCTCACCCGGCACCACCGCATCCGACGTCTCACTCGCCGACCAGATCTGGCACCTCAGCCCCGCGTACGTCACCATCGTGGTCGACGACATCCACCTGCTCGGCGCCGGGAGCGCCGGTTGGTCGCTGCTCGACGACCTGATCCACGACCTCCCGGAGAACGGCGACGCCGTGCTCAGCGGTCGCGGCTTCCACGAACTCACCCTCGCCCGGCTGCTCACACGTGGCGAGGCCGTGGAGATCGACGAGTCGATGCTGGCGTTCACCGCCGACGAGATCGACGAATTCGCCCGACTCCGCTCCGTCGACCGCACCGCCCTCGACGACCACGGATGGCCGGCCCTGATCGAGTTGGAGGCGCGAGCCGGGGTGGCCGGTGCCCATGCGTTCGTGGCCGAGGAGGTACTCGACGCACTCGAACCCCGACGTCTCGACGCGCTGCGCCGGATCGCACTGCACGACCACATCGACGATGCTCTGGTCCGTGCGACCACCTCCTTCCCGGGTTCGGCCGACGACCTGCTCGCCGACCTGCCACTCACGAGCAGGAACACCGACGGTGGGTGGACGCTGCACGACCTGTGGAAGAGCGTGCTCGTCGCCGGGCTCGACACCGACGCGAGAACCGAGTCGCTGACCGCCGGTGCCCAGTTGCTGCGCGAGCGGGGAGCGGTACGCGACGCCATCGCGCTCGCCGTCGAAGCGGGCGACAACGACATCACGCTCGACCTGCTGGCGGACTTCGCCCGCGACCTCCCGTTGGCGAACAGCATCGGCGACCGCCGGTTCGTGCTGGAACTCCTCCCCCACTCGCTGTCGGGAACCGCCGAGGCGGAACTACTGCGCGCCGACATCGTGTTCGCCAGCGAACCGATGCGGGCAGCGGGTCCGCTCCAGCACGCGATCGACGCGGCGACCGCGCAGGATCGTCCCGAGGTGACGGTGCTCGCGCTGCTCCGCCTCGGTGACATGGCCTACCGTTCGGGTGACCGTGCCGGACTCCGGGACTCACACGAGCGTCTCGGCCGACTCGACGCGCTCGGTGGCACGGGTGCCGCTGCGGCACTCGTCCTCACCGAGTCCTGGCTGCTGCTGCTCGACAACGATCCCACGTCCGCGATCGCGCTGATGGGGAGTGAAGCTCTCCGGTCCTACCCGCCGGTGGGATCGATGGCCGACTACTACCGGGCCGTGCAGCTGGGCCACGCGGGCCAGGCCGAGGCGTCACTGCGTGCGCTCGAACATCTCGCATCGATGCCGGACGCGCGCATCCTCGAACGACGGGGTGGATTCGCTGCGCTGATGCGCTGGTGGACCGGCTCCCTCGACGCCGACGGTCGTCTGGCAGCCGACCGGCTGTTGGATCGCGTCGACGGCGACCACCAGCAGCACTTCTTCGTCGAGGGTGCCGCGACGTCGGCGCTCTGGCATGCCGGCGCCGGCGACGTCGCCACCGCTCAGGCGCTGCTGGCACGAGCCCGGGCGCAACGCGACCGTGTCCCCGCCGGATCGTGGGCCGCGATCTCGGTCGAGACCGCCGGCGCGGTGGTGGAACTCGTCGGCGGCGACGAGGCGGCCGCAGCACGGCGCCTCGAGGGAGTCCTTCCCGACACCGGCCCGTTCGACGGATTCGCTCGCCACGTGTTCGGCAACGTCGGCGCCCTCCTCTACGTGCTCGTCCCGCGGTCGCGGCCGTTCTTCGACGAGGAGCGACCCGGCCCCGACCTGGCCGTCGCCACCGACGTGGGCCGTGCGATCGTTGCGTTGCGTGAACACGGTTCTGCGTCGCTCGCGTCCCGACTGCCCTGGCAGGACATCTCCCGGCTGCGGACCTGGGCCTACGAACCGCATCTCGCCGAACTCGCCATCGCCGCCATGAGCAACGGCGTGATCCAGGCCGGCACGGCACTGGCCGGGTTGCGGATCGACCCACGCCGCACGCTGCGCGGGGTCGCTGAGCGACACGCCGGCACGGTCGCCACCCTCGCTCGCGAAGAACTGGATCGCACACCGACTCGTCCGTCGCTCACCACCCACGTCCGTGTCCTCGGACCCACCGCCGTGTCCGTCGGGTCCGAACCCGGGTCGGATGCCCCACCGATCCGACGCAAGATGGTCCGCGAACTGCTGCTGCTGCTCGTCCATCGCGGCCGGTTGCGGCGAGACGAGATCGCCGCGCTGATGTGGCCCGACAGGGACGAGACCTCTGCTCGCAACAACCTGCGGGCGACCCTCAACCACCTCCGCACGCTGCTCGAGCACAGCGTCGACGATGCCGACGCCGGACCGCCCTGGCACGTCCGCTCCGACGGCGAGTCCCTCGAACTGTTCGCGAGCGACCGACTCGTCATCGACGCCGTCGCGTTCGAACAGTCGGTCAGGTCGGCTCGTCGCGCCGACGCCGAGCGCCGGCCCGCCGACGCACTGGCCCACTGTCGTCACGCGATCGCCCGGTACCGCGGGCCGTACCTCCACGACGCCCTCGACCAGGACTGGGCCTTCAACCATCGGATGACGCTGCACCTCGATCACGTCGAGATGTGCATCCGGGCCAGTGAACTGCTCGACGCCCGCGGCGACGTCGGCGAGGCACTCGCGCTCGCACGCACCGCGGTCGACGCCGAACCGCTGTCGGAGCGGGCCCATCGCGCCCTGGTCCGGGCACTCCTCACCTCCGAGGACCGCCCGGGCGCCCGGCGAGCACACGCCCGCTGCCTCGAACTGCTCGGCGCCGACGGACTCTCCGCGTCCGCGGACACGATCCGCCTCGGCGCAGGTCTCTGAACCGACAGGAAGCACGCGCCGACCCGGGAGACCTCCGTAGCCTGTGGCCATGGCGACCGACACCCCGACTCCCACCCAGATCGACCTCTACTGGCGGCCCGGCTGCGGGTTCTGCTCGTCGTTGCGCGGGCAGTTGGACGCGCTGGGCATCGAGCGCGTCGAACACAACATCTGGGACGAACCCGACAAGGCCGCCGTGGTGCGCGAGCACGCGAACGGCAACGAGACCGTTCCGACCGTGGTGGTCGGCGGCGTCGGCATGGTCAACCCGTCACCTCGTGATCTCGCCGCCCACCTCGCAACTCACGCTCCGCACCTGCTGCCCGACGGCTTCGAAGCTCCCCAGCCCGGCGCCGTCGAGCGCGCCATCGGCAAGATCTTCCGATAGCCGATCCGACGACGACCCCCGGCACCTTCCGTCGTTCGTCGTCGGATCGGGTCCTCGGAGTCCGGTCCCAGGGCGTAGCGTCGGACACATGACCGACAACGAACGGCACCCCGCGCTCGAGGGAACCGAGATCGTCGACTCCGTCCTCGACCTCATCGGCGAGACGCCCATGGTCCGGATGAAGCGGGTGAGCGAGGACCAGGGCATCCGCTGCGTGCTCGCGATGAAGCACGAGGTGACCAACCCCGGTGGCTCGTCGAAGGACCGCCCCGCCCTCGAGATGATCCTCGCCGCCGAGGCCAGCGGTGAACTGAAACCGGGCGGCACGATCGTGGAGCCGACCTCCGGCAACACCGGCGTCGGCCTCGCCATCGTCGCCGCACAGCGCGGGTACACGTGCGTCTTCGTCATGACGACCAAGGTCGGCAAGGAGAAGGTCGACCTGCTCCGCGCGTACGGCGCCGAAGTCGTGGTGTGCGACGTGGCCGTGGCCCCCGACGACCCGAACAGTTACTACTCCGTCGCCGAGCGACTCACCCACGAGCGCAACGCGTTCCGCCCGAACCAGTACGCGAACCCTCACAACGCCACCGCCCACACCAAGACCACGGGCCCCGAGATCTGGCGTCAGACCGGCGGACGCATCACCCATTTCATCGCCGGCGCCGGTACCTGCGGGTCGATCACCGGTACGGGCCGGTACCTGAAGCAGATGAACCCCGACATCAAGATCATCGCGGCGGACCCCGAGAAGTCCGTGTTCTCCGGAGGCTCGGGTCGCCCCTATCTGGTCGAGGGAGTGGGCGAGGACTTCTTCCCCGCCGCGTACGACGGCGACCTGTGGGACCAGGTGATCCCGATCAGCGACGAGGAGAGCTTCCTCACGGCCCGGTACGTCAGCGAGACCGAAGGCATCCTGATCGGCGGCTCGGGAGGGCTGGCCGTCGCCGCAGCGATGAAGGTCGCGAAGGAGGCCGACGACGACGCCGTCGTGGTCGTCTTCAACCCCGACTCCGGTCGGGGCTACCTCTCCACCGTGTTCAACGAGGACTGGATGATGAACTTCGGGTTCGTCCAGGAGTGCGACCAGTGCGTCGGCGCCGTGTTGGACACCCGCAACGCGTCGATCGAGAACCTGCTCTACGTCAACCCTCACCAGCCGGTTCGCGACGCCATCGAGATCATGCGCTCGAACGGCGTCAGCCAACTGCCCGTGTGCAAGAACACACCTCCGTTCGCCAACGCCGAGGTGTCCGGGTCCGTCGACGAGTTGGAGTTGATGGACGTCATCCACCGCGATCCGGCAGCGATGAGCGTCGAGGTCGAGAAGGTGATGAGCGCCAAGTTGCCGACCATCGGCGTGGGTCAGAAGGTCGAACTGGCGGTGGCGATGCTCGAGACGGCACCGGCGCTGCTCGTGCTGTCCGGAGGCCAGCCGCTCAGCGTGCTCACCCGCTCCGACCTGCTCTCCTACTTCACGGCCATCGCCACCGACATCGACACGGCCCCCGACGACACGGAGGTCGGCAATGGCTGATCAGGACGACACGACGTCGAAGCAGGAGCGCGACACCGGGCTCCTGGGGTTCTCCACGCGCGCGATCCACGCCGGCCAGGATCCCGACCCCGCCACCGGTGCCGTGGTCACTCCGATCTCGCTGTCGACCACGTTCGCGCAGGACGGTGTGGGCAACCACAAGGGCTACGAGTACGCCCGCTCCGGCAACCCGACGCGCACCGCCGTCGACACCCAGATCGCCTCGCTCGAACAGGCTCGATATGGCATGTCGTTCGCGAGCGGGCTCGCCGCCGAGGACAACGTCCTGCGCCTCCTCACACCGCCGCACGCAGGCGGGAGGCGGATCCTGCTCGGCAACGACGCGTACGGCGGCACGTTCCGCCTGATCGCCAAGGTCTGGGAACCGATGGGATTCCCGTGGACCGCCGTCGACCTCACCGACATCGACGCACTCCGCGCGAACTGGCCCGACGACACCGGAATGATCTGGCTCGAGACGCCCACCAATCCGCTCCTCACGTGCTTCGACATCGAGGCGATCGCCTCCGTCGCCCACGAGCGCGGAGCGATCGTCGTGGTCGACAACACGTTCGCCACCCCGTATCTCCAGCAACCGATCACCCTCGGAGCCGACATCGTGGTCCACTCGGCCACGAAGTACCTCGGCGGCCACAGCGACGTGGTCGGCGGATTCGTCGCGACGTCCCACGACGGCTACGCCGAGCGGATCGCCTTCACCCAGAACGCGGCGGGGGCCGTCCCTGCGCCCTTCGACAACTATCTCGTGCTGCGCGGGGTCAAGACCCTCGCCGTGCGGATGGACCGCCACTGCGAGAACGCTCGTGCGATCGTCGACCTGCTCGTCGATCACCCGAAGGTCGAGCGGGTGCTCTACCCGCAACTCCCCGACCACCCCGGCCACGCCGCCGCGGCGAAACAGATGAAGGACTTCGGAGGCATGGTGTCGTTCCAGGTCCGAGGCGGGGCCACGACCGCTCGGGATGCGGCGATGCGCGTCGCCGACGCCACCTCGATCTTCACCCTCGCCGAGTCACTCGGTGCGGTCGAGAGCCTGATCGAACACCCGGGAGCGATGACGCACATGTCGGCCGCCGGGTCTCCACTCGAAGTGCCCGACAACCTGGTCCGGCTGTCCGTGGGCATCGAGGACTCCGCCGACCTCGTCGAGGACCTGGCCGCAGCCCTCGACACCATCTGACGTCGTCCGACAGCTGACCGGCCTCACCGGCTCGATTGACACCGATCGCACGCTGCGCGATCGTGACCACATGATCGAGTACGGCGGGGCCGGTGCACGTCGGGTGTTGCTCCGTCAGGCACTCGGTGGAGACGAGTTCCTCCGCGTCACGTGGCACGAGAGCAAGGACGTGTTCGTGTTCTCGCACTGGGTCGGTGACACGTGCACGAATGCCACGCCGGTCGGCGTCTCGGAGCTGGGCGATCTCGCCTCGATGACCGTTGCGGCCATCGGTCGCCGGGCGTCGTCCATTGCGCCGTCGGTGGCTGCGTGGCCCCCTCCCGACCCGGCCGGCGAGATCCGGCTCTGGGCGGGCGACGCCGGTTGACCTCCGACGTCGTACACGTCAGGCGTCGCCCCGGCCGGGGGGCCGCACTCCGTCATACGACCTGACGGATGTCTGCAACAATGCGTCGCAGGGAAGTCGTGTTCGTGCTGTTCCTCGTCATCGGTCCGATCGTCGGGTACCTGATCGGAAACCCCAAGGGCTACGGCGTGCTCGGCGCCGTGCTCGGATTCTTCCTCGGCTTCATCGGCTGGATCATCATGGCGGTCATCCCCGCCAAGAGGTAGCCGCTCGAACGGTGATCACGGTCCGACACTCTGTCCGATGGAGCGTTCGTCGTGCCATGCTGAACCGATGAGCGAGACCTCGTCGTCAGGCCGCCCGATCATCATCGCGGCGAACCGCCTTCCCGTGATGCGAGCCGACGGTGGGCAGTGGACACCGTCGCCCGGCGGGCTCGTGCGGGCGCTGTACCCCATGCTGCGCGAGTCGGGCGGCACGTGGGTCGGCTGGACCGGCGAGCCCGACGACGATCCGGAGCCGTTCACCGTCGAAGGGGTCGACCTGCGACCGATCCCGATCAGCGCCGACGAGATGACGCTGTACTACGAGGGCTTCTCCAACGACGCTCTGTGGCCGCTGTACCACGACGCGCTGCGCGAGTCGACCTTCGACAACGACCAGTGGCAGGCGTACCGGTCCGTCAACGAGCGTTTCGCCGCCGAGTTGGCCGAGGTCGCCCCGGACGAATCCGTCGTGTGGGTCCACGACTACCAACTCCAACTGGTGCCCGGACTCCTGCGCGAGCGACGTCCCGATCTGACCATCGGGTTCTTCCTCCACATCCCGTTCCCACCCGTCGATCTGTTCACGAGGCTTCCCTGGCGCGACCAGATCGCGACCGGCCTGCTCGGATGCGATCTGGTCGGCTTCCAGCGCCCCAAGGACGCCGCGAACTTCGTGGCCACCGTCGACCAGTTGCTCGACGTCGCGATCGACGGGAACACCATCGCCCACGGCGGACGCACCACCAGCGTCGGCGAGTACCCCATCTCGATCGACGTCGCCGAGGTCGAGGAGATCGCGACCGGTCGGGCGACGCGGCAGAGAACGAGCCAGATCCGCGCGCGGCTCGGCGATCCCGAGGTGATCATGCTCGGCGTCGACCGGCTCGACTACACCAAGGGCATCGGCCTGCGGCTCCGCGCGTTCGCGCGACTGCTCGAGGACGGGCGACTCGACCCCACCCGTCACGTCATGGTGCAGGTCGCCACCCCGACGCGCGAGGCCGTCGAGCACTATCAGGACGAACGAGCCTCCATCGAACGTCTCGTCGGGGAGATCAACGGACGGTTCAGTCGCATCGGGCTGCCGGTCGTCCACTACCTCTACCAATCGCTCCCCTACGACGAACTCGTGGCGCTCTACCGCGCCGGCGACGTCATGCTCGTCACGCCGTTCCGGGACGGGATGAACCTCGTCGCGAAGGAGTACGCAGCGGCGCACATCGATGGAGACGGCGTGCTCGTGCTGTCGGAGTTCGCCGGCGCCGCCGACGAGCTGACCGACGCCGTGCTCGTCAACCCGCACGACGAGCGCGCGCTGCAGGACGCGATCGTCGAGGCCGTCGAGATGCATCGACACGAGCGTCGTGGTCGGATGTCGGGCCTGCGGGACCAGATCCGCAAGAGCGACGTGCAGGGGTGGGCGGACCGGTTCCTCGCGGCACTCGACGTGGCGTCCACGACGAGGAAGGAATCATGACGGGGTCGCGAGAGGATCGTTCGCACGACGTCGCGCGGGTCGTGCAGGCCATCACCGGCCTTCCCCGCCCTCTGTTGCTGGTGTTCGACTGCGACGGTGTGCTCGCGCCCCTCACCGACCACGCCGACGATTCGGTCCTCCTCGCCGGCGTGTCCGACGATCTGACTCGGCTCTCCCTCGTCGACGACGTCACCGTGGCGATCCTGTCGGGTCGGTCGCTCGAGGGGCTCGCGCAGTTCCACTTCGGTGACTCGATCGTGGTCGCGGGAAGCTACGGCGGGGAACGGCGAGGAGCCGAGATCGACGCCCTCGGATCCGACGAGGAGCGACTGCTGGCCGAACTGGACTCCATCGCCGTCGAGGCCGTCGGTGCTGCAGGACCGGGAGCATGGGTGGAGCGCAAACCCACGAGCGTGGTGATCCACGTCCGCGAAGCCGAACCGGCACTCGGAGCTGCCGCCATCGCGGCGGCCAGGACCCGACAGGCACGGTTGCACGGCCACGAATGCCACGAGGGAAGCAACGTCCTGGAGCTGATGGCCCGCCCCGCTGACAAGGGTCGAGGCCTCACGGCCCTGCGTTCGGAGTTCCGCCCCGTCGCCACCGTGTACGTCGGCGACGACGTGCCGGACGAGGATGCGTTCGCCGTGCTCGACGTCGGCGACGTCTCGATCAAGGTCGGTGCCGGGTCGACGGTGGCCACGCATCGACTGCCCGACGCCGGGGCCGTGGCCGACGCCCTCCGCAGGCTCGCGGCGGGACTCGCCGCCCCCTCGGGCGACATCCGTTCAGAACAGCGATGACTGGCCGGCGGGCGGGGTGCGCCTGATCGCCGTCCACGGGACGTAGTTGTCCATGAACACCCACGTCCGCCGGTGGATCGCCGACGGACCGTAACCGGTGAGCGACGCCTTGTGGACCGGGCACGGGTACCCCTTGTTCGTGTCGAACGACCAGTGCGGGTAGTGCTCGGCCCACGCCCGCATCTCGCGATCGCGTACGACCTTGGCCAGGATGCTCGCCGCGGCCACGCTGAGGCAGCGCAGGTCGGCCTTGACGGCCAACTCCACCTTCGCCACCGATGGTGACACGAAGTCCCACGACCCGTCGGTCACGGCGACGTCGGGAACCACGGTCAGCCCGGCGATCGCCCGCCGTGCCGCCAGCTTCTGCGCCGCCGACATCCCGAGTTCGTCGCACTCCTGCTGCGTCGCCGACCCCGTCGACCACGAGATGCACCAGTCGGCGATCCGGTCGAACAGGAACTCGCGTCGCGCCTCGCTGAGCAACTTCGAGTCACGGATGCCGTTCACCCGGGTGTCATGCGGCACGACCGCCGCACCGACCGTGAGCGGACCCGCCCATGCGCCACGGCCGACTTCGTCGATCCCGACGACCGTTTCGAACCCGCGCGCCCAGAGCGACTTCTCGATCTCGCGTGTGGGCGCCCGCTTCGTCGACCCGGTGCGAGTGCGTGGTGCCATCGTGCGCCGGCGCTCAGGAGAAGCTGACGCCGTCGGCGTCAGGATCCGGATCGGCCCCAGGGGTCGCGCCCGGCGTGGTGCCCGCTGCCGGATCGCCGTCGCCGTGAGCGTCGCTGTTGCCGTCGACGGTGATCGAGAGCCCGGGGCGCGCACGCACGCGCTCGGGTGCGGGCCACAGCGCCTCGCCGGTCGCATCCGACGTCCTCCACTCGGGATCGACGTCGGGGGCCGAGAGTTCGACCGTCGTCGAGCCGTTCGTGGAGTGCTGCTCCCAGAGCACCGCCGGTCGTTCCCCGTGCCAGCGGACGGCGAACGACACGGTGGACGTCGCTGACGTGGGCACGCCGTGGACCTCGAAGTTGCTGCCGTGCCACGACGTCGGCATCCCGCCCGGCAGGAGCACCCCGCCGTCGGCGATGCGTCGCTCGATGGAGCGCACGAACCGCCCGACCGACGACCCGCGTCGCACGTCGGCGAACGAGGCGATCGCTCCGGCCGTCCCGGTCGAGGCGTCGAGCACGTCGCGCGTCGAGGCGAGTCGATTCGCCGTGCGGTCGATGTCGTTCGCCGCTCGCGCGTCACCTGCTCGGACGGCCACGATGCGGCAGGCTCCGAGTGCGGCGAGTGCGTCGGCGACGTCGTCGTTCGAGGCACCACGCCGGGCTGCGTGTCTGGCCACCCGCTCGGCCGGTTCGACCACGTCGAGCAGCCATGCATCGGCCGAGTCGCCGCATCGGACCAGCTCCGCCACGTCGAGCAGGAAGCCCACGGGATCGTCCGCTGCACTCACGGGACCTTCGAGCAGCAGGTCACATCGCGCAGCGACGAGCGCTTCGACCAGGCGCTCGTCGGGGAGCACCAGTCGGCTGGCCTGCTCGACCACACGGGTCCAACCGCGCACGACGGCCAGTGCGGGCGGCACGGCGGTCAGCCGGGACGGACCCGAACCGCCCGGGAACGGCAGAGCCACACGCGCGATCGCTCGGTGTCCGACCGGCAGCACGATGGACCCATCGGGCAGGTCGATGCCCTGGATCGCCATGTCGGACGGTGGACGGTCGGTGACGACACGAGGGCCGCTCAGCGCGACGGCGAACGGCAACGGAGACTCGTTCTCGAACTCCACGATCACGTTTCCGTCACCGTCGGGCACCGCCCAGACTCGCTGCACGGCGTCGCCGTCGGGAATGCGCAGACGCGTCTCCACGACCGGGGCGCCCTCGATGCGGGTCTGGCGAACCGTCGGTTCACTCGCCGGCACGTGCCAGCGGTCGTCGGCAGCGATGTACCAGTCCAACGCGACCGGACTCTCCTGGCCCCACGGAACGACTGCACCCCAGGGGGTCACGGTCCATCGGGCGAACTGGCCGGTCGAACCCAGAGTGATGCCTTCGGCGACCGGGGTACTCGCAGGGGTCGCCGGGCTCGCCACATCACTCACGGCGACCAGTCAACCAGCCCAGCCCCCACCCACCTCGTCGTTCCGGGTCAGAGCCGATGCGACGAGGTCCTGCGGCGAGGACTCACCTCGTCGCTTCCGTTCAGAGCCGGAGCGACGAGGTTCTGCGGTCAGTGGTGTTCGCTGGTGGCGTTGCGGTCCATCAGCGCCGCGAGGGCGGCTTCGGCGGAGCGACCCTCGTGACACACCGCCACCACCTGCTCGGTGATCGGCATCTCGACCCGGTACTCGGCCGCCAACTCCAGGACGCTGGGACACGACTTCACACCTTCGGCGACCATGTTCATCGACGACACGATCTCATCGATCGACTCGCCCTCGCCGAGGCGGCGACCGACCGTGTTGTTCCGACTCTGCGTCGATGCACACGTCGCGATGAGGTCGCCCATCCCGGCGAGCCCGGCGAACGTGGCGGGGTCGCCGCCCAGTTTCTCGCCGAGTCGCGTCATCTCGGCCAGGCCGCGGGTGATGAGCGTGGCGCGGGTGTTGTCACCGAAGCCCATCCCCTGCGCCATCCCCGACGCGATCGCGATCACGTTCTTCACCACGCCGGCCACCTCGCACCCGACGACGTCGGGGTTGGTGTAGACGCGCAGTGACGGGCAGGCGAACAGACGCTGGAGTTCTTCGGCGATCCGACGGTCGTCGATCGCCACCACGCTCGCCGCGGGTTGCCCACTGATGATCTCCTTGGCGAGATTCGGGCCGGTGAGCACGGCGATCGGATGACCGGGCATCTCCTCCTCGGTCACCTGGCTCATCCGCAGACGGGTGTCGCGTTCGAGCCCCTTGGCCAGTGTGACCACCGGGACCCACGGACGCAGGTGCTCGGCGACCAGACGGGCGACCTCCCGGTATCCGTGCGACGGGACCGCCATCACGATGACGTCCGACCTGCGCACGATCCACTCGAGGTCGCTGGTCGCCTCCAACTCCGCGGGGAGCGTGAAGGAGGGCAGGTAGTCGCTGTTCGTGTGCGCGTCGTTGATCTCGCTCGCCATGGCCTCGCGGCGCGCCCACAGCCGGGTGGATGCGTTGGCGCAGGTCATCGCCGCGACCGTCGTGCCCCACGACCCGGCCCCGATCACGCCGACTTCGATCCTCGTGCTTGCCATCCCGATCCCCATCTCCGGCTGGTCCGGCCCGATGCGCACCACCCGCACGAGAACGTAGCGCTTGGCGGTGCGTCGCTCCGAGTGTGCTCGCTCCGAAGGGTCCCTGCGATGCACGGACTTCCTACACTCCGAGTGTGAACGTCGCCGTCCTCGTGCCCGTCAAAGCGTTCACGCAAGCCAAACAGCGACTCACCGACGTGCTGTCACCCGACGATCGCCGCCGCCTCGCACGCACGCTCGCCGACGGAGTCCTCGCCGCAGCCGGTGAGGTACCCGCGTTCGTGGTGTGCGACGACGACGAGGTCCGGGACTGGGCCTCGAGCCGTGGAGCACACCCGCTGTGGACGGCCGAACTCGGTTTGAACGGAGCGGTCGACGACGGTGTGCGGTCGGTGGCGGCGATGGGCTTCGATCACGTGATCGTGAGCCACGCCGACCTCCCGCTGCCCTCGTCGCTCACGCACGTCGCTCGCCTCGGTGCGGCCACGTTCGTCCCCGACTGCCGCTGCGACGGCACCAACGTCATGTCCTTCCCGCTCGACCGGCCGGTGTCGGCGTCCTACGGGCCGGGCTCGTTCACCCGCCACCGTGACGCTGCGACCGCCGCAGGGCTCTGCGTGGAGATCCGCGTCGACGGGCACCTCGCGCTCGACATCGACACTGCATCCGACCTCACCCATCCACTCCTGCGAGAGGTACTCCCGACATGGCTGCCAACGATCCCGGTCAACCCCTTCACCCACGGGTACACGTGAACGGCACCGACGCCTGGACGCGTGATCTCCCCACACCGACCTCGGCCCTCGCGATCGGCGCACACCCCGACGACGTCGAGTTCGGTTGCGGGGGCCTGCTCGCGAAGTGGGCGGCCGACGGGTGCACGATCCACCACCTCGTGTGCACCGACGGATCCAAGGGCACGTGGGATGCCGACGCCGACGTGGTCGCCCTCGCCGCCCGTCGCCAGGTGGAGCAGCGCGAGGCTGCCGCTCGGTTGGGCGGGGCCAATGCGGGCGAGGTCCGGTTCCTCGGACACGTCGACGGCGAACTGGACAGTGACCTGACCGCACGCGGCGACGTCGCACTCGTGATCCGCGAACTGAAGCCGTCGGTCGTCCTCGGCCACGACCCGTGGAAGCGCTACCGACTGCACCCGGACCATCGTCACGCCGGCCTGCTCGCCGTGGAGGGGATCGTCGCAGCTCGCGATCCGCACTTCTTCAAGGAGCAGCCGTACCCCCATCACCGCCCCGACGCACTCCTGCTGTGGGAGGCCGACGAACCCGACCACGTCGAGGACGTGTCGGCATCGGTCGACACGAAGCTGCACGCCCTCCTCGCCCACGAGAGCCAGTTCGAGTCGACGATGAAGGCGGTCGACGACGCCGAGATCGAACGATTCCGCGAGAGGATCCGCACCCGGCTGGCCGATCTCGGTGCACCTCACGACGTGGATGCCGCCGAGGTCTTCAAACTGATCCAGAGTCTGTAGCCGATCAGGATCCCCCCATCGACAACGGCGAACGGGCGGCGACCCGCAGGTCACCGCCCGTTCGGCGTGTGTTCGATCGATACCGCTCGCCGAAGCGAGGCAGCACTACTTCTTGGCAGCGGCCTTCTTCGCCGGCGCCTTCTTGGCAGCAGCCTTCTTGGTCGCCGTCTTCTTCACGGCTGCCTTCTTCACCGCCGCCTTCTTGGCCGGAGCCTTCTTCGCGACGGCCTTCTTGGCCACGGCCTTCTTCTTCGCCGGAGCCTTCGTGGCTGCGGCCTTCTTCGGGGCGGTCTTCTTCACGGCAGCCATCAGGTCACTTCTTCTTCTTGCCGTTGAGGGCTTCCTTGAGCGTCGAGCTCGCCGAGAACTTCATCGCCGTCGATGCCTTGATCTGCACCGGTGCGCCGGTCTGCGGGTTGCGACCCGTGCGGGCGCTGCGCTGCGTGGTGGAGAAGCTGCCGAAACCGGGCCATGCGACCTTCTCGCCCTTCTTGGCTTCTGCGGTGACGTGATCGAAGAACGCACCGAGCGTCTTTTCTGCGTCGGCCTTGGTGACGCCTGCCGACTGGGCGACTGCGTCGAGCATTTCTGCCTTGGTTGCCATGTTGGAACCCTTTCGTGGATGGATGTGGAGCTGTTCGACCCGGCATGCGCCGGGGGCGACCCGGCCCCGTCGTGGAGCCGAATGACAGCCATGTGACTTGCATCGCACCCCCGAACGCAACCCTCTATGTCATTGCAGATGCAACGACCATCTCCGGCCGTCCAGGCGGGGCCTGGTCCGACGGCGCTCGGCGGGACCTGGAACAGCGGCGAACGCGGAGCGCGAGAGCCTGTCGACACCCTCGGTTCCGCCACGTCCGACACGTGTCGGGAAGATGAACACGTGTGTCGGGAAGATGAAGAAGCCGCAGCTCAGCGTGTCTTCGGCGCACCATCCACGAACAAGACGCAACGCCGCGACACACTGAGCTCCGTTGGACACGAAGACCATGTTGCACCATCCGATCGACACCTCTCAGGAGTGAATCTTGGCTGACCTTCTCGCTTCCCGTCCCTCGTCCGCCGACCCGGCGAACGACGACACCGAGCAGGGAGGTGAGTCCTCGACGGGAACACCGCTCGCGTCGAGCGGGCAGCGAACCCGGCTCGTGCTCGACACGTCGGTCCTGATCGCCGACCCGACGTGCGTCCTGGAATTCCGCGACGTCGACGTCGTCGTCCCCCTCACCGTCGTCGAGGAACTCGACGGCCTCAAGACGCGATCGGACGACGTCGGACGCGCGGCGCGGACCGCTCTGCGCACGCTCGAGGACCTGCGTGTGGAACACGGTGGATCGCTCGCGAAGCCGGTCACGACCGGCACGGGCACCACGACGTTGCAGATCGAGATCAACAACATCCGCAAGCACCTCCTGATCGAGCACGGGCTCGATCCGAGCATCCCCGACAACCGCATCATCGGCGCGGCGATCGGCCAATCCGACTTCGGTCCGACCACGATGGTCAGCAACGATGCCGCGCTGCGGATCAAGGCGGCGCATCTCGGAGTCACGGCGCAGGCACACGCTCCGAGTCGCTCCGGCCAGCCCGTCTCGGCGGTCGGGTGGACCACGATCGACGCGACGTACGAGAGCATCGACTGCCTCTACGCCGCAGGCGCTGTCGCGTGCGATGCCGTCACCGAACCGGGAGTCGACCTGCGTGAGAACGAGTTCGCGGTGCTGCGCTGCGGCTCGCAGTCGGCACTCGCCCGCACGGTCGGTGACGAGTTCGTGCTCCTGCCCCACGCCCCGGCGGAACCGTGGGGCCTGCGCCCCCGCAACAAGGAACAACGTTTCGCGCTCGAGCTGCTCCTCGACCCCGACATCTCGGTCATCGCCCTCGACGGACGCGCCGGCACGGGCAAGACCCTGCTCGCGATCGCGGCCGGTCTGGAGATGGTCGTCGAGCAACGACGATACGAACGCCTCGCGATCTACCGGCCACTCGTGCCGGTCGGCCGTGCCGACGTGGGCTTCCTCCCCGGTGGTCTCGACGAGAAGCTCGATCCGTGGATGTCGGCGATCCACGATGCGATCGTCGCGCTCACCGACCAGGGCAACAGCCACGACGCCCGGCGACTGATCGACGAACTCACCGAGCGCGGCCAACTGTCGCTCGAATCGGTGACCTTCCTGCGTGGGCGATCACTGCAGCGTCAGTTCGTCGTCGTCGACGAGGCCCAGAACCTCGAGCCCACGACCCTGCGGACGATCCTGACACGCGTCGGCGACGGTACGAAGGTGATCTTCACCGGCGACACCAGCCAGATCGACGCGCCCTACCTCGGCGAGGCGAACAACGCCCTCAGCGTGCTCACCTCGGCGTTCGCCGACCAGCGTTGCTTCGGCCACATCACGCTGACCGCGTGCGAACGCAGCGACGTCGCGAGCCTCGCCGCCGAACTGCTCTGATCGACGCTCGTCCACCGTCTCGGTGGACCTCGGGTGACCCTCGTCCCGTCCCTTGCGAATGCCTGCCGACGGGTTTAGTGTTAAATGCATCGGTCCATCCCCTTCATAGGAGCGACGACATTCCGGAGCCGCTCAGGACAGGAGTCCACATGGCCATCGACGAGAGCCAGACGCACCCGTCCGACCGGTCGTGGGTCGAGCACGATCCCGACTGGCGCGACCGGGCGAACTGCAAGGGCGACACGAAGTTGTTCTTCGCGAAGAAGGCCGAACGTCCCCAGGCACGTGCTCGACGAGAAGCCAAGGCGCAGCGCCTGTGCGACGACTGCGCCGTCCAGGTCGAGTGTCGTGACTTCGCCCGGGGAAATCGCGAGTACGGCTTCTGGGCCGGAGAGTCCGAAGAAGACCGCCACCTGCTCGGCTTCACCGTGTCGGCCCCCATCGGGATCCGAGCCCGCCGCCACCAGACCGCCTCGTGATCCGTCGTCGTCGTTGGTCACACGAGCCCCGGCATGCGTCGAAGCCTCACTGCAGCCACGTCACGCAACGCATCTGCTCGGACTGAACATCGCTTCAGCGCAGAGTGGCGAAGTTCTGCACCCAGTACTGGCGACCGGAATCGGACAGCGCGACGGCCACACCGATGTGGGTCAGGCGGCCGTCCAGAATGTTCGCCCGATGGCCCGGGCTGCTCATCCACCCCTGCACGACAGCTTCAGGCGTGGGATGTCCGCAGGCGATGTTTTCGGCCCAGCGACTGACGTCGAGGCCGGTTCTCAGAATGCGGTCGACACCGCGCGAGCCGTCAGACCCGATGTGCGTGAGGGTGTCGCTCCGACACGACTGGTTCTTCTGGTCCTGTGCGTGGAACGAAGCGGCGAGGGCGAGTTTCGGGATCACCGTCAGCGGAGGGATACCGAGCGCGGCTCGCTCGGCGTTGGTGCGCTTGACGACTTCGCGAGTGAAGCGATCCTCTGACGACTCGGTGGCAGGTGCCGGCGCGAGTGCTTCGGGCGCCGGAGCGACGGGGACCGGTGTGACGCGACGGGCCGTCTGGACTCCGTCGGTCCGGAGCAACTCACTGAATTCCGGGCGAGCGGACGCGAAGATCGCCCCGGGGCCATCGGGAATCAGCGCAATGGTCCCGAGCGCGACCATCGCGCCGACCAGCGGGCGGCGCGAGCGTCGATTCTGCCTGCGTAGTTCTACGTGGACGCCGCGACCCATGCACTGCTATCGGCAGCACCTGGCGGGTCCTTGAATCGCCTTCCTTCGATGGAGAGAGGCGAAGTCGATCACGACGCCAGACGGAACGACCTCGTCCGACGGGCCTGGTCCGAGCTGACACGACCCCGTGGTCGTGTCAGCTCGGCTCGATCAGGAGCGTGCTGAGGGAGTGCGCAGACGAACAGTGACGAACACGGCCACGCCGGACAGGAGCAGCAGTGCGCCGAGCTGCAGGATTCCCGACGATCCCGAGCCACCGGTTTCGGGGAGACTCCCCGTCCTCGTCCTCGGCGGCACCGTGCCGCCATCGCCGGCGACGGGATCGGTCGTGGTCGGGGCAGGGTCGGTGGTCGTCGTCGCTTCGGGCCTCGGCGGCACCGTGCCGCCGTCGCCAGCGACGGGATCGGTCGTGGTCGGAGCGGGGACGGTGGTCGTCGGGTCCCCCACCGGCGTGGTCGTGGTCGTCGCCTGCGGCTCGGTCGCGGTGGGCTGCGAGCAGTCGGTCAGCTCCTCATCGGTGAGCTGGCGAATGCTCGAGGTCTCTGCGACGGTGGAGGATTCCACCCAGGCACCGCCCTCGTATTCGTACGTGTAGCTGGTGGTCGTCACGGTCTGAACAACCGTGGTGTCGTCGCACTCGAACGTTCCGTCGACCGTGGTGACCTCGTCCTGCTTCGTCGGCTCGCAATCGATCTGCTCGGCGGCGGTGAGAAGTCTGGTGGTGGTTCCGACTCGCACTTCGTCCCCGAGCGACTTGACCCATCGGAAGTTGTCGTCGAGGACGAAGGTGTAGGGAGTGCGGAAGCTCTCGACCGTGACGGTGTCGTCGCCGGGTTCGCAGGTGCCGTCCGTGGTGCGCTCCTCGAATCCGTCGCCGGGCTTCTCGTCGCACGGCAACTGCTGGGCATTGACCACGCGGGTCTCGACCAACTCCCATCCGTCACCGGCGGGAGGGCTGGTCACCCATCCGCTGTTCTCCGGAGCTCCGGGGACGGATCGCGTCTCACCCGTTGCCGTCCAGGGACTGCCAGGGTTCGATGCGAACCACTTCCGTTCAGTCGTGGTTCCGTCGGGGACCTGATCGGTCACTCCGGTTTCGATGTAGCGATACTCAAAGTCGGGGCTGAAGGAGCCCGATCGCGAGCGACCGTCGTCCCAGATGGCGGCCCCGTAATCAGTCCACTCCGTCCATGCGGCCCCAGCGTCGTCGCGAGTGCGAGTCTGCTTCTGGATCTGCACAATGGTCTTGAACTTCTGCACCTCCTTGCTGTACTCGGACTCGGTCACCGTCGACGCTCGGGTGTACCGCTGCTCGACCACCTGCTGGTAGCAAGCAGTCGGAGAGTTCTCGACCGCAGACGCAGGAGCGGCTTCGGCGAAGGCGACCCCACCGGCCAGCATCGCCACGACCGCGAGGCCGCTGATCACGTGGTGTTTCAGTTGTTTCATGATTCTGTCCTCTGATGGCCGACGCCAGGAAGGGGTCGAGATGATCGGGGCTCGTCGAGCGACGACCCGACCGGGCGTCGTCGCTGGCGAGATGGGGTTGTGGTGACTTCATTGCGGATCGGAACGGCAATCACCGGTGACGGCTTGCCCTCGTTGCCACACTGTGTGGCCTTCCGCGTTCCGAATTTACTCACCCGCATGACCCCGGTCGAGCCTGTTGCCACTTTCTTGACAATCTTCTGAGACAGCCGAGAATTTCGCCATTCCTGTCGCTTGCGCGCCTGTGCGCCGTACTTGTAGGAAGCGGAGCGGTGTTTCGGCACTCGTGGTGGCGACCGAGATGAAAGCCTCGCTTTCCTGGTGTTCCCTAACGATTTCTCCATCAGAACACGCGTCGAGAGCACCGTCGGACAACCGTCTTGCATGTCGACGGGCCGGCGACTTTCTCGCGGATCATGCTGTCCAGTTCGGTGACGAAGAGCCCGTTCGTAGGCCGCTAATGGCCCGAAACGCCACTTGGCGTGGTTAGAGCTGGACCCAAAGTGGCAACGATTCTGGCGGGGAATTGCTCGAACATCGATCCGCATCTCACTGAAAGTGGCGCCCCGACCGCGCTGCAAGTGCATCCGGTAATTGCGTGGACGTCACCCTGACGGAGTCGTCGCTCATCTCTGGAGTACCCCCTGTCTATGGTGGGCGTCGTGGCTCTCCCCCGATTCGCGGTCGTCGACCTCGAGACCTCCGGCCTCGATGCCCGTCGTCATCGGATGCTTCAGGTGGCGATGGTGACGGTCGACGAGTCGGGAACGGTCCACGACCAATGGGAGACCTTCGTGAAGCTCAAGTGGCCGCTCGGTCGAGTCGGGCCGACCGACATCCACGGCATCACCCGATCGATGCTTCGCGGAGCGCCGGGCCTGCGTGACGTGCTCGACGAGTTCTCCGAGCGGCTCGGCGACTCCCTCTTCGTGGCTCACAACGCCCGATTCGACGGTGAGTTCCTCGCTCGGGCAGCGAGGCACCGTGGCTCGCCGCCCCACCTGGCGTCGGCGCTCGAACGCCGCCTCTGCACCTTGCGCATGTCACGACGACTCGACCCCGACCGCGAGTTGTCCCACCGCCTCGGCGACGTGTGCCGGCGCTACGACGTCACCCTCGACCGGCCACACGAAGCACTGGCCGACGCGCAGGCGACGGCGGCGCTTCTCCCCCATCTGATCCGTGCCCACTCGGTGGCCGACCTCGACGACCTCGCCCCGTTCATGGACCGCCCCGGCGAGACGGCGACCCGAGCGAACGCCCGGTCACGTCAGTCGTAGTTCGCGAGGATCCGGCGGGCGAGTTCCACGCCCCCGCTCTCGGCTCCGGCGGGCGCCAGCACCTCGGCATCGGGGCCGAGGCGGACGAGGAGCCTCTCGAACCATCGGGAACTCGCGATCGACAGGGTGACGTCGACCGCGCCGACGTCGTCGGCTCCGCCTCCGCTCGCCACGGGCTCGACCGAGTCGGTGGGGTACCGGTCGATGATCCACTGGGCCTGCGGCTGGAGCCGGACGGTGGCGCGAGGCAGGTCGGCGTCGGCGAAGAAGGCGGCCGGGGCGGTGGCGAGCGGATCGAGGTCGTGGATCACGCCGGTCGGTTCGACCCGCTCCATCCGGTCGATGCGAAACGTCCGCCGCTCACCCGATCGATCGTCGTCGGCGAGCAGATACCAGTTGCCGGCGTCGACGAACACGTGACGCGGGACCACGCGGCGAGAGCTGACCTCGTCACGGGCCGGTGAGTAGTAGTCGATCGTGACCTCACTCCCCGTCGACACGGCATCGATCAACTCGGCCGTCCACGCCGGACCGTCCAGGTCGACCGCCACGTCGGACGTCCCGTCGGCCACACCGTCCGGGCTCACGTCGATCCCGACGTCGCCGAGGACGGAGTTGAGCTTCACGAGCCCACGCGCCAGTGGTCCGTCGGGGTCGGCACCGGGCAGTTCCATCGCCAGTCGAGCCGCGGCGAGCAGCGCGAAGCCCTCGGGTGCGGTGAGGGCGAGTGGACGGGTGAACAGGCGCGGAACCCCGACGAACACCATCCCGTCGTCGACGAACACGTCGATCATCTCGTCGACGTACGGAGGCAGACCACACATCGCGACCAGTTCGAGATCCTTGGTCACCTGCGCCGGCGTCATTCCGAACCGGTCGGCGACGTCGGCCAGCGGGACCTCCCCGGCCTCCATCAGCCACGGGAGCATCACCAGCAGTCGGCGGAGCCGATCCTGGGCGTTGCGGGGACCTCGGGCGGCAGGCGAACCGGCGGCGCTCATCGGATGTGCTCCGCGAGATGATCCGCCTCGGCGCCACCCGGTTCGCTCACGGCCCGCAGCCAGTCCACCACGTGCGCCCGCACCTCGGGGGGCCCGAGGACCTCGGCGTGGTCGACGAGCCCGATCACCCAGGACCGGAACGCATCGAGGTTCGTTGCCGGGACCGACACGTCGATCGACCCGTCGTCGCGGCGGTCCACGACCCGATGCGCCCCGAGTTCGCGCTCGATCGCCCTCGCCCGCAGGGCGGCGATGTGCACCGTTGCGTCGACGGCGTCGTCGGAGGCGTGGCCGATCTGCTTCGGATCGGCCGGGAACGCCGTGCGCGGGTCGAAGTCCGGGGGACGCTCGAAGGCGTCGCCCTCTCCGACGTCGAGTTCTCCGTCGATGCGATCGACGCGGAAGGTCCGTTTCGCTCTACGCAGGCGGTCGTGGCCGACGAGGTACCAGAACCCGCCGCGCAGCAGGACGCCCCACGGCTCGACGGTGCGCTCCTCGCCGCGGTACTCGAACGTCAGCGGAGCTCGTGCAGCGACCGCGGCGCGGATCACGGGGAGCTCGGGCCGGTCCGGCAGGACCGCCGACACGCTCGGTCGCTCCGCCAGACCCGCGCCTCCACCCAGCTTGAGGATCGCGTCGGCGCCCACCTGGGAGTCGGTCCGCACGGTCGCAACGGCCACCTGGAGCGCCCGCATCTCGTCGGGTTCGAGGTCGAGGTCGTCGAGTTCGTATGCCGACCGATCGATCCAATACATGGTCTGACCTGCGAATTCGTCGCCGACACGGACCTCCATCTCGATCGGTACACCGATCTCGCGCAGCGCGAGCTTGTCCCGCTCGAACGCCTGGCGTCGCGGGCGCTCGACGTCGGGGTACTGACCGGACAGAGCGTCGGTGATGTCCGCCAGCGACATCGGGACCTTGGTCTCGAGCAGCACGGCGAGGAGGTTGGTCAGTCGCTCCACCCGGTCGGCCATCGTCTGAACGATAGGGGTTCGGTGCCCACGACGGGTTCGTCGGTCACCCGCGCCGGGCGCCACAGGGCGGGAGCGGATTCCGCTCGTACAATCGATGTCGTGACCGATGCTGCGACCGACCCACTCTTCCGAGTCGACGACCTGCACGTGCGTCCTGCGGATCCCGACGCTCAGTTGGCGACCGGTGAGATCCTCAAGGGCCTCGACCTGGAGGTCCTTCCCGGCGAGGTGCACGCGATCATGGGGCCGAACGGCTCGGGCAAGTCGACCCTCGGTGCCACGCTCATGGGTTCGTCGGAGTACGAGGTCACGGCCGGCTCGATCACGTTCCGCGGCGACGACGTCACCGAGTGGCCAGTCGACGAACGAGCCAAGGCCGGGATGTTCCTCGCATTCCAGTATCCCCAGGAGATCGCCGGGGTCTCGGTGATCCAGTTCCTCCGTCAGGCCCTCTCGGCCCGCAAGGGCATGGACCTGTCGGTGCTCGAACTCCGCCTGGCCACCATGGACTGGATGAAGCGCCTCGGGATGGATTCGTCGTTCGTCGACCGCTACCTCAACGAAGGCTTCTCGGGCGGCGAGAAGAAGCGCAACGAGATCATGCAGATGGCCATCCTCGAACCCGAGTTGGCGATCCTCGACGAAACGGATTCCGGCCTCGACATCGACGCACTCCGGATCGTCGCCCAGGGCATCCGCGAGGTGCGCGCCGAGCGCGAGTCGATGGGTGTCGTGCTCATCACGCACTACCAACGCCTCCTCGACGAGGTCGCGCCCGACCGCATCCACATCCTCGTCGACGGTCGGATCGTCGAGAGCGGTGGCATGGAACTGGCCGAGCAACTCGAGCGCGACGGGTACGAGTCGTTCCGCGTCGGGACGGCCGGCTGAACGTGATCGACGTCGCACAGGTCCGTTCGGAGTTCCCACTGCTCGCCGGTCGCACCATCGACGACGCGCGCCTCGTGTACCTCGACTCCGGGAACACCTCGCAGAAGCCGCGCACGGTGATCGACGCGATGACCTCGTTCATGGAGACGTCGTACGCACCGATCAACCGCAGTTCGTATCGACTCGCCGGTGAGGCCACCGAGGCGTACGAGGCCGGTCGGACTGCCGTCGCCCGTCTGATCAACGCTCCCTCGGCGGACGAGGTCGTGTTCACCAAGAACGCGACCGAGGCGATGAACCTGATCGCCATGGCGTGGGGTCGGGCGAACCTCGCGGCGGGTGACGTGGTGGTGCTCACCGAGATGGAACACCACGCCAACATCGTCCCCTGGCAGATGCTCAGCCAGGAGCGCGGCGTCGAGATCCGCTGGATCGGACTCACCCCCGACGGTCAACTCGACCTGTCGAACCTCGACGAACTCCTCGCCGGAGCCAAGGTGCTCTCCTTCACGGCGATGAGCAACGTGCTCGGCACCATCCCTCCGACGAAGAAGCTGTGCGCCGCAGCGCACGCCGCGGGGGCGCTCGCGATCGTCGACGCCTGCCAGTTCGTTCCGCACAACGTGACCGACGTGCAGGACTGGAACGCCGACTTCGTCGCCTTCTCCAGCCACAAGATGTGCGGTCCGACCGGCATCGGGATGCTCTGGGGAAAGATGGAGATCCTCGACTCGATGCCGCCGTTTATGGGCGGCGGCAACATGATCGACACCGTGACCTTCGACGGGTTCACCACCGCACCCGTTCCTGCGAAGTTCGAACCCGGCACGCCGCCGATCGTCGAGGCGATCGGCCTGGCCGCCGCCGTGGAGTTCCTGGAGGGTCTCGGCCTCGCGAACATCCGTCAGCACGAGATGGCCCTGACCCGATACGCCCTGGACACGTTGAACGGCCGCTTCGGTGACGACATCACCATCTACGGACCCGACAACGTCGAGGTCCGCGGCGGGGTGTTCAGTTTCGCCTTCCGCGATCTCCACCCCCACGACGTCAGCCAGGTGCTCGACGAGAAGAACGTGTGTGTCCGCGCCGGCCACCACTGCGCCAAGCCGCTCATGCAGACCCTCGGGGTCAATGCCACCACGCGGGCCAGCGTGTACCTCTACAACGACGAAGCCGACATCGACGCGCTGGCCGATGGCCTCGACGGCGCCAGCGATATCTTCGGATTCTGACGAACCGCTCGAAGGACCACCGCCATGCCAGGACTTGAAGACCTCTACCGGGAGATCATCCTCGACCACTACCGCACGCCGCGCAACCGCGGTGAGCTCGAGACGCCTCCCGCCGTCAAGATCGACGGGCACAACCCGCTGTGCGGCGACGAGATCAGCGTGTACCTCGCGGTCGAGCCTGCCGAGAACGGCGATCCCGACGACGCGATCGTCACCGAAATCAAGATCGGCGGCCAGGGCTGCTCGATCTCGCAGTCGTCGGCATCGATGATGACCAAGGCGGTCATGGGCAAGTCGGTGGGCGAGATCAACGCCACGATGCGTCGCTTCAAGTCGATGATGGGGATCGACGGCATCGAGCTCAGTCCCGCCGACCACGACCTCGATCTCGGCGAACTCGAAGCGCTGCAAGGTGTGGTCAAGTTCCCGGTGCGGATCAAGTGTGCGGTGCTGTCGTGGAACACGCTGGCCAACGCGATCGCCGCGTCCGCCACACGGCCCGACGACGACGCGTGACCGACTCGCCCCTCGACGACCTCGTCGATGCGCGCATCCGGCTCGGACGCGCGTACCGCCGACTCGGCCACGCCATCGCCGGACACCACGCGTCGGTGGACACACTCGACGCGCTGACGACGGACATCGACCGACTCGAACGGACGATGGCGTCGGGTGACGTCCGCAACCGACGGATCGAACGGCCCGATGGCGACTGGGGGCCGGGTCCCGACGACGGAGAGGAGATGTTCTCCTTCGACGACCGTCCGATCTCGGGCCGTGCCGCTCCGTACGGACTCGACCTGAGCGTCGTGCGCGACGGCGCCGAGGCCGTCGGTCGGGTGACCCTCGGTGCCGCACACGAGGGTGCTCCGGGGCGCAGCCACGGCGGCATCGTGTCCGCGCTCTTCGACGACGTCTTCGGGTTCGTCCTGACCATCGAAGGCCAGGCGGCGTTCACCGGCACCCTCACGATCCGCTACGAGCAGGGCGTGCCCATCGGCGTGCCGCTCGAGTGCCGGGTCCGGCTCGATCGACGAGAGGGTCGCAAGCTGTTCATGTCGGGCGAACTCTGCGTCGTCGCATCCGGACAGGATGCGGACGTGGTGACCCGGGCGACGGCGATCTTCATCGCGATCCCGGAGGGCACCTTCGGCGCCGGTGCTCGCGCCTGAAGCACCGATCTCTGCACGCCGGGTCGGACGAGGCTCGACCGAGGGCCGACACCGACTGCGTGTCCGATGTCACCCCGGAAGTCGCCATCCGGATAGTTTCCGGAAATGGAACTCACGAGGACGATTCCCGCTCGGGTCGACGACATCACGGTCGGCTGGCTCAACGAGGTGCTCGGCGACGAATTCGGGATCATCGAGGGCGTTCACGCCGACCACTTCGGTGAGGGCGTCGGCATCCTCGGCGAACTCGCTCGACTCTCGCTCACGTATGCGCCGGGCGAGTCCGGGCCGGCGACGATCGTCGCGAAGTGCGCATCGCCGGAGGAGGCGAACCAGTTCCTCGCCGTGGCGATGGGGTTCTACACCCGCGAGGTCAACTTCTACCGTGAGGTCGCCGATCGAGTCGACATCCGTGTCCCACGCCCGTTCCACGCCGACGCCTCCGACACCGGGGTCCCCTTCGTCCTGTTGATCGAGGACCTCACCGGAGCACGGACACTCGACCAGATCGCCGGCATCACACTCGACGAGACCCGAGCGATCATCTCCGCGGTGGCGCCACTGCACATCCAGTTCTGGGGCAAGCGGGACGAACTCGCCGAACTCGACTGGTTGCCGCCGATGAACAACGACATGTACAAGGGCGGCCAACCACTCGCCACGGCGATGTTCCCGTCATTCGCCGAGCACTACGGAAGCGACATCCCCGCCGATGCCATGGCGGCCATCGGTGTCACCTGCGAGCGGTACACCGACCTGCTCGACTACGTCACGTCGGTCGGCCACGCCACGATGACCCACACCGACTGCCGAGCGGAGAACTACCTGTTCGGTGGGCCGGGCGGCCACGATGCGATCACTGTCATCGACTTCCAGTTGTCGACTCGTCACATCGGCATGTGGGACGTGACCAACCTCCTCGCCGGCTCGATGCAACCCGACCTGCGCACCGCCCACGAGACGCAGCTGCTCCAGCACTACGTCGACACCGTCAACGCCGCCGGAATCGACTACTCCTCGGAGCAGGCGCACTTCGAGTACCGCGTCTGTCTGCTGCAGCAGTGCGCAGCGCAGGTGATCACAAGTGATCTCCGGGGTGGCAACGATCGTGGCCAGGATCTGCTGAGGCAGTTGCACCTGCGTCCGCTCCTCGCCGCCGTCGCCAACGACGCATTCGCTCTCCTCGATCAGCTCTGAGGTCGCCCCAGACCGAACCATGGTGGCGCGGCCAGGTCGGACTCGAACAGTTCCCGATCCTCCGCGTCCGCGATCGTCACGCCGCTCGCTCGACGAAGGTGGTCGCGCGCCTCGTCCGTCTCGCCCCGGCACGCCGACGCTCGTGCGATGGCCTCGTACGCGTACGCCAGATCGAAGTCGGCCAGACCAGCCGATTCGCACGTGGCGAGGCAACGCTGACCATGGCGCAGTGCCATGGCTCCGTCTGACCGAACGGCCCACACGCGCGAGATCAACCACTCGGCCCGCGCGACGTTCGCAGGCGACGACCCCTCGGCCCGGGCCCAGTGGTAGCCGGCGGCATACGCGCAGCGGAGCATCTCGTCGGCGTCGTCGGGCGACGGAGCCGTGGGTGACGAACCGAGCAGTTCCCACGTCGCGTTGTTGGCCTCGACGGCGAGCTCACGGTGGATGTCGGGAGTGATCGTCATCGAGCGATTCTCACAGATCGGCCGACCTCACCAGATCAGTCACGCCGCAACTCGGTGACGACACCGCCACTCGCCTCGGCCAGTTGGCGCGGACCGATCGGGAAGACGTCGTTCCACGTGCCCGCCGCTGCCCACACCTCGTCGTACTGCAGCAGGTCCGGGTCGATGAAGATCCGCAGCGGCGTGTCGTGGCCGAACGGCGGGACGCCACCGATCGGGAAGCCCGTCGCGGAACGCACCGCATCCGCATCGACCCGAACGCACTTGGCTGCCCCCGCTGCCGCTGCGAGCTTCTTCTCGTCCAGCAGATTCGAGCCGCTGACGTAGGCGAGCACGAGTTCGAAGTCGGCGCCGGCCGCCCCGGTCGCCACGCCGAAGATCAGGCTCTTGACGATCTGGCCGACCTCCACACCCACCGCATCGGCCGCGTCCTGGGCGGTCTTGGCGCCTTGCGGATACGAACGCGGCTCGACCGTGACTCCGAGGCGCTCCCCCGCGGTGATCACCTTGACGACGTTGCGGTGCAGTTCGGTCACGGCCGCAAGCTACCCAGGACGACGACGAGTGAGGCCGCAGACCGTCCGGGCACGATCGGGTTCTCGATGCGTTCGAGCTCAGGCCTCGGTCACGGTCGCCGGGCCGGCGATCGCGATGACGCCCGTGCCGACGGCGCACATCGCCGCCGCGACCATGTACGGCCACTGGTAGGAACCGAACACGTCGTACAGCCAACCGATCAGCAGCGGACCCCCTGCGACACCGACGATCGCGATCGCCTGTGACCGACCGAAGATCCTGGGGTAGTCGAGCACGCCGAAGTGCTCGGCGATCAGCAGCGGTTGCATCATCAACAGGTTCCCGATGGTCATCCCGAAGAGGATGATGGATGCGAAGATCAGCAGACGCGACTGCGACAGACCGACGCCGACGAGCGCCACGGCCTGCATCCCGGCGACGATCGCGGTGAAGCGGGTCATCGGGATGATCGAGACCAGACGACCGCCCACGAGTCGTGCGACGACCGACGTGGCGGCCAGCACGGTGATCGAGAACGACGCAGTCGACTCGTCGGTGCGATCCTCCACCAGCTTGACGAGTTGTTGGATCCCGCCGACCTGCGACCCGAGAGCGAGCACGTAGCCGTAGGTGACGAACCGGTAGAAGCGGCTGGTGAGCGCCTCGGCGTACGGCGTGCCCGTCGGCGGGGGCGGACCGGTTCCGACGGCGAGCCGTTCGCCGTCCGGCGCGAAACCATCGGCCACGGGATCGGGCCGCACGAGGAACAACGTGACCGGCACCAGGATCACCACGAAGATCAGACCCAGCCACGGTGTGCTGGCAGCGAGGCCACGATCGTCGATCAGGCTCTTCGCGACCGGGGTGAGCACGATGCCTCCGACCGACAGTCCGGTCGACGCGACCGACAGTGCGACCGAACGTCGCCGGTGGAACCAGCGCGTGACGACCGTGGTCGCGGGCACGAGGCCGCACAGCGCGTAGCCGATGGCGAAGATCGCATAGGTCACGTAGAGCTGCCACTGCTGGGTGACCTGACCCACCACGGCGAGCGAGGCGCCACTGATGACCGCGCCGGCGATGATGACCGCGCGGACGTCGAAGCGTTCGATCAGTCGGGCCGCGACGAGCCCGAACAGGCCGCCGATGACGAAGAAGATCGTGACGGCGAAGGAGATCGACCCGATCGGCCACTCACGCTCCTTGCTGAAGGCGTTGAGATACACCGACAACCCGTAGAACGCGAGTCCGGCGTTGACGAGCAGCACCATGAAGCACCCGGACACGACCCTCCATCCGGGGAACGATCGCAGGGAACCCGCCGGGGCGGCGTCGACGTCGGAATCGATCGGCGTCGTCACGGGACGAGTGCGTCGATGCGCTCGGCCATCGTGCGGTCGCGTTCGGTCACCGTGCGACCGGCATCGTGCGTCGTGAGCCGGATGGTGACCCGGTCGTACACGTTCGTCCACTCCGGGTGGTGATCGAGATCCTCGGCGATGAACGCCACCCGCATCATGAAGCCGAACGCCTCGGTGAAGCTCCCGAAGGTGAACTCACGTTCCAGTGCGCCGTCGGCCTCGATCCACGTCATGCAGCGACCGTACCTGCGCGCCGTCGAAGCGCATCAACCCGAGAGCTGCGAGGTGGGCGGTTCAGAACAGGTCGGCCAGCGCACTGGCACTGGCGTCGGCCGAATCCTGGGCCGCCGGAGCGAAGGCGGCGTAGCCGTCGGCCTCCAACGTTGCCGCCAGCTCCGCTCCACCCGTTTCGACGATGCGGCCGTCGGCGAGGATGTGGACGAAGTCAGGCTTCAACTCGTCGAGCAGGCGGCTGTAGTGCGTGATGGCGAGGACGCCGAGCGGCTGGTCGGCATCGTTGCTCATGTCCTCCACACGGCGGGCGCAGTCGCGCAACGCATCGATGTCGAGACCGGAGTCGAGTTCGTCCAGGATCGCGATCTTCGGGGCGAGCATCGCGAGCTGCAACGTCTCGTTGCGCTTCTTCTCGCCGCCGGACAGGTCGACGTTGAGGGAGCGGTCGAGGAAGCGTTCGTCGAAACCGATGCGACCCGCCTCGGACCTCATCGACGCGTCGAGTCCTTCGGTCGAGCGCTCACGGCTGGTGAACGCCTCGGCGAGCACGGCGTCGAGGCGAACGCCCGGCACCTCGGTCGGGTACTGCATCACCAGGTGGAGCCCGGCGACGGCGCGTTCCCAGGTGGCCATGGCGAGCACGTCGACCGTTGCGCCGTCGGACTCCAGGGTGACGCTGCCCGCGAGCACCTCGTAGCCCGGCTTGCCCATCACCACCGCGGACAGCGTGCTCTTGCCCGCACCGTTCGGGCCCATGACTGCGTGGACCTCGCCGGACGACACCGTCAGGTCGATGCCCTTGAGGATCTCCTTGCCGGCGACGGACGCCCGGAGTCCTTCGATCTTCAGGGTGGCCATCAGTTCGCTCCTTCGATCGTGTCGGCGGACGTGGCTCGTGGATTCACCACGAACACCCGGCCGTCGACCACCGTGGCTCCGAACACGTCGGCGCTCTGAGTGGCCGGCAGGGTCGACGGTTCACCGGTGACGAGGCTGAAGGCGCTCGCGTGTTTGGGGCACTCGAGTTCGAGTTCGTCGCACCACACCTCCCCGTCGGACAGCGACACGTTCGCATGGGTGCAGACGTCGCCGATCGCGTAGACGTCGTCGCCCACGCGAACCACCGCCACCGGGACGCCGTCGACCTCGAAGCGGGTCGCCGAACCATCGGCGAGGTCGTCGAATGCGCAGACATCGCTCATGACGACACCTCCTGTCGTGTTCCGAGATCGAGCTTGTCGGCCACGCGTCGACGCAGGTCGTTCGTGATGTCGCCGGCCGGCAGTTGCGAGATGACCTCGTCGAAGAATCCGAGCACCACGAGGCGTTCGGCCACCTCCGGGCGCACACCTCGACTCTCGAGATAGAACCGTTGGTCCTCGTCGATGGGTCCGACGGTGGACGCGTGGCTGCACTTGACGTCGTTCGTGCGGATGTCGAGGTTCGGGACCGACTCCGCCCAGGCGCCGTCGGACAGGGTGAGGTTGCGGTTGGTCTGGTCGGCAACGGTTCCGCCCGCGTGTTCACGGATGACGATGTTTCCCGTGTAGACGCTGGCCGCCGAGTCCTGCACGGCACCCTTGAACAACAGGTCGCTCGTCGTGTGCGGCGCATCGTGGTCCTGGATCGTGCGGAAGTCGTGCATCTGGTCGCCACCGGCGAAGTACAGGGCGACCTGCTTGGTCGTGCTGCCCTGGCCGGACAGACGAGCCTCGGTGCGGGCTCGGACGTACTCGCCGCCGAGTGTGACGGTGGCGAGCAGCGTGGAGGAATCACGTTCACCGACGGACTGCTGGTTACCGATCTGCCAGGTGGCGGCACCGACCTCGTTGATCGCCACGTACTTCACACGCGCTGCCTGGGCGGCGCGCACCTGGAGGACGGGCACCACGAGGGTGTGGTCCGCGTCGGCGTCGGCGGCGGCCACGAAGCGTTCGATCACGGTGACTTCACTGTTCTCGCCGGCATCGATCACGAGCCGCGGGAAGATCGCCGTGCCACTGCCGCCCACCGTGTGAAGGACCACGATCGGTTCCGACACGACCGTTCCGGCCGGCACCTTGACCACGATCGGCGACATGAACGCGCGGTTCAACTCGGCAAACACGTCGGGGGCGTCACCGGCGACCACGTCGGGCTCGACATCGGTCACGACGTAACTGTCGAGGTCCGACGGTCCGGTCACCTCGGTGTTCGACGGTGCAGGCGTGAACGCCGTGAGGTCGAACTTGTCGATCCGGCTGTATCGCCAGATCTCCTCGTCCGTCGTGGGCATCGGGGCGGCGGCGAAGCGTTCGGCGGCGGCGAGGCGGAACTCGCTCCATTCACCGGAGAATGCCCGCGCCGCGTCTGGGGAGAACGCTGACATCTGGACGAATTCTACTGGCCGAGACCGGTTTTACCCGGGTGACGCCCGGCGCGTGCCGGCCCGAGACCCGCCACTCACTTCCCGCGCGTGAAGATGCGCTTGATGAAACCGGGCTTCTTCGCGTTGCGTTCGGCCTCGACCTCGGCCATCACGTTCGCTCCGATGGCGTTGACGATGTCCTCGGCTGCGTCGAGCACCGCTGCGGCGGAGCCGTCGTCGAGGCTCGCCGGTTCCGGTGGTGTGACGCCGACCGCCAGGGTGCCGTGGGTCCACGCAGCGTCGGCCAGACGGCGTTCGTAGCGCGGGCAGTTCTCGGGGCAGCGCCACGGAGCATCGGGAGCGAGGTCGAGATTGCACTTCCTCACCGTGTCCCCGTTGGGGTACGACCGGGACTCGAACTGCTTGCACTCCGTGCGCATCGGCATGAACCGATTGTACGTACCCTCCGGACATGAGTCGCATCTTCGAGGAACTCGATCGTCGTTCGACGTCGATCGGCGAGATCAGCCTTCGGCGGCGCCTCGAGCCCACCCTCCGGGTGGACGTGTTCGAGGTGAAGATCGGTGAGGACGGTCTGATGTCGAGCCTGATCACCGACGGTGAGCGGGCGGTGGCGACGCTGGGACTGGCCGCCACGTCGAACACCGAGATGGATGTGCTGGTCGGTGGTCTGGGCCTCGGCTACACGGCCGGCGCCGCGCTCGTCGACCCACGCGTCCGTTCGCTGCGCGTCGTGGACGCCCTCGCTCCGGTGATCGACTGGCACCGCCGACGGCTCGTCCCACTCGATCCGAGCCTGGTCGACGACGACCGGTGCGAACTCGTGCTGCGCGACTTCTTCGAGCTCGCACGGACCATGTTCGACTTCGGGCACGGCCCGACGATGTTCGACGCGATCCTGCTCGACATCGACCACTCCCCCCGTCACCTCCTCGACCCTGCCAACGCCGACTTCTACGAACCGCCCGGCGTGCAGCGCCTCGCTCGGTCGATCCTGCCCGGCGGCGTGTTCTCGCTCTGGTCGAACGACGAACCCGACGCCCGCTACCTCGGCGTGCTGCAGGAATCGTTCGAGCGGGCCGGAGCCGAGGTCGTCACGTTCGCCAACCCACTGACCGGCAGCGACACCAGCAGCACCGTCTACGTCGCCACGACCTGACGCACGGTGTGCCCGAGCGGACCGTGTCTCGGTCGAAGAAGGAACCGCGCCTGGACGTGGCAGGCGGTCCGGTCAGCCGACCGAGCCCTCCATCTGCAGTTCGATGAGGCGCGACCACTCGACTGCGTACTCCATCGGCAGCGTCTTGGTGATCGGCTCGATGAACCCGTTGACGATCATGCCCATCGCCTGCTCCTCGGAGAGGCCACGCGACATGAGGTAGAAGAGTTGCTCGTCGGCGATCTTGGACACCGTTGCCTCGTGGCCGATCTGTGCGTCACGCTCGCCCACCTCCATGTACGGGAGGGTCTTGGAGATCGAGTCCTCGTCGAGGATCAGTGCGTCGCACTCGACGTGGCTCTTGGCTCCCGTGGCACCCTCGTCGATGCGCACGAGCCCGCGGTACGTGGTGATGCCGCCGTCCTTGCTGATCGACTTCGAGACGATCTTGGACGTGGTGTTCGGGGCGGCGTGCACCATCTTCGCCCCGGCGTCCTGATGCTGGCCCTTGCCTGCGTAGGCGACGGAGAGCACTTCGCCGGTGGCGCCTTCGCCGACCAGGTAGACGGCCGGGTACTTCATGGTGAGCTTCGAGCCGATGTTGCCGTCGATCCACTCCATGTGGCCGTGCGCTTCCACCCGAGCCCGCTTGGTGACGAGGTTGTAGACGTTCGGCGACCAGTTCTGGATCGTGGTGTACGTGACCCGGGCGTGCGGCTTGACGACGATCTCGACCACCGCCGAGTGCAGGGAGTCCTTGGTGTAGACCGGAGCCGAGCAACCCTCGATGTAGTGGACCTTGGAACCCTCGTCGGCGATGATCAGCGTGCGCTCGAACTGGCCGGCCGACTCGGAGTTGATCCGGAAGTACGCCTGCAGCGGCATCTCGACCTCGACGCCCGGCGGCACGTAGATGAACGATCCGCCCGACCACACGCTCGTGTTCAGGGCGGCGAACTTGTTGTCGCCCGGCGGGATGACGGTACCGAAGTACTCCTTGACGAGGTGCGGGTACTCCCGCAGCGCCGTGTCCATGTCGGTGAACAGGATTCCCTGCTCCTCGAGGTCCTCACGGTTCTTGTGGTACACCACCTCGGACTCGTACTGCGCCGTGACACCGGCGAGGTACTGACGCTCGGCCTCGGGGATGCCGAGCTTCTCGTAGGTCCGCAGGATCTCCTCGGGCAACTCGTCCCACTCGCTGACCTGCTCGCCCTTGGGCCGCAGGTAGTAGTAGATGTCCTGGAAGTCGATGTCGGGCATGTTGACGGCGAACCACTCGGCCATCGGCTTCTTGTCGAAGAGACGAAGCGAACGCAGGCGCATCTTGCGCATCCACTCGGGTTCGCCCTTCCACCACGAGATCTGCTCGACCACGCCGGGATTGATCCCCTTTTCGGGGGTGAAGGCGTACTCGACGCCTTCGTCGCTCCAGCCGAGGTCGTACTTGCTGAGATCGAGATCGAATGTGGTCATCGAATCACTCCTGAGGATCGAATCGTGCTGGCTCCGGCGACAGAACCCGTGCTCACAGTGTACGAGCGCCACCCGGGAACCGGGTGACCCGGAGGGGCGATTCGGGATTCGAGGTCATGAACAGGACCGTCGAGGAAGGTCGATGGCGCTCGACGGCCACCTCGGCCGACCGGCCCACCCTTCCTTGGCGGAGTACCGTGACCGCTCATGGCCGGGCTCATCGACGCCGATTGGTTTCGCGCAGCGGTCTTCTCTGTTGCGACCGTGGCCACGATCGTCGCGTGGCGCCGGGAATCGCTACGACTCGTTCGGATCGGTCCTGGCGGGAGCACAGTGCTCTGGCCCACCTTCTGGCTGTTGCTCGGGGTGGTGTACGCGTCGATGGCGCTGGCGCTCGCCTCCGACCTCGCCGGCCGGCTCGGTGGTCTCGGTCGTGAGGTCGCCCGGAACGACGACTGGTACGACTCACGGCGCCCCCTCCAGGCGGCCGTGGTCGCAGCGATCGGACTCGTCTGGTTGACCGTCGTCGTCGTCGGGGTCTGGCGCGTCCCCGAACGCCGCCGTGCCTATCTACCGTCGGCTCTGCTGTGCATCTCGTTGGCCTGTTTCGCCATCGTCCGGATCGTGTCGCTCCACCAGGTCGACACCGTCGTCGGGCGCACGACCATCGAGGGAGTTCCCGTCGGAACGGTCGTCGAACTCGCCGGGCTCGCGATCGCCGTCGTACTCGCGACCGTTTCAGCGCGACGGCCGATCGTGGACCCTGCGACCGATTCCGAGTTGCCGAGCGGAGAGGTCCCGGAGATCCGCGGGCCAGTCGGTAGCGAAACGTAGGCCGGAGACGGAGCGGCTCAGGCGGCGGGCTGCTCGGAGTCGCCCGTGACGCTCGCAGCAGGGGCCGCATCGACTTCGACGAAGATGCATTCCCCGGGGCACATCTCGGCAGCGTGGATGACCGCACCCACGTGCCGGTCGGGAACCTGGGCGAGGCTGCCCGACCCACCCGGGTCGTTGCACGGGCGACCGGCCTCGGCCACGTAGGCGATGCCGTCCTCGAGCTGGACGAACACGTCGTCGCAGTGGTCGATGCAGATGCCGTCGCCGGTGCACAGGTCCTGGTCGATCCACACACGCATGACAGCGAGTGACGGTACCGCGACGCTCGTACATTGAAACGACCGTGAGCCAACAGAATCAGCCTCCTCCGACCGACGTCACATCCACGAACGCCACCGCCGGAGCGGTCGTGCCCACACCGTCGGCACCGCGCCGACCCCACGTGTGGAGCCGCCCGACGGGCGACGCCGACGACCACTTCGCGTGGATGCGCGACGTCGAGGATCCCGAACTGATCACCTACCTGCAGGAGGAGAACCGGTTCGCCGACGAGTACTTCGCGTCGCACGTTTCCACGATCGAGCAGATCTTCGATGAGATCCGCTCGCGCGTGCAGGAGACCGACGAGTCGACGCCGGTGTTCAACGGCGACTGGTGGTACGTCGGCTCCACCGTGGAGGGCGAAGAGTACGGCCGCCACCACCGCGGCCGCACGCTCACCGCCGACGCCCCGACATCCGGCTCCACGACGCCCGACGGCACGTCCCCTGCCGTCACGTCCCCCACCGGCACGTCGTCGAGCGCCACCCTCGCGGATCCGATGTTGCTGATGGACGAGAACGTCGAAGCCGAACGCGCCGGTGCCACCGACTACTTCGACCTCGGCGCGTTCGACGCGTGCCACGACCACACCATGTTCGCCTGGTCGATCGACACCGACGGCAACGAGCGCTACGAGATGAAGGTCCGTCGATTCGACGCCGACGGGACGTTCGTCGACCTCGACGACCGGATCGCCGACGTGGCCAACGCCGGCACCGCCTGGTCCGCCGACGGCAGCTTCCTGTTCTACGTGCGAGCCGACGACCAGGAGCGTCCGTACCAGGTGTGGCGTCACGAGATGGGCTCCGATGCAGCGATCGACGTGCTGGTCCACCAGGAGGACGACGAGCGCTTCTTCGTCGAGATCGGCGAGACCCGCTCCGATGCGTGGATCGTGATCCACGCGGGTTCGAAGACCTCCAGCGAGGTGCGCCTGCTGGCCTCGAACGATCCGACCGCCGAGCCCACGGTCGTGGCGGCGAAGGTCGATGGCGTGGAGTACCAGGTCGACGACTGGGGAGATCGTCTGGTGATGGTGACCAACTCCGGCGGTGCCGAGGACTTCCGGATCCTGGAGGCCGGGGTGGCGTCCGACTGGACCGAGCCCGAGGCATGGACCGAGTTCGTGGCGCACGAGGCCGGGCGCCGCATCATCGGTGTCGAACCGTTCGAGTCCCACCTCGTCGTGTACGAGTGGCGCGACGCCCAGCCCCGCCTCCGACTGCTGTTCCGCGACGGCACCGAGCGGGTGATCGATCTCGGTGTCGAACCACACGACGTGAACCTGTCGGCCAACCCGGAGTGGACCTCGACCACCCTGCGTTTCGCGATGCAGTCGATGACCGTGCCCGGCACGCTGTACGACGAGGACGTCGCGACCGGCGAGCGGACACTGCTGCGTCGGATCCCGACGCCCAACGTCGACCTCGACGACTACGTGGCGAGTCGGATGTGGGCGACCTCGGCCGACGGCACCTCGGTTCCGATCGACATCGTGCGCCACGTCGGCACCCCGCTCGACGGCACCGCCCCCGGCTGTCTGTACGGGTACGGGTCGTACGAGGCGTCGATGCCGCCGTGGTTCTCCGTCGGTCGTCTCTCACTGCTCGACCGGGGGTTCGTGTGGGCGCTCGCACACCCGCGTGGCGGCGGCGAGTTGGGTCGCCAGTGGTACCTCGACGGAAAGCTCGAGCACAAGCAGCACACCTTCGACGACATGCTCGCATCGGCTGAGCACCTGATCTCGACCGGCGTCGTCGATCCCGCCCGGCTCGCGATCCGCGGTGGTTCCGCCGGCGGGCTTCTCGTCGGGGCGTGCATGACGCAGCGGCCCGAACTGTTCGCGTCGGTGGTGGCCGAGGTGCCCTTCGTCGACATCGTCAACACCATCAGCGACCCGTCCCTGCCCCTGACCGTCACCGAGTGGGAGGAGTGGGGTGACCCACGGACCGAACCGTTCGCGTCGATCATGTTGGCCTACTCCCCCTACGACAACACCGTCGCCGCCGACTACCCCGCGCTCTACGTGACCGCCGGGCTCCACGACCCTCGCGTCAGTGTCCACGAGCCGGCGAAGTGGGTGGCCCGGCTGCGCGAGGTGGGCACGGGTGAGCGGCCCGTGGTGATGCGCACCGAGATGGGTGCCGGTCACGGTGGCCCGACCGGGCGCTACGACGCGTGGCGAGACGAAGCGCGGACACTCGCGTTCCTCCTGGCCACCACCTGACCACGAAGTCGCCGACCGGCGGCGTTCAGAGCGTCGCGACGGCGGCGAGCACCAGCAGAGCGGCGTTGCGACCGACGTGGCCCCACCCGATCGGCCGCACCGACCAGGCCCCGAAGCACGCACACGGCGGGTGCTCACCCGCTGCGAGCTTGCGGACGATCAGCGCGCTGAAGACGAACAGCAGAAGCGCGGCGGCGACAGCCATCGGCACCCGCAGCAACTGGACGATCAGCGATGCGCCGATCCCCAGTTCGACCCACGGCACCAACGGGACCGTCCACGCCGGGGCACCCAACCCCCGCGCCTGAGCCGGCCACGAGGCACGGGCAGCCAGCTTCGAGCCGCCGGCGACGACGAACGCCACACCCACCAGGACGGCGGCGATCGGTGGGATCAGGGACACCGGAGGAGTATGCCCCTGCCCGCTGCGGTCGGGCCACGCCCGCCACACCTCGGGGAAGGGGTGCATCGGTCGCGCCACCGGAACGGCGCTGCGCAGATCACTCGCCGACGGTGAGGGTGAGACCCTCGCTCGCGCCCACCACGTCGACGCCGCGTGCCTCGCCGTCGACACGGGCCTCCACCACGAGCCGGTCGAGGGTCTCGTCGTCGTGGGTCGGGTCGTGGTGGAACAGCGCGAGACGCTTCGCACCGGCTTCGGCTGCGAGCCACACGGCGAACCCGACCGTGCAATGGCCCCAGTCGCACTTGGTGGCGAACTCGGCGGGCGTGTACTGCGCGTCGTGGATCAACAGGTCGACGTCGCGACACAGGTCGAATGCACCCCGGGACGCCGCGAGGGTTCCGTCGCACGGCTGCTGGTGGTCGCTCAGGTAGGCGATGGACCGGCCGTTCCACTCGATGCGGTATCCGACCGTGCGGCCGATGTGAGGGATGACCCGGGACATCACACGGATGTCTCCGGCTGCGCCGCCGTCGATCACGAACTCGGAATCGCCGACCTCGGAGTACGAGACGTTGCCGGGCAGCATCGCCAGGTCGATCGGGAAGAGCGGCGGTGTGATCGTCCGAGCGAAGACCCGCTCGACCGACGTGCCGTCGTCCTGCGAGGGAGCGTGGATGGTGACCTCGGCACCGTCGGTGAGCAACGGCGTGAAGAACGGCAGGCCCTGGATGTGGTCCCAGTGGAGATGCGACAGCAGGCAGGTTCCGCGGAACGGGACGCCGGGCGGTTGCTCCAGTCCGAAGTACCGCAGGCCGGTTCCGAGGTCGAGCAGGATCGGATCCGCGCCCGGGATCCGGATCGCGACGCACGAGGTGTTGCCGCCGTAGCGCATGATGTCGGGACCGTGGCACGGCGTCGATCCACGCACACCGTGGAACGACGCCGTCATGGGCGGCGCGCCGGACGCGATGCCATCGGCAACGACGTCATCGGCCATAAAGTCAGATGAATTCCCGATGAACGAACCATAGGCCTCCATGGACCCGGCGCCCGCAAGGCGCCGAGTGTGAAGTTGGTCGCAGAAGCAGACCACCCGAACGGGTCATGCCGGACGACGGGTCCCGGCACGTCGTGATGTGCGCTGAGCGGTCGCAGCGGGCGACGCAGTACGGTCCGATCCATGAGTGAGCGGCGACGAATCCACCGGGAGGGCGTGGGCATCGAGTGTGTCGTCTCGGCCTCGATCGACGACACCGAGCGCCCGCTCGTCGTGTGTGCCCACGGCTTCCCCGACACGGCGCACACCTGGCGGCACCTCACCCCGGCACTCGAATCGGCGGGGTACCGCGTCGTCGCTCCGTTCCTGCGCGGGTACGCGCCGAGCGACGTTCCGGCCGACGGGTGCGTCCAGACCGGAGCGTCGTCGCTCGACATGATCGCCGTCCACGAGGAGTTCGGCGGCGACGAGCGCGCCGTGCTCGTCGGCCACGACTGGGGAGCGTCGATCGTCTACGGCGCTGCGGTCCACACCCCCGAGCGGTGGGCGAAGGTCGTCGGATTGGCGGTGCCGCCGGGCGGTGCGATGGGGGCCGCTCTCCTCACCAACGCCGACCAGCTCAAGAAGAGTTGGTACATGTTCTTCTTCCAGCACCCGCTCGCCGACGCCGTGGTCCCCGCCGGCGACCTCGCGTTCATCGACATGATCTGGCGCGACTGGTCACCCGGCTACGACGCCGCCGACGATCTGAGCGGCGTCAAGGACGCTCTCCGTGACCCCGACCACCTCGCCGCCGCGCTCGGCTACTACCGCGCGACGTTGAGCGGAGTCGGCGTGCGCGTCGACCTGGCCGACGTCCAAGCCGCGACTGGCACCCCGCCGAGCCAACCGCTGCTGTATCTCCACGGCGCCGAAGATGGCTGCATCGGGGCAGAGGTCGCCGAGTCAGCGCGGGCGATGACCGGTTCCGACACGACGATCGAGATCATCGACGGCCTCGGCCACTTCCTCCACCTCGAAGACGCGACCACGGTCGACACCCGCATCCTGGAGTTCCTCGCATGACCGACGACATCGCCGGCGTTCCCGCCCCCACCGCTCCCCTCCTCCCCGACGGAATCGTCGTCGTGGTGAAGGAGGAGTGCGAGACGTGCCGGATGGTGGTCCCGGTCCTCGGCCAGGTGGCTGCGGGTGTCGAGACCCACGTCTACGTCCAGGACGACCCCGACTTCCCCGGTGACCCGGCTGCGATCCCGGACACGGATCTCGCCGTGAGTTGGTTCCACGAGATCGAGACCGTGCCGACCGTGATCCGCGTCGAAGGTGGCGTCGAGGTCGCCCGCACGGTCGGATGGTCCCGCGCCGAGTGGGAGTCGGTGACCGGCCTGACCGGACTCGGTCCCGACCTGCCGGTGATGCGCCCGGGCTGCGGGTCGATGTCGGTGGACCCCGACCTCGTCGACGAACTCCGCGTCCGCTTCGGGCGCAGCACCCTGTCGTCGCGACGGATCGACGTCGCCTCGGCCGAGGACGAGTTCGAGATGATGTTCGCACGCGGCTGGACCGACGGGCTCCCCGTCGTCCCCCCGACCGAGGCGCGCGTGATGGCGATCCTCGAAGGCACCAGCCGCGCTCCGAGCGACATCGTGGCGACGGTGCCGCCCGACCTCGACGACGTGACCGTCGAGAAGGTGGCGATCGCGGCCGTCATGGCCGGGTGCAAGGCCGAGTACATGCCGTGGGTGCTCACCGCGGTCGAGGCGGCGTGCAACGGCGAGTTCAACATGCATGGCATCCTCGCCACGACGATGCCGGTCGGACCCGTGATCGTCTGCAGCGGGCCCGGCACCCGGGCGATCGGGATGAACTCGGGAGGCAACGCACTCGGCCAGGGAAACCGCGCGAACCTGACGATCGGGAGGGCGCTCCAACTCGTGGTGCGCAACTTCGGCGGTGGTCGCCCCGGCGAGGTCGACCGTGCCACGCACGGAAGTCCGGCCAAGATCTCGTTCTGCTTCGCCGAGGCCGACGACACCTCGCCCTACGGTCGCCTCGCCGCCGAGCACGGCATCGCGGACGGCGTCGATGCGCTCACCGTGTTCGCAGGGGAAGGCCCGCACTGCATGGTCGACCAGATCTCCCGCTCGCCCGAATCGCTGGCCCGCTCGTTCGCGCACAAGTTGCAGGCCGTCAACCACCACAAGCTGGTGATGGCCTTCGACGCGATCGTGGTGATGGGCCCGGAGCACGCCAGGGTCTTCGCCGAGGCCGGGTGGGATCGCGAACAGATCGTGGCGGGCATCAGCGAGCACCTGAACACTCCGGGTTCGGCGCTGGTGCGCGGTGCGGGCGGGATCGAGGAGGGTCTGCCGCTCGCGTTCGCCGACGCCGAGTCGCTGCCGAAGTTCCGTCCCGGCGGGCTGATGCTCACCTACGCAGGCGGCGGCGCCGGGCTGTTCTCCCAGATCATCGGTGGTTGGGCGAACGGCGACATCGGCTCCAGGCCGGTCACACGGGCCATTGGATACTGACCCCGATCCGGGGCAGGACCTGTCCGTTGCACTCCGCGGCATGGTCCCGACAGGATTCCACGTGGGTGTCCGGGCGGTCTCGCTGCACGACGCCGACCTACTCGCTCCCGACGAACGCCTCTTCACCACCTCGATGTCCGACGTGCGACGAGCCGAGTTCGCATCGGGTCGCGCTCTGCTCCGAGATCTGACCGGGGCGGCTGGGCCGATCATGCGCCGACCGAACCGAGCGCCGGACCTTCCCGCCGGCGTGGTCGGTTCGCTGTCCCATGACCGTCGCTACGCGGTCGCGGTGATCACGCGACGATCCGACGTGTCCGCCATCGGAATCGACATCGAACCGACGGGCGGTGCTGCCCTGTCCGACGCCGAGGCGACGCTCATCGTGCGTCACGACGACGTCGTCCCGTCGCCACTCGCCACCTTCGTGATGAAAGAAGCGACGTACAAGGCGTGGAGCGTGCTCGGCGGGCCCGTGTTGGAGCACCACGACGTGCGGGTCGCCCACGACGACGGCCGGTTCGAAGCGTCCGTTCTCGACCCGTCGTCCCCGTCGCCGCAGACGACGTTCAACGGCACACTGGTACGAACGTCCGACTATTGGATCGCACTGGTGATCTCGGCGACGGACAACTCGGCACAGGCTCGCCGACCTGGCGTCTGACACCGATCGACCGTGCGGCGCGGAGTACGTTGACGTCATGTCCACCCTGCTCGATCCCACCAGCGAACGTCGCATCGCCGAACGTGAGCGTCTCGCTCGGCCCGCAGACCTCGAGGGTCTGACCGTGGGGTTGCTCGACATCTCGAAGGCTCGCGGCGACGTCTTCCTCGACCGGATCGAGGAACGCCTCGTGGGCATCGGTGCCGACGTGAAGCGGTACCGGAAGCCGACGTTCACCAAGCCGGCGCCGGTGGACCTGCGCCACCAGATCGCCACCGAGTGCCATGTGGTGATCGAGGCTCTCGCCGATTGAGGCAGTTGCACGTCGTGCAGTGTGCACGACATCAACGATCTCGAACTCCGCGGCGTTCCGTCGATGTTCGTTGCCTCCGATCAGTTCGTCGAAGCGGCTGAGACGCAGGCCCGTTCACTCGGCTTTCCTGCGGTTTCCCGCGTCTTCACTCCGCACCCGATCCAGGATCGGACCGACGACGAGATCATCACCTACGCAGATGTCGTCTTCGAACAGATTCTCCACGCACTGACGAACTGAGATTTCGGGCGCTGCGAAGGGAACGCCGATGTCGGACCACGTCAGACCGGCAGCCGGATCCGATTCCCCATGGATACCGCTCGGTCGAGCCACGGATCTTGCGTACGCTGCACCGATGCGAATGCCGTTCTCACATTTGCCCGGCGTCGCAGCCCGCAAGGTCCGCGGTCTGTCCCGGCGATTGGAACGACGGATCCCGGGAAGAGCGGCGGTCCTGGCCTATCACCGGGTCGCATGTCCTGCGGTCGATCCATGGGACCTCGCGGTCACTCCGACCAACTTCGAAGCGCAGCTCGACGTCCTGTGCGACACCGGCAAGGTCCGGCAGCTCCACGAGTTGCTCGGCGAATCGGCGACGACGCGCATGCGCAAGCGCGTCGTCCAGTTCGCGATCACGTTCGACGACGCATACGTGGACAACCTCGAGGAGGCTCTCCCGCTACTGGAATCCTTCGATGCCCCGGCGACCGTGTTCGTCGCCCCCGGTCTCCTCGGTCGATCCTCCTTCTGGTCGGATGTCCTCGCCGAGTTGGTGCTCGGGTCGGGCCTCGAAGCCTGTCGGGTGCTCGGTGCCGCTCGAGAAACCGGCATCCTGAACGGCGACGAATCGATGGAACGGGTCCACCCAGATGCCCGCTGCGCGCTCGACCTGCTCTACGGTCGATTGATCCTTCGGCACGTCGATGCCATCGAGTCCGACCTCGGCCGGCTCGCCGAGGAGTTGGGCGTCGAACTCCCTGTGCCACACAGCCGACCGATGACAGTCTCGGAGTTGACGGCATTGGCCGCCCATCCCCTCATCACCATCGGAGTCCACACGATGACCCATCCGCTGCTTCCGAGTCTCTCGATCGCATCCGTACGAGCGGAGATCGACGAGTCGGCGCAACAACTCGACGAACTCGTCGGCGTGGAGCATCGAGTACTCGCCTATCCGTACGGAGCGTCGTCGAAGGCCGTCGTCGACGTGGCTCGCAAACTCGGGTTCGACCACGCAGTGACGACGCAGTCGGGATGGCTGAGCCGGCGAGGTGACGGCCTCACGACGCCGCGGCTGCACGCGCCCGATGTCGACGGCCCGACACTCGCAGAGTGGCTGTGGCGCTGGGCCTGACAGCGATCGGGTCACACGGCCTTGGTGACCTTCACTGCGTTGACGATGCTGTATTCCACGTGCTGTTCGTCGAGTTCGGCTTCCGTCAACTCGTCCTGACCGAGGCCGTGGAGGAATGCGAGGGCGGAAAGCACGTTGCCGTGCGACTCCACCTCGGACCGATCCCTGCCGAAGACGGCATCGCACGCCCGACCGAGCGCGTGGTGGGTGAACGAGTAGTACCAGGTGTCGCCCCACTCGTCGGTCGCGATGTTCGAGATTCCTGGCACGGTCAGCAGGAGCACGCCTCCTGGAACGAGGATGCGCTCCAGAGTGCGCAACGCCGCCACGTAGTCGAAGATGAGATGCAGGGTCTGCGTCAGAACGATGCAGTCGAACGCATCGTCGGGCAGCATCGAACCGTCCGCGAGATCACCGACGAAGGTGACGCCGGCGGCTGCAGGATCGATGTGCAGGACGTCGGCCTGGACAACCCGTGAACCGCCGAACCGGTGGGTGTACGACGCATCGCCGACCTCCAGGACCCGGCCCCGGATGTCGCCGGCGTGGCGTTCCAGGAATCCTTCGATGTAATACCGGTCAACCGGTCCACCACGGGCGTAGCCGAAGTCCGAGGAGATGGGTGTCGTACGGCGAAGATCGCCGAAGCGCACGTGGCCGGAGCGCGGCGTGACCGGTCGTCCGGCGAGCCGCTTCATGGCATGGCGAGCGCCAATGGGGACCGTCCGTCGAACGAGTTCGCGGATCCTGTCGGTCATTGTCGGCTCCTGTCAGGGGTGATGGCGATCCCGAAGACCGCGGGGACGGCCGCGTCATGGCGGTCGATCAACGGACCGAGGTCGGTCGCGACCGCATCGAGGTCGGCGACCGTCGCTGCGTTTCCGAACGACTCGACGGCGGCCCGATGGTGTGGCAGCGCAGAACGAACCATCTCGACCACGACATCGGCATCGGGCCGGGCGGGGTCGAGCGCCGGTCCGGGCACGAGCAGGAACGCTGCGCCGTCCGCAGTGACTCGACGACCGACACCTGCGATGAGCGAAGCGGTGGCGACCGTTGTCGCGACCGCAAACGGCACCACCACGCGGTCGTACGTCGTCGACGCCGTTGCGGCGTCGCTCCACGAACACCTCGTCGTTCTTTCGGCGAAGACCTCGGCAGGCGGAGCATCGGTCCACTGCCTGTGGGCCCCAGGTGCAACCACCACGAGCGTCGTGCCCGTGATCGGACCTGCGATCGGCGCCAGGAACTGCTCGCTCCAGTGGGCGACGACAGTCGTCGGCGGCACCGGAGGGCGCACCCGGTCGCGAACGGTCCTCGCCATCCGACGGACGGGTTCGGGCAACCGTCGGCGGAACGTTTCGGGTCGTGCGGTCGGGAGGCCAGAGCGAGGGGACTCGCTTCGGTCGAGGTTGCGTCGGACCACCTCGAGCGAGGCGGCATCACTTCCCACGTTGTCGACGATGTATGTCCGCAACCATTCGGCGTAATGCCGGAGCGGCTCGCTGGGACCCGTCCACTGCCACTCGCCGGCGTCGATGGCGACGTGGCACGCGGAAGCCTCATGCTGACGATAGAGAGCGAGAGGACGCGGGTCCACCACGGCGCGCAGTTGCAGGGCGATCTTGGAGTAGAGCACCTGATCTTCGTACAGGTTCCGGAACGAGTCTTCGAACCCACCAACTCGCAACAGACTGGCTCGGTCGATCAGCGTGCTACAGATCGCCGGCACACGAAAGGCATCAGGTTCCAGGTAGATGTCAGCGAACAGCTCGGGAGGTTCGATCACCTCGTGCGTCATGCTGTCCGGGAGAACCATCTTGTCATCAAGGACGCGGTCGGCGGGGTCGTCCGTCCAACTGTGCCAGCGCCAGGCGCCACCAAAGACGGCATCGGCATCGGCATGGTGGGCGAGGACTCGCATGGCGTGCGACAGGGCACACGGCAACCAGACATCGTCGCAGTCCAGAAACCCGACGTACTCCCCGTGTGCTGCGTCAAGCCCGGCATTCCGTGACGCACCCGTCCCAAGATTGGCGTGTCCGTCGTGTTCGAGGTAACGAATGCGACCGTCCGAGTCCGCCCATCGACGGGCGATCGCCGTACTGGCGTCGGTACTGCCGTCGTCGACCAGGACGAGTTCCCAGGCGATTGCGTCGCCCTGGGCGACGACGCTGCGGATCGCCTCGTCGATGAACGCAGCTCCGTCGAGGAAGATCATGATGCACGTCACCGACGGCGCAGTGTTCACCCCGATCCCCCGGCGTCCACCGACGGTTCGTCGATTCGATCCGCCTTCCAGTTCGAGCCGATCTTCACGAGGCGGTGCAGCCGCCCGAGGTCGTCGCCCTCCACACTGAAGGCGACCACGGCGTCGTGTTGCTCAAGGTGCTCGTACGTCGTCCCCAGCCACACGCTGATGACGTACTCACCCGGCGTGAGGACCGGTGGCAGCTCGCACTGCAGGCGGTATCGGCCGGTTGCGGGCATCGCAGCGTCGATTCGGTCGCTGAGCGCCTCGTCGATGATCCCGACCCCGCTCTTGGTCTGCACCGAGCAGAAAATGTCGAGCCCCGGCACCGATTCGTTCACGGCCACGTCGACCCGGATCCAGCCCGTACTGCGCGTGGTCAGCACCGACTGTTCGACGCCGTACGCATCCACCAGCGCGACGCCGACGACCTGGGCAGCGAGCGTCGGGTCGACCTCGACCACCAGCGCCGTCGACTCCGCTGCCGTCGAGCGGATGTAGTCCTCGATGATCGTCGCAGTCGGGCCGATCCCCCGGATCTGCCCCTTGTCCAACCACAGTGTCGTGGTACAGAGGCGGGCCATCGCATCCATGTTGTGACTCACGAAGAGCACCGTTCGCCCGCTGCGCTCGACCTCGTCCATCTTTCCGAGACAGCGTCGCTGGAACTCGACGTCGCCGACCGCGAGCACCTCATCGACCAGCAGGATCTCGGCCTCCATGTGGGCCGCGATGGCGAACCCCAAGCGGAGGTACATGCCCGACGAGTAGCGCTTGACAGGCGTGTCCATGAACCGATCGAGACCGGCGAAGTCCACGATCTCGTCGAGACGGGCCCGAATCTCGCGCTTGGACATCCCGAGGATCGCCCCGTTCAGGTACGTGTTCTCGATCCCGGTCAGTTCCCCGTGGAATCCGGTGCCCACCTCGAGCAGCGAGCCCACTCGACCGCGCGTGCGCGACGTTCCCTCGGTGGGCGTGGTGATGCCGTTGATCACCTTGAGCAGGGTGCTCTTGCCTGCGCCGTTCGACCCGATGATCCCGAGCGCGTTCCCGCCTTCGACAGCGAGCGACACGTCGCGCAGCGACCAGAAGAACTCCTGGGCCTCGCGACGAGCTGCGCCGCGCAGCCGTCGCGCGAACCCCGCCAGCGTGTCGCGGAGATCGGCGCCCTCGCCGTAGTGCTCGCCGAGGCGATACCGCTTGCCGACGGAGTCGAGTTCGATGACGTTGTTCACAGGGTGCCGCCGATCAGATGATGTCCGCGAACTCACGTTCGCGACGACGGAAGTGGACGAGGCCGATGAGCAGCACGACGACGGCGGACGCGAGCGAGGTCGTCAATTGCGCAGCTGTCGGGATGCCCGTCGAGACGAGCGCCCAGCGCAGCAGTCCCACCGCACCACTCACAGGGTTGACGTACATCAGCGTGCGCCAACCGCCCGGAACGAGTTCGGGGGGGAAGGCGATCGGCGCGGCGAACAACATGAACTGCATGCCGAAACCGACGACCGTGCTCACGTCGCGGTACTTCACGACGGCTGCGCTGAACAGATAGACGGGGCCTGCGACCGCCATCACCAACAGCACGACACCGCTCGGTACGCCGAGCAGAAGCCGGAGCGGGGCGAGGCCTCCGCCCATTGCAACGTTGACGACGAGAGCGAGAACGGTCGCGACGGCGAGGTCGATGAAGCCAGGAACGAACGTCGCTGTCGGGGCCACGATGCGCGGGAAGGCCACCTTCGTCAACAGTTCGGAGTTGGCGAGGAGGCTGGTCGTGCCGGCCTGGATCGTCGACGAGTAGTACCCCCACACACCGCTGCCGAGGAGTGCGAATGCGAAATAGGACGGCCCGTCGATCTCGACGTCGTTCAGGCGATTGAACAGGACCGTGAACGTGAGCGCTCCGACCAGCGGCTGGATCCCGGCCCACGCAACACCGAGGAGGGCCTGCTTGTATCGCGACTTCAGGTCACGGAGCGCGAAGAAGAACACGAGCTCGCGATGGGTCCACAGTTGACCGAATCCAAGCGAGGGCCATCGGCGGGCGGACGAGGTGTTGACGATCCAGGGAAGCTGATCGGCATCGCCTTTGACGGTCGAGGCTCCGATGTGCTCAGGTGACGAGGCCATGTGGACGCCTCCCTTTCCAGTTCCTGCGCGAATTCGTCGGACGGGCGCCAGACGCGAGCCGTCGAGCGGAAGGTTCGTCGACATCGAAGTCGCCGACAGTCCGAATCGGCCGGACCTCGACGTCACCGGCCCCGCCCTGGTCATCGCCCGAGAAGGTGGGGTACCGGTCGGTTCGACGTTCGTCCCGCCCGGCACCAGGCTGGTCGGTCCGTTCGCCGAGGTCGTCGAGATGCGTGCCGGCGCGCCACTGCCTGCTCCGACCGACGTCGCCGTGGAGATCACGGTGGCGATCTGCACCCGAAATCGCCCGGAGTTGCTCGAACGATGCCTGCAGGCGATCCGCGTCGCCGTGGACACGGCGGGATCCCAGGTCGTCGCCAGGATCCTTGTCGTCAACAATGCATCCGACAATGATCGACCGATGGCGGTAGCGCAGTCGATGGGGGTCGAGGTGGTGCGTGAACCAGTTCCCGGGCTCGACGTCGCTCGCAATCGAGCCGTCGCCGCGGCCACGGGTGAGGTGCTGGCCTTCGTCGACGACGACACCGTGGCGGACCCGACCTGGTTGCTCGCGCTGGCCAGGTCGTTCGCCGCACACCCGGACGCCGTGGCGGTCACCGGGAGCGTCACTGCGCTGAGCCTGGCGACCGATGCCCAGGTGACGTTCGAGGGATGCGGCGGATTCTTCAAGGGATGGCATGCCGGCCCACTCGAATGGGACACGCGGCCCGGCCTGCCGTTCGATCCAGGGATTGGCGTCGGTTGCAACATGGCTTTCCGGCGATCGGCTCTCGCGTCCGTTGGGCCCTTCGACGAAGCACTCGACACGGGACCGCCACTGGCGGGCGGAGGCGACCTCGACATGCTGGTGCGGATGGCCCGGTTCGGAACGGTCGTGTACGAGCCCTCTGCGATGGTCCGTCACGAGCATCGAGCCACGCTGGAGGCGTTGGGTGCCCAGTACCGCTCGTGGGGCCTCAGCTGGGGCGCCGTACTCCACAAGTGGTATCGCCGCTCGCCGACCGAGCGGAAACTGATCAGGAGCGTGACCTACTGGACGGTGCGCTGGTACGTCCACGATCTGATCGTGCCGCGGGCGCCCGGCCATCTTCGACACCGCGACGCATGGCGGATGCTGGTCGGGTTCGCAGCGGGCGTCACCACCGCATACCCGCGTTCGCAGCGCCGGATGGCTCGTCGCCGCGCTGAGGCCGCGGGCCTTGCGTTCTGATCGAATCGCGATCATCGGCTGCGACCCTCCCGTCGGACGCGTCGTTGCGAGCGCACGTAGTTGAGCGGGCCGCGAAGCGTTCCCCTCAGCTGGGCGCTGGCGATTACGGGCGGTACCGGTCCACGCCCGACGAGTGCCTTGATCCGGCTGATCGCGACGTAGCCGGAAACCCGTGCGAGCCGGTGCACGGCGCGCATATCGTGATCGCGTGCGAGCGTGGTCAACTGCAGCGCGACGTGCCCGGAGTAGTAGTTGGCGATCTGGGTATCGAGCGCCTTGACGGTGTCGCGGTGGCGATGCCAGACATATGCGGTCGGCTCGTAGCACACCGTCCAACCCGCGCGCGCTACGCGGTAGAGCAGATAGCTGTCCTCGCCCACCCCGCTCGGCATGCCCGGTCCGAGTGCCTCGTCCAAGAGGCCGACCTCGGGATCGCACAGGATCGAGCGTCGGAAGGCCAAGTTGGCCGTAGCCCCGAGGTCCCACGCCGGGAACGCCGTCCACGGCCTGGACGCTTGGGCCCAACGGCTCTCGAACGGGCGAAAGCCCTTGCTCAACGGGCTGATCGCCTCGAAGTCGAATTGCGCTTGGTTGCGGAGCTCGAGTGGTTGGACGTTGCCGCAGACCACCATCACATCGTTGCGTCGGAACGACGTGAGCAGCAGATCCAACCACCCATCGGTCACGCGGACGTCATCGTCGACGGTGACGATCACATCACCGCTGGCCGCCAGAAAGCCCGCGTTGCGAGCGTACGCCGCCCCGCGCCGCGGTTCATCGACGCGCCGCACACTCGGGAAGCGGGCACACACCTGGCCCGTGAGACCGGACTCCGGATGGTTGTCGACCACGATCACCTCGAAGGCGTGCCGGCTCGTGTGAGCGACGACGGAGGCCAGACATGCCGCGAGGTCGTCGGGCCGGTCGAGGGTGGCGATCACGATCGATGCCGAGCACGGCGCACGCTCGTCGAGGTGCGACGCCCGAGGCCGGTACACCGCATCAAGGAGACGCGCGATGGCGACCTCTCGCACCTCTCCGACCGACCGATCACTGCATTCCGCCAAGACCCCGACGCCACACTCGTCGATGATCGCCTCGCGCCATGTCCGCGCGCACCAGGGGTGCGGCCGGGCGGGCACGGAGATTCTGCCGATCGCCCGGCGACCGCAGGTGAGCAGCACGAGCTCCTCGCCGCTTCCGACGTCGGCGGGTGGCAACGCTGCAGTCACCTCGGCCACCCCGACCGCAACCGCACCCGACTCCGAACCGCCCTGCCGATCGACCTCGGGCGCGCCTGCCCCCGACGAATCGACAGCAACGTCGTATGCGGCGGCGCCGTTGATGGCCTGCGACGCCCGGTACTCGTTGCGCGCCGCCGCACGCGCGAAGCCAACGACCTCGGCTGCCGGGATGCGGACGGGCACTCTGTTGGGAACCAGCCACGCCCGTACGAACGCTCGCGGCCATCGATCGGTCGCATACCAGTACATGACGCGCGCCGTGTCGGCCACGCTGGCGCGGCCGGCGCTTCGCGCGGCCGCCATCATCGACCACAGTGCGCCGTTGTTTCGGAGCTGCGCGGCGAGCTCGGTCATCGATCGACGGTGGTCGTGAAAGACGATCGCCGACGGCTCGTACCGGGCGGTCATCCCCGCCGAGAGGACGCGATGGAAGGCGTCGAGGTCGCCGCCTCCTCCCGTCGGCGTGCCGACGTCGAGCGCCGGATCGAACCCTCCCACGCGCTCGAGCGAAGCGCGTCGGAACGCCATGTTGGCGCCGGTCCCCCACTCCCCGACACCCAGGCCAGACGAGACGGGCGATGGACCGTTGGACCAGTGCCGCCGAAAGCCGCGACCGAACCCGCCGAGCCGTTCGAATACGTGCTGAGCCGGCGTATCTAGGGCGTACGGCACGACGAGTCCCGTCGCCATGGCCAGATCGGGTTGTTCGTCGAAGGCCGCCGCCAGAGCGGCCGTCCACCGCTCGTGCGGAACGGCATCGTCGTCGGTGTAGGCGATCACCTCGGTCGCGCATTCCCGAAGGGCTCGGTTCCGAGCGTGGTCGAGCCCGGGCTTCGGCTCGACGACGTACTCGAAATCGGGGAAGCGTTCCGCCACCAGAGTCGCCGTCGCGTCGGTGGACGGTGCGTTGTCGACGACGAGCACCCGCGCCGGCGTCAGTTGGCCGACCAGCGCCTCGAGGCACTTCACCAGACGCTCAGGTCGGTTTCGTGTACACACCGCGACGGTCATCGAAGTGAAGGGTTTCGAACTGCGCCGCCCGTTCAGCGTGAGCGCGTCGAGGTCTGGTGCCTGCCCCGGAGACGCATCGGCCAATGCCTTGAGCAGGACAACTCGCAGCAGGTCGTCTCCGAGCTCGGCGTTCACCGCTGCGGCGATCGACGCGGCTGGACAACTGTCCCCTTCGACCGGGACTCGGACCGCGCCCACCGGCTCGCCGTCGACCAAGACCAACACGTGCACGAACACGTAGTCCTCGAGGCCCCTCAAGTCGTCCGCGCCGTCGGCGAGATCGATCGCAACGACCCTCGTCGGCAGGGCGCCCCACCGTCGCTCGCCCGCTGCGTTGGTCATCGCGTCGCCGCCTGCCGGAATCGTCGGACACGTACGTCGTACGGCCATGCGACCGGCGTGAGGGCGAGGAGCGCCTCTCCGGCCGACCGACCGGCGCTCACGAGGTCGCGCACTGCGCTGCGAACGTCCCGTTGCCGCAGCGACACTCCGGCATAGGTCAGTCGGTCGGCGGCGCGATGCCACTCGTGGTGTCGGTGAAGGTTCCGGACGAGCCGGCGCGTTGCCGGTGGCAGCGAGCGGTCGGTGAGGCATTTGAAACGCGCGAAGAGATCCTCGCGCCGCGTGGTCCTCTGATCGGACGAGAGGGAGTCGCCGGTCTGGCGGTAGTCGAGCACGACGTCCGGCACGTAGACGATCGGCCCTCGCGACGAGATGCGCAACCACAGGTCGTAGTCCTGCGCGACACGCATGATCGGGTCGAACTCGCCGACATCGGCGAGCCGTTCACGCCGCATGAGCACCTGACCGACCGTGTAGACGAACAGCGCATAACCGAATGCATCGATCGGTGACGGCTCGTCTCTGTCGAGTGTGCGCGTCGCGTGCCGAGGTGTCCACCAACGCTGAGTATCGATCACCACTCGCCGCGACGCCGCCTCGATCCGTACCAGCGGTACCACCTCGCCCGCATCATCGACGGCAGCGACGTCACCATGCGCAGCCGTGGCCCCCGGCGCGGCCCGCAAAGCGGCGACCAGGACCTCGAGCGCTGTCGGACGAAGCAGGTCGTCGTCATCCAGGAAGAGGATGAACTCGCTGTGCGGATCGGCGGTCGAGGCGCCGGTGTTGCGTGCGGCCGACAACCCGGCGTTGGGCTGTTGCACCAGGCGAACCCGGGGATCGCCGGTTGCGACTTCTTCGACGATGCTCGCCGAGCCGTCGGTCGATCCGTCGTCGACGAGGATGTACTCGAAATCGTCGAAGGTCTGAGCCGTGACGCTCCGAAGGGTCTTCTGGAGGTGGTCGGCACCGTTGAAGACCGGCGTCACGACGGTGACGGTCATGGAGCAGCCGCCTCGTCGTCCACGTACAGCATCGTGCACGGGTCAACCGGAATGCGCAAACCGACGACGAGTCCTTCGACGAAGTAGCCGATCCGACGCAGACCGTTGTACCGCCGACCCGTCGCGAAGTAGAAGACCGGCTTGATCAGACCGAACCACAGAACCTCGTGTGCGATCACGGGGAGGATCCCGAGGTTGCGGCACTTGAGTTGTTTGGCGTAGGCCGCGCCGATCCCGTACCAATCGCGACGTGTCAGCCCGCGCCCCTGCTCCCAGGTGCGAAAGCCGTGATGGAGGACGACTGCATCAGGCGTCTGCAGCACCCACCAGCCTGCCGCGAGCACGCGAGCTGCTAGGTCGCGGTCCTCTGCGCTTCGCAGACGTGCTCCAGGCCCGAGCAACTCGTCGAAACCACCGATCGACAGGACGTGTTTCCGACGTACCGCCATTCCGGCACCGATCCCACGGGCGAGCGACTTCGTCATCAACGAACGAACGACCCGGAGTTCACCGACCGCGTGATCGGGGATAAAACCCAATTGGATGTCGTGTTCCCCGGGGTCGACGCGACAGAACGCGACGGCAACCTTTTCTGCCGAGCTCACCGCAGCGTGGAACCGTCGCGCCCAGTCCTCAGGAACAGTGACATCGTCATCGATGATCAGCACGATCTCGTGGGACGCAGCTCGCAATCCGATGTTCCGCCCGCAGCTGACACCCGAGGTGACCGACCGCAGGATCACGAGCCGATCGTCATCCACCAGATCGAGTGTCGACCCGGTTCCGGCACACTCACTTTGATCGACGACGATGAGCTCGATGTCGATGCCCTCGCTCGCGAGGACCGACCGCACTGAATCACCGATGCTGTCACGATTCTTGGTCGAGATGACGACACTCACCGACCGGCGAGCATTTTCTTTCAGGACAGCGGATCGGCTCGGCGGACCGGTGTGGTTGAGGTCCTGAAAATTGCGCGACATGGGCGAGGTGATGACTGTTCTCGCTGCGTTCGGGGACGACTCGCCTGCGGTCGATGAACTGTAGCCGGTCCGGACTCCGACGTTCCAGCGCCCCACTGCGGCGGCCTTCTGGGTGAGGATGATCTCAACTCGTCAGGTTCCAGATGATCGCCGTTCCGTCCTGGGACGCACTGACGAACCGACGCGAATCAGCGAAGAACGCAACCGACGACACCGCTGCTCCGTGGCCAGTCGAGTCACTGACGATCTCCCCCGTCGCTGTCGACCACAACCGGACGACGGAACCCTCTGCGCCGGACGCGACGTATCGCCCGTCCGGCGACACGGCGGTACGAGCGAGTCGCAGCTTCGTTCCCTCGAACGTCCTGACGAGGGATCCGGTCGCCACGTCGATGACCGAGACATTGCCGCTGAGGTCACCGGCGACGACCGACTTCCCGTCGGGAAGGTAGGAGAGCGACCAGTACCCGCCCATCGTCGCAGGAAGGTCGGCGATGAGTTCGAACGTCTCGAGGTCCCACACCTTCATCGTCGAATCGTCGCCTGACGTGACCAATGTCGAATCATCGGGGGAGATCGCAACGTCGAGCACCGTGTTGGAGTGACCGGGGAACGTGTGAAGCACGTCGCCGGACCGGGCGTCGATCACCGTCACGGTGAAATCGTGCGATGTTGCGACGACGAAGCTCCCGTCGTGGGCGTAGCGGACCCGATTCGTGAAGAACGAACAGCCTGCGACGTCTTCGGCTTCACCTCCGACCTCGCGTCGACGCTCGCCGCCATCGCCCGGCCAGAAGCTGACGGTGTCGTCGAACGATGTCGCCGCCCGACGCTGGGCAACGCCGGTCACGATTTCCGTGCCATCAGCAGAGAACGCGACACTGTCGACGTTTCCTTCCTCGTGGACCAGGCGCTGCACGTCGACACCAGTCTCGCCCGGCGCCTCGAACAATCCGACCACGCCGTCGGTCGACGCAGTGGCCACGCTCCCATCGGCGGAGACGGCGACATCGTTGATCGGCGCAGATTGAAACTCCTCGATGATCTCCGGCTCGGTTGCGTCGGGTCCGATGAATCCGACTCGTCCCGATGCGTCGACGAACACGGTGGCCCTCCTGGCGGCGTCGACATCGATGTCTGCGACGGGACGGTTCCCCGCATGGACCTCGACGAGTTCCTGACGCTCGTCGAATCGCATGATCGAACCGTCTGCCAGCACGACGAGGTCGTTGACGACCTGGACGACCGGCGCCGGGACCGACGTCGAAACGACCTCCACTCCGGCGACGTCCACGACCCGGATCCCGGCGGAGTCCGGGATCACCAGGCGGCCGTCTGAGGCGAACCCCCACGAATCGACCCTCACACCCGTGCCGATCGCCACGCTCCACGACGGATCGCTCGCACCGATCTCGAAGACGACGACTCGACCTTGTTCGGGGTCGAGCGCACTCACGAGACCGAACGCCACGCGCTCGCCCGAGGTGACCAGATGCGCAACGGCAGCATCGTCGTCGATGCCCGAGGCGATCGACGCAACGACAGCGTCCTGCCCACCGTTCCATGTCACCACTTCCGGCATCGGGCCACCGGCGAGGGTCAACAGGACGCGGCCATCGTCTGCGACGGCGACGGGCCCGACGGTTCGATCCGCTGGCGCGATCCACTCGTCGAGAACCGATCCGTCGTCTGCGTCGACGACTCTCACACCACTCGAACCCGTGACGACCAATGAGCCGTCAGCCCGGAATTCTGCAGTGCTGACCGCCGTCAGGTCGGCGACCAGTGACGGCTCGCTTTCGGTCGTCCACAACGCAAGCTCCCCGGCGTCGGTCACCTGGGCGACACGGTCGCCGGTGGGCGAGAGCTCGATGGCACGTGTCGAACCTCTCGCCAGTGCAATCGAGCGAAATGCCGACGAGTCACCGGATCGGATGAAGATGTCGGTCGTCGTCGCAACGACGATCTGCTCACCGTTGGACGCAGCCGCGATTGCTCGACCCTGTCCGAGACGCGTTTCGCGTTGGACCGACGCCTGCGTCGCCACGACCTGCGAGCCGCCGTCGACCTCCGTGCCTGCTGCGGGACTCGTCGGTGTCGTCGCGACCTCGGTCGACCCTGCGCACGAGGTAGCGAACAGCGCAGCCGCCACGAGCGACGGCCCCAGCCGACGCCCGCCGTTCTTCCGCGAGGAGGGTCGTTCGATCGCATGCACCATTCCCATGATCAGAAGCCCGAACGCTCCCAAACGCGTTCGGCGAGGTTGGTCCGAACGGCTGCGATGTACTGCTCGGCGCCAGGTGTGTACCAACGACCGGCGAACCAGACCCCGAGACATCCTTCGACGTCGCCGGCACGATAGTCGCCACGCCCGTCGACGCTGTTGAGCCACCCGAGGTTGCCCTCGTAACAATCGCGCCACACAGCGTATGTGTAGTCGAGATTGTACGAACTGGAGAGGATCGCATTCGCGTCCTCGAATGCCTCTTGGTGGTAGAGCCAGCGCACTTGGCCGAGGCCGAACGACTCCGGGCACTCGCCGATGTGCTGGCGATCACCATTCGACTGGGGCGGATAGTTCCCGATCCCGAAATACGGCGAGCACGCAGTCGGGTCGGTACTGAAGTCGCCCTGATTGCTCTGGTTCCAGTAGGACTCGCCGACGATCTGTGCTCGGACGAGGTCTTCGTCGATTCCCCACTTGCACGCGACCCACTGCAGGATCTCATCGGTGGTTCCGGTGAAGTCGCCGTCGACACGCGGAAAGCGGTTGTTCGGACCGGTGCCGGGAGTGGCGTTCGCAGAGGCGTTCGCAGGACGGTTCTCGGCGCTCGGTCGAACCAGCGATGCGCACTGGGCACCGCTCGGGAGCGACGACCCTGGGGGCACCGTGGCGAACCGGCCATTCGTCGGAGACGTTCCCGAATTGCGCGTGTCGAGCAGACGGAACGGTGTGAACGACACCAACTCACTGCTCTCCGGATACGCCGCGTTCACATCGACGACCAGATCCACCGGCGACGACGACCACAGGCACACATCTCCAGCATCACCCAACGCCACCACCGTCGCATTCGACACCGCCGCACCCGGCCGAT